>JACKPZ010000020.1 GCA_024233135.1 Akkermansiaceae bacterium | reverse complement strand
CGAGCGCCTGCTCGGGTGCCAGCCGACCGTCGCTGACCAAATCGCGCAGGTTCACGCCGTCCACATACTCCATCACGATGAAAAACAATCTGTCGGTTTCGCCGAAATCGTGGATGGTCACGATGTTCGGATGGCTGAGCTTGGCGAGCATGGCGGCCTCGCGGGCGAATCGTCCGGAAAACATCTCCTCCCCGTGTTTTTCCGGAGCAACGATCTTGATGGCCACCCAGCGGTCGAGCGACTTCTGCCGCGCCTTGTAAACCACGCCCATGCCACCGCGGCCGAGGCATTCGAGGATCTCGAATCCGGGAAAGCGGTCCGCGATTTCCTCCGGCGTCAGAGGCGGTGAAATCGGGCTGGATTTCCCGTCACCGGCGAGGGTTTGGGATGCAAGGGCAAGGCGCAGCAAGCAGGCCGCGCACAGCGCGTGCGGCGAATCCGGAGGCAGCGGTGACCCGCAATCGGGGCAAACGGGTGAGGGTCTTTCTGTGGCCATGGTTCCACCCTGTTCTACAACACGGATGGATGGTCGTTACCGGATATTTTCGGTTCCAACAAGCCGTCAGCCCGTGAGCGTGGTGAAAAGAGCGCGCAGTTCCTCATCGGCTTGCGCGGGATCACAGAGCGTGCGGCTGATTTCCTCCTTGAGGAGCAAGCGGTAGCGTTTGCGCAATCGATGCACCGCCACCCGCGCCGCGCCCTCGCTGAGTCCAAGCGATGCGGCGAGTTCCCGATAGGATATCCGCGCCGTGTCGGCGGTGAGGCAGGGTTTCAGGAATCCGAACGCGGAAGCGCCGCCCTCCGCACGGCAGGTTTCCTCAAGCCGGTTGAGCGTGGCCTCCAGCAAGGCCAGCGCCCATTCCCGATCATAGAGAACATCCGGGCTGCGTGCGTCGGCGGGTTCATGAACGACTCCAGCCTCGGCGTGCTGCCAGTCGAACGGGACATGCGAGGAACAGCCACCCCGTTTCTCCCTGGAACCGCGTTTCCACTCGTTGATCATCCAGTGGTTGAACAAGGCCAACAAAAACGTGCGGAAACGGCCCTTCTGCGGATCCGGATGGCGCAGCGATTCGTTTTCGATCAACCGCTCCATGAATCCCTGCACCAGGTCCTCCGCGTCCTCGCGGGACTTCCCGACCCTGCGGGCGTAGCGGTAAAGCGGCTGCCAATAGATCGAGAGCAGCTCGCCGAGCACCGCCTGCGCCTGCGGCCCGCCCGCGGCGTGACCGATCAAGGTCCACCGTGTGGTCGCGAAAACAGCGGGCTCGGATTTGGCATCTTTCATCCCGCCGGTAACTACCACATCGGATGAGCGTTGTTACGCGAAAAAGCCAACAAGCTCAAAGAAACAGGACTCAGAAGCCTCCTTCGGGAATGATGTTTCCGCGCTGCGGCGGTTCAAGCCCCCGGCAGCTCGATGAAGCCTTCGAGCTTCCGGATGCGGATGGGGTGGCGCATTTTGCGGAGGGGCTTGGCTTCGATCTGGCGGATGCGCTCGCGGGGCGATACGGGACCCGCCCGCAAGGACTTCAAACCGGCGTTGGCTGGTATTGAGTTGCTCACGGGTCGCCTGGAAATCAGGGGGGAGGAATCTCGCGATCTTCAAGAATCGCCGCCGAAAAAGGGTCTCCCTCCGCAGCAAACTCGCGCAAGAATTCCATCGCCATTTCCTTTACCAACAGGTTGGAATTTCTGAGCGCTGCCTCACAGGTTTGCCAATCCACGTAGCGCTCGAAAAGTGAGCGGGCTTCCTCTTCGGTCGCATGTGGCAACTTCTCCACCCAAAGGGTTCGAATCTTGGATTCCAGAAAGCGGATGTCGTGGTCATCTTTTTCCCGATTCGTCAGGTCTTTCGTGATAGCCAGATCGATCGCGTCGGGGAGCCAGGTTCCATCGTTATTGCGGGAGCAGCGGGACAAAACCTCGGCAAAAGAATCTTCGGGAAATTCGTTGGGTCGGCGGAACACATCCAACGGACAATCAAGACCCAGAATCCGAACCATTCCGACCTCCTCAGCAGCGTTTGCGACGTCCAGCCCTTCCACTTTGCGCCAACCCGGCAAGGTATGAATGGTCAGGTTCGGAAAGCGGTCGCAAACGGCTTGCACGGTTTCCGCCCATGACATTGGCGATTCCATCGGATCCAGCCAAACATCAGCATCCATGGTGGGACGATTGAACCCATGAGCGATGATCGCGAGACCGCCGATCACGATCACATCGTGGTTTCGAGTCAGCTCTTGGATGAATTCTCCTGTCGTGGTGCCCATTTTTCGACGGTTTCGTTAACTCTGCAGGCGATTTCCCAGAACTCCGCGACCGATGAGGGCTTGTGTATCCACGGCTCGCTATTGTCGGAGATCCGGCAGGGAGGCGATGGGGGCCTGCGCCGTCGCATGATTTGATGTGCGATCCGTCGCGACCAATCCTCCTTCAACCGCTCGACCGGAACCCTGTATTGCGGGAAATGCATAACGAACCTTAGCCGATCCGACGCCGGTGCGAAAGCGGAAATGCGAGTTGGCGGAAATTGAGGAAGGGCATTTGATTCCCAACGGTCCTCCTGTGGCGGTGGTTTGCCGCCTATGACATCGTTTCCAAGGTTTTGACAGGCATGGCAGTTGAAAACCGCCGCCACGGATTCACGCCCCTGGCAGCTCGATGAAGCCTTCCAGCTTCCGGATGCGGGTGGGGTGGCGCATTTTCCTCAGTGCCTTGGCCTCGATCTGGCGGATGCGCTCGCGGGTGACCTGGAACTGGCGGCCGACTTCCTCGAGCGTGCGGCTGTCCGTCCCTACCTTGAGCGTTTGCCCGCGCAGGCCGGGATCGCGGATGTTCGACCAGCGCGACGGCGAATTTCCGCCACAACGCGTCAGCGTCGTCGATTCCCCATCGAGATGAGTCGGCGAGCGCGTCCTCCCTCAAGTGCCGCCTCCGCGATTCCCAACACGAGATCCGCAAAACCGGAAACGACCCGGCCGAATCCGCGACTGGCTGTGGTGCCGCTGAGCGCTCCCCTGGCCGGACCCATTCACGAGTTTCACGGCTCGACCTTTACCCGCATGAACGCGCGCTGCTTTCCCGCCGGAACGCTCACCTCAACCTCGCGATAGGATCCGCTCCCGCCCTCGACGGCTTTCACATCTTCACCGATGGCTTCCACCGGTTCAGCGTCCACGCCGCGCGCGATGGACTGCCACACTCCGTCAGGCTGATCCGCGGCCTGCACCGTGACTGTTAGGCCCGCCGTGGGATCGCGGTTGAACATGATTTTGAATCGGTCGTCGATCATTTCCGCTCTCGGCAGTATCCCGGCATCCGGGGTTCCCGGATCCCCCCCGAAAGCCAGTTCGAGAAGATTGACGACACCATCCCTATCAGGATCGCCCATTGCGCCATGATCGCCCGCCGCGCTGGAGATGGATAAGCCGTGGAGCAACTCCCAGGCGTCCGGCAGGCCATCCTCATCGCCATCCGCCGGAATAACGGCGCGGTAATTCACACCGCCGTTGTCATCGAGCATGGATGTTCCATCCGGCATCACGGATCGGAAATGATACTCGACAATGTCTCCGGGCTGGAAGGTGCCGATGGCGCACCGCCATAGGTCGTTGAGCCCATTCTCCGTGCTTTCCCCCGCGTGGTTCATGGGCAACTCCTGCCAGTTCCCGCCGTTCAATCTCCACCCCACCGAGGCGCTCCCGGCCGCCTCGCGGGGAAACGTTTCCACCTCCACCATCACCGTGGAAAGCGCCGCCGGAATCGCAGGCGTGTGTCGTCCGTGTCCGGTGAAAACGAGAACCGGCCTCACTCTATCAGAATCCACGAGAAATGTGGCGTGATGTCCGATGGCGTTGTCGGATAGATCCCTCTCCCACGAGTCCTCGCTCACGCCCGCACTTCCACCCATCACGTCGATGGCGTCGTTGTTGTGATGATCGCTGTCGAAGGTCGCGTCGTTTCCCGCGGCATTTCCGCTGCTGCGGAACGACGCCAGTGTCAGCTTCACTTGTCGGGAAGCGAAAATCCCGAGGTCCGTCTTGGCTATGCTCGCCTCGATACAATCGTACTCGGAGCTCACAGAGACTGCGGCGACACCCGAAGGCGGGTCATACCACTCCGCGCCGTCCCACAACTTGATCCGCGGCCGCCCTCCCTCGCTATAAATCATGACCTGGCGCTCGGCATACTGGACCGGATCCGCGAGCAGAATGGAACCCTCGGGCGTGGACGCGTCGCCAATCCAGATATGGCCGGTGTCGTGCGGGTCCTGGTCGGTGTCAACGGCCATGCCGACTGCGGGGATGCTTTCGTCGGCGATGTCCCGCATGCGGATCAGGAAATGCAGATAGGTTTCGTCCGCCGTCACGCGCACTTCGGTGATGTCGCTGTCCGTCGTCACGCCCGTGAACGACCTCGTGTCCCCGCTGTCGCCGCGATAGATGAACTCGCCGGCATTCACCGCCATCCCATGAATCGCGGCGGGAACCTCGCCCTGCCAATCGCCAGGCCAGCCGTCGGTCTTGATGCGCGCGGTTTTGTCGAAAATGAGCAGATCCCACCACTGGAGGGACGGCACGGTGAGTTCCACGAAATATCCGCCGTCGTCCCTGCCTTCGCTGAAAGGCAGTTCGTGCGGCCGGCCGAGCCCGTCGTCCGGCGTGGCGACGAGAACCCTGCGGCACTTGCGGTCCATATAATACTTCAAATGAATCTCCGATTGAGGCTCCGGATTCGCACTGACATTCCGCCATTGGTCGTCGGTGCCGTGGAGGTTGATCAGGCTGACGGAGTCGTATTCCCCGTCCCAAATCCTGGCGACGGTCCATATCTTTCCGGCCGATCCGTCCTTCGACAGCGAGTGGGTGTTGCTGGAAATCCGCATCTCGTCGGTCCCGTCACGCACACCGCCCTGGTTGTTGAAGAACAGGAAGTTCTCGTAGCGCACAATGAAGCTGTAGTGGTCCCGCATCGCGCGTTTGAGCGAGTCGTGCATGGGCCGGTGGATCGGGAAGAACTCGTTGGTCAGCATCCGGTCGCCATCGCCGAGTTCCAGGTGGAAGGCGCCGTTCGCCGCCACGCAGGCATTCATCAGCCGCACCGAGGCCTCGTTGATCCACTCCGGGGGATTCTCGCCGAGAAACTCATGATAGTTCATGTAGGCGGCGAGCACGACCGCCTTGTCGCGTCCGCCGGCGGCCTTCGCGTCGAGAATCAGATTGCGGATGTCGATGAAGCGTTCCCGGCCCCAGACTTCGGCATAGTAGAAATCCGTCCGCGCCGGGGCGACCGCGCCGAGATAGCCGCCCGCGACGTCGTTGTGCGCGAGCTTGGCGAATGGCCGCTGCGCGCGCAGCTCCCCCTTGCAGTCATTGATGAACGAAGGAAAGGCGATGTCCTCGGGAATGACGTTCGCGGAGTTATACTGATAACTGGAGGCACCGCCGAGGTTGTCGAGGTGGATGCCGTCGAAATCCAGCTCCGCCATCGCGTTCTTAAACTCACTGAAAATGTGCGACTGCCATCCCTCGTTGGAAACGTCCATCACCCATATCCTGCCGATGTGGTTGCGCACGTCGGCGGCCTGGGTTTTCCACGGACCGGTGAAGGACGCCCACTCGATCCGCTCCGGGCCGGCATCGTTGCCACTGTCGCCATAGAGGAGGCTGTAGGCCATCGCCTCCATGCCGCGATCGTGGCCGCGCTGGATCTTGCGCCGGATGTTTCCGAGTGTCTTGCCGCTCCCGAAAAAATCCTCGTATTGCTCGACCGGCTCGCCGTTTTCATAAGGGATCAGACGGTCATGGGTCCACATCCAGTCGTAGTATTGGATGACGTTGACGTGGTGTTTGCAAAGATTGTCCACCTCCCAGTCCAATCTTTCAAAGGGCTGGCCCGGGTGGAAGTCGGTGTAGTAGCCATACCGCGGAAACGGAATGAAATCCTGGCTCACATCGATCGCGCTGGACCTCGATGAGACCGTATTTCCGCCGACCAGGAAGTCCGCGTCCACGCCATAACCCCGGTAGTGATCTCCGCGTGTCGTCCATGTGAAGCCCTCGCCGCGTGTTTCGCCCGCCGACAAGGTGACCGCCCTTGAAAACTCCGCGACGACCTCCGTGAGACTCCGCACGTTCACACGCAGCTTCCCGCTCACCGGGGCTCCACCGCCGTTTTTCAGTTCGACGTAAATGTGGGCGTCAGTGCCCGGTTGATAGCGCGCTTTGTCCGGGAAGACATCGGCGATCTGACCATGAAGCGCTACATTCATAAACAGCGCGACCGTCACCGCAAACGCGTGGCGGAGCCATTTCCCTATTGTGAGTCTAGCCATAAGAATGGGATCGAACGGCCGGCGATCACTCGCCGATGCGCGTCACGTGAACTGCGGCGATGTTGACGAAGTTATAGAAATCAGCACCGCCGCCCGGCAGGGCGGTGTAGCGCTCGTTCGCCGCGAAGTAGCTCATGTTCCGCGAGAACTCGTCTTCGGAAATGTGGAGCGTGTAGAACGTTCCGGCGTCCAGGCGCGCCTGGATCCCGGTCGAGAGATCGAAGCGCTGCCAGTCGCCCGACTGCGGCATGACGATGTATCCCGAGGCGACCGGTTCGCCGCCGTCCGCACCGCGCAGTTCCAGCTTCTTGACGGCGCAGGTGATGCCGGTGTTCACCGGGCCGGAACCATTGGCGAACTCGGCGCGAACGAAATACGTGCCGGTTTGTTTCACGGTGAGGCGCGGAATGGTCAACGTGTGGTCCGGCCCGCCCCAGTCCCTGAAATGCCGCCCGTCGGTCAGGACTCCGCCCTTGTGATCCATCTCCGCGGCCGGGATGACAATCTGGTTTCGGGATGTCAGATGCGCGATGCCGGGGCTGTGGTGCGAAGCGTTTCCGGTGCGGCGGTCGATCGCCTCCACGCTGTAGAATCTCGCGATGGACGCGTGGTCGGCTGAATCGGGATCGACCCAGCGCTTGCTCTCGATCCGTTTGGCACGCGGGATTCCATTGCTATATATGTGAAACAGTGTTTCATCGCTGCGACTTGTGAAACGGAGGGCGAGTTTTCCATCCACCGACGCGATGGCGGAACCGGCGGTGTCCCATTCCGGCTGGTGCGGGCCGAACATCGCATCAGGATTGTCAGCCGCGATGATTGGCACCACCGGCCCGGCATCGGACCCGTCCGACGGCGCGGCCAGTTCGATGTCCCATACACTGCGGTCCGGCAACGACGCGGCGGGGACGAAGTCGGTGCTGCTGACCGGCTTGCCATTGAGGCGGGTGGCGACGATTTGAAACGGTCCCTCGCCCTTCGTCCCGGGCGGCGGAAGATGGACGCGCACCTGGAGGTGTTTCCCCTGATACCGGAAGCCGTCGAGCTCCAGCAGTTTGCTGTTAGCGAACATCTCTGACCGGATGCCTTCCGTCACAAAGGGCCGGAAACGGATGCCATCCCATGAAGTTTCCAGACCGAAGAGCACATCCTGCACCATGGAGAGATAACCCGCCACCGACCAGAGCTGGCGGCGCGAGTTGATCACCGGACCGCTCCGGGTTCCGGCATCGGCCCAGGCTTGTCCGCTCGCGAAGTCGAAGTTTTCCATGTTCGAGAGATTCAATGCCGCCCCGCGCACCAGCGAGCGGATGCCACGCTCCACGACATCCACGGATCCGGCGCGGCGGCCGGCCTTGGTCCAGTAGGCGGTCACGAAGGGCCAGATCGCCTGGTTGTGATAGATCGGCGCCACGGGGTCCTGCGGCCAGACGACCGGCGGTCCGTAAGGGCCGCAGGGATAGGCTCTCAACATCGCGGCGGCGCGCGGCTCGTCGATGGTATCCAGCAAGATGGCGAGCGACGAACCTAGCAGATCGTAGCGGTTCGTCCGGGCCGCATGGGCCGGATTCGTGAGAAGGAGCGTGCTGTAGAGTCCTGAATCCGGATCGTGGAATCCGCGGTTGACGGCCTCGCGGAGCGCTTCGGCCCACCCGGTGAAACGATCGCGCTCGTCCCGCTGACCCAGTCGCTCCGCATATTCGGCGGCGGTCCGCAGGGCGAACTCATACGCCACGTTTACCGAAAGCGATTTCGACGCGGCGATCGCGACCACGTTGTCCTTCGTCCAACCCGGATAGCTTTGCTCCCGCCAGTCGAGAAAGGACTGCTCGCCGCGGTAAAGTCCGTCATCGGGGTCGTAGATGACCCGGCGGTCGTGCTCGATGGTGTCCCGCAGGATTTCATAACAGGGTTCGAGGAGCTGCGAGCGCCGGGGTTCGGGGATGTATTTCAACGCCTCGTTGATACCGAGGATCCATACCATGCGGTCGGTGGACACAGGATAACTGCCGCCGGAGCCGGTGTCCTGGATGATCTGGTTCGTGAAGCCGCCGCTAACAGAAGGCTTGAGGCGTGAGGTCTTGAACAACAGCGAATTGATCGCGCGCTCCGGATCGAAAGCGGCGAGGGCGAGGTGTGCGGAATAGGCGATGTCCCGTGTCCAGACGTAGGACCAGAGTTCGCCGGTCTGGAACGCCTCCAATTTCGTGGGTTCGCCGTTGCCATAAGCGGCGTCCCTGACTTCGGCCACCGAGTTCTGGAGGGCTTCGTGCACCGCCATGGCATAGAGGCCGTCGAACATCAGGTCGCCCGTGCGCAGGCGGGCATGACCGCCCTTTTCGGCAAAGGTGATCCGCTTGCCGGGTGGCTTATCATCGCGCAACTCCGCATTGGTGGTGAGCGTGTAGGTCCGCAGCTTGTCCGCCTCGACGGCCGTCATGGTGGAATGGAGGTCGCCGTCGGTGAAGCGGGAGGAGCCCGAGGGTTGCGCCACGACCCCGGTTGTCATCAGGGCGGCAACAATCAGCGCGGGAGTAGAATCAATTGGAGTCCGGAAGAGAATCATCAGAGGAAATCGTGTGGTTCGAATTGTTTTTCGCCTCGATCCGATGATGCGATCCATGGATGACGAGCGCCTCCGCGGCGTCGCGCCACGCTCCGCCCGACCGGAAGACATTGCCATCGATCGCGATGTTGGAACTTTGGACCGCCTCATTCTTGAGGTGCCCCCTCGTCACGCAGATCGCAGGCGTGGTTTTCAGATATGGATTGAATGGGGTTTCGCTCACCCGTTGAGGGTCGCTCATCACGAAGGTGTTGTCAGACACTCTGGCGTTGGTGACCGACTTGAGCAGGACGGCGGGCATGTGGTGCCAGTCCTCGATCACGTTGCCGCGGATGGAGGCGCCATGTTGAGTCCATTCATCGGAACAGATGACGCCGGTATCGAGTTCGTCGGTGATGTGGCGATAGGCGGTGAAGGAGCCCAGTTCCGTAAGCCGGTTGTTGACAATGCGGGTGTCGTCACCGGTGAACTTGACGCCATATTGCCGCGTGTGCCGGATGATGTTGCCCGAGATCTCCGCCTTGGAGGCGAGGAGGAGGATGGCGTTGCGGTTTCCACCCTCTATCAGATTATCGCGGACCACGACATTCTCATTGGTATCGGGATAAGGCGGGCCGAAGCGGGTTTCGAACAATTGTCCGTTGTCACCGTGGCCGTGGTTGAGGAACGAAATCGCATCGTCCCCGGTGGCGACGAGGAAACACCTTTCGATGACGACATCTTTCGACTGCTGCACGTCGATCCCGTCCGCGCTGCTGGAAATCATCGCTCCGGCCGGGGGGGCGACATGGCATTCCGTGACGGCCGCGCCGATCACTCCCCGGAGCTTGATGGCATAGTGCAGGGCGGCCTCCACGCGGACGTTGGCGATCGACAGTCCGCTTCCCTGCTCAAAGCAGAGGCCGTCCTGCGCGCCGCGTTTCCAGATCACCATGGGATCCCCGGGCTGCCAGTTGAACTCGCCGCCGAGGGTGAGCGAGCGATCGAAAAAGCCGGCCCTGACAGTCACGCGGCCCGGCCCGGCCGGCTCGGCGATCATCCTGCCGGAGTCGTCGACTCCAACATCCATCCACGAAGGGTTTCCCTGCTTGGGCCAATGCGCGTTTCCGTTCTGCCCCACCCGGCACCAGAGTTTGGACATGGGGGTTTGCGCGAGGGATGTGACATCATCGAACGAAGGATCGAGAGAGATCGTGGTGCGGTTCTCAGCCTGATTCACGCTGACGATCCTGCCTTGGACAATGGGCGCCGGCCGATAGGTGAGCGTCAGGTTTTTAACTGACAGATCCTTGAAGTTCCGAATCCGGAAGAAATACCCCTTGCGACAATCCAGGCCGTCCAGGGCGACCCATGTCGCGCCGCCTCCGTCAATCGTAAGGTTGCTGACGTTCGCACCTGCGAGGACGGGTTCGAAGCTGTCCTTCGAGGCGGGCCGCACCAGGTACTCGCGTTTGGCGAAGCGCAGGATCTTCCCGCCCTCGATGTCTTCCATCGCGGCCAGCGCGTTGTTGATCTTCTCGCGATCATCTTTTCCGGGATAGTCATCGACGAGATAGACATGTCCCGCTCCGGTCGCGGCGGACGGATCCCGGCGATCACAGGAAACGAAGACCGCAGCAAGCAAGAACGGGGTGGCCAGCCGGAGCATGGCATGGATGACGCGCGGCGGATGAGGGTGAGACCACATCACTCCGAAGCCGGCAGAACCCGCAGATTGTTGAAATAGAGCGCGTTTTCCGGTTCGGCTCCCTGCCCGCCATTGTAGATCTTGAGGCTGCGGATCCGTCCGGAATACCTGCCCGAGGCCGTGGCGGTGACGCCTCCGCCGCGGACGACGGTCCAGGTTCCTCCACGTTCGTCATCCTGTTTGAAGGTGACGACGAACGTGGTGTGCGCAGCATATGTGTTTCCGATCGATCCATTCCCGGTGGTGGCCTTGTCGACCACGTGGTCGTCACCGCCGATGTTGAAGTTGAAGACCGTCTTGCCATCGCCGTCGCGGGCGTCGATGCCCTTGTATCCTCCGCGGAAATTCACGGCGAGGTCGATCGCGAGGGATTCGCCATTTTCCAGCCCAGTGGGATCGATGAAGCGGAACACATCCACGTTGCCACCGGTGGGATCGTGCAGTTTGAAGGCGACGCCGCCGGTGTCGATATCGGTCTTGCCGGTTCCAAGCCCGCTGGAGCTTGCGATGGCGATGTTTGGCTCCTTGGCATTCTCGCCCAGCACCCAGCCGCCGAGCGAGGCGGGGGAGGAGGAGCCGTCGTCACCGTCGGCCCAGCCATCCTTGTAGGCCTCGCGGTCGGCCCGGTCGCTGTCCACCTGCTCGCCCATGACCGGCATGCAGGCGAGGAAAAGAATGCTCAGGAGCGGTTTCATCGAAGCCATCGAAGCCATGATTGTATTAGGAGTGGTCAGCGCCGGTTGCGGCGGAAGAGAAGCAGCCCGCTCCCGATGAGCAGGAGACCTGCCGCACCCGGTTCCGGGACGACGCTGACGTTGTTTACCATGAGATTGTTGGCATCTCCGCCGTCGGTCTGGCCCACATACAACTTGAAGTTGGCAATGAGTCCGCTGTAGGTCCCGGTGTCGTAGTCGCTGATGCCTCCGCTGCGGGTGATTTCCCACGTCCCGCCGCCGGCGCTCGTCTGGGTCACCGCGACGTGAAACACCGTGTTGGCGTTGTAGTCGCTGCCGATCGATCCGCTTCCAGTTGTGGCGTTCAGAACCTGATAGTCGTCCCCGCCGATGTTGAAGGTGAACAACTCGGCCCCGCCGGCATCGCGCATGGCCACACCCTTGTAGCCATTGCGGAAATTGACGGCCAGATCGAGCGAGAGAGTCTGCCCGAGGCTCAGCGCCGCGTCATTTCCCGAGCCATCCTTGAGGAATCCGTAGGCGTCCGACTGTCCGAAACCCGAGCCGCCGCTCCCAGCGAACATGCCCCAGGATCTTCCGACGGTGTTGATGTCGCCCCCGCCCGACTCGCCGGCGAGGGTCGTTGAATCCCCCATGAAGTGACCTGCGAAGCCGGGGTCCGTCGTGGTGGTGGCGAGGAACCACCCGAAGTTGGCGGGCTGGGAGCTGCCGCCGCTCCATCCGCTGTCATAGAACGAATCGCCGGCGGTTTCGGTGAACACGGCCGCCGAGCGGGCATTCGTGGCGGAAAGGGCGAATCCGGCCGCCGCGATCGCGGAACACACGAGGGTCTTTGATGTGAAGGTATTTTTCATATGGAACATGGTTGATCGTTTTTAGGCCGGGTCATCTCATTCGGCAGGAGTCTCCACCACATAGAAGCGGCGGGCATGCTCGGGTGCGTCCATGTCGATGAACTGGAACTGTCCGGGAGACGTCTCGCTAGCCGTTCCCACTTCGGTCCAGGTGCTGACGGGCACATCCAGATCCGTATTGGCGCGCACCGGGTAGGTGCCACCTGCGGGAGCGGTGAAATCCAGCTGCAACGAACCGTCTTCCAGAATCTCGACATTGGTGATCACCGCCGTCTCGCCGGGAGCGTCGGTAACGCTCACGTTATTGACAAACAGGTCGTTCTCGGAGCCGCCTTCCGTCTGGCCGACGTATAACTTGAAGCTGGTGATCTCGCCGCTGAAGGTTCCGGAATCCGAATCCGAGATGCCTCCGCTTCGGGTGATGGTCCAGGTGCCGCCGCTTTCGCTGGTCTGGGTGAGCGCGATCCGGAAGACGGTGTTGGCATGGTAGTCGCTTCCGATCGATCCATTGCCGGTTTCCGCGTTGGAAACCACATAATCGTCACCGCCGATGTTGAAGGTGAGCACCTCAGCCTCACTGGTGTCGCGGGCCGCGAATCCCTTGAAGCCGTTGCGGAAATTGACGGCGATGTCCACCGACAGCGTCTGGCCGACGCTCAGCGCGGCGTCGTTTCCCGCACCGTCCTTGAGGAATCCGAAGGCATAGGATTCTCCGGTGCCGCCCTCCCCGCCGTACTGGCCGAACATGCCCCATGCCTCACCGTCCGAGTTGATATCGCCGCCCGCACCTCCGGCGAGGTTGGTCGAGTCCCCGAGGAAACGACCCGCAACTCCGGGTTCGGTGACGGATGTCGAAGTGAACCAGCCGAAGTGGTCCGGCTGCGAGCTGCCGAACTCCCAGCCGCTGTCGTAATAGGGATGGCCGGCGGTTTCGGTAAAGGGGGCGGCGGCGCGAGCCTGTCCGGAGCAAAGGATGGCAAGGGCCAGGCCGACCGGTGCTGCGGCGAAGGTCTTACGCATTGGAGTCTTCATGATGATTGTTGTTGTTTGGTTTTGTGGCTATCGGAGCGTTGCGATGATTCGATTTTGAATGGCAGGCTCACCGGGACCCGGCGCTTGCGACCGCGGCCGAAAGGACGCTGACCCGGATATTCCTGACCGAGATGTTGCTGCGGACGTTGATGGTATCATACATCTTGACCTCCGCCTCGTTGCCTCCCGCGTCGAGGATGGCGTCGAGCTGGCTGCCGTTGGCGATGCGGATGCGATCGAAGGCGAGGCCGGGCGCGATCCATTGCGAGACCAGCGGGGTTCCGGTGGTTGTGCTGCCCTCGAAGAGTTCCACATGGCCGTTGCGGTAGTTATAGCGCAGGGTCACCGTGCTTTTCCCTGACAACAGCGGGCAGGCGTAGATCGTCTCCGCCCCGGCGGGGTGCAAGGCCCAGTCGCCGACCGGCCCGTTCGGGTCGCCGACGAAAATCCGTTCCACGTCACCGGTGTAGAGGCTGACCCCGGCCCAGCCTTCGTCGCCGGGTCCCTTGGCCTCGATGGTCATGAGCATGATATGTGTAAGATCGTCGAGGCGCGGTTCGAGCAGCGGGGCGAACGCGGCGTTGCGCCGTTGCCCGCGGGTGTCGATGTGTCCATCGCGCACGGTCATCTCGCCGCGGGTGAGCGTCCATGGACCGGCGCCGGCTTCCGGTGCCTTGCCATGCAGGGGGGTGCCATCTGGATCGCTGAAACTGTCCGAGAAAACCACCACTTTGCTAGGAAACGCGTTGGAAAACGCCACCGGTCCCTCGGCATTCGCAAGTTCGTTGTGAATCCATTCCGTTCCCTCTCCAGTGACAAGCTGGCGCGTGTCGGACGGATGGTTCAACGGGTGGAGGCGCACTTTGCCTTTCAGGACGTGGACCTGCTCCGGGCGGCCGGGGTCCGCGATGACTCCGAACTGCGTTCCCAGATCTTCGACGAAAAGCGACTCGGTGGCGCAGACAAATCCTTCCGCCCCTTCCGGCACGTCGAACCAAGCCCGCCCGGATCGCAGGACCAGCTTGGTGGGGGACTCCATCTCAAGCCTGCCGGGACCTTCGATGTATCCGCGCACTCCGCTGGGCATGACCAACGAGATCGAGCCCCGGTCCAGCTCCAGCGATGAGCCGGGCCACATGCGGTCCCCGCCGGCCTTGCCCTCCGGGTGGTCGAGACGGGCTCCGGTTTCGGGGCCGAACACTAATTGTGCGGATGGCTCCTTTTTCAAGACTTGGAATAGAGCGCCCGCGGTTGCGAGCGCCGTCAGCACCGCCGCGAGCGCCATGGCCATCCGCCTCCGGCACAGCACGATCGGCCCTGGCGAAGCCACGCATGCCTGGATGCCCGACGCCTCGAACCGTTCGATCAGCAGATGATGTGATTTTGCATAACTGAGATACAGGCTCCGGAAGCCGGCATCCTCGGCAAGGCGTTGCTCAATGCGGATGAACTCGGCCTCGCCGAGCTTTCCGTCCAACAGGTTTTGGATCGTGGTCTCATCATCGCGAAGGTTCATGGCATGACCTCCTTTCCAGCAAGCGAGCTTTCGACGCAGCGTCTCAACGCCGCCCGTATCTTGAAGAGCCTGGCCTTCATGGTGCCGGAACTCCGGCTGAGGCTGCGGGCATAGTCATCGAGCCCGCGATCGCTCGCGTAGCGGGTGCGGACCAAGTCGAGATCATGGGGGCTGAGTTTCTCGAGGCAACGGTCAAGCGCCTGAAGCTCGGTTTCATGCTCGCTTTCCTGTTCGGTCAGATCGTCGGCGAGTTGTTCTGCGACGCTGTCACTGAAGACCAGCCAGCCCTTCCGTTGAAGGCGCCGGCGCTGGCCCAGCATTTCGAATCTGGCGACGGCGAAAGCCCAGCTTTTGAAATTCGTCCCGGGAGTGAAATCGTCCTTCTTCTCCCACAGCTTGATATTGGTTTCCTGCAGCACGTCCTGAGCCCCCGAACACCCCGGCATCAACGAGCGGAGGTATGCGAGTATCGCCGTTTGATGCAGCGTCAACTGCCGCACGAACTCCTTGTCGTCATTCTCATTCATTTACATGCAAATGGCGTTTCCGCAAAACGGGTTATCCCTCAATCCAACCAGCCCTGCGTGAAAAGCCAGTTGTTTTTCTCCTCCGAAGCCGCGGGGTTGACTTTCATGTATTCGGCGTAGTTCATGAACGCGACGTGCCCGTCGGCGTAGGCGACATTCAGCCCGGCGGGCTCCTGATGGGAGAAATCTTCCCTCGGCCAGTCGTTCCAGCAGGTGTCGATGAAGAGCATCGCCCCCGCCGGCGAGGGGGAGCGCCCGATGGCATAGTAGTTGTAGCGATAGGCACCGAACCTGTTGATCCACTCCTTGCTGGTGTTGCGCATCGCGAAGGGGCATTGGAAAACCTCGGGCATCCGCTCGGGATCGATGTCCATTGTCGATATCGGTTCGAAGCCAAGGTGAGGACCCAGGACCTCGCCGATCGACAGGGGTTTGGCCTCGGAATAAAACCCGGAGTCAGGGCCGGCGAGGTAGCCGTCGGGTTCCCACGGGAAGACCCTCATCGCCGGAAACTTGCCGTTGTTTTCGACCGAAGCGGTCACCGCGGCCACCGCGAGGTTCCTCAGGTTCCCCATGCATTTCGCAGAATTGGCCGATTTCTTCAGCGACCGGAGACCGAGGGTCGCCAGTGCCGCGAGCACGATGATGATCGACACGGTCACCAGCACTTCGACCAAGGTGAATCCACTCCGCCGCCAGGGCGAAACCTTGTGTGGCCGCTGCCTGCGGATGCGCTGTGGCCGGCAGTCGTGCCGCCCCGAATGGTCGAGTTGTTTCATAGGGATCTGGCGATATGAATCTGCGGACGCCGCTTCGCTTTTGAGTCCGTCACGTTTGCATACGGCCGCTCGGACGTGTCGGGTTTACCGTTATTTTGCGAAAGATTCTCCGAAGGATTCCGGCGATGATCCCGGGAAGCCCGGCGCTGGTCGCCCGCAGCGATGCGTATCTGTCGCTGCGTTTGAGGCGCAGCGCGCGATCGTTCATGATACGAACGAGTTCGCCATCCCGCAAACGCCTAGTTCAACGCGAGATCTGGACGTTCCAGCGATACTACGTCAAATCCTTCATCATCCGGCGCACAACGGATTCCTGTGGCGGTGGTTTGCGTCACCGACACGGCGTGATTGGCTTGGCGCTTGGGATTCCCTTCGGCCAAACGGATGCGCTTCACTTTCTGGTATGTGTCGCAAACGCTCCCCGCGGGTTTGCCGCCACGGATTCACGCTCCCGGCAATTCGATGAAGCCTTCGAGCTTCCGGATGCGGGTGGGGTGGCGCATTTTCCTCAGTGCCTTGGCCTCGATCTGGCGGATGCGCTCGCGGGTGACCTGGAACTGGCGGCCGACTTCCTCGAGCGTGCGGCTGTAGCCGTCCTTGAGGCCGAAGCGTTGGCTGCTAGGAGGTTGCTTTCTGCGGGAGGCCCCTGAAGGAGCCATTGGATCGGACCGGAGGGCGGGGAAATGGGGGTTGATCGAGGAACACCGTATAGGGGCAGGCCCAGCCGCACCAGATCCGTCCCAGCAGCGAGGTGACGAAAAACAGCCCGAAACCCAGTCCGCTGACCGCGAAGAACATCACCCACAGGTCCTGCGGCACCAGCGTCAGCCCGAACAAATGGAACATCCGGTTTTCCACATCCAGGAACACGGCCGGCGCGCCATTGATCGGGATCCACGGCAGCAGCACGTAGATCGCGATGAGCAGAACGCCCACCAACCGCCGCGCGATGTTCCAGCGCCCGCGCACATCCGACGGATGCAGGAAATACCTCGATCCATCCGGATTGATGGTCGTGACGGATACGAGGTTCGGTTGCTTGGGCGCTGCCATCGGCCCGGGAAAGATCGCATGCGTGTCCAGCACCGACTCCGCATCGCCTGCGCAAAACCGCGCAGGCGTTGTGGCAGGATATGCGGAGCGGTTTTGACATGTTCAGTATTCGGTGCGCAAGCGGATCAGTTCACGGGGAACACCCGCGGGATCGAACGGGTTGGACTGGAGTGGAAGCCACTGATCGCCGGCGCTGTCGTAGCGCAGCAGGCGGCCACTGACATCGGGCACACCGGCTGACGGGAAATCGACACGCCATGTTCCGGACGGAGCGGGTACAAGCCGGAACAAACCGGGTTGGTCGCGCTGGTTGGGATGCAGCCCGAAGAAGTATTCCACCATCGCCGCGTAGTCGTCGCCATCGATGCTTTCGCTGTCCGAAGCGACTCCGTGAAACACCTTCCATGCCGGATAGCCACCCGGGAAGGACGGCCAGATGGTGAAGGGAACGAGGGCGAATCCGGACTCGCCGTTGGAATCCGTGACCTGCCAGGGCACGATGCCTGAGCCGGGATAGATGGCGGTGCCGGCGAGTTCGCCGCTGGCCGGATGGATGCCGAGACCTGTCGGCGGCGAACCGTGCGCCACTTGGAATTGATAGGGCGGCACGCCGCCGGAAACCGTCGGCAGCACGGAAACCGACTCGCCCACGCTCCAGTCGAGCGAAGGCGGCAGGGCGAGTTGCGGACCGCCGGGCGGATTCGGGCCGACGAGAAAATAGAGCGTGTCATTTCCCGATCTGAACTGGCTGTCGTAGATGCTCAGATCGATGGCCGTGAGCGTGTTCGCGCCGCTGGCCGTGCCGCTCAAGGTAGTGCCGACCAGCGTGTATCCCGGCGGCAGCGCCGAGGCGGCGAAGAACTGATAGGGCGGCGATCCACCCGTCGCCTGGAGATTGATGGCTACCGGGTCGCCGTCATCCACGGGCGGAAACACCGCGGGATCGAGCCGGATGTCGGCGGGCGGCGGTCCGAAGATGATGATGCTCAGGGACGCGGTGGCCTCGTTGCCCGCGCTGTCGCGCACGGTGATGTCGAAGCCGAAGTTGCCATCTTGCGTCGGCACGCCGCTGATCAGACCGGTCACCGCATCGAGCATGAGCCCGTCGGGCAACAAGCCGCCGGCGATCCGGAAGGTGGCGGGTTCGCAGGCGTTTTCCGCCACGATCCGGTCGCCATACCATTGCCCGTTGTTGCCGATCGCCAGATTGGTCGTGGCGATGCCGAGCGGTCCGGGTTGTGGATTTACGGTCAGGGTGAAGTCCTTGTCCACCGCACTGAAGCCGGGGCTTTGCAGGGTGACGGTGAAATCGAAACTCCCGGCCGCGGCGGGCGTGCCCGAGATTTGCCCGCTCTCGGGATCGAGGATGAGGCCGGGAGGCAGGGCGCCACCGCTCACGACCCAGTTGAACACCGAGCCGAAGCCACCGCTGGCCAGCAGGTATTGGGAATAGTAACTGCAAACGCGGGCGTCGGGCAGCGTGTCGGTGGCGATCAGCGGCGGCGAGCCGGTCTGGCACGGAATGAGGGCGATGGCGTCGATGTCGGTGTCGCCGCGGATGCCCGAGAATGAGAAGTTCGAACCGTTGAGAAATGACGCGTAAACCTGCTCCGGCGCGAGCCCGCCGGATTCGTCCTCCGGTGTCTCGCGCACATCGCGCGCCACGCTGAAGAGCAGTGCGAGCGATGCCTCGCCGGTAGCCGGATCGGTGAGCCAGGTGAACTCCAAGGCATTGAGATCGGTCCCCCACCGGATGCCCAGATCGTCGGGCGTGATCACTGCGGCCAGCGCGCCGGTCGCACCGCTGGCGGGCACGTAAACCACGCCCGGATCGAGACCGAAGCGGGCCTCGGTGGATGCGGTTAGATAGAGAAAGTCCGCCGCGCCGGCATAAGCGGGATCGTCACGAACGGTGGCCAGCGCGTTGACGTCGTTGTTGTCACTGATTGCAAGGTCCGGATTCGGCCCGAGCACGGCATCCACTTCCACTTCGGAGAACTGCGGATCGATCACGCTGGACGAGCCGGCATAAGGAAGGATTTCCACTTGCAGCAATTCGTCCTTGGCCGGGCTGGTGCCGCGCGGCCCGCCGATCCCATTGCTGTTGACGGGCGCTCCACCGGGCTGCGCGGTGTAGGCCCGGTCGCTGCTGTCGGCGTAGGAGATCAGCATGAACTCCGGTGGCAGGATGCCGGCGAGGTTTTCACCGGCAGTGA
This sequence comes from Akkermansiaceae bacterium, assembly GCA_024233135.1. Lineage (GTDB taxonomy): Bacteria > Verrucomicrobiota > Verrucomicrobiia > Verrucomicrobiales > Akkermansiaceae > Luteolibacter. The sequence continues at coordinate 57,710 of JACKPZ010000020.1, read as the reverse complement.
TGAGCGCGTCACGGGTGATCGCGGGCTGCCCGGGACCGAAGCTGTGGTTCCGGAGGTCGAAACCGAGGAAAGCCGCACCGTCGAGATTGAAAAACACGTCGCGCACCGTGGCGATCGGGATCGATGACGCCACCGGAGCCTCGCTGCCGGGAGTGAGCGGATCGGGATGCGGATCGGGGCCGCCGAACCATGTCGCGTCGTCGCGGAAAAACGAGCCGAGCAGACCGCCGCTGTAACCTTGCGGATAGAGGTCGCCGGGATCGAGTATGCCGCCTGACGAGAACTCTTTTGCCGAGCCGATGTCCAATGACCAGACCAGCGCGTAATCGCAATTTCCCGCCGCGGGCGAACCCGGCAGCGGTGTGGATGGCGGCGAGAAATCCAGCAGGATTTTCCCCATGAACTGCGCCCAGGCGAGATCCTTGAAGGTATCGATGCAGATGCCGCCGTTGTCGGCGTTGAGTGCGGCGATTTCCGCACGCGTCTCCGCCGAAAAGGCGAGCGTGTAGGTCTGGCCGGCGAGGAGGCTCGTCTGGCCGTCGATATTGTAGAGCGCGTGGCCGTTCGGATTCGTCCCCGGCGGAATCAGGCTGTTGCCGGCCAGACTGAGGCTGCCGAGCCGGAGCAGGATCGGGTCCTCGCCGCCATTCTCATGACGGCTCCATCCGAGCGCGGTGGTGTTGTAGCGGTGATATACCGTGACCGGCGTGTTATCCGGAAGACCGATGATGCGGAAATCGATCGTGAAATCGTTGACCGAATCGGCATCCCCGCGACCGGAGTGGTCGGTGTTGTGAGTCACGCTCTTCGAGAGGTTCCGCCACTGCGCGAACAGTGCGCCGCCGCTGTCCACATGGGAGCCGATGAAACTCATGCCCTGCGAGAAGGTCTCGTGGGTGGAGGACGAGAAGATGAAACAATCGCAGGTTCCCTGGCTGCTGACCCGCCGGAACCCGCGGGCGCGGGCGGTCAGGTTGTGTTGATAGAACAAATCCCACGATTGGTTGGGGTCGGCGAGATTGGGGATGTTCTGGAGAAATCCCGCGAGCGGCGGATTGGTGGTGCTGTCCACACGCTCGGTCACGATCGGGCCGGGGCGGAAAGGCTCGCATGGATCGCCGGTCGCCACATTGCGGCTGACGGCGGCGAAGGTATTCACCTCGACACCGTTGACGGTCCCGCCGAGCAACTCGAATTGCTGGGCGGTTGCGGACAATGGCGCGACGGCTAACCAAGTCAGGGCCATTGTGCGGAGCGGTTTGATGTTCATGGCGGTATGGGTTGGGGTTTTGGGTTCGGATCATCCATCGCCGGATGGCGCGGAGCGGAGGGGGAAACCGCGTCATCGATCGGAAACTTCATGTCGAAACGGAATTTTCCGAGCCATGGCATCGTCCCGAGTATCGAAAATATCCCGACGCTTCAAGAGGTTTCGAAGCGATTCCCGGGTTGAAAAACCACCGCCGGGGACCAAACCGCGCAGGCGTTGTGGCGGGATATGCGGAGCGGGATTCCAAGTTGACGCCATTTCTCCGGCCCGTGATTCTCCGTTCATGCACGGCAAATGCGGGCTCACCCGGGAACACGTCGCGCGAATGCTCGCCGGCGAGGGAATCGAACAGGTGGCGGAGCGCCTGAGATCCGACACCCGCGCGTTGCCCGATGTCCCGCGCGGCAGCGCGAAAGTCACCGCGGACCGGGCCCGCGAGCTGTGGGACGAAATCGGCGGCGATGCCGCGCTGAGGGAAATCCTGCTCGACCGCGTGCCGGAGGACATCGCCCTCTATCAGGGCAACATCGAGAATGCCATCGGGCTGCTGAGGATGCCCATCGGCCTGGCGGGACCGCTGCGCGTGAACGGCATGGCGGCCAAGGGCGACTATCCGATCCCGCTGGCCACCACCGAGGCGGCGCTGGTGGCGAGTTATCACCGCGGCTGCCGCCTGCTCACCGCGGCGGGCGGTTGCACGGCGCTGGTGCTTTACGAAAGCCTGAGCCGCGCGCCGGGATTCGTGTTCGAAACCGCCGCCGACGCCTGCCGGTTCATTGCCTGGGCGGTGGAACGGTTCGACGATTTCAAGCGCATCGCCGAAAGCACCACCGCCCACGGCCGCCTGGTGGACCTCGGTTGCACGGTCGAGGGCAACCACGTCTATCTCAACTTCGAGTTCACCACCGGCGACGCGTCCGGCCAGAACATGGTGACGATCGCCACCCAGGCGGTCTGCAATGAAATCCTCACACAGACTCCGGTGGCTGCTAGGAGGTTGCTTTCTGCGGGAGGCCCCTGAAGGAGCCATTGGATCGGACCGGAGGGCGGGGAAATGGGGGTTGGTCAGCGGAATGTGATCTGGGGCGGGCAAATTCTGCCGGTGCTGAGGTGGGAGGGTGCAGATCGGATTTACGTGCGGGTGCCGAATCCGGCGCCGGTTGGCAGCGTGCAGGTGGTGGTGAGCCGGGGCTTCGTCTACGATGCTTTTAGTAATGAGGTTCCGATCACGGAGTGGACGGTGCCTTTTACCTGGAACTTCAACGAGGCGGGGAGCCTCAGCGAGAAGATGGTGATGAACGTGAAATTCCGCGCGGATCTGCGCGGCGAGCGGATCTATCCGGAGGCACCGGTGCTCTATCAGAATACGAGCTTCTGGTGCATCGCCGACTGCACAGGTACGATGAGCGCCGCGGGCACATACAGCCCGATGGAGGGGGTGACCCTGAGCTACCACGGGGGATCCACCATGAAGTCCTTCGATCTCGTGAGCGACCATGTGCCCGAAGGTCACATGCTCACGAACTCCGGGACCATGCGGGGGAATGGCAGCTTCTCCGCCTTCCACCTCCGCGCGAGCGGTGCCTACGAGCAGACCTACACGTATGTCCTGCCGAATGGGGGCACGTTTTCGCAGACGGTGCCGGCCTCAAGCAGTTTCGACGGGGCCTCTTTCTTCGCGCCGCTACCGAGCTTCAATCCGATCACCTTCGTGCTGGGCGGGGGGAACAAGACAATTTCGGAGGGTGCCTCATCCTCGACCTTGTCCTGGCCCGCCACCACTCCGGCAGCCATCCCAACGGCGGAGACGCCGCGCTAAGGCTGCAACATTCCGGGAGAGGGCGCGTATGGGTGGGCCGCCATGGTCCGCTCTTTCGCCGCCCTGTTTCTTTTGTTTTTTTCCTCCCTGCTCACGGCAGGGGAACTGCGGCTGATTCCTGATCCGCAGAGCACGAATGACCTGCAGCTCAGCGATCTGGGGAACGGAGAGTGGGAAGTGCGCACCACGGGTGCCGATCCTTACCTGCTTCTCAAGACGGATGGCAGTGCGCTCGATTTGCAGGCCACGCCGATGCTCTCGCTGGAATACTTCAGTGCCACCGGAGTGGGCCGGACCTTGGTTTTCGTGGGGCCTGCGATCGATGTGCCCCACATGATCACGGTGGACATGGGGCGCCGGGAGGGCTGGGGCGAGTTCGCGGTAGATCTGAGAGAAACATTGGAGAAGCCGCAGGGACCGGTGACTTCGATGCGTCTGACACTCGGCCAAGGGCCCGGGGTGGTGGCAAGGCTGAGAAATCCCCGGGCACGCGCGGCGACCGAGCAAGAGGTCCGCTTGGCGGCCACGCGCACAGCACGGCTTGAGGCGGATGCGGCGCATGCAGAGCGTCTGAGGGCTTACTTTTCCAAGGAGTTTCCCGCCGAGATCACGAAGGTAAGCGCCAGTGCCGGGATGATCACGGTGGAAGGGAAGCTGGGCAATGCAGGCCGCGCTTGCCAGCTCGCCGAGGTGCCGATGTGGGAAGATGTGACCGCTCTCAAGACTCCCGCGAGCCTGCATGGACTGGATGCGGATGATGCAGGGAATTTCAAAGTGAGCATCTCGCGGGCGGCCGTTGAAGATCGCGAGCCTCTGCTTTCGGGATGGGCCGTGGTGCGGATGAGGGATGGCGTGCCTGAGCTGCTCTCGGCGATGCGCTATGTGGAGGAGCAGACTCCGCGTGCGAATCTGCCGGCGGCGGCGCCTCGGTCGAAGAAAGGCATCGGCGGTTGCCCCTTCGACCATTCGGACATGCAGGAACTGGGGATCGCGTCCGTGACGCTTAACTTCATTTTGAACGAACTGCTGCACGCCGAGCCCGGTCCGGGCCGCACACCCTATGTTTTTGCCGGGAGAACCTGGTATGCGGATGATGCTGCGGTGACGCGCTATGACCGGGACATGAAGATCGCGGCGGAGAATGGGTGGATGGTTTCCGCGATCGTTCTGCTGCCGCCGGTCCGCAACGCGCCTGAGAACGCTTGGATTCGCGAGGCGGCGCATCCCGAGGCCGATCCGGGCGCGGGCTTCGTACTGCCGGACTTCACTAGCAAGACCGGGGTGAATGCCTACGCGGCGGCGATGAACTTTGTGACCGAGCGCTATAGCCGACCAGATGGAGAATATGGCCGTGTGCATCACTGGATCATGCACAACGAGATCAACAGCGGCTTCTTCTGGGCCAGCGCGGGGCAGAAGACCGATATCAGTTACATGGATCTCTATCAGAAATCCATGCGTGTGGCCTGCCTGCTCGCGCGGCAGTACGATGCGAATTCGAAGCCGCTGATTTCCTTGGAGCATTGCTGGGGCCGCCGTGCGGATGTCCGCGGTTATGCGGGGCGGGATCTGATGGAACACTTGGTATCATTCAGCCATCGGGAAGGGGACTTCCCGTGGGCGATCGCACACCATCCCTATCCGCAGGATATCTTCAATCCGCGGACTTGGGAGGATTCGCAGGCGAGCTTCGATTTCGCGACGCCCTATCTGACCTATCGCAACATCGAGGTGCTCGACGCTTGGGCGCGGCAGGAGCGGGTGCGCTACCGGGGCCGGCCGCGCGAGATCCAGCTCACCGAGCAGGGGCTCAACTCACCGGACTACTCCGAGAAATCGCTGCGCGATCAGGCGGCGGGCATGGCCTACGCGTGGGAGAAGATCGCGACCTTGGACACCGTCACCGCGTTTCAATATCACCTATGGGCGGATGATCGCGGCGAGGGTGGCCTGAGACTGGGACTACGGAAATTCGGCGATGACCAGCAGGATCCACACGGCATCAAGCCGATCTGGCACCTCTACAGGGCCTTGGGGACCGAGGGCTTCGCGGCAGCCGCGCAGCCGTACCTGGAGGTGGTGGGGGTGAGGGGGTGGGACGAGGTGCGGTTCCGCGGGGAGGTGAAAAAATAGTCACCCGCGACCCTGCGGATCACTTTTCCCCGTCCTTGCGGCTGCCTCGGGCAGTTGCCCGCCCTTGGGGCTTGGCGCAATAACCCCCATTTCCCCGCCCTCCGGTCCGATCCAATGGCTCCTTCAGGGGCCTCCCGCAGAAAGCAACCTCCTAGTGTAGTCCGTCAAGCAGACTGGGTCTTATTGAGTTTCGCCCGGCCGCGTTTGACCTTCTCGAGAATATCGCACGCCGAGGCGGTCCAAACGAATGGCTTTGGGTTGGCATTGTGGGCAGTCAGGTAGTTCTGGATCGCCTCGATGAGTTCCGGCACGTCCCGAAAGGCACCTCGCCGAAGCCCTTGGACGGTTAGATCGCGGAAGAACCGCTCGACCATGTTTAGCCACGATGCGCTGGTAGGCGTAAAATGAACATGGAAGCGCTTATGCCGCTTCAGCCAGGCGACGACTTTCGCATGTTTGTGGGTCGCGTAGTTGTCGCAGATGATGTGGATCTCCTTGTCCCCTGGAGTCGTCCCGTCGATCAGGTTGAGGAACTTGATCCACTCCTGGTGCCGGTGCTTCTTCATGCACGTGCCGATGACCTCACCGTTGGCGACATTGAGAGCCGCGAACAACGAGGTGGTGCCGTTGCGCTTGTAGTCATGAGTCATCGTCTCGCACCGCCCCTTCTTGATCGGCAGCCCTGGCTGCGTGCGGTCCAGCGCCTGGATCTGGCTCTTCTCATCACAGGACAGAACGATGGCGTGCTCGGGCGGACTCAGATACAACCCGACGATGTCTTCGAGTTTCTCCTCGAAACGCTTGTCGTTGGAAAGCTTGAAGGACTTGATCCGGTGGGGCTTGAGACCGGCTGACGCCCAAACCCGCCCGACTGTGGAGGGGCTCACTCCGACTTCCCGCGCCATTGTCGTCCGGCTCCAGTGGGTGTGGCCTTCGGGCTTCTTCTCTGTCGTCAGCTTGATGATCCTTGATCTGGTGGCGGCCGGGATGGGAGCTATGCGTCCCGGTCTTGTCTTGTCCTTGAGAATGGCTTCAATCCCGCCTTCGGCGAAACGCGAACGCCAGCGACCCACCTTCTTCCTGTCCTGTCCGAGGCGCAGGGCTATCTCATGGTTCTGCAAACCCTCAGCGGCGAGCAGGATAATTTCCGCGCGCTCCTTGGAACGACTCGAACTTGATCTCGCCTTACTCATACGCACGAGTTTGGCACGCTCGATGTCAGTCAATTCCACATCCGGAGCAACTCTCATACGAAGAACATAGCAGATCGCTCATAAGGGTCAATCTGTAAGGCGGGCTACACTAGCAGCCGAGGACATACCTCCAGACGGACCAACAGCTTCAACTACAACCACACTGTTTGGAATCAACTTCTCACGAAGAAGTTGATAAGCCCCGGCAGACCCCCCTTTAGCGAAGGGTTGGACGTAAAGTTCGTGATCTTTCCCGGTAAATGCGTAACCCCCATGGACTCCGGGGTCGATGGTGAGCAAACCACGGCTCCAAACCTCATCCGGGACGATAAGGGAAACCCTCCCGTCATCCCGCTTGCTCAGAGCCGTGGCAGCCACGAGCCTTTCCCGATACAGGACAGGCTCGGACTTTTTTCTGTCCCCAAGACCTCCCACACCACATCGAAGGGTGTCGCGCTTGTGTGGTAGATCCAAAATTTTTCCAGTTCCGTTGCTTTCCGCGTCGTCCATCTTCATAAAATCAAGAGGCAAGAGCTTCACCAGAGGTTGTCAGTTGGACAACTTTGTCTGTTATCTGGGTCGTAAACTTCATAGCGCAGGAGCAATCAGCAAGATCATCGACGTGGTACGGAAATTGACCACTATGTCGCTTGCTCAACATGCCGTCCCGGACCAAGGTGCGGACAGTAGCAACCCCCACCCCCAGGTAAGCAGCCGCCTGGTCGATTGAGAAAAAGGGGGAGACAAAATAGCTGTTGGAATCCTCGTCGAAAACAAGACGCCCCATCGCCGGGTTCAAATAAACAAGTGGTGTTTTAGAATTATCACTCATGGTAACAAGCATCTCACGAAAATTTTAAGTATTCCAACAGTTTTTTATGGATTAACAAAGAAACATTAAAAAACATTTGGTTTTACAGAATACACTAAAATCAAAGAAACGAAGAAACCAAAAGAAAAACAAAGGTTTATTCCTCAAGTCACAAATAAAATTAAATGGTTCTTCCGGGGAATCTGTGTGGATGTTAGGCCGGGCTGCGGCGTTCCAAGCCCGCTCCTCGCCACCGTCAAGCGGACAGGCGGCATAAAACTCGGACTTTTTGCGGCCTGACCACGCTGGTCCGGCATTTATATCGCCTGCCCGCTTGACTGCGGCTGCGGGCCGCGCGAAGAGGCCGGCATGGGTTTTGCGCGGCAAAACCCGGCGGGGTTTGCGAATCGAGCGAGCTTGCGAATGGCGGCCACGGGCGTTGGATGGAGTTGCAACACGACAAACAACCCCGCAACCGCCATTCAACTCACCGTTAAAACACTGCTCCGACATGTGCAAGACCTTGCCGGTTTTGTCGTGGAATCCGTCCGCCAGCGCCTTGATGAACCCAACCCGCGCATCGATGTCGATCTGGACGCCGATCCCCGCCGCAAGCGCCGCTGTTCCTGTTGCAACCGGCCCGGCCGCGTCCACGACGTGCTTGCCAAGCGCCGGTGGCACTTCGTCCCGCTCTGGAACATCGCCGTGTTCCTCCACTACGCGCCGCGCCGCGTGGTCTGCCCGCTGACTGGCAGGCCCACCGTCGAGGCCATGCCGTGGAGCCGTGGCAAGAGCCCCTACGCCGCCGCCTACATGCACTTCCTCGCCCGTTGGGCCAGGCGGCTGTCCTGGAAGCAAACCGCCGAAATCTTCTGTGCCAGTTGGGACGCCGTGCGCCGCTCGGTCGAATGGGTGGTCGCCTGGGGCCTCGAACACCGCGAGCTTTCCGGCGTCACCGCCGTCGGCATCGACGAACTCCACCACGGCCGCGGCAAGACCTCGCTCAACTTCCTGACGCTCGTCTATCAGATCGACCGCGGCTCGCGCCGCCTGCTCTGGATCGGGCGCAGCCGCACCGAGGCCACCCTGCGCGAGGGTTTCGACGAGTTGGAAAAACTCCACGCCGGTTTCCTTGGCGGACTGAAGGTGGTCTGTTCGGACATGTGGAAACCCTTCCTCAAGGTCGTGCGGGAACGCTGCGGGGCGGCCCTCAACGTGCTTGATCCCTTCCATGTTGCCAAACACCTCAACGAGGCGCTCGACGCCGTGCGCCGCGGCGAGCAGTCGCGCCTGCAGGACAAGGCGGCCCGCAAGGATGCCAAGGGCGGACGTTTCCTGCTGCTCAAACGCGGCACCAAGGTGCGCGGCAGGGCGCGCGAGAAACTCAAGGCCGTGCTCGCTTCGCTCAACCAGACCTCGCGGGCCTGGGAGTTGAAGGAAAGCTTCCGGAACTTCTGGCGCTACCGCAGTCCCGCGTGGGCTTCGGCCTACCTCAAGGCGTGGACCACCCGCGCCATGCGCTCGAAGATCGAACCGATGAAGAAAGTCGCCCGCACGTTGCGCAGGCACGAGGATCTTCTCCTCAACTATTTCCGGGCGAAGCGACAATACACCAACGCCATGGTCGAGGGCATGAACCACAAGGCCCGCGTCTCGCTTGCGCGCAGCTTTGGCCACCGCTCCTTCGAGATGCTCAAACTTGTTCTCTATCATAATCTTGGAGAACTTCCCGAACCTCCTTGCTCACACAAATTCTGCTGACGAGGCATTCTTAAAAACTTGCGTGAAATTTCGCATGTCAGAAGAGAGTGTATAGATTCGTAGTAGTGCCACTGGTAACTAGGCGGTGTTTGAAAACCTCTCGCGCTTGATGATCAGGGATTTGCCGTTAGGTTGGTGCGGCATGAAACGACACCGAAGCTACTTCCAGATTTCCGACGCGCTGTGGAGGGCGCTAAAAAAATTAACGTAGCCCGTGGTTCCGCTCAGGGTGAACAGTACAGCGCGTGGTGGGCGCCCTCCCTCCTGCCACAGGATGTTGACGACGGCGATGATCTACGTCGTTCGCAGTGGTTGCCCCTGGCGGGCACTGCCCGAGATGTTCGGACCATGGCAGACGGTGTATTCCCGATGGAGGCTCTGGTGTGAAAGGGGCGTTTGGGACCGGGCGATAGAGGTCCTGTCCCTGAATCAGCAGGGAGTCCTGCGGTTTGTCGATGCGAGCCATCTGAAGGTTCACCAGGACGCCCACGGAGGCAGTGGTGGCAGGGAAGCGCAGGCGATCGGCCACACGCGCGGCGGAGCCAATAGCAAGCTTCATGCGATGGTCGATGGCAAGGGGCGGCTGGTGAAGGCCATCCTGACAGCCGGGCAGGTGAACGATGCGAGAATCGGACCGGATCTTGTCGGTGGCGTTCGCGGAGTGCGGATCGTCTGTGACAAGGGATACGACAGCAAGGCGATCCGGCAGGCGGCGAGCCGGTCCGGCAGTTTCAGTTGCATTCCGAGGCGCTCCGGTTGCCTCGAGCCGGCACCGTTCCACAAAGGCTACTACCGGAAGCGCCACCACGTGGAGAACTTCTTCCAACGCATCAAGCGCCTGCGTCGGATCGCGACCCGCTACGACAAGCTCGCCACGGTCTACTTCAACTTCATCCTGCTGGCGGCAGCGCTCGACTGGATTCGCTCATTGTGAGGTTTTCAAACACCGCCTAGGGGTTAAAGAAACATTACCGGTCTTCGGAATCTGACAATCCACCCGCCCTTTTCTGCTTCTGTCTTCTTCCCTGGTATGGGGGCGGAAACTCGAATTCTACGAGCGTTTCCTCTGATCGGTACACGCTGACGTTTAATCCGAGGTTCTCGGCTCTAGAGGAGACGAAACGTCATCCAAGATCGTGAAGACGAGAGGGGCAAATACGTTGGGGCAATTGCACCCACCCCCAATGTTAACCAGTGTAAACAATCTTCCTCGGTCCAAAATCTGGCAGGGCCCTACAATCGGAAAGTCCGTCCTGTTTCATCCTGTATGACGATCGCAATTCCGCAACCAACATGATGGTAAAACACACCCAAATGAGGAAGCTGCAACATTCAGACAAATTCATGAGATGTATCGGCATCTCGCTGCTCGGACTTGCGGCCGCGTCAAAGGCCGAAGTCACTGAAGTAGCGAGCATCGACCAACTTGCCAATGTCTCTGCGGGCAATAGCCGTCACATCCGCTTGAAGCCGGGTGTCTACATGATGGCCGACTATCTAACCGATGCGCGGTTTTCCGAGATCGCGAAAGCGTTGGACCCGGCGGACCCTCGCGCCGTCCTGCCGTTCTTTTCATTCACCGGCAGCGGCAACCGGATCGATTGCGAGGGCGCGGAAGTCGTGGTGAATACCGCGCTCTATGCCAAGGCGCCGAAGAGCGGCTACCACTGCACCTTCGTGGTGTCCGGATCGAACAACACCATCACCGTGAGCCGGTCCCGCCAAACGGAGCCAGCGCGCTTGTTATGATGTGGTAGGATTCGGGTGGCATCAGCCAACCGAAGAACCGTGAAAAAGAAGAGAAGAACACACAGCGCCGAATTCAAGGCGCGGGTGGCCCTCGAGGCGCTCAAGCAAATCAAAACCGTCAACCAGATCGCGCAGGATGAAGGGATTCATCCCGTGCAGGTCAGCCAATGGAAGAAGGAACTCCAGGAACGTCTGCCCGAGGTCTTCGCCTCGGCGAAGACGGGCGGCGATGAGGCGCGCAAGGCCGAGCGCGACCGCGAACGGCTGGAGCGCAAGGTCGGACAACTGGTCATCGAGAAGGAGTTTCTCGAAAAAAAGTGCGGGGAGCTGGGGATCGATCTGAACGAAAGACCATGATCGAGAAGAACCATCCCCGGCTCAGCATCCGCAAACAGGCCGCCATGCTTGGGGTCAATCGCAACCGCCTCGATCCGCAGGATCGGATCAACGACGAGGACCGCGCCATCATGCGCGATCTCGACGAGCTGCACACCCGCTGGCCGGTTTACGGCCAGCGCAAGCTTGCCGTGGAGCTGCGCAAGCGCGGCTGGGAGATCGGTCGCAAACGTGTGAGGCGTCTCATGGAGATCATGGGCATTGCCGCCGTCACGCCGAAGCCCCGCACCAGCATTCCGGACAAGTCCCACCGCAAGTATCCCTACCTGCTGCGGGACCGGGAGGTGTCCGCGCCTGACGAAGTCTGGTGCGCGGACATCACCTACATCCCGATGGGCCGCGGCTTCGCCTACCTCGTTGCCATCATGGACTGGAAAAGCCGCGCGGTGCTCTCGTGGCGGATCTCCAACACCGCCGACACGCGTTTCTGCCTGGAGGCGCTTGCCGAAGCCGTGGAGGTCGCCGGGCAGGTGCCCGACATCTTCAACACCGACCAGGGCTGCCAGTTCACCAGCCGGGACTGGACCGGCTCACTGGAGGATCTCGGTGTGAGGGTCAGCATGGACGGCAAGGGGCGCTGGATGGACAACGTTTTCATCGAGCGGCTGTGGCGCAGCCTGAAATGCGAGGACATCTATCTGCGGGACTACCGGAATCTGGCTCAGCTGGAGGCCGGCGTCAGGCGGTGGATGGCCGGCTACAACCGGGAGCGAATCCACGAGGCGCTCGGATACGCCACGCCCTGGTCGATCTACCGTCCGCAGCCCGCGCTTGCCGAAGCGGCCTGAAAAGATGAAAACCAACCCCGGAAAGTTGCCCACAAGAACCCGTCGCTCCGACGAGCTTCGTCCCGGCCCATTCTCGCGCCGGAACCTTGTGGACAACTTTCCTCCAAGGGCGGAACCAACCGAACAGAAACCACCAGCCACCCGAACCACCGCATCATAACTTAAATCCGCCCGGCACTGGCTCCAGCCAGGGGACCAGCTCACCGGGCTCTCGATCCGCAGTGATTGCGAGGACGGGAAGCAGGGCGGTGCGACCATGATCTGCCTCAATGGCGAGGGCAACACGTTGGAGGATGTGACCCTCCGCCTTCGCGGCTCCTATCCGTTCGGCTACGGAGACCTGCTCGGCAAGGGGCGCCCGAATCTGGTTCCGACCTCGAAGCAAGGCGGCGTGCGGGTTCTGGGGACAGGCACCACGCTGCGACGCTGCAAGGTGTTCAACCGGGCGTTCGGCCATTGCTTCTACATCCAGCAGGGCGATGGCATCCGCCTGGAGGATTGCTACGCGGAAGGCGTGATGCGTTCCACCAACGAGATGCTGTCCGACAAATCCGGCCCGGCATTCGAACTGGGGTTCCGGTCCGTCTATCAAAACCGCGACGGACGCTACGCGATCACACCGGGATACGTGAAGGCGCTGACCGAGGACGGGTTCCGCACCTATGGGGGCGCGGGAAGCGTGACGCTTGTGAATTGCACGGCAATCAACACGCGGGCGGGATTCGAGATCGGCGCGCAGGACGATGCCAAAACCAAGACGGTCATCGAAAACTGCGTCGCCCGTGGCTGCGAGCGCGCCTACCTGATCGGCTCGAACACGATCGTGCGCCGCAGCCGGGGCGACATCGCCCATGGCCCGCTGCTCTACCTTCGTGGCGGGAGGGATTCCGAGGTGGAACTCGAACTCACCGGCAAGGCACCGGAATCCCTGGTTCATGCGGTTGCCACGATCGCCGGGGAAAACCACCGGGTAAAACTCACTTCCCAGGCCGGAGCTGCCTCCATTCCGGCGCTGCCCATCATGTTCGGTTTCGGCATGCCCGAGCACGCGGAAATGAGCAGCCCGATCCGTCCGGCACCGACGAAGCATGTCACGCTTGAAAACGGCATCGTGGACTCTCCGGTCATCACCAGCAGTCGGTTGGAGGGTTGCAAGTTCGAGTCGGTTTCTCGAAGCTTCGAGGACTCGGCGTTTCGAGCTTCTCCCGGTTCGTGGGGTCTGCCTCCCAGCGGTGTCGCGGGCGACAAGAAGTAAAACCACCCTCCTATTTCCGCAATATAGCCACGTCATGAAAACCTCCATCCTGACCATCCTCACAACCATGATCGCCGCATCCACCCTGTCCGCGGACGAACTCCTTTCCGGCCAGGCGCCGAATTCCGCTAATCCGATCCTTCCCGGCTACTACGCGGATCCGTCCAGCGTCCTCCACGAGGGCAAACGCTACATCTATGCCACGCTCGACCCGTGGGGTGGCGAAACCCTCGGCTGCTGGGAGTCCGCCGACCACAAGAACTGGACCTACCGCGTGGTGAACTGGCCAACCAAGGCCGCCTGCACCAGCAAGACATCGGGCCCCTCCGCGGTTTGGGCACCGTCGGTGGACCGCCTGCCCGATGGGCGTTTCCTGATGGCCATTTCCGTCGGCAACGAGGTCTGGCTCGGCGTGGCGGACCATCCGCTCGGTCCGTGGAGGAACACCCGAGGCGACAAACCCTTCATCGAGCGGGAATACAAGCCCGGCTATCACATGATCGACGCCGAGATCTTCGTTGATGACGACAAGGCGGTTTACATCTACTGGGGTTCCGGCCACGGCTGGAAGAACGGGAAATGCTGGGTCGGGCGTCTCTCGGACGATCTCAAGAGCTTCGTGGACGAACCGAAGGACGTCACGCCGACGCACTACTTCGAGGGCCCCCACATGGTGAAACGCCACGGGAAGTATTTCCTGATGTATTCCGACGGCATCACGATCAAGGACACCTATCAGATCCACTACGCCGTCGGCGACAATCCCTACGGCCCCTTCGCCGAGCCGTCCAACAGCCCGATCCTCAGGACCGACAAGGCGATCAACGTGGTGAGTCCCGGCCACCACTCGGTGTTCCGCCAGGACGGGAAGGATTACATCCTCTATCACCGCCACAGCATTCCCTTCGATCCCGGGTTCATCGGCCGCCAGACCTGCGTGGACGAGCTGAAGTTTTCCACGGAGGGAACGATGGAAGTGGTGGGGCCCACCCACGAGGGACCGCCGCTTGTCCAGGGCCGTGAAGAAACGAAGAGCCTGGCGATCGGTTCCAAGGTGACCGCCTCCAGCGAGCGTTCGCCGAACCGCCGGGCGGGATTCGTGACGGACGCGAACTACGCCACGCTGTGGATGCCGGACGAATCCGAAAAGGCCGCTTGGCTTCAGATCGACCTCGGTGCCGAGCGTTCGTTCTCACGCCAGATCATCCGCCCCGAATACGCGTGGAAGTCGTATCGTTTCAAAGTGGAGGTCTCCGGTGACGGGGAACAGTGGGAAACCCTAGCCGACTTCGGTGAATCCCCCGCCACGGGTTCGCCGATCCGGATCGACAAGCCCGCCACCGCCCGCTTCCTCCGCCTTGCCTTTCCTGATGATGTGGAAGGCAAGGACGTCGGAATCTTCGAATGGGCGGTGATGGAGTGATCCTGATCAGTGCTTCCCGGCCGGGATCCTGATCACGGTGAGAGAATTGCCCGGCAGGGTGCGGGCGAACGAAGCGCCGGAGACGGCGAAGGTTTCTTTTTTCGGGGAAACCTTGTCGGGCTCTTCGAGCGAGTTCTCATCGAGAGGATCGGTGGAGGTGAGAACCGTTGCCGTTGCCCTTGCGGCGGATGTTGCGAGTCCCTTGAGGTCGATGGTGGTTTCCGTCGCATCGGCGGCGGTGTTGACCACCTTGAGAAGCAGGTCGCCGCTTGCCGAATCGCGCGTCGCACTCGCGTAAATCGTCCGGGTGGTCAGCGCGGGACGCGTGAAGTCATGGATGACCTCGCCATCGATGGAGCAGCGCACGCGGTTGCCTTCGAGTTCCACCTTCACGTCATACCAGCGTCCGGTTTCGACGCTGAAGTCCTTGCGCTCATCCATGTCGCCGAGTCCGAGCCCCGAGTAGCGATTGTCCCATCCTCCGATGTTCCATGATGTCCGGCCTTCGAGATCCTGATTGTGGAACAACACGACGAAACCTTCGCGCCCGCTGATCTTCCGGGCTTTGAGTTCGATGGTGTAGTCCTTCCACGACTTGTCGCCCATCAAGGCGCGAATGCGTGGTTTCTCCACGCTCTGCCGCAGGACGCCGTCCCCCGCGCTCCATTCGCCATCGCCCACCAAGGTCCATCCGTCGGTTCCATGGGTGGCGCCGGGGCCGACAAGAACCGTTCCGTCCGGTGCGGTCACCTTGAGATCCTTGAATTCGGCATGGGAATTCCAGGTTCCAAGCCCCACCATGCCGCGCGGTTCCGGCTGGGGGATTTCCTCGCACCGGACATCGATGGGCAGGGTCACGTCGCCGGTGTTCAGGCTGAAAAGCCGCTGCACGTGGTAGCTGGGAATCCCATACCAATTCGAGCTGTCGAAGTTGATCAGGTCAGGGTTCCACGCCCTGTGGTTCACGTTGGTGAACAAGGGGGCGTAGGCGGCCATCGCCACGACATCCGAGTTCCGTTCGAGCCCGGTCATGAAGGCAGCTTCTCCGATGGCGGACCGGAGATTGCCCTGCCCCGCACGTTTGGTTGCGGCATATTCGCCCACGAAAATCTTCGGGCCGTTGCGGTCGTAGCTGTCGTATTGCGATGCCTTCCGCATGAAGGTCTCGGGGGTTTCGTAGTAATGCTCGTCCACGATCTCCGGCATCGGATCCTTCGGGTATGAGCCCTCCCAGAAATTCGCGATGAGGATGATCTCGGGATACCTGTCCTTGATGGCCTTTACGAACAGAGGCCAGCGTTCGGCGTAGTTCGCGCCGCCATTCTCGTTGCCGATCTCGACGTAGCGGAGGTTGAACGGCTCGGGGTGCCCGTTTTTCGCACGAAGCGAGCCCCACACCGAATCGACCGGGCCGTTCGCGTATTCGATGGCGTCGAGAGAGTCCTGCACCCACTCGCCCATGCGGCCCATGGGGATGGACTCCGTGTGGGACATGCCGACGTTGATGCAGAACAGCGGCTCCGCGCCGAGGTCTTCGGAAAGCTGGAGATACTCGTGGTAACCGATGCCGTGGGTGGCGGTGTAGTCCCACACGTTGTAGAGCGGCGTGCGGGAGGCAACGTCGCCGATGGTTTCCTTCCAACGGTAGGCGTGGGCCATGTCGTCGCCCTCGACCCAGCAGCCGCCGGGGAAACGGAAGAACGCCGGTTTGAGCGCGTCCATCGATTCGGCGAGATCGCTGCGGAGGCCGTGGCCCTTCCAGGTCTTCGCCGGCATCAGGGAAATCATGTCGAGCGAGACCTCGCCGCCCTCCGGAATGAGGATCCGCAGTTTGCCGGCGGGGTCGGATTTGGAAGGCTTGAGCGTGAGCGAGTGGAAATCCCACTGCGTGCCGATGCCGGAGATTTCTCCGGAGCCGATGACCTCGCCGGACGCATCGCAGAGCTGGACGGTGAGGGTTCCCCCGAAACCGTCGCCCGCGCGGGCGGCGATCTGGAAGTGGTATGCGTCGCCAGCCAC
This sequence comes from Akkermansiaceae bacterium, assembly GCA_024233135.1. GTDB lineage: Bacteria > Verrucomicrobiota > Verrucomicrobiia > Verrucomicrobiales > Akkermansiaceae > Luteolibacter. The sequence goes on along the minus strand of JACKPZ010000020.1, from coordinate 41,093 downwards.
GAAGTTCATGCCCCAGTAGCCGGGGTTCTCCAGCACGCAGCCGCCACCGGGTTTCACGAGAAGCGAGTTCCGGTTGTAGGCGTTGAGCGGGCGGGTGGCATCAAGCGAGGATTGCCCGGGCTTGCTGTCGGAGCGGGAAACGAGGTTCCAGAACTGCAACTCGTCCCGTCCTTCGAATGAACGGTTGCGGACGAGTTCCGGATAGAGTCCTCCATCGGCGGAGAGATTGATGTCCTCGAAAAAGATGCCCCAGAGAAGTGGCGAGACCTTGTGGCCGGTCCGGGTGGTGTCGATGGAGATCGAGGCTTCGCCCGCATGGGCGGAGAGGGTGGCCAATGCCGTGGCGACGAGGAGTCGGGAAGCGGATTTCAATTTCATGAATCGTCTGTGGATGGCCTCAGCGAGCGTTGGTTTCCTCGAGCTCGATCACGAAACTCTGATAGTCGCCCTTCTTGTTCCATGGGATGTCGAGGCCACGGTTCATGAGGAAATCGCCGCCGAGGACATGGTCGTGGTAGCGGGACATCGGCTTGGCGGGGTCGGCGAGGTTGATCTCCCTCAGGAGATAGCGCTTGGCGGGATCGAGCCCGCGGAGCTGGATCGGGCCGTGGACGTCGCCGACGTGTTGTTCCATCAGGAAGGCGAAGAACACGGCGCGTTGCTTGCCCTGGGCGTCGTGGACATACATTAGCGACGAGGTGTCGCCCTCGTAGGGGGACCGCAGGCGGTAGAGATCGCCGAGCTGGACGATCGGGCGGATGCGTTTGTATTCGCCGAGCGCCTTGTTTGAAAATGCCATGTCCCCGGCGGGCACGCGCTCGGGCCGGAGTTCGAATCCGAGACGCCCGGTCATGGCGACATCGAAGCGGAACTTGATCGGCGTGATGCGGCCGGTCTGGTGGTTCGGCACCTCGGTCACGTGCGCGGCGGTGGCGATGGCCGGAAAGATGTGGTTGATCGACCACTGCATTTTGATCCGTTCGATCGCGTCGGTGTCGTCGCTGGTCCAGAACTCGTGATGGTAGCGCATCGCGCCGTAGTCGTTGCGGCCGCCGCCGGAGGCGCAGGCCTGGAAAACGACCTCCGGGTGCTTCTCCGTGATCCGGCGAAGCACGTCGTAGTAGCCGCGGACGTAATCGATGTAGAGGCGTTCCTGGCGGTCGGCGGCGAGGTGATTCGATCCCGGATCGCTGATGTTGCGGTTGCAGTCCCACTTCACGTAGCTGATGCCCGGATGGGTGGTGAGGAGGTCATCGAGAACCCCGAAGATGTAGTCCTGGACGGCGGGATTCGAGAGATCGAGGCCGAGCTGGTTGCGTTGCTCGCGGTTCACGCGGCCCGGCAGTTCGATGACCCAGTCCGGGTGGTTCTCGTAGAGCTCGGACTTGGGATTGACCATTTCGGGTTCGACCCAGATGCCGAAGTCGATGCCTTCCTTTTTGGAATGCTCGATGAGACCTTCGATGCCGCCCTTCAGCTTGTTGGTGTTGACCATCCAGTCACCGAGACCGGCCGCGTCGTTGTTGCGCGGGTGCTTCATGCCGAACCATCCGTCGTCGAGAACGAACAGTTCGATGCCGGTCTTTGCGGCGTCGGTGATCATGCGTTTGATGAGCGCGTCGTCGAAGGCGAAGTAGGCGCCTTCCCACGAATTGAGCAGGATGCGGCGGGGTTCGTCACCGCCGCGGATGCCGTATTTCCGCGCCCAGCGGTGGATGTTGCGGGAAGCGGGACCCTTGCCCGCGCTGCTGTGGGTGAGAATCAGGCGAGGGGTTTCGAGGGTTTCGCCCTTCGCGAGCTGGTAGCGGGAGAGATAGGGATCGTAACCGATTCCGGCGGTGAGGCGATGGTTGGCGTTCACCTCGAAACGGAGCCGCCAGTTTCCCGACCACGCGAGCGCACCAAGAACGACCTCGCCGCTTTCCTCCTGCGCCGGGCCGTCGAGCGAGAGCACGAACGCGGGCTGCCCCGGCTGGGTGGCCTTGGTGCCGGCGAGGCTGCGGATTTCCTTCACGCCATTGACGAGTTCCTCCTCATGGAGCCGACCCTCGGCCGCCCAGGTGCCGGTAAAGGAGGAGAGGAAATAGCGATCGGCCATGAACTCAAGCAGTCCGGACGCTGCGTGCTCGACGGTAATAGGCCTATCTCCGGTGTTTCTAACGACGGACCATTGCTCAATTACGTTCTCGGATTTTGAAACGAGGAAATGGAGGTCGACTTCGACCGGGTAGAGCGGGTCGGCCATGCTGACAACCCACTCGCTCTGGTCGTCGCTGAGCTTGCGCTCCCGGTGGTTCCGGTAGTGGAGGTCGAGTGACGCCTTCCCGTCGGCCTGGATGATGGCGATCGAGTTTTCGCTTTCGTGGAGATCCCATTGTGTCGGATAGACGAGGCCACGGGAGGAGTGGGCGAACGCGCTGTCGGAGGCTTGGGTGAGTTTTTCGCCGAAGTAGGATCGGTAAACGGTGTCTCCGGAGATTTCGAGAACCATGGCGCTGTCCGCGGTTTCAAGGACGATCCGGTTGTCGGCCATGACGGGGGCTTCGCCCCGATACGTGATCGTGGCGTCGGCCCAGTCGGCGTGATCGTCACGGTTTCCATTCCCGGCACCGTGGCAGAACAGGGTGAGCAGAGTCACGCCGGTGAGGTCCACATCGACCGGATTGGCCGGATCCTTGCCGCCCAAGGTCGGGCTGGACCAGAGGGTTTTCCCGTCGCCGCGGACTTCGAAAACGACGCTCGACGCACCGCTCTCCACTTCGTCATCCACGCCGACCATGGCGGTGAAACGCTCGGCCTTTCCGTCGAGTCGCAGGCGGATGACGCCGTCGGCATGCGTGCCGATGCCTTTTTCGAAGGTCTTCCCGCCGATGCGGAGGGGATTGCCGTCGATCGAGCGGTCGGCCCGCGGCGCTCCCCAGCCGGCGGTGGCGGACGAGAGATCGAGGGAGGAAAGCGAAAGCTGGTTCTGGGCGGTCAACGGACCGGCCAGCAGCAGAGAGAAGATGGGGAGCGTGAGTCTTGAGGTCATGCGGAGTTGGGTGAGGAGAGGTGAGTGACAGGTGGATGTGGCGGGTGATGCCGTGCTCTGGAAGAGGGCGTGATTCGTGACGCAGCGCTGGTTCAGGCAAGGGTGAAAGGCGATCCAAGCCGGTGCTCATTGAACGCCCCGGTAATCAAACCGGGTGAATTCGACTTCCCCCTTGCCGCACGCCATGAGTCCGGGGCGGAGGGCGAAGAACCCCTTGAAGCGGTTGTGGTGCATTTCCGAAACGTCCAGTCCTTCGAGAAGGGTGATCCAGGTTTTGCCGTCGCCGCTCGCCTTCAGGTCGACGCGGTTCCGGTGGTTCTCGATCTTCAGGAAGAAACGGTCGCCGAACGGGTTGGGTGCGCGTGTGCGCTGTTCCGCTCCGTGGAAAATGGTGAACTCGGAACCGTCCGAGCCAATCCCCGCGAACGCCTTCTCGTTGTAGAAAAGGACGAGACCGCCGGTGCTTCCTTCCGAGAGTTGGATCCCGGTCGCTACTTCGTAGCTGTGATCGGTGGCGGTGACGAGCAGGAGCCGGGAGTCCGCCGGGCCCGATCCTTTGGCGGTTAGAAACAGGCTTCCGTTTTCGATGGCGATCTCGCGGGGTTCGGAATCCCGCCATGTCGTCCACTGTGGGCCGAGATTCGGACCGGAGAAGTCGTCCGCAAGCACCATGCTCTGGGATGCCGCGGGGATTTCCGGAGCACTTCCGGAAACCACCGGCCATCCGTCCTCCGTCCATGTGACGGGGTCGATCAGGGTCTGGCGTCCGAGTGGATACCGGTCCTTCTCATACGCGTGATAGACGATCCACCAGTTTCCCGCCACGTCGTCGACCAGCGTGCCGTGTCCCTTCGACCACCACCGCTCGTCGGCGCTCCACGTGTGCACGATGGGGTTGTGGGGTGAGTTCTCCCACGGACCGTCGATGCTCTTCGAGCGTGCGGAGATGGCCATGTGGCTGGTGGCGGGGCCGGCGGTTCCTCCCTCGGCGGAGATCTTGTGATACCAGCCGTCCCTGCGAAGGAGCTTGGGTGATTCGAGATATTTGCCTTCGGTTTCCCATTCCTCCGGATAGTCCCAGCCGTCGTAGACGTGCTCCACTTTTCCTGCCACCGAGAGGCCGTCGTCCGCCAGACGGATACGCTTTCCGGCGGAGAGGAACAACCACCGCCGGCCATCCTCATCCACCGCGTGGCCGGGATCGATGTAGCCGACCTCGAGCCGGACCGGATCGCTCCACGGACCGCGGATGTCGTCCGACCAGATCACCCAGTTCTTCTCCGCGGCGGGGAAGTAGATGTAGTATCTGCCGTCGTGTTTGACGAGGTCCGGCGCCATCGCGGAGCCGACCACCTTGGTCATGGCCCGGCATACCGGCGTCCAGTTCATCAGGTCCTTCGAGTGCCAGATCAGGAATCCCGGACTGTAGAGGAACGGCGAGTGCGTCATGTAGAAATCCCCGCCGTCGCGGAGAATGGACGGATCCGGATAGTCGCCGCGGAGGATCACACGGGGCCAGGAGGCTTGTCCGTCCGCCTCGCGGGGAGCTTCTTTGTCAAGGGTGGCCGCGTTGGAGGCCAAGGCCGAGGCGATGGTGGTTAGAACGGAGATGCGGAATGGTTTCATGGTTCAAGGTTGGCGTGCTGCCTCGTGCCGTTCACCGAAGATCCGGAGCTCCGCCGGTTCGAAGAGGCGGTCCGACTTGTCGCTGGTTTTCTGGAACCTGAGGAAACGGAACCGTTTGCCGCGCTGCCCGGGCAATACCTCGATGCGGGTCAGTTCGACCGGCGCCTTCGTGAGCGCGTCGGTGAGCGGGGTCCACGATTCCCCATCATCGGATCCGAGGAACACGACATCCTGCGTGCGGGTTTCGAAATTCATCCGCCCTTCAACCGCGAAGGCTTCGGCGGAGAAGCGGAAGGCTGCTCCGAAATCGAAGGTGTGGCCGAGCCGCTGTGCCGAGGGAAAGACGGCGTAGGTGTCGTCATTGCCGTCGGTGAGCAGTGCGATCTCGCCCTCCTTGGTAGTGGTGGTGACGACAACCTTCGGGAAATCCATGCTGCCGTCCGGAAGCAGCGGGGTGAGCGGTTCGAGATTTCCGAACGCATCCTGCAACTCCAACAGTTTCTGCGAGAACACGGCGGGGCTCATCCGGTCCATCGATGCGGCGAGCCGGTCGTTGAGTTCCTTGCATTTCGCCAGGCTGGCAGAGACATAAGGAACACCGGGTTCGTAGCCCGCGCCGGCTGCATCGACGGCCGCCGCCCGGTCCGCCGCGATCACGATGTGGATGCGCTTCGGCGTGACGAACTCACCGTTGACCGCGGTCACGACCAGGTCGGACTCGCCGGCGGCTGACGGTGTCCATTGAAAGGCCCCGGTGTTGCTCCCAAGGGTTGCTCCGTCCGGCAGATCCGGGCATTCGATCCGTATGCCGCCGCGAGGCCCTTTGGCTGATAGGTCCAGCTCGAGCGGAATTCCGACGCATGCGACGATGCGGAGATCGTCGTTGCCGAGCGTGAACTCGGGCGCGGTCCGCCCCTCCTCCGGCTTTCGGACCAGTTGGTCGAGATCGACCACCGTGCCGTCCCGCGCCGTGACCGTGAAATAGACGATGTCGCCGAGGTCTTCGAGGTCGTCCATCCGGTAGCTCACCTGCTTCCACTCGCCCTTCGTGTCGGGCAGCAGCCAGGGTTTCCGGAAAACGGACATCTGGATTTCGGTCACGCCTGTGGTGCGGACGCGCATGCCGATGGTCTTGCGGTCGGTATCGCAACTCAGCAGCGCGATGCGGGTGCCTTTCGCGGCTGGTTTGATCCGCAGGAAGGAAACCTTGCCCTCCGTGGCGATGGAGGCGTTCTTGTCGAAGGTGGTGGACCGTTCCTCGATCTCCACCACGTCGGGTTCCTGGACGGTCTGCGGGACCCGCGCGCCTTCGCCCTTCACTTCTTTCGGGATGGTGATCCAGTCGAAGTCCGAGTTGACGATGCGTTTCGTGAAGGCCTCGTGGTAGTAGGGGGCTTTCTTCGAGACATCGATCCCCTTGGTGTAGGTGTAGTAATGGTGCGCGTCCCAGAAATCGAGGCCGCGGATTCTTCCCCGGTAGTTGTCGGCGATGCGGTAGTAGATCTGGCGAACCGTGCCGTCCGGCGCGATGTCGGACGGTGTGGGAATCCACGGCGTGTCATACCCGAGCATGAAGCGGCAGAAATGGTCGGCGATCGCCAGGATGCGGTCATCGAGGAATTCGTAGGGGCCGACCGCTTCCTCCTTCGTCGAGATGGTGCCTGTCACCGGATCCACCTTTGTTCCCTGCACGTTCATCATGCGGGCGATGTTCATGAAGATGTCCACGTCACCGCCGGCGTGCGCCTGGTCGCGTCCCATCTCGACGAGCTGGGCATTCGGTGGGGAAACCTTTTCACCCGTGGCCGCGTTGGTGTCGACAAGGCGGGCGAGGTCGCGGATCGAGAAGCTCCAGCCCTTGTTTGGTGCGTCCTTGTTGATGGTGAACCACTCGACGCGTTTCTCGTAGCTCTTCCGGTTGTTGGTGAAAATGTCGCCCGCCATCGCGGCCGCCATCGGATAGCCGGCCTGGTTCATGAAGTGGCCGTTGCGGTCGAGGAACGTCGATACGCACGGCGTCACGAAGTTCCGGATGAACGCGATGTTGTCCCGGCCCGTCCACTCGAGCGAGCGCTTCGGAGAGCTGGTGCAGCGCATCAACTCGGCAGCGCGGATCAGGTCCTGGATCGGATAGGAGGTATGGATGTGATCCTCCGGAAAGCTTTTGTATTTCTTCGGGTCCATCTTCGACCACGTGCGGATGATATTCATCGCGTTCGCCCGATGGGCCTCCCTGCCGGTGAACCAGAACATCAACGCCTGGCGCAGCGCCTTGTCCGCGTCGCCCTTGAGGCGGGCCTCCATGCCGCGGCTGTCGAATGTGTCGGAGTCCGGTTCCGACGGATCCTTCGTGCTTTGATTGCGGCATGATACCGTTTCCGCGGAGTGCGGGTGGGCCGCAAGTTTCCTGAATGCCGAGCTCCATGGCTCGCGACCCGCCGCCACCTGGTCTCTGGCGTTTACGAGCATCTCCTTCGACATCCCGATGCCCGGGTGAACGAATCCGTTGTTCACCGTGCGGCGGATCTCCACGGTGGCGACCGCCCCGGGCACACCCTGTGCGACGGACGGATGGCAGGGGGCGGACATCGCCAGCAGGGCGGACCATCGAAGAAGGCAGGAAGGGAAGAGGCGTTTCATCATGGGTGCGTCATCGTGTGGAATCCTGAAACAGGCGGCCCCGGCGGGCGCGCCGAAGCTTCTGCATTTCCTCTACGCGAGCTCTGCCGCGCTTTGCGTCAACGGCGTGGGTTACAATGGTAACCGCGTGTTTGCGTAGCTTCGGAGCCCCCTCTCCGGTCCGGAAAACGCTGGGTGCCAGAGGGAATATCGCATGGGGCACCCCGGCGAGCCGGTTCACCGCCGAGGAGGTGCGCTGTCGCCGTCCGACCAACTGCCCTCCACCTGGATCTGCCGGAAGATCGGGGGGATGCCGCGCGCGCCGTCGTTGATGAGGGATTTCAGCATCAGGAGACCGACCCTGCCGATTTCTTCGGGATGTTGGTTGATGCCGGCGGATATCGGTGTGTCGAGGATCGTGGTTCCCGCGAGGGCGACATCGTCGGGCACCCGGATGCCCGCTTTTGTCAGGATGGTGGGAAGCTCCGAGAGCCCGGTGAGGATCGCGTCCACCTTGTGCTGGCGCAGCCATTTGGCCACACGGACATGCCGGCCGGAGTTGGGGGCGTGATTGATGTCGAGAACGGGGATCCGTTCGGATTTCGCGACGTCGGTCTGGGCGAGCAGGAAGCCCGCCTGGAACATTTGGCCGCGTTTCACCGTCGTTTCGCGGCTGTCGACGAAGCCGATACGCGTGTATCCGAGCTCTCTCAACCTGACGAAGGCGAGCATCGTGTTCGCCACCTGGTCGGCCGTCACGACGTGGCATTCCGGCGTCCTGAGAGATCTTCCGAAGCGGACTACGGAATATCGTTCCCACGGAAAATCCGACCATTCGGGATGCGGGTGTTGGGGCGGCAGAAGGATGCCGCAGATGCCGCGTGCCGTGAGAATCTGGTTGAGCCGGTTCGAGCCGCACTCCTTGTCGAGACGGAACTCCTCCAGGCTGTAGCCGTGTTTCCTCGCCGCGGTGGAGGCTCCTTTCCAATAGAGATCGAACTCCTGGAAACCGCGCAGCGCGGTGGTGGATTCCCACGCGTTGATCCAGGCGAGTCCCGCCGACACGGGTGTCCCGCCTTTCGTCCGGCGATAACTCGCCAGCGCCTGGAGCATCGGGTCCGGCTGATAGCCGAGTTCGTCCGCCGCCATTCGGACCTTCTCCCGCACCGCTTCGGAGATGCGCGGATTGTTTCTCAACGCGAGCGAAACGGTGGCGTGGCTCACTCCGAGGTGGCGGGCGATATCTCGAATGCTGGTCCGCGGGTTGGGGGAATCGGGATCGGATTTCATGGGGCGGGTGGGTTTCCGGAAGGCGGTTCTGCCACGGAGGTTACCAGAGTAACAGCCGAATCGCTCGAAATGGGTCCTGGCTCCGGCGATTGCTGCATACCGTAAATCCGAGATTGCAGTTTGGTCACTGCGCGCACCGACGGATCTACTGCCATCTGCCCTCCGAACCCACAACAAGAATCCCAAGCACCGACATGAAACCCACGTTCAAATCCCTCCCGTTCCGCACATCGTTCCTGATCACGGTCGCCGTATGCCCCGTCTTCCTCGCCACGGGTCTGGAAGCCGCCACCTGGGTCGGCAACACCGATGCGAACCTGGCCAACGGCCTGAACTGGGACAGCGCTCCCGCCGCTCCCGCCTCCGGGGAGGCATGGGTCTTCGGAGCCGCCGGCACATCGGGAGCCGCTCTCACCAACAACCTCGCGACCACCAGCGCGTTCGAAGTCGCGGGCATCACCTTCGGTGCTGCCTCATCCGCATACACCATCACCGGCGGCGCGTTCTCGCTCACCGGAAACATCGCCGCGACAAGCGCCAGCGCGGTCAACCTCGGAAGCAACATCACCGTATCGGACGCCCGGCAGGTCAACCTGAACGGATCGAGCAACATCACGCTCTCCGGAAGCCTCTCCGGCGCCGGTTCCCTCACCCAGACGGCCGGCGGCACGGGTGCGAAAACCCTGTTCCTCACCGGTGACAACAGCGGTTTCACCGGAACTTTCACCCAGACGAACGACAGCAACAACCGGACCGGTTTCAACTCGCCGACGGCCGGAAGCACCGCCGCGGACTGGGTGTTGAACCGCAACGTGGCGGGCGGCGTGGCGATCAACCTCGCCACCACCGACGTGCTTCACCTCGGCTCGCTCTCCGGCACCGGCTCCATCCGCGGCTCCGGCATTCTCAGCGTGGGTGCGAAGAACACCAGCACGACATGGGGCGGCACCCTCGCCTCGAACACCGGCACCGTGACCCTCGGCCTTACCAAGGTGGGGACCGGCACGCTGACGATGAGCAACACGAACCGCCACACGCTGGCGACGACGGTCAACGCCGGCGTGCTCAACATCACCGGAGCCATGGAGAACAGCCCGGTCACCGTCAACAACGGCGCAACGTTCCAGGTCGGCGGCAGCGGAAAGAAACTCCAGTCCCTCGCCATCAACGCGGGCGGAACCGCCAAAGTCGGCTCCGTGACATCCGTGACCGGAGCCGTGGCCGCCACCGGACAGGGCTCCGTGCTCGATCTCGTGAACGGCACGACCGGCAGCATGCTCGTCGATGGAGCCGGCGGCCTGACGCTGGGCGGTCCGAACCCGACCGATACCGCCTCGGTGAAACTCGAAGCGGGCGGACTGGTCCCCGATTCGATCGACGTGTTCAACGGCCTGGCGGTCGACCAGGGCGGCGCGGCGATCACGATCACCAACCTCGGCGTTTCGGCCGGTGAAACCTATCCCATCCTCTCCTTCGCGAGCGGCTCGGGCGCAGGATTCGCCACCGGCACCGGCGTGACCGTCGGCTCCCTCACTCTCGCGAACCCGAACCTCTCGTTCGGCATCTCGGGCCAGCTCGAAGTCACGGCCACCGGCGTGAACCTCGTGACCACCGGGGCGACACCACCGGGCTCGGCCTATTGGTCCGGCACGCAGGGCGCGCAATGGTCCTCGACGTCCGGAAGCAACGCCAACTTCACGACCGGCGCCACGGGTTCCACGTTCCTCAACGTGCTGCCCGGGGCGAACACGATGGTCTATTTCAGCCATAACTCGCCCACGAACCTGACCAACACGCTCGGTGCGAATTTCGATATCTACGGACTCACCTACCGCGGCACTTCCGCCGCGGTGGCCACGTCGGGTGCCCAAACGCTCACGCTGGAGGACGGCGGCATCACCGTGGAGAGCGGCAACGGCGGCGCCACCCTTTCGATGGACAGCATCGTCCTCGCCCAGGACCAGATCTGGTCCAACGAAAGCGCGAATCCGCTGGTGGTCTCCGCCGCCGGCGTCACCGGGCCGAGCTCGTTCCTGACGATGGAAGGGGACGGAGGCGTCCAACTCGGCGGCGCCACGTTCTCCGTGGACACTCTCGAGGTGGCGACGGACCTCAACCTGAACGGAACCGCCGTCACGGCGAACCTGTGGGACAGCCCGGGTGCGATCACCAACGATGCATCCTCCAACGCCGTGCTCACCGCCGCCAACCATCAGAACGCCACGCTTTCCGGCGAGATCTCGGATGAAGGCCCGGGTTCCCTGCTCCAGCTCGTCAAGACGTCCACCGGAACCCTGACGCTCTCGGGAAACAACATCTATGAAGGCGGAACCACGCTCGCCGGCGGCACCCTCGCGGCGGGTAGCGACGAGGCGTTCGGTCTCGGCGTGGTCGCCATCACCAGCCCCGCCGCGACGCTCGATCTCAACGGCCACCTGCTGCCGAACGACCTGACGAACAGCGGCACCGGCGCCACCATCACGAACAGCTCCGCGGTCGAGGCCACCGTGGAGGCCGGGTTCAACCTCGCCGGCGCCGCCGGATTCGTCATCAGCGATTTCACCGTCAACGGAACCGGTAACATCCGCTGGGATGGAGCCATCCGCCGGACGAACGGGGCGGGAACGATGACGAAGTCGGGAACGAACACCCTCATCATCAACGAGGACTTCTTCGCCGCCCCGATGGGCGGGATGAACCTTCTCGTCGCCGACGGAACGGTGGATCTGGGCCGCACCACCGCGCTGTGTTTCAACAATCTCACCATCAACGGCGGGACCCTGAAGATGAATCCCGCCTATCAGGTCTCCGCCGGCGCGGGGGTCTGGCAGGGAACCTTCGGCAACGAAGCCTACATCAACGGCGGCGTCTGGGATCTCAACGACACGGGAACCAACGGCATCAGCAACCGCCTCAAGCGCATCAACGGCACCGGTGGCACGATCACCAACAACGGCACGGGCGCATCGCTGCTCGTCCTCGCGGCCCGCGACACGGCCTCCCCCTCGTGGGCGGGGAACATCCAGGACGGCACCGGAACCGTCGCGCTCACCATCCAGTGGGGCGGCGCGGTCAACCAGGTGATGCTGTTCTCCGGCACGCACACCTACAGCGGCGACACCCACATCCGTGAGAACGTCATGCGGGCGGGCGCGGCGAACGTGTTCTCGCCCAACTCGGACTTCATCATCCCCAACCACGGAGTGGGTGGAAAACTCGACCTCAACGGATTCGACAACACGATCGGCTCGCTCGGCGGAGACGAACCCGACGCGCAGGTCCTGCTCGGCACCGCCACGCTCACGACCGGCGGCAAAAACACCGACACCACCTTCCCCGGCGTGATCTCCGGGTCCGGCGGTCTCACCAAGGCCGGAACCGGAACGTTCACCCTGACGGGCGAGAACACCTACACGGGCGACACCCTCGTCTCGGCCGGTGTGCTCGAGGTTTCCGGAAACTCCATCGCGGACGCCTCCAAGCTCGTCATCTCCGGCGGCATGGTCGCTCCCACGGGCACCGAGGTGGTCGGCAGCCTGTTCTTCGGCGCGGTCCAGCAGGCCGAGGGCACATGGGGTGCCACCGGATCCGGCGCCACTCATATCGACGACACCCGGTTCTCCGGAACCGGCGTGATCCAGGTCGGCGCGGCCGGCGGCTACGCGTCGTGGGCGGCGGCCAACGCGCCCACCGGCACCGCTGCGGACGACTACGATGGCGACGGCGTCCCGAACGGAGTGGAATACCTCCTCGGCGGCCTCGCGGCCACGAACGATCTCGGCAAACTGCCGACCCTCTCCACCTCGGGTGGAAACCTCGTGTTCACCTTCGTCCGCGACCAGGCCTCCGAAACCGGCGACGTCTCGGCCGTCATCGAGGTCGGAACCAATCTGGGCGCGTGGCCTCTCACCTATCCGGTGCCAAACGATCCCGTGGCCGCGAACCCGGGTGTCACCGTCGTCGACAACGGCAACGGAACCGACACGGTGACGCTCACCATCCCGCAATCTCCCGATGCGAGGAAGTTCGCCCGCCTGAACGTGGTGGTCCAATGACGTCCGGCACATCCGGATATCCAATCAAACAACTGAAGAATCGATGAAACCCATTTTCTTCGCATATCGGAACGGGGGCGTCCGGCGTGTCTGCCCGCTCGTCGCCACGGTGGTGTCCTTCACTGCCACCCTGCCGGCGGTGGCGGCCGATGCCAACTGGCTCGGCAACACGGACGCCTCCATGGCCAACGGAGCCAACTGGGACAGCTCGCCGGTTTCCGGCGACGTCTGGCTGTTCGGCGCCGCGGGAACCGCGGGGGGGACCCTGACGAACGACCTCGCCACCTCCTCGGCCTTCCAGGTGGGCGGGATCAGCTTCGGAGCCGCGGCTTCCGCCTACACGCTCTCCGGCGGTGCGTTCACCCTCGCGGGGAACATTGTTTCGACATCGGCGAACGCGGCGTCGATCGGCGCCGGCATCACGGTTTCCGGCGCGCGGCAGGTGAACCTGAACGGCACCAGCGGGGTCACGCTGACGGGCAACCTGTCGGGGAGCGGGAGCCTCACGCAGACGGCGGGCGGTTCGGGCGCCAAAACGCTCGCTTTCTCGGGAGACAACAGCGGGTTCACCGGCACCTTCACCCAGACCAACGACTCGAACAACCGGACGGCGTTCAACGCGGCGACCGCCGGCAGCGCCAACGCGGCGTGGGATCTGAACCGGAACGTCAATGGCGGTGTCGCGCTGAACTTCACCAACAGCACGATCCACTTCGGAGCGCTCTCCGGCGGCGCGTTCATCCGCTCCAACAGCAACGGAACGGTGAACGTCAGCGTCGGCGCGCTCGGCACCGACACCACGTTCGGCGGCGCGTTCCAACAGGCGAACGGCAGCGCGCAGATGAGCGTGATCAAGGTGGGTGCCGGAAACCTCACGCTCACCGGCGGCAGCACCCACACGGCAGGCACCATCGTCAACGGGGGCACGCTGACCCTCGCCCGCGGCGGAGGCTCCGGCGCGGTGCGGGGACAGATCACGGTCAACGCCGGCGCCACCGTGAAGACCACCGTCAAGGACGCTCTCGGCTACACCGATGGAAGCCAGGTGAGCCAGGTCAATCTCGTCGGCGGCACCTTCGACAACGCCCATGCGGACAACCAGGGATATGCCACCCAGTTCAACCTGACGGGCGGAACGGTCGGTTCCACCGGTGGCGGAAGCATCAACTTCTTCACGGGATACGGCATCGCCAGCAATGCCGCTGTCTCGACATCCATCGTCAGCGCGCCCGTCACATTGCGCGGCGGGAACAGCATGAACGTCGCGGTCGCCGACGGCGCGGCCTCCGTCGATCTGGAGATGTCCGGCGCGATCGGTGAGAACCAGGGGACGGGCGGCATCGAGAAAACCGGTGCCGGCACCCTCGTCATGTCGGGGATCAACACCTATGCCGGGAACACCCTGGTCTCCGCGGGCACGTTGTTTCTCAGCGGCAGCCTGGGAACAGGGACCACGCAGGTCGCCGCGGGAGCGACCATCGGCGGCACCGGAAACATCGCGGGACACCTCGTGTTCGAAAGCGGCGCGAAACTGGACCTCACCGGCGCCACCCTCGGGTTGAACAGCTCGGACATCCTCTCGGTCGGCGGGAGCGGCTCCATCACCCTCGCGGACTTCACGTTCTCCGACATCGTCGGATGGGATGCCGCGGCGGCCGGCGACGGCGTCTACACTCTCGTCGACGGGGGCGCGTCCGTCACGTTCGGCGGGGCGACACCCACCGCATCCTCGCCGCACGCGTTTTCGGCCACCAGGTTCGGCTACTTCTCCGAAGGCAGCCTGCAGGCGGTGATCTACACGGTTCCCGAACCCGATGCGGCGCTTCTCGCGGGCTGTCTCGGCGCTCTGGTGCTGGTCCGCCGCCGCCACCGTTGATCCATCCAGCGCCCGCCCGCGGCCGGGTGCTCCTCCCGATTCGTGCGGGGCATCCGGTTTCCATCGTTCTTTTCCGGATGTCCGATGCAAAGGTTTCAGTATTTCTGGATATGCATGGTTCTGAGCGGGCTGCTCCACGGGCAGGCCGTCGATACCATCGTCTTCGGCAACGACGCCTCCGAAGGGGCTCACGGATTCACGACCGGCTGGGGGCCGGTCGCGCCGCCCGCCGTGGTCGATGCGAACAACGCGGTTCAACCCAGCGATCCCTCGCTGACGCCTCCGAGCGATGTCGTCATCGGCGGCCTCGGGCGGACCGCGAGACGCCTGCTGCCCCGCACGCCGAACGCCTGTGTCTACGGCGGTGAGATGGCGTTCACCATGGCGGTGGACCCGGAGCGGCAGAACCATCTCACCATCAAACTCTGGGGTTCGGACGCGAGCAGCGGGATCTGGTTCGTTCTGAATGTCGAGGGCAGGGAACTCGGACTCCGTCATGGCGGGGACTCCTCCGCCCCCGACATGTTGTTCGGAAACAAGCAGATCGTCACCTTCGCTCCCGATCAGTGGGTTTACCGCACGCTCGCGCTTCCGATCCACCTGACGAAAGGAAAACCCCGCGTGTCCCTCAAGATCCGCTCGATGGGATGGATCTCGGACTACGACAGCGGCCCGTTCTTCGGCGACTACAACAAGCTGATGAACTCGCCCTCGCTCGGGCTGTACCGGATCTACACCCACCTCGGGTCCAGGCTGGATACGTCGGGAGAGAACCAGGGCGCGCATCCGCAGCCGGCCTCCCCCCGCAACGTCGAGAGCGAGACGACGGTCATCAACAACATCAAGAGCGCGATCAACGGCCGGATCTCGAACTGGTTGTCGGCTCCGGTCTCCTCCCGAACACCCAAGGATCTCGCATGGTTGGCGGCTTGCCACGACGCCCGGGAAAACCTCGGGGAAACGTGGATCAGCTACGGTGGTTCGAACACGTCGGCCACGCTTGTCGCGAAAGTGGTCGAGGGCCTCGACTACCACGCCGGCCGTCAGGCGGCGAACGGCAGCCATTTGAATTCTTTCGGAAACGACAGCTGGGGCGGCGGATTCGGCGGGCTCGGTGAGGCGATCCGCGTTCTCTGGCCGCAGATCAATGCCGGATCGACCATGTCCACCAGTGTGGCCTACGGAGGAACCTACGGAACGATCACCCGCACCAGCGCGTGGTCGCGGATGCTCCGCTCCAGCGTGGACTTCGGACGCTTCAACCGCCGCAGCGGACAGTATTGCAACCAGGACGTGCACGGCGTGAACAACGTCTACAACGCCAACAGCGGGTTGCTTCTCGTCGATCCTGCGAACGCGCTGCTGGAAACCGAGGCGCAACGCTACCTCAAGGAAGCCTGCGGTTTGCTTCCCTATGCCGGCAGCGACCAGGGCGGCGGAGGCCCCGTGCCCGTGAAGGGGACCTATCCGTTCGGAACCACCTATCACGAGGTCACCGCCGACGGCACGACGAAGGACGGCGGAGGGTTTGTCGGGAGCGACTACGGGGAGATGGGCTCGACGGTCGTCCGCTGGGGCCTGGTTTCGGGAAATCCGGAGATCCGGGACCGCGGGCTCCAGATGATGCGCGCCCGCTCGGCGTTCCGTTTCCCGGGATATGACGACTCCGGATACCGGGTGATGCAGGGGGCGAATCCGGTGGGGGTCCGCAACCGCACCCTGCCCGGGCACTATGGATATCTGGACCGCGGCGACGGCGGCGTGGGGGTCGCCGCCCTGGGTGCCGGGGTGATCGGCAACGACCTGATGGGGTGCTTCCAGAGCGGAGTTTCCGATGGCCAGCAACTGCGGCTGATGGTCGGCAGCTACGATCCCTACCTGCCGCGGAACTGGAACACGGCGAAAGCCGGGGCGGCGGCCGGCGTTCCGGCCCCCATGGCACCGGGGGCTCCCAATTTCGCGTTTGTCGACGAGGACAACATGGTGGTCGCCGCCAAGTCGGGGGAGAACCGGCTCTTCGCGAACCTGCATTGGGCCGCGCCGGACCACGTCAACGGCTGGGCGAAGGTCTTCCACCTGCCCGGGAACGCCGCTCCCGAGTATTCCGAAGTCCGCATCGACGACATCCGCTACCGTCCGGCCGGCACGTTCCGGACGATGGGGCGGCGTGTCGAGTCGGGAACCCGCCAGCCATTCGATGATCCGGAAAGCGCGTTCAACGGCGTGGTTTTCCCGCAGGCCTGGCGTTCCGATCTAGCGGCCGTTCCGTCGAACAACGTCGATGCCGGCAAGGGCACCGGCTACACGCTGCGCTACGGCCATTGGCTCATCGGCATCAACGCCCATCACTCGGACACCTACGATGTCATCCTGCCATCGAATTTCACCTCCGCGCTGCCCGTCACCGACCTCGTTTCGGGGACGGTGATCCACAGCGCATCGGTCTCCCTTGCGCCGAAAACCTCGGTGGTGATCTATCTGCCCGATGTGGTGGATCCCGCGCCCAAGCCGTCGCGTCCGTTCGTTCTCACCGCGAAGTCCACCGCCACCAGTGTCGTGCTCGATTGGGACGATGCCTCCGGGGCTTCCAGCTATCAGGTGAAACGCGGCACGGTGTCCGGCTCGGGCCACGTCGTCATCGCCACCACGGAAACCAGTTCGTTCGTCGATGCCACCGCTTCCCCCGGTGTCACCTATCACTACGTCGTCTCCGGCGTGGGCGCCGGCGGGGCGGGAGGCGACTCGCCTCAAGCCTCGATCGCCCTCAAGGCGAGCGGCCTGGTCAATCGCGCGACCGAGGGGACCGCCACCGCGAGTCCCAGCGCATCCGGCTATCCTCCGTCCAATGCCTTCGACGGCAGCGCCGCATCGAAGTGGAACAGCGGCACGACGGGGGCGGCCGCATGGTTGCGATACGATTTCGGACCATACATCACCTGGGCGGTCACCCGATATGACATCACCAGCGCGGACTCCATCCTGCGCGATCCCAAGGACTGGACCTTCGAGGGATCTCCGGATGGAAGTGCCTGGACGGTGCTGGATACCCGCACGAGCGAAACCTTCCCGTCCCGGGGGCAAACCCGGCAGTTCACGATCTCCAACACCACCGGCTACCGGTTCTATCGATTGAACGTCGCCTCCGCGTCCGGCGGCCTCGGCTACGAAATCCAGCTTGCCGAGCTCGGTCTGGTCGCTTCCGGTAGCGGCACCGTGCCGGTCCTCGCCGCACCCTCCGGTCTTACCGCCGAACCGGGCGACAGCCAAGTGTTTCTCCAATGGTCAGTCCTCGGGGGCGCGGACCGTTATGTCGTGAAACGGGGGAGCTCTGCGGGTGGTCCGTTCACCGAGATCGGCACCACGGAAAACCCGCATTTCCTCGATGAAAGTGCTCCTTCCACAGGCACTTGGTACTATGTGGTCGCAGCCGTGAACCAAGGCGGGCAGGGGGCAAATTCCCCATCGGTGAGCGCAAGTTTCGCGCCCCAGAGTCCTTCGGTCCCGACCAACCTGACGGCGAGCAACGGTCCGGACGCCGGCAATGTCACGCTGACTTGGGACGCGTCGTCCGGTGTGCCGACCTACATGGTGAAGCGTGCCACGGTATCGGGCGGTCCCTACTCCACCATCGCGACCGGGATTTCAGACCTCGGGTTCATCGACAGCGGCCTATCGAACGGCGTCACCTATTACTATGTCGTTCGGGCGAACCAAGCCGGCCTGGAGAGCGCCGACTCCACGGAAGCCACGATCACCCCGCAATCGTTCTCATGGAGCGGGACCAGTGCGAACTGGAACGTCGGTGGAAACTGGGGTGGCAGTGTTCCCGGGAACGGCAGTCTGCTGATCTTTGCAGGTGCGCCGGCCGTCACCTCCAGCACGAACAATCTCACGGGGCTCGACATTTCAGGCCTAGTTTTCAGCGGCGGGGTTAGCTCGTTCACCCTCGGCGGCAACTCGCTCGTGCTCTCTGGCGACATCGTCAACTCCGCGGTCAATACGCAGACCATCAACCTCGGCCTCACGCTTTCCGGCAACCGAGTGATCGACGTGCGCACCGGCCAGCTCACCATCGGTGGCTCCATCAGCGACGGGGCCAATTCCTTCGCG
This sequence comes from Akkermansiaceae bacterium, assembly GCA_024233135.1. Lineage (GTDB taxonomy): Bacteria > Verrucomicrobiota > Verrucomicrobiia > Verrucomicrobiales > Akkermansiaceae > Luteolibacter. Next base: position 22,486 of record JACKPZ010000020.1, on the reverse strand, counting down.
TTGACCAAAACCGGTTCCGGAACGCTCGCCTTGACCGCGGCGAACCCCTTCGATGGCGGTCTCAACATCGCATCCGGCACGCTGCAGGTCGGGACGTCCACCAACAGCACCGCCACCGGCTCGGTGACCAGCCTGGGTTCCGCAGGCAGCACGGTCACGCTCGGGGTCGCCACCTTGCGATTCCAGATGGGGAGCAACTCGAACAATACATTCGGGCAGAATTTCGTGATCAACTCCGGAGCGCTGATCACCTCCAACGACGGAAAGATCACGCTGGGAGGTGGTGGCAACACCATCGCGATGAACGGCTCGTCACTTGTCCAGGCCCTCTGGGCGGGCAAGTGGCTGATCTTTGGCGGGGTCGTATCCGGTGGCGGCGGCATCTCGATCAACAACGGGAACACCTCGCAAAACTCGGCAGTGGCCTTCACCAACGGAGCGAACACCTACAACGGAACCATCACTGTCGAAGATACCTGGTCCACGATGGCGGCGGTCGCCGTGGGACATGACACCGCGCTTCGCTACGCCCGGATCGATGCGAGAAACACCGTGCCAGGACGCTATTCGGTGTGGTTCACCACCACGGCACCGGTGCTCGGTGCTCTGGATGGTGCGTTGGCAAGCACCATCATGCTCAACACCGCGGGCGGACTCCATGGCGCCGGTCCGACCGTGTCCAATTCCGCAGTCAACCTCAGTGTCGGATTCAACAATGCCGACAGCTTCTATCAGGGAGACCTCACCGGCACCGGCGGCTTGACCAAGGTGGGCGCCGGCACACTCACGCTCTCGGGAACGAATACCTACACCGGAGTCACCACTGTTTCCGCCGGTCAGTTGCTCCTTGCCAGCCCGCTTTCCGGTTCCAGTGCGGTTGTGGTCAACAACGGAGGCACGCTCGCCGGTGATACCGATCTTTCTGGCGCCCTCACGGTGAACTCCGGAGGCATTGTCTCCCCTGGCGGTGAGAACGAAGGCGTACTCGCGGCAAACGGAATTTCCCTGAGCGGCGGTGCCATCCTCTCGCTCGATCTCGACCTGCCGGAAAACTCGGACCAGCTCGTGATGACCGGAGGGGCCTACACCGCGCCAGCAACCGGCAGCGTGGCCTTGCATTTGACCCCCAACAACGGATTCGGACCGGGAGCCTATCCGCTCATCGGCGGCGCTGCAGGAATCGATGTTACTGACTTCGCCATTACGACCGCTCCTCCGGAGGGATACAGCTACGCGTTGAGTGTCGAAAGCGATGTGCTGGTTCTGAACGTGACGGGTCCGCCGGCGATGCCGACCGGTATTCTGGCGAATGGCCGCAATGGTTCGATCCTTCTTGCCTGGAATGCCGCGTCCGGTGCCAGCAGTTACACCGTGTATCGGTCGATATTGCCGGACTCCGGATTCGCCGCCATCCAAACGCTGGCTGGCACCAGCTACACGGTGCCGGGGCTGACGAACGGCACGCCCTATTATTTCTATGTCACGGCGACGAACGGATTTGGCGAGGGACAGGGTTCGGAAATCGTTTCCGCGACACCAAATCCCAACACCTGGTCGGCCGCGCCGACGTCGCTCGATTTGAGCCTGGCATCCAACTGGGGAGGAGCCGCGCCAGTGGACAATGCGCAGCTGACGTTCGGATCCAGCAGCGCCACGAACCTCAACAACGATCTCGTGGGACTCGTTCTCGGCGGGCTTGTCTTTAACAGCGGGGCAAGCGCCTTTACGATTTCTGGAAATCCGGTGCTGCTCACCGGCGACATCACGAACAATTCCACCAGCGCGCAGACGATCAACCTGCAGATGACGCTCGTGGGCGATCGCAGCGTTACTACCAACACCGGGGCCGTGACGTTGAACGGTGCGATCGACGACGGGGGACTTTCATTCGGACTCATCAAAAAGGGATCCGGTACGCTGAATCTCAATGGAGCGAACAGTTTCCTGGGCGGGATTTCGGTGGAAGCGGGAACCCTCCTCCTCAGCGGCTCCAGTCCCACTGGTGGTGGCGACCCGGTTGTGTTGCAATCCGGAAGCACGTTGCACCTCTCAGGCTCCTCACTTGCCAACGACATCGTGGTTCCGACGGGCGCGACAGTCGGTGTCATCAAGTCGGATGGTTCCAACTCCTTGAATGGTCGACTGATCGGAGGTGGTTCGATTAACGAGAGCACCGGCAGCGGAACCTATCCCACGATTTATTGGAACAACGATAACAGCGGATTCACAGGCTCGTTCACCTCGAACGGAGGAAGCAGTCATCGATGGCGTTTCAACACTCCTGAAGCCGGCAGCGCGGCTGCATCGTGGACACTCAACGCGACACCCACCGATGCCTACGGTTTCAGCTTTGGTGCCAATGGCACCATCTCCTTCGGAGCTCTTTCCGGCAGCGGGTACTTCCGCAACGATGGAAATGGCATTCCGACAATGCGGATCGGCGACCTCGGGACGAATTCCACGATGTCCGGCACGACCGCATCCAATATCGGCATGCTCAAAGTCGGTGGCGGGATGCTCACGCTTTCCAGCAGCAACTTCAACCACACGCAACCGACCGTCGTGAGCGCGGGCAGGCTCAACGTCACCGGAGCGGTTACTTCCAGTGCGGTCACCGTGGAAAGCGGGGCCGCGCTGTCCGGTACAGGCACGCTCGGTTCCTCCGTCACCCTGAACAGTGGCGGAAATCTCTCACCCGGAGACGGCGGTAGCGGGGCGGTGGGAGTTCTCACGCTCAACAGCACCTTCGTTCCGAAGGCCGGCTCGAACCTGAACTTCGAACTCGGATCTTCCTCCGACCGCATCACACTCGGTCTCACCGGCGGCTTCACAGCACCCTCCGGTGGAACGGCGGTCATCAACCTCACCGCTGCCAGCGGCTTCGGTCCGGGCACCTACACGCTTATCGAGAACCTGGGTTCGGTCGCGATCCCGCCTTCCTCGTTCTCACTTGGCAGTCTGCCCGCGGGATATGCGGGCACGCTTGCTGCGAATGGAAACTCGCTTGAAATCCTGCTGCGGATTCCAGGTTCCACCACGTGGACCGGCACCAGCTCCGGATCCTGGAACGATGCCACTAACTGGGGCGGCCTGCCTCCGTTGGGCGGCGACACTCTGGTGTTTGGAAGTTCGGCCATCACCGCCTTGACCAACAACGTCAGTGGGCTCGGCATCGGCGGCATGGTGTTCAACAGTGGCGCTCCCGCCTTCACCATCTCCGGCAACGCCATTACGTTGGGGGGCAACCTCACCAACAGCTCAAGCAACCTTCAGGTCATCCATCTCGACATTGGCCTCACCGCCAACAGCACCGTCTCCACCAATCCCGGCAACATCACCCTTGACGGTGTGATCAGCGGATCGTTCGGCCTCACCAAGGCCGGCACCGGCACCCTGACATTGGGTTCTTCGAACACCTTCTCCGGGGGATACACCACGACAGCGGGCGACACCTTCATCAGCGGACTTGGCAGTGGAACACCCGGCGCACCCACCTCGGGTCCGCTTGGCACCGGCGTCGTCTCGCTGGCTGGTGGACGGATCGTCTACAGCGGCGCGAATACCTCCCTCTATAACAATCTTGTCGCTGTTGAAGGAACCACCACCACCTTCCAGGAATCCTCGAACCACATCCTCTACCTTTATGGAAACCTCAACGGTTCGGGAAATCTCATCCTCACCGCCAACACCAACTACAACGGTGTCCACCTCGCCGGCGACAACAGCGCCTTCACCGGCACGGCTACCCTGACGAGTTCGGCAAGCTCCGCCCGCCACAAGTTCGACAGCGCCAATGCCGGAAGTGCCTCTGCGAAATGGGTTCTCGATGGTCCCACGGACAGCGGGTCGATGAACTTCGGTGCCGGTACGATCGATTTTGGGGAATTGAGCGGCAACGCGAATCAAATCCGCAACAACCAGTCCGGCACCGCTGTTCTCCGCGTCGGTGCGTTGAACACCGACAGCACCTTCAGCGGGAACATCAGTCACGTTGGCAGCCTCGCCCTCACTAAGGTCGGAACCGGGACGCTCACGTTGAGCAACACCAACACCTACACCGGCCCCACGAACATCAACGGCGGCCTGCTTCGAATCAATGGAGCCCTTTCGGGGACTGGTGCGGTGACCGTATATGAAGGTGGAACGCTTGGCGGCAGTGGAAGCGTCGCGGGCGCCGTGAACGTGAGCGCGGGTGGCGCTATGTCTCCAGGAAACAGTGGCGCAGGAACCTTGTCGTTGGGCGGTGATCTTACGCTCGACGCCGGCAGCGCCATGCAACTGGATCTTGGCGCCGTATCCGATCTGCTTGCGCTCACCGGCGGAACATTCGTTGGACCATCAGTTGGAGGTGTCGTGGTGAACATCAACGGCGGGTCCGGCTTCGGACCCGGCAACTACAACCTGATCACGGGCGCCACGGGCATCAGTCCGAGTGTCTTTTCCATTGGTATCGCGCCCTCTGGATACTCCTACACCTTCAGTGCTAGTCTTGGAACGCTGAGCCTGGTGGTGGCCAACCTCCCTCCACCGGATGCACCTCAAAACCTTAACGCCAATGGAGGCGTCAATCAGGTGTCGCTGACGTGGCAACCTGTAGCCGGTGCGTCATCGTATAGCGTCAGACGTTCATTGACCTCGGGAGGACCCTACAGCGTGATCGCGCAAAGCCTCACCTCCGCGCAGCATTCCGACACTGGCCTGGACACAGGCGCAATCTATTTCTATATTGTCTCCGCTCGCAATGCTTCTGGAGATGGTTCGCCCTCGCAGGAAATCTCCGCAATTACCTATACCGCCCTTGAAACGTGGCGGGAGATGCATTTCGGATCAGCGGCGAATGGGGGAGATGTTGCTGATCACGAGGATCCGGACCGAGACGGTCGCTCAAACCTCATGGAGTATGCCACAGGGACGGATCCACTGAAATCAAATGGCGGGAGTGTTCTCGAACTGGGCAGATCAACCGATGGGTCCCGCCTCGCGGTCACCTTCGATCGGATTGCAGACCCTGCGCTTACCTACTCCATTGAAGCGGATGGACTATCGCCGCTCAGCGATTGGGCATCAATTTGGTTCAGCGCCGGAGATTCAAATGTTGAAGGCTCGGTGACGATTACGGATGGAGTAACGATTTCTAGTCGCAGCAGCCGATTCCTACGCCTCTCGGTACGGTATTGAACCTCCGAGTATGCTTCGAATTTCTCCATGTCTCATCGGACATTGAGAAAAAGAAGCGGCAGCTGAGAGGGGATACGCAGCACTTCAAAACTCTTGAGTTTGGGGCGCCTCCGTCAGGTGGCAATCGGAAGAGATAAAACGCCGACTTCGATGGCTCAGTCGTCACCAACAATCGTCCACATCCCCTTGGGCTTTTGAATCGTTCCCGTTCCTGCGGATTCTTCGCGTGTCAATTGTTCCACATGGCCATCAGTGAAAACGAAATTGAACTTCCCTCCCGGATTGAGATCCTCACCTGTGTCAGGGTTCGGAATCATCTGGCTGATGTCCATGAACGAAGTGGATTTGAATCCTACACGACGTCGGCCGCCTGTTTGCCACGGCAGTTCGCTCAGCATGGCAGTCCTCGCTATGTTGTCGACGTTGGATAACGGCACATCGGAGAGGGCGCGATTGTAGACAAACGTTCTCCGAGCCGTTTGCATTCCCCCTTGCTCGACAGGGGGCGGTTGAACGTCGTTTCCGTGCATGAACATCGATTCATAAGAAAGGGGAACAATTGGCGGGGTGGAGATAAAATCCACATCTTCAGCACCGAAGTATCTGAGAACGGAACCATCCCACGAATTGTCGTCTTCGTAGGGAGCGTTCGGTGGGCCTTGTCCGGGATAGTGCCCTTCATTCGGGAGTCGCCCTCCTCGTTCCGAAGTGAGACCAAGTGCGAGGGATCCAAGTTGACGCAAACTTGCGACGGCTTTTGCTGAGTTGGCGCTTCTCTTCAGTTTCTTTGTCACGAGAAACGAAACTGCAGCAAGGGTCACTACGATCAAGATCACGACTAGGATCTCGGTGAGAGTGAAGGCGGGAAGGAACTGACGGCGGACACGGTGATTGTGAGACATAGTGCGAACCAGTTTTTTGATCAAAAAGCGATTGGCCCGGCGAACGCAGGCCACTCACAAGCTGTCTGATTCGACTCTGAAATCTATGATTCAGGTAGTTACCGTGGTAAAGAGGCTTCAAAGGAGGTTCGTAGGTGCGATCTTGCCAATGAGAATGTGATGGACATGCGTTGTGGTCTGCGTGCATGGCAACCCAATTCAACGGCCTGTTTCACTTGATGATCTACATGGCGGCCAGCGCGCGGGGAAGGCTCCTCAAAGCGATCCAACCACCGATAGTGGCGCCCAGCCAGGATCCGGGTGTCTAGCTGGCGGCGGCAGTCGTCATTGGGAATCGGTGAAGGCTTCAGTTAACAGGGTTAGCGGCGTGAGCGATGGAATCTATTCGCGACCAACGTAGCGTCACCGCAGCAAAGACTCAGTGATCAAAATCCCAATAATTCTAGGCTTTCATCCTGATCCCTCGATTTGCGGGGGCGTCGAGGACTTCGATTTGGCAAATTCGACCTTCGAGTGGTTTTCGGGCGTGCCGGACTCGGGTGGGTTATGGGCGCAGGTTTATCTGATGGCGGAAATCGGTCGCGATACGTTTCGATTCTCCGCATCGCCCGACGGGATCGAATCGCGGCAAGTCGGACCGGTGCTGGATTTCACGCCGATTTCCTACGATCACGCGAATGGCTTTACCGGCACGATGGTCGGGATCGCCGCACAGGACCTCGTCGACCGCGAAATGGCGGCCGACTCAGACTATTTCGAGCTGAAAAACCACGGATGATCACCCGTTACGACTACATCAACATCGCCTTCTACTTCCTCTTCATCGCGGGGGTGGGGCTGTATTTCATGATGCGCAGCAAGAACACCTCGGACTATTTCCGGGCCGGGGGGGTGCTGCCATGGTGGGTGACGGGGGCGTCGACGTGGATGGCGTCGTTCAGCGCGTGGACCTTCGTCGGCTCTGCTGCGAAGATGTACGAGACCGGTCCCTACGCGTTCACGCTCTACTACTCGGTGCTGATCCCGTGGGCGGTGCTGCTGCTTTTCACCTGTTACCGTTTCCGCCGGATGCAGGTGGTCACGCCGCTGGAGGCGGTGCGGCTGCGATTCGGAAAAACGTCGCAGGTGTTCTTCTCATGGTCGCGGCTGCCCTTCATGCTGATTTTCGGCGGGCTTTCCTTGAATGCGATCGCGGTGTTCATGGCGGCGGTGTTCGACATGAACGTCATGGTTGTGATGGTCGGCATGGGGATCATGGTGACGATGCTGGCGCTGCTGGGCGGCTCGTTCGGCGTGGCCGCGAGCGACTTCGTGCAGATGTTCCTGATCGTGCTGGTGACCGTCACGGTGAGCATGCTGGCGCTGCGGCTGCCGGATGTGGGCGGGATCTCGGGGATGATCGAGAAGGCGCCGGAAGCGCACTACCACTGGGGCAAGATCGCCCGGCCGGAGTTCATCCTGCTGTTCTTCGTGGCGCTGATCGTGACCAAGCTTTTCGAGGAGAATGCGATCGACAAGTCCGCCAAGTTCCTGATGGCGCGCGACGACCGCAACGCGCGGATGACGCTGATCATCCCGGTGCTCGGCGCCATCCTCGGGCCGGCGCTGTGGCTGATCCCGCCGACCGTGGCGGCGATCCGGCATCCGGACATGGCGGCGCTGTTCCCGAACCTGAAGGTGCCCCAGGAGGCGGCCTTCCTGCAGACCGCCGCGGACGTGCTGCCGACCGGGATGCTGGGGCTGCTGGTGTGCGGGATTTTCGCCGCCACGCTGACCTCGATGGATGCCGGCCTGAACCAGGGCGCGGGGATCTTTGTTCGAAATTTCTATCTGCCAGTGATCAATCCGGACTGCCCCGAGAAAAAGCTGCTGTGGATCAGCAAGCTCGCCACCGGCATCTGCGGGGTGGCGATGCTCGGCTTCGGCCTGATGTGGGAGAACATGCGGGAGTCGAACCTTTTCGACCTGGTCAACCAGGTGGCGATCAGCCTCGGGATCCCGATTTCGATCCCGCTGTTCCTCGGCTTGTTCTGGAGGAAGACCCCGCCGTGGTCGGCGTGGACGACGGTGCTGGTCGGCCTGACGGTCTCGCTTTCGCTCAACACGCTGATACAGGACGCGGCGGGCAACAAGAGCCTGGCTCGCTTCGCGTGGATCCGCGGCCTGGAAGGCCCGGTCGCCAAGGAGGAGGCGACCCAGTTCGCGCTCTTCGCCACGGTGTTCATCGTCAGCGGGGCCTGCATCGCGTGGTTCTTCCTGACCTCGATCTTCTACAAGAGCAGCCCGGAGGCGTACAAGGCCAATGTGGAGGAGTTCTTCAACCGGCTGAAAACGCCGGTCGAGTCGAGGACCGGCGAGGAAGAGCGCGAGGACCAGGCGGTCGCGGGATCGATCGGCAAGCTGCTGCTGATCTACGGGGCCTTTGTCGGCTCGCTGGTGTGGATTCCCCAGGACACCATCGGGGCGCGGCTGTGTTTCCTTGGCATCGGCGGGGTGATGGCGGTCACCGGCATGCTGCTGTGGCGGACCCACCGGACGCACCGGCCACCGCTGCTTTCCGGAGGCGAGGAATCGAAGTGAAGCGCGAAACCCAAGATAGATTCATGAAAGGATTGGCAGGAAAATGGTTCGGCACCGGGTGCCTTTGGATCGCCCTCGTGGCGTCATCCGCGGCGAAGGCGGTCAAGGTGGACAGCCTGGCCGCTTTGGCCGAGGCCGCGGCAAGAAATGAGCGCCAGATCGAGATGGTGCCGGGCGTTTATCGGATGGCGGACTACCTCACCGACGAGGTGCTGAAGGGCGTCCGCGACGAGGTGGGTCCGATCAAGGGCCGCCCGCCGGTGCCGATGTTCGTGTTCCGGGGCGACAAGAACCGCATCGACCTGCGCGGAGTCACCATCGAAATCGACACCACGCTCTATACGAAGCTGCCGCAGGGCGGCTACACCCGCTGCCTGATTGTGGCGGGCGCCGGCAACACGATCGACGGTCTCACGATCCGCAACACCGGACCGAACCGCGGCAGCGGCGGCAACATCCTTTCCGTCCAGGGCGACGACAACACCCTGGAAAACGTCACCCTGCACGTTTTCGGCTCCCAGCCGTGGGGTTACGGCGACCTGCTTGGCAAGGGCGGCCCGAACCTCGTCGCGCTGGAAAAGCAGAGCGGTGTCCAGGTGATCGGCAGCCGCTCGCTGCTCCGGCATTGCCGGGTGTTCAGCCGGGCCTTCGGGCACTGCTTCTACATCCAGGGCGGGGAGGGGAGCCGTTTGGAAGACTGCTATGCGGAGGCATCGGTGCGTTCCACCACCGACATGCTGGCCGACACCGCCGGCCCGGCTTTCAAACTAGGCTTCCGCTCTGTCTACAAGAACCGCGATGGTCGTTTCATCATCACGCCGGGCTACACCAAGAGTCTGTCGGAGGATGGCTTCCGGACCTATGGTAATGCCGGCAGCGTTACTCTGCTCAACTGCACTGCCATCAATACTCGTGCCGGCTTCGAGATCGGCGTGCGCGATGACTCGGAGACGAAAACCGTGGTCGAGAACTGCGTCGCGCGCGGCTGCGAGCGGGGATTCCTGATCGGCTCGCAAACGATCGTCCGCCGCAGCCGGGGTGATGTCGCGCACGGGCCGTTGCTCTATCTGCGGGGCGGTCACAGCTCGGAGGTCGAGCTGGAATTGATCGGCGACCCGCCGCGGAGCCTGGTCCACGTGCTGGCGACCATCGCCGGGGAGGGCCACAAGGTGCGGCTGAGCGCGCAGCGGGGATTCGGGAAATTGCCGGCCCTGCCGATCCTGGTTGGCTTCGGCATGCCGATGCACGCGGAGATGGCCAGCGAGCCGCTGCCCGCGCCGGCGCTGGACATCGATTTCGAAAGCAGCATCGACTTCGCCCCGGTCATCGTCGGCGACGAGATCGCGGGCTCGACCATCAAGACCAGCGGCCGGCGCGTCGCGGACGCCGACCTGAGGAAGGACCCCGGCCCGTGGGGGCTGCCGTCGGATGGCATCGCGCCCGGTGGTTCGGGCAAGGATTCCGCGCCCCGGTGAACTCATGATCGTCTATCGGATTCTATCCGTTCTGCTCTTCTACGTGGGTCTCGCCCACGGGGCGGTCTGGCAATGGTCGGTCCCGGTCGGCGAATCGCGCGCCTGGTTGTGGATTCCCCAGAACTGCAAGCGGGTGCGCGCGGTGCTCTTCGCCCAGCACAACATGATCGAGCGCAAGATCATGGAGCATCCCGAAATGCGGCGGACGCTCGCGGAGTGCGGCATCGCGGAGGTGTTCGTGTTCCCGAGCAAGGACCCGGTGTTCGATTTCAAGAAGGGCGCGGGGGAATGGTTCGAGGAAACGATGCGCGCCTTGGCCGATGAGTCGGGCCACGCGGAGCTGGCCAAGGTGCCGGCCGCGCCGATGGGCCACTCCGCCCACGCCTCGTTCCCGTGGAATTTCGCCGCGTGGAATCCCGGCCGGACGCTGGCCGTTCTCTCGGTGAAAGGCGACGCGCCGCTGACCGGGCTCACCGGCAGCGGCCGGCCGAATCCGGACTGGGGCGGCCGTTCGCTCGACGGCGTGCCGGGCCTGATGGTGATGGGCGAATACGAGTGGTGGGAAAAGCGCCTGGAGCCGCTGGTGGCGTTCAAGAACGCGCGCCCCGACGTGCCGCTCGCGCTGTTCGCGGATGTCGGGCACGGGCACTTCGATGCCCAGGACGAGCTGGTTCGCTACCTGGCCCTGTTCCTCCGCAAGGCGGCCGCGGCGCGCCTGACGGACGATGGCTCGAACGAACTCCGCGCGGTCGATCCTTCCAAAGGCTGGCGGGTGGACCGCTGGCGCAAGGACGAGGCGCCCCGGGCGGCGGCCGCTCCCTTCGCCTCGTATGAAGGAGAAAAGGCGGAGGCGTTCTGGTGCTTCGACGAGGAGATGGCCCGCGTCACCGAGGCCCGCTACGAGACGTCCCGTGGAAAGAAGGAACAACAGGTCGGCTTCTTCCGCGACGGAAAGCCCGTGCCGATCTCGAACACCCATTTCGGCACCGCCCTGGAGTTCCGGCCGGAGGAGGACGGGCTGAGCTTCCGGCTCGAGGTTGGCTTCATCGCTCCGCTGCCGCCCGACCCGCCCACGGCGACCAAGGACGAGCGTCCGCCGGTCGTCAGCAAGCAGCCGGAGCCCGCTCCCGAGGACAGCCACGCGGCGGGAGAAGTGACCGTTTCCAAGATCGTCGGTCCGGTCGAGGAGCTCGGCGGCGGGCGGTTCCGGCTTTCGCCCGACTGGATGTTTCCCGCCGCCGGCGACGAGCCTTTCGAAGCCTGGTTTCTCGCCAGCAATCCGGGGGACAAGATCTACAAGAGTGCGGTGCGGCAGGCGCTGCTGACGATCCCACGGAACACCGAAGGCTCCGCGCAGACGATCACCTTCCCGGAATTCGCGGATCCAGAGCCGGGAGTGCGGACCATCGAGCTGACCGCCACCTCGGACAGCGGCCTGCCGGTGAGCTATTACGTCAAGCAGGGCCCGGCCTTCGTGAAGGGCAGCACCCTTCATCAGACACCGCTCCCGCCGGGGGCGAAGCGGCCGGTCAAGGTCGTGGTGGTCGCCTGGCAGTTCGGGCGGGCAAGCGAGCCCAAGGTGAGGCAGGCCGAGCCGGTGGAGCGGGAGTTCCGGATCCGTTGACGGACAGGTGGCCGGGCCTTCCAGGCCCGTCGTCGGATCATTCGATGGGTTTGGCCACGGGCTTGGAAGGCCCGGTCACTTTTTGATCGGCAGCGATTTCCCGTCCACCCACGAGCCCTCGACCAGGATCTGGCGGAAAATCGGCGGGATGCCCTGGGCGCGGTCGTTGATCAGGGAGTTGAGCATCAGGAAGCCGACGCGGCCGATTTCCTCGGGGTGCTGGTCGATGCCGGCATCGGCCGAGGCGTCGAGCACGCTGGTGACCGCGAGCGGGATGTCGTCGGGCACCTTCAGTCCGGCTTTGGCGAGCAGGTCGGGGAGGTCGGGGAGGTCGGTGAACAGGGCGTCGACCTTTTCCCCGCGGATCCAGGCGGCGATGCGTGCCGGCTGGTCCTTGGCGGGGATGTGTTCGAGGGAAAGGATCTCCACCCGCTCGGCCGGGGCCACGGTGCGCTGGGCGAGCAGGAAGCCGGCTTCGAAAACATGCCCACGCCGGATGTTGGCCTCGTCGGTGACGAAACCGATCCGCCGGTAGCCGCGCGCGCGCATTTCCTCGAAGGCGAGCATGGTGTTGGCGGATTGGTCGGAGGTGACCAGGTGCGTGCGTGGGGTCACCAGCGACCGGCCGAAGCGGACGGTGGCGTACTCCTCCCACGGGAAATCGCCCCAGTCCGGCTTGGGAAACTGCGGCGGCAGCAGCAGTCCGCGGATGCCGCGCGCGGTGAGGATGTCGTGGAGCCGCTTCGGACTGCACTCCTTGCCGACACGGAATTCGTCGAGCCGGTAGCCGAACTTTTCCGCGGCGCGGCAGGCACCCCGCCAGTAGGCATCGAACTCCCGGTGCGCCCGCAATTCATCCGGCTTCCGCCAGGCGTTGATCCACGCGATCGAGGCGGAAATGGGCGCGCTGGATTTGTGGCGGCGGTAGTTGGCCAGCGCCGTGAGCATCGGGTCCGGGCGGTAACCGAGCCGTTCCGCTTCCGCCTTGATCCGCTCGCGGGTCTCCCGGGAAATTCTGGGATGGTCGCGCAAGGCGAGCGATACCGTCACGTGGCTGACCCCTAGTTGCTTGGCGATATCCCGCAAGCTGACGCGGGTGCGACGGGGAGGAGTGGAGTCGGAAGCCATGAGGTCGAACGAGAATAACAGTGTAACTCTCTCAGGGAATCCCTTATTCCAAGGATCCGGGCCAGTTTCACGCATCGAAGCGCCATTGGACCCCAGCCGGTCGGTGCCCTTGGATTTCAACCATCCCACTCATGTCGATTTCATCTTCCTGCTCCACCGCTCCGGGAACGGACAAATCCGTGTTCGAGCGTGCCTTTGCCACGTGCGCGGAAAATACCCTCAGCAACCTCCCGGCCCTCGCCGCCAGCGGGCGCACTTGGGCCTTCCATCCGGACGGCCGCTACGAGGAGTGGAACGAGGGCTTCTTCGAGATCGGCAACTGGACGACCGGCTTCTTCACCGGAATGGGCGTGCTGGCCTGGCTGCGCTCGGGTGACGAGGCGTTCCTGAACGCCGTCGTCGGCATGGACTCGCTCTACCAGCGGAAGGTCACGGAAGGGGCCGCGGACACGATGCACGACCTCGGCTTCCTGTTTTCCCCCTACGCCGTGGCGCTGGCGAAGCTGACCGGCGAGGAAAAGTTCCGCGACCTCGGCGTCCGCGCGGCGGAGCTGCTGGCGGACCGCTTCATCGCGGAGGGCAACTACATCCGCGCCTGGGGCCGGATGGACGAGACCGGTCCGGCCTACGACTACGACGGGCTGGCGATCATCGACTGCATGATGAACCTGCCGCTGCTCTACTGGGCCAGCGAGGTCACCGGCAATCCGCGCTTCCGCGAAATCGCCCTGCTTCACAGCGACACGACGCTGGCGCACTTCATCCGCGAGGACGGGTCGGTCTACCACTCGTTCCGTTTCCATGAGGACGGCACGCCGAAGGGGCCGGACAACTACTGCGGACGTAGTGTCGAGTCGCACTGGGCGCGCGGCGCGACCTGGGCGATGTACGGGTTCGCGCTCGGCTACCGCCACACCGGCGACAAGCGCTACCTCGAGGCGTCGCTGAAGGTCACCCGCAAGTGGATCTCGCTGCTCGACGAAGAAGTGGTGCCGGTCTGGGACTTCCGCCTGGGCGAGGGGGAAACCCCGCTGCGCGACTCCTCGGCCGCGGCGATCGCGGTCTGCGCGATCCAGGAGCTGGATGGCCTGGGGCACGCCGACGCGGAAATGCTCGCCACCAAGGACGCGCTGCTGGCGCGGCTTTGCTCGGAGGACTATTTCGACAGCCGGTCCGAGGTTCGCGGCATCCTGAAGAAGGGCGAGGTCGGCGACGGGGTGGGCAAGGCCAAGTACGCCTACACCAGCTGGGGTGACTACTTCTTCATGGAAGGCCTCGCCCGTGAGATCGGCGTGGACGTTTCCTGGTGGTGAGCCTTTCTACCGAACGAACCGCGGAGTCGCGGAGGTCGCGGAGGCCCGAGTCTGAATGCTCCGGGCCCCTCGCCAATGCCTTCGAACCCCGGGATCCCCATCATTTCCCACAGCAATGCCTCGCGAATACCTTTCTTCCCACACCCTCGGCGACACCCTGGTGCGCTTTCCCCACGACCCCGACACCGGGGTCGTCGGCCTGGAGATCCTGCCGGCGGCGCTCGCCGCGGAAACCGTCGCGCCGCGTGAATCGCTGCACGGCGAGGCATTCATCGACGTGCTGCCGGGAGATGACCCGTGGCCGGCGCGGCCGGTCGAGTCGCTGCTGCAGTTCAAGCTCGTCGGCGATCCTTACCCGGGTGCCTTCGTGCAGGGCCACTCGATGCGCAACGCGGAAACGCTCCGCCGATTTTGCTTCGAGGGCCGGGAGGTGGAGGAGCGCGACGGCGCGACCACGATCGAGACCCGCCTGACGTCCGCGGACGGCCTGCTGGCGGTCCATCGCCTCAGCTGGCGCGAGGGCGACGGCGCGCTTTGCGTCGGGTGCTCGTTCACCAACGGCTCCGACCGGCCGGTGACCTTGGAAATGTTCGCCAGCTTTTCGCTTTCGGGCATCACGCCGTTTCACGAAGCCGACGCGCCGGAGCGCCTGAACGTCCATCGTTTCCGCTCGGTGTGGAGCGCCGAGGGTCGGCACGAGTGCCGCAGCCTCGAGGAGCTCCACCTCGAACGCTCGTGGAGCGGAGCGGGGGCCTTCAGCGAGCGCTTCGGGCAGGTCGGCACCATGCCGGTTAGAAAATGGTTCCCCTTCCTAGCGGTCGAGGACACCGTGTCCGGCGTGCTGTGGGGCGCGCGGCTTCACTGGGCGGGCTCCTGGCAGATGGAGGTTTTCCGTCAGCACGACGACGTGGCGATTTCCGGCGGCCTCGCCGACCGCGAGTTCGGGCACTGGATGAAAACCATCGCGCCCGGCGAATCCTTCGAAGCCACGCCGGCGACGCTGGCCTGCGTGAAAGGCGGGCTCGACGACCTGTGCGACCGCCTGACGGCGATGCAGGACGAGGCGGTCAACACACAGCCCGAGGTCGAGCAGGACCTGCCGGTGATCTTCAACGAGTGGTGCACCACCTGGGGCGATCCCAGCCACGAGAAGCTCTGCGCCATCGCCGACCGCCTGCAGGGCTCCGGCGTGCGCTATCTGGTGATCGACGCCGGCTGGTACAAGCGGGAAGGCACCGACTGGAGCAGCGGCCACGGCGACTGGAATCCTAGTAGCAAACTTTTTCCCAACGGCATCAAGGCCGCGGCGGACGCGATCCGCGAGCGCGGGCTGATCCCCGGCTTGTGGTATGAAATGGAGACGGTCGGGTCGCAGAGCGAGTCGTTCCGGGCGGGCAAGCACTTCATCGAGCGCGACGGCATCCCCGTGACCGTCCGCGAGCGCCGGTTCTGGAACATGAACGACCCGGCGGCCGTCGATTTTCTCACCCAGCGCGTGATCGACCTGCTGGACGACTGCGGCTTCGGCTACCTCAAGGTGGACTACAACGAGACCGCCGGACTCGGCTGCGACCACCCGGACTCGCAGGGCGAGGGACTGCGCCGGCAGGTCGAGGGAAGCTACCGCTTCTTCGAGAAAATCCGTGAACGCCTGCCGGAGTTGGTCGTCGAAAACTGCTCGTCCGGCGGCCACCGCCTCGAGCCGTCGATGATGGCACTCACTGCGATGTCGTCGTTTTCCGACGCGCACGAGTTGGTCGAGATCCCGATCATTGCGGCGAATCTCCACCGGCTGCTCCTGCCACGCCAGAATCAGATCTGGGCGGTGCTCCATCCCGAGGACTCCCTACAGCGCCTTACCTACAGTCTGGCTGCGACATTCCTCGGACGAATGTGCCTTTCCGGGGCGATCGAAAAGCTGTCGAAATCCTCGTGGAATCTGGTTCTCGAAGCGATCACTCTCTATCGAAAGGCGGTCCCAGTCATCAAGTCCGGCACCAGCCGTCGTTTCGGCGAGGTGGGGAAGAGCTGGCGTCACCCTCGGGGCTGGCAGGCGGTCGTCCGGAAGTCGGAGACCTTGGCATTGGTCGTCGTACACACTTTCAAGGATGCTCCGGTCCAGATCGAAATCCCGCTTGCCGGCGAATGGGTGCTGGAGGATTCCCTCGTCGGCGAAAGTCCTGAGATCTCCGGCGGAATCATCTGCCACAAGCCTGTTGGCGATTTCATTGGTTCGGTGTGGCTGCTCCGCAAGCCATGAATGCCGAGGTGACAGGATTCGATTCCTCGCGACCGTGGAGGACGCTTGGGAGGCTATACCGTCCGGAGCGGTGGTGGCTGCTGCTGGGTGAGTTGTTCTTCCTTCTCAAGGCCAGCCCGTTGTGGGTGATCCCGATTGTCACCGCAAACATCATCGATGCCGTCCTGATGCCTCGCGGGGAGGGCCTGCCCGCGCTGTGGATGAACGCCTCCATCGGGGCAGTGATGTTGCTTCAGAATATCCCGTCGGGAGTGCTTTACGGCCGCTACTCGAGCCGTGCGCTGCGGAGCACGGAGAACCGCCTGCGCTCGGCACTGGTGAGGAAGCTCCAGATGCTCTCGATCGGTTTCCACCAGCGGCGGAGCACCGGCAGCATGCAGACGAAGGTGCTGCGTGACGTCGAAGCGGTCGAGCAGATGAGCCGCCAGCTGATCGATGCGGGCGTCACGGCGGTGGTCAGCGTGCTGGTGGCGATCGGTGTCACCGCAGTCCGCATGCCCGTCTTCGTGCCGGTGTTCTTCGTGCTGATTCCGATCGTTGCCTTCATCCGGTTGGCTTTCAGCGCGCGGATGAAGCGCTACAACAACGAGTTTCGCGACCGCATCGAGTCGATGAGTTCACGGGTGCTGGGTATGATCACCATGGTCCCGGTGACGCGGGCCCATGCGACCGAGGACGAAGCGCTCGCAAGAGTCGAGTCGAGCTTCGGCGAGGTCAGGGAGGCGGGCCAGCGACTCGACCGGCACGGAGCCTTGTTCGGTGCGGTGGCCTGGGTGCAGTTCATGCTGCTACAGCTCGGGGTGTTGGTCGGCGGCGCGTGGTTGGTGATCCAAGGGCGCCTCGGCCTCACGCCGGGAGACCTGGTCCTGCTATCCGGCTACACCGCCTCAATCGTCGCCGCGGTGATGCAATTCAACGGCATGCTTCCGGTGATCCTGCGCGGATTCGAGTCGATCCGGAGCATCGGCGAGGTGCTGGAACGCCAAGAAACCGAGGACAACGACGGGAAGCCGGCGTTGGGAGGCGTCGAGGGTGGGTTCCATTTTGAAAACGTCCATTTCGAGTATCCCGCTACCGCCGGGGAGGAGTTGATGGCCACGCTGCGCGGCATCGATCTGATCGTGACGCCGGGCGAGACCATCGGCGTCGTCGGGCCGAGTGGTTCGGGGAAATCCACCCTGATGAACCTACTGGTCGGCTTCTACCGGCCCACGGCGGGAACGATCCGGGTCGATGGTCACGACCTGAATGCGATCGACCTGCGGAGCTACCGACGATCCTTGGCGGTAGTCGGTCAGGAGACCTTGCTGTTCGCGGGGACGGTGCGGGAGAACATCACTTACGGGCTGCCAGCCGTGCCGGAGGAGCGGATGCGGGCGGCGATCCGCGACGCGAATGTCGCGGATTTCATCGATGCCCTGCCGAACGGGCTCGACACCTTCATCGGCGAGGGCGGGACGCGCCTGAGTGGTGGCCAGCGCCAGCGCCTTGCGATCGCCCGTGCTCTTTTGCGTGACCCGCGGGTCCTTATCCTTGACGAGGCGACCAGTGCGCTCGACGGCGGTAGTGAGGCGATCGTGCAGGACGCGCTCGACCGGCTGATGGCCGGACGGACCACTTTCGTCGTCGCCCACCGTCTAGGCACGCTGCGTCGCGCCGACCGCATCATCGTGCTTGAGGACGGATGCGTGATCCGTTCCGGGACTCCGTCCGAACTCGCGGCGGCCGAGCCAGCCCGCTTCTCCTTCTTTCTGCAACCTGCCTGATTCATGACCCGACACCGGTTCCTCGCCATCGACGAAGGCCTCGTGCAGTTGCTGCACGTGGATGAAAGCCATCCCGAAAACGACTGGGCTGTGCCAATCGGCCATCCGCAGGCTCGCGACATGCAGCTCATCGGCGGAGGGCGGTTGCTGGTCGGTCACCACCACGGCTGGTCGGAATTCGACATCACCACCGGCAAGGTGCTTTTCGAGAACACGGGCTACGAGGGTGTCACCGCCGCCCGGCGCCAACCGGGTGGCCACACGCTGCTCGCCGGCGTGGACATCGCCGGCATCCCCGGCGTGGGTGTGGTGGAACTCGATGCCGACGGCAAGGAGCTACGGAAGATCCAGTATGAATGCGACTACGTCCGCCTGATCCGCCAGACCGCCCAAGGCTCGCTGCTGATGTCCTGCAACGACCGCATCCGCGAGGCCGACCTCATGGGCAACTACCTGCGCGAGTTCCCGATCGACGGGTTCTTCCATGCGTGGAAATCGCTGCGCCTGCCGAACGGGCATCTGCTGGTCTCTGCCGGCTATGGCGCTTTCATGGTGGAGCTGGATGCAAACGGAGGCATCGTCCGCAAGTTCGGCGGCAAGGAGCAGGTTCCCAAGGAGGTCAATCCGTTCTTCTACGCCACGTTCCAGCTCCTGCCGAAGGATCACATCATGCTCGCCAACTGGCAGGGCCATGGCGAAGGCTTCGGCGAGTCGGGCATCCAGTTGCTCGAATTCGACGCGTTGGGCGAGATTGTATGGCAGTGGAGCGATTCCAACCTAATTTCTTCGCTCCAAGGCCTCCTCGTCCTCGACGGGCTCGATGTTTCCCGACTCCACGACGAGCGCGAAGGCGTGATGCAACCTCTCTGAACCCATGATCGACCCCGCAAAAATCTGGCTCGACGACCGCGGACAACACATCCAGGCCCACGGCGGCGCCATCATTGACGTCGATGGCACTTATTATTGGTTCGGCGAGGACCGTTCGCCCGACAACGACCCCGGCACCTGCCCGGTCGCATGTTACGCTTCCAAGGACCTCATAAACTGGGAGTTCCGCGGCCAGGTTTTCGAAGGCAGAAATCCGGCCAAGATCGAGGGCTTGTGGCAGATCGAGCGACCCAAGGTCTTTCACTGCAAGGCGACGGGTAAGTTCGTGATGTACATGCACATCGACGGCCAGGTCCCCGGCCACTGGTCGCGCTACCGGCGGGCCGAGGTTGGCATCGCCGTTTGCGACACGGTCGATGGAAACTACGAGTGGGTTCGTAGTTTCCGCCCGCTTGGTAAGGAAAGTCGCGACATCGGCCAGTTCATCGACGACGACGGCCAAGCCTACCTGATCTTCGAATCCCGGCCCGAAGGCGGCTTCCACATCGCCCGCCTCTCCGAGAACTATCTGGACGTGGCTGAATCCGTGGCCTTTATCAAGTCACCGATCGAAGGCGGCGCGATCGTAAAGTACGACGGCCTCTATTACTGCCTCGGATCCCAACTCACCGGCTGGTGGCCAAACGCGAACAAATACGCCACCTCCGAAAAGCTGGAAGGCCCGTGGAGCGAGTTTCGAGATCTCGCTCCACCGGAGACGTTGACTTACGGCTCCCAATCCACCTACCTGCTGAAGGTCGTCGGTTCCGAAACGACCACCGTCATCTACATGGGTGACGTCTGGCGTCCCTACGAACTGGCGGACAGCCGCTATCTTTGGTATCCGCTCGAAATCGGCGGCGGTGAGATGGCATTGAAGCCGGATAGTGGTTGGGCTCCTGGAATCTGGTCTCTTGATGTGAGATCGGGTGACGTCGAGTACGATGAGTAACGATCCGATCTTGTTTGAGCCCAAGATGGAATGGGCGGAAAATTTTTTCTCCGTTAGATCGTTAGAATCTCAGCGGTCTGGCTGATGGACATTCGATAGCTGAATGGCTGCTGGTCCGCAAGTTCCGAATGCCCTCCCGCGCTGGGGCGCGCAGGCGGAGCCGACGAGGAGCGTAGCGACGAGGCGGCGGAGCCGGAGCGCCCCAGCGCGGCGGCCAACGCCCCCATCTCCTTGTGCCCGTGAATTCGCCGGAAGCCCTCCTGGGCGCGCAGCAGCGCCACGCCCATCCAGCGGCTCAACTGATCGGTCTTCGGGTTCCAGCGGCACACCCGGCCGATGGTGCCCCGTGTGTTGCGCATCACGTTCTCGATGTTGTTGGTGCTCAGGAACGTCACGTTGAGCGTCGAGGGCACGTTGAGTCCGTGGAACGCCAGGATCCCCTCCCGCCGCTTCTCCAGACACTCCGCCGCCGCCAGATTCTTCTCCCGGACGAAATCGAGCAACTCCCCGAACGCCTCCTCTCCCGCCTCGGCACCCTGGACCGCCCGCAGCCGGTTCATCCGCTTGACCACCTCGCCCCGGTGTTTCCATGACAACTTGCCGCACAAGCCGCGCTCCACATGCACCAGGCATTCCTGCTGCACCGCGTCCGGCCAGAAGTGCCGCACCGCCTTGGCGATCGCCTCGCTTCCATCGCGCACCACCAACAGCCTGCGCGCCACACCGGCCTGCAAACCCCGCGCCTTGAGCCGCGCGAACAAACCCTTGACCACCTCCTCGTTCTCGCTCGCCCCCTCCTCGAAATCCAGCAGATGCTTGTGCCCTGCCGTCGGGATGATTGGAGAAGCCCTTCCTCCCGAAGGAAGCCTCGGACGCTGTCAACCGGCATCCATCGCCTGTCCGCGCTCCGGTCGTTCGTCGCGGGTCTGGCGAAACGCGGGCAACCGTGGCGTGGAAAGCCAGCGGGTGGCGACCTCGAACGAGCGCAACCATTCGCTGATCACGAGTCTCTCCAGTTCCGTATGTTCGTCGTAGTAGCCGATGCTGAGGTTCGTGCCGCACATCCGCATGACCGGCCCCGATGGTGAGCAAAGGGTGCAGATGTCGGTGAAGGCCCGGCGGTCCGGTTCGCTGAATCCCGTCGCCTGCGCCACGTGGCGCCTGAACCCGCGAGTGCCGACATCGTAACACTTGAAAGATCGTGCCTCCCTTCGGTCGAACTGAACGGCGAAGGCGTGATCCCGGTTGATTTGTGCAAGGAAAGAAGGTTCGTGATCGCGGAGCCATTTGCTCCCCAGGCGCCCGACCTCCTCAAGGTCGGTGATCATCAGCGAATGTCCAAGTCCCCTCAGCAGCCACAGGATGGCAAGCCCCGCCCGGTCATCCGCTCCGATGCCGTGTTTTCGTGTTCCGGAGCGAATCACTCCGTTTCGCTCGACCAGAACTGGATGAACTTCTGAGCCATCCGTTTCTCCGGCCGGCCAATCGTCCCATACGGTATCGGCGTGTGCCACCAGCAGGCAACGCCCCGAGTCAATGGGGCGGCTGCCGGGCACGAAAAGCACCTGTCTGCGGCCCTCCCCAAAGCTAGTCGCACCGGGTAGTTCGGCAAACCTCCGGAAGATTCCGTCGGTTCGATTCAGTGGAAATGCGAGGAACTCCCGTAGGGTTTCCACCGCTTGTTTTTTCCCGTCGACACCAATGCCTTCGAAGGGCGGATCTGTGTTGTGCATCGAGTCCTGATGATGCCTGCGGTCGAACCTGGATTCAGAAAACCGCCTCTTGTGTCATACCGCCGTTCTCGATCGGCAAGAACCGAAGTGCGCAATCCGGGCCGGAAAACACGCCTCAACCGAGGGATCTGGAGAAACCATCCGACTCCAGGCCCGGGTCCTGCGGTTAACTCCGCTATCACACGACCAGAAGATCACCGCCCGCGACGGCCGCCATACCTTGACCGCTACCGTCCGCCGCTCGTGGCAACTTGCTTTCTATATTCTCTCCCAAGGAGAAAGAATGACCGTGCTGAAACCGAAATCCCTTCGGGATGAAATTGTCGCGACGCTCCGTCGCTCCATCGAACAATACGAATCCGCTTGAACCATGCGCCAGCTTTCGAAGTCCAAGATCATTTCATTCCGCCAATGCCCGAAGCGTCTCTGGTTGGAAATCCACCGGCCCGAGCTGAGGGACGACAGCGGAAGCGAGGCGGTGTTCGCCATCGGCAATCAGGTCGGGGAAATCGCCCGGTCGATCTATGATCCCACCGGAACAGGACTTCTGATCGACACCGAGTCGATGGGCTGGGAAGCGGCATATCAACGCACCACTTCATGGATCGCCAGTGGCGAGGCCCCTTTGTTCGAAGGCGCGCTGCGGTTCCCCGGAGCGCTCGCCTTGGCGGACGTGATGCTGCCGGAGGGTGCCGGGGCGTCGCG
>JACKPZ010000019.1 GCA_024233135.1 Akkermansiaceae bacterium | reverse complement strand
CGTGTTGATGTGGTGGGCTCAGGGAGTGGAATCAGCGTTCGAGGGAGTGGCGGTGGAAGAGGTGGTGTTGGTGGTGGGGAAACTCAGTGTTCAAGGGCGGGAACAACGGGGTCGGGAGTGGAGTGCAGCGTGTTGGGAAAGAATGAGGTGCCGCGGCGCGGGCACGAAAAAGCCCGCCGGGTGTTTGACCGGGCGGGCGGGAAGCGGGAAAGCCGGGATCAGAAAAGCAGATGACCTATCAGGTCCTCTGATGAATCGACGCATGAACGCCCGCGTGATCCGACAGGTGGGTTCCGTCGTCCGCTGTCTTGGAAAGGATCCCGTTGATGCTGACTTCCACATGGGGCGTGACCGCGATGTGATCGATCAGGTTGCGGCCGTCCCTGTCGGTCAGACCAGAGGTGGCGACGGTCAGTCCGGTGACTGCATTCATCAGAGCGGCGTACACTTCAGGCGGTTGGTTGATCCTCGGAATGCGTTGGTTGAAGTCGCCGAGCAGGCAGATCGGGACGGATTGCGCCCGGTCGCGTTCAAGGATCGTTGCCAGCCCCCCGCAGTACACGATGTGGTCTTCCCACGGTTTACGGTCGCGCCTGCCGGTCCTGACATGGGCATCCTTCCATGGGATGCACACCCCAACGAAGCGGATGCCGCCTGATACACCGGAAACGAAACGCCCGGACGGAAGGGTCTCGTCACCGATCAGGTCGATTTCCGTCCATGGTTGGCGACTCCAGAGGATGACCTTCCTCCGGCCTTCCTTGATCGGATATCCGTAGTCAGCGGACGATTCGAGCAGATGCCCGGGCGGCATCAGTGTCCGGTGCACCTCGGTGAAACAGACCACATCCGGGTCGGCTGCAGACACGCTCTCGAGGATCAGCGACGCACGGCGGCTGTTCGCCGGAGCCCATTCGAGGTTCCACGTCAGGCAGTTCATTGCTGTTGCCGATCCGGAGTCTCGGCCGGTCTGGGGTAGTGGTGATGGGTTTCAGGTGACTCAAGAAACTCCTCCGCCAGATGAATCCACGGACGGATTGATCCATACCCGGCGATCTCGGCACCGAACGAGGTGCTCATGTACTGCGGGTCAGGAATCATTCCGACCCGTCCGAGATCCAGTCGGTCGGAATCCCAGCATGTGCCGATGGTGACGTCCGGGTGGTGATGCCCGTCCGTGTGGTCGATGCATGCGGCGCGGAGAAGCTCGAACTCGGTGTCGGCGAGATCAAACCATTCGCCCCGCAGTTCCGCAGCGAAATCGGCGCCGCGCCGGCCGTGTTCCGGATCCCAGCCGTCGTTCTCCCGGCGGCAGTCATGAAACAGGGCGAACAAGCGGACGACCGTGATGTTCGCACCGGTTCTGGCGGCAAGCACGCATCCGTTTCTTTCGACCCGGCGCCAATGGTCCGGACCATGCACGGAGTGGGCATCTCCAAGCGGCCGGGCGGAAACCACATGCCTCCAGAGTTCGTTGAAATGGATCGGATCACTCATGGGACCGGACTTCGGAAGTTCCAATCCATCGGAACGCCAAATCCAAGTCCAATCACGCCGCCCGTCATCCGGGGGACCTCCGTTGTCGGTCCCCCGGATGTTCGCCTCTCGGTCACCCCACCGCCGCCAGCCTGCGTCCGCCCATCTGCCCGAAGCGGGCGACGATGTCGCGGGCGTCGGCGCGGGCGAGTTGCACGGCGCTTTCGCGCAGGCGGTTGAGGCCGTCGGTGAGCGTGGTCATCGCGCCCGGGTCGTTGCGGTAGTCCTCGGCGCTGCGTTGCAGCAGGTCGCGGCGGAAGCGTTCGAGCGTTTGCTCCAACTGCTGGTCGCCGGCGAAGTTCAGCGAACGGAAGTTGTCGATGAACGTGGTGAGCCGGTTGAGCGTTCGTTGGTGGACGCCGTTCTCCGAGCTGTCGATGGTGGCGAGCACTTCGCTGACGAGCCGGGCGGTTTCCTCACGCAGCGATGACACGCTCTCGCGCAGGAACGAATCGAGGTCCTGTTGCATCCGGCGGGTCGCCTCGTCGGCGATGCGGCGGCGGTCCTCGGCGGCCTCCATTTCGGCAACTCCCTCGGCCACTTCCAAACGGATGTGGTCCGGGGCGGCGATCTGGAACAAGCGGGTTTCGAAGGCGAAACGTTTCGCGATCTCCGCGGCCGGCGGGAACGACTGCTCGATGGTGGCGATCAGGCGTTCGGCGCTGCCGTTGAGGTGCTGGGCCGCGTCGCGCCATTCGATCATCGCGCTCTCGCGCAACGGGACGTAGCCGGCGACGAAGTCGAGGGTGGCCTCGCGGAACTCGTCGCGCAGTTGGTCGAGACGTTCGGTGAGCTGGCCGAGTCGGGGATTCGGCACGAAGCGGCCGATGCCTCCCAGGAACGGGAAGCTCGATCCTTCGACCGTGGCCTGCACCCGTGACTCGATCAGGGCGAACGCCTGCAACGCGTCACGCGGGATGAGCCGCTTGTGGCCGAGCTGGATGAGCCGGTCGGACACGTTCGCCGGGTCGAGACCGAGGTCCTCGGGGCTGAGTTTCTTGCACCCGCGCCAGTAGCGGACGGAGGTGGAGACGAGCACCCCGCGGCGGCATACGGCGTCGAGGAGGCTGTTGGTGGTTGTGTTGTTAGGTTGGGACATGATATTGGTTTTGCTGGTTGTTGGTTTGGTGGGTGGCTGGAAACACAAAGGGCGGCCCCGGAGATGGAGCCGCCCTTCGCGTCGATGGATTCGGTGTTTGGTTTCAGTGGCTGCGGGCCATCAGCCAGATCGCGGCCGCCGCACCCGCGGCGACCATGACCCAGGTGTGGGCCTCCACGACTTCGAGGCAGAGGCCGAGCACGCCGATGACCACCACCACCTCGAGGATGGGGCGGAGTCTCATGGACGTCGGTTGTTCGGGTTCGGGTTCAATGGTTGGTAACGATGGCGCCGGCGTTTCTTCCGGCGCCGTGCGACGGGCGGGGTTTTGGTGTCGATGACCCGCCGTGCCGGGCGGACCGGGTGGTGGTCCCGCCAGATGACGGGCCTCGCCTCTTCGCCGCGGATGTCGAGCAAGCGCGTGGGGCCCGGCCGCAGCCGGCCCTCGTGCCATGCGAGGATGGCGAGCGATCCGGTGGTGAGCACCGCGAAACCGGTGATGCGGAGCACCCGGTATTTGTCGCGAGGGTCGGCCTGCTTGCTGTTGTCACGTTTCAGGCCGTTGCGCAGTGCCCAGCCCGCTCCGACGAGAAGCAGGACGATGAGGAGGAAACGCGTCACGCCGCCCTCCCTTCCACGGCCTTGGAAACCCCGGGCCATGACATGCACTCGCGGCGGTACTGGCACCATGAGCAATGCATGCCCGGCTGCGGATGGAAGCGGCCGGCGGCGATGCCATCGACCACCCGTTCCAACAGCGAGACGACCCGTTGTTTCCGGGCACGGTCCGCCGGCTTGGTCGAAACCCGGCCGACCTGCGGCACCTTGGTTTTCACCAGATGGATCAGGTCGAGCGACGGCGGTGTCTCGCCGGTCGCGGTCTCGATCAGGATCTGATAGCTCACGAGTTGCAGTTCATGATCGAAGGCAGCCTGTGCCGGATCCGGTTTCGCCGCGGCCGACTTGAAATCGACCGTGACGTAGTCGCCGAGCACCAGGTCGATCACTCCGGTCAGCGGCACCGGCAGTCCCGGCACGCGTTCGGACAGATGCACCTCGACCGCCCGCGGATGCCCTTGCAGCACCTCGGGCGAATCGAGATACGCGGCGACCACCCGCAATCCGTCGAGCCGGGCTTTCTCCCGGTCCGCGGGCTTGCGGAAGCTCACCGGGCCTTCCTCGCGTTCGAGACGTTGGAACGCATCGTCGAACGCGAGGGCGGTGGCCTCCGGCGAATCGTCGCCACCCCGCCAGCGGGCGAGATGGAATGCCTGCAACGCGGCATGCACCGACTTGCCCAGGTGGAGCGAGACGGAGGTCGGCTTCGGCAGCCGCAGCACCCGCTCGAACCAGTAGCGCAGCGAACATCCCAGATAGGACTTCGCCGCCGTCGGGCTGATGTGGTCGGGGAGTGTGCCGGCCTCCGGATTTCCGGGAAACGAACGGGCCGGCGCGATCATGCCGCCCTCCTTCCCTTGCCGCGGCCGGAGGCGGTCTGGCGCCCGCCTCCGCCGTGTTGGTCGAGCAGTTCGTCGATCAGCCCGGAGGCCTCGACCTTGTTGAGTTGGCGCACGCCCTTGCCGAAGCGCTGGCGGGCCAGGTGATCGACCTCGTTCTTGTCGAGGCTGTGCTCGGCGACGAGTTTTAGGATCAGCTCCTTCTGCTTGTCCGAGCAGTTCCAGCGGTCGCCCTCCGTGGGCCGGGCGTCGGACGCGGAAGCGGCGGCCGTTTGCGATCCCTCCATGCCGTAGTCGGCAGGTGGGACGAATCCGGTCTGCCGGATCTGTTCGTCGACGTTGGTCTGGAGCAGTTCATAGACCCGGGCCGCCTCGGGGGCGACCTGGTTGAGGTCCGTCAGCTCGGTTTCGATCGAGACGCTGAACTGATGGGACGAATAGCCCGGGAGGCCCAGGCGCTTGCTGTAGTTGGCGATGAGTTTGATGGCCATGTGGCTGGTTGGTTAGGTTGGTGGTTGGAAACGAAAAGACCCGGCGGATGTGCCGGGCCTCGTGGTGGGACGTGGTTGGTGGTTCGGGACGAGCGGATCCTCACGCGGCCTCGCGGTCGGGAGGGCCGGCGTGATAATCCGGCGGCTCCTCGCGGACGAGGCATGAAGCGGTTGGCGACATGTCGAGCGACTGGAGGATCAGTTCGTCGGCAAGCCGTGTCATCGGCATCCGGCGTTGCTTCGCCTCGCGGTAAAGCGCGCGGACAACGTGATCGGACAGACGTGGGGTGTACAAACTTCGGGGCATGGTGCGTTCGAGGGTTGGATGGGAAACGAACAACCGGGTGGCTGTTCGAATTCATATAGCCCTCAATCACAGCATATTTCACGCGCCGCCCGCTCCAGCCGGGATTCCCGGGCGGTTGCTGATGTGGACCTTCCGGACCGCCTCCGCGACGGCATCGAGCAGGCCGTTGTCCCCATGGGGATCGAGCCAGGCGAACTGACCGTTGGGATTCAGCTCAAGGAACAACAGGCCTCTGTTGTCCCGCAGGAAATCCAGCCTGCCGAAACTGTAACCAGTGGCCTCCATGAACGCCGAGATCGCCCGGTGCTCATCGGTGGAAAGTTTGAAAGGGAGCCACGGACGGTTGTGGCTGACCGACGGAATGCGGCAGTCGGTGCCATCGAAACCATCCCGGGACAATTCGTAGGCAAAGATCCCGCCATCGACCCATGCGATGGTCACGTCGTGGGTCGCCTCTGCGACCTGGCGCTGCAGGAACCACGGAAAATCCGCCGACAGATGACTCGGATCTACCGGCTGGACCGTCATGAGCCCGCCGTTTCCCAGCGGGTTCTGGGTGAAGTTCTTCGCCACGACAGGTGCCTCCAACGGAGCGCCGCCTCCCCGGAAGACCGACCATTCCGGAACCCGGAAGTACGCGGCGGCGACCCGCATCTGGCGCATCTTGTTCCACCTCCCCGCCGGCGAGGGGTGGACCAGCGCGAGCTTTCCCGCCTGCCATGCGAGATCGCGGATCCCGGTCCACACTTCCTCGATCTCCCCGCGGCGCCAGTTCTCCAGCGAACCACCCGACGGAACATCCACCCGCGGCGGGTTGAAAAACAACTTCCGCAGGTACACAGCGGAAACCCGTTCCTCGACGCACTCCCGCCCGGTCGGATCCCTGAGGAGAAAGGACTGCGGACCGATCCGCCACTCGTAGGAACGCCAGAGATCGATGTTGAACCGGAAGACCTCGAGGTCCTTCAGGCGGTCGAGCACCAGATCCGTCGTGACGTCCTCGCTGTGGGTCAGAACCAGCAACATGCCGGCGTTCCGGTTCAGCTTCCGTCAATCCTGGTTCCAGTCGTCGATCGTCAGGGATTGTCCGACATAGCTCCGGGTGCCGCTCAGGGTGCCGAGGCCGACGGGTTCGACCTTGACCCCTTCAAGAGTGACCACCGTACGCTGCGCCTGCCAGTCATACGAGTGCACCGGCGCGGGTTCGTTGAGCGGGGAGAGCGCCAGCATGGCCGGCGTGACGAGGGCGGGAATGATGTCGATCATGGCTTTGTCGATTGGTTCCATTCCGGAGCAGAATGCTCCGAAAACAGAGCAACACTCCAGGATCAGCGCCATAGAGTCAAGCTCCGATAGCGGAGCAGATGGCCGAATCTCCCCAGAACCTCGTTGGCCCCCAGGTGCGCAGATTGCGCATCGAGGCAGGCCTGTCGCAGGAGGCGCTCGCCGCGAAGCTGCAGGTCAACGGATGGGATCTGAGCCGCGCCGGGCTCTCGAAGATCGAGGCCTGCCTGCGCAGGGTCAACGACGCCGAACTCTGGGTGCTCGCCAAGACCCTCCGCTGCCAGCTCACCGGACTCTATCCGTCGAAGCCGGCGAACGTCTCTTCGGTAGTGAGGAACGGCGGCAAGTGATCCCGCCGGTCTATCCTTGCCGGCGTGGTTTGTCAGTGATGTCAGTGTGGAAAAACGGTCCGTTGTAGATTTTCATGAGCCACTCCGCGATTTCCGCCCCGATTTCCGACGCTTTGAGCTCCATCTGCGGGGCGATGGCAAATCTCCCGGGACTTGCTTCCACGGCGAGACCCGCAGCCATCGCCCGCCCCAGCATGGACAAGACATCGCTTTTCGTCACGCCTCTTGTGGAACGCTGGAGCGCGCGGATCGTATCCGGCGCGGTCGAAAGCACGCGGAACAATTTGAGGTCGTTGCCTGCGAACCAGCCCTTGCCGTCACAGGGGTAGAGGATCCGCAGGTTGTGGATGTGGGCCGCGACGAGCCGGCATGCGTCGCTACAGGCTCCGGAGGTCCATCCATCGTCGAAGCCGTTCGGGTCGGCGCTCTCCTCCGCAGAGAAGTGCAAGACGGAGGCCGCCGCCGCGAGATGCCAGTGCACATCCCGATCCGGCAGGATGTCGTCGCGGATGCAGTCCGGAACCTCCGCAACCATCCGGTCGATAACCGATCCGCAGGCGTTTAAAAGTGCGAGGCTGCGACCGCGCGGCTGGTAACGTACCGGTTGCTTGAGGAGCTTGGCCACCACGGCACGGGAACACGCGGTTTGGGGCATCGTGCCTTCCGGGATCTCGTCCTGCGGCCACCTCATGTCTGGCGCCCGCACGATCCAGGCGAGTTTCGCCAGTGTTTCGACCGGTGTGGAACGGGCGAGCTTCCGGAGTTCGGGAAACGAGATCCATCCGGTCATGCGGGTGGGAGGATGCTCGCATGGACGAAGCTCGTTCCTCCACATCACGCGCTTCAGGTGTCGGACGTCTGACACGGCGAGCATGCAATCGCGGCCGTTGCGGCGGTGGCGAGGTTGCGGCCGTCCGCCGCCCATTACGTGGAGCAGGCGCATCTCCCCATGGTTGCGGGTGAAATCGAGACGCTCCCTGATGTCACGGGCCTCGTCGATTTCGTCGAGAGCAAGCGACTGGAACCTCTGCAACCGTTTTTCCAATGCCGGGACCTCCTTCGGACTCGCCAGCATCGAGCGGTTGGCGAACGCGAAGCGATCATGAATGGAAACGATGTTGTCCCACTCGCAGCGGATCCATTCCGGCACATCCTCATCGGGGGTGCTCAACAGGATCTCAAGACGCGCCTGGCTGGCTGGCTGCTCGGAACGGACAAACGACAGGCGATCACCGACGATCCCGGATGCGAGCCCGTACAGCAGGACCTTGAACGCGTGCTGCATGGGCTCGGTGGTCGCTCCCTTCGAGCTGTACAGCCACCGGACGAGGCTCAGATGAGGCCTGGCCACGAACTGCTTGAGAAAGTTCTGGTTCATTCCGGTGATTGGAGGAAGAGGCTGGACCGGACCTTCGAGAACGGAACCTTGCCAAGGTCGAAGGAATGATCGTGGTTTTCAATCAGCACGCCGGCCTTCACGAGGGCGGTCAGGATCGGCTCGTTGACCTCCTTGGACTGGACATCGAGACGCCTCGCGATGGCACGAAACCTGGCAGGCGCGTTTTCCTTGAGGATCCGGAGGATCTTCTCCGCGAGGGCGAGCTTCTGGCGAAGGAGATCCTCGTCACGGGACTGCTGGAACGTATGGGACGCCCGGTCGCGGGTCCAATCCGCCACTTCGAACCCCAGGTTCAAGCACCACGACTCCACCCCCCGCAGGTCCAGACCGTGTCTCGCGTAAGTCATGAGCTGGAAGAGGGCCCAGCACATCGCCGCGGGAAGTTTCTCGACGCCTACGATCAAGCGATCATCCGCCGACGTCGATGTGATGAAATCCCGGCGGCGCTTCGCGTACTCCATCCGCACCTGCGGGATTGAAAACCCGCTGATCAAGCGGTGCATCGACCGGCGGTGGGAGATCGCCTGCTCGAGCGCGATTTTCACATGACCGCGGAAACAATTCACATAATCAGGGTTTGGATCGTGATCCGGTGTTTCGCCGCCACCGGCCGAAGAAACGAGAGGCAACACCCGCTCGGCGAACTCCGGATAATCGGCACCCATCCTCCGGATGTCCCGGCCGGGAAGCGCGAGAATCATTCTCAAGCGGACCGCCGAGGTTCCCGACACGGCGGACTCGATCTTGCGGACCTCCGGGCCGCTGGCGCCGTCAATGAGCCGCAGGAGCATGGTGATCTGCCGACGCTGCTCCGAAGGGCGCAGGGACAGTCCTGCCGCGCCGGAAACCGCGAAGCCGAACCCTTGATGGCACCCGGCGAGCGAGGCCGACAGGTGTTTGTCGAAAACGTCCGGGAGCAGGAAGCGTGGCCGCGTCAATGCCTCCCGCTCGATCGTGAAACGGTCCGGATTGACGCCCTCCATCGGGTCGAACGGGGAACTTTCGAAATGTCCGCCCGACGGAGCCATCAACGCGCCCTTGAGACGCCTGCCCTTGTCCGTACATGCGACGGTTTTCGGATCGTGCCAGACCGCCTCGATCTCCTTGGCCGAGTGCCGTCCAGCATGCGCTACGAGTTTGTCGTGGATTTTGGACACCAGCGAGAGAAGCTCGCGGACTGCGGACCGAAGACCGGCGTGCTCCGAGGGGTAAACCAGGTTCAGGCCGGCCGCATCGATTCCGCCGCTTTCATCGGCCATCTCGAACGCCTCGCCGGCCGTATTGCCAAGGAAGGCGGCCGCCAGCAGCAGGGCGTCGAAGGTCCCGATTCCGTGGAACGCCGCCCAGTCGCCGGCCCCGAGATAGTCGGGAAGCATTTGGTTCGCGAGTTCCGACCGACACGGCTCAGAGGCAGTGGTGACTACGCCATGATCAACCATCTGCCCCTCCCTTCTCGTTTTGCTCCCAATTGAATTGCGACATGGTTCACATTTTTCGAGTTTCAAAACCACTCCCCGACCACCCTTTCGGTTCGTTTCCCAGCGAGTTCGGGCCCGTCCATCTGCCTCTCCCCTTCGAGAGAAGACGGTTTTTTAAGGGCGACATAAGGGCACCAGGCTTTCCGATTGTTAGGAAAACCACGATCAGGAAAATCTGCAAGTCACTGATCATAAAAGTGCCGCCGGTGGGATTCGAACCCACACGGGAGTTGCCTCCCAACGGATTTTAAGTCCGGAGCGTCTACCGTTCCGCCACGGCGGCCTTGCCTTGCGGCGGGGCTGAAGTTGGCGTGCGCCGGATGGGGCGTAAAGCCCGGGATGAGCGAGGTTCTTTTTGCCGAAATCCGAAGAATTTCAGCAATTCGGAAATTTTCCTCAAATTAATTTGAACGAAACATAAAAATTATTGTCATCCTACGTGATGGCGTGTATTCTCCGCGCCGTCCCATGAAAGCCAACTCACCCCAACCGGCCAAAGGAGTGGAGGAATTCCTGTTTCAGGAACTGGATCTCACCCCGTCCCATCTTGCCAAAGGATCGCTCGGCAGGTTCAAACAAATCGCCCGCCTGACCTTTGTGGTCGGCCCTCGTGTGCTCCTCACCTCCCGGATCAGCAAACACTGTGCGACGCTGATGGCCTCGCTCACGGTTCCCGCGTTTTTCCTGACCGGCCTCACCATCCTTCCCCGCCACTTGTTCACGGATCCGGAACTGAACACGTACTACTATTTCGCCCGGGCCTTTCACCTCGACGGCGCGATGCTGCTGGTGATGCTGTTGATGGTGGCCTGTTGTTTGTTCGCGATGACGCTGCCGGCGATCGAAGATCCGCCGGTGCCTGAAGCCAAATGAGCGCGCGGGAGGTCCTTCCCGTGAAAACAAAGGTCCGCGACCGCGTATCCGATGGGGTTCAGCCGCCCCGATGATTGGTCGCTCCGTCGCAATTTTCCTCGTTTTCACCAACCTGTCCCATGGCCAGGAAAAGGTGACGTATGACGAGCACGTGCTGCCGGTTTTCCAGGCGGCGTGCCTGAACTGCCACAATCCGGACAAGACCAAGGGCGGACTCGACCTCTCGACCTTCGCGGCGACGATGCGCGGTGGCTCCGGCGGGGCCGTGGTGGAACCGGGCGACGCGGGTTCCCGCCTGGTCGCGGTGGTGCGCCAGACGATCGAGCCGAAGATGCCGCCGGAGGGCGACAAACTGGCGGCCGACAAGATCGATGTGCTGGTGAAGTGGATCGAGGGCGGCTTGTTGGAAAATTCGGGATCGAAGGCGAGGAAGGCGTCGAAGCCGAAATTCGCCGCGCTGGGTTCGGATCCGACGGCGAAACCCGAGGGTCCTCCGCCGATGCCGGAAGACCTCTTGCTCGAGCCGCCGGTCACGACCGGAAGCGCATCGGCCGTGCGCGCGCTGGCGGCCTCCCCGTGGGCTCCGCTGCTGGCGGTTTCCTCGCAGAAACAGGTTCTTTTGTACGACACCGGCACCCTCCAACTCGCCGGCATCCTGCCGTTTCCCGAAGGCCAACCGGTGAGCCTCACGTTTTCGCCGGACGGCCGTCATGTGATCGCCGCGGGCGGTGTGGCGGGGAAATCCGGAGTCACCGTGACCTTCGACGTGGTCACCGGTGAGCGCGTGCTGGAAGCGGGCCGCGAGTTCGACAGCATCCTCGCGGCCGATGCGACGGGCGGATTCCGCACGGTGCTTACCGGCGGCCCCTCGCGCCTCCTCAAGTTCT
Source organism: Akkermansiaceae bacterium (assembly GCA_024233135.1). Taxonomy (GTDB): domain Bacteria; phylum Verrucomicrobiota; class Verrucomicrobiia; order Verrucomicrobiales; family Akkermansiaceae; genus Luteolibacter. The sequence goes on along the minus strand of JACKPZ010000019.1, from coordinate 66,084 downwards.
GGAACACGGCGACCGGCGAGGCCGACCACTCGATCAAGAAGCACACCGACTGGATCACCGCGCTCGATGTTTCGCCGGACGGCGTGCTCGCCGCCAGCGGCGACCGCAATGGCGGGGTGTGGGTCTGGGAGGCGGACACGGGCAACGAATTCCATACCCTGCGCGCGCATCAGGCGGGCATCACCGCGCTCGCCTTCCGCTCGGACTCCAACATCCTCGCCAGCGCCTCGGAGGACGGGACCGTCCGCTTCTGGGAGATGAACAACGGCGGCGAGGTCCGCAAGATCGACGCCCATCCCGGCGGCGTCACCGCGTTTTCGTTCGCCCGCGACGGGCGCTCGGCCACGGCCGGCAGGGACCGGAAACTGAAACTCTGGAAAGCCGACTTCGGGCACGAGCGCGACCTCGCGGGCGACCTCCCCGGCGTGCCGACGGCGGTCGCCATCGATGCCGATGGCAAAAGGGTTTTCCTGGGCGACGCGGACGGAACGGTGCGGGTCTATCAGACAGAGAAACCCGGACAGGTGGCGGAGCTATTGTCGAACCCGCCGTCGATCGAGGTGCGGATCCAGCAGCTCGAAACCGAGATCGCCGGGGCGAAGGACGCCGCGGAAGCTTCGAAACGGAACAAGAACGAAAGCGACAAGGCTCTGGACGACATCCGCAAGTCACTCGACGAGGCGGTTTCCCAACTCCGGCAGGCGGAGAAGATCCACAAGGCGGCGCTCGGCTCCGCCGAATCGAACGGCCAAGCGGTCGCGAAACTCGCCGAGCAGGCCGAGGCCCGTCTGAAGGACGCGCGGCACAAGGTCGACGATCGCCGCAAGGCGCTCAAGGAAGTGGAGACCCGCAGCAAGGAGGCCGCGAAGCAAGCGGAATCCGCGACGGCACGGATTCCAACACTCGAAAAAGACCTCCGCCACTGGAATGCGGCGGCGATCAACACGCTCCGGCTCGAGGCTGATCACAAGGCGCTTGCCCTCCGCACGGACGCCGACTCGCTGCGTCTCGATTTCACGGATCTCGCGGCTGCGGTGACGCGCCAGGCGGAAACGGTGAACCGCAAGCGCGCCGAGGCACAGCGACTCCGTGGTTTCGCGGAAACATTGGCTCCGGACAGCGCCGAGGCGCTGGAAACCCGCGCGACCTTGGACGCGATCGGCGTGGTGATCGATCGCGAGGCGGCCGCCCTCGCGAAGTTGGAAGAGCAGATTTCCTCGCTTCACCGGAACGTCGACCAAAGCGCCACCGAAGCCGTCGCATGGGCGGAGCAGGCGCGCCAACGGATGGCGGAATACCGCAAGGCCGGCGAGTGAGATTCAGCTCCCCCGGCGCTCCTGGAGCCAGTGGGCCATCGCCATCAGGCGGGTGACGCCGGGCATACCCGTCGCCCCGGTGAGTTCGCTCGCGTGGTCGGCGAGTTCCACCCGCCGGGCTTCCGTCCACAGGCCCGCACGCTCGCGGAATTGCGTGAGCGCGCGGATTTCATCCGCACCGAGCGCGATCGGCGGCGCGATGGCGGATACCGGCGGCGGGGCGGCGACGATCGGCGACGACGGCAGCCTCGCATACACGACCACCGTTCCGGCGGCGAGATCGCCGAGGCGCTGGAACCGGCGCGACGCCAGACAACTCGCGACGCCGAATCCATAGGTGAAAAACGGCATGCCATCGATGAAGCGGAGGAAATTCCGCACCACCGCCTGGCCGACGGTGATGGGCGAACCGTTCGCCTGCACCACGCGCAAGCCCATCGCCCGCTTGCCCGGGGTCGCTCCGCGTTTGCCGCTCTCGAAGACCACCGGATAGATCCAGTCGAGCAGGAACCAGCACAGCAGGATGAGCCCCTGCACCACGTTTTCACCGACCGCGATGCCGGCGAAGACGGCGAGCATCCCGCCAAGGACGAGGATGGCGACGCGGATCAGGAAATCGATCATGTAGGCACCGGCGCGCAGCATCGGACCGGCGGTGCGCAGCCGGATTTCGACTCCTTCCGCCAGCTCGACGGTTTGCAGGGTGTCGATCTTCTCCATGGGTGACGGCGCGGAGGCTAAGCTCGTGTGCCGGCGGGCTCCAGCCGATTTCCGGGCCTCATCGGCCGAAGAGATTCATTTGCGGCACCTCGATCACATCGCCGTCCTGAACCTTCTCGAGCTTTCCCGCTTCCTTGGTCAGATCGACGACTTTGGTTTTCCCGCCGCGGTGGATTTTCACCCGTCGGAGCGCGGCGAACTTGGTGGCACCGCCGGCGGAGAAAATCGCGGCGAGCACCGTGGTGTCGCGTCGGAAGGCCTGCGGTCCGGGTTTCTCCACCTGCCCGCCCACCGCGATCGACGGCCCGTCCACCTTCGGCTGAGGTTTTTCCTTCTCCGCGCCGAGCACGGGCATGCCCACGAGAAACAAGAGTGCGGTCCTGCGATTCATCGGCCGGAGGGTATCAAATCACCGCTCCCGTTCAACCCACCCGCCCCTCCGGACAGGAAAAAGGCGCGGTCCGTTGCCGAACCGCGCCCCGTTTGTAGCACATTCCCCCCAAAGAATCCGATCGGGACCAAGAACCTTGGCGGATGTCCCCCCGGAGATCCGCAAGGCGAACGCCTCGGTCGATCGGAGTCTGGAAATGACGGACCTCCAAAAGATCCGTGGAGACGGAAATTCGGAGAACCGTGAAAGACAGATCACACGAAATTTAAAATTCCGCAAGCAAACTTTCCGCTATGCCAAAAAATGTCACAGAAACCCGCGGATTCCAACGAATGTTTCACAAAATTACCCGCAATGGGTGTGGCGCGATGAGTCCCGTTTTCGAGGTGTTTCGCGAAGCCCCGGGCCATAAAAAAACCACGGGCGCCGGCTCCCTAAAACCGACGCCCGTGGGCCCTTTGGGGGGCTGTTGTGCTATCCCTTACGCAAGCGAGCATGCCACAAATCGGCCGCAGCGGCATTCCGCGATCGCGTTTTTCGAACCTTTTTCAGAGGCGCCCCGCCGCCTTCACGTCGAGGTAGCGATTGGCAAGCGCGATCGGGAATTCCGCGGCCGTGCAGTCGAGCGTGAGAATACCGGATGCGCCGAGCGCGGCGAGGATTTCGCGGCGTTCCTGATCGTAGCGTCCGGCGGCGAGATAGCGGAGCGCGCCGCGCAGGGACTCGACCGGTTTGCGGAGCGCTTCCTGCACATCCCCTTCCCTCATGCTGGCGAGCAGGACGAGGTGGCGGGTGGAAAGCACCTGCAGCGATGGCAGCAGTTCGTTGCCGTCCTCGCCACGGAGGTTGGTGACCACGATGACGAGCGAGCGGCGGCGCTGCAGCGCCATCAAGCGCTCGACGGCGGCGGCGAAGTCGCTTGGTTCCGGCGTGGCCTGGTAGTCGTAGAGGTGGTTGAGCAGCACGGGCATCGCATGCGCTCCCTTCACCGGCGGCAGCCAGCGGTCGGTGCCGCCGAACGATTTCACCGCGAGGTGGTCGCCCTGCCGCAAGGCCACGTGGGACACGAGCAGCACCGCGTTCAACACGTGGTCGAGCTGCGGCACGCCGTGGTCGAGCGCCCGCATGCGGCGTCCGGTGTCGATGAGGAAGACCACCGATTGATCGCGTTGTTCCTGATAGTCGCGGCTGATGAGCACCTGCCGGCGGGACGAGGCCTTCCAGTCGATCTGTGTGAACGGGTCGCCATCACGGTAGTCGCGGAGCTGGTGGAAATCCCGGCTCGTCCCGGCGCGCGGGCGGCGGACGATGCCCATGGGACTCTCGCGATGTTGCAATGCCAGAAGGGCGAAACGAATGACCGGTTCGTAGTTCGGATACACCTTCACTCGCTCTTCGCCGAGGTGGCGGGTCTTGCGCTGCCAAAGACCGAGCGGCGACTCGCGAAGAATCTCAACCTGCCCGAAAACCGCCTCGCCCCGCTGGTCCATCGAGACGGGGTGCTCGATCCGCACGTTCCTCGACGGCTCGAGTTCGCAAGCGCACGGCAGGGTTTCCGCCTTCGCTCCCTGCGGGATGCCGTCGAAGACTTCGCAGCGCGCGGGCAGCCGGCTGCGGTTGGTGATCTGCAGGCGGACATCCGAATCCACCCCTTGGGCGAATCGTTCCGGCAGCCGGCGCGTGACCACAGGCGCCGCCGCGAACCGAACGATGACCGCATCGGCAAGCGCCACCGCGAGCAGGCCCAGACCCGCCAGTTTCCACGCCGGCAGAGCGGCCGGCAGAGCGGCCGGCAGGGCGATGGCGAGCACTCCGCCGAACACCCAGCACGCGGCAAGCAGCAGGAGCCGGCGGTTCGGGATCACCGGGCCCAGCTTCCTTTCACGCGGGGCAGTTGCCCCTGCCCCACCACGGTGTAGTCGGTCGGCCCCTTGGCGCCTTCGAGCGGCACGCCGGTGGCGCCTTTCCAGTGACCGCTCATGCTTTCACCGGTGTGACAGCCCCAGCTCTTGCAGTAAGCGCTGCGTTGGAAGACGGAGCCCTTGATGCGCGGGAGGTCGCGCTCGTGCAGACACGCGATGGAGGCAGCCATGATGTCGCTGCCGTAGTCGAACATGAATGCGTGTTTGTTCGAGTGGCCGAAGAAATCGAAGGTCTGGATCGAGCCGCGCGGGCGGGAGTTGAGCTTGCGGATGAAATCCTGTCCGCCGTCGAACCAGATGAGGGTGGCCCGGCGTTTCGCGGCCTGCTCGGTGATCCACTGGGTGTAGGGTTTGCCATCCTCACGGCCGCGCGCCTGATATCCCGGGCGGTAGACCATCCACACCAGCGGCGCGTTCGAGCCGTAGGCCTGGCGCACCTCTGCCATCCGCAGCGTGGACGCGCGCACGAAGTTTGCCCACCACCGGTCGTGACGGTCCTGCGGTACGCGGAGGTCCTCCCATTTCCGGAGGGCGGGACCACCGGTGACGATGACGTGGTCCGCCCACGCCGGGGCGATGAGAAGGAACACACAAACAAGGGTGCGGAAGCAGGCGCGCATCATGGGCCGGACGCTACCGACGCCGCGCGGCCGTGGAAAGTCCGAAGAACGCGGGAATCGATGCTTGCCCGGCCCGTGCACGCGCCGGACGATCCGCAGGAAGGACCATGAAAACCCACGCGATCGCTTTGTTTCTCGCCACCCTCACCGGCGCCGCCGGCGCGCAACGCGAATCGTTCGACCGGGATTGGCGCTTCGCCCGATTCGGCGAAATGCCGGACGGCGCCCGCAAGGCGGAGCCCGGAGCCGGGGCGGAGTTCGCCACCGCATCGAGCGAGGAAAGCGGCAACCCCGCGGCCAACGCCATCGACGGAGATCCGGACACGCGATGGTGCGCCGCCGGACCGGATATCGGCGAGAGCCTGAGCATCGACTACGGCCGCCCTGTGGAGTTCTCGTCCGTCGGCATCCAGTGGGAAAAGGAGGCCGTCTATCCCTACCGCGTCGAAATTTCATCCGATGGATCGAAGTGGGAACTTCTCGCCGATGAAATGAAGAACCGCGACATCTCCGGAAAAGCGATGGTTTCCAAGCAGTCGGAGGCACGCTACGTCCGTGTCAGCCTCGGTGAGCTTCCGAAGACCCAATGGGCGAGCATCCGTGAACTCTGCTTGCTCGACGCCGCGGGCAAGGCATTGCATCCGGAGCACGCCGGTGATGCATCGCTTTCGCCGGCGCATCCCGACTTCGACGACAAGTCTTGGCGCACGCTCGATCTTCCGCACGACTGGGCGATCGAAGGACCGTTCCGCATGGACCTGCCGAACGAGACGGGCAAGCTGCCGTGGGCCGGCATCGGCTGGTATCGCAAGCGTTTCCAACCCGGCGCCGAAGATGCCGGCAAACACCTCAGCCTGGTCTTCGATGGCGCGATGGCCCAGCCGACGGTGTATGTGAACGGCGAGAAGGCGGGCGAGTGGAAATATGGATACAACTCGTTCGCCATCGACATCACCCCGTTCGTGAAACCCGGCGCGGAGAACCTCGTCACCGTGCGCCTCGAAAACCAACCTCAGTCGTCGCGCTGGTATCCCGGCGCAGGCATCTACCGGCACGTCTGGCTGGTTCGCGCCCACCCGACGCACTTCGTCCGCAACAGCATCTTCGCCCGCGCGGAGCAGATCACGGACGGCTCGGCCGAAGTCGTCGTGAGCTGCGAACTCGAAGGCGCGGGAAGCGGATGCGAGGTGGTCCATGAAATCCTCGACGCATCGGGCGAACGCGTCGCCTCCAGCCGGTCCGCGGACACCACCGCGCGCATCAAGCTGCCCTCGCCCACCCTGTGGAGCACGGAAAACCCGTATCTCTATCAACTCCGCAGCACCCTGCTCCGCGGCGATGAAAAACTCGACGTCGAAACGTGTTCCATCGGCATCCGCAGCGCGGAGTGGAAAGCCGACGGGTTTTATCTCAACGGCAAGCGCGTCCAGCTCAAGGGCGTCTGCAACCACCACGATCTCGGCGCCATCGGCAGCGCCTTCCACACCCGCGCGGCGGAGCGGCAGATCGAACTTCTCAAGGAGATGGGCTGCAACTCGATCCGCACCTCGCACAATCCTCCCGCACCGGGTTTCCTCGCTCTCTGCGACCGCATGGGCGTCCTCGTGCTCGACGAGTTGTTCGACGCATGGAAACTCGGCAAGAAGCCGAACGACTATCATGTCTTCTTCGACGACTGGCACGAAAAGGACGTCGCCGCCTTCGTCCGCCGCGACCGCAACCACCCCTGTGTGATCGCATGGAGCACCGGCAACGAGATCCCCGAGCAGGGGCGCTCGAACATGTTCTGGGTCTCCGAAAAACTGACGTCGCTGATTCGCAAACACGACCCCACCCGCCAGGTCACGCTCGGCATCAACCACCTCGGAGCGGCCCTCACGCCCTTCGCGGACACGGTGGACATCGTCGGTTTCAACTACCCGGTGAAGGACCGCTCGATCATCGGCAAGGTCCGCAAGCGCAAGCCGGACGGACCTCTGGTGGTGAGCGAAAGCTCGTCCTGCGTCAGCACCCGCGGTTGTTACTTCTTCCCGGTCTCGTGGGACAAGGGCAAGGGGTTCTATGACTTCCAGGTGAGCTCGTACGAACTCTACGCGCCCGGCTGGGCGAACCGGCCGGACCTCGACTTCGAGCTGCTCGAGCGCAACCCGTTCATCGCCGGCGAATACGTGTGGACCGGCTTCGACTACTTCGGCGAGCCGACGCCCTACAACCAGGACCAGACCAACGCGCTCAACTTCCAGAACGAGGAGGAGCGGAGGAAGGCGATGGAGGAACTGCGCAAACTCGGCGGCAAGGCGCCATCCCGCTCGTCGTATTTCGGCATCCTCGACCTTTGCGGGTTTCCCAAGGATCGCTACTATCTCTATCAAGCGCACTGGCGGCCGGAGCATCCGATGGCCCACATCCTGCCGCACTGGAACTGGCCGGAACGCGTCGGCGAGAAGACACCGGTGCACGTGTTCACCTCCGGCGACGAAGCCGAGTTGTTCCTCAACGGACAATCGCTCGGCCGCAAGCGGAAGAAGGAATTCGAATACCGCATCGTCTGGGAGGATGTGGTCTATCAGCCCGGCACGCTCGTCGTGAAGACATGGAAGAACGGGAAACCTTGGGCCGATGCCGACCGTTCGACCACCGGCGCGGCGGCGAAACTTCTGGTCGAGGCCGACCGCCCGGAGATCAAGGCGTATGGCGACGATCTCTGTTACGTCACCGTCACCGTGGCGGATGAGAAGGGCCGGTTGGTCCCGCGCTCGATGAACCCGCTCGACTTCGAAATCTCCGGCGCGGCCGAGATCCTCGCCGTTTGCAATGGCGACCCGACCAGCCACCTGCCGCTCCAGGGAACCTCCATGCCCGCCTTCAACGGCCTCTGTCAGGTGGTCCTGCGCGGCATCGACGGCAAACCAGGACGTGCCGTGCTCACCGTGAAGTCCGAGGGACTGCCCGACGCGAAACTCGAGATCACCACCATGGAATGAAACCCCCGCTCGTTCTCGCGTTGCTCGCCACCGCCGCCCTCGCCGCGGATCCGGCGGAACTCGGCATCTTCGGCATCGGAAGCTGCCACGTGAACGGGCGCTCGGCGAACGACGCGACTCGCTGGATCCCGCAGATGCGGGAGATCGGACTGCGCTACTACCGCGCCTGCCCGACGACGTGGCCGCAGGTGCAGCCGGCGCCGGGCGGGTTCCAGTGGGACGCGCTCGACAGCCACATGGCATATCTCGCGGATCATGGTTTCATCTTCGGCGGGCTGCTCCATGCCAACGTCGGCTGGAACGCGAAGGACGCACCCGGCACCCTGCCGGTCCGCAATCTCGACGCCTGGGGCGCCTACGTCGCCGCCACCGTCGGCCATTGCAAGGACCGGATCCGCCGCTGGGAGGTGTGGAACGAGCCGCCCAACGGCACCGGTCCGGACCAGACGCCTGCGGACTATGCGAAACTCGTCGTCCGCACCTATCAGGAAGCGAAGGCGGCGGACCCGGATTGCCGGATCGGCCTCGCTGCCAAGTCCGCGCACATCAGTTATCTCGAACGGGCGATCCGCGCCGGCGCGAAGGACCACTTCGACTACATCACCCTCCACCCGTATGAGATCCTCGACGGCATCGCGGAGAACACCGGCAGCGAGAGCGTCTATCTGAACATCGTTCCCACCGTGCGAAAGATGCTCGCCGCCTGCAACCCGGCGAAGAAGGACGTGCCCGTCGTTTTCACCGAGCTTGGCTGCGACTCGCGCAAGGGTGTGGACACCCAGGCCCACGCGCTCATCAAAGCCTACACGATGGGCATCGCCCAGGGCGTCGCGTGCATCCAGTGGTTCGAGGGACGCGATGGCGACAGCGGGCCGCTCGGACTTCTCGATGGCAGAGGAAATCCGCGCCCCGCCTATCACGCGCTGGGCCGCATGATCGAACACCTCGGCCAGCGTCCGGTGTATCGCGGGTGGGTGATGCTCGACGGTCGGCATCCGGCGTTCCTCTTCGACGGCGCGAAGGGTCCGCTGCTCATCGCGTGGGCGAGGAACGGGAAACACGATGTCCGTTTCGAAACCGCGCTGCGCCTGCTCGACCTCACCGACGGAACCGAACAAACCGCGGACACCACCAGCCTCGGCGTCGCGCCGCTGCTGGTCTTCGATCCGCCCGGGAAACTCGCCGGACGCGCCGTGAACGACCGTCCGCTCCCGTGGGGCGGCGATTTCTCGAAGGCGGAGTCGGTTTCCCTGACCGTGGGCGATGGACAGGCCGAACGCGGGCTGCACACCCGCTCCGGAGCCGCGGCGGCGAAAGCGGTCGTCGCCTACGGCGGGTCCGCCCGCGCCGGCGACATCCCCGGCGGCAACCTGTTCGTCGTCGATCCCGCGTTTCTCAGCTACGACCGCGTGCCCATCGAGATCACCGCCGAGGTCCGCCGCAAGGAGGACAACAAGAACGCGGGCTTCAAGCTGGTCTACGAGTCGCCCGAGGGTTTCAAGACCGCCGGGCATTGGTACACGATCCCCGATAACGAGTGCTGGCACACCGCGACGTGGCGCATCGAGGACCCGTGTTTCGTGAACTACTGGGGCTACAACTTCGCGCTCGTTTCCGACGGCGACGAGTTCAACCAATACTACCTGCGCCGCGTCACGGTGCGCAAAGCCGGCGACTGAGGCGGGCGATTTCCTGCTTCCGGCGCTTGCGTGCGGCGGCCTCACAGGCCATGGAATGGCCATGGACCGCTGGACCCTCGTCGCCGCCACCGTGCTCTCGCTCATCGCGGGGGCCTGGGGCATGTGGTCGGTGCACCGCGGGCACCGCAGCCGCTGGACGGTCGTCTGGATGGCGGGCACGCTGCTGTGCCAGTTCGCGTTCCTCGGCCTGCGCGGCGAGGCCCGCGGCGCCTGCCCGCTCGCCGACCGCGGCGAGGTGCTGGTGTTTCTCGCGTGGTCGCTCACCCTGTTTTACCTGTTGGTGGGCCCGGCGTACCGGATCTCGCTGCTCGGCGTCTTCAGCGCGCCGGTGGTGTTTTGTTTCCAGGCCGCCGCGCTGCTGCCGGGCATGCTCGACTCCTCGCCGGAGAAAATCGCGGGGGTGAATCCCTGGCACGAGACCCACTCGGCCACCTCGGTGCTCGCCTACGGCGCGCTGGCCCTCGCCGCGGTGGCGGGTGTCATGTTCCTGGTGCTCGACCACCAGCTCAAGGAGCACCATCTGAAAAGCGGCCTGTTCCGGAACCTGCCGCCGGTGCGCGAGCTGCTCGTCTCGCTCACCCGCCTGCTGCGCCTCGGCGGGTTCCTTCTCACCATCGGCATCGTGGCGGGTTTCCTGATGCCTCATGACAAGTCCGCGCTACCGCATCTGGTGGCCGCGCTGGCTGTCTGGCTGGCCTATCTGGTGGTGCTCGGGGTGCATGGCATCCGCGGCATGACGGGCCGCCGGCTCGCGTGTTCGGCGCTGGCCTTGTTCGTGTTCTCGCTCCTGGTTTTCGCGTTCATCTGATGGAACTCCTCTGCCTCGGCCTCAATCACAAGACCGCGCCGGTGGAGGTCCGCGAACGCTTCGCCGTGGGCACCAGCAGGCTCGGAGAGGCCTCTCTCGCGCTGCTCGATCTCCACGGGGTGGCCGAGGGCCTCGTCATCTCCACCTGCAACCGCACGGAATACTATCTGGCCGCGGAGGATTCATCGCACGCCGTGCGCGAGCTGGAGAATCTTCTCGCGAAACTCGCCGGCAGCGACGCGTCGCCGCACTTCTATCGGATGGAGCGCGCCGAGGCCGCACGCCACCTCTGCCGCGTCGTCAGCGGACTCGACTCGATGATGCTCGGCGAGACCGAGATCTTCGGGCAGGTGAAGCAGGCCTATCAGCTCGCGCTCGACGCCGGCGCCACCCGCGGCGTGCTCAACCGCTTGTTCCAGCGCGCCTTCACCGTCGGCAAGAAGGTGCGCACCAACACCAGCATCCAGGAGGGCTCCACCTCCGTCGGAAACGTCGCGGTCGACCTCGCGGAGAAGATCTTCGGCCACCTGAAGAACAGCGAGGTCATGATCCTCGGCGCGGGCGAGATGAGCCGCATCACCGCCCAGAGCCTCGTCTCGCGCGGCGCCCGCTCGATCATCGTCTCGAACCGCACCTACGATCGCGCCGTGGAACTCGCCAACGAGATGGGCGGCAGCGCGGTGCGCTTCGACGCGTGGGAGGAGATCCTCGCACGCGTCGACGTCGTCATTTCCTCCACCGGCTCGCCGCACGCCGTGGTGAGACCCGAGCACGTCGAGCGCGTCCGCCGCGCGCGGAAATTCCGGCCGTTGTTCCTCATCGACATCGCCGTCCCGCGCGACATCGACCCCGCCGTCGGCGAGATCGAGGAAGTCTATCTCTACGATATCGACACTCTCGAGCAACTCGCCGTCGAGGCGCGCCAGCGGCGCGAGCGGCAGATCGTCGAGTGCGAGAACATCATCGAGGCCGAGCTCGCGAAACTCGATCTGCCGGGGCTCTGAACCCGCGCCCGCCTCAGCGCACGATGATCGCCCGCGGTGGCGGTTTGCCGGCTCGGTCCTCATCGCGGGAGGCCGTTTCCCGCCGCTCCTCATCCGGTTCCTGAGCCGATGCCTGCGGAGCCGGTGTTTCCACGGGCGAGGGCGGGGCTCCGGGTTCGGCGGCCTGCGGTTCCTCCTCGCGGGACTTGGTTTCGAAATGCTCGTAGCCCTTCATCGCCAGCACCACCACCGCCGCGGAGAACAACATGAACATCGGCATCGCCAGCCAGCCGCCGAGCGAGGACGACGATGTGTGCGACGACCTCCCCGCGCCATGCGGCCGGTCCTCCGTTTCCCCGGGTGCCTCCACCAGATCGCCGATGCCATCATGCGCCGCGAATCCGCCGGGCTCCAGCGCATCGACCCACTCATCCGCATCCACCTTCAGGTATTCGCTGTATTGGGCGAGGAAACTGCGCGCATACACCGGCCCCGGGAAACTCGCGAAGTCCTCCGCCTCCAGCGCCACGATCACCGACTTCGGCAACTTCGTACGGTAGTGCACGTCATCGATCGTCAGCCCGGCCGACTCCCGTGCGGACCTGAGGCGGACGCCGATGCTGTCTTGCTCCATCACCATGAAAACCGCGTGGAACATACGGGTCCGCGTGCGCAGCGCAAGCACGCCCTTGCCGCGGGCGGCGCCAACCCCTATCGCATGTCCCAGCGTGCACCAGATCCTCCGCCTCATCGCCGCCGGCATCGCCCTCGTTTCATCCGGCGTCCGCGCGGATTCCATGCCTTCGGCCGATCCCGCCGCCATCCGCCGGGCCGCCGCCGCGGCCCTCTCCACGCACGTCCGCCCCTCCGGGGAAACCCACCTGCTGCAGGCCGCCGATGCCGCGCCCACGATGTGGACCGAGCTCGAAGGCTTGCGGATCGGTGCCTGCGCTCCGCTCGCCGTTTCGAAAGACGATGCCGAATCCTCGGTCGGCGCCCGCTTCGCCGTGGCCATCGACGTTTCCCGCCACCGCAGCACCCATGCGAAGCTCCGGCGCTGGTCCGCATGGAGAGACGGAGCCCCGCCGGAACTCCCCACCACCCTCGACGTCGTGCTCCGCAACGGCGCATGGGAGGCCGATGCGACACCGCTCCGCAGCCTCAAAACCATCCGCACCCGGCCCGACCCCGCATCCATCCCGCGGTCCGACGCCCCCCCGCTTGCCGAGGGAGCGCTGCCCTCCGCCGCTTCCGCCGGCATCGCGGAAACCCAAACTCCCGGATCGGAACCGCAGGTTTCCGGCAAGCCGATCGTCGCCCTCATCGTCTTCGGCGTGCTCGCCGCCGCCGCGCTCGTCATCGGCCGCATGCTGGCGAACCGTGGCGTCATCCGCTCGCCCCACCCGGTCGCGGCAGCCGGCGGGTCGATCACCGCCGTCCGCCCGCGTCCCCACATGCTCGACCGCGACGAAAGAAGTTTCCACCAAGCCCTCGAAGCCGCCGTCCGTCCCGGGCGCGTTGTCTCTCCCAAAGTCCGCCTCGCCGATCTCTTCGAAGCGCCCGCCGACGACGGCGACGCCATGACCGCCCGCCTCGCCTCCACCCATGCGGATTTCGTCCTCACCGATGCCGCCACCAGCCGCATCCTCGCCGTCATCCAACTCGTCGATCGCAACAACCTCTCGCCCGCAGCCGCCCGCCGCCACGAATTCATCCGCTCGCTCTGCCACGCCCACCAGGTCCCGCACTACGAATTCCCCGCCCACGGCGACCACCGCGAGGCGGTGGAGAGGAGTCTGAAGGTCTGAAGGTCCGAAAGTCACAAAGTCGCTCCGCCCGCGGGGACCTTCCGACGTTCGGACCTTTCGACCTTCCGACTCTCCCCCGCCTCCCATTTCCGGCCGCAAGTCCCCTACGTCATCGCGTCCCGATCGCGGGTTCCAAACGACTTGCAAACGTGGCATCTTGTCACGATGCATCCCGCCACCCTTGTCCCGTCCCTGCTTGCCGGATGGCCTGGATTCGCCGCGCTGTTGCTCTGCCTGGTCCTCGCCAAAGCCGTCTTCACGCTTTCCGCCCGCAGCCGCTACCGCGAAATGCGGGTCGCCAGCGCCCTGCGCGGCCTCGACACCGCCACCTACCGCCACTTCCCCGGCCTGCGCCTGCCCCATCCGGACGAGCGCCGGCCGGTCCGCATCCCGCACGTCGTGGTCTCCGCCTACGGCATCTTCGTCATCGACACAGTCCGCCGCCGCGGCTCGATCTTCGGCACCGAATACGACGCCCGCTGGACCCAGCGCCTGCGCTTCCACACCCGCCGCATCGCCAACCCCATGCGCCGCAACCGCATCCACGTCGAAGCCCTCATGGCCTATCTCGACCTCCCGGATCCGCCGTTCCGCCCGCTCGTCGTCTTCACCAATCCCTGCATCCTCGAAACCCCGCACTCCGACGTCGTCCCCACCGACCGGCTCATCCCCTGGATCCGCCGCAACAAGGTCACCATCCTCGACTCCTCCATGGTCGCCCGCGCCGACGCCCGCCTCTCCGACCTCCGCGACGCCCTCAACCGCACCACCGAAACCCAAGCCCACGAACTCCACGTCACCCAAGCGGTGTGAGGGAGATGGGAGATGGGAGATGGGAGATGGGAGATGGGAGATGGGAGATGGGAGATGGGAGATGGGAGATGGGAGATGGGAGATGGGAGATGGGAGATGGGAGATGGGAGATGGGAGATGGGAGATGGGAGATGGGAGATGGGAGATGGGAGATGGGAGATGGGAGATGGGAGATGGGAGATGGGAGATGGGAGATGGGAGATGGGAGATCCGTCCTTGGACTGCGGCAGCCCGCTGCCGCTTTTCCGGAGCCAGCCCGCTGGCCCGGAGCCACGGATCCGCCGACGCATCGCCCTCCCCCCCGCGATCACGTAAGCCCAGAGACACGCGGATTTGATAGCATATTCAATGTGCCATCACCTGTCTTCCGTTCCCTTGCGGTTGGACTCTTCCTCGTCGCTCCGTTGCGGGCGGAAGATCCGTTTTTTCTTGGTCTGCGCAACGCGGCCGCGACGATGGTTTCCATCGATGCGGAGACCGCATCGCGGGCGCGCAGCGAAGCCGCCGCCTTCCTGTCGCTCTACGTGAAGCCCCACGGCGGGAACCACTACATCCGAACCCAGCCGGCCAGCTCCAGAAACTGGAAGGAGATCGCCGGTCTCCGTCTGGAACGCGTCACCGCCCAAGCCGTCAGCGAGGCGGACCGGGCCAATGGAATCGCAGGGAAGTGGTTCGTATCCGTCGATACGGGCATGTATCGCAGCTACGATCCGAAAACCAACTCGTGGTCGCAGTGGCACAACGGCAGATTCATACTCCTACCTGCCGCCATCCAAGTCATCCGCCACGGCAACGGAAGATGGACCGCCACCTCCCCGATGCTGGCACAGCTCGTCGCCGTCTCTTCCCGGCGAAACGCCTCCCTCATCCCGCATGACGGTAGACCCGTCACCCGCCCGCCGTCCGTCGCCCGAACCACGGCCCCACATCAACCGCCATCGAGCGAATTTGTCACCACCACTCCCTCCCGGACCGCGCCCGCCCGGCCGGCCCCCCGGCTGGATGCCGCGGCCGGAGAGGCGATGGGGAAAATCGTCGGCACCGGCATCGTCGTCGCTTTCTGCCTGATCGCCGTTTCACTCGCCGGACTCATCCTCCGCAAGCTGTTTCCCCGTCATCGGAAACGCGGGGCCCGCCGCGCCGTGCCGCCTCTCGGACGAACGGCGGCTTCCCCGCCACCGCTGCCTTCCACATCGTCCTCCACCGCCCATCACTTGTTCGAGGCCCGCTCCCATCTCCTCAGCGAGGCCGAGCAGAAATTCTTCGGCGTCCTCCAACCAATGGTCGGTTCCGCCTGTAATGTCTCCAGCAAGGTCCGCCTCGCCGATCTGTTCGATGTCCGTCCCGGCCGTGGCCAGCAGGCCGCCTTCAACAAGATCCAGAGCAAACACATCGACTTCGTCCTCACCGACCCCGCTACCAGCCGCATCTTCTGCGCCATAGAACTCGACGACTCCTCCCACCTCCGTCCCGACCGCATCGAGCGGGACGAATTCGTCGACAATCTCTTCGGCCGCAACCACCTGCCGCTGCTCCGCGTGCCGTGCATGTGGACCTACAATCCACAGGACCTCCTCGAAGCCCTCGCAGGCGTGGGGGTTCCCGTGTTCTGCGCCGCCTGATCCACCATCCGTTCCCTTACCGCCATGCCCCGCACCCAGTATATCTTCATCGACTACGAGAACGTCAGCGTCTCCGACCTCAGCCGCGCCGCGGGCAAAAACGTCCGCGTGATCCTGCTCACCGGCACCCAACACAAGAAGCTTCCGGTCTCCCTTTTCCTCTTTGCCCAGGAAAACCCCGGCGTGCTGAAGATCATCCAAACACCCGTTCAAGGTACCAACGCGCTCGACCTCGTGCTGAGCCTCGAAGCCGGACGCGTCCTCGCCGCGGATCCCTCCGGCTACATCCACATCATTTCGAAGGACAACGACTTCGAGTCCGTCATCCGCCACCTCCAATTGGAAACCCGTTTGGTGGCCCGTCACCCATCGCTTGAGGAGGTCCCGGCCCTTCGCACTCCCGAAGAACGGATCGCACGCCTTCGCTCCGAACTCGCGGACGACTCCAAGTCCCGTCCGAGAACCCGCAAGACGCTCGAAAACAAGATCCTCTCCGCGTTCGACCAACAGGCCACTCCGGAGTTCATCGAAAAAACCATCGCCGCCTTCATCAAAGCCGGCCTGCTCGACTTCACCGACACCGGCAAAGTCCTCTACAGCAGCGCCGCCTGAAGGTTTTGCTCAGTCCTTCCTCCGCCACGTCTCCGAAACCGCCTCTTCCGGCAACTCGATCCCCGGAACCAACGCGACCAGAAGCTCCCGCGCGTCCCGATAGGTCAGCCGGTCCGCAATGTGGTGAAGCGTCCCATCTGGCCCGACGCCGTCGATGCCGAAACACACCGGCCCCAACTCCTCATCGAACGGCTCGTCTCCGTTCCGATACGGAACCATCTCCCGCTCCTCGTCCAGGCGTTCGCGCCGCGTCTCGATCCGCAAGCGGCGGAATCCGGAATCCTCCGCCGGATGATCCACCTCCACCATGAACGGAACCGGAAGTTCCCCGTCCACCCGGAGCGGCACGCGCAATTCCATTGCGACCCGCAGGCAGTCATCCGAGTCGAAACCCGCCAACTCGTCCGGCGCGAGAACCTCCATGCAGGCATCGCCGAAACGGTCTTCCATGAAATACGGCCACACCTCCCCGCACACTTCGAAAACCACATGCCCGCAGGCCCACTCTTCAAACAGCGAGCCGATCCGCATCACCTCACGCAGGAGTTCATCATATCCGTTGTATGCCTCGCTGAGGTTGAGCCCGGGAGAACGCTTCTCACGCTCCATACAAGCATCGCGGAGCGAAACGGCACAGGCGAAGACGGCGGCGGGATCGGGATCGGCAGTCATGACTGCCGTGATCACCTGGCCAGGTACGAGGATCACGGCAAGTGTGAAATCACCTCGCCCGCCCGCGAGTGTCCTGCTCAAATCCGGCATGGCCGCTGGCATCCGATGGACCCGGGACGAACTGCTGATCGTCCTCAATCTCTATCACAAGCTCCGCTTCGGGCAGTTCGACCAGCGCCAGCCGGTCATCATCGATCTCGCGGCGCGGCTCGGCCGGACTCCGAGTTCCATCGCGATGAAGCTCAGCAACCTCGCGTCCTTGGATCCCGCGCTCAAACTGCGGGGAATCGAGGGACTCAAAGGCGCAAGCACTCTCGACCGTGCCGTCTGGGACGAGTTCCACGACAACCCTGCCAAGCTTGTTCCGCTCAGTCAGGAACGCTTTGAAGCGCTCTTCACCGAAAACGAATCCGAAACCACCGAAGTGATCCCAGGCAAAGGTATCCGGACGGCGAAACGTCCGCCGGCGGGCGAAACCGAGGTCAAGTCAGTGACGAAGCAACGGCGCGGGCAGGACTATTTCCGGGACGTGGTGCTCAACAACTTTGGTGGATGCTGCGGTGTCACCGGCCTGTCCCTCCGCGAACTACTCATCGCCTCCCACATTCTCCCATGGCGCGACCACGAACCCGAGCGACTCAACGTCCGCAACGGCATCTGCCTGAACCGCCTGCACGACGCGGCGTTCGACCAGCATCTCATCGGTTTCGATGACGAGCTTCGCCTCGTTCTATCCATCCGTTTGAAATCCCTGCTCCCGGGCGATTGGATATGCGAACAGTTTGAAGCATTCGAAGGCAAAGCCCTCCGTCTTCCCGAAGACGGCACCCGTCCAGACCCGTCGTTTCTCGCCGCGCATCGCAAGAAACTGGCGCATAAGTGACATTTGCCTTTTTCAGAAACAAAAACCCCGGCGCGGGGATTCCGCTCAGGAGTCGGTCCAGTTCTAAGCGGGGCCGGGGCCGCTTCTATCCGGTCACGCTGGCTCCTCGGCAGGGCACGGCGAGTTCGTTCGGCAGTAATTCCCGTGCACATCCGCATGAACCACTCCGCCGTCGATTCGATAGAGAGCGTATGCCTCGCTTGCGTTTCTGAGAATATCCATGGTTCCGGCGAGTTGGCTTTGGTTGATGCTAAGTTCGACCTTCTTCGAACCATGCACCACCCTCGGCGTTCCGATCTTGCTTCCGTCGGGGAACACGCTGATGCGGAATTCGTATCCGGGCGGTTTGCTTTCCCCATTCAGGGTGAGGTAGCCCACCGCCTTCCCGTGCGTGTCTGACTGCGGCTCCATGATCTTTCCGGCATAAATATTCACTCCGTATCGGGTGACTTGGAGAGTGATTTTCTCATCTGGATCGGTGTCGGCGGGAGGCTTCATTGGGTTGCTCGGTTGTTGTGTGATGGATGGGATCATGCGGAGAGTCTGGCGACGCGCCATCCCAATCCGTCGGCCTCCGATGGAACGCCGGATCCGGGTGGAACGAAAAGCGGCGGGCGTGGAACCGCGGTTTGTTCGGGCGTTCATGGCGCGAAATGGGACCGCCGCGGCAACGGGGTGGTGGGAGGAAGCGGAAGAAACCGGTGGCACGGTCTCGATGAGACCTCGGGCGGAGGAGATGACCTGAGGGCTGCGTGCGGGGGCTGTCGCTGCACATGCGCTCCCGGCCTTCGTCGAGGCCGGGACGCCCGGGCGCATGAGGATCCCTCATGCGGCGGATGATGCGGATGGGCCGGGCGGCGGAGCGGAATGGGCGTGATGCGCACGCGACGTGCATCGTCGCCACGGAATGCTGGCGAGGTTGTTGAAACAGGAGAGCGGTCCGTTGACGCGGGAGCTGGTGCTGGAGCCGGGGAACTTCGGGCTCGGGCGGGTGCCGCGGCGGTTGCTGCCGGCGGCGACGGTGAGCTCGGTGTGCGGGTATTGCGCGACGGGCTGCCAGCTCAAGGTGCACCTGGATGAGGAGGGACAGGCGATCAACCTGAGCCCGCAGGCGGGCTATCCGGTGAACCTCGGGATGGCCTGTCCGAAGGGATGGCAGGCGCTGGACCCGCTCGATGCGCCGGACCGGGCGACGAGTCCCCTGCTCCGCGATGAGACGGGCGAACTGCGACCGGTGGACTGGAACACGGCGCTGGAGGTCTTCGTTTCCCGTTTCCAGAACATCCGGCGCGAGCACGGGCGGGAGGCGGCGGCGTTTCTCTCGACCGGGCAGATCCCCTTCGAGGAGATGGCGTTCCTCGGCTGCCTGTGGAAGTTCGGGATGGGGTTCCTGCACGGCGATGCGAACACGCGCCAGTGCATGGCCACGGCGGTGACGGCCTACAAGCAGAGCTTCGGCTTCGACGCGCCGCCGGGCACCTACGCGGACTTCGAGGAGAGCGACGTGATCGTGCTCGTCGGCTCGAACCTGTGCATCGCCCACCCGATCCTGTGGCAGCGGATCATGCGCAACCGCCGCAAGCCGGAAATCATCGTCATCGATCCCCGCGCGACGGAAACGGCGCAGGCGGCCACGCAACACATCGCCCTGCGGCCGAAGGGCGACCTCGCGCTCTACCATGCGCTGGCGCACTGCATCCTGCGCGACGGGCGCACGGACCCGGAGTGGATCGCACGGACGGAGGGTTTCGAAGAGTTCGCACGTTTCGTCCGCGGCTATGAGCCGGCAGCGGTGACGGAGGCGACGGGAATGGACGTGGAAACCATCGAGCGGTTGGCGGAAACGGTTTCCCAGCCGGGCAAGCGGGTCTCGTGGTGGTGGACGATGGGGATCAACCAATCCTACGAAGGCGTGCGCGCGGCGCAGGCGATCATCAACCTGTGCCTCATCACGGGCAACATCGGCAAACCGGGCACGGGGCCGAACTCGATCACCGGGCAATGCAACGCGATGGGCTCGCGATTGTTCTCGAACACGACGTCGCTGGTGGGCGGGCACGATTTCGAAAACCCGGAGCACCGCACGAAGGTGGCGGGCGTGCTCGGCATCCCGCAGGAGCGGATCCCGGCGGAGCGCTCGCTGGCGTATGACCAGATCCTCGCGGCGGCGGAGGAGGGCCGCATCAAGGGGCTGTGGATCGTGGCGACCAATCCGTTCCACTCGTGGGTGGACAGCGGGCGGCTGGCGAAGCTGCGCGAGAAACTCGATTTCCTGGTGGTGCAGGACATGTATCACAGCACGGAGAGCGCGCGGGTGGCGGACCTCGTCCTGCCGGCGGCGGGCTGGGGCGAGAAGGACGGATGTTTCATCAACTCGGAGCGGCGGATCGGCACGCTCAAGGCGGTGCGCCGCGCGCCGGGTCTGGCGCTCTCGGACTTCCGCATCCTCCGGCTCATCGCCCATGCGTGGGGCTGCGGCGGGATGTTCTCCGGCTGGACGGATCCGGAGGCGGTGTTCCGGATCCTGCGCGATCTAACGGAAGGGCGGCCCTGCGATATCACCGGCATCGATGGATATGCACATCTCGATGCGGAGGGCGGCATCCAGTGGCCGTTCCCGCGCGGGGACGCGCCGCGGCACCCGGTGAGGGAGCGGCGCTTGTTTGAAGACGGCGTGTTTCCCACGCCATCGGGCAAGGCGCGGATGTTTGTTTCACCGCCGGCGGGCCTGCCGGAGGAACCGAACGATTTGTTTCCGTTCCTGCTGCTCACCGGGCGGGGATCGAGCAGCCAGTGGCACACGCTCACCCGCACGGGGAAGTCGGACGTGCTGGCGAAACTCTGTCCGCAATCCGCATGGCTCGAGATGCACCCGGACGATGTGAAACGCCTCGGCCTGCGGGATGGCGCGCGGGTGCGCGTCTCGACCCGCCGCGGGACGATGGAGGCGGCGCTCTATCAGGCGCCGACGGTGCGGCCCGGCCAGATTTTCCTGCCGATGCATTTCCCCGAGGTGAACACGCTCACCCATCCGTCCTTCGATCCCCACTCTCGGCAGCCGAACTACAAGGCGTGCGCTGCGAGGGTGGATGCTGAAACGCTGAGAAGCTGAGATGCTGAAATCTCAGATTCAGCATTTCCCTATGCGGCGATGGCGTGCAGGTCGCGGAGGTGTTCGCGAAGGCGGGGCAGGAGCTCGGTGTAGATCAACGACTTGCAATCGGGCGTGACGTCCGGGTGGTCGAGGGCGGCTTCGTATTCGCCGATGCCGTAAGCCTCGCCCTCCTGCAGCGCGGCGATCGCCGGGCGCTCGCCGAACCATCCGGCGAAGGTGGCGACCGAGCGGGCCACCACACCCCATGCACCGGAGCCATCGGCGGGCTCGCCGCCCAGTTGGATCACGCTCCTGCGGAGTTTCTCGGCATTGCATCGATGTTCGTCGCGCATCCGGATGAGGGTGACCGATTCAGGATGGCCTACATATCGTTCGATCGCCTGATCGAATGTTTCCACCGCGGCGTGCTCGCCACGGAGGAGGCTGTTGCAAACCTGGATGCAGGCGTCGACGCTTGGATTGTAGATGAGTGTCGCACTCATGGCTCTGGTGTGGGGTGTTCCGGAGACATCATCGCATCCGGTGTTTCGGGGGATCGCAGGCGTTGTGCCAGCGTGATTTTCGCGCGGGAAATCCTGTGTTTCAACGGGTTTCGCTGCAGATCAAATCCCACGGCCGCGGCATGCGAAGTGCGGACTGCCGCCCGCGGGGGTGCAAAAGGCATCCGGCGGCCCGGGCCCGGACGCGATCGACCCGGCACCTCGCGTGGAGATGCCGGGTCTTCCGATTTACCCCGGGATTTCTGCCAGCCGGGAGGGCGTCATGAGAAATGGAACGGCCGCTCAGGCGGCGATGGCTTCGAGCGCCTGGATGTGTGTGCGCAGGCGGGGCAGGAGCTGGGTGGTGATGAGCGTCTTGGCTTCGTCCTCCACTTCGGGATTTCCGAGGGCGGCCATGTATTGGTCGATGCCGTGTTCCTCGCCCTGTTTCAGGGCGGCGATGGCGGACGACTCTCCGAAGAGCGCGGCCGTACCCTCTACGATCTTCGCGAAGTTCCCCCAGGAGCCGGAGTTGACGGCGGGCTGCCCGCCCATGGAAACGACGTTGGCGCGGAGCCTCATCACGCTGTCGCGGTGCTCGTTGCGCATCCGTTCGAGGGCGATGGCCGCGGGATGGTCGGCGTATTTGTGGATCGCCTGGTCGTAGGTCTCCACCGCGGAGATCTCGCCGCGGAGAAGGTCGTTGCAGACATCGATGCAGGCGTCGTGAGTGTTCGGTGGTTTCATCGGGTCGTTGGGTAGCTTGTGTTTCGATGGTGAAAACCGGTGGTTCCCACATGACAAGCTACCTCATCGCAGGGCGGATGCCAGCGCTTCCATGGACTTCGCGGCGCCCGGTTTTCAGGCACCGCCACGCTGCGGATGAGCCCCGCGCATGGCGGCGGTCATGCGGAGCACGACGGCGGCGCTGCATTCCGCAGCATCCGATGACTCAGCTGCGCCCGGTCCACTCCGGAGTTCCGTATCGCGCGCGGACGAGCGCGCTGATGCGGTCTTCCGGCACCTCGATGTGGCATTCGGCGGGCGACGCGCAGAGCGCACGGGCCAGCGAACGCGCCCGCGCCTCCGAGGTCGCGGCATCGCAGGGCAGCGCCACCGAACCTTGGTGGAGCAGGCCACGGCCGCCGCGCCGCTGGCCGGCGCCGGCGAGCTTGCGCCCGGATGCATCGACGATGTCATGGCCGACGGGATTGGCGAAACACGCGGCGGCGCCGGTCTGGTCCGAGCCGTCGCTGAGGCGCACGGGAAGTCCCTCGTCCGCGAGCGCGGCGGCGAGCGCGGCATGGATGGCGCGATAGCTTTCCGCCCCCTTCATGCGGGCGGGCGCGCTGTCCTTCGGCGCGAAGATCGTGTAGGTCCAGTCCGCCCGGTGGTCGACGGTGCCGCCGCCGGTCCAGCGCCGCACCCACGGCAGGCCCGGAAACGCGGCACGGGCGTCGGCGATGCGTCCGAAATACCCGAGCGTGCCCCAGTTTCCGGACCACCGGTAGACCCGCAGGACGGGCGAGGCGCGGGTTTCCATGAGCCACTCGTCCACGGCCATCGCCGCGGGACCCGGACGGCTCACCGGATCGATCCAGAGATCGAGCGACTCGAAGACATGCATGACGCGCCGATTCCGCCGTGGAATCGGCCGGATGGAAACCCGAAACCATCCCGGTTCTTGCATTCCCCGGCCAGCGCGGCAGGTTGCGGGCATGTCGATCGCGCCGAAGCCGCAAAGCGCCCTGCTCATCGTCGGACATGGTTCCACCGAGAACCCGGACTCGTCGGCTCCCTACTTCGAACACGCCGCGGAGATCCGCCGGCGCGAGTTGTTCGCCGAGGTGCACACGTGTTTCTGGAAGGAGGAACCCTCGATGCGCGAAGCGCTCTACATGATCGACTCCGGCGAGGTCTATGTGGTGCCGGATTTCATCAGCGAGGGGTATTTCACCCAGGAGGTGATCCCTCGCGAACTGGATCTAACGGGACGCAGCTCGAACGTGCGCGGCAAGACGCTGCACTACTGCCAACCGGTGGGCGTGCACCCGTCGATGACCGGGCTGCTGCTGCAGCGCGCCCGCGAGATCGCTCCCGATGCGAACCCGGCGGAAACCACCCTCATCATCACCGGCCACGGCACCGGGCTGAACCAGAACTCGACCAAGGCGATCCGCGACCAGGTGGGCCTCATCACCGCGAGCGGCGCGGGATTCGCCCACGTGACGGACGCCTACATGGAGGAGCAGCCGTTCATCGCGGAGTGGGACAAGCTCTCGCCCACGGAAAACGTGATCGTCGTGCCGTTCTTCATCGCGGACGGGCTGCACTCCTATCAGGACATCCCGGTTTTGTTAGGAATCGAGCCGGAGGTGGGACCTGCGGCCAGCGAGCGCGAGGTGTTCCGGCACAACCCGCACCACCTGCGCGGCAAGACGCTCTACTATTCCTCCGCCATCGGCACCGGCCGCCACATGGCCGATGTGATCCTCGACCAGGTGCGCGACTTCGACCTCGCGCACGGCGAACACACGACCAGCCTTTGATTTTTCCCCACCACCCGAGACGATGACCCTGAGCGCCCGACTCCAGAGCCTGATCGATGCCGGCGTGCACCGCATCGGCGAACTTGAAATCCGCCTGGAAACCGCCGGCCACTCGTTTCTCCTGTGCCACCACCTCGATGCGGAGGCGGCCGGACGGGAGGACTTCGGCGGGCTCGAGATCCACCACGGCCCGGACGACGCGCGTGATCTATCCACATGGTCGGAGGACGGCGGATACCGGTTTGCGAAGGCGCAGACGAACCTGCGCCGCGGCTGGGTGATGCTGCTGGCGGACATCGACCAACTGCGGCTGGCGCTCGATGGATTCTATCCGGCGGCCGTCGGGGTGTTCGCGGCGATGCTGGACGGCACGCTCGATATCCAGAACCTGCGGGAGAAACTGGAACGGCAGACGGGAATGTACCGGTTCGCGCGGACGATCAGCGACGAGGGCGCGCAACGCTTGGTGCGGGAAGTCTGCGGGCCGGCGCACCAATGCGCCCGGCGGATCCTTTGGCGATTGAATGACAACACACCGCTCGATGACAGCGAGGCGAGCCGCTACAACGGCGTGCCCGGCGAGATCCCTGAAAACGAGGCGATCCCCCTGCTCTGCCGCGAGGCCTGCAACCACATGGTCGCCGAGTGCCGCCGCGTGGCGAAGGAAGAGGCGGGGAAATAACCGTGGCCGCGGTCCTGAGTCCGCGACTTGTCAGCACCTCGTTCGCGGTCTCACGACCGCGCCTACTTACGAAGCCACGAATTGCTCGCGGGCGACGGCGGCGGTGTAGTCGCGGTTGAGGCGCGCGATGTGCTCGACGGAGATCTCCTTCGGGCAGGCGGCCTCGCACTCGTATTGGTTCGTGCAGTTTCCGAATCCTTCGGCATCCATCTGGCGGACCATGCCGAGCACGCGGCGGTCGCGTTCCGGCTGGCCTTGCGGCAAATGACCGAGGTGGGAAACCTTGGCGGCGACGAAGAGCATGGCGGACGCGTTTTTGCACGAGGCGACGCAGGCGCCACAACCGATGCAGGCGGCGGCGTCGAACGCGGCATCCGACTGCGGCTTCGGAATCGGCAGCGCGTTCGCATCCACCGCGGAGCCGGTGCGGACGTCGATGTAGCCGCCGGCGGCGATGATGCGGTCGAAGGCGTTGCGGTCGACGATCAGGTCGCGGATGACCGGGAAGGGATTCGCGCGGAACGGCTCGATCCAGATCGTGTCGCCGTCCTTGAACTTGCGCATGTGGAGCTGGCAGGTGGTGATGCCGCGGTCCTTGCCGTGCGGGATGCCGTTGATGGTGAGCGAGCAGGTGCCGCAGATGCCCTCGCGGCAATCGTGGTCGAAGTGAATCGGCTCGTCGCCTTTCTCGACCAGGCGCTCGTTGACGATGTCGAGCATTTCGAGAAACGAGGCCTCCGCCGGGATGTCCTTGGCGTCGTAGGTTTCGATGCGTCCCTGGGCGTTCGGGCCGGACTGCCGCCAAACTTTGAGTGTCAGATTCATGGGTGTCGGAAAATCTGCGGGACGGCCGATTCCACCCGGCCCGCGGCGCTGGGGCGAAGGTAGCGAACATCCCCCGGGCGGCTAGGACAAAATCCGCACCCGATGCCCTGATTCTCCCAATTCCGGCGCATCAATTGCCGAACGGGGGAATCCGCGGCGCGGGAGAATTTCAGGATTCCCGTCGGGCCGGCCGGTGTGCAGGTTTCGGCCATGCGCACCGCGGTTTACGCCGGCTCCTTCGATCCGCCCACCAACGGCCACCTGTGGATGATCCAGCGGGGGCTGGAAATGTTCGACCAGTTGATCGTCGCGATCGGCGACAATCCGGCGAAGCGGTATTCGTTCAGCGTGGAGGAGCGGCTCGAGATGCTGCGGTCCAGCACGCCGGAGAGCGAGAACCTGACGATCGCGCATTTCGACAACCGCTATCTGGTCGACTACGCGAACAAGAAGCACGCGAAATACGTGCTGCGCGGCATCCGCTCGCCCGGCGACTACGAATACGAGCGGGTGATGCGCCACATCAACGGCGACATGGCGCCGGAGATCACCACCGTGTTTCTGATGCCGCCGCGGGACATCGCCGAGGTGTCCTCGAACATGGTCAAGGGCCTCATCGGCCCGCGCGGCTGGGAGGAAATCGTGAAGCGCTACGTGCCGGACCCGGTGTTCCGGAAGATCAACGAACGCCACCGCGGCACGGGACTCGAGGCCGACGATTGAGCCGGGCGCCGAGCGGCGCTTCAGAAGTCGAAGATCGCCTGCGGACTTGGTGCGGCCGAGCCGTTGTGCGCCGGAACGCCGCCTTCGCGCAGACCGGAGGCGGCGAAGCGGACGAAGCGGGAAAGCGTCGCCTCCATCGCCGGCTGACCGCTGGCGCCGTTGGTGACCCGTGAAAGCACCTCCTGATGGGTGAGCATGTGGAGCATGGCGCCGATGAGGAAATGGAAACGCCAGATCAGTTCGTCCGCCGCCACCTCGGGCAGGCTGCGGCCGAGCGCGCGCAGGAACCGCTCGGCCACTTGTTTCATCTGGTTCTCCATTTCCGCCGGAACCTCGCCCTGGAGACTGAAAATGCGGCCGATCAATTTGTAGAACAAGCGCTCGGAAAGTTCGGACCGGCGCAC
The DNA here is from genome assembly GCA_024233135.1 of Akkermansiaceae bacterium. Lineage (GTDB taxonomy): Bacteria > Verrucomicrobiota > Verrucomicrobiia > Verrucomicrobiales > Akkermansiaceae > Luteolibacter. The sequence continues at coordinate 39,453 of JACKPZ010000019.1, read as the reverse complement.
CGCGGAAACGAGCGGCTCGGCGTAGCAGCCGATGAGTTCCTCCAGCGGCACCACCTTGCCGGCGTGGTTCCGCTCCGCGGCATCGAGCCGGGCGATCCGCTCCTCGTTCACCGGCGTGACGTAGCGCAACACGACCAGCCCGATGAGCCCGTCGCGACCGCCGAAGTGATAGTTCACCGCGGCCACATTCGCCCCCGCTTCCTTGGTGATGTCACGCACCGACACGGCATCGAATCCACGATCGGCGAACAAGGTTTCAGCCGCTTCCAACAGACGGCGCTTCGGTTCGGAGAACGGAAAGGTGAAGTCGCGCATGAGCCCCCGAGTGAAACGAAACGGACACGTTTGTCAAACGCACGATTCAATCGTTCGAGATTCGCGCGGAAACAAGAAACGGAATCCCCGGAACAACCTTCGCAAAGCGTTCAGGACAAGCTTTTCCCCAAGCTTCCAAGCGACCGTTTCCATCAATCGATTCCAAAGCTCCGTTCCGTGTTCCGCCACCTCGCATCGACCCGACCGCATGCGATGCGATGACGCGTTTCCTGATTCACCGGACTTCGCTTCATCCTTGTGCGCGGGACGACGGCGGGCTTCGTTTCGCGGCGTGCAGCGCTTCCATTTCCGGGACTTCGATGCGGCGGAACTCACGGGCCGCAAGAACGGCGGGACCATCTCGGTCTGCATCCCGACGCTCAACGAGGCGGCGACCATCGGCGAGATCGTCACCCGCGTGCGGCGCGACCTGGTGGAAGAGATTCCTTTGGTGGATGAAATCGTGGTGATCGATTCGAGTTCGGACGACGGCACGCGGGAGATCGCGGAGGAGGCGGGCGCGCGGGTCTGCCTATCGAGTGAAGTCGCTCCGGACACCGGAACGCACGTCGGAAAAGGCGAGAACCTGTGGAAAGCGATGCACGCGGCGTCCGGGTCGATCCTGTGTTTCCTCGACGGGGACATCGCCGAGTTTCACAGCGGCTTCGTCACCGGTCTGGTGGGTCCCTTGCTCACGGAGCCGTCCGTCGACTACGTGAAGGCCTTCTACGAGCGGCCGATCAGTCATGGCGACACCCTGCACTCGCAAGGAGGCGGCCGCGTTTCCGAGATCCTGGTGAGGCCGTTCCTCTCGATGTTCTATCCGGAACTGGGCGACATCCTCCAGCCGCTCGCCGGCGAGTATGCGGCGCGGCGCGGGCTGCTGGAAACGCTCGCCTTTCCCACCGGATACGGGGTCGAGATCGCCCACCTCATCGACCTCGCGCGGATGGGCCGGCTGCAATCGATCGCCCAGACGGATCTGGTGCGGCGCATCCACCGCAACCGCGACGAGGGCGACCTCGGCGACACCGCGTTCGCGATCCTGCGGGTGCTGATGCGGCGGCTGGAGCGCGACGGCAAGCTGCGCCTGCTCGCCGAACCGTCCACCCTGCACCGGCGCTGGTGGATCGATGGGGAAACGGTGATGCCACTGGTCCGCGAGATTCCCGAGCCCGAGCGCCCGCCGCTGCGCGCGGAGGACTGAGAAATCCCCCGCCCCGGCGGCTTGCCAAGCGGCGGCCCCCGGGTATTTTCGCCCGCGATGCTTCCGCCCGACATCACCGAACCCGCCGAACGCGACCCGAAGAAACTCCGTCGCACGGCGTGGATCCTCGTGGCCATCATGCTGGTGGGAGGTTTCCTCATCCTCAAGGCCTACGAGCGGACGGCGGAGCGCCAGGCCAAGGACACGCACCCCGCCAAGATCCATCAGATCCGCAAGGAGCGCGACCTGCGGGTGGTGCGCCAGGACGGAAAGGCGGCGGACCTCTTCGACCTGCGAGGCAAGGTGTGGGTGGTGCAGGTGGACAGCCTCGGAGATCCCGGCGCGGCGGAGATCGGCCGCACGGTGATGAAGAAACTCGCGGAGGACTACCGGGAGAACGACGGATTCCGCCTTGTCACGCTGGTCGTCGATCCTCCGGCGGCCGAGGAACTGCCCGCGATGATCGAACAAACAGCCGCCAAGGAGGGCATGCATCTGCCGCAGTGGTGGCTGGCATCGACCGACCGGAAGACCCTGCACAAGTTCATCAAGAACGAGTTGAAAGCGGGCGAGTTTCCGCACGAGAAGGATGGCAAGTGGATGTTCGACAGCTCCATCGTGCTGATCGACCGCGAGGGCAACATCCGCCGCGCGGTGGTCCCGCAGAAACGCGGCGGCCCGCCGTTCGTCGCCACCTTTGATTTCGCCGAAGCCGCGGAGTGGGACGCCCGCGGCGCCAAGACCGGCACCGAGCGCAGCAACGTCGAGGAACTCGAACAACTGCTCCGCAAGACGATCGACACCCTGCTTTCCTCCCCCACCGACACATGAAACTCACACGCACATCGACCATCGTGACGTTTTACAGCGCCATCGCGCTGTTATCGGCCGCCATCCTCGGGCTCGCGTTCTACGTGCGCTCCGGCCTGCCCAACCCGAAGATGTCGGAGTTCGTCGATGTCGGAAAACAGGGCTCCGAAACCTGGCTGCCGATCGAAAAGGACCTCGAAGGCTATCAACAGGACGGCACCCACGTGAAGCTGTCCGATCTGAAGGGCAAGGTCTGGGTGGCGGCGGAGTTTTTCGCGGTCTGCCCGCACTGCGCGGTCCGCAACGGCGAGGAACTGCGGAAGTTGTATGACGAGTTCAAGGACGATCCGGATTTCCACATCGTCTGCATCACGGTGGATCCCGAAAACGACAAGCGGGAGAAACTTCACGAATACGCCGAGGCGCTCTCGGCCGATTCTTCGCACTGGTGGTTCATGAACGCGGGCGACGAGAAGAAGACCCACGAGTATCTGGAGAAGGAGCTCAAGTTTTTCGGCATCCGCGAACGCAGCGATCCGGTCGACATCGAAACCAACGGGCGCTTCGAGCATGACCTGAGCTTTCTGCTCGTGAACCGTGACGCGCAGATCATCGGCAAGTGGAACCTCGCCGGGGCGCGCTCGGAGGTCGCCCGGCAACAGGATCCGGACGAATACAGCCGCCTCAAGAAGGAGATGTTCGACCGGATCCGCATCGAACTCGCCAAACCGGCGAACAACACCGCGAGCGGATCATGAGCAACGAACGCACCGAGTGGCTCGCCCGACCGCCGCGCGAGGAACTCTCGAAGAAACTCGGCATCGCGGCATGGGTCCTCACCGCCGCCGTGCTCGGCTTGGTGGGGCTGATGAGGCAGGTGAAGATCCCGCTGCCGGACGACGTGAGCTTGTCGTTTCTGCCGCCCTTCCACGCGGCGGTGAACGGAGCGGCGGCGGTCGTGCTCGTGATCGCGTTTGTCGCGGTGATGAAAGGCCGCATCGCCCTGCACCGGCGGATGATCATGACGGCGATGGTTTTGTCCGTCCTCTTCCTGCTGAGCTATGTCGCCTATCACTTCACCAGCAGCGAAGTGAAATTCGGCGACGTGAATGGAGACGGCACGGTGGACGCGGCGGAGCTCGCGCGGGTCGGTTCGATGCGGACGGTCTATCTGCTGCTGCTCGTTTCCCACATCGTGCTGGCGGCGGTGAGCCTGCCGTTCATCCTCTTCACCTTCATCGCGGGATGGACGAATCGTTTCGCCGCGCACCGGCGGCTGGCGCGCTGGGTGTTTCCGTTGTGGCTCTACGTGGCGGTGACCGGGCCGGTCTGTTATTGGATGCTGCGGCCGTATTATTGAGCCAGGCGGCCGAGCCGCCCGGAGAGGGCGCGGTAGTCGGCGTCACCGGTGAAGTCTTCGCGGGCGCGTGCGGCGCAGCGCTCCCGCACGGAACGCCACGTGGATGAATCCAACGACGAGAAGAAGGTTTCCAAGCTGTCTTCCAGCGGCTCGGAAAACACCCAGCCGAGATCGTTTCCGGCAATCCAGCGCCCGGTCTCGGTGGCCGCTCCGGCGATGGCGGGGACGCCGAAGCATCCGCCTTCGTAGATGCGGTTCGGCAGCAGCCATGCCGAGTTGCCGTTGGGGTCGGACTCGTCGAAGGCCCAGTTGAAATCGACGGCCGCATACATGTCCGCGAGATCGTCCGGGTATTGATAGGGTCCGCCGAATTCGATGCCGGACACGCCGCGGATCAGGTCGTGGAACTCGTCGGCGATCGTGCCGGCCGGATAGCCGCGCAGCACGAAGCGGATCTTGTCCGGCAAGCGGTCCGCAAGATGTTTCATCCGTTCGAGGCTCCGCCGGCAACGAAGCGCGCCGAAACACCCGACGATCCACGGGTTTCCGCCTTGTGCGGGTTCGAGCGAGGCATCCGACGGCGGCAGGCCGGCGGACGGATAGACCTTGTTTTCCAGCAGGAATATCTCGCCCGCGTGATGCTGGACGGGATCGAAATACGCCCGCACGAAGCCGGGGGACGTCGTCACCAGCAGCGCGCATTTCCGCAGGACGAACCGCTCGACCGCCCGCAGGATGTGGGAGACGGGACCGTCGCCCGTCATCACCGGCTGGATGTCGGCAAGTTCCAAGATGAGGGGCGCGGTGCTTCCCGCGAGGAAGCGCCCGGCCAGCGCGAGCAGGGCGTTGTCCGTGTTGACCACGTAGATCACCCGGCAGGCGCGGAGTTTCCCACGCTCGCGCCACATCACGCCGAGGCTCGCGACAAGGGCCCACAGCCGCTGGAGGTAGCGGCGGTTGTAGGTGGTGCCGAGGTGCACGTTGTCCCACGTGGGCGGCGCATCCTGTTTTTCGCGCTCGCGGTGAAACGTGAAACCGGTGACCTGCCAACCGTGGTCCTGCAGCGCCGCGATCCGTTTCCGGACACGGGCGTCGCCCCGCTCGTGGGCGAAAAAGGCGATGCGCTGTGGCTCTGGGTCGGTCGCGGCGATGCGGATCTCTACCGGAACCGCCGCCGGACGGCCAGCGGGAAACCGTTGTAGGAAATTTTCTCACGCGCCGAGTGAAAGAACCGCAACCTGCTCTTGATCAGATAATAGCGACCGAAAAACCCGCCACAACTTCCATCCGAACCGGATTCCTGCTGCCGCTCCCGGTTGACACATCATCTCGTTCACGCGATGTCCGCGCCCGTCACCCGCCCCACCCGCCAAACGATGACCCACTGAAACCTGACCCAAACCGAATCCCAACGACAGACAGATGTTGAAGCTCTCTCTTCTGCCTTGCCGCCTTCTGGCTCCCGCAATTTCCCTCGGCGTCCTCCTTTCCCTCACACCGGACGCCCAAGCCCGCAAAGTCCTCCGGCACTCCTCCCTCTCGGCGGGCCACGCCGAGAAAACCCAGTCGATCGAGATCTGCCCGGACCTCGTGAAAGCCGCCCGGATCGCCGAGAACAACGCGCTTTCCCACTCGATCCGCCGCTGCTGGCGCTACGTGAAACGCGCCCTTGTCGCCGCAAACGCGGTCGATAGCTACCCGAACGGAGTCTCCGCCAAATATGCCGGCCAGGAACTCACCCGGCACTACGGTTTCAAGAAACTCGACGAGGTGAAGCGCCCGGAAGACGCACCCGTCGGCGCCGTGCTCGTCTATGGTGGAGCGGGCTATGGCCACGTCGAGTTCCGCACGGAAAACGGCTACGTCAGCGATTTCAAGACCACCAAACATTCCAAGCGCCCGCTCATCGGAGTGTATGTGAAACCCGCGGACTCCTAACCGCAGCGGACCGGCCGCGATCCTCCGAATGCGTTCACTCCGCCCTTGAACACGGGGCGGGCACCCGCTTCCCTGTCCGCCCGCCATGAACGAACGCAAGACCCTCGACGAACGCCAGCAGATGACCGACCTGGAGCGGCTCCGCCACTCCTGCGCGCACGTCATGGCCACCGCCATCCTCCGGATCTGGCCGGACGCCCAGTTCGCCTACGGCCCGCCGATCGAGAACGGGTTTTACTACGACTTCGACATGCAGCACCGGATCACTCCGGACGACTTCGAGAAGATCGAGGCGGAGATGAAGAAGGTCGCGAAGGAAAACCAGAAGTTCGAACGCAAGGTGATCTCGCGCGACGAGGCGAAGGCGATGGCCGAAAGCGGCCGCCTCGGCGGGTTGAGCGAGCGTCCGGGCAACCCGTCGCGTTTCAAGCTCGACCTCATCGACAAGATTCCGGAAGGCGAGGAGATCTCGTGTTTCCAGAATGGCGAGTTCATCGACCTCTGCGCCGGTCCCCACGTCGGCTACACGTCGAAGTGCAAGAACGTGAAGCTGATGTCGGTGTCGTCCTCGTTTTACATGGGCGACGAATCGAAGGGCCAGCTCCAACGGCTCTACGGCACCGCGTTTGAAAACAAGGAGCTGCTTGAGGAACACCTCAACCGTCTCGAGGAAGCGAAGAAGCGCGACCACCGCCGCCTCGGCCGCGAGCTCGGGCTTTTCCACATCGACGAGATGGTCGGCCAGGGCCTGATCCTCTGGAAACCGAAGGGCGCGCTGGTCCGCCGGGCCTTGCAGGAGTTCATCACCGAGGAACTCGACAAACAAGGATACAGCCAGGTTTTCACTCCGCACATCGGGAAACTCGATCTCTATCGGACTTCCGGCCACTTCCCCTACTATCAGGAAAGCCAGTATCCGCCGATCGCCGAGCGCGACACGATCGAAAAGCTCGCCGACGAGGACGCCACCTGCGCCACGCTCGTCAACGGCCTGAACGAGGGAACCTACGAAGGGTATCTCCTCAAGCCGATGAACTGCCCGCACCATATCAAAATTTTCGCGAGCGATCATCACAGCTACCGCGACCTGCCGATCCGCCTCGCGGAGTTCGGCACGGTCTATCGCTGGGAGCAGTCGGGAGAACTCGGAGGCATGACGCGCGTCCGCGGATTCACCCAGGACGACGCGCATTTGTTCTGCACGCCGGACCAGGTGTCCGCCGAGGTGCAAGGCTGCCTCGGACTGGTGAAGAAGGTTCTTTCCACGCTTGGCATGCACGACTACCGCGTGCGTCTTTCTCTGCGCGATCCCGAGAGCGACAAGTATGTCGGTTCGCCCGAAAACTGGGACAAGGCGGAGGCAGCCTTGCGCGAGGCCGTGCAGACGCTCGGCGTGGAATACACCGAGGAACTCGGCGAGGCCGCGTTCTACGGACCGAAGATCGACTTCGTGGTCAAGGACGTCATCGGCCGCGACTGGCAGCTCGGAACCGTGCAGGTGGACTACAACCTGCCCGTGCGTTTCGGTCTCAGCTACGTCGGTGCGGACAACCAGCCGCACATCCCGGTGATGATCCACCGCGCGCCGTTCGGCTCGATGGAGCGTTTCACCGGCCTGCTCATCGAGCACTTCGAGGGCAAGTTCCCGACCTGGCTCGCCCCCGAACAAGTGCGCGTCCTGCCGATCTCCGAGAAAACGATGGAGTTCGCCGAGGCAGCGGCCGCGAAGCTCGCCGACGCCGGCGTGCGCGTCACCATCGACCGCAGTTCCGACAAGATCGGTGCCAAGATCCGTAACACCCGGCTCGAGCGCGTGCCCTACATGCTCGTCATCGGCCAGCGGGAGGCGGACGAAGGCACCGTTTCCGTGCGCCATCGCGACAAGGACGATCTCGGCGCCAAGCCGCTCGACCAGTTCATCGCGGAGGTGACCGCGGAGATCGCCGCGCGCGGCATCTGAGCCGCCCAACGCTCTCGTCACGATTCCGCCCCGCGAACGGCCTTGCCCCGTTTGCGGGGATTCACCACCTTTTGTCCGCCGCAATGGATATCGACACCGCCATCCCGTCCTTGATCCCCGAGGACACGATCTTCTCGGATTTCCTCATCCTCGACCAATCGGTCAAGGGCCGGAGGCTTGTGTATCTCGACAACGCGGCGACCACCCAGAAACCCCTGCCCGTCCTGTTGGCCACCCGCCACTACTACGAGGCGATCAATTCGAACATCCACCGCGGCACCCACCACCTCGCCCGAACCGCCACCGAGGAACACGAAAAAGCCCGCATCCGTGTCGCGAGGCATCTCAACGCGGCCACCGCGGACGAGGTGATCTTCACTTCCGGCACCACCGGCGGTATCAACCTCGTTGCCGACATCCTCGCCCTCTCCGGACGCATCGGCCCCGGCGACGAGATCCTCATTTCCACGCTCGAGCACCACTCGAACATCGTTCCGTGGCAGATGTGCTGCCAGAAAACCGGCGCTTCGCTCAAAGTCATCCCCTGCCATGACGACGGCACGCTCGATCAGGACGCCTTCGAGAAACTGCTCGGGCCGAAAACCAAAGTCCTCGCGCTGACCTGGGTTTCCAACGCCTTCGGCACCGTCAATCCCGTGGCGCAGATGGTCCACCTCGCGAAAGAGGCCGGCGCGCTCGTGCTCATCGATGCCGCCCAGGCCGCTCCGCATTTCCCGATCGACGTCCAGGCGCTCGGCGCCGATTTCCTGGCCTTCTCCGGCCACAAACTCTACGCGCCCACCGGCATCGGAGTGCTCTGGGGCCGCGCGGACCTGCTCGGTGAGCTGCCCCCATGGCAAGGCGGCGGCGAGATGATCAAGGAAGTCTCCTTCGAGAAAACCACCTACAACGACCTCCCCTTCAAATACGAGGCCGGCACGCCGCACATCGAGGGTGCCATCGGCCTCGCCGCCGCGCTCGACTACGTCGACGACATCGGCATGGACGCCATCCACGAGCACGAGAACGTCCTCATCCGCACCGCTGCGGACGGACTCTCCCGCATCCCCGGCATGCGGTTCTTCGGGCCCGACGACCGCTCCGGCTCACTCTCGTTCCTCATCGACGGCATCCACCACTACGACCTCGGCACCCTGCTGGACCAAATGGGCGTCGCCGTCCGCACCGGCCACCACTGCTGCCAACCGCTGATGGCACGCTTCGGAATCACCGGAACCGTCCGCGCCTCCTTCGCCCTCTACAACACCCCCGCCGACGTCGAAGCCCTCGTGGAATCGACCGAAAAGGCGGTCTCGATGCTGCGCTGAGCCACCGCTCCGAATCACCCGCGCTTCCCCGAACCTAAACTACCAGCGGTTCTCCCTCACCACACACAACACACCCACCCTTCTCGATTTCTGCTAGCAAATCATTGGTGCGGCCGCATCGGAAATTCGCCTGAAGAATAAAGAGTCGAACGCTCCACCCTTTCTTCATTTATCCAACCACGTTCGTGTTTCTTCGCTCGGTCGGTGCGTGCCGGCGCCACGAAGTCATCTGCAAACCGTGTTGAAAAGCCACACCCTGGACGCTGCTGGCAGATCATAGGTGCGGCCGCACCAAACATCTGTCGCCATCGTGATTCTTTCCCGTTCGGGAAGGAGCAAGGAGAAGCTCGCGGGTGGGGTGAAGCTGAAAGTGGTGGGCGCCAAGGAGTGGCGGAACGTGTCCGCCGACGCCCATGGAAAGCCAATGAATCGTGCGTCCGCTCAGTTCATTGGCGGCACATGGACATGGGCGATCATGCATCGCCCCTCCTTGCGACTTTGCCCACTACTTTCAGTTACACCCTCGCGGGTGTGCCGGGTTGCGCTCCGGCCGCGGCTCCGCTAGTTCCTTGGTGGATGTCCAACCGCTTCTACGGAACCTTCGACACGGAACGCCGTGAGGGGACCGAAATCCCCGGCGATTTCCGCTCGCCGTTCCAGGTCGATCGCGACCGGGTGCTTCACACACCCACCTTCCGCCGCCTGCAGAACAAGACGCAGGTGTTCTGGAGCGGCGAATACGATTTCTACCGCACGCGCCTGACCCACTCGCTGGAAGTCGCGCAGATCGGCAAGTCGATCTGCCACTGGCTCAAGTCGCGGCCCGACGGACCGCTCGCGCCGGACTTTTTCATCGATCCGGACCTCGTCGAAGCCGTTTGCCTCTCGCACGACCTCGGTCATCCGCCCTTTGGCCACGCCGGAGAGAGGACGCTCAACCACCTGATGCGCGAGCTCGGTGGCTTCGAGGGAAACGCCCAGACACTGCGGCTGCTCACCGAGCGCATCTTTTCCGCGAAGCGCGCCGGCATGGACCCGACCCGCGCCTTTCTCGACGGCATTCTGAAATACAAATCGCTGTGGAGCGAACTGCGCACGGTCAACAATGGCGAAGCGCCGGAGAATCATTTCATCTACGACGACCAACAGGTTCATCTCGACTGGGCGATGGGCGGCATCGACTTCCCGCTCGAAATGCCGCCGGGTCCGGCGCGCGACGCGTTCAAATCGATCGAGTGCCAGGTCATGGACTGGGCCGACGACACCGCCTACTCGCTCAACGATCTGTCCGACAGCGTGCGCGCCGGTTTCCTCCACATCGAACGCATCGAGGCGTGGGCGGAGAAACGCGGACACGAAACCGGAGACTCGACCCCGCTGGGCGATCTCATGCGCGCCATCCGCCGCCGCAAGGTGGATCCATTCGTCGGCAAACGCATCGGCCGGTACATCCAGGCGACGCGGCTCGAATCCGACACGAATCCGCTCAGCGGCCTCACCCGCCGCTACGGCTACAAACTCATCATCGATCCCGAAGTCCGCGCCGAGTCGAAACTCTTCAAACAACTCGCCTTCGAAGTCGTCTTCCTTTCGCCCCAGCTCAAGCAACTTGAACACAAAGGCAACCGAATGCTGCATCAGCTTTGGGAAGTCCTCGGACAACGCTACGTCACCGGCGACTCGATCGATGGACAAGACTTCCAACTCCTCCCTTCCGACGCGGCGGCCGAGATCGCCGAGGCCGCCGACCAAGCCACCCGCGCCCGCCTCGTCTGCGATTTCCTCGCCGGCATGACCGACGGCTACGCCGCCCGCACCTACAAGCGCTTGTTCTCACCGGACTTCGGCTCGATCGGAGATTTGATCGGATAGAGTCCGTTCCCGCGAATCCGTCGCATCGGACATTGGACAAACAGGCCGTCCAAGCAACTGTCACGGGTCATGCCCTTCTGGATCAAATGCCTCCTCTGCATCGTCGGCATCGAGTCGCTCGGATTCCTCAGCGGTTGGTCGACGGCGTCTTCGATCCGCGGTTGGTATGACGGGCTTGTGAAGCCGCCGGGCACGCCGCCGAACTGGGTCTTCGGGCCGGTGTGGACACTGCTCTACGCGGCGATGGGCGTCGCCTTGGCGCGGGTGCTCCATCACGCTCCCAAGGGACGCGGGAAACGAAAGGCTCTCGCGTGGTTCGGCATCCAGTTGTTCCTCAACCTCGTCTGGACTCCGGTGTTCTTCGGCGCGCACATGCCGGGGGCGTCGCTGGCCATCATCGCGGCGCTGCTTGTTGCCATCGTCCTCACCATCCGTGCGTTCCACCCGCTCGACCGTCCTGCGGCCGTGCTGCTCGCCCCCTACCTCGCGTGGGTCGGATATGCGACGTATCTGAACGCCGGCTTCCTCCTCCTCAACCGTTAGATCGCGCTCTGCTTGAGCACGCCGACGTAAGGCAGGTTCCGGTATTTCCCTTGATAGTCGAGGCCGTAGCCAACGACGAACTCGTCCGCGATCGCGAAGCCGACATAGTCCGCCTCCACATCCTCGGCCCGGGCCTTGTCTTTCGAAAGCAGCACCGCGGTGTGCACCTTGATGGCGCCTTCCTCGATCAAGCGGTCGGCCACCGCCCGGAGCGTACGGCCGGTGTCGAGGATGTCGTCAAGCAGCAGGACATGGCGGTCCTTCACCTCGGGGAAATGGCGGTCGAGGAAATTCACCGTGCCGGAGCTTTCCATTCCACCGTGGTAACTCGCGACATTGAGGCATTCGACCTCCAGTTTCCGAGGAACCCGCCGCAACAGGTCCGCCGCGAATACCAGCGCGCCCTTGAGCAGGATGATCGCGATGAGCGTATCCTCCGGAAAGTCCTTCTCGATCCTCGCCGCCATCGTGTCGAGCCGGCGGTGGATCACCTCCTCGTCGATCAGGATCTTCTCAATGTCGTCGCGCATGGAAACACTCGGCGCGTCACGTGGTCGGGGCGGCCAGATTCGAACTGACGACTTCCTGCTCCCAAAGCAGGCGCTCTACCAGGCTGAGCTACGCCCCGCGACGCGGCCCGCACGCTCGACGAATCGCGGGGAGGAATCAAGGTTTTCCTGCATGGCCTGCGGTCATTCCCGCCGCGGCGGGAGTGCGGACGGATGGAGGCGCGAAATCCATCGCCAAACCAGCGGCGGGGCCGCTAGATTCCGCGCGTGAGATCCAAGGCCGGACGCGGCGAGTTTCTGACGACCCTGCCCAGCTTCGTCTGGTTGCTGGCGTTCATGCTCGTCCCCGGGGTGCTGGTGCTGGCGATCGCGTTCCGGACGACGAATCCCTCGGGCGGGATCGGCGACGGCTGGACGCTCTCGCAATTCCGCGTGTTCGCGGAGCCGTCGATCCACGTGCTGCTGTGGCGGACCTTGTGGATCAGCGCGCTGACCACGGGGCTCTGCGTGGCGACGGCGCTGCCGGTGGCGTGGTTTCTGGCGCGGGTGCGGGAGGATTGGCGGCCGCGTCTGCTGCTGCTGGTGATCGTGCCGTTCTGGACGAATTTCCTGATCCGGGTGTTCGCATGGAACCAGATCCTGCACTCGGAAGGCTGGCTGGCCCGCGGGCTGCGCGCGGTGGGTCTGTTGGGGGAAAACTCGTCGTTGCTCTACAATCCCGGGGCGGTGGTGGTGGTGAGCGTGTATACCTATCTGCCCTTCGCGATCCTGCCGATGTATGCGGCGGCGGAGAAGTTCGACTTCGGACTGCTCGATGCCGCGCGCGACCTCGGGGCGTCCTCGGCGCGGGCCTTCGGCTCGGTGTTTCTGCCGGGCATCCGCAAGGGGATCAGCACGGCGCTGGCGATCGTGTTCATCCCGATGCTCGGCTCCTACGTCGTGCCCGACCTCGTCGGCGGGACGGACGGCCAGATGATCGGCAACAAGATCGCGCAGCGGAATTTCTCGGACCGCAACCTACCGTCGGCCTCTGCGATGTCGGCGGTGCTCACGCTGATGGTGCTGGCTCCCCTGCTGCTGCGCAGAAAACCCCGCGGCGACACTCCGGACGAACCATGAAACGCAGCCGCATCCCCTTGCTGACGACGCTGCTGGTGCTGGCGTTTTTCTATCTGCCGATCGGCATGCTGGTGCTGCATTCGTTCAACGAGTCGCGGTTCGGAACGCGCTGGCAGGGATTCACGATGAAGTGGTATGAGCGGCTGCTCGAACGGGGCGACTTGTGGGAAGCCCTGGTCCATTCGCTGCAGGTCGCGGTGGTCGCGAGCATCGGTTCGATGGTGCTCGGCACCTTCGCCGCCTTCGCGCTGCAGCGTCACCGGACGCGGTTGCAGACGACGCACCGGATGTTGATCACGCTGCCGCTGGTGCTGCCGGACATCCTGATGGGCATGAGCCTGCTGCTTCTTTTCGTGGCGCTCGGCGTGCAACTCAGCCTGTGGACGGTGGGTATCGCGCACATCACGTTCTGCGTGAGCTATGTCACGCTGGTGGTGCAATCGCGCCTGCAGGACTTCGATTTCCAGATGGTGGACGCCGCGCGCGACCTCGGCGCGACTCGTTGGGAGGCTTTCGCGAAAGTCGTGCTGCCGCTGCTCGCGCCCGGCATCCTCGCCGGCGGGCTTCTCGCCTTCACGCTCTCGGTGGACGACTTCGTGGTGACCTTTTTCGTGAAGGGGCCCGGCGCGGACACGCTGCCGGTGGTGATCTACAGCATGATCAAGAAGAGCCGCGAGTTTCCGGTGGTGAACGCGATGAGCACGCTGCTGATCGCCATCACGTTCGTGGCGGTCTGGGGATCGCAGCGGCTGACGACCGGGCGGGACTCCTGAAAGGGCGCCGCCGCCCTACGCAAAAGCGGTCTTGCCTCCGCGTCGGCGGAGATGTAAGGAATTTCCCTACATGCCGGACGGTTTCCACCCGCCACTCCGGCATTCCTCCCCCCTGACCATGACCTCACAACGCAAGGGCATTCTCGTCACCGGCACGCACCGGTCCGGCACCACCTGGATGGGCAAGATCCTCAGCCTTCCGGAGGAGGTGGTCTATGTGCAGGAGCCGTTCAATCTGGAGACGTCCACCAACAGCATCGACTACCGGTTCAGGCATTGGTTTCCGCACGTCGAGGATCTTCCGGACCGGGAGCGTTTGTTCGAGGCGATGGAGCGCACGCTGCGTTTCGCCTACGTGCCGAGGCCGCCGGCGCACCTGAGCCGCTACCGTGCGGCGCGGCGGGTGGTCCGCATGCATTTGGAAAACGCGGTGCACCGGATGCGCGGACGCACGCCGCTGGTGAAGGATCCGCTGGCCCTGTTTTCGGCGGAGGAACTCGCCGCGCGTTTCTCGTTCGACGTCGTGTGCATGATCCGCCACCCGCTGGCGTTCTGCAGCAGTCTGAAACGCTGGGACTGGAAATTCCCGTTTGCGCATTTCGTCGAGCAACCGCGGCTGATGGACACGTTTTTCACGGACGACGCCGACGTGATCCGCGACTATGCGGGCGACGAGAAACCCATCGTCCAGCAGGCCGTCCTGCTCTGGAACCTGTTCCACAAGGTGATCCGGCGCTACGAGTCCGACCACCCGGAGTGGCATTTCCGCCGCCATGTCGACATGGTGCTCGATCCGGTGGATCGTTTCCGGGCGCTTTACGACGATCTTGAACTGCCGTTCGGACAGGAGATCGAAGAGCACCTGCGGGAATCCGTTTCCGGCGGCAAGGGCGAGACGAATACGGATGTCTATGGCGCGCGCGACGCCGCGGCGGTGACCCAGACATGGAAGAAACGCCTGACGCCGGAGGAGGCGGACTACATCCTCGCCGAGACGCGCGAACTCCGGGCGCACTTCTACCCTGACGAGGCGAAGGTCTTCCCGACGAACTGAGGGAACCTCAGGCGTAGGGCGAGAAGAAGTTCCGGATCAGGCGGAGGCCGGCCTCCTGGCTTTTCTCCGGGTGGAACTGGCAGGCCAACAGTTTCGGACGCTCGACGGCGGCGGCGAATTCCTCACCGCCGTATTCCGTCCGCGCGGCGACGACCGACGCGTCGGCCGGCACCGGGAAGTACGAGTGCACGAAATAGAAATACGGTTCCCTGCCGAGGCCGCTCCAGTTTCCGGCGTCGGGCATGGCGGGCACGGCGGAGTTCCATCCCATGTGCGGCACCTTGACGCCATCCGGAACCATGAAGCGGCGGACACAGCCGTCGATGGCACCCAATCCCTCGACGCCGGGCGATTCCTCGCTCGATTCGAACAAGATCTGATAGCCGAGGCAGATACCGAGATACGGTCGGCCTTCGTCGAGCCAGCGGCGGATCGGCGCGACGAGTTTCCGCTCGGTCAACTGCGCCATGCAGTCGCCGAAGGACCCGACGCCCGGAAGCACCAGGTGGGTGGCTTTTTCCAAGCCGTCCGGCGAGGAAACGATGGCGGGGTCGAGACCGAGGTGGCGCAGCGCGTTGGCGACGCTGCTGAGGTTGCCGGCGCCGTAGTCGATGAGTGCGATGTTCAAAGCGCGTCCTTGGTGCTGGGGATGCCGACGACCCGGGGGTCGCGTTCGCAGGCGTCGCGCAGGGCGCGCGCGAGTCCCTTGAAGATCGCCTCGGCGATGTGGTGTCCGTCGCGGCCGTACAACAACTCGACGTGGATGTTGGCGCGCAGGTTCGAAGCGACCGCGCGGCAGAATTCCTCGACCAGCGTGAACGGCAGGTTCGGCGCGGACGGCGTGCCGGCCGGCGCTCGGAACTCAAGGTACGGGCGGTTGCTCAGGTCCACCACGACGCGTGCGAGGGTTTCATCCATCGGCAGGTAGCAGGCGCCGTAGCGGCGGATGCCTTCCTTGGTTCCCAGCGCCTCGCGCATGCACTCACCGATGACGATGCCGGTGTCCTCGACGGTGTGGTGCGCGTCCACCTCGATGTCGCCGGCGGTCTTGAGCTTGAGGTCGAACAGGCCGTGTTTCGAAAACAAGGTGAGCATGTGATCGAAAAACGGGACTCCCGTTTCGATCTCGGAAAACCCCGAACCGTCGAGGTCGATCGTCAGATCGATCTCGGTCTCGGATGTCTTGCGATGGCGGGTGGCGGTGCGTGCGGTCGACATGGAAAACTCGGAAGTCGGAGAAGGCGGAACGTCACTTGCCGCCGGCGGAGGCGGCCGTTTCCAAAGCGGTGATGTAGCTGGGGCCGACTCCCGCGGTCTTCGCCGCGTTGATGGCGTTTTTCGCCTCCTTCGCGTCCTCGCCGGAGCCGTGGGAAAGCGAGTAGGCGTCGCGATAGAGTCTCCCGGCGTCCACCTTCGGCTCGGACGGCAGGGCATCCATCTTGTTGAGCTGCTGTTTGCCATACGTCGCCGTCGCCTCGAGCGACGGACGGAAGGTCGGGTCGATGGTGACCCAGCCGATGCCGGCGTCCTTCTCGGCCTTGAGGCGTTTCTCGAAATTGGCGGTCTGCTCGGCGATGGCGGACTCCGTCTGCGCGCGGTCGGCGGAGGTCATCCGCTCGAGGCCGACCTTGCGGTCGTGGGCGCGGCTGTCGAAGGTCTCCAACAAACGGTCCACCTCCGCGAGGTACAGGCGGGCGGCGCGGGTGGCGAGCGGCGCGAGTTTCGTGTAGGCCTCGGTGTTGGGATACTTCTTGCTCATTTCATCGAAAACCCGGAGCGCGGAGGCATATTGGGATTTCGCGATGAGGCTTTCGGCTTTCGATGCGAGGGCACGCGCGTCGATTTCATAGGCGTTCGGTCGATACACCTGGGCGGGGATCACCTTGCCGTTGATCTTGATGCCGCCGGCGATGATCTCGTTGGCCTCGTCCTTGAGGGTTTTGAGGACCGCCTTCGCCTCCTTGTCCCTGGGACCGTATTTGAACTTCGAGAGGTATCTCTCCACATCCGAAATGCGGTCGGCATATTCAGCCGCGTCCATCTGGTCGGGCACCGGCACCAGTTCCTTGATCGGCTCGAACTCCTCCTCGCCGGGTTTGGTGCGCTTCACCTTTTCGACATCGGCCTTGGCGATGGTTTTCTCGTCCTTGATCGTTTTGGTGATCTGGACTTCGAGGACGTAGGAGTCCGGGGTTTCCCGAAGGATGGAGCCTTCGATCTCGGTGCCGTCCTTGAGCACGAAGGTGTCGGCCGCCGCGACGATCGGGAAGCTCAGCAGAAGGAGAAATGGCAACAGGGGTTTCTTTTTCATGGATTCGTTGTCGGTTGGCGGTCGGGAGAAAGATTCATGATTCGCCGGCGGAGGGCAAGACGGCTTCCTGAAGATCGTTCGGACTGGTGACGATCCGGGTGCCGCCGTCCGGGTGGCAGACCTTGACGGCGCCTGCGGGCACCTTTTCCCCGGCCTCCGCCCTGCGTTTCTGGATCATCCTCGGCTGGATACGCTCGACGGCGGTCCGCATTTCATCCGGAAGCGAGTCCCCCGTCAGCAGCACGACGGGCAGGGTGCGCGCGAGGGTCGCCTCGATCAGATCGGTGTGCAGGATCGGGCGGTCGACAGCGAAGGTCGGCAGCGGCGTCGCAAGGTCGCTGAAACTGCGGACCAGAGGGCGGTTGCGGGCGGAAAGACGCGACTCCGCGAAAGAGACAAGTCCGGCGGTGGAGTCGTCGAAGACCATCATCAGGTCGGTCACCGGCAGATCGATGATCTTCGCGTCGTCCGGGCACTCCTTGAGGAAATCGGCGCCGGTGAACATCTCGGCCGCGGTGGTGGCGAGATCCTCGGACCAGATGAGCCATTGTTCATCGGACGTGATGGAGGAAACGTCCACCGCCGCCTGGATGGCGAGGGCGTAGTGGAAGGCTCGTCCCGCAGCGATCGGCGCCGGGGCATCGACCGAGAACACCCGGAGCTCGGGTGACTGATAGAACGCCTTGCGGCAGTTGTCCAGAAGCGCCGCGGCCTTGTCACGGTAGGACGGCTCGCCGGTGGCGCTGAAAGCGAAGGCATAGGCCGACACCATCCGCAGCGAGGACGGGAGGTGGGCGTTCTTGTCGGCCGCGACCGCGCCGGTGCGCGACTGGCGGAGGGCGAGCAGGATGCGCCGCGCCTTTTCATGGCGTTCCGCGAACTCCTTGTCGGTCATGCCGAAATCCGCCGCGATGGTGGCGGCGGGGACAATCTGCGAGAGCGTGTTGCCGCGGAAATATTCGCGGCCGGGGTCGGATTCGGACGGAAGGTTGCCGAGGCCCTTCATCGCATTCATGCGGATCCACCAGTCGACGTCCTCCGCCGGAAGCGCCTGGCGGATGTCCTCGACGCTCCAAAGCCAGTCGGCCGTGTCGATCTCCGCGGCCGAACCGATGGCGAACAGCCCATCACCGGTGCGGTAGGTGGCCTCGGCGAAACGGATCAATTCCTCCGCCCGCTGCAGGGCGAGAGGTTCGCCGGTGGCGCGCCACGCCTGGATGAGAGCCACCGCGGCGCGCGCCTGCGAGGGGCAGTCGCGCTGGAACATGGGAAACTTCCACGACGGTCCCTGGCGGGCACTGAAGAGTCCGCCGTCGAGCGGATCGAACATCGGACTGCGGAGAAGGTCCTCGAGCACCTCGCGCAGGGTTCGCCCGCAGCGTTTCCGCTCGGAAGGCGCGAGACCGGGGTGGATCGACGCGGCGGCAAGCAGATCGATCGCGCCCGAGGGAAACAAGCCGCCCGCTTCATCGAAACTGCGCGACGTGGTGTCGTAGAGCGAGGCGAGCTGGCGGATGGCACGCACCGTATCGATGGCGGGTTGCTCGCTCATCACCTTGCGGTTCTTGCGCAGCGACATGCGCTCGCGGCGCATCGCGTTGTCCGCCGCGCTGTTGGTCACGACGTATTCCGGATCGTCGCGCCACATTTCGACGACCATCGAGTTCGACTTCCGGAAGAGCGTGACCACCGCCGAATCGTCGCCACCGTTGACCGGGATCCACGACACCGGGTTTCCGTCCGGCGAGAGCCAGAGGAAAAGGGGAAACCGGACCGGCGTCTTGATCTCGCTGCACAACTCCGCGGCCAGCAGGCCGATCTCACGCGACGCGTCGCCATCGACGAGCACCGGCACGTAGTTGTCGTGGATGTCCGCGACCACGCCGGGGTCGGCGGCGAGCGCGTCGAGTTGTTCCTTGAAACCCGAGTACTGCGGCATCGCGACCACGCAGAAGACGAGGCGGTGCGCGTCCTTCGCCATGTCGAAGGTCTCCTTGCTGAAAGGCTGCCAGTGGATGGGAGACTCCGCCTGCGACTGATAGACCGCACCGGGCAGGCCGGCGATGCGGTTGGCGGCGAGCTTGGAATCGATCCGGATCTCGATCACGGATTTCTCCTCCGCCCCGCGGTTGCGGCACGAGGGCAGCACGACCGCCGCGCAGAGGGCGGCCGCGGCGAGCATCTTCATAGGAAAGGATCGGGATTTCATGGGCTACGAACGGCGCCGCCTCCCGGACATCCACCGCGCCCGGATGATGAAGAAAAGACTTCCGATGTGGCAAGCCGAAGCTATCCTGCCGCCCGATTCCCGCAAGACGAGTGATCAGCATCGCCATTTCCAGCCAAAAGGGAGGAGTGGGAAAAACCACGCTCTCCATCAATCTCGCCCACGCCTTCGCCCGGGCCGGGGTTCGGACCTTGTTGGTGGACGCCGACCCGCAGGGTTCCGTCGGACTCTCGCTCACCCGGCAGTCCCGGCTGCTATCCGGCTTTTACGATTATTTGATCGATCCGGGCATCCCGCTCGACCGGTTGATCGTGCCGACACGCCTTGAGACCTTCTCGCTGGTGACCAGCGGCCAGGCCAGCGACTACGAGGCGGGCGGAGGCATGGGCGCGCACCTTGCCCGGGTCCGGGCCTTCCTCCGCGGCGCGGCGGCCCGGGGATTCGACCTGTGCCTCATCGACACCGCGGCCGGACTTTTCGGCGTCACCGGCGACGTGATTTCCTCCAGCGATGCGATCATGATCCCGCAGCAGGCGGAACCACTCGGCATCCGCTCGGTGCCGAAGTTGTTGGAAGGACTCAACCGCCTGCGGGTGATGAACCCGCGGCTCAACGTGCTGGGCGTCTGCCTCACGATGGTGCAACCGGATCTCGCGGAGAGCGCCGAGTCCGCCGAGGCGCTCCGGCAGCTACTGCCACCGCGCATGGTGTTCAACACGCAGATCCCCCGCGACGGATTGTTCGTCCGGGCCAGCGCGCGAGGCCTCCCGGTGGGGGCGCTCGACGACGGCGCCGGAGCCATGACCGTCTTCGACGCGCTGCGCGTCGAGATCGAAGACAAACTGGAACCGGTGTATCCCACCCGCTGACCCGCGTCCGATGGATCCCATCAATCCATGGCTCGATCCGGTCGAAGTCCGGCGCCTCGCCGAGCGGCTGATCCAACCGGACACCTCTCCGGCACCTCCGCCGGAGGAAGCCGGCTTCGGCGCGGGATTCGAGGGATTCGCCGAGTCCGCCCCATTGGCGCGTCCCGCCGCGCCCGTCGCCGCACCGCCGAGGGAGGAAATCCGGAACCCCGAACCTGAGGCGCGGCCCGCTGCGGAGCCCACGCCCGCCGCTCCGCAGGAAGTCCCCCCTCCCCTTCCTCCGGCTGAAGGCGGGGCGAACGCGCGCGGTCCTTTCCTCGGACGCATCCAGGCCTTCCGCCAGTGGATGCACACGAACTTCGGCGCCAGCGGTATCTTCATCCTCGACCGCGAGGGCTCGGTGATCTTCGACGAAAGCAGTCACGGACGACTCCATTTCCTCGCCCGCAGCCTCGCGATCGCCTCGCGGCGTCCGGGATCGTCCGCCGGCAACGTACACGTGAAAATCGGCGCCGGAGCGACCTTGGAAGTGATTCCCGTGGACACGCCCTACGGCTGCCTGGTGCTCGGCGCGGTGGTGCCGGAAGCGTTGGACGCGGGCGCGGTGGCCACCGTGATGGATGCGCTCACCCGCGCGACCTCGCCGAGCCGCGCATCCTGATCCTAACGGGTCATGCGGTTTTGCCGGCCGATGATGAGCATGCTGGCCACCAGGCACGTTCCGCTGATCCCGATGAGCACGAAGCCGCAGTATTTCTGGGTGTCGATCTCGCCTTGCGGTTCGCGCAGTTCGCCGGCTTTCGGCGGCTTCGGATCCGCCCACGGCAGCGGCTTGCGGAGGGCGAGAAACACGGAGCGGCGCTTCTTGTTGCGGTAGTCGCTGCGGAAGGTCTCCGCCTCGCGAACCAGCAGGTCGATCCGCTGGTTGACGAAATACTCCGAGGTAGGCCGGCCGTCTTCCTCGTTTTCGGGCCACACCTTCATCGTTTCCACCTCGATCGCGCTGCCGGACGTCGTCAGGCGCCGGATGCGTGAGACCAACTCGGCGGCCTCCTCCTTGTCCTTCGCTCCGGATGCGAGCAGTCGACGCAGTCCTTCTTTGGCGAGATCGAATCGCTGGACATCCTCCGGCGGGATCGGGCCGTCGCCCATGTATCGGACGCGGTCGATGCGGCGTTGCAGACGGATCCGCTCGACCTCGAAGGGATTTCGAACCGCTTGCGAAACGATCATCGCCTCGTAGGCATAGCGCAGCGGCATGATCCGCGCCGGGATCGGAATCCCGCCGCGCTCGCGGACCTCGCGCGCGTTCTTGAACAAGCCGCGGTTCATTTCCTTGTAGGGCACCAGCGCTCCGGCGAGCAGCATCTGCGGGACCAGCAGGAGCGGCACCGATGTCAGGGCGGCACGTTCGGATTTCACGAGGGACGAAACCACCAGCGCCATGGCCGTGCCGGTGCAGGCGGTGAGCGTCATCCACAGCCAGTGATAGAAAAGCACTCCCTCGATCTCGAGGAAATGGTTGCCCACGAGCAGATAGGTGAGGCACTGGATGGCGGCGACGATGGCCAGCGCGCCGAACTTCGCCACGACATACGAGAACGCGCCCGGATGGCAGTTCCGCTCGCGGCGCAGCACCGGACGGTCGCGCAACACCTCCGTCGCCGAGTTGGTGAGGCCGAGGAACATCGCCACCGTCGCGCTCAGGAACAGATAGGCCGGAACGTGAAGCGCGGTGGAAAACTGATAGGCACCCTCGGGCGACGAACGCAACGTGATCGACGTCAGACCGGCCAGCAGCGGTGCTTCGAGGAAGGTGCTGTAGACCGTGCCCCGGTTGCGGACCTTGGAAAGCAGGGAGCGGAGGAAATGCGTCGCCAGCACGGCGACCCCGGCGCGCAGGCGGCGGCTCGGCTGCGGAGGAACGGTCATCCTCACGTCCGCCGGGGAGTCGCCGAGGCGCGAAGCACTGCCGCCGCGCACGCCCTGGCGCAGCGATTGCATCAGCTCGACGCTCTCAAAGCGCTCCTGCCAGAAACTCGGCGGAAACCTCCGCGCCGCGCCCGCCGCGGACCCGCCACCGATGCTGCTGAGAGGGGTTTCCAGCACATCGAACACGAAGTCCGCGCCAAGCGGCGTCTGCGCCGTCACCGATGGATGCGAGATGCCGAGCTCCTCGCAGGCGTCGCGGAAATATCCCACCATCGCCGTAGGCGCCCCGAAATAGGCCACCCGGCCGCCGCTGTCTAACAAAAGCACCTTGTCGAACAACCGCAGCACCGGCGCGCCCGGCCGGTGGAGCGAGGCGATGACGATTTTCTCCCGCGCGAGCGAACGCAGCGTTTCCGCGACGTGCTCGGAGTCCTTCGAGGAAAGCCCGGAGATCGGCTCGTCGAAGAGAAACACCTCGGCGCGGCTGCCGAGATCGACGCCGAGATTGAGCCGGCTGCGCTCGCCGCCGGACAGGGTCTTGTCGCCCGGCGAGCCCACGCGGCGGCGCGCGATCGATTGCAGGCCGAGTTCCGCGATCATGCTGTCGACGCGCCGTTCGTGCTCGGCGATCGGCAGCGCCGGCCGGCGGATCGTCACCGCGTGCCGCAGGTGCTCGCGCACGGTGAGCTGCGGGTTGAGCGCCTCCTCCTGAGGCATGTGGGCGACGAACGGCACCAGCCTTTCGCGCTCGTCGTAGAGTGAGATGCCGTTGAGGCGCACCTTGCCCCGCGCCGGCTCGCGCTGGCCGGACATCACCGCCAGCAAGGTGCTTTTGCCGCTGCCGCTCGGGCCGATGATGCACATCATCTCCCCGCGCCTGACTTCGAAGTTCACATGGTCCAGCGCCCGCGAGTCGGGGCCGAAATCGTGGACCACGTCCTCGACCCGCAACGACTCGATGAGCGTGCGCTCCTCATCGAGAAACCCCTCGCGAAACCGGCAGCGGACCGCCTGGCTGCCGGAAAGGCGGATCAACGAACCGTCGATCAGCGTGACCGATTCCCCCTGCCTCACCGGCACGCCATCGACGAGGATCGCGCCGTCGCTCTCGCGAACCTGGAGGAACCCCTCCGCGCTTCCCGCGTCGTAGCCGATGAAAAGCACGGACCTCGGCGCGAGCTTCGGGCCCAGCAGAAGATCCCCGCGCGCCAGGGCCGAAGGGTCGTTGGAAACGAGGTATTCCTGACGGTCCGCCGCAAGCCGGAAGCGCCGGCCGGAGCGTGTCGCCCGCTGGCGCAGCTCGTTGATCGAAAGACTGAAGCCCGACTCGTCGCTGAGCCGGTCGTGGTTGTGGCATACGATGCGCTCGCCCGATTGCAGCGGCGCCTTCGAGCCGACCCGCAGATTGGTATCCCGCAGCGCCTCGATTTCCGCCTCCAGTCCGAAGCGGACGCGCAACTGGCTGAGCCGCCCGCGGGTGCGTTCCGCGACGAAACCCTCGTCGCCCGCCTCCAAATAGATCGCAGGGGCATTGCCGGTGCGTTTCACATCGAGGAAAAACAGCAGGTCCTCGTGACTGAGCGTCCAGCCCGGAAGGACCAGCGGTTGGCGCTCCCGCATCCGCAGGAAGGCACCGCTTTCCACCGAGCGCCCGCGGTTCCACAGCGGCGCCTGGCCGGTATTGCGGACGAGCACCAGATCGCCCGCCCGGTAGACCCGGAACTCATGCTCGGACGCCGCCGGTGGCAGCACCACATCCGAGCCGTCGCGACCGAAGACGAGCCGCTCGAAGGGCAGCCCGTCCCCATCCGGACCCTCGAGCGGCGCCCGCATTTCGTGCAGGATGGCCGCGCCGAACTCCGGTCTTCCCAAACGCCGCATGAAAACCTCGAAGCTCGCACGGTTGCGCTCGGAGCGCCCCGCCGCATCCACCAGGGTGAACAACTGCATGCCGAGCGCGAGTTTCCCGGTGTCGTCGTACGTTTCCCGAAGTTCGAGCGCCAGCGTCTGGAGCGGCCGCGGATTCCGCACCGCGCGCTGGAGCCGCCTGCCGAGCCAGCCGTGGTCCACTTCGGGAAACGCGCTGCGCAGCATGTCGAGGATCAGGTCCGCCTCCAGCGGGCTCAGCTCGCCGTCAAGCATCGCGAAGCCGGCGAAGGCGTCGACCAAGGCGCCGATCTGCGCGTCGAAGCCCGGACGCAGCGCCCGCATCCGGGCCACCCCCGGGACCACCCGCAGCCAGCCGAGAATCCGCTCCCGCGACGATCGATCATGCGGGTGTTCCCTCGGCGGCATCTGTGGCTCCACAGCCGCGATCTAGCCAGACCCAGGCGCCTCCGGCAAGGCCCGCGGCGGCTCCGCAAAACCTGCTGCCGCCCCGCGCCAGACGCCGGAACCCCCGTAAAAAAGGGGTTTGCATTTCCCCCCCTTCGGCTATCCTCCCTTGCTCCGGGACGGATTCCGCGTTTTCTTGCAACCCAAGACAGCGCGGCTGCTCCCGGTTTTTTCCAATCATGTCCGACTCACCGAACTCCACCCCGCCCCCGCAGAATCCGAATCGAAATCCGGGAGGCGACCAGAACGGCTTCAACTGGCGTCTGCTCGTGTTGCTCGGCGTCGCGTCGGTGATCCTCGGGCTCGCGTTTTTCAGCGGTTCGATCAACCAGTCCGCCACGCAGCTCACCTACTCGGAGTTCCAGACCGCATGGGACCAAGGCCGGGTGATCACCGAAGACTCCAAACACCCACTGATGGTGGTGACCGGCGACTCGGCATACGATGCGAAGATCACCGGCTGGCTGACACCCGAATTCGTGAAAGCGCCGGAAGCGGAGGTCAAGGAACTGAGCTTCCGTGTGCCCGTGAACCTCGAACTCCAGGGCGACAAGATCCGCGACCTGCTCGGCAGCAAGGTGCCCGTCACCGAGGGCGAGGACCCCGCCGAGCAAACCACGCCGGCCGCCGACGAAACCCTTTCGCTCGCAGATTTCCGCAAGGCGCTCGCTTTTGAGGAAATCGACCGCGAAAACGCCGACAATCCGCTGCGCATCGTGACCTCTCCGGATTCGTCCAACGCGGTCATCATCGGCACCCGCGACGCCGTCAGCAGCCGCGTCCCGAAAAAGGGCGAGAACGTGAAGGAGCAGACTCCGTTCAGCGTCGAAGCCCCCGCCATCATCCAAGGCGAGGAACTCCGCGAACTGCTCAAGGACAAGGCCACCTACAAACGCGAGAAAGACTATCTCACCGGCGCGCTCTACACCTTCCTGCCCTTCGTGCTGGTGCTCGGCCTGCTGTTTTTCCTCTTCCGCCAGCAGATGAAGTCCGCCGGCCGCGGCGCGATGTCCTTCGGCAAGTCGAAGGCCCGCCTGCTCACGATGGACCGCAACAAGGTGACCTTCAAGGACGTCGCCGGCATTCAGGAGGCCAAGGAGGAGTTGTTTGAAATCGTCGACTTCCTCCGCGATCCCCGCAAGTTCCAGAAACTCGGCGGCTCGATCCCGAAGGGCGTGCTGATGGTCGGCCCTCCGGGCACCGGCAAGACGCTTCTCGCCCGCGCGATCGCCGGCGAGGCGGACGTGCCGTTCTTCTCGATCTCCGGTTCCGACTTCGTCGAAATGTTCGTCGGCGTCGGTGCCTCGCGCGTCCGCGACATGTTCGAGCAAGGCAAGAAACACGCGCCTTGCCTGATCTTCATCGATGAGATCGACGCCGTCGGACGCCACCGCGGCCACGGCATGGGCGGCGGACACGACGAGCGCGAGCAGACGCTCAACCAACTGCTCGTCGAGATGGACGGCTTCGACACGCAGGAAGGCGTCATCATCATCGCCGCCACCAACCGCCCGGACGTGCTCGACCCCGCGCTGCTGCGCCCCGGTCGTTTCGACCGCCAGGTCACCGTTTCCCTTCCCGACGTCAACGGCCGCGAGGAGATCCTCCGCGTCCACGTCAAGAAGATCAAACTCGCCGCCAATGTCGATCTCTCGCAGGTCGCCCGCGGCACCCCCGGATTCTCCGGTGCCGAACTCGCCAACCTCGTCAACGAGTCCGCCCTGCTCGCCGCCCGCCGCGGCCTGAGCGCGGTCACCCTCGCCGAGCTTGAGGAGGCCCGCGACAAGGTCCGCTGGGGACGCGAGCGCCGCAGCCTCGCCATGTCCGACAAGGAACGCGTCGGCACCGCCTGGCACGAAGCCGGCCACGCCTACCTCAACATGGTGCTGCCGCACACCCACCCGCTGCACAAGGTGACCATCATCCCGCGCGGACCCTATCTCGGCGCCACGATGTATCTGCCCGAGGGCGACAAATATTCGACCCAGAAAAAGGAAGCGCTCGCCAACCTCGTCGTCACCATGGGCGGCCGCATCGCCGAGGCCTTCCACAGCGACGACGTCTCCAACGGCGCCTCCGGCGACATCCGCCAGGCCACCGCCCTCGCCCGCCACATGGTCTGCGAGTGGGGCATGAGCGATCAACTCGGCATGGTCGAATACGGCGAGGGCGACTCGCCGGTCTTCCTCGCGCGCGACATGGCGAAGTCCCGCAACTACTCCGAGGAAACCGCACGTATCATCGACTCCGAGATCAAGCGGTTCATCGACGAGGCCTATCAGACAGCCGAACGCATCCTCACCGAGAACCGCGAAACCGTGGAACTCATCGCCAAGGCGCTGCTCGAGTTCGAAACACTCGACCACAGCCACCTGCGCGACCTGATCGAATTCGGCGAGATGAAAAACCCGCCGTCCGCTCCCAAGCCGCCGCCCGTTCCCGACGAGTTTCAGAAGAAACCCGCCGCCAAGGCCGCCGGCGACGACCGCCCGGAAGACGACGGCCCGATCCCCGGCGCCGTCGGTGCCCCGGCGTGAAGCAATAGATAGCCGAAACGGCGGGTGCCCAGGAGCGGCGGAACGTGTCCGCCGATGTCCATGCACGGACCATGAATCGTGTTTTCGCGCCTCCGATTGCCACCTCATCGGCATGGGCGATCATGCATCGCCCCTCCTTGAGCCCACTTCGCCCATGTCCGCTCCGGATCAGATCCTCAACGGTTGGAGCAACGGGCGGCTTTGGCTGCTGTGGAGCGGCTTCCTAACAGCGAGTGGCCTGATGGGTTTCACGTTCTCTCGGATCGGCGCACGATGGCCTGGGGAAGGTCCGGCGTGTTGACTCACTTCCGTTTCTTCGCCGCAAGCGGCCAGTTCGGATCGTCGACGCGTGCATCCTTCATGAGGCTTTCGGCCTTGGCGACGAGGTCGGGCTTCTCCTCCGCGAGGTTGTCGGACTCCGCGGCGTCCTTGGAGAGGTCGTAGAGTTCGATCTTCGCTGCGGGACCGTTGCGGACCGCTTTCCAATCGCCGAAACGGATGGCCTGGATCGGCTTGCCCTCATGAAGTTCCCAGTAGAAATACGGGCGCTCGGGCGCATCGCCGCCCTTGAGATAGGATACGAGAGAACGTCCTTGAACCTTCGTCTTCACTTCCTCCCCGGCAAACTCGGCAGCGGTCGGCAGGAAGTCCCAGAACGCCCATGGTTCGTCGCTCACCCGGCCCGCAGGCACGGTGCCGGGCCACCATGAGATCGCCGCCTCGCGCAGCCCGCCTTCATAGAGCGAGCGCTTGAAACCGCGGAGCTTGCCGCCCATCGACTGGTCGAAGCGTTTCCCGAGAGCGGTTTTCGGACCGAAGGACGAACCGTTGTCGCCGGCGGTGATGACGAGCGTGTTCTTGTCGATACCGAGTTCCCGCAGCAGATCCACCACCTCGCCGATGTTGCGATCGAGGCGCGTCACCATGGCCGCATAGGTCTTCTCCTGTTCGCTCCACGGTTTGTCCTGATAGATCCCGAGATCGTCGATCTCATATTTGCCGTGGGGCAGCGTGGTCGCATAGAACAGGAAGAACGGTTTCTCGTGATGATGGCGGATGAAATCGAGCGCCTGCTTCTGGATCAGGGTGTCGGCATAGGTCTTGCCGTCGAGTTCCAAGCGCTTGTCGTTGTCGTACAAATACGCCGGAAAATAGCTATGGGCATGGCGTTGGCAGTTGTAGCCGTAGAAGCGGTCGAAACCCTGCTTGAGCGGGCTGCCGGTGGTATCGAACATGCCCATGCCCCACTTGCCGAAGCAACCGGTGGCATACCCGGCGTCCTTGAGGACCTCCGCGACGGTGACCGTGTCCGCGGGCAGAGGCATCTGGCCTTCGGGCTGGATCTCGCGGTTGGCGCGGATGGGGCAGTGCCCCATGTCGAGCCCCGTCATCAGCGACGAACGCGAAGGCGCGCAGACACTGGTGCCGGAGTAGGCCTGCGTGTAGCGGGTGCCCTCCGCAGCCATCCGGTCGAGATGCGGCGTCTGGATCAGCTTTTGTCCGTAGCAGCCGAGGTCACCCATCGCGAGGTCGTCGGACAGGACGAAAATGATGTTGGGTTTCGCCGCATGGGCGGAAGCGGCGAAACATGCCGAGAGAAGGAGCGTGGGCCAAAGTTTCATCGCGTCCGGTTACTGGCGGGAACTCGAACGGCTTTCAAGACGACAGAGTTCAGTTTCCTTCGAAACTCGTGCGCGCGGCATCCATCACCGGATCCCGCCATGCTTCCACTGCCTTGCGTTCGTCAGGCGCGAGGCTGTCGATGCGCCGGCTCTTGTCCGCCATCTCCCGAGCCGCGTCATCCGTTTCCACGACCACATCCGGAGTGATGCCCTGCCGATGCGGCGTGCGCCCCGACGGCGTGTGATAGGTGGCGATGGTGAGACGCAACGCGGTTCCACCGCCCATCGGAATGATCTGTTGCACGGAGCCTTTGCCGTAACTCGTCTCTCCAATGATGGTCGCGCGCTTCAGATCCTGCAGGGCTCCGGCGGTGAGTTCGGAGGCGGAGGCGGACATGCGGTCGATGAGCACGACGAGCGGATAGTCCCGCTTTCTCCGCTGGCGCTCGGGAGTTTTGAGCGGATCGCCCTGCTCGCCTTCCCTGCCCCGCGTGGAAACGACGGCGGTGCTTGGCGGGACGAACAATCCGAGGATCCGTACGGTTTGTTCGAGATCTCCGCCGGGGTTGTGGCGGAGATCCAGGACGAGGCGCTTCATGCCCGCATCCTCAAGATCGTCCAGAGCGGCCTCTACCTCGCGGGCCGAGTGTCCGCCGAACGTGGCGAGACGCAGATAGCCGACCGCATCATCGCCATCGAGCATCCGGCTCTCGGCCACCGATCGATCCTGCACCAACCTGTGCTCGAGCTTCACCTCCACCGGTTGGGGTTCCGCCGGACTCTTCAGTTTCACCTTTGTCACAACCCCGGCCGGCCGGCGCAGCATCGCGAGGCAATCCTCCACCGCTCCGTCCTCGACGACGACGCCATCAATCTCCAGCAGCAAGGAACCGGGCAGAACACCCGCGTCCGCCGCCGCCCCATGAGGCGGGACCGCGGCGACATACACACCATCGTCACGCAGGCCGAGCGACATTCCGAGCGACGGCAGCTCCGGATCGAGACCACCCTCCGCCTCCACGCGAGCCGCCATTTCCGGATGAATGAACGAGGAGAACGGATCCAAGCCGGCCAGCATGCCTTCGAGGGCATGGTTCACAAGCCGGTCATAGGCAACCCGGTCGACATCGGGGTGGCGCTTGCGGACGGTTTCGAGCACCTCCACGAAACGCTCGATCGCCGGGTAGGCGGCATCCTCGGCGTCAGGCGGGGAATCCGCACGGACGAAGGAGGACACCATGGCGAGGGCAGCGAGACATCGCGGAATCGACATGCCCATGTCTAGCATCGCGCGCGGCGCGGGACAGCGGAAAGTCAGTTGCCAGGCCACTGGGGATGCCCCGAGTGACGGAACCTCGACGGCGGCACCTGGTGCACGGACTTGAAAACACGCGAGAAATGGAACGCGTCCTTGTAGCCCATCGCCGCTGCCACCGACTTCACCGAGGCTTCCTGTTCCAGCAGAAGCTGCGCCGCCTTTTCCATCCGCAAACGAAGAAGATATCGATAAGGCGACTCGTCATGATAACGGGAAAACAAACGACAAATGTATGCCGCCTCATAGCCGCAGGCGCGGGCGATGCCCTCGAGGGTGGTGAGTTCCTCGAAGTTCCGCTCGATGTAGCCGCGCACCTTTTCATACGCGGCGAACGCGGGTGAACCACCATCGTCCGCCTCCCCCACGTCGTCGCGGCACATCAGAAGGAGCTGACGGGTGATCAGCGAACAAATCGCCGCAGCCGAATCGGATCGGCGGATGCCCCGCTCGATGAGCAGATCGAAGGTCCGGCGCACGGGCTCCACCTTGCGGATGCGTCCGGACGCCCCCGGGGAAATGCCGGCGGCGCCGAGGAACGTCTCGACGGCCGGCCCGGTGAATCCGACGAAGTATTTCCCCAGCGGCGTGTCGGGATCGGCATCCATCCGATGGGGAATGCCGGGGCCGTAGAAAAACCAACTCCCCTGGCCAAGCGGCTCAAGATTCCCACCGAGACGCAGTTCTCCGGATCCCGTGCCGACGAATTCAAGCACGTGCCATGGAAAATCCACACGATCGATTCGATAGTCGCCACGACAACGCTCGAAGCCCCCGAACACCACCTCGAACCCGTCACTTCCGTCTTCGAGAAAGAACAACCGGGAGGACTCCACTTGAGTGGAAACAAAACGATCAGCGCTCGCATCCGTGCCCATGCCTCGAAGATGGGAAAAGAGCCGGCCAAATCAATACAATTTTCGTCATTCAAGAAGGAATCTTCATTTCGCGAATGTTGTCTTGAACCGCCAAAACAAATGGTTCTACGGTTGCAGGCCTTCGGAGAGGAAAGCCAATAGTGCCAATTTTCGTCACCATTCAGATCCAACACTTTCATTCTCTCACCACCCACCGAAACCTGTCATGAACCCAAAAATCGGCATTCGCCCGACCATTGACGGCCGCCTCGGAGGCGTCCGTGAATCCCTTGAGGACCGCACCATGCAACAGGCCCGCAGTGTCGCCGCCCTGTTCGAATCCTCACTCCGTTACCCGGACGGGAGTCCCGTCGAATGTGTGATCGCGGACACCTGCATCGGCGGCGTGGCGGAAGCCGCGGCCTGCGCGGACAAGTTCCGTCTTTCGAACGTCGGCGTCTCACTCACCGTCACCCCATGCTGGTGCTACGGATCCGAGACGATGGATATGGACCCGCACACCCCCAAGGCGGTGTGGGGCTTCAACGGCACCGAACGCCCCGGCGCGGTGTACCTCGCCGCCGTGCTCGCCGGCCACACGCAGAAGGGGTTGCCGGCCTTCGGCATCTACGGTCGCGATGTGCAGTCCGCCGGTGACACCGAGATCCCCTCGGACGTGAAGGAGAAACTGCTCACCTTCGCCCGCTGCGGACTCGCCGTGGCCCTCATGCGCGGCAAGTCCTACCTTTCGATGGGCGGAACGTCGATGGGCATCGCAGGCTCGGTGGTGGATCCGCGGTTGTGGGAAAAGTGGTTCGGCATGCGAGTGGAGGCGATCGACATGACCGAGGTGGCCGGCCGCATGCGCAAAGGGCAGTATGACCGGGAAGAATATGAAAAGGCGCTCGCATGGGTGAAGGCGCACTGCCCGGAAGGAAAAGACTACAACTCGCCGGAGACCACCCGCTCGCGCGAGCAACTCGACGGCGAATGGGAGGACAGCGTGAAGATGGCCCTCATCGCGCGCGACCTGATGGTCGGAAATCCGAAACTGAAAGAGATGGGACTCGGCGAACAGGCGCACGGACACCATGCCATCGCCGCCGGATTCCAAGGGCAGCGCCAATGGACCGACCACTATCCGAACGGCGACTTCCTCGAGGCGGTCCTGAATTCCTCCTTCGACTGGAATGGAAAACGCGCCCCGTACATCGTTGCCACCGAAAACGACGCGCTCAACGGCGCGGGCATGCTCTTCGGTTGGTTGCTGACGAACACGGCGCAGATTTTCGCCGACCTGCGGACCTACTGGAGCACCGAGGCGATCGAACAGGCGAGCGGCAAAAAACTGAGCCACCCGCTTGTCGGCGACGGCATCCTGCATCTCATCAACTCCGGTCCCGCCGCTCTGGACGGCACCGGCGAACAAACGGACGCCGATGGCAACCCGACGATGAAACCGTTCTGGGACATCAGCGACGAGGAAGTCGACAAATGCCTCAAGGCAACCACCTGGCACCCGTCGATCACCGAGTATTTCCCCGGCGGCGGATGGAGCACGCGCTACCGCACCCGCGGCGGA
The DNA here is from genome assembly GCA_024233135.1 of Akkermansiaceae bacterium. Taxonomy (GTDB): domain Bacteria; phylum Verrucomicrobiota; class Verrucomicrobiia; order Verrucomicrobiales; family Akkermansiaceae; genus Luteolibacter. The sequence continues at coordinate 7,079 of JACKPZ010000019.1, read as the reverse complement.
ATGCCCGCGACGATGATCCGGCTGAATCTCGTCGACGGCCTCGGCCCCGCGTTGCAGATCGCGGAAGGCCATACGATCGACCTGCCGGATGACGTGCATGACGCGCTCGACCAGCGGACGAATCCGACCTGGCCGACGACCTGGTTCGCTCCGGTCCTCACCGGCAAGGGAGCCTTCCGCAGCACCTACGAGGTGATGAACCACTGGGGCGCGAACCATTGCGTGATGACCAGCGGACACGTCGGTCACCTCTATCTCACACTCGCCTCGATGCTGCGCATCCCCGTTTACATGCACAATGTGGGAGAAGAACGAGTGTTCCGCCCGAGCGCATGGAATGCATTCGGAACGAATGATTCCGAGGGTGCTGACTTCCGCGCCTGCGCGAACTACGGCCCGCTCTACGGCAAGGTCTGAATCAATGGCCGCCGCCGGTGTTTTCCTTGCGGAATAGCCGGCCGGCCCCATGCGCCACGCCCAGCGCCAGGGTGCCCGCGGCGATTCCGAAGACACCGTTGAGCAACAGCGGAATGACGCGGGAAAACACGGCGCCCGTGCCGCCCGCGTGTTCGACGAAATGATGGACCCACGGGATGCCGTGCGCGATGATGCCGCCGCCGACGAGAAACATCGCGGCGGTGCCGAGAATCGACAGCGACTTCATTAGGAACGGCGCGAACCAAAGGATGCCGAGGCCCATCTTTCGCGCGGCGCGGCCTTCGCGTCGGCTGAGAAACAACCCGAGGTCGTCGAGTTTCACGATCGCCGCGACAAGACCGTACACCCCCAGCGTCATGATCACCGCGATGGCGGATAGAACACCGATCCGGCGCATCAAATCCGCCCCCGCGACCGTGCCGAGTGAGATGACGATGATCTCCGCGGAAAGAACGAAGTCGGTGCGGATGGCACCCTTGATCTTGTCCGACTCGGACTCGACGGGTTCTTCGGCGGCGGCTTTGGCGATCTGCTCCCCGGCCTCCGCCGTCGTCTTGTCGTTCCGGTGCAGGAAATGATGCGCCAGTTTCTCGCAGCCCTCGTAGCAGAGGTAGAGCCCGCCGATCATCAGCAGCGGCATCACCGCCCACGGAGCGAACGAACTGATCACCAACGCGACCGGCACGAGGATCAGCTTGTTCACAAAGGATCCCTTCGCCACCGCCCACACGACGGGAATCTCGCGTTTGGATACCACGCCGCTCACCTGCTGGGCGTTCAGCGCGAGGTCGTCGCCGAGCACACCCGCGGTCTTCGCGGCGGCCCGTTTCGTCAGGATCGAAACATCATCGAGCAACGTCGCGATGTCATCAAGGAGGGCGAGCAGGCTACCGGCTGGCATGTGGCGATGATGAAGCGGGTTCGCGTGGCAAGGCGCAAGCCGCAAGTGGATAGGACCGACTCACCGCCGGGTGGAGCACCTGCCCGGCCCGGACTCGATGGTGGCAGGCATCAAGTCGCGAACGCCGGCACTCCGGGCTTGATGGGCCGGGCGTCATCCACTCTCCTCGCCCCGCGATGCAAGAAACCACCTGCCCTTTTTGCGAAATGACCGACATCCTCGTCCGTGGTGATCTCCGCGAGTGCGTCACCTGCGGCCACGAGTGGAAAGTCGAACCCGGCGACGAATCGGCGGAGGAACGTGTCGTCAAAGACGCCTACGGCAACGTTCTCGCGGACGGCGACGTGGTCGCGATGATCAAGGACCTCAAGCTCGGCGGCACATCGCAGGTTCTGAAAAAGGGCACCAAGTCGAAGCCCATCCGGCTGGTCGATGGCGATCACGAGATCTCGTGCAAGATGGACGGCCTCGCGATCGCCCTCAAGGCGATGTATGTGAAGAAGGTGACCGGCTGAGACGGGTTTCCGAAGATCCCGGCGCCGCCGATCACGCCTGCTGATGTTCTTCATCGGAACGATCCTCATCGCTGCTGGAAAATGTGAAGCGAAGAGAACCGCCTTCATTTCACCGGAGATTCAGGGCCAACGGCCCCTCCCATATCAGCCCAGGCCGCAGGCCTGGGAAGTTGCGCAACAGGACATTGAGGGCCAACGGTCCGATCCATTGAGTCGCCTAGTCCCAAACGTAACGCTCGTCGAATTCGAGGCCATAGTGCCGGAGGAAACCTTGATATTCCTCCTGAAAGGTCTTCCTCCGGTGGTGCTCCTCCTGTCTGTCGATGTAGTCGAGCACCGCATCCAGATCTTTCGGGCCGATGGAAAACGCCCCGTATCCCCGTTGCCATGAAAATTTGGAAAGCTCAGGCGATCGTCCCTTGAGCCATTTCGACGATGATATCTTCAGCTCACTGACCAAATCCGAAAGGGCAACGGTTCGGGACAACCTCACGGCGAGATGTACATGGTCCGCGACGCCGCCCACCCGATAACATTCCCCATCTCCATGACGGGCGACGGTGGCAAGATAGGCATGGAGTTGTGGCCGGACATCCCTGATGATCAGCGGCATGCGGTCCTTCGTGCTGAAAATCAGGTGAACGAGATTCAGGCTGAGGGATTGCGGCATGGCGGGAAGGATCGTCGTTCTATGGGACGGGCCTTTGGCCCTTGTATTCGTTTGGGGCGCTACCTAGGCCTGCGGCCTAGGCTGGCATGGGCTGGGCCGTTGGCCCGGAAGATATACGCGAACGGAGTCATGAAATGAACTCAGCTGCCTGAACACAAGTCCCCTCTTCTGCGCCAAAGGCGCGCCCCGTACCAGCCTGGGCCAGCGGCTTGGGAATCGAATGGTGATGATTCAGAGCGGCTATCAGCGAGCCCGATTCCCCAGCGCCAAAGGCGCACCCCATACCAGCCTAGGCCAGCAGCCTAGGAAAACGACCAACGATGAATGGGAAGGCCAACGGCCCGATCGATGCGAAGGTCGATCACGCCTGCTGATAAACCTCCGCCCCCTTCTCGACGAACTCCTTGCTCTTCTCCTCCATCCCTTTTTCAAGGGCTTCTTCTTCGGAGATACCTTGGGCCGCGGCATACTGACGGACGTCCTCGGAAATCTTCATCGAGCAGAAATGCGGGCCGCACATCGAGCAGAAGTGGGCGGTCTTCGCGCCTTCCTGCGGAAGGGTTTCGTCGTGGAACTCGCGGGCGCGCTCGGGGTCGAGGCCGAGATTGAACTGGTCTTGCCAGCGGAATTCGAAGCGGGCTTTGGAGAGCGCGTTGTCGCGGTATTGCGCGCCGGGGTGGCCTTTCGCGAGGTCGGCGGCGTGGGCGGCGAGTTTGTAGGTGATGACACCTTCCTTCACATCGTTCTTGTTCGGCAGTCCGAGGTGCTCCTTGGGCGTGACGTAACAAAGCATCGCGCAGCCGTACCAGCCGATCATCGCTGCGCCGATGCCGCTGGTGATGTGGTCGTAGCCGGGGGCGATGTCGGTGGTCAGCGGTCCGAGCGTGTAGAACGGGGCCTCGCCACACCATTCGAGCTGCTTGGCCATGTTTTCCTCGATCATGTGCATGGGGACATGGCCGGGGCCTTCGTTCATGACCTGCACGCCCTTGGCCCAGGCGCGGCGGGTGAGTTCGCCTTGGACTTCGAGTTCGCCGAACTGCGCTTTGTCGTTGGCGTCGGCGATGGATCCCGGGCGCAGGCCGTCGCCGATGGAGAACGAAACGTCGTAGGCCGCCATGATGTCGCAAATCTCGTCCCAATGGGTGTAGAGGAAGTTTTCCTTGTGATGGGCGAGGCACCATTTCGCCATGATCGAGCCGCCGCGGGAGACGATTCCGGTCATGCGGCTGGCGGTGATGGGCACGAAACGCAGCAGCACACCGGCGTGGATGGTGAAGTAATCGACGCCTTGTTCGGCCTGTTCGATGAGCGTGTCGCGATAGAGTTCCCACGTGAGATCCTCGGCCTTGCCGTTCACCTTTTCGAGCGCCTGATAGATCGGCACGGTGCCGATGGGGACCGGCGAGTTGCGCAGGATCCACTCGCGGGTGGCGTGGATGTTTTTGCCGGTGGAAAGGTCCATCACGGTGTCGGCGCCCCACTTGGTGGCCCAGCGCATTTTCTCGACTTCCTCCTCGATCGACGAGGCCACGGCGGAGTTGCCGATGTTGGCGTTGATCTTCACGAGGAAATTGCGGCCGATGATCATCGGCTCGAGTTCCGGGTGGTTGATGTTGGCCGGGATGATGGCGCGGCCGGCGGCGACCTCGTCGCGCACAAACTCGGGCGTGATCTCGGCCGGGATGCGCTGCGGGAAACGGCGGAAGATGGAAGGCGTGTATTCGCTGTCCGGCTGCTGGTGCGAACCGGCGTGTTGTTTGTCGAGGTGGTTGCGGACGATGTCGTCCTTCATGTCCGCGAGTTTCGCGCGACGCATGTTCTCGCGGATGGCGATGAACTCCATCTCCGGCGTGACGATGCCCTGGCGGGCGTAGTGGAGCTGGGTGACGGGTTTCCCGGTGGAACGCAGCGGCTGGCGGCGCTCGGCGGTGAGGCCGGGAAACTCGCGGAGCCGGTTCGACTTCTCGGACTGCGAGGCATACTCGGCGTGTTTCTCGGTGAGATATCCGTTGTCCTGCGGCTGGACCGGGCGGCCGTCGTAGGCCTCGACGTCGCCGCGTTGCATGATCCACTCGCGGCGCAGCGCGGGCAGGCCTTCCTCGACCGTGCCGGTGAACGCCGGATCGCCCCACGGGCCGGAGCAATCATAGACCCGCACCGGCTCGTTCACCTCGATCCGGCCGTTGAACGCCTTGGTTTCCGTGAGCGCGATCTCGCGCATCGGCACGCGCACGGTCGGGTGGATCGCGCCATCGACATAGACCCGCGTGGAGGCGGGCAGCGGGGCGCGCGAGGCGTCGTGGGAGGCGGCGGCGGAGTCTTCGGGCTGGATCATGGGAGCTGTGGGCTGAGGTTTCGGAAACGAAAAGGCCGCGCGGGTGAGGCGCGGCCGAAGGGAGAAATGGGCGATTGCTCGACTTCCTACGGCGGCGCGACCCGCGTCAGGTTCGAAGGGTCTGGCCCACGCGTCGGACCATCTCGGCCCGGCGGTCGGCGGGCTCCCCTGTCGTGGCCGGCACGATGCGAGGGCGATGGTCCGCTGTCAAGGAGACGGGCACGTTCAAGTCCCGCATAATCACGAATTTATATTCTTGATTATGCAGACACCTCGGGCGACGACGTTTCCGTGATGCGACTTACTTGGGAAACGCTACGGTCCGAGCCATACCGGGTGTTTTTCCCATTGGGTCTGCTCGCCGGCATCTGGGGAGTGATGATGTGGCCGTTGGTGTATGCGGGCGGCCTCGGGTTTTATCCGGGCGAGGCGCACACGCGGTTGATGATCGAGGGTTTTCTGGGGGCTTTCGTGGCGGGGTTCCTCGGCACGGCGTTTCCCCGACTGTCGGGAAACAAGCCGTGGTTTGGCGGCGAGTTCGGGTTTCTTCTGCTGCTCTGGGGTCTTGCGGTGGCGAGTCACAGCCGTGGCCAGGTGGCGGCGGGCGATGCGGCGTTCGCAGGATTTCTCACACTGTTGTTCGTGGGTCTCGTCACACGATGGTTCCTCGGTGCGGGCGACACGCCGCCGCCGGGATTCGTGCTGGTGATGGGCGGCATCGTCGGTGGCGCTGTGTCCGCGGGCATGCTGGCGAATGGCGGTCTGAGCGCGCCCGACTGGCAGGCCGGCCGACTGTTCCTGCTGCAAGGGTTTCCGCTGCTGCCGGTGATGGGCATCGGCCCGTATGTGCTGCCGCGCTTCTTCGGTCACCCGAGCGGGCATTCGTTCGACGAGTCCCCCACCCCGCCGAAAGGTTGGATGAAACGCGCGGCGGCATCGGCGGCCGCGGGCAGCCTGGTGGTGGCGGGTTTCTTCTGGGAATCCCGTGGCCATGCCGCGGCGGGACAACTGCTGCGGGCGGTGACGATCCTCGGGTGGTTCGCGATCGAGACGCCGTGGCTGCGGAAGGCGAGAAAACCGACGACTCCCGGAAACGCCATCCGCTGGGCCTTCGCGAGCATGGTCGCGGGACTCGTTTGCGCGGCGTTCTGGCCACAGGCACGGATCGGGTCGCTGCACTTGTTTTTCGTCGCGGGACTGGGTCTGGCGACCCTCGCCGTGGCCACACGGGTCGTGCTCGGACACGCGGGCAGGCACGACCTGCTGCAGAAGCGTATCGTCTGGCTGCGCTGGGTCACCGGCCTGCTCGCGCTCGCCGCGTTGACGCGGATGACCTCGGATTTCATCCCGAAAGTCACGGTTTCACATCACATCTACGCGGCGTGGTCGTGGGCGGCCGGATGCATGGTCTGGCTGATCGCTGTGGCCCGCTATTTCTTCCGCCGCGAAGAGGATTCCTAACAAGACCGGGGCGGAGCCGGCGAAAACCCCGGTGCCTGAAACACGGATCCTCGCAACGCCGTATCGACGGCGTTCTTATGCGATTGATATCCATTCACCGAATGATCCCCACCGTCGTCGCCGCCATGACCGGCCTCATGCCAGCCCAGACCCACAGCGCGGAAGGAGGCGCTGGCTCCGCGGTGAACACGGAAAACTGGATGGCGCACACACGTTTCGGCATGTTCATCCACTTCGGGCTCTACTCCATCCCGGCCGGCGTCTGGAAGAGCCAGGAAATGGGGCGCAATCACTACGCCGAATGGATCCGCGCCCAGTGGGGTTGGCCGGAATCCGCGGAAGGCGTGCCGAAGGCGGACTACGACCGCTTGCTCAAGGACTTCAACCCGACGGAGTTCGACGCCGCGGAGTGGATCGGTCTGGCGGCGGCCGCGGGCATGAAATATTTCGTCATCACATCGAAACACCACGACGGCTTCGCCTTGTGGGACTCGAATGTCTCCGACTACGACGTGGCGGCGACCCCGTTCGGAGCGAACGGCCGCGATCCGCTCGGCGAGTTGGTGGAGGAGTGTCGCAAACACGGCATCAAGGTCGGCTTTTATTACTCGCACTGGCAGGATTGGGAGCACCCGGGCGGTGCCCGTCCGCCGTGGCCGGAGATCCAGCCCGACCCTCCGGTGAAACAACCATCCGAGGAAGAATTCGCGCAGTACTGGGAAGGCAAGTGCCTGCCGCAGGTGACCGAACTCATCG
>JACKPZ010000018.1 GCA_024233135.1 Akkermansiaceae bacterium | reverse complement strand
GGCCGGGGCCAGCAACATCCGCACGAGTGTCGCGCCGATGCCGATCCTCCATGAGGGTTTCTCCGCAACGATCAGGTCCATGATCAGGCACCCGGTGATGAACACCCCGAGCGGAAACCCGCCGACGCCGATCATCGAGATGGCGCGCCGTGCCGGTCCTTCGATCTTGTCGTCCAGACCGAGCGCCACCAGCAGCAGGCCGGCGAGCACCGCGACCACCGGGCCGGTGAGCATCTTGCGCCAGTGCAGACCGCGTTCGCCGCTCATGATCATCACGCCCGCCGACCACATCGCGAGTTCGACGCCGATGTTGTGGATGAATAGCATCGCCAGCGCGCCCTGCGTCCAAAGAATCTCCACCACCGGCGCCGCGGTGAAGCCGAAGTTCTGCGTGCCTGCGCTGAGCGCGAAGGTGCGCATGCCGGTGCCGCGTTCGAGGCCGATGAGGCGGCCGACCACCGCGCCGATGGCCGTGCAGGTGAGGATGAGGAAAAACCCGAGGCCGAAAGCGCTGAGCACGGTCGAGCCGTTGCGCAGCACCTCGCTGCCGAGGATCTTGTCGAGGATGAAGGCCGGCAGCATCACCGTGTACACGACGCGCATGATGCCGTCCTCATGTTCCTTGCGCACCACGCCGAAGCGCCGCGCCAGGGCTCCGGCGGCGATGAGCAGGTAAACCGGCAGCACCGAGGTCACCACATGGCCGGGAGAAATCACGGCGCGAACGTTCCGGCGCGGATCATCCCGTGCAAGCGCGGATTTCGCACGGAGCCCCCGCGCCCAGCGTTACCCATAGTGATGATTCTGGTTGTGAATGGCTTTCGAATCAGGCGGGAAAGAAAAACCACTGAAACACTGAGGACCACTGGGTTCACTGAGGCGAATGGATGCGGATCGATGGTTCCCTGTCATCATCCTTTTTTCAGTGGCTTCAGTGGCTCTCAGTTTCTCAGTGGTTCCTTCTCCGACGGATGAAAGACGCACCGGTGGTTCGCGGGCTGTTTCCAAAGCGAGGTCGCCCTGGGTTGCATCCGGGCGGAGGCGGGGCAGAATGGAGCCGCCATGACCGAACTCGACCTGATGTCCACCCACGCCGGCCGCGCCTACCCGATCCTCGCGAGCCTGGTGACCCCGCGGCCGATCGCGTGGGTCAGCACGCTCAACGAGGACGGCGGCGTGAACATCGCGCCGTTTTCGTTTTTCAACGTCTTCGGTGCCGAACCGCCGCTGGTGATCTTTTCGCCCGGCGACCGCGACGACGGCACGCCCAAGGACACCGCGCGCAACTGCGAACGGACGGGCGAGTTTGTCGTGAATCTCGTGAGCGAGGAACTGGCGGAGGCCATGGTCCGCACGGCCGCATCGCACCCGTACGGGACGAGTGAAACGAAATACGAAAAGCTGGAGACCGCGGCATCGAGCATCGTCGCCCCGCCGCGCATCGCCGCCGCGCCGGCCGCACTCGAGTGCAAGCTCCACAAGATCGAGATCATCGGGGAAAACCGGCTCGTCTTCGGCATCGTGCACCGCGCCTGGGTGGCCGACGACTTGTTCGATCCGGAGAAACTCCGCGTCCGCGGCGAGATGTATCATCCGGTCGGCCGGATGTCCGTGCCGAACTGGTATTGCCATACGAGGGATTTGTTCGAGATGATCCGCCCGGCCTGACAAATCGACCACCGATCCCCCGCCCTGCTCGCGTATCTCCACATTCCGTTTTGCCACCGGGTCTGCCCGTATTGCTCGTTTTACAAGCACACGCCGGGCGCGACGCCGATCGGGCGTTTCATCGACGCGCTGGGTGAGGAGGCGCGGCGGCGGATCGCGGAGGTGGAGGTGAAACCGCGGACGATCTATCTCGGCGGCGGGACGCCGAGCATGCTCTCGCCCGGACATCTGCGGAAACTCTTCGGCAGCCTGCACGAGACGGTCGATTTCACGACGCTCGACGAGGTGACTCTGGAAGCGAACCCGGCGACTTTCGATCTCTCGAAAGCCACTTTGTTCCGCGAACTCAGAGTCACGCGCGTCTCGCTCGGCATCCAGTCGTTTTCTCCGCACGTGTTGGAAACCCTCGGCCGCGAGCACGATCCGGAGCAGGCCGCCGAGTCGGTGCGCATCCTTCGCGACGCGGGCATGGCCGAGGTGAACATCGACCTCATGTTTTCCATTCCCGGACAGAGCGCAAGCGACTGGATGGAAACGCTCGAACGCACGGTATCGCTGGAGCCCGACCACATCTCCGCCTACAACCTCACCTACGAGGAGGACACCGCATTCTTCGAGTCGCTGCGACGGGGCGAGATGCGCGGGGACGAGGATCGTGACGCCGGGATGTTCGAGACAACGCACGAATATCTAACCGAAGCAGGTTTCCTCCACTACGAGACCTCGAACTACGCGAAACCCGGCCGCGAGTCGTCGCACAACCGCGGCTACTGGCGCGGCGAGGAATACCTCGGGCTCGGCCCGTCCGCGGTAAGCACCATCGGCGGCACCCGCGGTCGCAACGTTTCCGATACCGCGGCCTACGTCGAACGCATCGAAACGATCGGCCATGCCACCGACGAGTTGGAGGAACTCGATCCCGAGGCCCGCCGCATCGAACTCGTCGCCCTCGGACTACGGACGATCGAGGGCATTCCGCTCGGATTGTTAGATGGAACCGGCCGCGAACGCGCCGCCCAACTCGCCGGCGAGGGCCTCGCCACGCTCGACGGCGGCTCGTTGAAACTCATCGGCCGCGGCCGGGCCCTGGTGGACCCGATTGCGGGGGAGTTGATCTGAGTTCCGAGATCCGCGGGCGGTCGAGGCTCAGAACGGCCAGTCGAGGCCCACACTGACGCTGTGGTCGAGACTTCCGTCAAAGCCGAACCCCGCCTGATAGCCGATGGAGCCGTGCATACCCCAAGGCGACAGGACGTTCATGGCGGCATTGAGGAGGAGGGAGTCCGCATCTCTGCCGTCGGGATCGTAGTGGAAGGCAGAGCCGCGCCCGGCTTCGAACGTGGCGTGGAGGTTCGCGGAATCGCGGAGAAACTCGTGGGACCAGAACAAAGAAGCCTGGGGCACGAGCACGAAACCGGAAGGCATGACCTGCTCGTACGATGCTTCGGCGCCCACGAGGCTGCGCAGGCTTTCCGCGGAGCGGCTGCCGACCCGCAGATCGAGCACGCCCGCGCCTTCTTCCCGAAGGGAATCGAAGCGCGTCCAATCGGCGAACAATCCCGCGGCGGGGCCGAATTTCAAACCCTTCCGAACAAAGGAGTAGCCGCCGCTCACCGAGCCGAAGATACCTGACCCCTCGCCATCGGCACGGGCTACGCGCTGGAGGCCGCCGAACCGGATCTCCCTCTCCAGTTCCTCATCGAAGACACCGACCCCGAAGGTGGCGTTTCCGTGAAGCCCCTGCTCTTCGAAGGTGGAGTACACGCCCGCTGTGAAGCTGCGCGCGGAGGACTCGCCCAGACCACCCGCCTCCGCCTCGCCCGCACCAAACCCCATGAACCCACCTGCGACGATGTTTCCCTCCATCAAGCGGTCCATACCCACAAGCAGGCCGCCACTCTTGATATCGCCGCCGAAGGAATCGAGAGTGTGCTCGCATGAAAACATCCCGTAGGTGAGTCCCCACGGATCCCAATCGTTCGATCCGGGCCCGCCAGCAGCGCGCATCAGCCGGCGTCCTTCGAGCCGGCGATCAAGCACGAACATCTGGGTGTGGTGCAGGGAAACGAGAAACTCATCCGTGGCATGGATCCATGCGGGCGATACGGCGGCGAAAGCCCGCGCGTATTCGCCGGTGGAAAGCAAGTCGAGTTCATGGGACACGGTGCCGCGGTCACCCGACGGGTTCGCAATCCATGAGTCGAGCGCCCCCGCGATGCTTCGCTCGTTCGCGTCCCGCGCCACGGCGGTGTAGGAAACTGGTGCCGCCAACAGGGACAGAATTCCGCCGTTCCTCACGAGGGACGGCCGGAAATGATCAAAACCGATCAACTCCACCTCGCGAAATGATCCCTTCAGTCCGCGGGCGCGGATCAGCGCCAAGCGATCTCCATACTCCAGGTCCGTGCCCAGGTTCTCGATCGCAAGCGTGCCGCCCAGCATCGCGTTCCCGCCCACCAGCATGAGATCGCTCGCACCGACGGCACCCGCCTCCAGCGTCAGCGAGCCGGAGGACGATTGCCTGAACGAACCCCCGATCCGCAGAACACCTGGCGACTGTCCTGGGCTCAGCGAACCATGGTTCACAAGATCTCCACCGACGCTGCCGCTGCCACTCAAGCCCGCTCCTTCAAAGACCCTCACGTCACCGGAGAGGCTTGCGTCGTCACCACCGAGGATCAGCCGTCCCTCCCTCACAAAAGTTCCTCCGCCATGCAGGTTCGCCCCGAGCAGTTCAAGGGTTCCCGGACCGATCTTGTGCAGTCGTCCCTCGCCCCGCGTCCATGCGCCGTTCAGGGCGACGTTTTTCGATGTGTCCACCCACATGCCGCCACCGCCGATCACGATGGGCACCGGATTCGTTTCTCCGGAAAGGCTGCCGTCCATCCCAACGACCAGCGTGCCACCGTCCACCTCGAGCCATCCGCCGCCGTCGTGGCTTGGCATTCGGTCCAACTGGATGGCGCTCGATCCTTGACCGGATCCCCGCAACACGGAACCATCGGGAGAAACCGTTACGGTGGGCGAGACAACGAGCCCGTCGTTCTCCACAAGGAAGGCGCCGCTGAAGCCTTCCGGCGCGTCCACACGGGACCGGTTGCCCCATTCATCCATTCCGGAAACATGAACATCGTCCACCCTCGATCCGGCGATCAAACGGCCGCCATCTAGCACGTGGAAGCTGGGACCGTCCCAAGCGATCGAAAGGTCGCCAAACCGGAGGGTGGACTGATGATCCGGCCCCGCCGAGCCCGACACGGTTACTTGTGCATCATGATAACTCATGAGGGAATCGACGTGGATCACCCCACCGTCCAGCACCTGGATCTCTCCCGTTGTAGTTCGGAGTCTTCCGAGGACGATGCGCTGCGCCTCCACTTCGGATGCGACGCCACTGGCATGCACCCCGCGGACGATCAGCGTGGAGTGGCTGCTCTTCGTGAAGGTATGTTCAGGGACGGAAATCGAATCAACCTGGATCAACCCGCCATCTTCCACCCGGACCACGTTGTCGTTGCCTCCCCATTGGCCGATCGCGAGACCGCCACCCGTCACCATGGATCTTCTGCCGTCGGAATGGATGCCGGAGACCAGCAGGGTGGCCGAATTGTGGACGGCGAACACTGAGTTCGAACGATATCTCGACATGATCCCGCCGTTGACGATGGAAAGAGTACCGCCGGACAGGGTCAGGTTTGTCTTCAACTCCGCGCTTCCCATCGTCCCGTCGATGGTGAGATCGCCCAGTTGTGTCAGGGAGCCGGTGCTCGCGACGCCTCCTGCGATCCACACATCTCCACCCGCGGGAATCCTGTGATATGAATAGCTCGTATGATCGCTGGTCCAGTTCCCGGCCTTGAACCAATCGCGATCCACCGCTCCGGTCCAAATCCAATCCGCGTCGGCATGCGGGAGGGCGAGATGAAGGAATACGGTGGCGATCAAAGCCCCTCGGAAAACATGACCGCGGAAGTGAAACAGCGGATTTTTGCGTGGTTTCATGGGTGAGAATCGAATTCGAAACGGCATGCCGTTCCGCCACTCGCAACCAGCCCGTTTTCACCCGTCGAGCGGGTCTCAAACGGAAGATCACGGCTTCCAGATGGATTCGTGGCGACAAAGCAATGCAGTCCGGCCGGAATGCGCATCCAAACTACGAGGTTTGAACCGTTCGGAAAGTGCAAAATCAGGTCCATCTTCCTTGAGGAGTCATAAAACTGGCGAGCGATGCCGGTGCCCAAGGTGCCGTGCATCGTTGAAAATCCGGTGTTGCACCCGGCGCCATGTTTCCCGTCTCCTCGGCGGCATGAAGATCCGCTCGGCCAAGTTCATCACCAGCGCGACGAAGCTCGACGCTTGTCCCCAATGGGAGGTGCCGGAGGTGGCGCTGATCGGGCGCTCGAATGTGGGGAAATCGTCGCTCATCAACCTGCTGACGAACCAGAAGAGCCTGGCAAAGGTGTCCGCCACTCCGGGCAAGACGCGGATGCTGAACTTTTTCCTCATCAACGAGGAGTGGTCGCTGGTGGACCTACCGGGCTATGGATTCGCGAAGACGGCGAAGCATGAGAAATTCGATTTCAACCTGCTGGTCGGAGATTTCATCGAGCGGCGGGACAATCTGAAGCGGGTCTTCGTGTTGATCGACTCGCGGCACGACCCGCAGCGGATCGACCTCGATTTCGTCGCATGGCTGCACGGCACCGGGAGGCCGTTCTCGCTGGTGTTCACCAAGGCGGACAAACAATCGCCGACGCGGACGCGGGCGAACGCCGCCGGATTCCTGGAGGCGGTGACGCCGTGGATCGACCCGTTTGCGGAGACCTACACCACTTCCGCTACGGCGAAGACGGGCCGGCTCGAACTGCTCGGCGCGATGCGGCAGTCGGTGACCGCCTGAACGGGTCGGTTCCATCCGGCCCGCTTCGGGGACCGGATGAAATTCATACGGGAAACGAGCATCCTCCTTGGCGACCCGGAGATCACCTGCTTCCGTGGGTGGAGTCTGTTATGTGGATCCGCCTTCTTTCTCTCTCCGTCGTCCTCACCGCGGACTCGCCCGCGGTCCCTTCCAACCACAGGCTGTGGTACGAACAACCGGCCGAAACCTGGCAAACCGACGCCCTTCCCATCGGCAATGGCAACCTGGGCGCGATGCTCTTCGGCCAGGTCTCGACCGAGCGGATCCTGTTGAACGAGGACAGCATGTGGATCGGCGACGAGTCCGACACCGGCTCGTATCAGGCGCTCGGCGACCTGTTTGTCACCCTCCATCCGGAGGCGTCGCAGGGCGAGGTTTCCACCGACGCGCCGGCCACTCCGGGTGAGACGATCGAGCAGGCGTTCGACGACGACCCGGCCACCAAATGGTGTGTGGAAAACCGCGGTGCCGAGGTGACCGCGCTCGTCCACTATCCCGGCGACACCCCGGAGCTGACCCGCTATGCGATCACCTCCGGCAACGATGTCCCCGGCCGCGACCCGAAGGACTGGGACCTCGAAGGATCGAACGACGGCCGGTCGTGGAAGCTCCTCGACTCGCGCCGCGATGTGGAGACCTGGAAGGATCGGGGCGAAACGCGCGAGTTCGCGCTCGAAACCCCAGCCACGTTCCGTTCGTACCGCCTCGTCTTCAAAACGACCCGCAGCAAAACGCATTTCCAGGTCGCCGGCATCCGGCTCGGCGGCCCGGGTTCGTCGTTCGACGAATACCGGCGCCAGCTCGACATCGACACCGCGGTCCACCGCACCTCCTACCTCAAAGGCGGCATCCGCTACCGGCGCGAGGCCTTCGCCAGCCATCCGGCGGGCGTGATGGTGTTCCATTTCAGCGCCGACAAGCCGGGCGCGCACTCCGGATCGATCGAACTCGCGGACGCCCACGATGCGGAGTCCGTAGCGAAAGGAAACACGATCATTGCCGCGGGAAATCTCGCGGGATTCGTATACAACAAGCCGGGGCGCCAGACCAAAGGGACATATCAGCTCGCCCTCGACTACGAAACCCAGGTCCGGGTGCTCCACGATGGTGGCGAGATCACGGCGGCCGGCGGCGGGTTCCAATTCCACAAATGCGATTCGCTCACCATCCTCGTCGCCGCGGACACCAACTACCTCAACCGCCGGGATCAGCAGTGGAAGGGTCCGCACCCGCACCGGAAACTCACCTCGCGACTCGACGCCGCGGCACGCAGGCCGGTCGATGAGTTGCGCATGGAGCACATCGCGGAGTACCGGACGCTCTACGAACGGCTGCAGATCGAGCTGCCCGGCAACGCCAACGGCGCGCTGCCGACGGACCGGCGGCTGCTCGCCTATCAGAACGACCGATCCGACCTCGACCTTGAGGCACTGGTTCTCCGCTACGCGCGCTACCTGATGATCTCGTGTTCGCGCCCGGGGTCGCTGCCGGCGAACCTGCAGGGGCTTTGGAACCCGGACAACAATCCGCCGTGGCGCTGCGACTACCACTCGGACGTGAATCTGCAGATGAACTATTGGTTCACCGATCCCGCCAACCTTTCCGAAACCTTCAAACCCTACGCCGACTACCAATCGTCCGTGCGCGAGGTGCGGCGCGAGAACACCCGCAAGAAATTCGGTGAGAACATCCGCGGCTGGGCGACCCGCTCGGAAAACGGGATCTTCGGCGGAGCAAGCTACCTGTGGGTGCCGGGCGACGCCGCGTGGCTCGCCCAAAACCTGTGGGACCACTATGCCTACACCCGCGACAAGGGTTATCTCGCCGAAATCGCCTATCCGATCCTCAAGGAACTCTGCGAGTTTTGGGAGGACTACCTCATCGAGCTGCCCGACGGCACACTGGTCAGCCCGGAAAGCGTCTCACCCGAGCACGGCCCGAAGGCAGTCGGCAATTCGTACGAGCAGCAGCTGGTCCACGACCTGTTCACCAACTTCATCGAAGCGAGCAGCGACCTCGGAGTGGACGCGGACTACCGCGGCACGGTCGCCGGGCTGCGCGACAAGCTTCTCAAACCGAAGATCGGCCGGTGGGGCCAGCTCCAGGAATGGATGGAGGATCGCGACGATCCGAAAGACCAGCACCGCCACGTCTCCCACATGATCGCCGTCTATCCGGGACGCCAGATCGCGCCGACGACCACCCCGGAGCTCGCCAAGGCCGCCGCGGTGTCGCTCGACGCCCGCGGCGACGGCGGCACCGGCTGGGCGATCGTCTGGAAGTCCGCCCTATGGGCGCGTCTGCTCGACGGCGACCGCGCCCACAAGCTGCTCCGGAACTCCCTCAAAAACACCACCACCACAGCCATCGTGATGAACCATGCGGGAGGCACCTATCCGAACCTGCTGATGGCCCACCCGCCGTTCCAGATCGACTCGAATTTCGGCTATGCCGCCGCATTTCTTGAAATGTTGATGCAATCACACCTCGGCGAGATCCACCTGCTTCCCGCGTTGCCCGCGGCATGGCCGGACGGGAAGATCACCGGCCTCAAGGCGCGCGGGAACCACACGCTCGACATCGAGTGGGCCGGCGGGAAGCTCACGTCCGCCACCATCACCAGCCCGCCCGGAAGCACCCCGAAGATCCGGATCGGCGACGAGTCGGAGCCGGTCGATCCGGAAAGCGACCCGCGCATCCGCCTGCGCAGGTAGCCGCGCCTTCGAAGCGACGAATTGCCCAACCATTCCGGGGCGTGCTACATATGCGGATGTGAGGAAACCCATTCTCCTGCTGGCCTTGCTGACGGGCGCGCTGCATGCCGCGGCGCCGGAACGCCCGTGGACGGATGACGTGATGTATTTCGCGATGACGGACCGGTTTTTCGACGGCGATCCGGCGAACAACAAGCCCGCGGGCAGCGACCCGGCGCTCTACGATCCGCACCAGAAGGACATCGCGCGTTACATGGGCGGCGACCTGCGCGGCATGGAGAAGGCGCTGCAGTCCGGGTATTTCAACGAGCTCGGCATCACCGCGATCTGGCTGACTCCCGTGGTGGCGAACGTCTGGCGCTCGGGCTACGACCTCGGCGGCTGGAAGACCGGCTACCACGGGTATTGGACGCAGGACTGGCTGGACATCGACCCGCATTTGACGAGCGCGACGCGGCTCGACGGCAGCGCGTATCCGGAAGGTGCGGAGGGGAGGATGGAGCATTACCGCGACTTCGTGAAACTCGCGCACTCGAAGGGCATCAAGGTGATCCAGGACGTCGTGATGAACCACGCGGGCCCGGTGTTTTTCTATGATGCCAACGGCAACGGAACCTTCGACGTGCAGCACAAGGACGAGTGGGTGCAGGAGTACAAACGCGACGGCTATCACGCCAACGCGACGTGGGCGGACCTGCCGCAATGGAACGCACGGCGCACCGAACCGGATGGCCCGCGCAAGCTGCTCGGCGTGGACGTCCCGACGAGCGGTGTGCTTTCGCGTTTGGATGCCTACGGCCGCAAGGGGTTCTCCGGCGACAGCCTCGGCAAGAGCGACGGCGAGGAGGTGATGTGCGATTTCTTCTCGCTGCGCGACCTGTGGACGGCGCCGGACGGCCGGTATTTCGACGAGTTGGTCGATGAGTTTGTCGCCATCTATCAATTCTATCTCGAAACGGTGGGAGTGGACGGCCTGCGGATCGACACGGTGAAACACGTGCACCATGAGTTCTGGGACGCCTTCGCCGGGCGGCTGCGGAAGAAACTCGGAGACGCCGCGGCGGAAAAGCTGATGTTCGGCGAGATCTACGACGGCCGGCCGGACGTGCTGGGCCGCTACACGTGGCGGAGCGACTGGCCGGAGCGCACGGACCCGGCGCTCGACTCGGTGCTCGATTTCAACTTCTGCTTCGCCGCCCGCGAGTACCTTCGGCATCCGGGCAAACACTTCGGCTCGCCCGCCGCGCTCGAAAAAGCGATGGCGGCACGCACCGGATCCGATAACCGGGGACGTCCGTATTTCAACCCGAATCCCGGAGCCGACGGCATCAGCCCGCAGCAGGAGCTGATCACCTTCATTGAGAACCACGACGGCCTGAACCGTTTCCGCGCCGGCGGCGTCACCGCACGCCGCAACCGCCTCGCGCAGGCGCTGGTGCTCACGCTGCCGGGTATTCCGTGTTTGTATTACGGCACCGAATTCGCGCTGCCGGATGCCGAAGGTCCGCTGGGTCATGACAGCGAGACCGGGCGGCTGATGTTCTTCCGGCGCAAGGACGGCCCGACGATGGAGGACGTGACGAAATCGCGATCGTTCCAGGAGATCGCGCGGGTCGCAGCCTTGCGGGCGAAGCTGCCGGAACTGCGCACCGGATCCTTCCGTCCGGTGTGGAGCGACAGCGGCGACGGCCCGGAGGACGACGGCGTGTTCGCGTTCGTGCGCGCCGATGAGAAGAGCGGCGGCTACTGCGTGGTCGCGATGAACGCTTCCGACGATGCCAAGGTCACCGCCGCGGGGCCGCACGTGCTGAGGCTGCCGTCGTCGCTGCCCACGTCCGGCATGACCTTGAAACCCGTTCTCGTGACGGGCTCCGCGAAGTTGGAGGACATCCCGTCGTTTCCCGCGGACGGCCCGCTCCGGCTGGAGGTCCCGCATTCATCGCTCGTCGTCTATCAGGCCGTGCCGGCCGGGGAGAGCTCGTCGAATTGAGAGAGGAAAGTGCCGCCAGGGAGTCCGCGGCAAGCCCGGACAAACTACCGTTGCTCCGATCAAGGCCTGGCGGGGTTCGCCTGCCGGACCTCCACGGCCCCTGACGGCGACGGGAGGGAAAACCACGGGCCCGGTTTCGGCAACCCGTTTTTTCGCCG
Organism: Akkermansiaceae bacterium; assembly: GCA_024233135.1. Lineage (GTDB taxonomy): Bacteria > Verrucomicrobiota > Verrucomicrobiia > Verrucomicrobiales > Akkermansiaceae > Luteolibacter. The sequence goes on along the minus strand of JACKPZ010000018.1, from coordinate 78,570 downwards.
CGCATTGATGCTGGCCCCTCACGGCCGCCCCTGCTATGAACGGAGCATGAATCTCCGGGGGTTGGGACTGCAGGGCAAATTCGTCACCGCCCTGCTTGTCGCCGCCGCGCTGCCGTTCGTGCTCGGGTTGCTGGTGCTGGAAACCCTCGGCTACCGCCACCTGCTCGCGGAACGTGGGCGGCTCCACGAGATGGAGGCCCTCACCCTGGTCAACGCGCTCGACCAATCGGCCAAAAGCCAGGCCAGCCAGATGCGCACGTGGCTCGCCGCGGACCCCACCGTCGGGCGATTCCTCGAAGGCATCGGCAGGGCGAACGCGGCACGCTCCGACAGCGAGCTCGCGGCGGAAACCCGGCAACTCGACGAGACCTGGAAGTCTCTCACCCTGAACGACCCCAAGGTGTTGGCGGTGATCGACAACACGGCCGCCGGCAGCCTCCGCGCCTATCAGAACCTGCACCCGGAGATCGCCGAGATCCTGCTCACCGACGGTCGCGGACGGCTGGTGGCGGCCACCGGGAAATCCTCGGACATCGAGCAGGCGGACGAGGCGTGGTGGCACGAAGGCGCGGCACTCAAGCCGGGAGAATACTGGACGGACGTGCTCCGCTTCGACGCGAGCGCCGGCGTGTTTTCCGTCGATCTCGTCGTTCCCATCCTCCAGGACACGGGGCTCGCCGGGGTGATCAAGATTTCCGAGGACGTGAGCACCTTGTTCGGCCGGTTGTCCTTCGACGGCGAGGCGATGGGCGAGCGGTGGCAGATCGTGCTCGCGGACGGACGGGTGCTGGCCAGTTCGAAATCCGGTTACAAGTCGCTCGAATCCTCCGTGCATGAACCATTCCTCAACACCCTGCGCCGGCAGCACCGTGGCTGGGCGATCGCCGGCGACGAACTCAATGAGGAACGCATGATGGGATTCGTGGCCCTCGACAACGAAGGCGAGGAACCCTCCGCCTACGTCGTCTTCTCCTCGCTGCGGGACGACGTGGTGGCGCCGCTGCAGCGGAATTTCCTGTGGCTCGGCGTGGCGGGTGCGGCCCTCTTCGCGTCCTGCACGTTCATCGGTTTCCTGCTCGTCCGCCGCAACATCCTGATGCCGCTCGCCTCGCTCGGCCAGGCCGCCCGCTCGATCTCCGCGACCGCAAGACTGCACCACGCCCACGCGCAGGACCAGTTCACCGCCGAGTCCGAGCGCAGGAAGGCCGAGGCCGATCTCGAGACCATTCAGGCCATCCACACCGGCGACGAAGTCGAATCGCTCGCCGACGACCTCGCCGTGATGACCTCGCGCGTGCTCCGCTACCACCGCGAACTGGAGGCGGAGGTCGCCGCGAAAACCTCGGTGATCCGCGAGGACCTCGAAATGGCGAGGCAGTTCCAACAAGCGCTGCTTCCTACGAACTACCCGCTCGTCCCGCCGGACGATATCGACAACCCGCTGCGTCTCGCGTTCGCCCACTTCTATCAGCCGGCGTCCACCGTCGGCGGCGATTTCTTCGACGTCATCGAGCTCGATGAGAACCGGGCCGGCATCCTCATCGCGGACGTGATGGGCCACGGCGCGCGCTCGGCGCTCGTCACCGCCATCCTACGCGCGCTGGTTCGCAACCTCAGCGCGGAAACCTCGGACCCCGGCGACTTCCTCAGCGAGCTGAACCACCACCTGCACGATGTGATTTCGCGCAGCGGCCAGACACTCTTCGTGACCGCCTTCCTGCTGGTGCTCGACACCCGCGAGGGCAGCGCGACCTGGTCGGTGGCCGGTCATCCATCACCGTTGCGGGTGCGCCGCGGCAGTGGGAAGAAACCCGAGCCGCTGTGGACCGAACCGCAGCACCAGCCGGCTCTCGGCCTGCTGCCGGACGCCGCGTTCCGCACCGAGCGCTCGAACCTCGGCGCCGGCGATGTTTTCCTGCTCTTCACCGACGGTGTGTTCGAAGCGGAAAATCCCGACGGCCAGCCCTTCGGCCCCGAGCGCCTCGCCCACAGCTTCGATGACGCGCTCGACGGACCGATGGCCGCCATGCCCGCCAAGATCGTCTGCGACGTCACCGCCTTCCAGCGCCGCCACCAATGCGAGGACGACATCTGCATCGTCGCCATCGAAGCGATCAAAAGCCCCGCCCCCGCGGAGAAGATCCGTTCCGCCGGCTCCTAGCCGAGCAAGCTGCTCCGCGTGAACAACGGGATCACATGGATGCCCCGCGCCTCGATCGCCTGGCGTCCACCTTCCTCACGATCGACGAGCACCAGGCAGAACGCGATGGTGCCTCCCTCGCGCTCGATCGCGTCGATCGCCTTGAGCGTCGAACCGCCGGTGGTGATCACGTCATCCACGACGATCACGTTGTCGCCCGCTTTGAAGTTGCCCTCGATCTGCTTGCCCGCGCCGTGTCCCTTCGGCTCCTTGCGCACGGTGAACACCTGCAGCGCCTCGTCCGGGTGTTTCACCGCCGAAGTCATGCCCACGGCCAACGAAATCGGGTCCGCGCCCAGCGTCATGCCGCCGATGGCGTCCACCTTGAGATGCTCCGAGTGGATCTTCGAACGCACCGCGTGCCAGCCGAGGTCGCCGATCAGGTTCGCGCCCACCGGATCGAGCGCGGTGACGCGGCAGTCGATGTAAAGATCGCTCTTCTTGCCCGAGGCGAGCGTGAACTCGCCGGTGCGGACGGATTTGCGGAGCAGGATTTCCTTGAGGGCGGCGGTGATGGGAAGCATGGGACCAGCATGAAAAGCGGAGGCCATGCGGGCAAGCACAGGGTGCCCCCCCCATCCGATCGGCTCATCGGGATGATTCGCTTTCCGCGCCTGAAGCGGCGGGTGGAGCCGCTGACATCACCCGGAGCGCCACCGGAGCCTTGCCTTTGGGGCCGACGAAGGTCGCGATCGCCCCGGCCACACGAAACGTGAGATCCGCCGTTTCGTCTCCCGCTTCATCCGGAGCGAACACCTTGCGAAGCTCGTCCCGCCCCGAACGACCGAGGAGCAGGCCGCCCGGAAGCTTCACGCGATCGGGCGACGAAATCTCGACCAGCGCCAGTTTCTTCTGCCGGTCGAATCCAAACGCACAACCCGGGATGCCGGGGGCCTTCATTTGAAAGGGATATCCCCGCAGGGGCTCCGCCTTGGCGATGACCTTCCCTCCCCCGAGGTCACGCAGGCGCTTGAGAACCGCGGCGGCGGGTGTGCCCAAGCTCATGCCCGCGAACTCGAAACGATCCGGAAGCATGAGCAGCCAAGGGCCCGAACCGGCTTCCGCACCCGGAGGAACATCCGGTGGCTGGAGCGGCCAATCCTCTCCGGCGGCTTTCGTATTCTTCTCGGTGAACTCCGCCATGAGAACCCCCTGCCTCCACACCCGGGCCCGGACTCCCTGAAGAATGTCACGATCCACCCGGATTCGCGGACCACCGGGAAACGAAACCCCCGGGAACCTCAGATTGCCCGTTTCCACCGAAGTCTTGCCCCCGGCCTCGATCTCATCGACGTCCAACGTCGATTCGTGGAAATCCAAATCCGATTCCGGCAAGCCATCCGGCCCCATCTCCCTGTAGATCCAATACCGGTACTGGACCACCAGAGGTCCCGTGGGGACATCGAATGACGAGGAAAGCGAGAATCGATATGCCCACTCCTCATCGATGTCGCCCGCCGGTTTCCTGACCTCCTTCATTCTGACCGCTTTCGCTTGGATCCCGATCTCCGCCCGGACCGACGGGACGGTGATCACGGCCGCAACGATCACCGCCAGATAAGTCCGGAGCGGAAGTTTCGAAAGCCCACGGGAAGGAGCGTCACGCAGAGCCTCATGGCGCATGGGCATGATGGTTTGAAACGAACTCATGGCGGCTCTCGCAGGAATACTCCGATCCATGCGTCTTGCAAAGGTTGAATCCGCTCTCCCACACCCCTCCCCGGAGCTGCGATCCGTATTTCACTTCCCCTTCCCTTTCAATCCAACGTCGAACGATCTTTCGTCCGGATCATTGCTCAGGATATGCAACTCGGCCCGGCGGCGACCCTTCTTCCGTGGATGGAAACGAATGCCGGCCTTCATCGAGGCACCGGGCATGAGCACGTCGCTCTTGAGGGAGCCGGAAACACGGAAGTCCTTTTTGTTGGCTCCGTCGATCCGGATCCGAAGGCCTTGCAGGGGCTTCGTGCCTTGGTTGCGGATCAGATAGGTCTTCGTCCGGGATCCGCCGGTCCTGAGTTTGCCGAACGACGTCGAGGACTTTCCGTCGGAGATGTAGCGGGCCACCGGCTGCTCCACCGTGATCTCCGGACGTGCGGCTCCCGCCCGGAAATTCTTGAAATACACTTGTCCCGTCCGGACGGGAAAAGGCTCGCCATGGTTTCTTCCCACAAGGACCACATTGAAACGATCGGCGGAACCCATGCCCCATCCAAGCACGCTGATGGGTGACGTATACACCCAGAGGCTGCCGTCGCTCACGCTTCCGGTCAGGGTTCTGTTTCCGGGGTCGTGATGAATCCTCAATGTCGCTGTTTTGATCTCCGACCCGAAGCTTTCCAAGAGCCCTTGCTCGCTCCAGATGGTGAAGCCCGCCTCATACTGACCTTCGGCACGAACCTTGTTCATCGAATGATAACAAAGTCCGCCGCCGCCCGGCCAGGGCTCCACCTGGATTCCCAGATCGACCAAACTGTTGTCCGGGAGCGTCGGCACATCGAGATGGACGTCCACCTCGGCGAACCACGCCTCGCCAATGGCGGCCGAGTTCGGCAACCACGAAGCCACGCTTCCATTGGCCGGGGCCGGATCGACCACCAGGTATTCAAGCCGCGATTTCTGAAACCGCATCGTCCCACCACCTTCGAGGGAGGCCCGGTTCCAGTTTCCCAGATCCTCGGCGAGCGAGTCGAATCCATAGAGGCCCGCGCGGCAGCGATCGGGCGCCATCAAGGACAACATGGCCAGACCCGCAAGGATTGGAAATCCACCGGATGATCCGGCCGTTCCCCTCGTCACCGGGAACCTCATGGGCCGTTGATAGATCAAACCGGCCGTTTGTCGATGTCAGAACATCCGGGGCATCCGCCGATCATGGCGGGACCCGCCTCCTCACAACACCCGCCGCACCGCATCCAGCGCCGCCTGGCTGACGGCAAGTTTGAAGTCGTGACGGTTGCGCGGGTGGAAGACCTTGAAAGCCGCCGGCTCCGCGCCCTTGCGGGCGAGGCCGATCCATGCGGTGCCGACGGGCTTCTCCGTGGTGCCGCCGGTGGGACCGGCGATGCCGGTGACGGACACGGCGATATCCGCACCGCTGGCACGAAGGGCGCCTTCGGCCATCGCGAGGGCGACGGTTTCGCTGACGGCGCCGTGGGTCTCGAGATCGGAAGCGGAAACACCTAACAACTCCTTCTTCGCCTCATTGGCATACGTCACGAATCCATGGGTGAACACCTCGCTGGCTCCCGAAACGTCGGTGACGCGGCAGGAAATGAGGCCGCCGGTGCAACTCTCGGCGGTGGCGAGCTTCATGCCGCGCGCGGCGAGCAGGCGGACGACGGTTTCCTCCAAGGACGATCCATCGTCGCTGACGAGCTGCGCGGAGAACGACTCGAGCGCGATCGCGCGGGCGGTTTCAATGGCGGCGGGACCGCCGACAAGCCGGAGATCGACCTCGCCGATGTGGGCGCAGTAGCCATATTCGAGGCCGGGCACGGCCGCGAGGCGTTCGTCGATGCCTTGGTGGAAATCGCTTTCGCCGATGCCGGTGAACTTGAGCACCAGCGAATGCGGCGGGGTTTCCACACCGGCGAGGGCCCGCAGGCGGGGGATCACTTCGACGCGGAACATCGGGTGCAGCTCGCGCGGCGGGCCGGGAAGCAGGAAGACGGCGCAGTTGGCACGGCCGTTGAGGCGCGGTGGAACATAGACGCCGGGCGCGGTGCCGTTGGGATTCGGCAACACGTCGGCACCGGCGGGAGAGAGCGCTTGTTTTCGGTTCGAGTCCGCCATCGGGCGGCCGCGGAGGGCGAAAAACGCCTCGATCGACCGCATGGCCGCCTCGTCCTCGATGAGGTCGAGTCCGAGCACCTCGGCGGTGAGTTCGCGGGTGAGGTCGTCACTCGTCGGGCCGAGGCCGCCGGTGACAATCACGGCGTCGGCGCGCTCCACGGTTTCCACAAGCGCGTCGCGGATCGCCTCGCCATCGGGCACGGTCGTCTGGCGCGCGATGGTCAGGCCCAGCGGGAACAACTCGCGGGCGATCCACGCGCCGTGGGTGTTGAGCGTGTGGCCGAGCATCAACTCGGTGCCGGTGTTGAGGACTTCGATGCGCACGGGCGGAGCGTTCCCGGTGCGGGCACGGTTTTCAAGCGACGACAGCATGAAAAAACGCCGCCCCGGATCATCCCGGGGCGGCGTTGAAAATCAGGATCGGCGGGAAGGAGGAATCACTCGCTTTCCTCTTCGTCGCCACCACCGCCGGCAGCCTGTTCCTTCATGGTTTCGATCTGGCTCTTCATTCGATCGATGTTGCCCGCCATGGCGCTGTCCGGATCGTAGTCCTTCGCATCATCGAGCGACTTGAGGGCGTCGTCGAATTTCTTCATCTGGAGCAGGATCATCCCGCGGGTGACCATCATCTGCTGGGTGATTTCCTGGCCGAAGTCCCCCTCCTTGATGCCTTTGTCAACGTGGGCGAGGGCGCCTTCATGGTCCTGATTGCGGCCGTAGCCCATCAGCTCGTCCTGGAATTTGTTGAAGCGCTCCTTGTCGGCGAGCCGCTTGGCAAATCCGGTTTCGTCCTTCGGGTCGGCCTTCTTGATCGCCTCGATCTCATCGCCGTAGAACGCGGAGATCTGGTCTTCCTCCAGCTCCATCGCCTTGAGCGCGCTGACGAGGAGTTTTGCCTTCTCGACGCCTTCGGCTTCCTCCGCCTTCTTGAATGCCTCGTTGCGGGCGATTTTCCGGGCGCGGAGTTCGTCGAGGTGCTCGACATATTTCACCGGACCGCCTTCCTGGTAGCCGGTGCCGGCGTAGGGCCGCCCCTCGGCATCGGTCAGGAGGATCGTCGGGTACCCCTGGATCCCATATTTTTCGCCGAGTTCCTCGTTCTGTTTGATGGTTTCCTCCGAAAGCTTCGACTTGTCGCGGGGCGAGTCGATCTCGACGAGCACGAAGTCGTCCTTCACGCCTTCCTTGAATGGGTCCTTGGAGAACACCTCGTCGTTGAGCTTGATGCACCAGCCGCACCAATCCGACCCGGTGAAATCGATGAGCAGGTCTTTCTTGAGTTCGGATGCTTGTTTCTTGGCTGCCTCGAAATCCGAGGTCCAGCCCTCGCCGCCGGCGAACGCCACGGCATGGAGCGCCACGAGCGCGGCGCAGATTGGGGTCACGATTTGTTTCATACCGGAAGCACGCTGCAACGGGTCTGGTGACCCGTCGAGCGAAAATCCGGGATCAGGCCGAAACGTATCCGAGCCACGGGCCGAGCCAGGTTTCCGCCTCGCTGACGGACATGCCCTTGCGTGCCGCGTAGTCCTCGATCTGGTCCTTCTGGAGCTCGGAGATCGCGAAATAATGGCTGTCCGGATGTGAGAACATCAGGCCGCAGACGGCCGCGCCGGGGTGCATCGCGCAACTTTCGGTGAGGGTGACGCCGGTGGCATCGCTGGCACCGAGCAGGTCGAAGAGGATCGGCTTTTCCGTGTGGTCCGGCTGGGCCGGGTAGCCCGGAGCCGGACGGATGCCGCGGTAGTTCTCATGGATGAGCTGCTGCTGGGTGAGCTCGTCCTCGGTCTCGTAGCCCCACTCGACGCGCGCCTTGTGGTGGAGGAACTCGGCGAAGGCCTCGGCGAAACGGTCGGCGATGGCCTTGACCATGATCGAGCCATACGGGTCGTGGGCTTTATCGAGTTCGGCGGCGAGTTCATCCGCGCCGTGGATCCCGACGACGAAACCGCCGACGTAGTCCTCCTGTTTCCCGGGAGCCGTCCAATCGGCGAGCGCGACGTTCGGTTTCCCGGAGTCCTTCTTCACCTGCTGGCGCAGGGTGTGCAGGCGGCAGCGCTCGGCCGTGCGGGCGTCATCGGACCAGACGATGAGGTCGTCGCCATCGGCATTCGCCGGGAAGAACCCGTAGGTGCCGCGCGCTTGGAAGCGGTTTTCCGCGATGATGCGGTCGATCCACGCGAGTGCTTCCTGATAGAGCTTGGCGGCCTCGGACGCGCCTTCCTCGTTCTTTGTCTTGAGCATCTTGTTTTCGCGGTCCCACACGCCGCGGAGTTCCCATGCGTGGAAAAACGGCGTCCAGTCGATGTATTCGACGAGAGTGCGAAGGTCCTGCATGTCAAACACGCGGGCACCGGTGAACGACGGCACGGGCGGCTGATAGGAAGCCCAATCGAACTTCGGTCCCGCGGCGCGGGCTTCGGAAAGCGTGAGCGTTTCCTTCTTCGGACCGCCGAGGAAGTTGTCGCGCAGCGTCTTTTGTTTCGCGAGGTTGTCGGAAACGAACTTGTCGCGCTGCTCTTCGGAGAGAAGCGAAGTGGTGACCGGCACCGAACGCGAGGCATCAAGGACGTGGACCACGGGACCGCTGTAGTGTTCCGCGATCTTGATGGCGGTGTGGGCGGCGGAAGTGGTCGCTCCGCCGACGAGCAGCGGTTGTTTCATCCCGCGTTTCTCCATTTCCTTGGCCACGTGCACCATCTCGTCGAGCGACGGCGTGATCAGTCCTGATAGACCGATCACGTCCGCACCGATCTCGACGGCGGCGTCGAGGATCTTGTCGCAGGGGACCATCACACCCATGTCGGTGACTTCGAAGCCATTGCAGGCGAGCACCACGCCGACGATGTTCTTGCCGATGTCGTGCACGTCACCCTTCACGGTGGCGATGAGGAAACGGCCGGCCGACTTGCGTCCGGGATTCGCGGCCTTTTCGGCCTCCATGTGAGGTTCGAGCCAGGCGACGGCCTTCTTCATCACGCGCGCCGACTTCACCACCTGCGGCAGGAACATCTTGCCGGCACCGAACAGGTCGCCGACGACACCCATGCCGTCCATCAGCGGGCCTTCGATCACCTTGAGCGGGCGGCCGTATTTCGCGAGCGCCTCCTCGGTGTCCTCGTCGATGAACTTGTCGATACCCTTGAGCAGGGCGTGTTCGAGACGTTTCTCCACGCTGTCATCACGCCACGAGAGGTCCTCCTCGAGCTTCTTGCCGCCCTGGCCCTTGAACTCCTCGGCGAGTTCCAACAAGCGCTCGGTCGCGTCGTCGCGCCGGTTGAGCAGCACATCCTCGACGGCATCGAGCAGGTTCTTCGGGATCTCGTCGTAAACCTCGAGCATGCCGGCGTTGACGATTCCCATGTCCATGCCCGCCCTGCCGGCATGATAGAGGAACGCCGAGTGCATCGCCTCGCGCACGACGTTGTTGCCGCGGAACGAGAACGAGATGTTGGAAACCCCGCCGGACACCTTCGCTCCGGGGAGGTTCTCCTTGATCCACTTCGTCGCGTTGATGAAATCGAGGGCGTAGTTGTTGTGCTCCTCGATGCCGGTGGCGACGGTCAGGATATTCGGATCGAAAATGATGTCGTCGGCATTGAAACCGACCTCGTCGATGAGGATCCGGTAGGCGCGTTCGCAAATGCGGATCTTCTCCTCGTAGGTGGCCGCCTGTCCTTTTTCATCGAAGGCCATCACCACGACCGCGGCGCCGTATTTCATGATGTGGCGGGCGTGCTCCTTGAACACCTCCTCGCCCTCCTTGAGCGAGATCGAGTTCACGATCCCCTTCCCCTGCAGGCACTTCAGGCCGGCCTCGAGGATTTCCCACTTCGACGAGTCGACCATGATCGGCACCTTCGCGATGTCCGGCTCGCCCTGCAGGAGCTGCAGGAAATGGGTCATCATCTCCTTGCCGTCGATCAGTCCGTCGTCGAAGCAGATGTCGATCACGTTCGCGCCGTTCTCCACCTGTTGGCGGGCCACGTCGACGGCGGCCTCGAGTTCACCCGCGCGGACCAGTTTCGCAAACCTCGGCGAGCCCGCGACGTTCGTCCGCTCGCCGATCATCAGGAAGCGCTTGTCCGAAGTGTGGTTGTATGCCTCGGTGCCGGAGAGGCGGAGGGCGTGGGGAATCGATTTCATGATATTGAACCGCAGAGACGCAAAGGCCGCAGAGGGTCGCGAAGGTTACTGAGGGAAGTTGTGGACGAGGCGTTTGATTTGATCGACAAGACGAACGGTGTGGAAATTCATGAGCAAGCCGAGGTGATTCTCTGACATGCGCAAGCAGGTCAGAACTTGCGCGGAGTGGATCGGCATGAGCTTCTCGACAGTCTTGAGTTCGATCACCAACGAATCCTCAACAAGCAAGTCGATCCGATACGCATCCGGGATTTCCAGATCCTTGTAACGAATCGGAAGAAGAAGCTGGCGGACGGATGAAATGCCACGCAGTGCCAGCTCATGTTGAAGACTCGCTTCATAGCTCGACTCCAACAGTCCCGGGCCCAGATCGCGATGAACCTCGATCGCGGCACCAATGACCTCGTTCGACAGCTTGTTCAAATCGTCCTTCATACACTTTGCGTCCCTTTGCGGCCTTTGCGTCTTTGCGGTTCCAATCACCCCACCGCCGGCACTTTCCGCGGCGCCTTGCCGCGCACGCCCTGGGCGATGGCGGCGACGTGTTCGGGGGTGTTGCCGCAGCAACCGCCGGCGAGGTTGAGCAGGCCGGCGGAGGCGAAGTCGCCCATGAAATCCTTCATGTGGGGCGGTTCGAGGTCGAAGCCGGTGGGCGCGAGCGGGTTCGGCAGGCCGGCGTTCGGATAGGCGGAAATGTGGGTGGCGGCGCAGTCGGAAAGTTCCTCGAGGAACGGACGCATCAGGTCGGGACCGAGCGAACAGTTGAGGCCGATGGCGAGCGGTTTCACATGGGCGAAGGCGTTCCAAAGCGCCTCGACCTTTTGGGCGGAGATCATGGTTTCCCCGCCGCGGCCGACGGCGGCGGAGATGATGATCGGCAGGCGGAGACGGAGTTCGTCGAACACCTCCTGGGTGGCGACGGCGGCGGCCTTGGCGTTGAGCGAGTCGAAGATGGTCTCGATCATCAGGATGTCGCAGCCGCCCTCGATGAGCGCGCGGACCTGGTGTTTGTAGGCCTCCAGCACCTGGTCGAAGGTGACCACGCGGAAGGCGGGGTCGTTGGCGTCGGGCGAATTGGTGAGGGACACGGTGAGCGGCCCGATCGCGCCGGCGACGTAGCGTTTCACGCCGGTGTCGGTGCCGATGTCGTCTGCCATCTTGCGGCAGAGTTTCGACGACTCGACGTTCATCTCCCACGCAAGGTCGTTGAGGAACGGGTTTTCGATGATCTTCTGGAAGAACTCCGGATCCTTGCGGCCGCCTTTCTCGCGCGGGTCTTCGACGAAGAACTCGCTCTGCGCGATGCTGGTGGCGGAGAACGTGTTGGTCTCGCAGATGTCCGAGCCGGCCTGATAGAAACGGCGGTGGATGTCGCCGATGACGTCCGGTTTCGTGAGCGAGAGGATGTCGCCGTTGTTGAGCAGGTCCTTGTCGTTTCTGGCGAAGCGCTCGCCGCGCGCGTCGCCTTCCTCGAGTCCGTAGGTGCGGATCGTCGTGCCCATCGCTCCGTCGAGCACGAGGATGCGCTCGGACAGGGACTGGGTCAGTTCGGCGGTGGCGTCGGGCTGCGGCATGGGCGGACGCTACCGCGGAGGGAGGGGCGCATCAAGGAACAAATCGTCGTATCCGGATATGATGATGGGACACTCTCCGCCTAGAACACCCGCTTTGCCGCCGCCAGCCGCGTCAGGGGCGCTCCAAAGCGGACCGGATTTCCGCCCACTCGGAGGCGGGATCTTTCGAAAAATCAGCAGGCCGTCCGGCGCGGGCATACCAGTAGCGGCTGTTTCCCGCATCCCCCTCGGTCTTGTGGAGAACGGCGTGGATCCAATCCGCGTGCGGGTCGCCTTCGTGTTGCTGGGCGAGGTCATGGGCCGCGGACCAGGCGCCGGATTCGGCGAGCTGCACGGCGCGAAGAAGATCGGATGTGCGGGATGATTGCATGAGTGATTCGCGAACAGGCCGTCGGCCTCACTTCAGGCGAACCAGTCGTGGATCACCTTCGCGGGTTCCACGCCTGTGAGCCGCTGGTCGAGGCCCTGGTATTTGAACGAGAGACTCTCGTGCTTGAGACCGAGCGCGTGGAGGATCGTCGCGTGGAGGTCGCGGATATGCACGGGATCCTTGACGATGTTATAAGACATCTCGTCGGTTTCCCCATAGACCTGGCCGCCGCGGATGCCGCCGCCAGCCATCCAGATGGTGAAACAACGGGGGTGGTGGTCGCGGCCGTAGTTCTCCTCGCTCAGTCCGCCCTGGCAATACACCGTGCGGCCGAACTCGCCGCCCCAGATGACCAGCGTGTCCTCGAGCATGCCGCGCTGTTTGAGGTCCTGGATGAGACCGTAGCAACCTTGATCCACATCCTTGCATTGGGACGCGAGGTCGCGCGGAAGGTTTCCATGCTGGTCCCAGCCGCGGTGGAAGATCTGGACGAAACGCACGCCGCGTTCAAGGAGGCGGCGGGCCATCAGCGCGGAGTTGGCGAAGGTGCCGCGCTTCCGGCTGTCGTCACCGTAGAGTTGGTGAATGGCCTCGCTCTCTCCTGATAGATCGGTGAGTTCCGGCACCGAGGATTGCATGCGGAAGGCCATCTCATACTGCTGCATGCGGACCTCGATCTCGGGATCCTGGATGGCGGAGAACGATTTCCGGTTCAGTTCGTTGAGACCGGTCAGCATCGAGCGGCGGGTTTCCCGGGAAATGCCGGGCGTGTCCTTGAGGAAAAGCACCGGATCGCCAAGCGAGCGCAGCGCGACGCCGGCGTGGCGGCCCGGCAGGTATCCCGAGCCCCACAGGCGGTTCGAGATCGCCTGCACGTTGGCATAGGGCGACGAATGGTTCGCGTGAAGAACGACGAACGACGGCAACTCCTCGTTCATCGATCCAAGCCCGTAGGAAAGCCATGAGCCGATGGACGCCTTGCCCGACTGCATCGACCCGGTGTAGACGAGCTGGTTGGCCGGCTCGTGGTTGATGGCGTCGGTGTGCATCGATTTGATGATGCAGAGGTCGTCCGTCATTTTCGCGGTCCACGGCAGCAGTTCGCTGATCCACGCGCCGGACTGCCCGTGTTGTTGGAACTTGAAGATCGACGGAGCGAGCGGGAAGGCACTCTGCCCCGATGTCATGCCGGTCAGGCGCTCGCCCTGGTCCTTGAGCCATTGGTTGAGGTCCTCCTTGAATCGTTTCGAAAGCTCCGGCTTGTAGTCGAAGAGATCCATCTGCGACGGCGCGCCGATGAGCGAGATATAGATCGCGCGTTTCGCCTTCGGGGCGATCTGCGGAAGCGGCGGCGCCATCGCGCCGAGGTTTTCGACCGCGGACATGCCGCGCTGGCCGAGCAACGATGCAAGCGCCGCCATGCCCAGGCCGGTGCCGGATTTGCGGAAGAACTGCCGGCGGCTGTAGGCGGTGTTGTGGAATTCGAGAAGCGGGTCCATCGAGAATCAGCGGGTGATGGTTTCGTCGAGGTTGAGGATCTGGCTGGAAACGACCGTCCAGGCGGCGAGCTCGGGAAGGTCGCCGTCCTTCGGCGCGGGCGAGTCGCCGGTGGCGAGAAGTTTGCCGGCGTCGTCGGGATCCTTGCGGAAATTGCCGAGCACCTCGTCGAACGACGCGCGGATCACTTGTTTCTCATCGTCGCGCAGCTTGCGGTCCATGAGGCGCAGCGTGATATGGTCGAGGCGGCCGTCGAAATCCGGAGACGCCTCGACGGCGCGGGCGGCGAGCACGCGCGACGCCTCGACGAACTGCGGGTCGTTCAGCAACACCAGCGCCTGCAACGGCGTGTTCGTGCGGTCGCGCCGCACGCAGAACGTCTCGCGGGACGGAGCGTTGAGAATCTCCATGCTCGCCGGCGGCGCGGTGCGTTTCCACATCGTGTAGAGCGAGCGGCGGTAGAGCGCCTCGCCCTCGTCCTTGCGGTAGTTCCGGGTGTTCGACTGCGGCATCGCCACGGCCTCCCAGATGCCTTCGGGTTGATACGGTTTCACCGGCGGCCCGCCGGTCTTTCCCGAGAGCAGCCCGGACGCGGCGAGAGCGAGATCGCGGATCGGTTCGGCATCGAGACGGACGCGCGGGCCGCGGGCGAGCAAGCGGTTCGACGGATCCATCTCGAGTTTCTCCGGAGCGACGACACCGGACTGGCGGTAGGCCGCGGAGGTGACCATCAACCGGATCATGTGACGGTAGTTCCATCCGGACTCCACAAACTCGGACGCCAGCCAATCGAGCAGCTTCGGGTGGCTCGGCCGCGCTCCCATGATGCCGAAGTCCTCGTTCGTTTCGACGATGCCGGCGCCGAACACGAAGGACCACGCGCGGTTCATCGTCACGCGGGCGGGCAGCGGGTTGGCGGCGTCATTCAGCCAGCGGGCGAGCCCGAGGCGGTTTTTCGGATCGCCGTCCTTCATCGGCGGCAGCACGGCGGGCGTCGCCGGCGTCACCTTCTCGCCCTTGTCGGAATACACGCCGCGGGTGAGCACGTGGGCGAAGGGTTCGGCATCCTTCTCCTTCATGACGAGGGAGACCGATCCCCGCCCGCGGACGGCGGCCTGTTCGGATTTCAGGGTGTCGAGCTTCGCGGCGAGTTCGCGCGAGGGCGCGTCGATGTTCGCTAGATAATACTGATAGAGCGAGTCCATCTGCTCCTTCGTCCGCTGCTCGACGGGCAACGCGAGGACATGGGACAACAACGCGGTCTCGGCGATGCCCGCGATCTCCTCCGGCGTGAGCAGCCTGCGGTAGAAACGGAAATCCTGCAGCGCGACCTTGCCACCCCGGAGTTTCGACTCGCCGCCTTCGCGTTCTCCGATGCGAAGCGGCACCCCGGTCTCGATGCTGCCGCCGACGGTGTTCGGGTCGGTTCCGGCGGCCACCCGCTTGCCGTCCACATAAACAGCCTGGGCCTGATGGCCGGAGATCGCGCCGTCGAAGGTGACCATGACATGGTGCCAGCGCTTTTTCTCGAGCGGCTTGTTGGCCACCGTCTTGTTCGCGGCGGTGGGCCACTTGTCGATCACATGGCTGCCCGGCCGGCCGTTCTGAATCCAGAAGTCCCAGCCGCGATAATCGTTGCCGGGGTCCATCCGCGCGATGATCGCCCCTGTTGGATCGCCTTCGATCCGGACGAAGCCGCCGAAGGTGACCCGGTCGCCGCGGGAGAACGACGCGAGATCACCGAGAACCGCGGGTTTCCCGCTCACCACGGGAGCCTTGCCGAGCGGCGCGTCGATCCGCTCGAAGTCCGCCGGCCATTCTCGCGGCTGGCCGTCGCTGGCGCCGTGGAGCGGCCCTTCGCTTTCCGCGAGCGGAAGATGCAGGGCGAGTGTCGAGTCGATGTCCCGCGCCGGGGCGATCGATGCGTTGGACAGCCACTCGTCAAACTCGGGACGCGCCTCCGACTTCCTCGCAGCGATCCGCTTTTCCATATCTCCGATCTGCGAAGCGAGCTCCGTCCAACGGCCGCGGTCCTCGACGAGCGGCACGAACACGTTCGGCGGGTGCTCGGCGTTGTTGCCATCGAGCGGCGACATCGGCGTGTTGCGGAAGAACGCGGTGAGCTGATAGAACTCCTTGGTCGAGACCGGGTCGAACTTGTGGTCGTGGCACGCCGCGCATCCGGTCGTGAGTCCGAGCCAGACGGCGGAAACCGTTTCCACCCGGTCCTTGGCATAGATCGCCTCGTATTCCTCGCCGATCGCGCCGCCCTCGCCGGTGGTCGCGAGGCAGCGGGAGAAACCGGTGGCCACCTCCTGATCGAGCGTGCGATCGGGCAACATGTCGCCGGCGAGCTGCTCGAGGGTGAATTGATCCCACGGCATGTTCTGTTGGAACGCGCGGACCACCCAGTCGCGGTAGGGCCAGATGGCGCGGTAGTTATCGATATGGATGCCGTGCGTATCGGCATATCTCGCCGCATCGAGCCATTGGCGGGCGAAGTGTTCCGCGCTGGCGGTGGTGGCGAGAAGGCGGTCCGCCTCGGCGGCGACCGCCTTGTCCGGATCCGCGCGCATCGCCTCGACGAAGGCGTCCGTTTCCGCGGGCTCCGGCGGCAGGCCGGTGAGATCCAGCGTGAGCCGTCGGTGGAAGCGCCGCAGGTCCTCGGGCGGATTCGGCTTCAAGCCGGCCTCGCCGAGTTTCGCCGCGATGAAGCGATCGACCGGATGGTCCGACCATTCCTTTCCGGCTTCCGGGACCGGCGGTTTGGTCACGGGTACGAACGACCAATGCGCTTCGTATTCCGCACCCTGCCCGATCCATCGCTCGATCATCGCGATGTCGCGCGCGGCCATCACCTTGTGGCTCGCCGGCGGCGGCATGATCAGATCCACGTCCGATGACCTCATGCGACGGACCACCGGAGATTCGTCCGGGTTTCCGGCGACGATGGCTGGCTGTCCGCCCTCGCGCTCCGCGAACGCGTCCTCGGGCCGGTCGAGCCTCAGCGGAGCCTCCTTCGGCTCGCGGGTCCCCGAATCCGGGCCGTGGCAATGGTAGCAGTTCTCCGAGAGGATCGGCTGGATGTGCTCGTTGAACGAAATCTCCGCGGGCAACGGATCCTCTTCAGCCGCCGCCACTTCCGTTTTTTCCTCCGTGGTCGTGGAGACCGGAGTTTCCCGCTGGCAGGAAACCAGCGTCAGCGACGGCGCGAGAGCGATGACTGCGGACAGCAACTTGGAGGAAAGGGATGACATGCGAAGAACCTAGGAACGATGGTGCCATACTCCCCCTGCCGACACCGTCTTTCAATCCCCGAAAGCACGCGAACCGACATCCGGGGGATTGCCATCGCCCGTGCCGCGCCTCATGTTCCGGACGTGAAAACCCTTCTTCTCACACTCGTCCCCATGATTTCCCTCGCCGCCGAACCGATGCCGCTGTGGCCCGCCGGGCAGGTCCCCGGTGGTCGCGGAAACGACCCGCAAAAAGACATTCCGACGCTCACCGCCTACCCCGCGCCGGCGGACAAGGCGACGGGCGCCGGCGTCGTCGTCTGCCCCGGCGGCGGATACGGCATGCTGGCGGATCACGAGGGCCGCGACTACGCGCTGTGGCTCAACGAACACGGCATCTCCGCGTGGGTCCTGAAATACCGGCTCGGCTCGAACGGATACCGCCACCCGTCGATGATGTACGATGTGCAACGCGCGATCCGCACGGTCCGCGCGAAAGCGGCGGAGTGGAAGATCGAGCCGCGGAAGATCGGCGTGATGGGATCTTCGGCGGGCGGGCACCTCGCATCCACGGCGCTGACCTTGTTCGATGCGGGGAAACCCGATGCGGACGATTCCATCGAACGCGAGAGCTCGCGTCCGGACTTCGGCATCCTTTGTTACCCGGTCGTTTCGATGCACCTCCACACCCACGGTGGATCGCGGAAGAACCTGTTAGGAGACACGCCGTCCGAAGAACTCCTCGATCTCCTTTCCGGCGAGTTGCAGGTGAAATCCGACACGCCTCCGTGTTTCCTCTGGCACACTTGGGAGGACGGCGCGGTGGACGTCGAGAACGCGCTCCAGTTCGCCACCGCGCTGCGGAAACAAAAGGTTCCCTTCGACCTCCACGTCTATCAGGACGGCGGCCACGGCATGGGCCTGGGCACCCGACCCTACGAGCCGGGCAGGACACCGGACGAAAAACTCCACCCGTGGACGCGCGACCTCGCGTTCTGGCTGCAAAAGCGCGGCTGGGGCCGCTGACGCGGCGGAGCGGGCGCCGGTTCATCGTTCCGCTTGCACGGAACCTGCTGCCGGTCCATGTCCCCGCCCGTGGAAGCCGATGCCGCCATCCCCCGCCCGCGCCGCGAAGCCCCATGGCACGCAGGCCTGCGGGCGGCGCGAGCCAACGTGGTGCCCGGGCTGCTGGTGCAGGCCGCGATGCTCGGCGTGGCTCTCGCCTACCGCTTCTACCCGCCGACGACCGACCTGCTCGACCAGCTCGCCTCATGGAAGGCGCGCTGGGGATACGGCTACTCGGCGCTCACCGCCATCGTCGCCGGCGCCTTCCTTCCCGAGTTGATGCGCATCGCCGTGTTCCAACGCGGCAGGGCCGGCCGGAGAAACCTGCGGAACCTTGGTTTCACCATCCCGTTCTGGGCCTTCATGGGCGTGGTGGTGGACGGATTCTACCGGCTCCAGGCATCGTGGTTCGGCGCGGACGCGGAGTTTTCCGTGGTGGTGAAAAAAGTGCTCGTCGACCAATTCGTCTACAACCCGCTCTTCGCCGCGCCGTTCACCGCGATGATGTATGACTGGAAAAACCGCGGGTTTCCGCCGGTCGTCCGGGAGTTTTTCACCGCCGCCTACTACCGCGACGTGGTGGTGCCCACACTCTTCGCCACCTGGGGCGTGTGGATCCCGCTGGTTTCCATCATCTACTCGCTGCCCTCGCTGCTCCAGATCCCGCTCTTCGGCCTCTCGCTCTCGCTGTGGGTGATGCTCTACACGTGGATGAGCGAGACCCGCGCCGGAGCACGCTGATCCACTACGCGATCGCGTGCGGAAGCGGGGTTTACGATCCGGGGGCGTCCGGTGTTCAATGCGACAAACCCGAACCCATGAAAACGTCTGGAAACACCCGTCGCAAAACCCGCGGGAAAGCCCCCCACCCCGCCGCCGTCATCCTGCAGCGCGTCCGCAAACGAACCGCGGAAATCGCCGCCGCCGCCGGCCGGGGGCCGCTGGAAATCCGCAAGTCGGACTACGAAACGGCCAAACGCGAGCTCACCGGCGAGTCGCTTCCCGATCGACAACTCGCGATCTTGTTCCCCGGCGGGGTTTCCTAGGTCCCGGAATGCCCCGCATTCCCTCCGCGACCGCCTCACCATGAGGCATCTGCATCCGCGGGTGATTTCGGGGTTTTCACACTGGCACAACCGGTGCTACTCTTGCCGCTTGTGTGCCATGCACGCTCCCATCGCCGCGGGATGATGCGGCCCAAACACCCAATCCCCCATACTCCCATGCGCTGCCAATCGCCTTCCGAAATCCGCCGCTGGCTTTCCGGACAAGGGATGCACCACCGCCCGCTCGAAAGCGGCGTCCCTCTTGCCGGTGACTTCGACATGCCGCTCGAACGACGATCCCGGGTCCACCTCGCGAACCACGTCGCGGATCTGATGACGAAAGACGGCAACAAACTCGTCGAGGTGCAGCCATCGCCGCAGGCGCGGGCGGAGGAATGGGAGGCGTTCGAACAATTCCGCAAACGCCACGGCATCGAACGCTCGCCGCTCGATGCCCCCGGTCATCTTTTCAAGAGCGCGGACCGCGATGCTTTCCGGATGCTCGTGACCATGCTGCTCGGCTTCGAGTCGAAATGGTCGTTTTACATCTACGCCGCTCCGTCGCACAGCACGCTGCTGCTCAACGGCCGGGTCGGCGTCTGGTCGCCCAAAAAGGGCCTCCGCAACGAACTCGGCCGCTACTTGGCCCAATCCGAGGCCGCCTGACCCCCCCGCAGGTGACGTGACCCGCCGGCCCTCCCCCCGGGCCGGCGGGTCGGGATCTCAAGGAGCCGACTCGATCACCACGCGGATGAAGTCCCGCGGATTCGTCGGACTTCAGAGATCCCGTCTATCGCCGCCTCAAGCCGCCAGTTTCCGCGGGAGAGAATTCGATGCTCCACCGAATCGGACGGTCCCAGCGGATCCGGTAGGCGTCGTTGACGGGGAGCCCCCACGAGTTGTCGCCGCCGACGCCCATCTGCGCGGCGTCGAGCTGGATGGTGAGGAAGTCGCGGGCCGGGAGCTCGAAGTTGTGGCGGGCGGCGGCGAGGTCCTCCGCGGAGTACGGCCAGGCGCTTGCGGAGAACGGGGTGCCGGCCGCGTCGATGCGGATCCCGGTTTCGCCCGGGCCGGTGAAGGAGATCCTGCGGATGTCGCAGCGGTTCGCGTTTTCCTGCGGCCGCACGTAGGGGGTGACCCACTCGGGCACGGACGATCGATAGTGACCGACGAGTGAGGCTCCGTTGCGGTCTTGGTAGTTCTCGAAGGGACCGCGGCCGTGCCAGGCCACGGTTTCGAGGGCACGCGGGACTTTGAAGCGGATGCCCAGGCGCGGAGGACCGGGTGCCTTGCGTTTTTTCGCCGGACGGAACATGAAGTCCGCCCGAAGCCGATCGTTCCCGGTAGCGGCGTAGCGCACATCGATGCGGCCAAGGCCCGATGGCAAATCGATCACCGAATCGATGCCACCACCGGCAACCGAAAGCGTGCGCAGCTTCGTATCCTCCGCCGCCGTTTTCCAGACACCGAGTTTTTGATCCACCTTCCAGCCTTCGTCGTTGTCGGTGAGGACGCGCCAGAAATTCCAGCGCATCGGGCCTGCCAGGAGCTTCGTGCCGTTTGCGGTCCATTCGTCCGGCAGTCCGGTCGCGGATGAAATCCGCACTTCGCCCCACGGCAGGCGGGCGATGACGCCGCCCTTCGTTTCCTTGGCATCGAGGGCGACGGTCTCCGAAACGGAAGCCTCGGGCTCCTGCCATGTGAATTGGTCCCAAGCGAGCACGTGACCTGCCGGCGCCCATGCGTTCGCGCCCGGCAGGCGGATCTCGAAATCGATCATGACCTCGGCCCCCGAAGCGGCGATGGAACGCGCCTCCGCCACCACTTGGGAAACATCCGCTTCCTTGGTTTCCCCCGGCGGCACTTTGCATCGCGGGAGCACGCCGGATTTCACCTCCTCGCCATCGCGGCGAACCCGGTAGGCGAGATCGAAACCGCCGAGCGACAAACCGCCGTAGCGGTTCGTGAGCTTGAGCGCGCCATCCGCAAGCCGCGATCCATCGAACGCGACCGGCTGATAGACGTGGCGCACCTCCTGATAGTGCGGATGAGGAACACGATCGGCGCCGACGAGACCGTTCACACAAAAGTTCCCGTCGTTCGGCTCGTCCCCGAAGTCCCCACCGTAGACGAGCCCGCTCCGTAGGTCGGCGGGATCTCGATAGAGTGCCTGGTCCACCCAGTCCCAGATGAAACCGCCCGCCAGCATCGGCTCGGCATGGATGAGGTCCCAGTAGTCCTGCAGGTTGCCGACGCTGTTGCCCATGGCGTGGGCATACTCGTTCATCAGGAACGGCCGGCCGGATGGATAGGTGCCGTGCTGGTCCTCGTGCGACTCCTGTCCCTGCTCGCCCTTGCGTTTCGCCTTGCCCTTCACGTGCGCGCGGAGCCAGGAAACCGGGGGATAGGTCTGGCTGTCGACGTCGGCGGCGAGGTTCATGTCGGCGTATTGGATGAGCCGATGCTCCGGATCGGCCTCGCGGCAGGCGCGGCGCATCGCGAGGAACGCGTCGCCATAACCCGCCTCGTTGCCGAGAGACCACATCACCACGCAGGGGTGCTGGCGGTTGCGGATGACCATGCGTTTCATGCGGTCGACCACAGCCGCGGTCCACACCGGATCATCGCCCGGCAGCACGCGCTTGTGATAACTCAGGCCGTGGGACTCCACGTTCGCCTCGTCCATCACGAGCATGCCGAGTTCGTCGCACAGGTCATACCACCGCGGGTCGTTCGGGTAGTGCGCGTTGCGGACGAAGTTGATGTTCGCCTGTTTCATCATGGCGAGGTCGCGGCGCATCAACTCCTCGTCCATGACATAGCCCGTGCGCGGTTCGAACTCATGCCGGTTCACCCCGCGGATCTTCAGGGGACTGCCGTTGAAGCGCAGTTCGGGCCCGACGACCTCGAGCTTGCGGAACGCCACCGGCAGACGGAACACACCCGCCGGTTTGCCACCTGCGGAAACCTCGACGATCGCCCGATAGAGAGCGGGACGTTCGGGATACCAAGCATCGACCTTCGAAAGCTTGAGACCTTCTTTGCCCGCGCCCACCACTTCGCCGGAGGGGTCGATGAGGTGAAAGCGGATATCCGGCTTCGCGCCGGGCATCGGGGTGGTTTCGATCACGATGGATCCGGAACCCGTGGCGGGATCGTATTCCGGACGCGCATAAACATCCCATAGACCGTCCGCCGGCACCGCGTTGAGAAAGACATCGCGGAAGATGCCGGACAGACGCCAGAAATCCTGATCTTCCAGATAGGAACCGTCGCAGTATTTGTAGACCTCGACCGCCAGCCGGTTGACACCCGGTTTCAACGCATCGGTGATGTCGAACTCCGCAGGAAGCCGCGAACCTTGTGAGTAGCCGATCTTCGTGCCGTTCACCCAAACGAACATTGCCGAACTCACGCCGCCGAAATGGAGGATGATGCGTTTGCCCTCCCAATCATCCGGCACTTCGAAGTCGCGCAGATAGGAACCCACCGGATTGCGCTTCTTGAAGGTGGTGAAGGACTCCTCCGGCTCGCCCATCACCCGCGGCGGATCGACGTGGAACGGGTAGCGGATGTTCACATAGAGCGGCGTGCCGTAGCCTTCCCGCTCCCAGGTCGAGGGAACCGGAATGGGTTTCCACGCGGAGGCATCGAAGTCCGCCCGATGGAAGTCCACCGGGCGCTCTTCCGGCCGCGGACTCCAGTGGAACCTCCAGTTTCCGTTCAGCGAACGGAGCCACGGCGAATCTCCGAACCGTGAGCTCCGGGCACTCTCCGCATCCGGACAGGCCCGATGGTTTCCCCGCGGCGGCAGCTTGGCGATTCCGATGACGGCATGATCCTCGATCTCGGATGGCACAGGCGCATCCGCGAGGGACCGCGGGAGCGGAAGAACGAAAACTGCTAGAAAAAGAACGGCGGCACGCATGGAAGGAACACCCGCACCACTACCCGCTCCCCGGCACCCTTGGCCAGCACCTTGTGAAGGAAGGCGGGATGCCGATCGCCCGCGGCGACGGATCGCCAAGTAACTCGGCAAATTCGCGGCGGCCTTGGAAACAGCCACGGCAAGTCACGCAGGAAGCGAGGATCATCTCATCGCCGGCGGCGGAGCAGGCCGAACAGTCCCAATGTTCCCAACAGCGCGGCGGCGGGCTCCGGAACCACGGTGACGCTGTCAATCCGGGTGGTTTGCGTGCCGGCGTCGAACGCGACGGTCTCGAAATCCGAACCGACCGGCGCAAAATGGAATCCCGTGATGTTCGCACTCGTCACGTAGTTCACACCATCCGTTGAATAAGAAAGAGTGTAATATCTCGAAGCGAGATCGAGATCGTATCCATTCACTCGGAAGTAGTAGGTCGTGCTGGCGGCAAACGCCACATCGATGCCGCGTTGCCAGGTCCCGGAGAAATAGCTCAACGCCGTTCCGCCACCCGTTGCGGCGGACTCGAAGCCCAGCGTGATCAGGTCGCCGGTGTTGTTGTTGTCCCGGAGCCTGAAGCGTTGATCGGTGGTGGTAGAAATTCCGGAAGTACGGAAGGCGAAATCCAGCTGGAAGTCGTAGTTCTCCGCCGAGGCGACTGTCGCGCCGCTGAAGTCCTGGCTCATCACCGCCCCTGCCGTCATGAGGGCATCGGCGCTGCTGCCGGAGACGAATCCTGCTCCGGCGCTCACGGTTCCGGAGCCGCCCTTCGACCAACCGGTTGGAAAGGTTCCTGAGGTGTCCTCAAATCCACCGTTCACGAGAACATAGGATGCGTTTGCAAAGGAGGTGACACCGACGAAGCCGATGACCGCAAGATACAGGACGTGGGTGTGGAACTTCATGGATCGGGAAAGGTATAGAAGCGAGATTCGATGAGCCTGACGGGTTTGTGGAGGTGAAACACTCGCCCCGGCCGGACAAAAACTTGGCCGGACGGGACATCCGCGATTCAGGGAGTGGTTTGAATGCCGACCAGCCGGACGAACAAGCGGACCGCCGGACCCGAGACGGCGTCGGCATCCACCGTCACGATGTCCGCGACAGGCGCTCCGGCGACGATGTCCACGGTGGTTCCGCCGGCGTTGGTTTCACCGGAGCCCTTCCATTCGGCCATGTCGGACGACCATTCATAGGAATAACCGACGTCGGTCGCGAGGTTGGGATTGAGCGGATGACTGAACGAAACCGACCCCGCGGAGCCCGTGATTCCGAACAGTCCAGTGGTCGGAGCGTTCGGCGCGGTGCCGAGAACGTGCTCGATGACGTTGGCGATGCCGTCGCCATCGGCATCCCCTCCGGGCGTCAGGTCCGCACCGGATTCGAAAGTGTAGCCACCCATCCACGCGGCGAAGTCATCCGTCGGCGCGGCGAAGGCGATCACGCTGACGTTTTCCACCGACAGCGAGCTGCCGGCGGTGGCGCCGCATCCGAAGGTCACTGTCTCCATCGGCACGTTCGCGGTGGCGTGGAAAGCGCTCATGTCCAACGAGGTGTTGTAGTTCATGCCGTCCGTGGAGAAGCCGACAGTGTAGCCGGCACCGGCAGCCCCCCAGTCGTGGCCGATCACGCGGACGAAGTAGGTCGTGTCCACATCCAGGCTCAATCCGCCGACCGCGGTCGCCCAGACTCCGGCATTGAAGGCGTCGATGCTGTCATCGGCGGCGGTGTTCGCGATCAGGCGCAGGGTGAGTCGATCAAGACCGTTCGCCCCCTCAACGCGGAGACGGTGGACTTGATCTTCCTGGCTGAAGCGGAAGGCGAAATCGGCTTGGAAATTCGACAGACCGTCGAACCCGGTCGGGAAGATGTCCTGCGAGAGCTCTTGCCCCGGTGCCAGAGACACCGCCGAGCCTTCGCCCGGGATGAACGAGGCGATCTCCGTCGGCGTGCCGGTCACGCCCCAGCCGAGCGGAAAGACACCGCCGCTGGAATCGGTTTCGAAGTCACCGTTCGGGACGAGATTGGCATCGCTCACCTTGGTTGCGGTGAGTGGGTATGCGACGGCCGCGAGAGCAGGGTCATCGCTGCTCAGGTCGAGCTGCGCCAGCGCGACGGTATCCGGAGCGCCCAGCGTGTCCGGATCGAAAGTGACGATGACGGAAGCGGTTTGCCCGGCCGGAACCGTGACGGGAAGAGTGGTGCCAAGCGTCACGGAGGGCGCGCCGGTCATACTGCCGGAAACCTCCACCCCGGTCGATGTTCCGTCATTCAACGCCGTGATCGTCTGCGCGGGCACCGATCCGTTCAGCGACCGGAGAACGGCGGGCGGATTGAACAAGAGGAGGCGTTGCGCCGGACGGTCCCCCGCGAAATAGCCGACTTCATCGACCCAGAACGGGGTGCAGAAGCCCGCCTCGAGGTTCGAATCTGCCGTCGTGTCGGAAGCGATGAAGGCATACGCCGCGGGGGTGGAGGCATCGACCGCGAGCGAGTGGGCCACCGTCAGTCCGGTCACCGTTTTCGGGAAACCGGCGCCGGGGCCGTCGAGGGTGAGGTCGTAGCTGGCGCCGGTGCTGCCAAAGCCGCGACCGCGGATGGTCAGGCGGTGGACGTTCACCGTGTCGCCGGCAGCGGCATCGAGAGCCCCGTCGTTGTCAAGGTCGATCGATCCATCGAGGACCAGCGCGCTGCCGTCACCGTTGAAATCGACCAACTGCCAGGTGTCGCTGACTCCATCGAAAAGATAGAACCCGGCGAGGCCGCCGGACGTGATGCCGTCCGGCATGTAGGCGAGGTTGATGAGCGTTTCCGCGGCGACCGTGTCGTTGAAATCGATTGTAGCGGGGACGACGTCGGAACCTTGAACGACAACCTGGAAGGTGCGGTCCGTGAATCCGCCGTCGGCCTCGTTGCCGGTGTAGGTCACGAACTCGGAGGAGTCTGCGGGAGCGAAGCGGAAATCGAGCGTCCACTCGGGCAGGCCGTCCGGCACGCCCGCAGCCTGCGACAGCGAGCTTGAGGTGCCCGCGGGATCACCCGCGCCGCGAACCCGCGCCATGCCGTCGCCTTCCGGAACCACAAGGCCGGGGGAAACCCAGGTCGATCCCCCGCCCCAGGCGGCGAGCGACGTGATCATGCTCGATCCCGTGTTCCGCAGCTCTCCGCTCTTGTAGAACGAAGCCGTCAGCGGGACGGTCTTGTCCTGGCCGGAGGCATCGGTATCGACGAAAAGTTCACCGGTGAAGTCCCCACCCGCCGAGCTGGTCGCCGCGATGGTGATGTCCATTGTTTCACCGGGAGCGAGCGTGCTGCCGGCCGCGGGAACCACGCTGTCGATGGTGAAGACGCCGCCCGCGTCGTTGTTCAGCGTTACCGCGCTCACGGTGATGTTTCCCGAAGCACCGGTGTGCTTGTAGCGGACCGTCCGTGTGAGCGGCGAGTCGTCCGCATCGGCGAGCGGGAAGGCGAAGTCCGGATCCGGGGATGCGGGGTCGAGTTCGAACGTCGGACCTCCCGCGGGATTCACGGTGTACTCGATGGCCAGGACCGAATGCCGGGCCGTGGTCGGACTTTGGTCACTGGTGATCGAAAGGAAGTTCTGTGTCGGCGTGGTGGTGGTGAGGAGGAAATTGACGTTGCCTGCGATGTTGGCGGCGATGAGCGCTTCGAGATCGTCGGACGTGAGATTCACGACCGCGCTCTGGTTGTCGGCGGTGGCATCCCAGGTCACCGACTGGCTGCCCAGCAGGGTGCCCGGCGTGCCACCGGCGGCGGTATCGCCGGTCAGATTGCTGCCATCCCCGTCCGGATCCGCCCAGACCGAGACCGCCGGATTGAAGTTGTACCCGTATCCATTGACGATGACGTTCACCGTGTTCGCGCGCCCGCGGCGCTCGTAAACCGTGAGCGTGGCCGAACTGATCACCAGGTTGGCGTAGTTCCCGCCGCCGATGGTGTTCACGTCGCTGACGATGGACGAAACATCGAAGCCAAGCAGCGGCCGAAGGTTGGAAGTCGCGCCATTGGACCCGACCATCACTTCGTTGTCGGCATCTCCGTTTTGGACCCCACCGGTTCCATCATTGCGGATGTAGGTGTCTCGGACGACGGATTGCTGGTAGCTGGAAGCGGCGGCAGGCACCGCAAGGGCCAGCACGAGGACGAAGTGTCGGACGGTTGTTTTCATTGGCGGACGGTTTTGGGTTTTTCGGAATTCGAGCAGAGATGCGCCGACCGGGAAGGTCCGTCGCTTGACGGGCTGCGACAAAAACTTTCCCTCAGCCGACGCTCAGCCGCACGAACTCGCGCGGTTCGTTCTCCGGGAGGATGATTCGGTAGCGGATGAATCCCTCGTCCACGCCGGATTGGTCGGGGCTCGGCTCAAGCTCGACCGTCTGGGAAACCCAGTCGCTGAGGTCGCGGGAAATCTCAGCACGGACTGTCATCGTCGTCTCGATGGAGAGATCCCGCAACACCACCGACGCCTCGCTGTCCGAAGCAATCACCGGATTCGCCGTGAACTCGGACGGATCACCGCCCGCGACGAGGTATTCGACGGAAACCGCGAGGTGGTCCCCATCGTCGTCATCTTCGATGATGGCGGACCGTCCCTCTCCGGTCGCGAGACCTTGGTCGCGGGCCCAGTCGAGAAACGCGTCGCGGGTATCGGCCGGACCGTAGATGAACTGCGCGCTGGCAGTGGTTGCGGCGCTCGATTTCACCCGCACCCAGTGGGCGTGGAAGCCTTCGGGGAACACGTGGGTCACCGACTCGCCGGCGGCGAGTTCAAAGGTCTGGTAGGTGGACCAGGTGTTGTCGGCGAGGAAGTCGACCTCGACCGTGATCGTCGTGGCATCGGTGGCGCTCACGGTGAGTTCCTTCCGGTCGTATCCATACATCAGATACGGATCGGACGGGGTGTTGGCGGCGACGACGGTCTCCTTCCACGGACCGCCCTTGCCGCGCGGCTCGCCCATGCGCCAGATGTCATCGACTTCACCGAGCCACAGGGCGGCGGAACCATCGGCATTCCGCACCAGCGTGTCGGACGCCGGGGCATCGTCGAGCACGCCGGTGAGCACCAGCAGCCCTCGCCACGAGGCGAAGTCGGTGATGCGCTTGCCGTGGGTGGTGATGGCGCGCATCTTGCGCATGCCACCGGAGTTGTCGCGCGGGACCTCGTAGAAGGTGCCGTGGCAATTGAGCAACTCGCGCTCGGTGACGACCTCGCGGATGCCCCGCGCCCAGCCGGCGGCGAAGGGTTGGTCGTAGAGCGGGTCGAGTTTGGGCAGGCGGAACTTCACCGAGCCTTCGGAAACCCACGCCGAAGCGTCGTCCGAACCGAACTCCTGGGTCAGCGCGGCGCTCGAGCGCATCGAGCTTTCGGCGGTGGCGTCATCGACATCGTTCAACACCAGACCGGCACCGATGCGGTGGTAGCCGTTCTGCGTCGCGGAGCCCGAGCCATCGGTTTTCGACGAGGCGAACTCGAGTTGCAACTCGGTGTTGTTCATCACGCGCACCATGCCGTCGGACATCGAGCGGGTGTCGCGGATGTCGGCGAGCGCCGCGAACTCATCGCTGCCGACCGACGCCGGGGTCGGATGCGGGTACGGCGAGGACATGTGGAAGAAGGCGGTCAGGTTGGCGGTCGAGCCAGAGCAGGCGAGGCGCACCCAGGGCGCGGCGAGGTCGCTGACCAATTCGCTGACATAGCCGCCGGCGGGCACGTTGATGGTGCGGACGGGAGTCCAGCTCGGCGTGCCGGCGCTGGTCTGGATCTCGATATCCACCGACGACGCGCCGGTGTTGCGCAGGTGGAGCGTGCGTTGCGGGAAACCGGAGACGAGGAAGGCGTCGGAAATGTCACCGTTGTTCACCGCTTCGTTCATCCACACGGATCCGTGGCCGCTGGGCGCGCCCCAGTTTCCCACGTCCTCCATGGTGCCGAACCACAGGTTCGACTGGTCCTTTAGTGCGAGCGCGTTGTTGAACTGCGAGGCGTCGTTCTTGCCCATCACGATCTTGCCGTTCCACATCGCGTAGTCGGTGGGCATCTTGTAGTAGCCGCTGATCGGCTCGAGTCCGGCGAAGTTCGCCGCCGAGAAGGTCTTCGGGAAATCGTAGAACAATCCGTGCATGTGCATCAGGTACGGCGATGCGGCATCGGAAGGATCGAGCTGGCGGATCCGCGGCCACTCGGTGTGCCACCCGTGCGAGCCATCGTGCGTGTAGGACGCCTTGGGCAGGCGCCAGACCTTCCACTGGCCGCCTTCCATCACGTGGAGCATCACCGATTTGGCATCGAAGCCGGTCGACCAAATGGGATCGTTCTCCGGGTCCGAGCTACCGTAGATGCCGCCGGGGCCGGTGACTTCGCAGTGCTGGGTTTTGGTCACCTGGACCCAGCCGTGGAGATACTGCGGCTGCGGCGATGGCGGTACGGCGCCATCCGCGGCTCCGTTTCCGCTGAAGAAATCCGAGCCGCCATCTTGCAACCAGCCGCCGCCGTTTTCCTGCACCGTGGTGCCGTCCCAGGTCGCGAGCACACCGGCGGCCCCGGTCGGCACGCCCTGGTTGTTCGGGCGGCCGTTGTTCGCCACGACCAACTTGCCCTGCCCGGTGTAGGCTCCCTTGCCGTGGTAGCCGAAGAGGAAGCGATCGCCGGTGCCCTGCACATCAGGGTACCGCGTGATGAACGACAGGTCGCTGGGGTTCACATCATAGACGCCGTCCTCCATCGTGAAGATGTAGAGGCGGTTCGGATCGGTGAGGTGGCGGGCGGTGGCGGTCAGGCGGCCGGGCGCGGCCGACGGCTGGAGCACGCGGACGTTGCGCTCGTCGTCGATGAAATACGGGCCGATGTTCAGCTGGTTCGACTCGGTGTGGATCATCCGGTTCGCCGGGGTGCCGCCGACGGACTCGGGGCGGATCACCCGGCTCAGGTCGGGGGCGATCTCGTAGAGTTTGTCGGTGCTGCCATTCGCGAGGTGCGGGCCGTAGGTGATGACCCACAGTTTGTCCGCCCACGGCACGACCGCGCCGACGCCGCACTCGAGGTGGGAGTTGGTCATCGCGAGGTGCGGATAGACGCCGGAGATCTCGCGCACGACCGGCGTTTCCGGCGGAACCGGAGGCGGGTCGTTCGAGACGAGATCCACGGCGTCGATTTCCATCCCGCCACCCGAGGTCGTATCAAAACGGATCGTCTCGAAGCGCGTGCCAACGGCCGCCGAGTGGAAGACGGTCAGTTCACCGCTGGTGGTGAAGTTGGTGCCGTCGTTGGAAAGGCCCACGGTGAACTTGCGTCCGGCGAGCGCGAAGTCGGTGCCGGTGAGGCGGACGTAAACGGTGGAGTTCGCCGCCAGCGGGAAACCGTTCAGCGCCGTCTCGAACGCACTGCCACCCGAGGCGGTCCCACGGTACACATCGATGCCCGTCGCGACCGGTCGCAGCGTCATGATGTCGGTGGCGTTGCCGTCCCCACGGAGGCGGAGGCGGCTCGCGGTGTCGAGGGTGCCGACCTGAAGGGCGAAGGTGATCTGGAAGCTCGAAAGCGCGTCGTTCGCATCGTCCGCGAAATCCTGATGGATCGAGCCGCCGGACGTGAGCGTCGCGCAGTTTCCCGCGTCTCCGATCAACGAGGCGCCTTGGGAAGCGCCGGACGACGTCCAGCCGCTGTTGAATGGAGAATCATCGAACGAGGGATTCAACAACTCCGCGTGGAGCGTGCTGGTCGAGAATAGAAAAGGCAGGAAGCGCTTCATGAACGCGAAAACGAAACACCCGCCGGAGGATGCCGCGAGCAACATCACTTGGCGGGTGGGGACAAAAACTTGGCGCGTCCGATCACTTCGGAAGGACCAGCGTGCGGCTGCCGAAGTCGATGCGCGCCTTGATCTGATGGAGCAGGCGCGAGCCGAGGATGCCGCCTGCTTTCATGCCCTCCGGTGCGAGCTGGTCACTTCCGGTGGCGATCACATGAAACGGAACGTTCTTCAGGACCACACCTCCCGGAATGCGCAGCGTATCGACGCTCGCGCGGGACACGCCGGCCACCTTGCCCGCGCCTTTGACCTCCACGTCGGAGGCCTCCGTCGGAATGCCGAGGTGCTCGACCAGCGACGGTTCGATCGTGTTGGCGTTCGCACCGGTGTCCATCAGGAATGCGAAAAGCTCGCCCCCGATCTCCACCCCGACGAACGGCAGATCGTGTTTCCCGCTCTTCAACTCCACGATGCGCATGCCCTGCGACGTCATCGCCGTCCGGTAGTCATCCGCGCCGACGCCCTCGCCGGGCACCAGGATCCGCCCGCCACCGAGGTCAAACACGGCGTTGGCGGACGTCAGGATCTTCCCGCCGAGTAGTCCCTGCGGGTTCGCAGTCACACCATCGACCTGCAGAGACTCGAGATGATCGACGGCACCGACCATCGACGAGGCGCCGGAAACGCGGAGCCTGCCGCCGATGATGACGGTTTCGAAATCCGTCGTGTATGCGTCCATTTTGCCGCCGATCCCACCGAGCTGGCCCGCGGGCTTGAGTTCCTTGCCGAGCTCCTTGGCGAGCGGGGTGGAAAACAGCATCGAACGGGCGCACCCGGTATCGATCAGGAAATACTCGTCGCGGTCCTCGACCTTGACCTTGACCAGATCGAGGCCGCCAGGATCGGCGCGGACCACGGGAATCGGGAGGAAGGACAACTCGCGCGCTACGGTGGGAACGATTGCGAGGAGAACGGCGGTCAGAAGGATGGGAAGGCGTTTCATAGGAAAACCCCGGAGATCGCATCGGCCCGCATGCGATGAAAAGCAGAATTGGTTTGCCGGTTCGGACATGGATTTGACAGATCTGGACATCCCGCGGGCCGATGGAAATCTCTTACGAACGACTGAAGGAAACCCGACCAATCCTGCTATGGGCGCTCGAGCGGAGCTGGACCGCCGATCATGCGGCGGAAGTCGGCTGCAAGTTGAACGCGAATGAGAACAGCGCGTGGCTGGTGCTGGATGGACGGGCGATCGTCCGGCACGACGGGGTGGAACACGTGGCGGCCGCCGGCGAATGGATCTTTCCGCGACCCGGCGAGCGCGAGCAACGTTTCGAAGGCCCGTTCCATTTCCTTTCGATCACCATCAACTGGCAGTGGCCGGACGGCCGGCATCTTTTCGACCACGGGCTCACCCGTGTCGCCGGCGTTGGGGATCTGCCATGGTTGGAGGCGGAGGCCCGCGACATCGTCGAGGAAACCACGGCCCTCACCACGACATCGTCCTACTATTTGGGCCTCGGCGAACTGACCCTCTCCCATGCAGCACGATTGTTCGAATTGGGTGCCCGCTGGGCGGCTTCGTTCGAGCAGACGATGCGCGAACTTGGGGTGACCCCCGATCTCGGACTGCTGGGCGATCCACGAATCGAGGAGGCGCTGCGGTCGATCGCGGGAATGCCGCCGGATGAGCCGCTCGACCGCGACTCGATCTCGGCAAGAGTCGGCCTGTCCGTGAGGCAGCTTGACCGTTTGCTCAAGCAATCGACCGGCCGGACACTCGGCGAGTATCACGACGGGATCCGTTTTGATGCGGCCTCGCGAAAGCTGCTGGAACCCGGCATCCGGATCAAGGAGGTGGCATCTTCCTTCGGGTTCTCCGACCTCGCTTCGTTCTCCCGCTGGTTCAGCCGCCGCTCAGGGCGATCGCCGCGCGATTTCCGCGCGAATTTCGGCTGCGGCGAATGAAGATGGCGGCCCCGGCATGGCGTTCCGCTCTATCGGTCGAACGTTCCACCGGCCGCCCGTTTCCCCTCCGCGGCCCGAAGCGGGCGATGACGGGATCGTGGTCAGAGATCGTGTCGAGTTCCGCATCGGCGGGGTAGTCGACGCTGCGGCAGGTCGCCGCGGTGGCGGGATCGGTGAGGATGAAGTCGATCCGCTCGAGGAATCCCTTCTGGGCCTCCGGAGTTCGGACATGATCGAGGATGCGGCTGGGAAAGGTGCGGTTGGCGGGAGCGAGGACCACAGATGGGTCACGCGAGCCGCATTGCAGGAAACCACCAAACACCTCGAAGCCCGCGGTCCGGACCTGCAGGCGACCGCCGGACGTTTCATGCCTTCATCCGGACCTCGTGCAGGACCTTGCCACTGGTATGGACAAGATCGACGGACAGCCCGCGGCGATCGGCCTTCACCTTCATCACCGTGCCCTCGCGGATCGACGGTCCGCCGCCGATCAGGATCGGCCACTCGGGGGTGAAACTCTCGACCGTCGGATTGCCCTCGGCGTCCGTCTTCTTCAACTCGAACGGTTTGTTCTCCGGCACGAACTTCCACGAGTGGTCGTGGCCGGCGAGCATCAGATCGATCCGTGTCCGGGTCAGCACGGGACGCCAGAACTCGCGCGAGGGATCGGAATGCCAGCTCGCGGGATCGAAGAGCGGGATGTGACCGAGGAAGACCGTCCAAGGAGCGTCGCCGGCGGCCTTCTCCCCGACAAGTTTCTCCAACCAGGGCACCTGGCGTTTGCGGTAGCCCTGCCAGAATTCGGGCCGCTTGTAACTGTCCTTCGGCGTGTGGAACCCGTCGTCCTCCCCGGTATCGGTGGCGATGAGGAAGAACGGTCCGATCCGATGGCTGTGCCACCAGTTCTGCTCGTCGAATTTCGCCGCGGGATCGAGCGCTGGAATATCGAAGAGCCAGGCGAGGCGATCCTTGAAGCCGCCGCGCAGCTCGTGGTTTCCACGGATGTAGAAGAACGGCTTGGACGCGGCATCCAGCCCACGGACCAATGCATCGAGGGTCCGGAACACCACTTCGGCACCATTGCGGGGCGATGGATCGTTCCAGATGTCTCCCAACAAACAGGTGAAATCATGGTCGCCGTCATCGACGTGTTCGAGCAGCGCGGCGAGCGTTTCCAAGTGGTCGTGGACGTCGTTGAAAACGAGGAAACGCGAGGTCTCCGCCGTGGCATCCGGAACCCGGAACCGATGGACGGGTGATGCGAAACGCTCCGCCCCATCCTGTTTCCACCGCACGCGATAGTCCACCTCCGCGCCGGGACGAAGTCCCTCGATTCGTGATTTCCACACCGTCCATTCGCATCCGGGAATGGCGGTTCCCTCCACCGTTCGTTCACCGCCACGGTTGACTTCAAGGGCCACCTCGCCATCACCCTTGGTAAGAAGCATCACCGTCATCACGCCGGGTGAGGGATGCTGGAGATACGGGCCGATCACCGGTGGCAGGGGCTCGGCCGCCGGGTTTGCTGCTGCGGCGGCCACCGGGGCAAGCGTGGCGATGCGGAGAAAGTGACGGCGTTTCATGGTCATGGAGTCAGTGAAGGAAAGGATACGGCGACGGGACCCACCTCTATCCCGCCAACGCGTCCGAAGCACAAGGAAATCATCAAACCCGCGTTCTATCAGATTCACGGACTTCCCATGACAGGCGTGCTCCGCCGTGGTTGTTTGAAAAACAGGCAAGAAGAACACAGTATCCGTGGCGTTTTTGGACCCATCCTCGTTGTTTCGAATTTGAGAATCTCCACCACCATGCGCCGCCGCAGTTTCCTGAAACAATCCGCCGCCGGACTGCTGATCCTTCCCTCCGGGATCGCGTCGGGCCGGACCTCTCCCAACAACAAGCTCAATCTCGCCCTGATCGGCGTCGGCGGCCGCGGCATGGCCCACTTCGACTCGGTTTCCGGCGAAAACATCGTGGCCCTCTGCGATGTGAACGAACGAAACCTCGCCGCGGCGGCAAAGAAGTTTCCAGGAGTAAAAACGTATCACGACTGGCGCCGCTGCCTCGAGCACGAGGGGCTCGACGGCATCGTTTGCGCCACGACCGACCACACCCACGCCCCGATCGCGATCTGGGCGATGCGCCGCGGGCTACACGTGTATTGCGAGAAACCGCTCGCCATCACGGTGGAGGAGGCACGCAGCGTGCGCGCGACGTTTCTCGAGCAGCAAGGCAAGCTCGCCACCCAGGTGGGCACGCAGCTTCATGGAAACGAGAATTTCCGGAAGGTCCGCGAGTTGATCCGCGAGGGGGTGGTGGGCGAGTTGAAATCGGTGGATGTCTGGGGCAACCGCGAGATTCCGAAACCCGGATATCTTCCCGCCGCGGGCGAGCCCCCGGAGTTTCTCCACTACGACCTGTGGCTCGGGCCGGCTCCCGCCCATCCCTACAATCCCGGATACTTCGGCGACTTCGACTCCGCGCAGGTGCCGGGCAGCAATTGTCTCAACTGGAACATGTACTGGGACTTCGGTGCCGGCCAGGTGGGAGATATGGGATCGCACACAATGGATTTGGCGTGGAACGCCCTTGATGCGGCGCTGCCGACCCGGATTTCCGCCGACGGCGAGCCGTTCCACCCGGACGTCACTCCGGTGCGCCTGCGGACGACCTTCGCCATCCCCGCCAACGATTGGCGAAAGGAGATCGAACTGCGCTGGCACCAGGGTGGCGCGATGCCCGAGCCACCCACGGATACCGCGTTGCGGGGAATCGGCCACGGGTCGATGTATCACGGCACGAAGGGCACCTTGGTGTGCGATCCGGGATCGCATGTCTTCATCCCGGCCGGGACGCCGCGCGACGCCCGGCTCAGCCGCACCGGGGTGCGGGGGAAATTCTCGATCCAGGAAGAGTGGATCAAGGCGTGCAAAGACGGCGGAACGACATCCTGCAACTTCGACTACGCCAGCCGGATGATCGAAACCATGCTGCTCGGCCTCGTTGCCTACCGTGCCGGCAAGCCTGTTTCCTACGATGGTACCAAAGGCAGCACCGGCGACGCCACGACCGACGCCCTGCTCCGCAGGTCGTACCGCGAGGGCTGGCCGTTGGTCGGCTGATTTCCCCAAACCATCCGATCTCATCCCGTGAAACGCGCGCTATCTTTCCTCGCACCCCTCGCTCTAGCAACCAGCCTGGCCCTCGCCGCAAGCGAAGAAACTCCGGCCGTCCCGCAATGGGTCGATTTGTTCAACGGCAAAGACCTCAGCGGCTGGGTGGACGTGAACACATCGCCGGAAACCTGGAGCGTCAAGGACGGCATCCTTGTTTGCAGCGGCCTGCCGATCGGCGTGATGCGCAGCGAGAGACAATACGAAAACTTCATCCTGCAGATCGAATGGCGTCACATGAAACCCGGAGGAAACTCGGGGATCTTCGTGTGGAGCGAGGGCAAGCCCGCCAACGCGGGCGGCCTGCCGAAGGGGATGGAGGTGCAGATGTTGGAACTCGATTGGATCCACCTCAACCCGGAGGCGAATGGAAAGCCGCGCCATCCCGGCTACGTGAGCGGCGAGTTGTTCGGAGCGAACGGCCTCACCGCCACACCGGAGAACCCGCGCGGCACGCGCAGCATGTCGAAGGAGCCGCGCTGCCGGCCCCACGGCAAGTGGAACCGCTACACGGTGGTCTGCGTCGATGGAGCGATCAAACTTTCGATCAACGGGAAATTCGTGAACGGCATCCGCGACTCCTCCGTCCGCAAAGGATATATCTGCCTCGAGTCCGAAGGATCCGAGATCCACTTCCGCAACATCCGCATCATGGAGCTGCCGCCGGGGCTCACGTCACCGGAACAGACCGCGGAGAGCCTCTGAAACCCGCCTACGGCACGCGCACGAGCCGCAGGCGCAGGAAGCGCTTCGCTCCGCCGATGGTGTCGCGCACGGTGAGACGGGTGGGTGTGTCCTCGTCGATGACCAGGCCGGCGGTGGTCCAAGATCCGGGCAACGAGGGATCGGATGTGCCTTCGACGACGAACTCCACATCGGTGGCGAGCGGATTGCGGTCGATGATCATGCGGAAACCGGGAGGCTCCTCTCCTTCTTCGAATCGCGCGGTGATCGGGCGCGCGGAGGCTGCGTCACCGTCGGTGCCGAAGGCGTGTTCCTCAAGATTGGTGAGCGTGTCGTGATCGGGATCCAGCAGGTCGCCGGCGAGCGACGGGTTTTCCGCGTCCACGCCGTAGGTATCGACCAGCCACTGCTGATAGGGCGTGAGCGTGACGGTGATCGTCAGCGTGGTTTCATCGAACAAGGTGCCCGTGTCGGTGACACGCACGGTGGCGATGTGGACACCGCCTTCGAGCAGGCCGGGGGTGCCGGAGTAGCTGCCGTCGGGCAGCACCGTGAGCCAGGAGGGACCGCTGGTGAGGCTGAAGGTGAGCGTGTCGCCCACATCGGGATCGGAAGCTTCGGGCGAGATGTCGCCGGAAAGAAGCTGACCGGCCGGGTGGCTGCCGCCGTCGATCGGGCCGGCGAACGACGGCTCCGTGTTCGGAAGCTGATAGACCAGCGACAGGCCGGACGAATCCGCGGCCACCGACCAACCGGTGGCGTTTCCGCTGAGCACGTTGAGCGACACGACGGACGGATCGAATCCGCTGACGCTTCCGGCGGCGATGATGAGCAGGGACTTTGCCTCGGTGGGGTAAGCGCCGATCGCGGTGTCGTCGAAGTCGATGACGAACGGCTCGCCGCTGTTAGCGGTGATGTCGAGTGATGTGGCGGCGACCTGGTCGAAGTTCGTGCCCGCCACGCCGTTCCAGTCGTCGATTTCAATCGCCAGCGATGAACCCGGGGCGGCGGTGAGCGTGCCGCCGATGGGGAAGCTGCCGATCGCGTCGCCCGCGGGAGCGAGCGTGCCGGAGAGCGCGACGTCGCCGGCGATCGAGCCTTCGCCGCCGAGGGTGGCGCCGGCGGAAACGGTGGTTGCGGTTAGATCAAGCGAGGCACCGCTTGCCAACCACAAGGCGCCTTCTTCGATGTCGGTCGCGCCGGTGTAGGAGTGCGCGCCCGTGAGAGTGAGGGCGCCGACGCCACGTTTGGTGAACGAGAGGTTGTTCTCATCCGAGTCGGGGCCGCCGAGCACGCCGCCGAAGGTGGAGTCGGCCGCGAGATCGAGATCGAGAGTGCCGGGGCTGGACGAGCCGACAACCGAGTTCGGAGTCGCGGTGCCATGGTCGTGCAGTCCGGCAACGGTTTGGGAGATCCCGTCGAGCACGAGTTTCCCTGCGTTCGTTCCGTTTCCAAGCACCACGGTGGTTCCGACGGGCAGGCGGTCGTCGCCACCGGATAGAACGAGCGTGCCGCGGTTCACCGCGGTGGCGTGCGAGTAGGTGGACGCGCCGGTGAGCCGCAGCGAACCATCGCCCCACTTGCTGAGACCGGTGGTCATGAGCATGCCCGCGGTCTGCGCGCCGCCGGATCCGGAGATGACACCCTCGATGGTGATGTCGCCGGTGGCGGTGGCGGCACCGGCGTCGGTTTGCATACGATATCCATAGTAGCCGGTCTGCACGCCGATGGACGCATCGACCACCGAACCCGAGGCGGCAGCAGTGTTCCGCAGGAACCAGGCGGAGTTCACATCGAAGCCACGGATCGAGGCGTTCCCACCGCCGTAGGAGCGGATGGTGGATGGCGCGGTGTCGAAGAGAATGCCGCTGTTGCTGGCGAGCGTCCTTCCATCGAGCACGTAGAGGCCCGCGGGATCGGAAACGCCGTTGCCGTGGATCGTGAGGCCGGGAGTGTAACCAAGGCCGGTATTGTAGCCAACGCGGAGCGTGGCGCCCTGCGAGATGACATACGGGACGTCGCCGGATTTCTGCTGGACCTCCAGCGTGCCATCCGAAACGAGGGTGGAACCGGTCCACGTGCCGACACCTGTTAGAACGAGCGCTCCGACTCCGGTTTTCTCGAATCCGAGCGTGCCTGCGAGAGGCACCGAGATCGTGGTCGTGCCGTCGGCGGCATCCATCACGGGCGTGCCCGCGGCATGGAGGGTGAGCGGCCCGCCGCCACCATCGGCGAGTGTCCAGTTATGGCTCGGCGTGGTATCGGCGAACCAGAGCCCGGCGATGGCACGCGCACCGTCGAGGGTGACGACGGTGTCGGCCGTCAGATCGAGGCGGCTGAAGTCGGCGATCTCGGTGTCGCCGTCGGCGACGTCATCGAGCAACCAGTTTCCGGCGACGGGCCAGGATCCGCCGGCGGGGTTGATCCACATCGGTTGGTCGCCGGCGACAGTGATGGAAACGGGCGCGCTGTCGAGTTGGCCGCCGCTGTGGAGCAGGCGTGCGACGAGCGCGTGCGGACCGGGCGCGGGCGAGTTCCAGGTGAATTCGAAGGGCGCGTTGCTGTCACTGCCGAGCAGGGCACCGTCGGCGTAAAACTCGACGCCGGTGATCGACTGCATGCCGCCGTATGCCGCGGCGGTGATGTCCACGATCCCTCCCGAGGGGACGACGGGACCGGCGGCGGGCGAGGAAACCGAAATCGATGGATCGGCATCGAGGACGGTGATGTTCAAGGTAGCCTCATCCCAGAGACCGGCGAAATCGGTGACGCGGACGGTGAACACGTTGAGTCCGAGATCGCCGGACGACGGCGTGCCTGATAGAGATCCGTCCGGCAGGACCGTGAGCCATGCCGGGCCGCTGATATAAGAGAACTCGAGCGTGTCGCCCACATCGGGATCGGTGGCGGTGCCGTCGAGGGTTCCGGAGTAGGCGATTCCCTCGAAGACGGTGCCGCCGTCGAGCGGGTCGCTGTCGAAGGCGGGGGGATCGTTCTGTTCGAGAACCTCGATTTCGAGCTGCGCGCTGGCGGTGACGCCGAGCGCGTCGGCGACTTCGACCGTGAAAACGTTGGGGCCGACATCGGACTGCAACGGGGTTCCGCCGAGCGATCCATCGGGTGCCACCTCGAGCCAGGCGGGGCCGGATGTTTTCGAGAAGACGAGCGCTTCGTCGGCATCGTAGTCGTCCGCCTCGGAAGCGATCGACGAGGTGTAGGAAACCCCGTCGCTCGCATCGGCGCCGGAGATCACCGCGTTGGCGAAAAACGGCGCGCGGTTGCGAACGGACTGCACTTCGGTCTGGCTGAGCAGGCGGCCGTAGATGCGGACGTCATCGATGCTTCCGTGGAAGTGTTTGTTGCTGTCACGGGTGTCGCATCCGATGCCGACGCTGATGGAGGGACTCAGGCTGCGGACGGTGGTGCCCGTCACCGACCCGTCGACCGCACCATCGACGTAGATCGTCGCGTTGCCCGCGCCATCGCGGGTGGCGGCGACATGGTGCCATTGTCCGTCGTTGACGGCGGTGGCTCCCGAAAAGTCAAACTGGGTGCTGCTATCTCCATATAAGAAGAAGCCGACGGTGCCGTTGGCGCGGACGGACAGTTGGTATTCGCCGTTGAACCCCGCGACGTCACGCTGTTGGACGACGATGGCCGACGATGCGTATCCATTGTCGACCTTCACCCATGCCGCGAGTGTCAACGGCGTGGTCCCCGACAAGGAGGCTCCGGTTCCACATTCGACGCGGTCGTTTCCATCGAACAAAAGACCACCCCCACGACGGCCGGCCGTCCATGCGGGGAGATCGAGCGTCCCCTCGGCTCCGCTGGGCGAGGAATCGAGCGCGACGGGCCCGTCGCCCTCCTCCATGCGCCACCAGCCGACGAGACCATCGACGATGTCGTCGCTCGCTTCAAAGTACCAAACCGGCCCTTCGAAGGTGCTGACGCCGTCACTGCAGTCGACCCGCCAGTAGTACACACCCTCGGGCAGATCGGAGAGCGACCACGACGGAGTGGCGGTGTCTCCGAGGTATTCCGAAGAGGCGGTGGTCGCCGACTCCACCGCGGTGTAGGTCGTTCCGAGAAACACGCTTTGAGACACCGTGGAAGGTGGTGCCTTCCACTGGAGGTCGCCGGTGATCGGCCGGGTGAGCGCACCGCCGCGGCCGGGAACCGGATTCGACGCGGTCCCGCCGCCGCCGGCGAGCGAATCGATCTCGGCCGCGGAGAGGGAGCGCTGGAAGACACGCAGCTCGTCGATGTCCCCGTTGAAGGTCCGGGTCGAGCTGTTCGAGTCACCGCCGATGCGGAAACCGCCGCTGATGCTGTTGGGCGAGAACGTGCCGGTGCTGACCGCGGTTTCCATCGGTCCGCCGTCGGGTTTCATGTAGAGCGTCGCCTGGGTGGGCTCGACGACCAGCGCGCAGAAGGTCCAGACCCCATCCGGCACGAGGAGGTCCGAATTGAAGTTATAGGAACTGTTGCCGCCGCCACCCCAGTGGTAGCGGAGTTCGTTGGCATCCCCGCCGCCACCGAAATTGAAGCCGACGGTGCCGCCGGCGCGGGAGAACGCGATGCCCGCCCAGTCGTTCTGCGTGCCGGAGCGGCGGATCCAGCCGGCGATGGTGAGGGTGTTGGTGTTGAAATCGATCGAAGCGCAGGTGGCCCAGTTGTCCGTGCCGTTCACGGTGAGGCAGGCGTGTTCGCGACCGGTCGCGTTCCATCCGGGTGTGCCGGAGACGGCCGCGTCGTTGAAGCCGATGGATGCATCCTTCGCGGTCGCGCCCGCATTCTCATCGAAGTTCCAGTGGGCGAGCATTTCGCTGGAGAACTCGGGTTCGAGCATCACCCAGCCGACGGCCTCGCGGCCGGTGCCGTCGCCGATGCGGTATTGGAAATAGTCCGTGCCATCGAGGAAGTTGACGGGCGGGGTGTATTGGATTTCGTCGCGACCGCCGGGACCTGTGCCCGCCGACAGCGCGAGAACGGCACCACGGTGGCTGGTGGTGTCGAACGAGAGGATGGAAATCGTGTCGCCGTTCGAGTCGCTGTCGTTGTCGAGCACGTCGATCGCGACCGCCCCGCCCTCGGGATCGAATTTCACCGGGTCCGCGGACGCGCGGGGCGGCAGGGAGAAGGAATAGGGCCCGAGGTTGTCGAGAACGGCGGTATTGGTGTTGCGGTGGTTGAGGATCTTGTAGAGCTCCGGGCTCGACATCCGGCCGAGCGCGTTGCCGGACATGATCGTCGGACCTTCCGGGGTGCCGCCTTCGAAGTGGCCGGCTCCCCAGTTGTGGCCCGCCTCGTGACGCCAGATGACGTTGAAGTCCCCGTTGGAGCTGGCGCCGTTGGCGGAATAACGGTTGGACGTTCCAATGGCCCCCACCCAGGCGAGGCCGCCGCCGGCTCCGGGACGGGCTACCATGGCAAGGTCGTGGGTGCTCGCGGGCAGGACGTTGTTCCACTGGTCTTTCACGCCGGGCAACAACAGGCCCGTGTCTCCTCCCATCGGCTCGTAGGGGTCCTGGGCCTGATCGGCACGGACAATCAAGCGGCCGATCCGGTGGACGATCGCGGCGTCCCGCAGGTAGAGGAGGTTCGTCGACATCACGGCGAACTCGCTGATTTCCACGGTGGCATCGACATCCGAACCGGCACCGAGGAACTGGCGATAAGATGCGTCAATGCCCACCTCGGCGGCCCAGACGTCGGATCCCGCGCCCCCGGACCCCGGGGTGGCGCCCGGCCATGCGGGCGTCCAGTTGGTGTTGCCCCGGACGGATGCGACGCCGCCGGTGCTGGTCCACTCGACGCCGGTTTCGAAAGTCACGCGGGTGATGAGCGTGTCGTCGGCTTTCAGCAGACCGGCCGCCATCGCGCCGGGATGTCCTTGCACGGTGCCGAGGTAGATCCGGCTTTCCGCAGGGCTGTGGGCGTTGAGCGCGCCCGCTGAATCCTGGACGAGGATGGAGAAATTCGGTCCACGGACCGAATGCAAGACGTAGTCGACGGTGACGGTGTCAATGCCGTTGGTCACCGTCCGCGTGAAGGACGCGGGCGGCGACTGCGCAAGGCAGAGTGACGATCCGAGGGCAAGAACGAGGAGGAACTTCGGGATCATTTCGGGAGCGGATGGCAGGTTGTCCGCACCCATCGCCGCGGGAGCGGGAAACATCGAATCTAGACGAATTCCCAGCAGGTTTCCAACGAAGACAAACGGATACGGACGTGGGCTTCTGAGGGAACGGAAATACTTTGTCAACACCACGGGCCGGGAGAAGATCGGGCGGGCCTCGAAATTTCGGCAAGTTTGGGCTTGCAACCGCGGGCTGAATCCCTACATACCCCCGCCCCGCATTATGGCTAAGAAAAGTTGGATCGCCCGCAACGAGCGCAAGAAACAAACCGTCGCGAAATACGCCGAGCTCCGTGAGAAGCTCAAGGCGGAGAAAGACTACGTCGGCCTGACGTTGCTTCCCCGTGACGCCAGCCCGACCCGGCTGGTCAACCGCTGCGAGTTCTCCGGCCGCCGCCGCGCCTTCCTCCGCCGCTTCCGCCTGTCCCGGATCTCGTTCCGCGAACTGGCTTCCGCCGGCATGATCCCCGGCGTGACGAAGTCGAGCTGGTAAGCTGGCACATCGCGAGCTAGTTTTCCCAGGCGTGGGGCGGAAACCACCCGGCCCGCGCCTTTCTTCATGCCCATTTACGAATACGTCTCCGAAGCCGCCGAGGATCCCGAGCATTCGTGCCGAATCTGC
This sequence comes from Akkermansiaceae bacterium, assembly GCA_024233135.1. GTDB lineage: Bacteria > Verrucomicrobiota > Verrucomicrobiia > Verrucomicrobiales > Akkermansiaceae > Luteolibacter. Next base: position 35,352 of record JACKPZ010000018.1, on the reverse strand, counting down.
GCGCGCGGTTTCGAACTCCGACGTCCGGTGGACCGGCCCGCCCTTGAGGTTTGTCCACTCTGCAAGAACCCGGTCAAGAAGGTGATCTCACGGGTCAACACGCCCAAGGTCACCAAACCGCTGTCCGTTTCCGACGCCAAGAAGGCGGGGTTCACCGTGCTCGAAAAGCGCGATCAAGGCGTGTACGAAAAGCTTTGAGGCCGTGAGTCCCCTTCTTTCCGATCCGCTCCTGCTCGCTGCCACGCACGAGTTTCCATCCGTCGGGCAATCGATCCTCTACCTTGCGGGGATCTTGTTCTTCCTGCTGCTCAACGCGTTTTTCGTCGCGTCCGAGTTCGCCATCGTCAAGGTCCGGCCGAGCCAGATCGAAACCGAGGCGAAAGAGTCCGGCGCGGATCCGAAGCTGGCGATGCACGTCGTCAACAACCTCGACGGCTACCTGTCCGCCAACCAGCTCGGGATCACGATCTCCTCGCTGGCGCTGGGATTCCTCGGCGAGCCGTTCGTTTCGGCGCTGGTCTCGCCGCTGCTCTCGTATGCCAACGTGCCCGAACGTGCGATCTACCCGACCTCGCTGGTGCTGGCCTACGCGGCCTTCACGTTCCTGCACGTGGTGCTCGGCGAGCTGGTGCCGAAGTCGATCGCGATCCGCAAGGCGCTTGCCGTGACGATGGCGGTGGTCGCGCCGCTGCATTTGTTTTTCAAGGGCTTCCACTGGGTGATCGTGTTTTTCAACAGCACGGCGAACTGGGTGCTCAAGCACATCTGCCGCATCGAGCCGGTCAGCGAGGGCGAGCACATCCACTCGGCCGAGGAACTCGCGCTGCTCGTCACCCAAAGCGGCCAGCAGCAGGAGGTCACCGAAACCGAACGCGAGATCTTGATCAACGCGCTCGGCCTCAACGAGCTGTGGGTGCGCGACGTGATGACGCCGCGCAACGAGGTCGTCGTGCTCGATGCCGACGAACCGTTCGACAAGACGCTCGACATCGCGATCCGCTCGAAACACACGCGATTCCCGCTGGTGAAGGGGCACCTCGACCATTCGATCGGCCTCATCCACATCAAGGACCTCTTCAAGCTGATCCACGATCCGGACCCGGACCTGATGCGCATCAAACGCGAGCTCAAGATCGTGCCCGACACGATGCCGCTCGACACGCTGCTCAAGTTCTTCCTGCGCGAGCACGCGCACCTCGCGCTGGCCGTCGATGAATTCGGCACGCCGGTGGGCATCGTGTTTCTCGACAACATCATGGAGGAACTCGTGGGCGACATTCAGGACGAGTTCGACAACGAACGCTCGACGTTCAACCGGATCAACGACGAGGAATTCGTCGTCGAGGGCACGATGACCCTCAACGACCTCGGCGACCACGTGCCCGAGCTCGAGCTCGAGAGCGGCGAGGTCACCACGGTCGGCGGCTACGTCACCCAGCAGCTCGGACGTTTCCCCGAAGTGGGCGAAACGCTGGAGGTGCTCGGCTACGAGGCGCGCGTCACCAGCACCGACGGCCGCCGCGTGGGCCAGATCCACTTCCGCAAGCTGGTGCCCGTGACGGCGGGCGATGCGGCGGAGGACGAGTGATTTTCGCGGTCGGGAGAATCCGGCGTTAGAATCCGCCGGGGCGCGCCGTATCGCACCACCCTCAACCGATCTGTCATGAAACATCTCCTCATTCCGGCCTTCGCCGCCCTCGTTTCCACCGCATCCGCCGAGGAAGGCAAATGGGTCTCCCTCTTCAACGGCAAGAACCTCGACGGCTGGACGCCGAAGATCCGCGGCTGCAAGGCGGGCGAGAATTTCCAGAACACCTTCCGCGTCGAGAACGGCGTGATCAAGGTGGACTACTCGGAATACAAGAACTGGGACAAGCGCTTCGGCCATTTGTTCTACAAATCGAGTTTCTCGCACTACCGGCTGCGGCTCGAATACCGCTTCACCGGCGACCAGATCCAGGGCGGGCCCGGCTGGGCGTTCCGCAACTCCGGCGTCATGATCCATAGCGAGTCGCCGGAAATGATGGGGCAGGAGCAGGATTTCCCGACTTCGCTGGAAGTCCAGATGCTCGGCGGCACCGGCAAGGGCGAGCGCACCACCGGCAACCTCTGCACCCCGGGCACCCACGTCGATTTCAAGGGCCAGCTCGACACCCGTCACTGCATCACCTCGACGTCCAAAACCTACGACGGCGACCAGTGGGTGAAACTCGAAGTCGAGGTGCACGGCAACGGCACCATCAAACACATCATCAACGGCGAAACCGTCATCGAGTATTCGAAACCCGTGCTCGGCGGCGACAGCCACGCCGAAGAACTCGCCAAGGTGGCCGGCAAGAAGGAGATCTCGGAAGGCTACATCTGCCTCCAGTCGGAGAGCCACCCGGTCGAGTTCCGCAACATCGAGGTGATGGAGTTGAAAGCCGAGTGACAGCCTCGCTCAGCGTCTGATCTCCACCAGCAGCGGCCGGTGGTCCGAAGCGGCGCTCTCGTCGATCACCACCACCGCTTTCGCCGGTGCGAGCCCGCGCAGGATGATGTGGTCGATCTCCGTGGCGGGATTCTCCGCCGGGTGGGTGGCCGCGGGACCGGCTTTCGGCACCGGGTTCCACGGAGCCTGGGCGAAGACCCGCAGCGTGCGGCTCTCGGGGCCCGCGTTGAAATCGCCGCCCAGCACCACCGGCCCATTGGTTTTCAACAACTCGGCGGAGGCCACCTGCGCCTGCGCGAATCGCCGGCCGTCGTCCTGATGATCGAGATGCAAGGTCGCCGCGGTGAGCGAGCCGCCCGGCGCGTCCACCCGGCAGGAAAAAACGATCCGCGGCTCGCCTCCGCCCGGCAGACGGTGGACCTCCGGATCGCCCAGCGGATGACGGCTGAGGATCGCCTGGCCGTATTCGCCGTCGCCGAGGTCAAGAGCCTTGCCGAAGGCGTGGTGCATTTCCAACAGGCGGCCGAGTTCCGCAGCCTGGTCGGTGTTTCCGCTGCGTGCGCAATGTTTGTCGACCTCCTGCAACAGCACGACATCCGGTTCCTCGCGGCGGATCACCGCGGCGATGCGTTCGAGGTCCACCTTGCCGTCCACGCCCGCGCCGTGATGCAGGTTCCACGACATAATGCGGAGCGGCTCCGCTCCGGGGCACCATCCCGCGAGCGCCAGGCACAACGCCACGATCCCGATCCATTTCCGATTCACGGCATCCGATACGGCAAACCATTGGTTTTGCTGTCATCCCGGCGCGGGAACGCCTACAGACGGCCGCAACACCCGTGAAAACCCAACATTTCATCCCACCGGTCGCGGCCTTGCTGATCGCCATCGCATGGCTCGGCGTCGAGCGGCGCTCGATTGCGAAGCTCGAAGAGGAAAACACCGCGCTCCGCAAACACATCGCCGCCGCCCGCGAAGCCGCCGCTTCCGAGGGCGCGGGAAGCGCCGCCGCCGCCGCGACCATGAAGAAACCCGACGGTCTCGATTGGAAACAAATCGCCGATCAACTCGGCGGCATGGACCGCAACGGCGGCATGCCGGACATGCGCGCCATGATCCGCATCCAACAACAGATCATGTCGATGGACAACGAGCAGCTCGTCGCCGCACTCGACGAGATCTCGGCGCTCGATCTCGACGGAAACACACGGTCGATGCTCGAACAATTCCTCATCGCAGCCATCGCCGAGAAGGATCCCGAACTCGCGCTCCGGAATTTCATCGACCGCGCCGGCGACCGGAACGGCGCCGCCTCCTGGCAACTCATGAACGCACTCGCGAACTGGGCGAAGAAAGACTCCGCCGCCGCGATCACGTGGTTCGACGCGGAAATCGCCAAGGGCACCTTCGACAGCAAATCGCTCGATGGCAAAGATGGCCCTCGCCAGCGGTTCGAAGGGGCGCTGATCGACATTTTGCTTTCCAAAGATCCCGATGCCGCCGGCCGCCGCCTCGACGCTCTGACGGACGACGAGCGCCGCATGGCGCTGACCGGCTTCTCCATGCACGGCATGAAGCCGGAGGACCAAAAGGCGTTCGCCGATCTCGTCCGGAGCAAACTGCCCGAAGACCAGCAGGCGGACGTCATCGCCAACCGGGCCACTTCGCTCGCCTACTCCGGCGGATATTCCGAATTGAGCGGATACCTCGACCGCATCGACGCCACCCCCGCCGAACGCGACGCCACGATCAACCGCGTCGCCGAAAACAAACTGCAAGTCCTTGGCCAGCAGCGAAAAGTCACCCAAGACGACATTGAGGAGCTGCGGAAATGGAGTGATGCCCAGTCGCCGGGATCCGCCGGCCGCGCCACCGGCAAGGCCTTGTCCGGCGCGATGAACTCCGGCAACGGCATGAAGTTCTCCGAAGCCGCCGCCATGGCGGAGGAGTATCAAGCTGCCGGCGGCGGGGATGACGTGCTCGTCCCCGTCCTGGAAAACTGGCACGCCCGGGAAAACAAGGAACTTGCCCGCGAACTCGCCGGCCTCATCTCCGACGAAAAACGCCGCGAGGAGATCCTCGAAAAACTCAAATAAGCCCCCGCGATGAAACTCTCGATCGCCCTCACACTCGTCATTCTCACCATCGCCGCCGCCCTCGGCTGGCGCGGCCGGCAGGAGCTGTCCGAAGTCCGCCGCACCCACCAAAAACTCGTCGCCGAAGCCGCGGAACTCGGGATTTCCTCCGACTCCGCCCGCGCGGGAGGCGGCCCGCTCGCCACCAAACGCGGCATCCGCGAAGACAAGCAGGCGGAGGCGAAACAAGCGGCCGCCGAGTTCATCGCATTCGCCCGCGAAATGGAGGATGTCGAGAAGCGCGGCCAGCAGCCCGATCCCGAGACGATGAAACGGATCATGACCTTCATGGACCGCATGCTCTCGCTCGATGGCGAGCAGTTGAAAGCCGTCATCCAGGCCGTCCGCGACGAGCCGAACCTGAAGGACGAGACCCGCCAGGGCCTCATCATGTTTTCCATCATGTCGCTCGCCAGCGATCATCCGCGGGCGGCGGTTTCGTTGTTCACCGAATCGTCCGACCTGCTCGGCGACCAGGGCGAGATGATGGGCAAACACATCGTCGGCAGCGCTCTCGCCACATGGGCCAAGGACGATCCGATGGGCGCCCTCGAATGGGTCCGCAAGAACGGCGAGAGCCATCCGGACCTCGTCAATGACGAGACCAAGGCCAGCCTCCTCTCCGGCGTGGCGAGCAAGGACCCTGCGCTCGCGTTCGACCTGCTCGGACAACTTTATGGAAAGGCGGAACTAGACGCCCACAGTGATCCGGGAACCGCCATCTCGCGCATCACCGGCGCGGCACGGACGCCGGAGGAACGGACCGCCACGCTCGCCGCGCTGCGAGCGTACGCGGCCGCCCGGGCGTCCGATTCGATGCGCGAGGGAGCCCTCCACGGCGGGCTGCGATCCCTGACATTCGGCAGCGGATACCGCAACGCGGGCTACGAAAGCACCACCACCTGGCTCGACTCCGCCAATCTCACGCCGGCGGAACTGACCGCCGCCACCCAAAACATCGAACACTCGGTGCGACTCGAGGACAGCGGCCGTTGGATCGAATGGCTCGGCCGGAGCGACCTGCCGGAGAAGAAATCCAACGAACGCATCCACCGCCTCGCCTCGGAATGGACCCGCGAAGACTACCAAGCCGCCGGCCAGTGGCTCGCCACCGCCCCGGACAGCTCCGCCAAACAAACCGCCGTCCAAGCCTACGCCCAAACCGTGTTTCCCTATGAACCGGACATCGCCGTGCAATGGGCCAACACCCTGCCCGCCGGGAAAACCCGCCAGCAGACCTTCGAAGCGATCCACAAATCGATGCCCAGGAATTCCGACGCGGAAAAAGCCGCCGCCGAAGCCTTCGCGACGGAACACGGGATCGAAAAACCGTGAATCCGGAACAACCGCGCCGTTCGTCCGCCGCGCAGTGGCTCATCCTGCTGGGGCTCGTTGCGCTGGCAGCCGTCTGGACGTGGCCGAAGGTCCTGCGGCAGAAGATCAAGGCGGATCAGACCCGGGCGATCAGCAATCTGCGGCAGATCGGCTTGTCCATATTGGATTTCGAATCCGAATACGGAAGTTTTCCCGACGAGCGGACGGCCGGGCTTCTCGCCCCGGAAAACAAACTGGGTCTGGACCTCACCGGCACATCATCGAACGTCCATTTCCGACAGCTCATCGTGACGGGTCCCGCCCCGATGGAGATCATTTTCTACGCGCCCACCGGATACACCCGGAAAGCGGATGAAATCATGGACTCGAATGACACCATGCTCGCCGCGGGCGAGGTCGGCTACGGCTATTTCCTAGATGGTGGCCGCGGGATGACGACGAAAGACGGCAGCTCTGGCCGCCCCGTGGCCTGCGCGCCGCTCGCCTTCGATGGACACTCCGTGAGCACCACGCGTTTCGACCCTGCCACCTACGATGGCAAAGCCGTCGTTCTCCGAGCCGACTGCAGCGTCACCTCGCTCCCTATCGATCCAAATACCGGCGACGCCATTCTCGGCTCCAAGCCGATCCTCGAAACCGGCCCCGACACCGTCTGGGGCTCCGACGGTAAACCCACCATCCTCCCGCCGCTGCCGAAGAAGTAGGCGCGTTCGTGAGAACGCGTGTTCCCAACCACCCGACGCGCTCTCACGAGCGCGCCTACGGCTCCCTCCCCCTTCCGGCTTGATCCCGGCGGTCGCGCGGCCTACCCCTGCCGCCCGCCGATGTCCGATTCCTCGTTCGCCACCCCCTCGCCCGCGCTTCAGAAGGAAGTGGGCCGCCGCCGATCGTTCGCGATCATTTCCCACCCGGATGCCGGCAAGACGACGCTCACGGAGAAATTCCTGCTCTACGGCGGTGCGCTCCAGCTCGCTGGCTCGGTGACGGCACGCAAGAACCAGCGCGCGACGACGTCGGACTGGATGGAGCTCGAAAAACAACGCGGCATCTCGGTTTCCTCCACCGTGCTGCAGTTCGAATACAAGGACTGCGTGGTCAACATCCTCGACACCCCGGGTCACAAGGATTTCTCGGAGGACACCTACCGCGTGCTCACCGCCGTGGACGCCGCCGTGATGGTGGTGGACGCCGGCAAGGGCATCGAAAGCCAGACGCGCAAGCTGTTCGAAGTTTGCCGCCGCCGCGGCGTGCCGATCTTCACGTTCATGAACAAGCTCGACCGCCCGGCCCGTCCGTCGCTCGACCTGCTCGACGATCTCGAGAACGTGCTCGGCATCCACGCGTTTCCGGTGAACTGGCCGCTTGGCGACGGACCGCGCTTCAAGGGTGTCTATGATCGGGAAAACAAGCAGGTGCACCTCTTCGAGCGCACCGCCCACGGCGCCTTCCGCGCGCCGGTGGCCGTCTCCGGCATCGAGGACGAAGCCGTGAAGGCGAAGGTGGACGAGCTGGTCTATCAGCAGGTCTGCGACGAACTCGAGCTGCTCGAAGGCGCCGGCGCGGAATTCGACGTGCAAAAGGTGCTGGCCGGTGAGCTGACCCCCGTGTTCTTCGGCTCCGCGGCGAACAACTTCGGCGTGCAGATGCTGCTCGATCGTTTCCTCGAACTCGCGCCGCCGCCGATGCCGAAGGAAACCAACGGCCTCACGATCCACCCGGCGTCCGACGAGTTTTCCGCCTTCGTCTTCAAGATCCAGGCGAACATGAACCCGAAGCACCGCGACCGGGTCGCCTTCATCCGCATCGTCTCCGGCAAGTTCGAGCGCGACATGAACGTGCTCAACGCCCGCGCCGGCGACCGCATGCGCCTCGGCAACTCGCAGCGGCTCTTCGCCCGCGACCGCGAGACCGTCGACGACGCCTACGCCGGCGACGTCGTCGGCATCACCGGCAACTACGACCTGCTCATCGGCGACACGCTGTCGTCGAAAAAAGGCGTCGTGTTCGATGAAATCCCTCGTTTCGCCCCGGAGTGTTTCTCCTACCTCCACAACAAGAGCACCGCGAAATACAAACGTTTCCGCGACGGTCTCGAACAACTCCTCAAGGAAGGCGTGGCCAGCGAGTTCAAACTGCTCGACGCCGGACCGGTCCAGATCCCGCTGCTCGGTGCCGTCGGCCCGCTCCAGTTCGAGGTGCTCCAGCACCGCCTCGAAAACGAATACGCCGCCGATTCGCGTCTCGAACCGGCCGATTGGTCGATCGCCCGCTGGCTCAAGCCGAAGTCCGGCGACCCGCTCGCCCCCGAGGCCCGGCCGTCGCTTTCGCTCGGCACCTCCCTCGCCCGCGACTCGAACGGTTGGCTCGTCGCCCTGCTCCCCAGCGAGTGGGCGATGAAAACCTTCGTCGATAAAAACGAGGACTGGATCATCTCCGAGCAGCCGTTCCCCCCGCCGGTGGCGGAATGAGGACAACGATTGGATCGAACGACACCGTGCAATCAGGGCAACAGATTGAACGGAAATCGGAAATTTCGTTCAATCTTCTCGACAAATGTTCAAAATCGTTCGATCTCTATGCACGAATGAACGAATTTCGATGATTTCGTTTATTTCATGCCATGAATCGAGGAACCACAGGCCACTATCTGCCGATTTCGACCGTGGGAGAATCCGCACGGGCCTTCGTGCCCGCCCCCCTGCCTCCCCACCCTGATGTGGAGCTGGATGAGGATTTGGGTGCCCTTTTGGACGCGGCATCCACCGCTCTTGGACGTCTGGACGGAATCTCGATCGTCCTGCCAGATCCGGATTTGTTTCTCTACACCTATGTCCGGCAGGAGGCGGTGCTTTCCTCGCAGATCGAAGGCACCCAATCCTCCCTCTCCGACCTCCTCCGCCACGAACTCGACGGGACACCCGCCGGTCTCATGGACGATGTGACCGAGGTCTCCTGCTATGTGGACGCGATGCAGCACGGTCTCGAATTGCTGCGTACCGGCCAACCAATCAGCCTGCGGATGATGTGCGAGATCCACGGCCGCCTGCTCGCGCATGGTCGCGGCAGCGGCAAACAACCCGGCGAATTCCGCCGGAGCCAGAACTGGATCGGCGGCAGCCGCCCTGGAAACGCCCGCTTCGTTCCACCTCCGCCGGACGAAGTCATGAATTGCATGGGAGCCTTGGAGAAATTCATCCACAACGATCCCGTACGCACCCGCCCTTTGCTCAAGGCGGCGCTCACCCATGTCCAGTTTGAAACAATCCATCCGTTTCTCGACGGCAACGGCCGCCTCGGCCGCCTGCTGATCACCTTCCTCCTCTGCGCGGAGGGCGTGCTCCGCCAGCCGATGCTCTACCTCTCGCTGCACTTCAAGCAGCACCGCGACGAATACTACCGGCTTCTCCAACACGTGCGCGAGACGGGTGATTGGGAATCCTGGCTCCGGTTCTTTCTCGAAGGCGTCATCTTCACATCGGCTAAGGCCATGAGCACCGCGACCCGTCTGCTCGCGCTGTTCAAGGAAGACCACAACCGCCTCACCGGCGAGTCCGCAACCGTGCTCCGGCTCCACCAGTGGATGCAGCGCCATCCGATCTCCAGCGCCACCGCTGCCGGTGAAAAGCTCGGCGTTTCCCACCCGACGGCCAACCGGGCTCTCAAGAAGATGACCGATCTGGGAGTGCTCAAGGAAATCACCGGTGGCGACTACGCCCGGCTCTATGCCTACAGTGGATATCTCGACATTCTCAATGATTTCGAGGGGGCGCGATAGCAACCGTCACCTTCGCGCGTCGATGGCTCTCGTGATCCACAACTCGGCATCTTCCGCGGGGATGGTTTCCATTTGAAACTCGGCGTTCACCAGAATCCGCTCGCGGCGGCCGCTCCGGGCGCTGAAGGCCGGCGAGATCAACACCGGAGATGATTCGTCCCAATTGATTCCGCCAAGATAGATGAATTCCATGTCATGCGTGAGTTCAGGAGGAAGCGACTCGGGAAGGTATCCATGTTTCGCCAAATGACCTCGCAACTCGGCACCTGCCTCACGGGTCAGCAAACCGATGACCATGTCTTTTCCGTACCTCGATCCAACGATCGGCCCTCCCGTCGCAAGGCGTTTCACCTGCAACAAGGCACCGGGAATCAAAAACGAAACACCAAACAACAGCGGAAGGACCGCCGCCAGCGCCAACGTCTGGGACAACTTCCATTTCCGAGTCTTCGTCCGCGCCCGCTTGCGTCCGATGAAATGGAGAAACGCCGCCGAAACAAGGAACGCGCCGAGCCCCGGTGCCCACACATCGGCGTTCCAGGACATCTTCGGAAGGTTGCCCGAGAGGAAGGGAATCCAGCCGAACGCCAGATGATAGAGAAACTCGATGACGACCTGAAACTCGGGAAACACGAACAGCGTTGCCAAGGTGAAAAACGCCGCTTGGAACAACAACACCGCCCACATCAGAACCCGCCGCCACCGGATCTTCGTTGTCTTCGTCTCACTCATCGGCCGGGCTTTCCGCAGGTTTTCCAGCGAGAAGACGCGTGGCCTCCTTGGCAGACACGGATCTCACCGAACCATCCGTGAACGCGACCGGCACCTTGCCGTCGATCCAAGGACCGACAAACAGCGGCGCCGGGAACGAGGCATCGTCCGGACGGAGATATGCAACCCGTTCCGGCGGACTTTCATCGTCCAGCGTCCTCAAGTAGATCAGAGGCGCAACATCCGGCTGGATCGCCACCAGTTCTTCGAGCGATTCCGCATGACGGCCGTGCTCCGCTTCAAAGTCCATGACGACCAGCCACAACTGCCGCAGGTTGTTGATCGCCATGGTCAGATTAGTCCGCCGGTTCGACTCGACGATCTTTGACCCCGCCAGCCACATCATCTGGTGGAACACCCCGCTCATCGCGATGGCCGACGCACTCGCCAAGACAAACAAAGCGACCAAACACGCGGAGGTTCCTGGTCTCCACGTCCGGTTTCTCGCAGCCGCCCACCAAACGAGAAACCGGTGCGCCATCCAGCCCGCCAGCGCCAGGCAGGCGAGGGGAAACCACAGCGCGCCCGCGTTTCCCATCACCACGGGAAGGCCGGCATCCCGGAGATGAAACACCCAGCCGATCAACACCCGGATGACGAATTCCAAGAGAGCGGTTCCTCTCGCAAGAATGAGTGATCCATAGGCCACAAGAAGCACAAGTAGAGCCACCAGGATGAAGCGCCCCAAACAGCCCTTTCGTTTCACCGGCGCGCTTGGTTCCGGACTCATCGTTCGAGACGGTCTTCGATCTGACGTTTCAACTTCCCTTCATCGCGGTCCTCGATGCTGCCGTCGCCGAGGATCACGAAACGCCTGCCTCCCGCCGCCGATGGTTCATAGACGAGCACCTCGCGTCCACCGCCGGGTTTCACGCCGGGCATCAGGCAATACATCCCACCGCCGGGAAACCGCCATGATTCCGCATCGACACCGGCCGCGAAGGGACTCGCTGGCGCGTCGCCATCGTGCGTCTTGGCGTAAGCCCAGATCGAGTCTCGCAGTTTCGCGATCGCGGCGCGTCGCTCGTCTTTGGACAAGGAAATCTCCGCCCCTTCGCGCATCCGGTATCCGACTCCTTGTTTCTCCCATGCACCCGGCGTGAGCAACTCGCGCGCTCCGGAAATCATCGTCAGCACGACGTAAAACATCAGCCCGGAGAGAAACACCAAGCCGAGCGCGCGCCGGTAGTCGAGGCGGGGAAGCATCGTGAGCGACTTCGCCAGATGGTTCCACACGATTTTCACCAGCCACGAGATCGCGAAGAATGCGGCAAGAAAGAATGACAACGCGTCGAGCCGCGCCTTCGCGACATCCGTCAGCGTGATCACCGTCATCCCGGCCATCGCGCTTGAAGCGGTGACCAGCCAGACCCCTCCCATCAACTTCAAGGGCGACCTCATTTCCGCATGACGCTAGGCGGTCGTCCGGCGTGTTTCAAGCATCGGGAAGGACTCTCACAGCCCCCGGTATTGCGCCGCGAGTTTCTTCGCGGTGGCCACGGTGTTGCGGTGGAGTTTCGCGGTGAACTGGGCCTCGCGGTTGTAGCCGCCGCCGTAGAGCACGGCCACCGGGATGCGGTTGCGGACGAAGGCGCCTAACAGGACCTCGTCACGCCGCTGGATGTCCTTCAGCGAAAGAAACATCTGCCCGAAGCGGTCGTTGCGGTGGTTGTCCGCGCCGGAAACCCAGATGACGAGATCGGGCGCGAACTTGTCGAGCGCGTCGGCGAGACTGGTGAAGAGTTGTTTCAGATACATCTCGCCCTCGACGTAGCGGGTGGTTTCCACATCCAGACTGCTTTCCGCCTTCTTCGTCGGATAGTTGCGGCCGACGTGGATCGAATACGTGAACACCCGCGGATCGTCCTTGAGCAGGGCGGCGGTGCCGTTGCCCTGGTGGGCGTCGGTATCGACCACCATGATGCGGATGTTCGGGTGCCGGCTCTGGATGTCTCGGATGGCGATGGCGACGTCGTTGAACACGCAGTAACCCTCGCCATGCCCACGGAACGCGTGGTGCGTGCCACCGGCGAGGCAGACGCCGATTCCCTCGGAGATCGCCGCGTCGCAAGCGAGCCGGGTGGCCTCGACTTCGACCGCGCAGCGCTTGAAAAGCTGCGGCGTGGCCGGCAAGCCGAGCAGGAGCTGCTCCTTGCGGTCGAGCAGGCCGCTCTCGATCTTGCGGATGTAATCGACCTCATGGACCCGCTGGAGCAGGTGGCCGCCCGCCGGTTTCACCTCCACAATCTCGTCCGGCCGCAGGATGCCGCCCTCCAGCAGCATGTCCTTGGAAACGCGGAACTTCTCCATCGGGAACGGATGTCCCGCCGGCAGCGCGAGTTCGAGGTCCTGCGAGTAAAAGCAACGCATGAGGGGCACCCCACCCAACCGAGGAATCGGCCCGCTGCAAAGGGGAAAAGGCAGGGACCGCTCTCCGGGCGGTCCGGAGAGGGGCGGCTCGGAGAGGAATCGACTCGTTCGCACCTGCGGAACGCCGTGCGACGGACCTTTCGGAGAAAGCCCCCCTGCCATCGACTTTGCGGTTCATTCTTTCCCCGCCCTGCGCTAGCACGATGCCGTGAACACATGGGACACGGCGGTGGAAACGGTGGCGCGCTGCCTCGGCGCGGGGGTGCGCGAGTTCGTCGTTTGCGCGGGTGCCCGCAATGCGGCTCTGCTTGAAGCAGTTTCCCGTGCGGAAACCGCCGGCCGCGCGCGCGTGTGGCGGCACTTTGAGGAACGCAGCGCCGGGTTTTTCGCCCTCGGTCGGACGATGGAAACCGGGAAACCGTGCGCCGTCGTCACCACCAGCGGCACCGCTGCGGCGGAATTGCTGCCGCCGGTGATCGAGGCGTTTTACCAGGCACGCCCGCTGGTCGCGATCACCGCCGACCGCCCTGCCGCTTTCCGCGGATCCGGTGCGCCGCAGACGATCGAGCAACCCGGTCTGTTCGGATGTTACGCCGAGGACGATGGCTTCGATGCATGGGACGGCAAACGACCGATCCACCTGAACGTCGAGCTCGGTGAGGACTTCGAACCCGGCGACGATGACTTCACCGACAGCGAGCCGTCCGAGTTTCAGCCGGTGCACGACCGTCCCGACGTCGGCACCCTCGCCCGCTGGCTGCGCGAGGACGTTTTCCGCGGCATCGTGGTGATGGTCGGCGGCCTCGAACCCGACGAACGCGAGGAGGTCTACCATTTCTGCCGCGACTTCGGTGCGCCGGTCGTCGCCGAAGCCACCTCCGGCCTGCGCGAGGCGCTCGAGCCGATTTCCATCAGCCACCCGGACCGCGTGCTGAAATCCGTTCCGCCCGGGAAGGTCCTGCGCATCGGCGAGGTGCCGAGCGGACGCTTCTGGCGCGACCTCGAAGAACTGGAGAAAACCGATGTCTGGTCGATCTGCCGCAACGGCCTGCCCGGCATCGCCCGCGAATCCCACGTCACCCGCGGCAACGCCGGCCGGGTCTTGCGCGCCCTCGGCGAGATCGATCCCGCCGACGACGCGCTCGACCACCTGCAAGGCAACTCCGCCCGCGCCGCACACATCGACGAGCTGATCGAAACCTACCCCGACAGCGAGCCGGCGCTCGTCCGCCAGCTCTCCCACTACGCATCGATCGGCTCCTCCGTGTTTCTCGGAAACTCGCTGCCCATCCGCGAGTGGAACCTCTTCGCCCAGTGGCAGCGGCCCGTCCAACTCGTCCGCGCCAACCGCGGCGCCAACGGCATCGACGGCCAGATCTCCACCTGGCTCGGCGCCACCGCCTTCCATGCCGATGCCTGGTGCCTTGTCGGCGACCTCACCGCGCTCTACGACCTCGCCGCCGGCTTCGCGCTCGGCCAGGTCGAGCCCCGCGGCCGCGTGCTCGCCGTGCTGAACAACGGCGGCGGTCGCATCTTCTCCCGCCTGCCCCGCCTGCGCAGCATGAGCGCCCAAGCCGTCGAGTGCATGACCAATCCCCACGCCGCCGATCTATCAGGATTCGCGAAACTGTGGGGCATGCCCCACCACCTCATCCGCACCGCGGACGACTTCGACACCTTCGAAGCGGGCGAAACGACCTCACTGTTGGAAATCCGGCCGTCCGACAGGGAAACGGCGGCGTTCTGGCGGGACTTCGACCGGATTGGATAGATCCATCCCCGCGGCGGGTTTCAGCGGGAACCCACGATCCCGGCGGCCCGCTGATAGGAGCCGAGGTTGTGGGCGTTCGCATATCCCAGCGCCTTGAGCTTCCGCGCGGCGACGGAGCTGCGCATCCCGCTGGCGCAATGAAGGAGGAGGACCTGGCCCTTGTCCGGGTATTGCCGCGGCAGATCGGTTTCGATGAGGTCGAGCGGGATGTTCACCGCCTGCGGCAGGTGGCCGGATTGGAATTCTCCCGGGCTGCGGACGTCGATGACCGCGGCCCCTTTGCCAAGCATGCCGCGGGCGTCGTCCGCGGAAACCTGGCCGGCTTTCTTGACGATGATGATGACGACGACGACGACGGCGATGACGAGCAGGGTTTTCCAGTCCATGGCGTGCGAACGGTTCGTGGGGAGGCCCGCGCCGCGGGCCACGGATGGATGGTAGCCACATCACGCCGGGGTCCGCCATCCGAAATCCGGAACCGGACCGCCGCACCAATGGTGACCAAGTCGACCCGATTTTGGGGGTTTCCGCCGTGCTACCGTCCTGCTAGAACAGCCGGCATGACGCGTTTTCTCCCGCTCCTGCTGGCGCCCGCCCTTCTGGGTGCCGCGGAGCGTCCGCGCGTCCTGATGTTGTTCTCCAACGACCGTCTTCTCCCCGCGAACCAGAAGATCGAACAAGGCATCCGCAAGGCGTTCGCGAGCGCGGACGGCCCCACGCGGGCGGATCTCTTCGGCGAGTTCCTCGATGCGGTGCGTTTCCCCGGCCCCGGGCAGGAGGCGGTGATGGAACGCTACCTCGCGGAGCGACACCGGGAGCAACCACCCGCGGCGTGCATGTGCATCGGACCACAGGCCCTCGAGTTTCTCGCGGAGAGGCGGGACAGCTTGTTTCCCGGAGTGCCGGTGATCGTCGGAGCGGTGACACCTCCGCAGTTGGACGGACTGCCGCGGCCGGACGGCCTGGCGGGGCGGCCGATGATGTGGGACATCCGCCCCCTGCTGGAAAAGCTGCCGGAGATCCGCCCGCAGGTCCGCCGCATTCTGGTGGTGACGGGAGCGGCGGAGTTCGACCGGACGCGGCGGCTGGAAACGGTGGACCGGATCGAGGGATTCCGGAATCGCTTCGAGTTCGAGTTCTCGGACGGCGAGGATCTTGAAACGCTGAAGCGGCGGGTGGGCCGGCTGCCGGAGGACGCGCTGGTGTTTTACCTATCTTATTTCAAGACTCCGGACGGCCGCACGACCGTTCCGCGTGAGATCGCCAGACAACTCGCGGCCGCTTCCGCGGCGCCCGTCGTGTGCGTGTACGACACGTTTCTCGGCACCGGGGTCCTCGGCGGCGCGGTGACGCCCTTCGAGGACGAGGGTTTCGCCCTCGGCATGATCGCCCGCCGGATCCTCGAGGAAGGAGGCGGCGCCGCGGCGGGCCTGGAGGAACCCGGCACGCCGCGCCTCGTCTTCGACGCGCGGGCGCTGGACCGTTTCGGGTGGAAGAAATCACGGCTTCCACACGGGAGCGAGCTGAGGTTTCTCGAACCCTCGCTCTGGGAGCAGCACCGGACGGCGGTGCTGGCCGGCGGCGCGATGTTGTTGGCACAGGGGGCGCTGATCATCGGGCTGTTAGGCGCGAGGGCGCGGCAGCGCGCCGCCGAGGTGAAACAAACGTCGTCGGAGTCGAGATTCCGCCAGGTGTTCCGCGGCAGTCCGGTGCCGATCAGCATTTTCCGGCAGCGCGACGGCAGGATCGTCGATGTGAATCCGGCGTGGGAGGAAACGATGGGAGTGCGGCGCGAGGAAGCGGTGGGCCGTTCGCACACCGAGCTGCGCTTCGCGTTCGAGGGGGCGCTGGAGAAGGGGATTCAAGGCTACCTGGCGTCCGGCAAGGCGCTGCGGGACTTCGAGCAGGTGATCCACCTGCCCGACGGTGGAAGCCGGCGGATGAGCGTTTCCACGGAGCTTCTGGATCTCTACGGCGAGCCTTGTTTCGTCTCGATGGCGCAGGATGTGACGGACCGTCACGAGGCCGAGGAGGCGCGCCACCAACTCGCCCGCGCATCGCGGCTCGGCATGCTGGGAGAGCTCACGGCATCGATCGCCCACGAGGTGAACCAACCGCTCGGCGCCATCTTGAGCAACACCGAGGCCGCGGAGATCCTGATGGATTCACCATCTCCCCCGCTCGACGAGATCCGGGCGATCCTCGCGGACATCCGTCGCGACGACCTCAGGGCCGGCGAGGTGATCCGGCAGGTGCGCTCGCTCGTTTCCCGCGAGGAGATGAAACGCGAGGCACTCGACCCGGGAAGGGTCGCCTGCGGTGTGGCGTCGATGGTCCGGCATGATTGCAAACGCCGCGGCATCACGCTCGCCTGCGATGTGCCCGAAAACCTGCCGCGGGTTTCCGCGGAGCGGGTGCAACTCGAACAGGTCCTGCTGAACCTGCTGCTCAACGCGATGGACGCCGTCTGCGAAACCGGAGTCGATCCACGCGAAATCCGCATCCACGCGGACACCACGGCCGCTGGCGAAGTGCGGATTTCGGTGAGCGACAGCGGCCCGGGCATCCCCGAAGAGATCCGGGACAAGATGTTCGAGAGTTTTTTCAGCACCAAGTCGGACGGGATGGGGCTCGGGCTTGCGCTTTCGAAGTCGATCGCCGAGTCGCACGGCGGCCGGCTCGTCATCCACGGCGATTCGGCTTCCGCCGGCGCGTGTTTCCACCTCATATTGCCTGCCTGCGATGAGCGTTGAAGCACCAGCGGAGAACACATCGTGCGTGCACATCGTCGATGACGACGAGAGTTTGCGCACGGCGTTGGCGCGGCTTCTGCGCGCGGCCGGGCATGAGGTGAGAAGCTATGCATCGACCGCGGATTTCCTGCTGGCCCGCCTCGGACCGCTGAGGGGCTGCGTCTTGCTCGACGTCCGGATGCCGGGCGGGCCGTCGGGGCTGGAGCTGCAGCGGGCGCTGCTCCGCCAGGGAGAAACGATTCCGGTGGTGTTTCTCACCGGCCACGGGGACATCCCGATGAGCGTGCGGGCGGTGAAAGATGGTGCGTTCGATTTCCTCACCAAGCCGGTCGGGAAAGATGACCTGCTGCGGGTGGTGGGAATGGCCCTTGAAGAAGAACGCGAACGGTGGAATCTGGCCGCTGAATCACGCGAGGTCTCGCGTCGTTTCGAGTCTCTCACGCCAACGGAAAAGGTGGTTTTCGAACGTGTCATCGCGGGCGAGCCGAACAAGGGGATCGCGGCGGAACTCGGCTGCGCGGAACGCACCGTGAAGGCCCACCGGGCGCAGGTGATGCGCAAGATGGAGGCGGCGACGCTGCCGGACCTCGTCAGCATCGCCACACGGATCCCGAGACCGAACTGACGCCGGCCCGCGTTTCACCCGAACACCTCACCTTCGGGCAAGGAATGTGCCCGAAGGCACAATAGCCGGTGCCGCGCTTTCTTGCCATGGTTCCCGGCATGATCGGGGAAGGCCGCCAAATCGCGATCGTCGATGACGATTCGAGCGTCCGCGAGGCGGTGGTCCGCCTGTTGCAGGCATCGGGTTTCACGACCCGCGCCTTCGCATCGGCTGAGGAGTTTCTCGGATCCACCGAGCGGTCCACCACCTCGGTGCTCATCGCCGACATCCAGCTTCCCGGAATCTCGGGACTGGAATTGCAGCGCCGCCTCATCGCGGACGGCCGGGCTCCTCATACGATTTTCATCACGGGACAGGATTCGCAACTCCGCCGCGAGGACGCCCTGCGTCTGGGCTGTCCCTACTTCACCAAGCCGTTCACCGGCGCGGATCTCATCGCCGCCGTCCGCGAACGCCTCGAAGCCGCCTGATCTCCCCCGATCCAACTCCATGAAAACCAGCAACAAACTCCTCGCCGAGTTCTTCGGCACCTTCTGGCTCGTGTTCGGCGGCTGCGGCAGCGCGGTCCTGGCGTCGGCCTTCTTCGCGATCGAGGAACAAACTCCGATCAACCTCGGCATCGGCCTCATCGGCGTCTCGCTCGCCTTCGGCCTCACGGTGCTCACCATGGCGTTCGCCATCGGCCACATCTCCGGCTGCCACCTCAATCCCGCGGTCTCCGTGGGACTTTGCGTCGGCGGGAGGTTCAAGGCGTCCGAGCTCGGCGGCTACGTGGTCGCCCAGGTGCTCGGCGGGCTCGCCGGAGCCGGCGTGCTCGGCATCATCGCAAGTGGACAGGACGGTTTCGCGTTCTCGAACGGCTTCGCCGCGAACGGTTACGCGGATCATTCACCCGGTGGATACACCTTGATGGCATGTCTCGTGGCCGAGGTGGTTCTCACGTTCTTCTTCCTGATGATCATCCTCGGCGCCACCGACAAGCGCGCGCCGGCCGGCCTCGCGCCGGTAGCCATCGGACTCGGCCTCACACTCATCCACTTGATCGGCATCCCGGTCACCAACCTTTCCGTGAACCCCGCCCGGAGCACGGGACCCGCCGTGTTCGTAGGCGGCTGGGCGATCCAGCAGCTCTGGTTGTTCTGGGTCGCGCCGATCGCCGGGGCCGCCCTCGCCGGATTGGTCTATCCACGTGTGGCAGGCCCTTCCGATTCCTGAAACCGGGCCACGCGCCCGCCAAACACTGATCCCGCCATGAAACCACCCGTCGTTTTCCTCTTGCTCGCCACCGCGATGGCAGCGGTCGCCGACCCGCTTCCCTCGTGGAACGAGACACCCACGAAGAAGGCCATTGTCGACTTCGTCGAGAAGGTCACCACCAAGGGCTCGCCTGACTATGTGGTTCCCGCCGAACGCATCGCCACCTTCGACAACGACGGCTGCCTCTGGTCCGAGCAGCCGATGTATTTCCAAGCATTCTATATCTTCGACCGGATCAAGGCCCTCGCGCCCGAACATCCGGAGTGGAAGGACAAAGAACCCTTCGCTTCCGTCCTGAAGGACGACGTGAAGGGAGCCCTCTCCGGCGGCGAGAAGGCCCTGCTCGAAATGGCGATGGCCACCCACGCCGGCCTCACCGACGAGGAGTTCCGCAAGGTGGTGGGTGATTGGCTCGCCACCGCCCGCCATCCGAAAACCGGCATGCCTTACGACAAGATGGTGTTCCAGCCGATGCTCGAGCTGCTTGCCTACCTCCGCGCCGAGGGTTTCAAGACCTTCATCGTTTCCGGCGGCGGCATCGATTTCCTCCGCGTCTTCGCCGAGGACACCTACGGCATTCCGCCCGAACAGGTGGTCGGATCGAGCATCGGGGCGAAATACGAACTCCGTGACGGCAAGCCCGTGCTCGTGAAGATACCGGATTCCCTGTTCATCGACGACAAGGAGGGGAAACCGGTCGGAATCCACCAGCACATCGGCCGCCGCCCGATCTTCGCCGCCGGAAATTCCGACGGTGACTTCCAGATGCTCGAGTGGACCACCGCCGGCGAGGGCCCTCGCTTCGGCCTTCTCGTCCACCACACCGACGCGGAGCGCGAGTTCGCCTACGACCGCGACTCCCACGTCGGAAAACTCTCACGGGGCCTCGACGAGGGCCCGGACCGCGGCTGGACGATTGCCAGCATGAAACGCGATTGGAAAACCATCTATCCGGCAACCGAATAAACCCCATCTCAACCACGACCCACACACACAATGAAACCAAGACACATGGCCGCGGCCCTCTTCGGGGGACTTCTCGTCGCGGCAACCGCACAGGACAAGAAACCCAATATCCTCGTCATCTGGGGCGATGACATCGGCACCTGGAACACCAGCTTCTGGAGCCGCGGCATGATGGGCTATCACACGCCCAACATCGACCGCATCGCCAAGGAAGGCGTCGCCTTCACCGACTACTACGGGCAGCAAAGCTGCACCGCCGGCCGCGCCGCTTTCCTCGGCGGCAACGTGCCCGTCCGCACCGGCATGACCAAGGTCGGCCTGCCCGGTGCCAAGGAAGGTTGGCAGAAAACCGACGTGACGATCGCCACCGTCATGAAATCGCAGGGTTACATGACCGGCCAATTCGGCAAGAACCACCAGGGAGACCGTGACGAACACCTGCCGACCAACCATGGCTTCGACGAGTTCATGGGCAACCTCTACCACCTCAACGCCGAGGAGGAGCCCGAGAACGAGGATTATCCCACCGACATGGTGATGGCCAACGGCAAGACGTTCCGTGAAACCTACGGCCCGCGCGGCGTGATCCATTCCTTCGCCGACGGCAAGATCGAGGATACCGGCCCGCTGACCAAGAAGCGCATGGAAACCGTGGACGAGGAAACCCTCGCCGCCACCAAGGACTTCATCCAGCGCCAGGTGAAGGCCGAAAAACCGTTCTTCTGCTGGTACAACACAACCCGCATGCACTTCCGCACCCACGTGAAGAAGGAGCACCGCCACAAGGGCAACGATGAATACACCGACGGCATGATCGAGCACGACGCGATGGTTGGCGACATCCTCAAGTTCCTCGATGACAACGGCCTCACGGAGAACACCATCGTGATGTATTCCACGGACAACGCTCCGCACTACAACACCTGGCCGGATGCCGGCACCGTGCCGTTCCGCAGCGAGAAGAACTCGAACTGGGAAGGCGCTTACCGCGTGCCCTGTTATGTCCGCTGGCCCGGCCACATCCCCGCCGGCACCGTGCTCAACGGCATCGTTTCCCACGAGGACTGGCTGCCCACCTTCGCCGCCATCGCCGGCGCGCCCGACATCAAGGACAAGCTCAAGGAGGGCGTGGAACTCAACGGCCGCAAGTACCGCAACTACATCGACGGCTACAACATCACGGACTACATCACCGGCAAGACCGAAGCGGATCCTCGTCACGAGTTCTTCTATGTGAACGACGACGGCGAGGTGGTCGCCATCCGCTACGATGCGTGGAAGGCCGTCTTCCTGGAAAACCGCGGCGAGGCCTTCGGCGTCTGGCGCGAACCCTTCGTCCACCTTCGCGTCCCGCTGCTCTTCAACCTCCGGCGCGACCCGTTCGAGAAGGCCCAGCACAACGCCAACGTGTACAACGACTGGTTCCTCGATCGGCCCTATATCATCGTGCCGATGCAACAACTGGCGGCGAAGTTCCTCAAAACCATGGTGGACTATCCGCCGAGCCAGAAGCCGGGTTCCTTCAACCTCGAAGGTGTCCAGAAGCAGATCGAAGCCGCCGCCGGCGGCCGATAAGAAACTCGCGCTCGAACATTCCGCCGCGTCCGGAATTCTCCGGGCGCGGCGTTTCCTTGGAATGCCGACTGATCGGACCAACACCGCCGAATCATCGTCCTTCCTCCTTTGCGTCCTTCGCGTCCTTCTGTAGAAATCAAAACGTAGAATCATCCTTATGACTCCCCGCGAAGCCATTCTCCGCATCTCCGACGCCATGAACGCGGCCGTGATCGGCCAGGAAACGGTGGTCGAACGCATCCTCGTCGCCCTGCTCGCCAACGGCCACCTGCTCATGGAAGGCCTGCCGGGCGTGGCGAAAACCCGTTCGATCAAAACGCTGTCGAAACTCGTCGAGAGCGACTTCAGCCGCGTCCAGTTCACACCCGATCTCCTGCCATCCGACGTCAGCGGCTCGGACATCTACCGCGAGCAGACCGGCAGCTTCGATTTCCAGCCCGGTCCGATCTTCGGCAACCTGATCCTCGCCGACGAGATCAACCGCGCGCCCGCCAAGGTGCAGGCGGCATTGTTAGAGGCGATGGAGGAACGACAGATCACCGTCGCCGGCACGACCCATAAGCTGCCCGAGTTGTTTCTCGTGCTCGCCACGCAAAACCCGATCGAACAGGAAGGCACCTATCCGCTGCCGGAGGCGCAAATGGACCGCTTCCTTCTCTACGTTCACGTCCCCTACCCGCCGCCGGAAAACGAGGGAGCGATCCTGCGCCTCGTCCGCGGCGAGAAGGCCGGAACCACCTCCGATCCGCCGCCCGCGATCCCACAGGAGCTGATCTTCGCGGCCCGCAAGGAAGTGAACGCCGTGCACGTCGCCGAAGCCGCGGAGCGATACATCGTCGATCTCGTCATCGCCACCCGCCAACCGGAGAAACTCGGCGGCGACATCGCCAAGTGGATCCGCCTCGGCGCCAGCCCGCGCGGCACGATCGCCCTCGACGCCGCCTCCCGCGCCCACGCCTGGCTCAAGGGGCAGGACTTCGTTTCGCCCGAGAACATCCGCGCCGTCGCCCCCGCCTGCCTCGCCCATCGGATCCACCTATCCTACCAGGCCGAAGCCGCTGGCGTGACACGCAGCGAAGTGGTGGACGCGCTGTTGGAGAAGATCGTTGCGGTGTAGTTTTACAGAAGGGCGCGAAGATCGCGAAGTTCAAGCCATGCATCCAAAATTCAGGAGAGCTGATGAATTGAGTCGAATCGCAATCGGGGCGGCGATTGAGGTTCACAGACTCAAAGGACCGGGTCTTATCGAATCGATTTATGAGAAATGCCTGATGCGAGAGCTTTTTCTTCGAGAAATCGCCGCCCATCAGCAAGTGCGGGTCCCCATCGAGTACAAGGGACTTGTGTTCGAGGAACCCCTGCGCATCGACATCCTTGTTGAAGACTGCCTCGTCCTTGAGCTGAAGGTAGTCGAAAAGGTTCTCCCCATCCACAAGGCCCAGCTCCTGAGCTACATGAAGCTTCTGGATGCTCCCGTCGGCCTCATCATCAACTTCCACTCCCTACGTCTTGTCGACGGTGTTCACCGCCTCATCCTCCAAGGTGCCGACGGCATCAGCGAACCTCCTCCTTAGCGTCCTTCGCGACCTTCTGTAAAAAACCATCATGCCCGCCCGAGTCACCGTCGATCTCGACCACCTTCTCCTCCTGAAGGCGGAGGCACGGGGGTTTTCGTTTCTTCCGAAACAACCGGTGGGTTCGCTGTTGGCGGGACGACATGCCTCGCGGCTCCGCGGCCGCGGGCTCGCTTTTGAAGAGCTGCGTCACTATCACCCCGGAGATGATATCAGGACGATCGACTGGCGGGCGACGGCGCGTCTGCGCGCTCCGCATGTGCGGGTCTTCGCCGAGGAACGCGAGCGCCCGGTCCTGCTTGTCGTCGATCAGCGCGGCCCGATGTTTTTCGGCAGCCGTCGGGCGATGAAATCGGTTGTCGCGGCGGAGATCGCGGCGCTCGCAGCATGGCGCGTGCTGGACGTCGGCGACCGGGTCGGAGGAATCGTTTTCAACGAATCCGAGTTGGTCACGGTGCGTCCGAACCGCGGGCCCACCCAGGCGCTGCGGCTTTGTCATGAGATCGTCCGGTTCAACCAACGGCTCGCGGAAAACGAAACGCCCGGCGGCGACATCCAACTCAACTCCGCGCTCGAAGCGGCCGTCCGCCAGGCGAAACATGACCACCTCGTGATTCTCGTCACCGACCTCGATGGCGCGGACGACCATACCGCGGAACTGACAAGCCGCCTGAGCGTGCACAACGACGTGATGGTGATCGCGGTCTATGATCCGCTCGGAGTGCAACTCGCCGGTTCGCCGGGGATGCGGGCGAGCGACCGCGGCCGCGAATGGGAAATCCCGACGGGGGCGAAGTTCGAGAACGCGTTCCGCAGCGCCTTCGAACAATTGCTCATCCGTTGGCGCGAGCTGTTCCGCGATCTCAAGATCCCGCTTTTCCCGCTTTCCACCGCCAGCCCGGTGATCGAGCAAGTCCACGAAATGCTCGGCAGCCACAGCGTCCCATCTGCCTCGGAGCCATGAATCCGGATCCCGCCGATCTTCGCAAGCTCCACGACATCGTCGTCCCCGACGCTGTGCCGTGGTGGCCGCCGGCGCCCGGATGGATCGTCGCTTTCGGGGTCGTCCTCGGTATCGCGCTCGTGCTCTCGATCCGCCGTTACCGCGCATGGAAATCCGACGCCTATCGCCGCGCCGCGCTGCGTGAGTTGGAAGCCGCGGATTCCATTCCGCGGATCGCGGAAGTCCTCCGCCGCTCCGCGCTGGCGATCGCTCCGCGGGAAACGATCGCCGCCCTCCAAGGCGAAGAATGGACCCGCTGGCTCGCCGACCGTCTCACAAAACCCATCCCCGCGGACGTCGCCGCCGTCCTCGCGGGATCGGTCTATGATCCACAACACGCCACCGCGGATCCGGATGGGCTCCGCCGCTTCGCCCGCGATTGGCTCCGCCACCACGTCCGGCCATGCTGATCTTCGCACATCCATGGTTGTTCCTGCTCGCGCCGCTGCCGTTGCTGGTCCGCATGCTGCCGCCGCGTCGCGCCGCGGCGAACGCGCTGCGGGTGCCCTTCGGCCGCAGGATCGAGCAAGCGCTGGCGGGAGTTCCGCTTGCGGGCGGGAGCGGACGCAGCCGGACCGCGATGGTGGCACCGGTGCTTGTCTGGCTGCTCGTTCTGACGGCGCTTTCGCGTCCGCAGTGGATGGAACCGCCGGTCGAGAAGTCCGCACCCACACGCGACCTGTTGTTGCTCGTCGATCTATCAGGATCGATGGACCAGCAGGATTTCACCAATCCCGAAGGTCAAAAGGTGAGCCGGCTCGAAGCCGCCAAGGAGATCCTCGGTGACTTCCTCGAAAAGCGGCAGGGCGACCGCGTCGGCCTGGTGGTGTTCGGTGACTCCGCGTTCCTCCAGGCGCCCTTCTCGACGGATCTCTCGCTTTCGCGCCGTTTGTTAGAAGAAACCGCCGTCGGCATGGCCGGCCCGCGCACCGCGCTGGGTGACGCCATCGGACTCGGCATCCAACAGTTCGAAAGCAGCGATCTCCCCGCCAAGACGATCATCGCCCTCACCGACGGCAACGACACCAAAAGCCAGGTGCCCCCCGTCGAGGCGGCACGGATCGCCGGCGACCGCGACATCCGCATCCACACCGTGGCCATCGGCGACCCGACGACCGTAGGCGAGGACAAGCTCGACCGCGAAACACTCGATGAAGTCGCGCGTGAGACCGGCGGACGTTCGTTCTTCGCCGCCGACCGCGACGAACTCGCAACGATCTATCAGGAACTCGACCGCATCGAAACCCGCGAGATCAAAACCCTCCGGCACCAACCCCGCCACGACGTCCAGCACCTTCCGCTGCTCGCCGCGCTGCTGGTTTCCATGGGATCGCGACTGGTCTTCCGGCGCGGAGCCGCAGCGGCCGCGACGAAGCGCCGCCCGATCCGTGTCCATCCGGTGACCGGTGAACTCGAACTCACCTGAACGCCATGTTCGAATCCTTCCATTTCCTCCGACCCACCGCGCTGTTGCTCGCGCCGGTGGCCGTCGCGGCCTGGTGGTTCTGGCGGCGGCGCGCGGATCCGCTCCGCGGGTGGAGGGCACAGGTGGATCCTGACCTCCTCACCGCCCTGAGCGACTCATCGGCCGCGCCCCCCCACCGCCACGCCGTGCTTCTAACTGCCTGGCTGCTGGCCGTCGTCGCGATCGCGGGGCCGTCGTGGAAACCGGAGCCAAGCCCGTTTGCCGAGGACGTCTCGCCATTGATCATCCTGCTCAAGGCGGATGCGAGCATGGACACGCCGGACCCCGAGCCTTCCCGCATCGAGCGGGCGCACCTCAAAATCCGCGACCTTGCCAAAGCGCGGAAAGGCAAGCCGCTCGGGCTCATCGCCTACGCCGGCAGCGCCCACCTCGTGCTTCCGCCCACCAAGGACACGGATGCGGTCGCCACCATGGCGGCGGAGGTTTCCTCCCGGATCATGCCGCTCGCGGGAGACCGGCCCGATCTCGCGATCGCCCGCGCGGAAGATTTGTTAGAAAAGGAGGGAGGCACGCTGCTCATTCTAACCGACGCCGCGACCCTCGCGACGCCGGCGCTTGGCGAGGCGTTCCAGTCGGCGAAAAAGCCATATGTCCAGATCCTAGCCGTCGCCGCTCCGGGCGCGGATGTCGCTTCGCTCGATCCGTTCGCGGACACCCTCGACGCGGATGTGGTCGCCATGACGACGGATGATTCCGACATCGAACGGATCGTCCGTCGTGCCAAGCGACCGCCGGTGAGCCGGGCTGCGGATGGCTCGGAACGCTGGCAGGATGGTGGCTATTACCTCGTCCCGGCGCTCGCACTGATCGCGCTCCTTCCTTTCCGCCGCGAAACGAAACGACAACCCGCATGATGTCCGGACAGCCTCTCATCGCCACGCTGACACTTGTCGCGACGGCCTTCTGGTTCACCGCGGACCAGCAGGGCCAGCGTGCGTTCCGTGAGGGACAATACCGCGAGGCGGCGGAGCATTTCGCCGATCCGATGTGGAAGGGGACAGCGCTGTTCCGTGCGGGCGAGTTCAAGGAGGCGCAGGCCATGTTCGCTCGTCTCGACGACGCCGAAGCGCACTACAACCGCGGCAACTGTCTGGTGTTCCTCGGTAAATACGAAGACGCGATGGCGAGCTACGACCGCGCCCTTGCGAGGCGACCCGGCTGGCGGGAAGCCGAGGAGAACCGCGCCATCGCCAAAGCGCGGGCGGAACGAACCAAGCAGGAAGGCGGCGACCTCGGCGACCAGCAACTCGGAGCCGACGAGATCAAGTTCGACAAAAAGAAACCCGGTGGACAGGAGACCCAAGTCAGCGGCGATCAAACCACCGATTCGAAGTCGATGCAGGCGCTCTGGCTGCGCCGCGTGCGGACGAAACCTGCGGATTTCCTCAAGGCGAAGTTCGCCTATCAACTCGAAACCGGAGAGGAGGAAGCGGAATGAAACCCGTCACGTTCATCATCCTCGCCGCCTCGTTGCTGCCGATGGCGCTCTCCGCCGCGCCGGCCGTGAAACTCGATGTTCCGAAGACCGCAGCATGGACCGGCCAAAGCCTCCCGTTTTTCATCGAACTGCAGGCGCCGGGGAGTTTCACAGGGACGCCGTCGTTCGATCTGCCGCAGATTCCAGGAACGGTGATCCTCAAGCTCGGCTCGCCGGTGCTCGGCTCGAAGACGGACGGTGATACCGAGGTGTTCACCCAACGCCATGAGTTCGCCCTGTTCTCCCAAGCGAGAGGCAGCGTCGAGCTTCCTCCCATCACCGTTCGTTTCAGCCACCGCAAGGGTTATACCGGACCGTCGTTCGACGAGACGTCGCAGACGGACTCCGCGGAGCTGTCGATCCAACGCCCGCCCGGCAGCGAGGACCTAGGGTTTCTCGTCACCACCGGGTCACTGGTCATCGATGAGACATGGGATCCCCAGCCTGGATCTGTGAAAACCGGTGCCGTCTTCAAGCGGACCATCGTCCAGCGTGCCGAGGGCATGAGCGGCATGGCGCTCGCCCCCGCGCCGGACACCGGACCGGTGGGCATCCGAGTTTACACGGCGGACCCGGAGATCAACGATCGGATCGATCGCGGCAGTTTCTCGGGCGAACGTCGGGAGACATTGACCTATCTCGTCCAGCAGGCCGGTCAACATACGCTGCCCGCCATCCGATATGTTTGGTGGAACCCGGAAACGAAGACCCTGGAAACCAAAACTCTTCCCGAGGTGAGCTTCAGCGCGACCGCCCCTCCGGTTCCGCCGGAGAAACCATCGCCCGCCCGATTCCTGTGGTGGCTGTTGCCGGTCGCGGCGTGCGGAGCCGCCCTGCGTTTCAGAAAACCAATCGCCGCTCTCGCCCGCCGGACCCATGATGCAATCGACCCGCCCGCACGCCGCGCCGACCGGGCGTTCCTGCGGGCATGCTCGGAAAACGACGCGCCCGCCGCCGCCCGGGCCTGGGCCACACGCCGCGTGATGCATCCGGAACCACGGACGGATGACTGGGTCGACCGCGAGTTGGGCGTGCTCCACCGGCAACTCTACGGCCGAGATGTGGATGCAACCTGGTCCGGTCGCGCTCTCGCCGATGCCTACCGGCGGACACGTCGCCAGACCGAAGCAGCTCCGGCGCCGGACGCATTGCCGCCGATCAATCCGTGAGGATTGTCGGTTGCCCGGGCGTTTTTGATAGAAGCCTCGCAGCATGTCGAAGGGCTGCAAACTCCGCGCCATCGCGTGAACCGATTTCCTTCCGGTGGAGGCCGTCCTGGATGCCGGGCTAGCGGTCCGCCAGCGTCACCGACGGGCTCTCGCCGAAGAGGTCCTGATAGTATCGGGAAAAGCGTCCCATATGGTGGAATCCGCATTCCTCCGCGACCGCCTGGATCGTGTAGAGCCTCGGATCGATCCTCTGGAGCGCCCTGCGTGCCATGTGTAGCCCGAGGCAGCGCGCCCACTGTTGGGGCGTGATCCCATAGGCCTCCTTGAAGAGCAACTGCAGGCTGCGCTCGCTCCGCCCCATCGCCGAAGCGAAGGCGTCGGCGTCGAATTCATTGGCCATGTGCCTGCGAAGATAGCGCTCGGCATCTGCAAGCCGCCGGTTTCGTTCCGCGTGGCGCCGCAGCGTGGCACGCAGGATCTCCGTGTCATGACTTGCCAACAGTTCGACCACCGCGCGCACGATCGCGGGGCGAAGACTCAATGCGTCGGAGTCAGGCCGCAGGGAAACCATGATGAGGCGGTCGAGTTCCGCCAACAGGGTGGACGGCACGTCAAAACCCATGGTTCCCCTCCGGGGCAGGTCGAGTTCCCTTCCAAGGTGCTTCCATGCCACCGCCTGCAACTCGTCGCGTTCCATCTCCATCGCCACCCAATGGGCATCCGGAGCACAATACATGTTCGCCTCCCCCCCTTCCGCGATGATCTGCATCTGCCCCCCGTGGACCTCGAACCCGTTGAACCAACCCGGGGCGCTCATTCTTCGAGTGAAACCGATCGTGACGAGATTCCGGGGGAAGGCTCCGAGCACGCGGCACGGAAAACTGTAGCGACCGCTGTTCACCGAAAAGGAACCGACCGTCCATTGCCGGCCCGCAAAATGACATGCCGTGCTTCCGAGGACGTAGTGTTCGAAATTTCCCCCATCGATCACTTCCTTCATCGCCTCAGGCGCGAAGGACTTCAACTCGATGGCTCTGCGGGTCACTGCCGTCTTCATGGGGAGCAATGCGGTGATCCACGGAATTTCCCAAATCCGACGTTCTTCCGCACCTTGTTTTTTGCTCTTCGGAAGGCACATCATGCCATGCCGGAATCCCCGGCTACCGCCGGAACCCGCCAACTACACCTTCGCCAGCGTCATCGAGGGGCTCTCGCCAAACAGGGCCTTGTAGTGATGGGCGAACCGCCCCATATGGTTGAAGCCGCATTCCTCCGCAACGGCCTGGATGGTGTAGAGCCTCGGGTTGATTCTTTGGAGGTATTTGCGGGCCATGTGCAGGGCCAGGCAGCGCGCCCAGTGCTGGGGGCTGAATCCATAGGCCTCTTTGAAAAGAAGTTGCAGGCTCCGTTCGCTCCTCCCCATCGCCGCGGCGAAGGCATCGGAGTTGAACCCGTCCGCCAGATTGGACCTCAGGTAGGATTCCGCCGCCCACAGTTCCGCGGAACGCTTTTTCCAGCGCAACATGGAACCGCGCAACGAGTCGGCGTTCTGGCTTGCCAGCAGGTCGGCGATCATGCGGGTGATCGGAAGAATCATGGCGCGGGGGTCCGCCTCGGGGCGCAGCGACGCCATGACCAAACGGTCGAGTTCTCCCAGCAGCGGGAGCGGCACGGTCACGTTCCATGCCCCCCGGCGCGGCAGCCCCAACTCGCGACCGAGGTGTTCGAGCACGGTGGATTCCAAGAACTCGCGCTCCATTTCGATGCCCACCCATTCGCCATTCCGGGCGCTGCGGTAGTTCACTTCGGTCCCCTCGGGGTAGAATTGAAGATGGTCGGTCCGGACGTCGAAACCGTTCATCCAACTGGTGCTGCTCATCCGCCTCATGTAGCCGATGGTGATCCGGTCTTGCGGAAAGCAGCCCAGAATCCGCGTGGCGAAACTGTAGGATCCGGTGTTGACCGAAAACGTTCCCGTCGTCCACTGCCGACCGCGGAACCGGCACAGGTCGTTGCCGAGCACGAAGTGTTCGAGCGTCGCGCCGCGGATGACTTCCTGCATCGCCTCGGGGGTGAAGTCCTCGAGGTCGATCGCATTTCGGGTCACTTCCGCCTTCATGGGAAAACCGCTCGATCGCGGTGGTCACCGGTGCTTTTGCCAAATGTGGTCCGTTTCCGCACCCATTTTTCGTTTTCCGGATAACATCGCGTCCCCGGACGGGAAACCACGAGCCCGTTCCGGCGGCTACAAGCGCGCCAACGTGGCCGAGGGGGACTCCCCGAAGAGCTCCTTGTAATAGCCTGAAAAGCGCCCCATGTGCTCGAACCCGTGGGCCCGCGCGACATCCCGGATGATGGTGTCCCCGGCCGCCAACCGGCTCAGTTCCTTGCGCACCTCATGAAGCGCGAGGCAGCGCGCCCACTTCGCCGGGCCGATTCCATACGCGTGCTTGAACATCGCCTGCAGGCTGCGCTCGCCCAGACCCATCACATCGGCCAGGGACCGCCCGTCGAACGGCAGGGCCAGGCGCGAACGCAGGTATGCCTCGGCGACCTCCATCTTCGCCGCGCGCTTCCGCCAGCGCAGCGCGGACTTGCGGAGTTCGTCGGGATTCTGGATGACGAGGATTTCGGCAAGAAGCCGGGTGATCGGAACAATCGACTCCTGCGGATCCGAGTCCTCCCGCAGCGAGCCCTGGATCAGGCGGTCGAGGCCGACCAGCAGGCGTTGCGGGACATTGAGGTTCAGGGAGCCCGCCTGTGGAATCCAGACTTCTCGCCCGAAGTGTTCGACCGCCGCCGCTTGCAGGATCCCGCGCTCCAGACCGATGGCAACCCACTCGCTGCTCGCGCTGCAGCGGTAGTTCGCCTCGGTGCGCTCGGCGAAGACCTGCAGCTGCCCGCGGCCGATCTCGAAGCCGTTGATCCAGCCCGCACCGGTCGGATTCCGATGATAGCCGACGCACAACCGGCCGGACGGGAACGAGCCGAGCACCCGCGTCGGGGAGCCGTAACATCCGGTGTTCAACGCGAACGACCCGGTCGTCCATTGCCGCCACCGGTATTGGAACGGCGGGCGCCCGAGGATGAAGTGCTCGAAGTTGCCGCCGAAAATGGCCTCCCGCATCGCTTCGGGAGCGAAGCCCACCAGGTCGATGGCACTGCGGATGACGGCTGTTCCCATGGCTCCGGGTGTCGGGCGGAAGGATGGTCCCCGACCGCTCCCCGGTAGCCCAACGGGCCTCGGCATGCACGTGGATTTCGGATTTCGGACAGGGCTTTCGGATTCTGGATACCCCCTCCCCTTTCTCCAGTCGGCGGGAACCGCTAGGGCTGTTGTAGCGCGTTTCCCCCATCCGAACGCCACGGATGCGCGCATCCGGAAAACAAATCCCACCACCATGAAACCACAACGACTTCTCTCCCTCGCCGCCGCCCTGTTGCCCGTTTCGGGCCTCGCCCAGGATGGCGGACGCAGCATCGAAACCCGCGTCGGCACATTGACCTTCGACGAACGCGGCATGCCGACCGAGGAAACCAGCGACCTCCTCTTCAGCTGGCTCGACTTCCAATACGGCGTCCAGAGTTTCCTCTGGGGCCTGCCCTACGTCGGCGCCCAGGGCTGGCTCGAATCCAACCGCTTCCACGGCGCGACCGGTGAGACCGACATGGTCGCCTACGGCGGCTACGAGGGCTCGATGGGCATCCTGACGCCCACCTCCAACGTGACCTACGTCTTCGGCTTCCCGAATCTGGAGAAAACCGGTCCGGTGGTCTGGGACATCCCGCCCGGCGCCATCATCGGCTCGATCATGGACTTCTCGCAGCGCGCGCAGGGCGACTTCGGGCTGCCCGGCCCCGACAAAGGCGAGGGCGTCAAATTGCTCATCACCGGCCCCGGCCAGGAAACGCCGAAGGGCGCCGACGGCTACCGCGTGATCCAGCTGCCAACGGCCACCGCCATGATGGGCCTGCGCATCCTCAACCCGGACGAGGTCAAGGACCTCTCGTCCAAGCTCAAGCTCTATCCGTTCTCCAAGCGCGACAACCCGCCCGCCTCGAAACTGATCTTCGCCGGCGAGAAGAACTCCTTCATGGCCCAGCCGCACGGCATGGCCTACTGGGAGCGCCTCAACACGGTGATCCAGCGCGAGCCGGTCGAGGAGCGCGACCGCTTCTTCATGGCGATGCTCCGCAGCCTCGGCATCGAAAAGGGCAAGGCCTTCCAGCCCGACGAGCACCAGGCCAAGGTCCTCGAGGCCGCCGCGATCGTCGGCGAGAAGATGGCGATGGCCAACTCCTTCGACCACTTCAAGCGCGGCGAGGCCGCCCGCTACCGGGATGATTCGCACTGGAAATACGTGCTCGAACCGGAGGTTCCCAGCCAGCGGGGTGAATCGTACGACGCCCTCGAGGAACGCGCGGCCTACACCTACGAGGCCATTGCCACCTCCTTCGCCATGGTGACCAAGACCCCGGGCGTGGGCTCGGGATACATCGGAATGTATCGCGACCACGACGGCGACTGGCTCGACGGCGGAAAGAACTATCACCTGCACGTTCCGCCGAATCCCCCGGCCAAGCGGTTCTGGTCGATCACCCTCTACGACACCGGGACCCGCTCCTTCGTGCCGAACGAAACCAAGGTCGCCGAGATCGGCTCGCGCACCAAGGGACTCAAGCAGAACGACGACGGCAGCGTGGACCTCTGGTTCGGCCCCAAGGCCCCGGCAGGCAAGGAGTCGAACTGGGTCCAGACCTCCCCCGGGAAGGCGTGGTTCACCTACCTGCGCTGCTATGGGCCGCTCGAGGGTTTCCTCGAGGCGACCTGGCCGGTGCCGGACATCGAAAAAGCGAAGTGATCCCCAAACCCTTCGTTTCAACACCCTATCTAACACCACCATGAAAACCCCACGTCATACCCTCATCGCTCCCGTTGCCACCGCGACCTTCGCGCTGGCGGTTGCCACCCCCTGCCACGGCCAGGATGTCCCGACACCGGACATGAAAGTCCCGGCATCCAGTTCCTACACCACCCCGTCGTGGGAGTTCAACTTCGAACGCGGGCTGCCGACCAAGGAGACCGTGGGCATCATGTACAACGCGCTCGACTTCCAGCGCGCCGTGGAAGGCTACATCTGGGCGACGCCCGCCGTGCACTACGACGAGTGGGCACGCCAGATGAAGAAACAACTGAGCCTCGGGTACGGCGACGTCGCCATCTGGGAAAAGTTCTGCGACCCGGTGACCGTCGGCCTGACGCCGAACGACACCACCATCTACGCCGCCACGCACCTCGACAGTGCCGTCGGCCCGATCGTCATCGAGTCGCCTCCGGGTGCGCTCGGGATGATCGACGACATCTGGCAGCGCCCGATCTGCGACGTCGGCCCCTTCGGACCGGACAAGGGCAAGGGCGGCAAGTTCCTGATTCTGCCTCCGGACTACAAGGGGGATGCGCCCGAGGAGGGATACTTCGTCTTCACCTCGCCCTCGCGCGTCTTCGGGTACCTCGTCCGGGGCCTGATCAAGGACGGCGATGCCAAGGGCGCCGCCGACAACCTGCGGACGATGAAGATCTATCCGCTCTCCATGAAGGACAATCCGCCGGCGACGAAGATCGTCTCGGTGTCCGGCAAGCCGCTCAACCTGCTGCCGCCGACCGGCTTCGAATACTGGAAGCGCGTCGCGGAGATCGTCAACCGCGAGCCGGTCCACGAACGCGACCGCCTGATCCTCGGCATGCTCCGGCCGCTGGGCATCGAGAAGGGCAAGCCGTTCCAACCGGACGAGCGGCAGAAGGAGCTCCTCACCAAGGCCGCCGCGATGGGCAAGATCATGTGCCAGACGATCGGCTTCGCGAAGCGTGAGGGCGAGTACGTGCCCGGCTCGAAATGGGGCTTCATGATCACCATGAACGCCGACCAGCGCGCCGAGCACTACGACCAGATCGACGAGCGCACCGACTATACCTATCAGGGCATCTGGGTGGGCGAGGGCATGATCAAGAAGCTCATCGGCAAGGGATCACAATACATCGGCGCCTATTCGGACTCGGACGACGAGTGGTTCGACGGCGGCAAGACCTACACTTTGCACGTGCCCGCCAACGTGCCGGCCGAGCAGTTCTGGTCGGTCACTGTTTATGACTCGATGACCCGCTCGCAAATCGTCACCGACACCATGAAACCGTCCGTCGGCTCCCACGTCGAGATGGACAAGAACGACGACGGCTCGGTCGACATTCATTTCGGCCCCGAGGCGCCGAAGGGCATGGAGAAGAACTGGATCCAGACCGTACCCGGAAAGTCCTGGTTCGTCTTCTTCCGCCTTTACGGCCCCACCGAGGCGTTCTTCGACCGCAAGTGGGTGATGCCTGACGTCGAGAAGGCCACCCATACCAAAGCCTCCCCCGCATCCTGAACCCGAAACACCAACCAGTCGAACCATGAAGACCATGCTCATTGTCGCGGCGGCCGTCGCCGCCAGCTGCTTCGCCCTGCCCTCCTGTGCGACCCGTGCCGGGTCCGCCGCCGCCGGGGCCGCCGCCTACAAGGCCTACGACGATCACCGCGAGGAGGAACGACGCGAGGACTATGTGAAATACAAGCATGCCCAGGATCAAAAGAGCCGGAATGACCGGAACCATTGACCTCTGGGTGTCCATAGTCCCGGGAAGACCCGGGCGCATCCTTTCTGATGCGCCCGGGCTTACCTTCTACGATCCCACCACGAATCCTCAGTCCCTCGAAGTTCCATGAAACCGCGCCACCTTTTCCTTTTTGCCGCTCTCGTTTCCCCCGTCCTCGCCGAGGACGCGGATCTCGCGAAACAACTCGCCAATCCCGTCGCCTCGCTCATCAGCGTGCCGGTCCAAAG
>JACKPZ010000017.1 GCA_024233135.1 Akkermansiaceae bacterium | reverse complement strand
GTTCGCCTTCCAACTTCGTGATCCAGGGCGGCGGCTTCACCTACGACGCCGTTGATGGTTTCTCGAAACTCGTCACCGATCCCGCGGTGGTCAACGAGCCAGGCATCTCGAACGTGGCGGCCACCGTCGCCATGGCCAAGCTGCCGGGCGATCCGAACAGCGCGACCTCCCAGTTCTTCGCCAGCATCGGCGACAACTCGTCCAACCTCGATGGTCAAAACGGCGGCTTCACCGTCTTCGGCCGCGTCGCCGGTGACGGAATGTCCGTGGTCAATGCGATCAACCTTCTGCCGACCAAAACCTACACCGTGGACGTCGATGGCACCGACCAAGACCTTGATGATGTGCCGATGAACGATGCGACCGCACCCGCGACCATCGATCCCACCAAACTTGTCGGCATTCTCTCGGTGGACCCGGTCGCGCTCGTCAGCTACAGCGTCGACAGCCTCGACCCGTCGGTCGCCACCGCATCGGTGGTCGGCGGAAACGTGGTGATCCACGGTGTTTCGCAAGGGAGCACGGAGATTGTCGTCACCGCCACCGACCTCGACGGGCAAACCGTTTCATCGAACATCGCGGTCACCGTGGGCGGGCCGTGAGGTGCTTGTCACTTGCGGTCCTTCGCCCGTTGGAAACGTGACGAACGTTCGCTCGGCGTGTGTTCCCGCGGCGCGGCGGGCGATGGTTTCTCCTCTGCGGCGATGACCTGTTTCGTCTCAGGAACGAACGGGGTTTTCGCGGCACGGGGTTTGCGGACGGCTTCCTTCGGCTTCGTGTGATGGGAGATCCGCGGCATCTTCCAGCCGGTGCGTGTCAGCAGCGCGTCGAGCGGCAGGAGGACGAGCAGCGCGATGGCAAGCGGCAGAGTGAGCGCGGTCTCGACTACGTAGGGTGGGCGAAGCCACGCGGTCTTGAGATCGAGAAGTTCGCGGCCGCCGGTTTGTGCCGAGATGGTCCGCAACTCCGCGATGCGCTCCGAATCGAACGACCACTCGACCGATGAACCGACCGTCACCGGACCGAAAGGCAGGGCGTGTGAGCCCACCTGTACGGCCCCACGCACGATGCTGCCTTCCTCAAGGTCCCGGCTGAGCGAGAAATGCCCCGGCGCGAGCCGCCGCCACGAGGGGTCGGACATGATGCCGGTGGTGTCGTCCTTGAGTCGCACCTTGGGCGGGTTGGCGGCGAGTTTGTCCGACCAGAGTTCGGGGTCGTAGAGCAGGTCGAGCGTCAGGCGCGTGCCATCCAGGCGGTGGCGAAGCGCGATGCCCGGCGGCGTGTCCTCGCCTAACAGGAAGCGGCCGAGCGTCTGCAGGAAATCTCCGTAGCCGTCCCACTCGCGTACCCGTTGCGAGTGGTCGCCGCCGAGCGGAAAGGAAACGGCGGCGCTGCGTCCGAGTCCGCGGCGCGCATGGGCGACGAGCGGAGCGAGGTATTCGTCCGAGGAAAGCAGCGAGACGGTCGAGTCCTCGCGGGCGTAGGAGAGGTTGTAGCCGTCGAGTTCCGCCGGCCAGTCGATCGGTTTCGGCGAGATCTCCGCCCAGCGGCCGGTGGCCTTGGTCACGACGGGATCCTTGAGAAACGCCGAACGGGCGATGGTGACGGTTTCCTGCGCGAAGATCGTCGGGATGTCCATCGGTCGGTCGGAGAAGAAGATCCGGCCGTTGCCGCGCTTGGCGATGTCCTTGAGGAAATCCGCATCGACGTCGCGGTCGGTGCCGAGTCCGATCACCGAGATGGTGCATGAGCCGTCGGACATCTCCTTGACGAGTTTTTCGTAGTGTCCGGGTTCTTCCGAGTCCTGGGCGTCGGAAAAAAGGATCACATGCCGTGTGCCGGCCTTCGACTTCCGGAGCTCCTCCCACGCCGCCTTGAGGCCGGTGTACACGAAGATTCCACCGCCTGCGGATTGCACCTTGCGGATGCGGCCGTTGATGTCGTTCTTGCGGTTTTCGATCCTCGTCAGCGGCACCACCTTCACCGGCTCGCTGTCGACGGCGAAGACGGTGACCTGGTCCATCGGGCCTAACAAATCGACGGCATTGGCGGCGCCCGCGTTGGCGAGGTCCATCTTGGTCTTGCCGCCCGCGACGCCGACGGACATCGACCCGGAGCGGTCCATCACGATCGCAAGGGCGACGGCGAGTTTCCGGTGCTCGGATTTCAGCTCCATCGAAACCGGCAGCAGTGGATCGATGGGCGACTGGAAATATCCACCGGATCCGAACGAACGCTCGCCTCCGGCCATCATCAGGCCGCCGCCCTGTTCGCGGACAAAGAAGTCGAGCGCCTTGATGAAATCCTGCGGAATCTCGTGCGCCGGGACATTGTTGAAAACGACCGCCCGCGCGCCGCTGAGCATGCCGGGATGCAGTTGCGACGGATCGCTCACCGTGCGGACCTCGAAATCCTGCGACTCGAACGCCTTGGCCGCCGGGTCGTTCTGGTAGCGTGTGATGAGCAGCAGCCCCGGCCCGCCGGCCACCTCGATCCAGCGGCTGTTGCGGTTGTTTCCGGGATGGGCGTCGTTCTCGGGCCGGATCTCGGCCTGGTATTCATACGAGCCGGCTGCCACGATGCGGTCGGTGAATTCGACGCTGCCGGTGCCGTCCTTCACCGTGACCTCGGTCTCCATCAGCGTGCGGCCGTTGCGGTGCATCACCAGCGGAATCGTGCCGTCCTCCGAACCACGGACGAGCACGGTGATCAGGAACGGCTCGCCGATCTGCACCCTCTCGGGAAACGTGAAGCGGCTGATGCGGAAGTCGCGCTGCGACTCGTCGCGGATCAAGCGGAAGTCCACCGGGATGCCGCGCGCTTCGAGTTGGTTCGCGGCTTCCTGGAGCGGTTCGGTGGAGAAGCCGTCGGTGAAAAGAAGCACGCGCGCCGGGCGGTCGGACGCCGCCTGTGCGGCGA
This sequence comes from Akkermansiaceae bacterium, assembly GCA_024233135.1. GTDB lineage: Bacteria > Verrucomicrobiota > Verrucomicrobiia > Verrucomicrobiales > Akkermansiaceae > Luteolibacter. Next base: position 91,905 of record JACKPZ010000017.1, on the reverse strand, counting down.
TGGTCGAGAGCGCGAGCCCGCTGCGCGTGAGCTTGCGCGATCCGGTGAACGACGAGCCGTCGCTTCCGAGTTCCGCGACCTCCGCCCCGTAGTTGACGAAACGAAGCGTGTCGTCGCGTCCCGGTTTCGATGACTCCAGCAGCCGCCGCCACTCGGGAAGATTGCCGTCCACCAGATCCTCGGTGGAGTCGGATCGGTCTAACAAAACATGCAGGTCCAGCGAGTTCTTCTGTCGGCGGATCGACGGACCGGCGAGCGCGGTGACGGCGAGCAGCAACATCAGCGCGCGCAACGGCGAGTGCAGCCGGAGGCCGCGCCAGAACCAGCCCGCCAGCGCGAAGGCGGGCAGGAGCAGGAAGAATTCCGGCGACGAGAAGTTCATGCGGCGGGCTCGATGGTCGGTTGGCGCGGCGCGGAATACTTCCACGCGATGAGAAGCGAGAGCAACAGGAGAAGGATCCACACCCGCCAGAGCGGGTCGGGTTTCGTCTGCCGTTCCAAGGCGGCCCGACTGCCACCGAGTTCCGGGTTTTCGTCACCGCAGTCCGTCAGGTCCGCCTCCCGCGGGTCGCCGAAGTGCGCGGCGGCCCGGAGCAGGGTGGTGTCAACCTGTTTGATTTCGAGGAAGCAGGGTTGGTCCGGCGCCCGCCGCGGGTCGGTCCATGAGATCGACTTGCCGGCGGGATCGGTGGCTTGGAAAACCAGCTCGCTTCCGGGTGCGGAGCGGAGACGGATCGCCTGGCCGGTTTCGAGATTCTCCACCACCGGCGCGATCTTCGCTTCGCGGATGCCCTCGACGAACCGATGGACCAGCACCACAAAGGCGGGCTGCTTGTCGATGTTTGATAGAGTCGGGTCGAAGTTGAAGAGGAGCTGGCGTGCGCCGGAGTTTTCGCGGAGGAGGATCAACGGGCGCTGGTCCTGCCAGAGAAGCACCTGGTCGTTCTCCATGCGTTCGAGCTGGATGGTTTCACGCGCCAGCAGCGACTGCCAGTTCAGGCCGCTCATGAGCGGGTGGCTTTCGGCTACGATCCCGCCCTTGAGCCAGGCTCCGGTGCGGGTTTCGTCCTCGACGAATACCAGCGCGCTGCCTTCCGGCAGCACCGGATCGAGCGGGTTGTAACTGCTGACGAACACATCCGCCGATGCGGCATCCGCGGTTTCCTCCGCCGCATCGAAGGAGGCCGCGAGTTTCGCTGCGAGTGACTCGAACCGCGGGCTGGTGCCCGCGAAGAAGTTCAACGGCTTCGGTGCGGGGGCGACGAGCGGCAACACGTCATCCCATGGAAACTTGTCGGTTGATAGAACGATTCGCACGTGCTCCGCATCGGCGGGGAAGGCCGCCTGCACGGTGACAAGGGAGCCCGCCGCGAGTTCCAGCGGGCGCGGCTCCGACCTGCCGCGGTCGGTGACGATGGACCACGTGCGGGAGGCCGCCGTTTCACCGTGGTTGCGCACCAGCGCGCGCCATATGAGCGCGCCCTCCTCACGGGTGAAGGAGACCCCGGTGAAGCCCACGTTTTCCACCGGAGTCCCTACGGCGAGGCGCAAGGCATCAAAGGGAGGTGCGGCGAGGTCCGGAGTATCGGTGACATACAAGACCGTTCCCTCGCCGGAAACCAAGGAGCGCGCGAGTCGCAGCGAGGTCGACGGGTCCACCGGGCCGCCGCGCGGCCGCCATTCGCGGAAGGCCTCGAGAAGTTCGTCCGTCGATGTCCCGGTGTAGATGCGCGGTTGGTCGGGAACCGCGTCGAGCGCGACGATTTCGAGCGCCGAGGCGTGACCCTGGAGCTTCGGCAGGATCGATCCGAGGCGCTCCCGCATGGTTTCGTCGAAGACCGACATCGATGCCGAGGAATCCATCACCAGCGCCACGCGCTGCACGCTCGCGGGTTTTTCGTAGCGCGGCTCGGCGAGCAGCCACGCGAGCAGAAGAATGCCGAGCAACTGCATCCACAGCGGGATCGACGGCAACAGCCGCTCGAAGTTTCTTCCGCCGGCCGCCTCGCGCCGTGTCCGCTCCAGCAGGAACAAGGTGGAGACCGGAAGTTCCTTCGCTTTCCTCTGCAGGAAATGGATCGCCAGCACCACCGGGATTCCGAGCAGCGCGAGCAGGCCGAGGGGATTTCCGAAAACGGGCATCGCTCAAGTGATCGTTTCCAAGGCTCTCGCGGGAACGGCCTCGCGAAAAAGGACGGTCGCGAGATCATCCGCGCACGGGATTCGGGCGAAGGCCGCGTGATGGCGGCGCGCCGCGGTTTTCCACAGGGCGAAGTGGTTCTGATAGGCCTCCCGGTAGCGGCGCAGGGTGGCGGGTTCGATGCGGTGCGCCTCGCGCAGGCCGCGCTCGGGGTCGAGGAAATCATAGTTTCCATCCCAGTCGGGATCCGCCTCGGCGATCAGCCATGGCGAGAGGATCACCACGTCGCCATGGCGCTGGGTGAGGTGGCGCAGCATCGGTTCCGGGTCCGCCTCGAACAACAGATCGGATAGAAACACGCGGATCGCGTTGGCCCGCAGCGGGACTTTGGCGAGGTCCGGCGGCGCGGCGGCGTCGGCGGGCGAGAGTTTCCGGACCTGCTCCCACCAAAGGTGGCTGCCGACCAGCGAGGGGTCGAGCGGAAGCGCCGCCTCGCCGCGGACGAGGGTGATGGCCACCGTCGCTCCGGCAGCGGCGCAGCTTTCGCAGATGAAGTAGAACAACTCGGCCGTGCGGGCGGCTTTCGACGGTTCGAAGAACATCGACTCCGAAACGTCGGCCACCAGATCGACGACCGGGCGGACCTCCTCGCGGAAGAGTTTCATGGTATAACTTCCGGTGCGGGCGTAGGCCTGCCAGTTGATGTGCCGCGGGTCGTCGCCCGGCATGTAGGATCGGTGGTCCTGGAAATCGAGTGACGAACCGGTGCCGCTGCCGGCGAACTCGCCGGCCTGGCCTTTCCACGAGCGGCTGCGCAGCGGCAGGCGCAGGCGGCCCGCCGCGGCGAGCGCGCTGCCGTGGGCCTTTTGCAACGCGGCGGAGTCCATCATGAATCGGACCCGGGGTTGGCGGCGGCGTCGAGGGCCCGCTCGGCGCTCAGCAGGCCGGCGAGCGCCCGGAATAGCAGGATGCCTGCGATGACGACGTCGCAAAGGATCACCCCCGTGAGGAGAAGGGAGTCTGAAAAGTCTCCTTCTTCCAGCATCGCCACATACGCCAGCGGGTGCCACGCGAAGCCCCACAGGAAGGAGGAGGAATTCATCGCGTCCGAGAGCGCGGTGAGGATTCCGAGCAGGATGAACGAGCCGACGAGCAGCAGCAGGTAGTGGCCGAGCCGCTGGTCCTCGCCGCGGAAGAGAAATGCCTGCCAGACGGCGGGAAACATCAGCGCGCCGAACATCCCGAGGATCACCGTCCATTCCTCCTCGTCCCAACGATGATAGGACGATGCATCGTTGTGAAACGCGAGGGCGAGCAGGGACAGGGCGGTGAATGCGACACCGAACAACAAACCCGATGGCCAGCACGGGTAGAAGAACCATCCCAATACCTTGCCCGCCGGCCCGAGCCGATGGAAAGGGCGGCGGACGATGTCCACCAGCGGAACATACTCGACGAACGCGGTGACCAGCGCGGGCACCGCGATGACGAACACGAACAGGAGTTGAAGTTCCTCTTCGTAATCCCCGAAGAGTCCCGCGGCGAGCGCGGCGATCATCAGCACGAGGGCGACAAGCCGGCGGATGAGCGTGTGGTTTTCCGCTGCCGGCGCGATCATCGAGGCACCGAGTGAAAGCATTGAACCGCCGAGATAGGTGATGGCGAGCACAAACACACCAACCCCGATGCGGGACTCCTTCGTTGATAGTGAAACGGCCTCCATCAGGTCGCCGCCACCGCCCATGCGGCGGGCGAAGGTGAGCATCATCATCATCCAAAGGCCGACCGGCAGGCCGAGGATCGGCAGCAGTCCGCGGATGATCACGGAGTTGCTCCCGGACAATCCGATCGTCACCGCGGTGAGTGCCATCGATGTGAGGAACAAGAGCAGCAGGAACATCAGCTCGCCGAAGAGATTCATGCCGCCGAAGAAATAGCGGAGGATGAGGTAGGGGATGATGGTTGCGAACAGCAGGGCGGACTGGCCGACGATGGCGATCCACTTCCCGAACACGATGCGCCATGCGGTGAGGCGGGTGAGCACCATCATTTCGATCGTTCGGTCCTTCACTTCTCCTGCCAGCGCGTTGATGCCGCGCAACGGCTGGATGAGCAGGACGGCGATCGAGAAGAACAGGAAGATCGTTCCGGAGATGGTGGAGCCCGCCTGGCTGCTTCCGGAAGAGGCCCCGGCGGAGAGCAGCATCACGGCGAGGAAGATCTGCAAACCGAGGAAAAGGGCGATGAACGTTTTCGCGCGCAATCCCTGGCGAAGCTCCTTGACGAGCACCGGCGAGACGCGGTCCGAGAAATCGGCGGGAACGGTGACGGGCATGGATCAGGTGGGCTCTTGGTTCGCGGGTGGGGCGGCGGCCGGAATCTGCGGCGGCAGGGGAGGTGGTGCGACGGGATCCAGTCCCGCGTCGATGCGGCCGAGGATGTCGATGAAGGCGTCTTCGAGGTTGCGTTGCTCGCGGTGGAACTCGATGACCCGGAGGCCCTCGCGGACCATGCGGGAAAGCAGGTCCGCGGCCGCGGCGGGGTCGTCTCCCGGGATGCGGATGCGGCCGCCGTGTTTCCGCGCCTCGACGAACTCGACGTTCGGCTGGAGCACACACCAGTCGGACACCGCCTGCGGGTCGCCATCCACCTGGACGTCGAACAAGGATCCGCCCACGCCATCGGTGCCGCGTTTGAGAGATTCGGCATCGCCGTGGTGGACGATGCGGCCGTTGTTGATGAAAAGAAGCGAGTCGCACATCTCGCCGAGTTCGGACAGGATGTGGGACGAAATGAAGATGGTCTTGCCCTCCTGGGCGAGCACGCGGATGAGGTGCTTGAGCTCGACACGGGCCTTGGGATCGAGTCCCGCCGCCGGCTCGTCCATGATGAGCACCTGCGGGTCGTGCAGGAGCGCGCGGCCGAGGCCGAGGCGCTGGGTCATGCCCTTCGAGAGCTTGTTCGAAAACCGCTCGGCCAGTGGAACGAGGTCGGTGAACTCCATGACCTCCTCGACGCGCTGCCGTCGTTCCTGTCCCTTGTAGCCGAGGGCGCGGGCGTAGAAGTCGAGGTATTCGAGCACGGTCATGTGCTCGTAGTTTCCGAAATGGTCGGGCATCCATCCGATGAGACGCCGCACCTCCGCCGGCTGTTGGACGACGTCGTGGCCGCAGACCTCGGCACTGCCCAGTGTCGGGTAGTCGAGGGTGGCGAGGATGCGCATGGTCGTCGTCTTGCCCGCGCCGTTGGCGCCGACGAAGCCGCAGACCGATCCGTGAGGGATCTCGAAGTCCACTCCGTTGACCGCCTTGAGCGGGCCGAAGTAGCGGTAGAGATTGTGAACCTTGAGGGCGGACATGGGAACTCAGGGAGTGGCGATCGGGCCGGTGATGACGGTGCGGGTTTGTTTCCAGCGGATGCCGGGATGGGTGGCGATGCCCGGGGCGGAATCGGTGATGGCGACGTAGTGGTCGCGTCGTTTCCCCGCGCCTTCCAACATCCGGCGGTGGCGGTAGGTGAACGCGTTGGCCTCGGCGGCCAGTTCGGGCTGGATCACCGAAGCCTCCACCGGCGTGACGGTGAAACGCCGGCCGGTCTCCACGTCCGAAGCGCGGAACCAGTTGCCGTCCTTGTCCTGATAGAAAAAGCGGTCGATGGGAAACTCGAAGGTCGAGACGAAGGTGTCCGCCGTTTGGGTGGCCTCGATCCTGCCGCGTGTGGGCACCACGGAGCTGACGATGTGTCCGTGTTCGGAACGGCTCTGCCACCAGTCGCCGGTGGCCCTGAGCTTGCCGCCGCCCGGCTGGAGGTCGAAGTCGCCGGAGCTGTCATAGGCATCGGTGTAGCGGGACCAGCGGCTGCGCGCGATGGGTACCGGGGTGATGAATGAAGCGGGATCGACGGTGAATTCATCTCCCAGCAGGATGCCGGTGCGGCTGAACTGTTCCTGATGGATGTAGGCGGCGTTCTCACCGGCTTCGGGACGCACCTCCATCAGCACGCGGCGCTCGCCGTTTCCGCCGAAGCCGTCCTGGAAGATGATGAGCGCCACCAGCAGCAGGCTCGCCCCCAGCGAGATGATGGGGGTGGTGAGGAAGAGGCGGTGGCGGCGCCCGGATTTCGCGAATACGAAGAGGTTCACCGGTCCGACGAGGATGCTGAAAGCGATGAGCACCACGATGAAGAGCCCGTAGTGGAAACCGCGGATGCCGAACTTGTCCTGCAAGGGCCACGACGAGTGGTAGTTGCTGGAGATGGCCTCCGCGAGTGGTTGGACCGGCGGTTTGTTCTTCACCATCTCGACGGTTTCCCTGGGTGGGATCTCGAGGGAACCCATCGTCCCCGAGCCGCTCAGAAAGAGGTTCCGCACGACCGAGGTGCTGCCAAATCCGGGGTCCTCCGGCAGTCCCAGCATGCCGGCGGTGCTGCCGCCCGAGGTGAAGATGATGAGCCGGCCGCCGAGGCGGACCCACGAGAAGATCGCGTTGCGTGCGCCCGCCGGCACGGCGGACCATTCGGTTTCCGAAATGAGCAGGCAATCGTAGCCGGAGTAGGCGAGCCACTCGGAAGGGAGCTGCGCCGGCAGGAACGAGGCGGCGAACCGGTTCCCGCCATAGCGTGAGGCGGTCAGGGAGGCCACTTCCGCATCGAGGCGGGACGAGTTCGCGGTGAAAAGCGCCTGGCTCAGCAAAACGCACGGGAGATCCGCGGTATCCGCGTCGATCATCCCGCTGCTCTTCCCGAAACCGCCTGTCAGGGTCGCGGACACCCGGACCTGGTCGCCGTAGGTGTGTCGCGACGGACTGGGGCACAGCGGCACGAGGATGTCCTGGGTCACGGTTTTCCCGGCGGGCACGGCAAAGCCGTAGGAACAATCGCTGCGGATCCGTCCTTGGAATCCGAGTTCGGCATGGAACGCGATGCGTGCGGAGCGATCGGATTTCAGGTTGTTCGACAACTTCACGCGCACCGGTAGGTAGCCGCCGCGCGATGGTTCGGAAAACAGCGCGGTCAGCTCGACGTGTGTGTCGGTCGCCGTGTCGGTGACGTGGCGGAAGAAGGTCTCCTGTGCGGAAACCCGGGCCAGCGCGGAGACCAGGACGATGAGGGAAAGCAGCAGGCGCATGGGAAATCAATCGGTGTTCGTGGAGCCGGCGAGCACCTTCGGCGTCGAGGTCGCTTGGAACGGCACCTCGTCGAGCAGGGCCCGCAGAATGTCGCCGGCGCCGCGTCCTTCGACGCGGGCGTTGTAGTCGAGCACGATCCGGTGGCGCAGCACTGCCGGGGCGATCGCCTTGACGTCCTCGAAGCTTGCGTTCACCCGGCCGTTCATCAGCGCGCGGGCCTTGGCGCCGGATGCCATCGCCAGCGCCGCACGGGGGCTCGAGCCGTAGCGGATGCCCTGCGCGGCCGCCGAACGGCCGGGGTGCGTGGCATCCACCAGCCGCGCGATGTAGTTGGCCACCACGTCCGGCAGATAGATGCGGCGTGTGAGATCGAGCAGCGATTGGAAGGTTTCCGCGCCCATCACCGGGTCCACCTGCGGCTCGGTGCCGAGTTCGCGTTGCGAAACGATGCGTTGCAGGGTGTCGATGTCGTTGCGGGTGACCTCGAGTTTGAACAGGAAGCGGTCGAGCTGCGCCTCCGGAAGCGGATAGGTGCCTTCGAGTTCGATCGGGTTCTGCGTGGCGAGCACGAAAAACGGTGAGGGCAGTTCGTGCGTCTGGCCGAGCACGGTGACGCGGCGCTCCTGCATCGCCTCCAACAGCGCGCTTTGGGTTTTCGGTGACGCGCGGTTGATCTCGTCCGCGAGCACGATGTTGGTGAAAAGCGGACCCGGTTGGAACACGAACTCGCGGCGGCCGTTCGTCTCCTGCAGCACCGGATTGCCCGTGATGTCACCGGGCAGGAGGTCGGGGGTGAACTGGATCCGCTTGGTACCCAGGTGCAACAGCTTGGAGAGCCCTTTCACCAACTCGGTTTTTCCCAGTCCAGGCAGGCCCTCCAACAAGATGTGGCCGCGGGCCAGCACGCCGGTGATCACGAGGTCGATCAACTCCCGCTGGCCGAAGAGCACTTCGTTCATGCCCGCGGATAGGGATCGCAGGTGCTGGGCGGCTTCGACGATTTCGGTCTCGGTGGCGTGTTCCATGATGATGGTTTCCAGAGTCCCCGGCACTCTAGCGGCCGGCTGGCGTTTGGGAATGAAGAACCGGCGAATTTTTCATGAATTGGAAACGCCGCCCGGCGGACTTCCTGCTGGATCTTTCCAACCGGGCGGACAACATCGGTCTATCATGTCCATTTCCCCCGCCGACTACGAAAAACCCGGGTGTTTCTATCTCGGACGCGAATGCGCTCCGGAATCGAAGGAGTTGCTCGATGATCTCGTGCTCTACGATTCCAAAGACCTCGTCACCCACGGCGTCGTCCTCGGCATGACCGGCTCGGGAAAAACCGGTCTCTGCCTCGCGCTTCTCGAAGAAGCCGCGATGGACAACGTCCCCGCCATCGTGATCGATCCGAAGGGCGATATCTCCAACCTGTTGCTCGCGTTTCCCGATCTCGATGCGGCCGGTTTCCGTCCGTGGATCAACGAGGACGATGCCGTGAAAATAGGCATCACGCCCGATGAACACGCTGCGAAAACCGCCGCGATGTGGAAGAACGGCCTCGCCGAATGGGGACAGGACGGCGAACGCATCCGGTCTTTGCGCGACAAGACGGACATCAATATCTTCACACCCGGCAGCCGGGCCGGCATCCCGGTCTCCATCCTCAGCTCGCTCTCTGTGCCGCCCTTCGAGGTGATGGACGATGGTGAGTTGTTAGGGGAGAGGGTCGAGAGCACCGTCTCCTCGCTGCTCTCGCTCGTCGGCGTGGATGCCGATCCGATCCAGAGTCCCGAGGCGGTGCTGCTTTCATCGATCTTCCAGCACGCATGGGCGGCGGGCCAGTACATCACGTTGGAAACCCTCATCCGGCATATCCAGAAACCCGCCTTCGACAAGGTGGGCATCATCGATCTCGATTCGTTCCTGTCCGAGAAGTCGCGCCAGGCGCTGGCTCTCAAGTTCAACAACCTGCTCGCCTCGCCGGGATTTTCCACCTGGCTCGAAGGCCCGCCGCTCGACATCGCCGCGATGCTCCACGATCCGAAGGGAAAACCGCGGATTTCGATCTTCTCCATCGCCCACCTCGGCGACTCGGAGCGCATGTTTTTCGTGAGCCTGCTGCTCAACCAGATGCTCGGATGGATGCGCGCGCAGAACGGCACCACGTCTTTGCGCGCCCTGCTCTACATGGATGAGATCTACGGCTATCTTCCGCCCACCGCGAACCCGCCGAGCAAGAAGCCGATGATGACGATGCTCAAGCAGGCGCGCGCCTTCGGCCTCGGCTGCCTGCTCGCCACCCAGAACCCGGTGGACCTCGATTACAAGGCGCTCTCGAACATCGGCACCTGGTTCCTCGGCCGTCTGCAGACCGAGCGCGACAAACTCCGAGTGCTCGACGGACTCGAAGGCGCCGCCGGATCGCAGGACTCGAAGTTCGACCGCGCCGCCATGGAAACCCTCATCTCCGGACTCGGAAACCGCGTGTTTCTCATGAACAACGTGCACGAGGACGGCCCGGTGCTTTTTCATGTCCGCTGGGTGATGAGTTATCTCACCGGTCCGCTCACCCGCGGCCAGATCAAGACCTTGATGGATCCGAAACGCGCCGCCTTCGAGAGCGCGGCGGAACCCGCGCCGGCGGCGAATCCGATGGCGATGCCCGGAGTATCCACCTCCGCCGCGCCGTCCACGCGGCCGGTCGTCACCGGCGTGAAGGAAATCTTCCTGCAACCCGCCGGGGGAGGGGAGGATGTGATCTATCAGCCCCACCTGCTGCGCGCAGGCACGGTGCATTTTTCATCGACGAAAGCCGGTGTCGAGGGGAGCCGCGGCGTGCGCTTCGTCAATCCGGTCACCGGGTCCGGCATCGATTGGGATACCAATGTTCCGCCGCCGCTATCGACCGATCAGGAAAGCCCGGATCCCGCGCCCGGAGCTGGTTTCGCGGAGTTGCCGGGATTCGCGATGAACGGCAAGAACTACAAACAGGTCGAGAAGGACTTCGACGAGTGGCTCTATCGGAACGAGCGGGCCGATATCTTCTCGTGCCCCGCGCTCAAGATGTGGTCCAATCTCGGCGAGAGCGAGGCGGACTTCCGCGCCCGCCTCACCCACGCCGCCCGCGAGGCGCGCGACGCGGAGGTGGCGAAGGCCCGCGAGACCGCGGCGAAGAAACTCCGCACGCTCGAAACCCGCCTGCGCAGCGCGGAAGGACAGCTCGAGAAACAAAAAGCCGAGGCGAACGCCGCGAAGATGCAGGCCGGTGTGTCGGTGCTCGGCGGCATCCTCGGAAGTTTCTTCGGGCGGAAATCCGGATTCAGCACTTCGCGTGGCAGCAGCACCCTCGGCAAGGCGACCAGCGCCTACAAACAACACCAGGACGTCGCCGCCGCGGACGCCAAGGTCGAGGGCATCGAGGAGGAGATCGCCGCCATCCAGAAACAGCTCGAAGACGACGCCGCCCGGATCGCGAACGACTACGATCCCGCCTCGCTCCTGCTGGAAACCGAGACCCTCAAGCCCACCCGCACCAACGTGAAGGTCGATGAGGTCTGCCTCCTTTGGCTGCCCTTCGATTCCCGCGGCGAGCGGGCGTGGTGATCATCCGTCGCGAAGCCGCGTTCCGCGCCTCACCGTCACCGCCGAGCCTTCCGCGAGCAGCGCGGAAACGGGCGGCGCGGCGAGCGGTTCGACGAATCCCTTGCCATACAGCGCCGTGACATCGCCCGCAAACGAGCTTTCCGTCACCTCCATCACGCGCCACGGCGGGTGTTCGACCTGATATTCCGAAGCCGGACCGCGGCTGCGTTTGGTATATCCCCAGTAGTGCTCGGTGATGAACTCCGCCTCTCCGCCCGGCTCCAGCGGGAGCCATGGTCCCACCGTCTTCGCGGCGAGGCTGCCTTCGCCCGTCGCCATCCGCCACGTGTAAGCGACCTCGCGGGGCAGCCCGCCGGATTCCACGATCCGATGGCTCATCGGCACCGCGAGATAAGGTTCCTCATACAAGACCCTTGCGACCGTGGAGATCGCCCGGCGCGGGACCAGTTCGCGCACGAAACAAACGCCGCGCCTCCATCCCTGCGGACTCTTGCGGCGGACGTAGAAACGCAGGTTCACCTCCTCGAAATTCCGGTGCAGCGGGATGCCGATCCCCATGACCCTTGTTTCGAGAAACTGGAAACCGACGAGCGAAACCAGATGTCTCCCGTTCCATGGATCGAGCTCCGTGCCGGGTGGCAGCAGCGGGCGGAGCAGGTCTTCCGGAACCTCATGGTTCCGCATCAGCAGGTTTTTCCACACCGCGGTGAGAAAGGGCGGGCGGGGCCCGGGTTGCTCGGCGCTCATCGTTTTCCGCAGTCTGCCATCAAGGTGCGGCCGGTCAAACCCGCGGCTCCTTCGGCGGGAGGATTCCGCTTGCCCTCGCCCGGCGGCTTCCCCACATTGCCGCGCACCAAGGGCGGCTTGGCGGAATTGGTAGACGCGCTCGACTCAAAATCGAGTTCTTCGGAGTGTGGGTTCGAGTCCCACAGCCGCTATTTCCCCGATTTGTCCGGGAAATCGAGCAAGGCATGGCGCAGTCCCGCATCATCGGAATCATCGCAGGAAACGGGGTGTATCCCGAGACCTTCATCCGCGCCGCGCGCCGCCACGCCCCGGATGCGAAACTGGTGGTCGCCGCGTTTCACAACGAGACGAAACCCGAACTCGCGGAACTCTGCGACGCCATCGAGTGGTTCCGCGTCGGCCAGCTCGGCAAGATGATCCGTTTCTTCGCCCGCGAGCATTGCACCGAGGCGGTCATGATCGGGCAGATCGCGCCCAAGAATCTGTTCGACCTCAGGCCCGACCTTCGCGCGCTGATGGTGCTGGCCAAGGTGAAGGAACGCAATGCCGAGACGCTTTTCGGGGCGATCGCCGACGAGTTGGAAAAAGAAGGCATCCGTGTTCTCTCTGCCACCACGTTTCTCGACGATTTTCTGCCTCCCGTGGGGCATGTGTGCGGACCGCAGCTGCGCAAGCGGCAGGTAGCGGACGCCGAGTTCGGATTCCGGATCGCCAAGGAAACGAGCCGCCTCGACATCGGCCAGAGCGTGCTCGTCCGGCACGGCACGATCCTGGCGGTCGAGGGATTCGAGGGCACCAACGCCTGCATCCGCCGCGGCGGGGAACTCGGCCGCGGCCGCGACGTGACCCTCGTCAAGGTCTCCAAGCCGAACCAGGACTTTCGTTTCGACGTCCCCGTGATCGGCCCGCAGACGGTGGAAACCTGCGCCGAAGCCGGCGTCACCAGCATCACCATCGAGGCCGGCCGCACGCTGCTTCTGGAGAAATCCGTCGTCGAGGAGCTTTGTCAGAAGCACCGCATCAGCATCCACGCCGTGGAGTGAGGCGGGTGCCCGGAAACAAAACGCCCGGTCTCCCGCGGGGAAACCGGGCGTCTGGAAAATCAAGCGGAGAGTTTCACCAGTCGTCGTTGCCGTAGGCACCCTTGCGGCCGCCCTTCGAGCCTCCACGACGGTCGTCGTAGCCGCCGCCACCGCGACGGTCCTTGTAGCCACCGCCACCGCCGCCGCCACCGCGACGGTCGTCATAGCCGCCACGACGTTCGCCGCCGTAGCCACCGCCGCCACCACCACGGCGCTCGCCGCCGAAGCCGCCACCGCCGCCGGGTTTGTTGAACGGTTTGGGTTCCGAGGCGTTCACGCGCAGCGTGCGACCTTGGTATTCGAAACCATTGATCGCCTCGATCGCGGCCTGGAGTTGGGATTGGTCGCCCAGGGTCACGAACGCGAAGCCCTTGGAACGTCCGGTTTCGCGGTCGAGGATGATCTTGACCCGTTCGACCGGTCCGAATGCGGCGAAGAGACCGGTGACGTCCTCTTCATTGGCGGAGTAGGGCAGGTTGCCCACGTAGATGTCCATCTTGTAACAATTCAGCAAAACACGCCATCACTGTGAGACACTTCCTGAGACCATGGCGTCAGAGACCAGACGAAGCGGGGTTTTTTCAATCAAAGGATCAACAATTCGGGGAACGAATGACGGGTGATTTACGTGCGGTCCCGGGCCTTGGCAAGAACGGAATTCACTGGTCACGCGCGGCGCCGGAGCCGGATTTTGGGCATTTACGCGGTGCGCGCGGCCGGGCATCCTGCGGACGCGGCCACTCGAGATGACGTCCGGAGATTTCGAACATAAGAACCAGGAACGCTGGGCGGAGACCGAGCGGCTCATCGATTCGTTCGAGCGCGGCAAGCCGGCCGGCGGCGCGGAGAAGCTGCCGCGGCGCTTCCGCGAGCTGTGTTCGGATCTCGCGATCGCCCGCTCCCGGCTCTACGGGCCGCGGATCACCGAGCGCCTCAACGGGATGGTCATCCGCGGTTACGAATTGATCTACCGGACGCGGCGCGACGGCCTGCGAAACATCGTGCGTTTCGTGGCCGCGGATTTCCCGGTGGCGGTCCGCCGCGAGTGGCGGCTGTTCTGGTTGTGCAACATCGTCTTCTGGCTGCCCTTTGTGGCGATGCTGCTTTCGTCGAAACACGACATCCAGTGGATCCAGTCCGTGCTCGGCACCGACGGCATGGTGAGGATGGAGGAAATGTATTCCGGCAGGGACCAGCAGATCGCGCACCTGCGGGAGGAATACGGCTCCAACTTCATGATGTTCTGTTTCTACATCTACAACAACGTGGCCATTGACTTCCGGATCTTCGCCGGCGGCATGCTCGCCGGTCTGGGCACGATCTTTTTCCTGCTTTTCAACGGCCTCTATCTCGGCGCGGCCGCCGGTTATGTGAATCACGCCTGCAATCCGGAGTCGTTCTGGACCTTCGTGGCCGGGCATTCGTCGTTCGAGCTGCTCGGCATGGTGGTCGCCGGCATGGCTGGCCTGCGTCTGGGCATGGCCATCCTCAATCCGGGCCGCCTGCCTCGGGTCCGCGCGCTGGTGGACGCTTCGAAAAACGCGCTGCCGCTCATCTACGGCGCGGCGTTGATGACTTTCCTCGCCGCCGTGGTCGAGGGGTTCTGGTCGGCCCGGGATCTGCCTTCGGATTTGAAATACTCGGTCGGCATCGCCGGGTGGATCCTGCATGCCCTGTATTTCGGATTCGCGGGAAGGAGGTGGAGGCATGCGGCTTGAGGATGTGACCGCCGAGATCCGCCCGCGAAGCGACTGGGAGGCGGTCGATCTCGGAATGGCTTTGGTCAGGCGGGACTTCTGGCGCTGTCTTGTCGTCTGGTGGCTCGCGTTGACGCCGGTGCTCATCGCCGGGTGGTGGTTGAGGGATCACCCGATCCTGTGGCTGATGTTGTTTTGGTGGTTCCGGCCGGTCGGCTCGCGGATGGTGCTGTTCGAGTTGAGCCGCCGGCTGTTCGGCGAGAAGCCATCGTGGCGGGCGATGTGGCGGGAAATCCCACGGGCGTGGTCGCGGCGCTTTTTCTATCGGTTTCTGTGGGCGCGTCTCTCGCCGTGGATCGCCCTCACCCTGCCGGTGGGGGAACTCGAAGGCCTTCGCGGAAAACCCTACCGCACCCGCTGCAACCAGATCGTCCGCCGCGGCGAGTCGAGCGTCATGTGGATTTATTTCATCGCCGAACTCGCGGCGGGATGGTTCGGCGTCGCGATCCTGTTGCTGGCTGCGATGCTGCTGCCGGAGGGACAGGACGGAGGTTGGCAACAATGGGCCGACTCGTGGAATCCGGATACACCGGGAGACATCCCGGTGGAGATCGTCCGCGCGGTCTGCATCTGTTATGCCGCGGCGATGGGTCTTGCCGACGTGTTTCTCACCGGTTCGGGATTCGGCGTTTATCTGAACAACCGGACATGGATCGAGGGCTGGGACGTCGAACTCGCTTTCAAGCGCCTCGCCGCCAGGCTCGGAAAATCTGCGGTCGCACTGGTCTTCGGGGCGCTTTGTTTCCTGTCGGGTGCTCTGCGCGCCGAGGCCGATCCCGCGCAGACGATCCGTGAGATCAAGGCGGACCCGGCGTTCGAGGTCCACACCGTCACCGAGAAGGTCGCCGATTCGAAGGGATCCTCCAACTGGAACCTCCACGCGCCGCCGTGGCTCGGCGACGTGTTTCTCATTTCCGTGATCGGATTGATTCTCGGTCTGCTCGGCTGGCTGATTTGGAAATACCGCTTCGCCCTCACCCGCTCCGGCGGTGGCGAATCGACGGGCGAACCCAAGGTCGCCCGGGTCGTGATGGGCCTCGATGTTTCACCGGAGACCTTACCCGAAGACGTGCCCGGCACCGCATGGAAGTGGTGGCGCGAGGGGCGGCACCACGATGCGCTTGGACTGCTCTACCGCGGAACGATCGCCAGTGTCATCCGCAAGGCCGGAGTGGAAATCCAGGAGGCCGATACCGAGGGCGACTGCCAGCGCCGCGTCGATGCGGCGGGTGAGCCGGCGCATCCACATTATTTCCGTGCGCTCACCGCGGCATGGATGGTCATCGCTTACGCCGGACGCATTCCGGCGGATTCCGACGTCGAGTCGCTGTGCAAGTCGTGGCCGTTCGCGGAAAGGAGGGTCGCGTGAGGTTTCTCGTGCTGCTCGCCTTCTGTCTGCTGGGCCTTGTTTCGTGTGACTACCGCGAGGTCGAACGCGAGATCGGCTACAAGGGGCGTGCGAGGGTCCACCCATGGCTCGCCGCCGAGCGGTTCATCGATGCGATGGGCTATCCGATGCGTTCCGAAATCTCTTGGACGGCTCCGGACACGGAGTCTTGTTGGATCGTCCCCGCGGCGATCCTTTCGAATGAGAGCTACACCCGCCGGATGGAGTCATGGATCCGCCAGGGCGGTCACCTGGTCCTGCTGGTCGAGCACACCGAGCCGGAAGTGAACGATTGGAACTCGTTTCCCTCGACGCCCGAGTTTCCGAAGGCGCTCCATGATTTCCTCGAACGCGCGCGCATGGAACTGACGCGCGACACGTCCAAGGCCACATCGGTGCGCTTCGCAGGCAGGAAATTCAAGGTCGATTCCGAGTCCTCGTTTTCCATCGCGGCGAAGGGTGGCAGGAAACGGGCGTTCGCCTCCGCCGCCAGCGGCCGCGGACGCATCACGGTGGTCACGGACGCCCGCATCTTCCGCAACCGCTGGATCGACGGACGCGATCATGCCGCCTTGCTCGATGCACTGCTCGGCTGGAGTAGCGGCGGGGTCGTCGGGATCATGCGTGGCGCCAGCGTTTCGCTCTGGGCCCTGCTGGGCAAATATCTGTGGCCCGTGCTCGCCGCGCTCGCGGTGTGGATCCTGCTCTGGTTGTGGCGCGGGTTCTCCCGCTTCGGGCCGGTCGAGTCCGCCGCGGTTCCGCAGGAACTCCGTGGCTACAGCCACCACCTCGAAGCCCTCGGCGACTTCCAGTGGCGGCTCGACCGCGCCGCATCGATGCTCGCTCCGCTGCGTGAACAGATCGTCGAACTCGGCCAGCGCACCGCCATCGCCGCAGGACGCCGCGACGACGATTTCTTCTCGTTTCTCGCCGACCGCGCCGGGATTCCCCGCGACCGGGTGTTCCGCGCGCTTGCCGAGGTCGCTCCTTCCGACTCGACTGTCCTCACGCAGACCACTTCCGATCTCCAGCAATTGCTGACCGTCCTTCACCAGCCCGCATCCTCATGAACGAATTCACCCCGGACACATCCGCGCCCGAAACGGCGCCCGAACCCGCCGCGCCGCAGAGCGGTCTCGGCGCGCTGGTCCACCACATGCGCTCGCAGATCCGCCGCGTGATCCTCGGCCAGGACGAGGTGATCGATCAGGTCCTCGCCGCCCTCTTCGCCGGCGGCCACATCCTGCTCGAAGGGAAGCCCGGTCTCGGAAAAACCCATCTGGTCAACACGCTCGCCCGCACCTTCGGCGGTTCGTCCGGGCGCATCCAGTTCACGCCGGACCTGATGCCGTCCGATGTCACCGGTTTCCGGCTCTTCGACATGAAGAGCCAGACGTTCCAACTCCGGCGCGGCCCCGTTTTCACCAATCTCCTGCTCGCGGATGAAATCAACCGCGCTCCCGCCAAGACCCAGGCCGCGCTGCTCGAAGTCATGCAGGAACGCCAGGTCACCATCGACGGAGAGACGCTGTCCTTGTCCCCGCCGTTCATGACGCTCGCCACGCAGAACCCGGTGGAACACGAGGGCACCTATCCGCTTCCCGAGGCGCAGCTCGACCGCTTCCTGATGAAGGTGCTCATCAACTATCCGGACCGGGAAAGCGAATGCGAGATCGTCACCCGCGCCGCCGCGGAAAACCCGTCCGCGCCGGCGTCAGGCGTGCAGGTCGTCTGCGGACCGGAGCACATTGTCGCCGCCCAGGCCGCCACCGCCGCCATCCAGGTGGTTCCCGAGGTGGTCGCGTATGCCGTCGCCATCGCCCAGGCAACCCGCGACGCGCGATCGATCTCCCTCGGCGCCGGTACCCGCGGGGCGATCAGCCTCGTGCGCATCGGCAAGGCCTACGCCGCGCTCGCGGACCGCGCCTTCGTCACGCCCGATGATATCAAACGCGCGTCGTTGCCGGTCTTGCGCCACCGGGTGCAGCTCACTCCGGAGGTGGCGATCTCCGGCCAGGATGTCGATGTCGTCCTCCGCGGCATCATCGACGGCGTGCCAGCGCCGCGTGGTTGACGGAGTGGTCGGATCGATCGTCATGCGGTCCGCCCGCTCGGACTCTCCCGTTTGACAAGCATTGTCAATCCTTGTAGTTTTTCGCCCATGCACATTTCCCTGACTCCCGAGCTGGAAAACGCGGTCAAGGCGAAGGTAGCCACGGGTCATTACAACAACGCCAGCGAAGTCGTCCGCGAAGCCCTCCGCCAATCCTTGCTCCGCGATCAGGAAAACCAGTGGATTGCCCGCGAAGCGGCCATCGGCTTCGCGCAGCTTGAGGCGGGGCAATCCGTAGAGATCCAGTCCGAGCAACACTTCATCGATCTCGTCCGCGGTCAGGAATGAAGCTGGTCCTTACGGTGGCGGCCCTCGACGACCTTCGTTCCGTCCGCGCCTATACGCTGGAAACCTGGGGCGCGGATCAGGAGGAGCGATACCTCCGAAACCTCTGGTGCCGCTTTGAAACGATCCGATCGAATCCCCATCGTTTCCGCCTCCGGGAGGACCTTTTCCCCGGTTGCCGGATCGCTGCCGAAGGCCGGCACGTGATTCTCTTCCGCGCCGACGACAATATTCCGCAAGTCGTCCGCGTCCTCCACTCCGCCATGGATTTCAAACGCCACCAGCCGCCGGAGTCGGACTGAGTTGGCGGCATCATCGACGGCGTGCCAGCGCCGCGTGGTTAGATATGTCTCAGTGATCGCATGCCGGCGAGCCGCCGGCGTGCACCACGCCGCTGGTGATCCTCACCTTGTCGCGATCTTCGAGGAAACGCAGCAGTTCATCGAGCGTCATGCCGTGGGCCGAGCAGGTGTGGAAGGTGGCCATGCGGCCGTAGCGTTCGGAAACGCTGTCCATCAGCACGCCGAGTCGGATGCCTTCCGGATGAGCGGCGACGAGGTCGATGATTTCGTGTCCGTGGACGGCAAGCGGTGCTGACATGGGTGGCGGGTGAAGGGTGAAACGGGAACGTAGCCGGACGTCCGACTTGCTGGCAAGCCCGGGCTTTGTCACGCAATCGCGTTTCAATCCACCGCTTCGAGTTTCGCGGTGTCCGAACACACGCCCGCGGCGAAACCGGTGACGAGCCCGCAGACGAAACCGAGGACGTGGCCGAGCACGTCGGTGTTATCGCCCGGCGATCCACCACCCATCCAGCCGAGCAGCACGACGCCCGCGAGCACCGGTGCGGCGGCGCGCGCGCGGTTGACGGCGAAATGCAGATGGAACGTCGCGGCGAAGCCGAGTCCCGACAGCAGGCCGAGCGCCGCGAAGACCGCGGTGGACGCGCCGATCGATGAAAACGGATCGCTCGCATGAAGCAGGAGGGACAGCGCGTTTGCGGCCGTTCCGCAGGCGAGGGTGAGCAACCACGCCCATGGCGCGCCGACCACGCGCGACAGGAAGGTCACGAAGAACATCGCGCCGAACAAGTTGCCGACAAGGTGGGTGATGTCGGAATGCAGGAAGAGAGCGGTGAAGGGACGCCACCACTCGCCCTGCTCGAGAAACGGAACGCTGGAGGAAGAAAAGCGGCCGGTGAACGATGGATCGCGCTGCTGGAGGAGAAACACGAGCACCGTCGCCGCCGCCCAGACGAGATAGTGCGGCCAGCCTGCGGCATGGCGAAACAACTGGCGGATCGGGATGCTGCGCGGGCCCTGCGCCGCTTCGGCGGCCTCCCGGTCGTAGGCTTCCAGTTCGGGCATCACCCGCCGCGCGTCGTCGGCATCCACCCGCAGCAGAAACCGTCCGGACCCGGCATCCTCATCGACCGAGCACGCAAGCCCCATTGCCAGCACCACCACGGCGTGCTCGTGCGCCTGCTGGATCGCCGGGTACACGC
This sequence comes from Akkermansiaceae bacterium, assembly GCA_024233135.1. Lineage (GTDB taxonomy): Bacteria > Verrucomicrobiota > Verrucomicrobiia > Verrucomicrobiales > Akkermansiaceae > Luteolibacter. The sequence continues at coordinate 72,173 of JACKPZ010000017.1, read as the reverse complement.
CGACGGTGACGGCCGCATCTTCGCCCGGTGTTTCGTGCGGAGGCGGGTCTTGCCAATCGGGCTCCCGGGAAATCATGGCACCACCATCGGCGGATTCGACGCGGAGTCAACGGGCGGGTTTTCCGTATTTCTAACCAAAGGTCCGCCGCAGCTCGCCGGCGATCACCATGGCAGCCTCGTCGATCGAAATCGCCCTGCGCGCTTCGCTTTCCAGACAGCTCATCACCACGCCATCGATGCCGCACGGCGTGATGGCGAGAAACGGAGGGAGGCTCTCGCGGGTGACGTTGAGGGCGAAACCATGCATCGAGATCCACTTGCGCACGCCCACGCCGATGGACGCGAGCTTGCGGTTCTCCACCCACACGCCGGTGAGGCCGTCCCTGCGCCCGGCGTCGATGCCGAAGACTCCGCACGAGCGGATGAGCGCGTCCTCGATTTCCCGCAGCAGGCGGTGGAGGTCGCGGCCGCGAGGGTTGAGGTCGATGATCGGATAACCGACAAGCTGGCCGGGGCCGTGATAGGTCGCCTGGCCGCCGCGGTTGGTCTCGAACACGGGGTGGGGGAGCATCGCCACTTCGCGCAGGGAGCTGCGGTCCCTGAGGCGGCCGATGGTGTAGACGGGTTCGTGTTCTAACAGAAAGATGGTGTCGGGTTTCGAGCCGCCGAGGATCGCTCCGACCTGTTGGTCCTGGATGCGCAAGCCTTCCTCGTAGGAGACGAAACCCGGGAGATGATGGATTTCCAACATGGTCAGACGAGGCGGCGTTCGAGGAGTTTCGCCTTGAGGGGATCGGACGCCTGCAGGTGGGCGATGCCGATCGCCAGCGCGTCCGCCGCGTCCGGAGGCGGGGTTTCGGAAAGTCCTAACAGAGCGCGCACCATGAAGGCGACCTGGGATTTGTCCGCCGCCCCGTTGCCGACGACGGCGCTTTTCACCTTCTTCGGCGGGTATTCGTAGACCGGCAGGCCGGCGTCGGCGGCGGCGATCAGGACCGCGGCCCGCGCGGCACCCATCGTGATGGCCGTCTGGTGGGACTGCACGTAGATGATGCCTTCGACGGCGACTTCGTCGGGCTCGAATTTCTGGATCAGGTTGGCGAGGTGGGTGCGCACGGCCGCGAGGGCGCCGGACTGCGGCAGGCGTTTCGGAATCGCGATGACATCGTAGGCGAGCACCGCGGGCTTCCGCGCCTCGCCCTCGATGACGGCGTAGCCGGTGTTTCGCACGGCCGGGTCGATGGAGAGGACGCGCATGGTTTCAGACCGGGACAGTCAGGCCTTCGTTTTGAGCGAGGCGCTTCTGGTTGGCGTCGAAGGTTAGAAAACGCGTGGCGCCCATGATCCGGACGGCCGCGACGTGGAGGATATCGAATCCACGGTGGCCGCCGGTGACTGTGTGCGCCGCCGAGAGTCGGGATGCTTCCGCGAGGATGTCGGCGAGATTGGCCGGGGTTTCGATCAGGCGCTCTTGTAGGATGGCGTTCTCGAACAATGCTTCCAACGACGAGGATTGTCCGGGCGGCAGGGTTTTCCTGCATTCCGCGAAGCGGAGCGCGTTCAGCAGTTCGAAGCGGTTGAGCACGCTGATGTGGATGGGCGAGGTGTTCGCACGGCACCATGCCAGCGCCCTGGGTGTGTGGCTGTCGCTGGAATACAGCGAAAAAAGAAAGCTGGTATCCGCGCCGATCACCATCTGCCGCCCGCTTCGTGGATGAGATCGCGAGACTCTTCGGCGGTGAGGACCCTCTCCCCGCTGCGGTCCCGGGTGACTTCCGGTGCATCCGCCCAATTGACTTCCGCAGGTGCCTCCGGCGTCTCCGGAACGAGCCGGGCCACGGGGACGCCTCTCTGGGTGATGACGATTTCCTCACCCGCTTTGACCCATCCGAGCAGGCTGCTGTAGTGGTTTCGCAAGTCGCGCACCGTTGCGGTTCTCATGTGGCTACAATGGTGTAGCACAAGCGGCCGGTCAACGCCGCTTTTTGCCGCCGGTCTTCTTGCGGCGCACCGGTTTCGGCGGCGAATCGTCGAGCAAGGCGGTGTAGATGTACTCGAAGTTGTCGAGTTTCCGGCGCTTGATCGTCTGGTCGATGAAGACCTCGACGGACTTCGCGAAGTCGAGTTCGTCGGCCGTGAGGATGGTGAACGCGTCGCCTTCCGCTTCGGCGCGGCCGGTGCGGCCGATGCGGTGCACGTAGTCCTCGGCGTTTTCCGGCACCCGGTAGTTGATGACGTGGGAAACCCCCGAGATGTCGATTCCGCGGGCGGCGACGTCGGTGGCGACGAGGATCTCGTATTCGCCTTTCTTGAACCCGGAGAGCGCTTTCATGCGGTCTGCCTGGTTGATGTCCGAGTGCATCGCGGCGACCTTGCTCTGGCCGGTCGTCTTGATGAGCGCGGTGACCTGGTCCGCCTCCTTGCGGGTGCGGGTGAAGATCATCACCGAGTGGTAGTCCGTCTCCTTGAGCAGGGCGAGCAGCAGGTCGTCGCGCTGGTCCATGGCCACCGGATAGAAGGCGTGGGTGACCGTCGAGGCCACGGCGCGGCGGGCGATTTCCACCTCGACGGGATCCTTGAGGCACCACTGGGCGAAGGTCTGGATCGCCGGCGGCATGGTGGCGGAGAAGAACAGCGTCTGGCGTTCGTCCCACGGGCAGAGGTTCACGATCTTGCGGACCTGCGGGAGGAAACCCATGTCGAGCATGCGGTCGACCTCATCAAGGATGAGCGTCTTGATCTCGCCGAAACGCATGGTCGCCCGATAGAAATGATCGACCAGGCGTCCGGGCGTGGCGACGACGATGTCCGCGCCGGCTTCGAGTTCCTCGGTCTGCTTGCCGAGTCCGACTCCGCCGTAGAGCAGCGCGACCTTGAGCCCGGTGTGTTTGCCGTAGTGTTGGAACGACTCGGCGACCTGATGGGCGAGTTCTCGGGTCGGTTCGAGCACGAGGATCTGCGGTTTGCCCAGCTTTTCGATTTTCGAGAGGGTGGGCAGGGCGAACGCGGCGGTCTTGCCGGTGCCCGTCTGCGACGCACCGATGACGTCGCGTCCCTCGAGAATGATCGGAATGGCCTGCGCCTGGATGGGCGTAGGGTTGGTGTAGCCCGATTCCTCGATGGCTTCCAGAACGGCCGCGGACAGCCCAAGTGTGTCAAATCCCATGCGGCGGCCTAGGTAGGGACTCCCGCCGCCGGGGTCAAGGTGCTTATGTTTCAACGATTCCTGCGCCGGGAGCCGGGTGGGCTCAGGGTTTCCGGAGGACGATGAGGTGGTTGTTGAACGGGGTGGCACCCCAGAGGGGATCGATCGATACCTCGCCGGAGGGCGAAAGGATGCGCCGGAAGTCCGCGGCGCAGGGATAGTGCACGGGCGCGGCCTTCATCCACCAGGTCGCACGGGCGAGCAGGTCGCCGGCGATGGTGACGGCGAATCGGGCCGAGCGGTCGCGCAGTCCGGAGCGCACGATGAGCAGTCCGCCGGGAGCGACACGCGCGGCCGCATCGCGCAGAAGCCGCTGTTGTTCTTCCGGTGTGAAAAACTGGAGGATGTCGAGGATGGTCACGTTGCCGTGGTGCTCCGGCAGTCCTTCGCGGGCGTCGTTGGTGGAGAAGCGCAAGCCGGTGACGCGCGCCCGGAGCGAGGCCATCCGTGCCTCGTCGATCTTGCGCGGGTCGTAATCCACCGCGTGGATCGGCACCCGGATGCCCTCGTTGCGGAGGTGGAAGGAGAGCAGGCCGAGACCGCAGCCGACGTCGAGCAGCGGATGCGGCGAGTCGCGCAGGAGCGGGGTGATCGCCTGATAGAGCGGGTCGCTGCGGAGCTTGCACGCCACGTAACAGCGGTCGGAGCGCTTTCGATAGAGGGACGGGATCTGGATTTCGCCGTGCTTCATTCGTGCGGGGGATTCTGGGATTCCAGCGGGTTTCCCCCGCGTGCGAGCAGCCACGGCGCACGCACGAGGAACCCGAGCAACAGGCGCAGGTGCATCCATGTGAGCAGCGTGTTGTCCCGCAGGTAGCGGAACTGGGAAACACCACCTTCTTCGGGCGTGAGGTAGCGCACCGGCGTGGGCAGGTTGATGATCGGCACGCCGCGCCAGCAAAGGCGGACGGCGACCTCCGGATCGAAGTCGAAGCGCCGCGCGAAACGTGTCGAGTCCATGACCTCGCACAGCGCACGCGCCGGATAAAGGCGCATGCCGAAGAGCGAGTCGTCGATCCCCCAGCCGAGGGTTTCGAGGTTGGCCCAGAAGTTCGAGACCTTGCGGCCGTTGACGCGCAGCGCCGGCGCGGATGCATCGAAGACAGGGCGGCCGAAGACCGCGGCCTCGGGATGCCTGCGGGACAGCTCCAGATAGGCGGCGATCCGGTCCGCCGGGTGCTGGCCGTCGGCATCCATCGTCAGTATATGGGTGAATCCGTCCTCGATCGCCAAGCCCAGCGCGTGCCTCACTGCGCCGCCTTTGCCGCGGTTCACGGGCAGGATGATGCGATGGACCTCCGGGTTTTCCGCGGTGACCAGATCGTCAAGAAGCTTCTCCGACCCGTCGGTCGAGCCGTCGATGACAACCCAAACCCGCGCTCCATGGCCGATGGCGCTCTCCACCGTCGCGCGCAGGATCGGCCCCGTGTTGAAACTGGGGATCAGGATGAGCGGGCGGTGGTCGGCCATCTGCGGAATGCGGATAGACGCCATTGCCTCCGCGGGCAAGCGTCACGTCGTTGAGCTGCCACCCCCGTGGGTGATCTGCCGCCGTAATTCGTGCGGGCGCGAGAGCTCCTGCTCGAAAGTGGCCTGCAACCGAAGAGTGAACGAGTGGGCGCTTTCTCCCGGCTCGGGAACGAGAGGCTCGCCGACATCGATACGAATGTGGATCGGGAACACCGGGCGCCGCCACAGCGGCCAGCCCTTCTGCAGGAAGCGGCTGCTGCTGCGGATGAAGATCGGATGAACCGGGACGCCCGAGCGCATCGCGATGAGTGCGCAGCCGCCTTTGAGCGGGTTGATCCAGCGTGCGTCCGGAGTGGTGCGGGTGCCTTCCGGGAAAAACAACAGCCGCGATCCGCTGTGCAGGGATTTGGTCGCCGCGCGGATCGTCCGCGTCATGCCGTCGTTGGCGATGAAGCCGGCGAGCCGCGCGCCGCCGCCGAGGAACGGATTGCGGAGAATCGATTTCTTCATCACGCAGACGACGCCCGGCACCCGCGAGATGATGAACACCGCGTCCCATAGCGCCGCGTGGTTCGGCGCAAGGATCATCGGCCCGCCCGTGCGCGAGAGTTTGGAGAGCGCGCCGGCGTCGAGTTCCAGAACCCTCATGATCCGCAGGAACCGCGCGAAAACACGGAACAGGACATGGAGCAGGAAGCGTCCGAGACGCTGGCAGGCGATTTGCCCGGAGAAGGGGCGGAGCATCAGTCCCAGCACCGTGAGCAGCGAGCCGAACACCCCCCAATACAGCGTGCCGAGGATCATCACCAGCCAGTCGGCGGGGGATTTCAACCAAGCCCGCAGGCCCGGTGCCTCGTCGCGTTCGAGGGTCAGCGATGCCGGATCAGGAAGTGCCACGCGCCGTCAAGGTAGGAATTTCACGCGGACCGGTCGATGGCAATTTTCACCCCCTCGCATGCGTCGGAAGTCCGGCTTTTCCGTTGCATAAAGCGGGATCCGGTGGTGATAGTCGGCCCGCGTGAGATTCCCAAAGCCCGAACGTTCCATCCGATGGATGCTCCTGCCCATGCTGCTGACGATGGTATCGGCAGGCGGGCTGACCGCAGCCCCGACCGCCAAGCCGGCCGCTGATGTGAAACCGAACACCTCCGACGCCCCAGCCGTGACCGAGGAAACGAAATCCGAACCCGCAGAAGAAGAGAAGAAGCCGGAGGATGCCGCGGACAAGGCGACCGACGGGACGGAGGCGGATCCGGATGACGAGATGGCCGCCGAGCAGGCCGATGCCGAGGCCGCCGCGGTCGCCCGGCCGGTGAGTGCGGAGCCGGTGCAGATCTTCGGGTGGCGCGAGTACATCCGCATCGACGGCGTCGAGGAGAAGCTCAAGGCGAAGCTCGACACCGGAGCGCGCACCAGTTCCATCCATGCGGAAGACATCGAGCTCTTCGAACGCGACGGGAAAAAATGGGTGCGATTCATCGTCACCGATCCGTCGGTGAAAAAACCGGCGCGCACCCGGATCGAAGCGCCTTTCGTCCGGATCGCGAAAATCAAGGAGCCCGGCGGCGAGTCGGTCGCCCGTGAGGTGGTGCGGCTTTCGTTCGAGATCGGCGAGCGCAAGTTGCGCGGCGAATTCACCCTCAACAACCGGTCCAACATGCTCGCGCCGGTGCTCATCGGCCGGACCATGATCAAGGACCTCGGCTGGGTGGATCCGAGCCGCGCCCATCTGGCGGAGCAGAAAATCTTCCGCTGAGCGCGGCACCTGCCGACCTCTCCCGATGAGCGCGAGAACCAAGCTCCTGATCGCGGTCCTGTTCCTTGTTTTCCTGGGAGGCGGGCTGGCGTGGCACAAGGTTGTCCACCTCGGCATCCCGTTCTGGCGCGGCGAGTCGGTGCAGGATTGGGAGATCGAAGCGAAAGTTTCGTTTCTGGGCACGGGCAAGCGACCGAAGGCCCGGCTTTCGCTGCCGGCCGTCGCCGTCGACATGAACCGTGGGCAGGAGGCCGGCTCTCTGGGCTATAGTTTCTATACCGAGCGAAACGAGGGCGAATACACCGCCGTCTGGTCCGGTGAGGAACGTCAGGGCGGGCAGGCGCTTTATTTCCGCATCCGCGTGCCGGAGGGCACGAGCGGCGGCGGCGAACCGATCCCGGGAAACCCGCCGGAAGCCGTGACTCCCGGGTTTCCCAGCTCGCTCGGAGATCCGGCGCGTGCGGTGGTCGGTCGGATCAAGACGACCACTTCGGATCCGGATTCTCTCTTCGTCAGTGTTTTCCAACAGATCTCCGGAGAAGATGCTCCGCAGGAGATCCTGCTGCTGAAGCGGCACTATGAAAAGGAATCGCGCGAGATGGCGGTCCTCGACATGGGAATCGACCTGCTCAACCTCGCGGGCGTGCCGGCACGGCTCGCCTACGGCGTGCGCCTCGAGCCCGATCTCGGCGCCCAGCCGCCGGTGCCGCTGCTGGAATATTACGACGGAGCCTACTGGAAGGTCAGGAATCCGATGGAGCCGGGACAGGTCCTCGATGGCACGGGGCTCTATGTATGGCATCGGGGCGGCGGTCCCTTGCTCGACGTCACCGGCGGTGAAAACTCGCGTGTTGTCTTTACCGTTGCGAAGGAGCCCGTTCCGCTGCGGACCCTGACGGACCTGCGCGATTCGCCGTGGATGGTCTCGACGATCCTCGGCCTGCCGCTTTCGGAACGCGCCGTGTTTCGATATATCGTGTTGATTCCGCTCGGTGCCTTCGTCGTCGTTCTGCTGCGGAACATCGTGGGTATTCCCACCCTCGGCACATTCATGCCCGTGCTCATCGCGCTCGCGTTGTTGGAGATCCCGCTGGCGAGGGGGCTGATCATGTTCTCGGTGCTCATCGGCGCGGGTTTGTGGTTCCGTTTCCTGCTCTCGCGACTGAACCTGCTGGTTGTCCCGCGCGTCGCCGCCTGCGTGGTGATCGTCACGCTGCTGATGATGTTGATGAGTGTGATCGGCTATCGCATGGGCATGGCCGGAGGTGTGCAGATCACCTTGTTTCCGATGATCATCCTCGCATGGACCATCGAGCGCATGTCGCTCATCTGGGAGGAGGAGGGGAAACGTTCCGCCATCATCCAGGTTGGAGGCTCGCTTCTGGTCGCCGTGTTCGCGTTCTTCTTCATGCGCATCGGCCAGGTGCAGTATTGGTCGTTCTATTTCCCGGAGCTGCTGCTCGTGCTTCTGGCCGGCATCCTGATGATCGGCCGCTATACCGGATACCGGCTTTCCGAATTGATCCGCTTCAAGACCTTCTCCGATGCCTGATGGGGACCAAACGGCTTCCGACGTGGGGGTGAAATGGTGGCACCGGTGGTTCCGCACGCCCGGCGAGCTGCGCGATCTCGGAGTGGTGGGCATCAACATGCGCAACGCCCGTTTCCTCCTGCCGAACAACCCGCGGCGGCTCTACCGCCTGGTGGACGACAAACTCCAGACGAAGGCGCTCGCCGAGGCGGAAGGGCTGTCGGTTCCGGAAACCTTCGCAGTCATCCGCACGCCGCACGACGCATCCAGGATCGAGCGCATCCTCGACAAAAGATATTCGTTCGTCATCAAGCCGAGCCGCGGCTCCGGAGGCAAGGGTGTGCTCGTCATCGACGAGCGGGAAGGGGATCTTTTCATCAAGCCGAGCGGTGCCGTGCTGACCCGCGACGAGATCCGCCACCATGTTTCCAACATCCTCGCCGGCCTCTTCAGCCTCGGTGGCCAGAGGGACTGCGCGCTCGTCGAATACCGCGTGCGGCCGGCGAAGTTGCTGACCGACCTCAGTTACCAAGGCGCGCCGGACATCCGCTGCGTGATGCTGCACGGTTATCCGGTGATGGCGATGCTGAGGGCCGCCACCAAGGAGTCCGACGGCCGCGCGAACCTCCATCAGGGCGCGCTCGGCATCGGCATCGACATCGCGACGGGTGTCACCGTGCGGGCCGTTCACCACGGCAAGCCCGTCACCAAGCACCCGGATACCGGAGTGGATCTCATCGGCATCCAGATGCCCGAGTGGAACAAGATCCTAGACATCGCCGTGACCTGCCAGGAAATGACCGGCCTCGGATACCTCGGCGTGGACCTGATGATCGACGAGGAGATCGGCCCGCTCATGATCGAGGTCAACGCCCGGCCCGGCCTCGCCATCCAGATGGCCAACGGCATCGGCCTCCTGCGCCGCCTCGAACCGGTGGTGAAACAACACAAGGAGAACCCCGGAGCGGGGCACTACGAGAAGATCGCGTTTTCCAAACACCACTTCGCTGCAAAGATCCGGAAAGCCACCTCATGACCCCTCCCGGGAAACTCCGCGCCCTGCTCGCCACCATGCGCGTCGCGAACCTGCCGAGCGTGGTGAGCAATGTGTGGGTCGGGGTGGCGTTTGGGATTGTGATGTTTGAATCAGATCCGAATCGGCCGGATTTCACACCGGTTCCCATGATGCCGACGCTGCTGCTGGTGGCGGGCGCATGTTCGCTCTATCTGGGTGGATGCTTTCTGAATGATTGGAAGGATTTCGATTGGGATCTCCGCAATCGCACGGAAAGGGCATTGCCGAGGGGATTGTTCCAAAGAGTGAGCTATCTTGCCTCCGCGGTTGGCTGTCTTCTTGTCGGTGTTTCGCTGGCTCTACTGGCGAATCCGATGACCTGGCCGGCTGTCTTGGTGGTTGTGGTGAGTGTCTTGCTCTACACTTGGGTCCACAAGCGGGCGGTGTGGTCGGTGGTGCCGATGGGGTTCTGCCGCGGCGCGCTTCCGTTTCTTGGTGCTTTGGGTTTTGCAAGCCCCGGGCAAACCTTGGGTGGTCTGCTTTTCCTCTGCGTTTCCGGGCTGCGCGTTGATTTTCTATACAATGGCTCTTTCGATCCGGGCCCGGAACGAATCTCGACCAACGACGGAGGGAGACGGAGACTCCTCAACGACGCTATTTGTGATCTCGGTGCTTTGCCTGCTCGCGCCAATGGCTTTTGGACAGATGGTGACAGGGGAGATCTCCTGGCTGTTGTTCGTCGCGCCTGTTCCGATGATTGGCTGGTATGGATACTGCGGATCAAGGTTGAGGACGCCTGTTGCGCGATATGTCTCCGGACTGCTTGCGGGATTTCCCTTGTTGGACTGGGTTCTCTTGCTTCCGATGTCGCTTTCCTCTCTTGAACTGAACACGCCGCGGCTTCTTTGGAACGACCCAATGTCGATCGCGATGTTCTGCGTGCCGCCTCTGGCTTTCGTTGCCGCGCTGCTCCTCCAGCGCCTCGCTCCGGCCACCTGATCACGCCTTCACCCCGATCCCCAACAGCGTCTGGAAGTGCGGCGCGGCCGCTTCCTTGTCGGCGATGATGGTTTCGATGCTTTCGAAGCCCGCCTTCTCCATCATCGCAGCGAGATCGCTTTCGGAAAAACCGAGCCAGCGGTCGGCATAGAGTTTACGGGCTTCGTCGAAATTGTGCTGGAGGAGATCGAGCACGATCAGACGCCCTCCGGGTTTCAACGTGCGGAAAGCGGCGTCCAATGCCTTCTGCGGGTGCTCCGCGTGGTGGAGGGCCTGGCTGAGAATGGCGAGGTCGAGCGTTTCGTCCTCGATGGGCGGTGTCTCGATGTCGCCGAGGCGGTATTCGAGATTCGCGAGGCCGTTCTGTTTCGCGAGCGACTGGCCGAACTCGACCATCTTCGGCGAAAGATCCACGGCGATGACCTTGTTCGCACGCTGCGCGAGCAACTGCGCTAGGGTGCCCTCGCCAGCTCCGAGGTCAGCGACGACCTGATAGTTGAGCACCTTGATGAGCGCCTCGGCGAGGGCCTTCCACGAGCGGCCGGGCACGTAGTCCTTGCCGAAACGTCCCGCCAGTTCATCGAAATACGCCCTCGCCGTGTCCTTGCGCTTCCGCAGCAGGTGACGAAGCGCGGCACGGTCCGCGGCGACTTCGTCCAATTCGTCCGCGGCCCGCCTTGCCACCTCCATGAGGTCCGGTGCGGCGGTGCAGGCATACATGTTGTTTTTCCCGCTGCGTTCGTCCTGGACGAGTCCTTCCGCCTTGAGCTGGGAAAGCTGGGTGGAAATCCGGCTCTGCCCCATGCCGAGGACTTCCTGCAGCTCCGCCACCGAAAGCGCTTCTTCCGCCACCAGCATCAAGATCCGCAATCGCGTGGGATCGGAAATCAGTTTCAGGGATTTGAGCATTGACGTCATGGCGGGCCGAAAGTATCAACGAATCACGATTTGACGATACGAAAAATCACGAACCCCATGAGCACCTACATTTTTTCCTCCGAATCGGTCGGCGAAGGCCATCCTGACAAGGTTTGCGACACGATCTCGGACGCCATCCTCGACGCCTGCCTGAAGGTCGATCCGAAGTCCCGCGTGGCTTGCGAGACCTTCGTGAAATCGAACGTCGTGGTCGTCGGTGGTGAAATCACGATTCCGAAGATCGGCCAGAAGTCGATCGGTGAGGCGATCAACATCGACAGCGTGATCCGCGATGCGATCCGCGGCATCGGCTACACCAACGACGACGACGTGTTCCATGCGGACAAGGTGTTCATCAACAACTACCTCACCACCCAATCGCCGGACATCGCGCAGGGCGTCGATGCGAAGAAAGCCAGCGGCAAGAAAACCTCCGAGCAGGGTGCCGGTGACCAAGGAATCATGTTCGGCTATGCGTCCGACGAAACGCAGGAGCTCATGCCCGCTCCGGTGATGTATGCCCACCGCCTCGGCCGCGAGCTCACCCGCATCCGCAAGGCCGGCAAGCTCGCCAAATGGCTGCGCCCGGATGCGAAAAGCCAGGTCTCCGTCGAATATGTCGACGGCAAGCCGACCCGTATCGTCAATGTTGTCATTTCCACCCAGCACGCCGCCGGCACGAAACACGCGGACATCGAGAAGTTCTGCATCGAGCAGGTGATCAAGAAGGTGCTGCCGAAGCGCATGCTCACGAAGGACACGGAATTCCTCATCAACCCGACCGGCAACTTCGTGATCGGCGGCCCGCAGGGCGACTCGGGCCTCACCGGCCGCAAGATCATCGTCGACACCTACGGTGGCATGGGCCGCCATGGCGGCGGTGCGTTCTCCGGCAAGGATCCGTCGAAGGTCGACCGCTCGGCCGCCTACATGGGCCGCTGGGTCGCCAAGAACATCGTGGCCGCCGGACTCGCCACCAAGTGCGAGATCCAGTTCGCCTACGCCATCGGCCACCCGCTCCCGGTGAGCGTGCACGTCGATACCTTCGGCACCGGCACGATTTCCGATGAAAAGATCCTCTCGGCCGTGCTCAAGGTGTTCTCCTTCAAGCCCGCCGACATCGTCAAGCAGCTCAACCTGCTCCGCCCGATCTACTCCGCCTCCACGAACTACGGCCACTTCGGAAAAGAAGACTGCGGCCTGCCGTGGGAACAAACCAACAAGGTCGCCGCCCTCAAGCGCGCCGCCAAGTAACCGAACAACCTAACAAGAAACGAAACGATGACAGCCGTCGCCGAACCCCCCGTCCAAGATTACAAGGTCCGTGACATCGGACTGGCCGATTTCGGCCGCAAGGAAATCGAAATCGCCGAGCACGAAATGCCCGGCCTGATGGCCACCCGCGCCAAGTATGGCCCTGAGAAGCCGCTCGCCGGCGTTCGGATCATGGGCTCGTTGCACATGACCATCCAGACCGCCGTCCTGATCGAGACCCTCAAGGAGCTCGGTGCCGACGTGCGTTGGGTTTCCTGCAACATCTTCTCAACCCAGGACCACGCCGCCGCTGCGATCGCCGCCGCCGGCATCCCGGTGTTCGCCTGGAAGGGCGAAACGCTTGAGGAGTATTGGTGGTGCACCTGGCAGGCGCTCCAATTCCCGGGCGGATTCGGCCCGGAGCTCATCGTCGATGACGGTGGCGACGCGACCCTGCTCATTCACAAGGGATACGAGATGGAGAACGGATCGGACTGGGTGAACACCCCGTCGGACAACCACGAGGTGAAGGTCATCAAGGACCTGCTCAAGCAAATCGCCGCGGAGCAGCCGGGCATCTTCGGCAAGATGGTGAAGGACTGGAAGGGCGTTTCCGAGGAAACCACCACCGGCGTCCACCGCCTCTATCAGATGGCCAAGGCCGGCACGCTGCTGGTTCCCGCCATCAACGTGAACGACTCGGTCACCAAGTCGAAGTTCGACAACCTCTACGGCTGCCGCGAGTCGCTCGTCGACGGCATCAAGCGCGCCACCGACGTGATGATCTCCGGCAAGGTGGCCGTGGTCTGCGGCTACGGCGACGTCGGCAAGGGCTGCGCCCAGGCGATGCGCGGACAAGGCGCCCAGGTGGTCGTCACCGAGGTCGACCCGATCTGCGCGCTGCAGGCGGCGATGGAAGGTTTCCGCGTGCTCACCGTCGAGGACACCCTCGGCTGGGGCGACATCTACGTCACCACCACCGGCAACTACAACATCATCCGCCTCGAGCACATGGAGAAGATGAAGGACCAGGCCATTGTTTGTAACATCGGCCACTTCGACAACGAGATCCAGATCGACAAGCTCAACGAGGCGGAAGGCGTCACCCGGACGAACATCAAGCCGCAGGTGGACAAATACACGTTCCCGACCGGAAACAGTCTCTACATGCTTGCGGAAGGCCGTCTTGTGAACCTCGGCTGCGCCACCGGCCACCCGAGTTTCGTGATGTCCAACAGCTTCACCAACCAGACGCTCGCCCAGATCGACCTCTGGAAGAACAAGGACTCCTACAAGCCCGGCGAAGTGAAGGTGCTGCCGAAACACCTCGACGAGGAGGTCGCCCGCCTCCACCTCGAGAAGATCGGCGCCAAGCTCACCAAGCTGACCCCCGAGCAGGCCGACTACATCGGCGTGCCGCAGGAAGGTCCGTATAAGCCGGATCACTACCGTTATTGATCGCTCGGTTTCAAAGCCGTCCGGGTCTTTCCCGGGCGGCTTTCTTTTTGCTTGATGTGTTGCAAATGGAGGAATAGTTTGTATCATATGAATCAAGAGGGTGACGAGAATGTTCTGCGCGAACCGGAGGCTCCTTACGTCATCCGCAAAGTGAGGGACGGGCTGCACATGGTGGAATTCGAGGCCTTGCGCCTCCTGCTCGGACTCACCGAGGAGCGAATGGCCGCATTGCTTGGGATGTCGCGCGCCACGCTGCACCGCCGGAAGAAAGCGGGCTATCTGGACCGGACGGAGTCGGACCGGTTGGTGCGCTACGCACGGTTGTTTTCCCGCGCCTCGGAGGCACTGGGCGGTGAGGACGGCGCGCGTTCGTGGCTGTCATCTCCGGCGCACGCGTTCGGTGGCGAGTTGCCGCTGGACTTCGCGGATACGGAAGTGGGTGCCCGCGAGGTCGAGGCGCTACTCGGTCGCATCGAGCACGGCGTGTTTTCGTGAGCCATGGCCCGCTACTTCCGTATCGTGCAGGCCCGCTGGGCGGAAACGGCGATGGACGGCGAAGGCGCGCGCATTCACGGCGGGCGATGGAATCCGGAGGGACTCGCCGCGGTCTATCTGGCGGAGTCGAGGGCTCTGGCGATGCTGGAGATCGTCGTCCATGCGCCGCGTGAAATCTTGAAGCTGGACTGGCGGATCATCGAGGTGACGGTTCCGGATGCTCTCATCGAGATGGTGTCCGAACTGCCCAGCGATTGGGCCGAACTTCCGTCCTCACGTGGTGCGAGGATCCTTGGTGCCGCGTGGTTGAAGAGAGCGGGTTCGCCTTGCCTCAAACTCCCGAGCGTCGTCGTGCCCGCGGAGCACACGCTGTTGGTCAATCCGCGGCATCCGGATTTCCGGAATCTGGAGATCAGCGCGCCGCAGCGGTTTCTGTTCGATGCGCGGCTGGGTGTTTCTACGGTCGCGCTTCACAAATCGTGATTCTGGTGCGTTGGAGGTGCCGCACCTGTGGCCGGGCCTTCCAGGCCCGTAGCCATCGGTTCCAGAAAGCTCGGCTACGGGCCTGGAAGGCCCGGCCACATTCGCTGCGACGCCTTGCCAAAATCCCAAAACACGATGCGCGGCAGGATACGTTGAGTGGCTCCATTCCTGGAGCGATGGCCCTCGCCATGGCTGCCTGAGGCATCCACTTCCTAACCATTCAGCAGCGACGCCGCCATTGCGCGCGCTTGTTCGCCTCCGCCGCCGAGCATGCGGACGAGTTCCTGAATGCGAGTCTCGCCCGCCACGGGAAACAAGCGCGAGCGGGTGCGTCCGCCGGAGACCTCTTTTTCGACCACAAAGTGGTGCGCCGCGGTGGCGGCGACCTGGGGAAAGTGGGTGATGGCCACCACCTGGTGGCGGGTTCCCAGCGCGGCCATCTTGCGGCCGACGGCGCGCGCGACCTCGCCGCCGACGTTCGCGTCGATCTCGTCGAAGACCATCAGCGGTGTGGCGTCTTGATCGGCCAGAGCGGATTTCACCGCCAGCATCACGCGGCTGATCTCGCCGGACGACGCGATTTGGCGCAATGGCTGGAGCGGCTCGCCGGGATTGGGGCCGAAGAGAAACTCAACCGCCTCGCAGCCTTGGGGGCCGGGTTCGATCAGCGCTTGAAGCGGCGATTCGAAAGACGACTGCTTGAAACCGAGATCCTTCAACTGGCCGGCGATCTCCTTGGCGAGCTTCGGCGCCGCTTTCTTGCGGAGGGTGCCGAGTTTCTTACCCGCCTCGTCGACGGTCTTGCGGAGGGTGCCGAGTTCCTTTTCCAGAACCTCAAGCTTCTCGCCGCGGTTCTCGATGGAATCGAGCCGCGCGGCCGCGCGTTCGCGCCGCTCGATCACGTCCGTTAGAGAGGGGCCGTATTTCCGTTTCAACGACTCGAGCAGATTCATCCGCTCCTCGAGAGCCGCCGCTTCGGCGGGATCGATGTCGAGTTCCTCCGCGTAATCGGCCATCGAACCTTCGAGTTCACGCAGGTCGAGCACCGCGCCTTCGAGCGAGGAAATCCGGTCTTGGATCGAAGGATCGAGTTTCTCCAGATCGCGGACGATGCGTTGGAGCTCGGTGAGCCGGTCGAGGATGCCGTCCTCGCCGCCGAGCGCGGTGGTGACGGCCGCTGCGTTTTCCAACAGCCGGCTGGCGTTGTTCGCGCGACGCCAGCGGTCTTCGAGCTCCTGCTCGTCGTCGGGATTGATCTTGGTGTCGTCGATTTCGGAAACCTGGTGGCGCAGCAGTTCCAGTTCCTGTTCGCTGGCGGCCTCGGCGCTGCGCAGTTCCTCCAGTTCCGCCGCCTTCTGCCGCCACAAGCGGTGGGCGTTCCGATACGACGCATGGGTTTCCTCCGCGCCGGCGTAGGCGTCGAGCATCGCGAGCTGGCGTTCGGGCGAAAGCAGCGACTGGTGATCGTGCGGTCCGTGGAGGTCGACGAGGTGGTCGCCGAGGCGTTTCAGGAGCGCGAGAGTCACCGGCGAGTCGTTCACAAACTGCCGGTTCGCTGATTGGCCGACGACGCGGCGGACGATGAGCTGGTTGTCGTCACAGGCTGGCAATCCGCCGTCCTCAAGCACCGCGTTGACCTCGCGCGGATCGGCGAGTTCGAACACCGCCTCGACCGAGCAGGCGTCCTCGCCGGTGCGGATGAGCGACTTTTCAGCGCGCTCGCCGAGCACGAGTTTCAGTGCGCCGACGATCACCGATTTCCCCGCGCCGGTTTCGCCGGTGACGCCGATCAGGCCGGGGCCGAGTTCCCACGCGAGTTCGTCGACGAGGGCGAGGTTGCGGATCTTGAGGAGGGTGAGCATTCGGGGCGCCGCGCATTGTGCAGGGACGCCCGGCGGAATCAATGGCGCTTTCGGGTGCAGCCTCAGATCGTGCCGAGAAACCCGATGCTCTGGCGGATGCTCGCGAGCGGATCCGGCGACTGGTCCTGCTCCACGTGGCAGTGTTCGACGCCGGCCGCGAGCGCGGCATCGAGGACGGGCGCCATCGCGATCACTCCGTCGCCGAGTTCCTGGAACGCGTCGTTGGGCACCGAACCGTAGGTGGGTGTGTTCACGTCCCCTTTGAGATCCTTGAGGTGGAGCTGGCTGACGCGGCCCTTGAGCTTCCGGATCAGTTCGGCCGGGTCCTTGCCGCCGGCCTTCACCCAGAAGACATCGATCTCGAACATCATCTCCGGCGAGAACCTCTCGATGAAAATGTCATATCCACATTTGCCATCTTCCTTCGGCTGGAACTCGAAGTTGTGGTTGTGATAGGCGAGCTGGATGCCGGCCTTGCGGGCCATCGCGGCGCAGGTGTTCGCGTGATCCGCCACCTTTCGGTAGTCGTCGAGCGACTTGCGGTTGCCGTCCGCGAGATAGGGGATGACGAGATGTTTGAGGCCGGTTTTCTCGGCATTTTCGAGCGTCTTCGAGAAATCCGAATACTTGTCGTCCTTCGGGTTCACCACGCAGTCCCATGCGAAGTGGGACGAGTGGATCGCGAGCCCGGCGTCCTTCGCTCCCTCGATCATCGCGTCGCAGTCGGGAAATCCGTAAAGTTCGACTTGTTTGTAGCCTGCGGCGGCGACTTGTTTCAAAGTGCCCGGCGTGTCCTTCGCGAGTTGGTTGCGGAGCGTGTAGAGTTGGATGCCGATGTTCTTGCGGTAGGCGTCGCTCTTTCCGAGCGCGAAGGCCGGTGACGGCAGGGTGGCGGCGGCGAGGGCGGTGGTCTGGAGAAATCGGCGTCGTTTCATGCGGGGAGAAAAGCGTTTCCCATCCATTCCGCCAAGCCGGAGTTTTTCCTCACCACGGGATGACTTCCCGCTTCTTCACGAAGGCCCCGTTGAGCGAGTCCGGCGCGTCGAGCGCGTCGAGCGCGAGCCACACGAGCGTGTCCGCCCCCTCCTCCGCAGTCAGCGGAGCTTCCGCGCCGCCCATGTCCGTGCGGCACCATCCGGGGCACATCGAGTTCACCGTGATGCCGGGCAGTCCGACCGCGAGTTGCTGGGTGAGCATGTTGACGGCCGTCTTGCTGATCGAATACGCGGGTGCCCATGGCTGCGGTTCGCCGTCGAGTTGTCCGGCGCCGCTGGCGAGATTGATCACCCGCGGCCGCTCCGATTCCCGGAGCAGGGGCAGCATCGCCTGGGTGACCCGCAGGGTGCCGATGACGTTGGTTTCCATGGTCTCGCGCAGGACGTCCGGGGTCAGCGTTTCGATCGACGCGTAGTGATCGAGCAGGATCGCGGCGTTGTTCACCAGCACGTCGATCCGGCCGAAGGTCCCGCGGATTGCGTCCGCCGCGGCGGAAATCGAATGGCCGTTCGTCACGTCGAGCAACAAAGGCGTCGCGCCAACCCCAGCCGCCGCTTTTTCCGCCCGCCCGAAGTCGCGGGCCGAGACGATCACCCGCGCACCACGCGTGGAAAGTTCCTTCGCCGCCGCCAGCCCGATGCCTTTGGCCGCTCCGGTGATGAGGATGACCGGGGCGTTCATGACGAAACGGATCCTCCGGCGACGGCTTCGGTCTTGGGTTGGATCTCGATGCCGAGCAGGCAGACATCGTCGTCGAAATGCGGGGTTTCGCAAAACTCGAGCACGCTGGCGAGAATGCCGTCGAGCATCAGATCGAGGCTGGTTTCCTTGCTCTTCGCGATGATGTCCATCAGGCGTGTCTCGAAATACGGTTCGCCCTCGATGTTCTCGGTTTCGAGCACGCCGTCGGTGAACAGGACGATGCGCCGGACCTTGTCGAGAGGCATGGACAGGGTGGGGTAGCTGGCGTTGCGGAACAAACCGAGGCCCGGTCCCTTGTCCGCGCGCTCCTTCGCGAGTTGCCGGATCTCGCCCCCGCTCTCGATCATCGGGCCCGGGTGTCCCGCGCAGGCGTAGTCGAAGGTGCCCTTCCGCAGGTTGATCACACCGTAGAACGCGGTGGCGAACATGGTGGTGCCGGCGCGTTCGAGGATCGAGGCGAGGCCGTCGTTGAGCCCGCGGAGGAAGGCGCCGGGGTCGGCAGCTTGGGACCGTTGTTTCTCTAACAATCCGCGCAGCATCGCGACGATCAGCGCGGATCTCACGCCATGGCCCATCACGTCGCAGATCAGCACTCCGGCGTGGTCGGGTCCGATCTCGATGACTTCGAAGAAATCCCCGGCCAATCCGGAGATCGGGATGTAGCGCGCGCTGAACTTCGCGGCGGCGCAGGGATTGGCGAGTTCGGGGAAACCGTGGCCGGTGAGAGCCTGTTGGATCTCGCGGGCGAGGTGGAGTTCCTCCTCGTAGGCCTCGTTCTTCACCTGCAGCTCGGTGGCCAGTTCGCTGGCTTCGTGTTGGGCGCGGACGAGGTTGGTCACGTCGCTGGATACGCCGAAGGTGCCCTTGATGTGGCCGTGGCGGTCGCGCCAGGGAAACTTCGAGGTGAGCACCCAGGTGGATTCGCCTTCGTGCCATGTTTCCTCCTCAAGCTGGCCGGTGATCGGCTCGCCGGTGCCGAGGATTTGTTTCTCATCGTTCTCCGCCGGTTTCCAGTGTTCCTCGCCGAAGAAGTCGCGGTCGTGCTTGCCGACGAGATCCGGGCCTTCCTTGAAGCCCATCCACTCGGCCATGCCTTTGTTCGCCATCACGATCTTCGACTCGTGGTCTTTGAAATAGATGTGCACCGGAACGTGGTCGATCAACTGCCTCAACAGGAAACGTTCTTCCTCCACCTGCGCCTCGGCGGCCTTGCGGCGGCTGATGTCGATCATCGATCCGGCGATGCGGACGGCGTGGCCGTTGCGGTCGCGCACGACGGCACCGCGGATGCGCAGCCATCGCCATTCGCCGCTGCCGGTGCGCACGCGTGCATCGGTGGAGAGTTTCTCGGGGCCGCCGTCGGAGAGCGACTGCTCGACGGCCCTGCGGAAACCCGGAAGGTCCTCCTCGTGGATGCTGTCGTAAGGTGGCAGGAAGAGGTTCGGGGCGCGGGATCCGCCGCATTCGAGAAACTCGAGCACCCGCCGCGAGTAGTGGACCTCCCGCTGTCCGGGGCGCCAGTCCCAGATCCCTTCGTTGGACGCCCGGAGTGCCAGTTCCAAGCGCTCCAGCTTGTCGGAATCCGTTTCGGAAGGGTTTTCGCCGCTCTCTGAGTTCACCCTCCCAGCTTGCGCAACTCCCCGGGATTCGCAAGGCCGAGTTCCGTCTTTCCGGGGGCGCGCGCTTGCTTCCGCCGTGTGCCGCTGGTTGTTTGGGAGGGTGATCCCGACGGCCACGGAACAATTGCTCAAGGAGGTTTCGCGGTCGTTTTACCTCTCGCTGCGCCTGCTGCCTGCGATGATGCGCAGGGCGGCCGCGCATGGTTACCTGCTGGCCCGCGCGAGCGACACCATCGCCGATGTCGCTGCCCCTGCTGAGATTCGGCTCTCGGCGCTCGATTCATTTGTCGCCGCTCTCGACGGCAACGCGCCCACCGCCGTGCCTGACGCGCTTGCATGCCGCATCTCGCATCCGGGTGAGGTGCGATTGATCGAGTTGCTGCCGGATCTGCTCCGCGACCTGTCGAAACTTCCCGCCACCGAGGCGGCGCTTGTGCGCGAGGTCGTCACGATCATCACGGGCGGACAGAGATTCGACATCACACGTTTCGAAGGCGGAGGAAACGCGAAGGTCGTCGCACTCGCCGACGATGCGGAACTCGATGACTACACGTGGCGCGTGGCAGGTTGTGTCGGAGCGTTCTGGACGGACCTCGGTTTCCTCACCATGGGCGAAAGGTTTTCCCGCGCCGAACCCACCACTCTCCGTCGCCTCGGGATCGACTTCGGAAAAGGCCTGCAGCTCGTGAACATCCTGCGCGACCTGCCGGAAGACTTCGCCCGCGGTCGTTGTTATCTCCCCGTCGCTGATCCGGCGGATTCCGCCGCGGTGATGCAGGCACGCGAACGTTTCCTCGGCTTGGCGGCCACGCGGATGGACGAGGGCATCGTCTACGCGCGTTCGCTGGAATCGAAACGCCTGCGGGTCTCTGCCGCGCTGCCGGCGATGATCGGCCGGGAAACGATCGCGCTCATGAAAGACGCGTCGTGGGAAACGCTGGAAGCCGGCGTGAAGATCCCGCGGTCGCGGGTCTATCAGTTGCTTCTGCGCGCGTTCGCCGGACGCTTCGGCTGAGCCTCACACCGCGGGCGAGATCGCGTCGATCGCCTCGCAGAGGGCGTCATCCGGCGCGGGCGATGCGAGCGAATCGAGCGTGTCGTTGAGCTGCGCCACGGTGCGCGCGCCGACCAATGCGGAGGTCACCTTCGCGTTGCGCAGAGCCCAGCGGATGGCCATGTGGTGGATCGTCGTTCCATGAGCCGCGGCGAGATCGCCGAGCGCGCGGATTTTCTCCTGCTCTGCCAGCACCTGCTCCTCCTGGAGGAAACCCTCGGGCCGCGCCGCGCGCGATCCCGCAGGGATTCCATCGAGATACTTCGGTGTGAGCATGCCTTGCGCGAGCGGGCTGAAAACGATGCAGCCGATCCCTTCGTCCTGCAGCCAGTCGAGGATGCCCTGCGCTTCGTATTGCCGTTGGAGGATCGAATACGGCGGCTGATAGATGACGCAGCGCACGCCCATCGACTTGAGGATCCTCACCGCCTTCTTCAGCCGCTTGAGAGGGTATTTCGAGATGCCTGCATAGAGCGCGCGACCGCTCTGCACGGCGGTGGCGAGCGCGGACATGGTTTCCTCGAGGCGCGTGCCGGGGTCCGGGCAGTGCGAGTAGAAGATATCGACGTAGTCGAGGCGCAGGCGCTTGAGCGATTGGTCGAGCGACGCGAGCAGGTGCTTGCGCGAGCCGTTGGCGCCGTAGGGGCCCGCCCACATGTCGTGGCCGGCCTTGGTGGAAATGACCAGTTCGTCGCGGTGGCAGACAAAGTCGTCGATCAGGATGCGGCCGACGTTTTCCTCCGCGCTGCCCGGCGGCGGGCCGTAGTTGTTGGCAAGATCGAAGTGGGTCACCCCGCGGTCGAAGGCGCGGCGCAGGATGCGGCGGCATTCCTCGAAGTCATCGACCGCTCCGAAATTGTGCCAGCAGCCGAGGGAGATTTCGGGGAGGAACAGGCCGGAATCGCCGCAACGCCGATAGGGCATGCGGCCGTCGTATCGTGCGGTGTCGAACATGCGGCCAAACTGGCGGACGGTCCGCGGCTTGCCAAGCGGGAAGCGTGGCTTTCGGGTTGTCGCCGGCGCCGTCGCCGCCTATTCGGTGGCCGTAGCATGTTCAAGAAGGTCGTCGGCAGGATGGAAACCCGGATGGTCCAGCGGGCCTTCGATTCGGGAAACATGCATTGTCCCGAATGCGGGTCCGAACCCGGTGGAACGAAGCCGGAGCCGCACGAGGTGCTCCGTTGTCCGGAATGCGGACACGAAGACGTCGCGCGTGAATGGGTTTTCTCGCAGAGCGGGCCGCCGCGCGGTTGGGCGGACCGGCCGCCCGCGGACAACCGCATCCGCCGCGAGGACAAGCCGGACGGCTCGATCGTTTGGTATCTGCCGGCGGGCGGAAATTTCGGAGGCTTCCTGTTGTTCGGATTGTTGTGGACGGCGATCACCGCCGCCGTTTCGTCCGGATTTCTTTTCACCTTGTTGTTAGGTGATTCCGGTGGTGGATCGAAAAGCCCGCCATGGTTCCTCTATCCGATTCTCTTCCTCTTCTTCGGAGTCTTCTGGGTCATCGGCATCGGCATGCTGTTCTTCGCCGTGCGCTCGAAATGGGAGCAGGCGCGCCTGCGAGTCACCGGCGACGAGTTGATCCTCTCGCGCCGGCTCTTCGGCTGGATGCGGCACACGCGGATCCGCCGCGATGGCGTCCGCCAGGTGGTCGCCGAGGAGTTTTACTCGAGCAACGACAATCCCGTCTACGGCATCCGCATCGGGAAAGGCGGGGAGAAGCTCAAATTCGGAACGATGTTGCGGGCCGAGGAAAAAGGCTGGCTCACGGCCGACCTCCGCCGCGTTCTGCTTGGTGAACAACCGGCGCGCCGCGCGGCGGTGGCGGACGAACGCGACGAAGAGGAGGCCCGCATTCCGAGCAAACGTGCGTTTTCCGTCACCCTGCCCACGGCCCGCAAGCACCTGTGGCCGCTGGCGGTGATTCTGACGATCATGGGCGTCGCATTCGTGTGCATCGGTATCTTCGTGATCGACGGTGGAGATTTCCCCGCGCCGGACAAGAATGCTCCGGTTTTCGTGCGGATCTTCGATTTTGTCTTCGACCTTCTCAGCCAGGGTTTCCGCGGTATCTGGATCTTGTTCAGTACGGTCATGGCCGCGGGCGGCCTGTGGCTGACGACCCACCTGTTGCGCACGCGGCGGATCGAGCGGAAACTCGAAGGCGACTCGACCACCGTGGCCCTGCGGAAGTACCGCCGCGGCCTCGTTCTCTCCGAACAAACCTGGCCGCGTGGCGATGTGAAGGCGCTGCGTTCGTCAGGAAGCGGCCACTCGAACGGCAAGCCGATGAAACGCATCACCCTGCTCGCCGGAAACAAGGAGGTCACCCTCGCCTCGTGGGTGGAGGGAGATGCGGCGGACGCGGTGGTCAACGAAGCGAAAGCCGCCTTGTGGGACTGACAAAACGCGTCATCCGCGCAAGGCCCGCAGCCGTTCGATGAGCGGCGGATGCGAGTAGTCCAGCCAGACGCGGAGTTTCCCCGGAGCCGGATGCGACAAGTGATCGACGGTCATGTTGCGCAGCGCGTCGGCGAGCGGTTTCGCCTCGCCGGTGGCCTCGCGGGCGTAGGCATCCGCCTCGAACTCATGCTTGCGCGACCACGCGTTTAGGATCACGCCGAGAATGGTGCCCACCGGTTCCATCAGGATGGCGAAGAGCACGAGGCCGACGTGCGGGCTGACGTCTTTCACCCCGAACGCGTCGAACAAGGTGCGCGCGAAGACCCCGTCCGGCGAAACCGCCAGACCGAGGAGATAGAACATCACGCCCGTCTGGATCACGCCGGCGGCGAGGCGTTGTTTGATGTGCCCGCGGCGGAAGTGGCCGATCTCATGCGCGAGCACGCCGAGCAGTTCGGGCGTGCTGCATTTCTCGACGAGCGTGTCGTAGAGTGCGATTTTCTTGCGCTTGCCGAGGCCGGTGAAGAAGGCGTTCGCCTTGCTGGAGCGCTTCGAACCATCCATCACGAACACCTCGTCGAGCGGAAACCCGCAGCGCTCTCCGAGTTTCTCGATGTCGCGTTTCAGGTCGCCGTCCTCCATCGGCGTGAACTTGTTGAACAAAGGCAGGATCAGCGACGGCGCGAGATAGGTGAGCAGCAGTTGCACCGCGGTGAACAACAACCACGCCCACAGCCAGGCGTTCGGCACGTTGCGGAAGATCCACAGCACCGCCGCGGCCAGCGGCAGGCCGAGCAGGGCCATCAGCAGCAGGCTCTTCACCTGGTCCGCCACATAGGTGCCCGGCGTGGTGCGGTTGAAGCCGAAGCGTTTCTCGGTCCCGAAGGTGTGGTGGATCTCGAAGGGCAGGCCGAGCAGGAACTTCGCGAGGAAGATGGCGCTCAGAAACACCAAGCCGGCCCAGGTTTCCGAGATCGCGAGGGAGCGGGCGAAACCATCGAGCCACTCAAAGCCGCCGAGAAACCAGAATACCAGCAGGGCGACGAGCGAGACGGTGTCCTGCACGATCCGCGACCGTGCGTTCGCCACGATGTATTCGCGGGCGCGGTCGAGTTTCTCCTCGTCCATCAGCCCGTCCAGTTCCGGAGGAACCCGCGAGGGAAACGCCTTCAGGTTCAACAGGGTGGCGACGAGTTCCAGCTTCCAAAGCAGGAACAGCGCGATCACGATCACCACCGTCATGAAGTTCCAATCGATCATCACGGCCATGATGCACGGGGGCAGGGGGGCGGCAAGCGCCGGACTGCTCGCCCTGCTGCCGTCCTGCGCCAGCCTGCACGCGGACAAACACACCTACGAGGCGTCCTCGCCGGCCGTCGAGGTCGGCGGTGCGAAGATCCGCATGCAGGTGCGCCCGGAAGGCGCGGACAACGCGTTTTCGGTCAGCGCGATGGTCGTCAGCACCACGGTCGCCACGCTCGACGGGCCGTTCCGCTGGCGGATCGAGGCGACCGGCGAGCCCGGCCGTCAGGAGAAACTCATCGTCCGCCGGATCCGGACGCGCACCGCGGTGACCAAACGCGACGAGTGGTTTCCCGCGTCCGAGCTCAACCGCTACGCGAACTTCAAGCCACAGGACGGCGGTACGACCCGCGCGATCTATCCGATCCCCGGCATGCTCAAGGTGAAGCCTCGTGAGGACGGCGCCCTCACCGTGGATGTGGACCTCGCGGTCGTCGCGAACGGCCGCGAAACACGGCGCATGGTCCGTTTCCGGATGGACCCGGCCCAAGGACGTCGCGACGAGTTCGTGTTCATCCCGGCGGAAATCGTCGAGAACATCGGCAAGAGCCCGGAAGAATGGGAGGAAAGCGGCTGGGACTGATTTCCCATCGGCCTTGCCGCCGAATCGTGCTATCCTAACAGCCAGTGCCATGAGTGATCCCGAGAAACCCGTCCCTCCGCCCGATATCCCGAAACCGGACATCCCGCCGCCCGACCTGCCGAAGCCGGAAATCGAAACGCCGCCGGAGAAACACGCGCCGGCCGTGGCCGTGAAGGTGCGCCAACCCGGCGACCCGGTGGACGACCACACCCCGGACGCGGGCGTCGCCTCCTTCAACATCCGGGTGGTTGCCGCGCTCATCGATTTCCTCGTCGCGACCGGCCTGACGATGGCGGCTTTCATCGTGCTGCCGGATTTCCTCGGCGGCCTCGAGTCGCGCGTCGCCGGCCTGCTTGGCGGCGCCTACCTCGTCACCCGCGACTGCCTGCCCTTCCTGAACGGCCGCAGCGTGGGCAAGAGCGCGATGAAACTGCGCGCCGTCACGGAATCCGGCGAGGCGCTCACCGGCAACTGGCAGGCCGGCATCCTGCGCAACATCGCCCTGCTCATCCCGTTCTTCGCCATCGTCGAGCTCGTCATTCTGCTCACCCGCGAGGACAAACCCGGGCGCGGCCGCAGGCTCGGCGACGACTGGGCGCGCACCAAGGTGATCGTCGAGCCGGAGCCCGCAAAACCGGAGGCCGATTGATCCACCGGCCGGGCGAATTCTGGCACGATGGCGATTTGTCGGCTTCCCAAACCGCGCACGGGCTGACAGTTTCCCGTCATGGAAAGCCATGAAGTCCTTCGTGAGGCGTTCCGCAAGACCACCCCGAAGGCGGTCGCAGCGGAACTGGGCGTCTCATTGTCGCTCGTTTACAAATGGGCCGAACAGCAGAGCGAGGACGGATCCGGCAGCCGCAATCCGCTCGACCGCTTGATGGGCATCATCGAACTCAGCGATGACAACGGCATCGTCGAGTGGCTCTGCCGCCAGCGCGGCGGCCATTTCGTGAAAAACTCGGTGCATGAGGGCGAGCCGATCGGCCACGTGTTGCCCGCCACCCGTGAGATCATCTCGCAGTTCTCGGACCTGCTCAACGAGATCTCGGACGCATCGGACGACCACAGCGTGACCAAGCAGGAGGCCGACAAGATCCGCCTCTATTGGGACAAGCTGAAAAGTTATGCCGAGGCCTTCGTGATCGCCTGCGAGAAGGGCGAGTTCAAGTCGATGCGCCCGCTCGCCTGAGCCCCTCAAGACGCTCGGAAAGCCGCGCCCGCCGCCTGCTGGTTCCATCCGCTGGTGGCCACCACCGCGCGCCCGCAACCACCGCGGGCCAGATGCTCCACCGCGGCGACGACCTGCAGCGCGGCGCTCGCGCCCATCGTTTCCCCGAGCACCGCACGGGGCGACCAGCGCGGACCTTGCCAGCCGGCCCAAGCCGCGGTTTCCCCGCGGTCGAAACGGTCCACGCCCGAACGACTGTCGACGAACAGAGTCGCTCCGTCGTCCGCAACGTCGAGCAAACGCCGGAGTTCCGCCGCCGCCTCCGCACGGCTTCGGAGCTGATAGGAAACCGGATCCGGCAGCGAATCGAGGACCACCGGGCCCTCCGCGGCCGCCAGATAGATCGCGCCCGCGCCTTCCGCCGGTACCATCCGCCGCGAGTAGAGCGTCACCGCCTCGGCGCTGAGCCAGTCGAGTTCCTCGGCGGCGACCACCAGGCAGCCGTCCACCTCGCCGCGTTCGATCCACTCGGCCGCGAGGTCGATGCCGCTGAAAAATCCCGAATCGTCGCTGATGAGCGTGTCGTTCGGCGCCGAGCCGCCGAGCATCGCCGAGAGATGGCTCGATGGAGCGTTGAAGACGGTTTCGGGAAACAGGATCGGGCTCGCCAGCGAGGGATCGGCCAGCACTTCGTTGAAGAAACGGTTCGAGTAGTTGACGCAGCCGTTGCTGATGGTGAACACCACACCGACCCGCAGTTTACCTGAAGCCGCGAGAGCGATGCGTTCCGGTCCGAGCGCTTCGGCCACCGCCGCTGCCGCGAACTTGGCGATCGGGCTCGCACGGCGCAGGCGTGGCACCCGCGGAGCCGTCCCGCCGGCGGGGACGCGGCGGACCAATGTCGTTACCGTGGAATCGCCGAGTTTCCGCTCGAGCGGGCTCGTCTCACACGGGCTGCTGCTGGCAAGTGCGTCCGCCAGCGCGGCCGCACCCCATCCCGCGGGGGAAACCGCGCCCCAACCGGTGATCGCGAGCGTCGTGCTCATCGCGCGTCCTCCTTGCTGAAAACCAGCGTCGCGTTCGCCCCGCCGAAACCGAAGGAATTCGTCAGCACGTTCTCCAGTTTCGCCTCCCGCGGTTCGCGCACGAGATCGAAGGTGCAGACCGGATCCGGCTCGCGCACGTGAAGGCTCGCCGGCAGCCACTGGCCTTCCAGTGCCATCAGGCAGATCACCGCCTCCACCGCTCCGGCTCCACCTAACAAGTGGCCGATCGCCGACTTTGTCGAGCTCACCCGCACTGAGGAAACCGCGTCGCCCGCCCAGCGGCGGATCGCATTCCCCTCGGCGACGTCGTTGAGCGGCGTGCCCGTTCCGTGCGAGTTGATATAATCGATTTGTCCCGGCTCCAGTCCCGCCATCTCGCAGGCGGCTGACATCGTCTCAAGCGCCGTGTTTCCCTCCGGATGCGGCTGCGTCAGGTGGTGCGTGTCCGTCGCCGCGCCGTAGCCGCGGATCTCGGCGATCACGCGCGCGCCCCGCGTCGCTGCGGATGCGGCGGACTCGACGACCACGAACGCGGCACCTTCACCCAGTGCGAGACCGTCGCGATGCGCGTCGAACGGGCGGGGGATGCCCGACGGAGCGAGCGCCTGCAGCGAGTCGAAACCCGCGAAAACAAGCTGGCAGAGCGCGTCATAGCCACCCGCGAGCACACGCTCCGCGCGGCCCGAGCGCACGAGATGAAACGCATGGCCGATCGCGTTCGCCCCGGACGCGCAGGCGTTCGAGATGATCCGGATCGGCCCTCCGGCACCCAGCAGTTCGGCCATCGCGGTGAGTTGGCGTTGCGCCTGATACGTTTCGACCCGCCGCAATTGCAGGTGACGCGGCGCATCTCCGGAGTGGGCGGCCCGATGATAGTCCTCGCCGATCGGCATCGCCGCCGCCGAGGTGCCGATCACCAGCGGCATCCGGTCCCGTCCGGGGGCACCGGACATCTCGAGCGCCTCGCGCGCTGCGTGAAAGGCGAGCCGTGTGCCGCGGTCCATGCGGCGGGTCGCGCGCTCACCCGAGATGGCGCATTCCGGCGCGACACCCGCGGTTTTCACCCGCTGGCGCGAAACGTCGAAGAACGTCACCTCAGAGAATGCCGAGCGCCCCGCCTGGAATCCCGCGGCGTTTTCCGCGACATCCGCGCCCATGGGCGAGACGATGCCCATCCCGGTGACCACCACGCGGCGGCTTTCGGAATCGGTCGTGAGATGCGGTGGCCAGGCCAAGGGTGAGGGCGGGTGAGTTAAGGCTCGTCAGCCGAGTCAGCGGTAGCTAGGCAGGCGGCCACCCCTTGTCAAATGCTGTATCGCCAATGGCTTGAGACCGTCGAACGCCACGCCGGGCGCACCGCCGTCTTCGAAGGCGGGCGACGATGGTCCTTCGCCGAGATCCACACCGCGGTGGAGGGGATCGAAACAGCGTCCGGTCCGGTGATCGCCCGCACCGGCCCCGGTGTCGGTTTTCCCGCCGCCGTCATCGCCGCGTGGCGCGATGGACAGGCCGTGATTCCGGTCGAGGCCGGCGCCGCCGAACCGCGCCTCACCCGCCAGCCGGGTCCGGAAATCCGCCTGGTGAAATACACACCCGGCGCGTCCGGCGTTCCCCGCGGGGTGTTTCTAACGGGCCCACAGTTGCTGGCCGATCTGCGGCGGATCGCCACCGCGATGGAACTCGGTCCCGGGCGGGTGAACCTCGGCGTCATCTCGCCCGCCCATTCCTATGGGTTTTCCAATCTCATCCTCCCGCTCGTCATTCTCGGCATGCCGTTGAGCATCGTGCCCGCGCCGTTTCCGCGCGTCGTCGAGGCCGAGTTCCGCCGCCACCCCGGCATCGTCGTCCCTGCCGTACCGCCGATGTGGCGCGCCTGGCTGAAATCCGGTGTCCTCACCGACGCCGGGATCGGTCTTGCCGTTTCCGCCGGCTCCCCGTTGCCGATCGAACTCGAACGCGAGGTCTTCGCATCCGCCGGACTCAAGATCCACAATTTCTACGGCGCCAGCGAATGCGGTGCCATCGCCTACGACGACTCATCCTCTCCTCGTGTTTCCGCCGACGTCCTCGGCCGTCCTCTCCCGGGCGTGGATCTGGCCATCGATGACGACGCCCGCATCCGCGTGTCCAGCGATGCGGTTGCCGATTCATATGATCTCTCCCGCCCGGACGATCATCTCGGTGGGGGTGTCTATCAGACGCGCGACCTCGGCTTTCTCGATGCCGACGGCCTGCTCCGTCTCCGCGGCACCACCGGCGGGGCGATCAATGTCGCGGGACGCAAGGTGAGCCCGGCGAAAGTCGAGGCGGCGCTTCTTGAAACCGGTCTCGTCACCCACGCCGCGGTCCACGCCGTCCCGAGCCGGGATCCCGAACGTTTCGAGGAAATCGCCGCCACCGTCGTGCTCGCCGCCGGCGCAAATCTCGACTCGCTCAAGTCCGCCGCCGTCGGTCGCCTCCAGTTGTGGGAGGTTCCACGCCACTGGCGGACGGACGGTTAGCTCGAGCCGGCGCTACAAATCCGCTCCGGATTCTCCATGGCCGCGGCTTCATGAAGAATGATCCTGTCACAAAATGATTCTGTCGCCGCTTCGTGTGTCGGACTTGGAGCGACAGAATCATTGGGTCAAAAAGTTCATGTCCATGTTTGCCGCATCGCGGCAGCAAGACGATTGGATATCTCCTCTGGATCTTCGGATTCACCGGTTCCCACCGGTTCTACTACGGAAAGCCGATCACCGGAACCATTTGGCTTCTCACCTTCGGCCTCATCGGCATCGGCTGGATCATCGACCTGTTCCTGATCCCCGGCATGGACCGGAGGGCGGACACCAAATACACCGCCGGCCGCTACGATTACTCGCTCGCCTGGATCCTCCAGACCTTCCTTGGCGTCTTCGGCATCCACCGTTTCTACCTCGGTAAAATCTGGACCGGCATCCTCTGGCTCCTCACCGCGGGCCTCTTCGGCTTCGGCTGGCTCTACGACTTCTGCACGCTCAACGGACAAGTGGATGAAAAAAACCGGGGTGTCGCGTACAAGGTAGCACCGCCCGGGCGGATGGGTTGCCGTCTCCGCGCTCGCACTGCCATCGTGGAAACGCTCATCCCCGAGGGCGAACACGTTCGCCCTCCTTGGTCAGGATGCAGCCTTTCGATCCAAGGAGCTTCGAAGGAAGCAAGATTGTCGGCTTCCATCCCGCGCTTTCTCCGGGTTCCTCCGGATAGCGTGGGTCACAAAATGATCCCAGTCACCGGATCAGCGGGTCGTAGTCTCTGCCAGATTCCTCCGGATCGCCACGCCTTGATTCTCGTCGGCTGAATCGTTTCACGCTCCGACAATGGACGGAACGCCTTCAGCGGACATCAGGCATGCACATGATTTGGCATGATGACCCACGAGTGGAGGAAATATTGTTGCGCGTCTTTGGCGGCCAGCGTGGTGGATACTTCCTTTGCGAACCTGCCGTCGGCCAACAGGCACGATCCATACCCACGATCCAACATCCCATCGATTCGCTTTGAGAAGCGTTTGTGGAATTCGGTCTCCGCAGCGTGATCCCACGGCCGTGGGTTTTCCTTAATCCACTGGTCTCGTTCCACATGCCAGTTCTTGAGAAGATCCAGAGGCAGTGAATCGGCCAATCGGAATGTGATGAAACACGCGATCCGGTTGGCGTCCCAGTGTGGCAGGCGGTTCTTACCTTTTCGAATCTCCGACCACTCGCTCAGGAAACGAAGCGAAGGGTAGGACGACTCGGGATTCACGGTCGCAAAGTGCCGAGAACCATCGCGCGAGTCAAGAATGCCAAGCTCTCAAGGAGCGGCGGAGCATGTCCGCCGATGCGGATGGGAAGTCGATCTCGCGCGCTTCGCACATCCCATCGGCCGCTCATCCACGATGGGCGAACACGTTTCGCCCCTCCTTGTGCCTCACATCTCCTCTTCCACTCCGCTCCCCAGCACCCGCGCCAACCCGTCGACGGTATCCACCATCTTCCATGGCCCCGCTGCGATGAGTTTGGGACGGTCCTGGTAGCCCCAGGTGACGGCGATGGATTTCATCTCCGCGTTGGCGGCCGTCTGGATATCCATCACCGAGTCGCCGATGAGGATGCAGTTCGACGGCGGGTCGCCGAGGGCGGAGAGCACTTCGAGCGCGCCGGCAGGGGCGGGTTTCGGCCGCATGCCTTCGCGCAGGCCGAGCACCTTGTCGAAGTGGACCGACGGGAAAATCGCCCGCACCATCGTGGCGGTGAACTCGTGGGTCTTGTTGGACAGCACCGCGAGTTTGTGGCCGTCGCGCGCCAGCTCGGAAAGCAAGTGGACGACGCCCGGATAGGGCCGCGTGCCGGAGGCCCAGCTCGCCTCATAGTCCGGTCGGTAGTAGTTGAGCAGGGACTCCAGCAAGGCGGGGTCGTGGTTGGAAACCGAGCGTTTGATCAAGGTCGCCAATCCGTCACCGACGAAGGTGCGCACCATCGCGTTTGAATGTCCCGGCAGGCCGTGCGCGGATAGCGTGCGGTTCAGCGACGCGGCGATGCCCGGCAGGGAATCGACAAGAGTGCCGTCGAGGTCGAAAATCAGACTCGGTTTCACGTCCCGAGATTGCCGACCGATGGCGGTTAGGGAAACCTAAAACCCGATCAAGCTCACCAGTTCGTTGTCGCTGAACTCGTCGATGTGGTCGACGGCGGCGATGAGGGCCTCGGTTTCGGCGATGTCGGCGATTTCGTCGGCGTGGGGGTCGGTGGTGACCTGGACGGCGACGGTGGTGTCCGGCTGGCGCACCTGTTGGTTCCACGAAGTGACGGCGATGGCGACCGCGGCGGTTGCGGCGGCGAGGCTGGCGATGGGCAGCGGGCGTAGGACGAGTTTCCACCATGGAGCGGGCTGGCCGGCGAGGCGGGCGGCGCGCACGGTGTCATCGACGAAACGACCGCCGGCGGTGGCGCGCGGCGATTGGTCGAGCAGTTTCCAGACGGGATCGTGTTCCCACGAGTCGTCGTTGTGCGGTGCGTTGCGGTTCATGGTGGGGAGTGAATTACCAGCGGGGAAACCCCGTGCCGATGAGAAAGTTGCGCGTCTACACGCCGCGTTTGTCGCCCCAGAGACGGACGTGGAGGCGGTCGCAGAAGCGGAAGCCGAGGTCGCGGCAGAGTTCGGCGAGAATGGTGGCGTTCCGGTCGAGTTCGGCGGCGGTCCGGCCTTCGGGCATGAGCAGGACGCGGGCGGCGGGAACGCTAAAGCGGGTTCGCAGGCTTTGGATCTCGGCGAGATCGGCGGGCGAAGCGACGACGAATTTGAACCAGGCCTTTGGGGACTCCGCGAACCATGCGAGAGCCGCGGGTTGGATGCGGAGCGATTCTTCCATGCCCGAGTTGCCGAGCTTGGGTGAGACGTTGAACTGGTTGACCGCGGCGGCGAAGCCGGGCGAGGGGAGCTTCGTGCCGTTGGTTTCCACTTCGAAGACGCAATCGGGCCGGGTGGCACGGACGGCATCGATCACGCCGAGGAATTCGTCTTCCTGCAGCAGCGGTTCGCCGCCGGTGAGCACGACGCGCGGGCAGCCGAAGGCGACGACGCGCTCCGCAATCTCGGCGGGTGTCATTTCGATGATGACGTCTTGTTTTCGATGTTTCGCGTAGCCGGGCGTTTCATCCTTCTCGTGTTTCCACGGCGTGCCTTCGAAGTTCCACGTGTGGTCGGTATCGCACCAGACGCAGTGGAGGTTGCAGAGCGACGAGCGCACGAAGACAGCGGGGCAGCCGGCGGACACGCCTTCGCCTTGGATGGTGTGGAAAATCTCCGGGCCGTCGCCGAGTTTCGCGAGCTTCATGGGCGCGCCCGATGAAACACGGACGAACGCGGATGGACATCGAAAAGTCCCGCCCCTAGCCTCGACGCATGG
This sequence comes from Akkermansiaceae bacterium, assembly GCA_024233135.1. Lineage (GTDB taxonomy): Bacteria > Verrucomicrobiota > Verrucomicrobiia > Verrucomicrobiales > Akkermansiaceae > Luteolibacter. Next base: position 38,937 of record JACKPZ010000017.1, on the reverse strand, counting down.
GAAGCATCATCACCGGCCGCGGCGATTCGGGGGAAACGGACCTGTTGTTCGGCAAACGCATCGCCAAGACCTCCGTGCGGATCGAGGCGGTCGGCTCGGTGGATGAGTTGAACGCCGCGCTCGGCGTGGCCCGCGCCGCATCGAAGGATGCGGAATGGATCGAGCTGGTCGATGTGCTTCAGGAAAAACTCGTGGGGTTGATGGGGCAGCTCGCGACCTTGCCGGAGGACGAGGAACGGTATCGGGCGAAGGGTTTCCCAAGCATCGGGGACGAGGACGTCGAGTGGGTTGTCGGGATCGCCCGGCGTTACGAGGATCGAGGCATTCGTTTCACCGGCTGGGCGCGGCCCGGGGCGGAGGGTTGCCAGGCGCGGGCGGCGCTGGATTTCGCCCGCTCGGTGGCGCGGCGTGCGGAGCGGAGGATTCTCGATCTTCACGAAAGCGGCGAAGCGGTGCCGGAGTCGGTGCGCCTGTTCTTCAACCGGCTGGCGGACCTGCTGTGGATCATGGCGCGGGCGGAACGCGTGGATTTTCCCGCAAATCCTTGAGTTTTCTTGACATTACGGCGATCGTCCGGCTTTCTCGAAGGCACCACAAGTGGCGGTAAGGAAGATCCATGCGGCGAAACTGGCGCGTCTGGGAGCCCGGGTCCGGGTGATCCAGGGGATGAACCGTCTCGTCGGCGTGGTGGTGGGCGCTTCAGTGGGATTCGTGGTGGTGGCTTCGGCCGTTCCTCAGCATCGCGAACTGGTGAAGCTGGAAGAGAAGCTGGAGGAGGCGCGGGCACTTGAAGGGAATGTGCTGGCCGAGCGCGAGCGGATGCGGGTGGAACACCGCGCCTTGCGTGAGGACCCCGAGTTTTTGGAAACGCAGGCCCGCGACCGACTCGACTATTGCCGCGAGGGCGAGCGGGTGTTGCGGATGCAGCGGGAACGGTGAGATGCCGCGGGGCGGATCCCGGTGTCACTTCTCAAGCGAACGGAAAATTTCCGCCGCCGTTTTCTCATCGATCACACCGTTGGACAAGGCCGCGTTGGCCGCGTCCATCGCGGATTTGCGACCGGCCGGGTCTTGGGTCGATAACTCGGCGACGATTTCGGGAAACCCGCGAGCCGCGGCGAGTGCGAGCGCTGAGTGGCCCTTGCTGTCCCGGATGTCACAGCGCGCGCCCCGTTGAATGAGGATGTCCGCGGACTTTGTGAGGCCGCTCCATGCGGCCCACATGAGCGGCGACCAACCGTCGTTGTCGAGCGCGTTCGGATCGGCGCCCTTGTCGAGAAGGGCGGTGATCATGGCGGCACGTTTTCCGTCGGTTTCGGCGAGGGTGGCGGCCGTTTCGATGTTGGCGTAGGCGGCCCAGGCGAGCGGTGTGCGGCCTTGGGCGTCGGGCGCGCCGGCGTTGGGTGCTTTCGCGAGTTTTTCCCGCAGGCCTTCGAGGTCGTTCTTGTCGATGGATGCGACCATCGGGCTGTCCGTCTTTCCGCTTTCCTTGAGGTAGGAGAAACCGAGATCGGCGACGACCACCACGGCGGTGGAAACGGCGAAGAGGATGATGCCATCGGAGATGATGTCGCGAAGCCGGGTCATGACGCGTTCGTTCCGGGTGCGGGTGGTTGGGAGTCGCCGCGGGTGAGATATCCTTTCAAGGCAATGACGGCGATCGGGCTGAGGACGGCGAGGGACAGATAGATCATCCACATGAATTCGGGGGAATGGACATATCCCACGTTTCCGGTTTCGATCTTCGGGCGGATGCCGTCATAGCAGTAGCGGGAGATCAGGATGCCGCTGATGAAGCCGTTGATCGGCTTGGCGATGAACATCGGCAGCGCGGAGAGCGCCATGTAGGACGAGACCTTGTCCGGCGGGGCCACCGAGGCGATGTATTCGGTGAAACGCGGACTGAAGATCAACTCGCCGACGGCGAACACGACGATCTGGGTGACGATGATGAAATAGTAAGCCTGCTCGTGGTTGTGAAGGAAGGGCAGGCGCAGCACCCAGTCGATGGGCACGGCGAGAAACACCAGCGAAAAGGCCGAAACCGCCATCCCGAGGATGATGAGCTTGATGGTGGCGAAGCGGTTGATCACCGGGATCAGGACGATGAGTCCGATGACGATGATGATCGGGTTGATCGAGTTGGCGAAACCGAGTTCGAAATCGGAGCCGAGCATCCGCGTGTAGTATTTCGGCATCACCAGGAACTGGTGGGTGAACACGAGTCGCACGCCGAGCGTCAGGACGAGGAACAGCACGAGCTTCTGGAACGGCTTCTCGCGCCAAACCTCGAGGAACAGGTGGAGCGGCCGTTTCGCGGTGGAAACGGCGTTGCGCTCGGAGGGCTCCGCCCAGTTGTGTTCGCGCAGGAGCAGCGAGCAAACCAGCGCGCAGATCGCGGCCCCGAAGCCGATGTCGAGAATCACGAGATTCCCCGTCACGTTGCCGAAGCCTTTGAAAACCACCAGGCCGAATGCCTTGCCGGTGCGCATGAGGTCGACGATCAACGCGTTGGCGATGACCGCGCCGATGTTCATCAGCAGATAATAGACATTGAACCCGGTGGCGCGCGTTTCCTTCGACGTGTAACGGCGCAGCGCGGTCATGATCACCGGGCTCATGAACGCGGTGCCCAGCGACATCACGATGATGAGGCCCTTGACCGTGAGTTGGAGCGGATCGTCACGCAGGAAAAGCGGTGCGACGCCGAGTCCCAGCCGCGACAGGATGAGCAGCGAGATGCCGATGACCAGCGAGCGCTTGATGCCGATGACATCGCAGATCGATCCCACCGCGAAGACGAAGGCGGTGATGTAGAGCGTGTAGATGCCGACCCACTTGCCGGAGTCGACGTCGCTGAACCCGCAGTTCGTCGTCAGATAGAGCGACAACACGGTGATCATCGAGAAATATGCGAGTCCGTCGAAAAACTGGATCCCGTTGGTGAGCCAGAAGTCGCGCGACGCGGACTTGAGGATGCGGAACTCGGAGAAGTAGCGGGTGACGAAGGCGAACATGCAGGCGGAAAGACGTCCGCATCATTTGCGGTTCGCGCCGGATTGCCAGCGGGAAAAACGCCGGCTGTGAGGATGCTCAGCGCTCGGGTTCGTCCTCTCCGCCGACCTCGGGACCGAGGTTGATGTCGGCGATCACCTCGCCGCCTTTGTTCTTCGAGACCTTGTTGTCCACGATCGAGTCCGGGGAGATCCCGGTTTCCAACACCAGACCGGGGCCTTGATTCGAGGCGGCCTCGTTGCCGCTGATGGTGAGGCTCGCGGCGGGCCGGCGGATCACGATGCCGCCGAGAAGGTTGCCTCGCGCGATGTTGCGCACGACCTCACCGCCGCCGGCGCTGCTGAGCACGATTCCGAACTCCCGGTTTCCGCTGAGCTGGTTGCCCTGCAGTTGCGCGGTGGCGGAGCGGGTGTCGACATGGATGCCGTTGCGGCTGTTGTCCGAGCAGCGGTTTCGGACGAGGGTCAATGCCGCGCCGTTCCATGCCTCGAAGCCATTCTCGAAGTTGCCGGTGCTCTCCGATTCCCGGACTTCGAGCACCGCGCCGTCGCCGATGGCGGCCGCGCCGTTCCAGCCGTTGTCGCGAAACTCGCAACGCTGCACGAGCGCCTCGCCCTTCTCGATGACCGCGAGCCCATGGCCACTCGCATCGATGAACCGGCAGTCGATGAAACTCGCCGCGCCTCCGCGGACGAGGGCGGCGGAAAACCGGTCGTTGCCGGTGAGCTGGATCGACTCGTGGCGGATCGTGATCCCACTGATCCGCGCGCCCTTGCAATCCGGCCCGATGGTCAGCGCGCTGCCGCCGTCCGGCGGGCACTCGATGATCGTTTTCCCGGCCTCCGTTCCCTCGAAGACCACGCCCGCGGTCAGGACCAGCGGACCTTTCCAGGAACCTTCACCGAGCACGATGCGGTCGTTCTCGCGCGCCTCGGCGAGGGCCTCCGCAGGGGTCGCGAAATCGTCCGGAATCCGCAGCGTGCGGGTGTAGGAAGACATCTTTTCGAACAGGCCGCGAATCTCGCCGTTTTCCGGGTCCAGCGAAACCGCCTCGCGCAGCCAGTCGAGCGCTTCCTGGTCAAACCTGCCGGCGTCTTTTTGTTTCGCCTGCTCGTATAGATCCGCTGCCTTCCGGAGATTCTCCTGATGTCTGGCACGACCGGACTCAGCCTCGGCGAGCAACGCTTTCGCATCCTCGTCCGTTTGGTTTTCGGTAAGCATCGTCCCTGCCGAAGCCAACGCCTGGTCCCATTCCCGCGCCGCGATCAGCGCGCGGATCTGATCCAAGCGCCGGTCGCGCGATTGGAGGTCGCGGGCCTCGGCGATCCTCGCGACGATGGGCGCGGCCTCCGCTTCGTTCGGGAAACGCGAAGTGATCTGGCGGATCGCGGCGTCGGCTTCGTCGATGCGTCCGGCATCGAGCTCCGCGATCGCCTGGCCGGTCCAGTAGCCGATGAATTGTTTCTGCTCTTCGGCCATGCCGGCTTCGATGCTGCGGCGGCCCATCCGGGCGATTTCCGAGCCGGGGTCGAGCCGTTCGATTTCATCGAACGAGGCCTCCGCGTCCTGCCAGCGGCGGTTGTCGATGAACACGGCGCCCTCCCGCTCGAGATAGGTGATCCGCGCCATACGTCGCAGCTCCTTGTCCCGCTCGTTCTTCACGTAGAGCAATGCCCCACCCACGCCGCCGATGAGAAACACGAGAAACCACAGGAAAAACGCCGGCGCCCGGCTTCTCCGTGGTGCCGCTTCCACCTTCACGTCGTCCGGTGTTTCGCTGGTGGCGGGTTTCGCGGCAGGCCGGACGGATTCCTCACGAGCCGGCTCCGTGGCTGCCGGAGGAGCAACCGGCATGTCTTCCGTGATTCGTTCCCGCTTCGGAGACAGCCCGAGGATTTCCAAGTGCTCGTAGACCGCGGCGAGCGCCTGGTCGAATTCCATCAAACCTTGTTGGTAGCGCAGCCCCAGCGTCTCGTTGGGCGCCCCACGCACCATCTCCGCGATCCTCTCGCGCGCCGCCTTGAACTCCTCAAGGTGTGGGCGCGGATCCTCATCCGGTCCGAGACCAAGGACTTTGCGGGCTTCCGGAAAGGTCATGGAAAGAGCAGGGGAGGGAGGACGCGCGAGGCTTCCCTGATCGCTGCTCCGGGTCAATCGTCGATTGCTCCGGGGCTCCGGTCACCGCTCCGACCCATCGCCTTCCACCTTGATGAGGAAGGGCCGTGTGTTGCCGCGGACCGAAAGGTTCGCGCGGCGGGTTCCCGTGCCTCTCGGCCGGAAAACCACCTTGAAACCGGCGGCTTCCCCGGGTTTCAACGCGCGCGTTTCGAGCGGTATGATCCGGAAGTCCTTCGCGTTTCGTCCTCCGCGGGTGATCCGCAGCCGCCGCAGGTCCGCGGTGCCGTCGTTGTACACATGGAAGACCCGTTGGCCGCCCCGGCTTCCCACCGGCGCGCTGCCGAATTTCAGGGTGCCCTTGCCGTTCCTGCGGCTGCGGTTGAGCGGTTGCTCGACGCTGAGGATCGGTGCCGCAGCTCCGCAGCGGTAGTCCCTCAGGTAGGCGGACTTCTGCGAAGGGGCGTAGGGGGCGAACGAAATGTCCAGGTCCACCTGTCCGAATTTCGAGCCGATCAACACTGCCGAGACGTGATCTGAAGCGTCGGAAAACCAATCGGCTCCATGGACCGGTTCGAAATAGCGCCAGCGATCCCGCGAGCGCCAACTGCCCGTGAACGTGCCGTCCCGGTGGTTGTAGTGGATGCGCAGCCAGCACTTGGTGGCGGAGTTCAGCGACCAATACGTGGAAGTTTCCTTGAGGGTGCAGAACTTGAAGCCGTTGTGCACGGCACCGTCGCTGTTGCCGCCGTCCGAGTTCCGACCGCGGTTGATGGCCATCATGTAGCCGCGGCTTTCCGTGCCGGATGCGACCACACCGATGCCGATGGCCGAGTTGCTTTCGCTCTTCACCAACCGGGTGGGGATTTCCGCCCGCACCTGCACGAACCAATCGCGATCGAGCCGGTCGCGGTTGCGGGTCCAGCGAAGGACGGAACGCCGCCGCTTGTCGGCATACCATCCTTGGAATTCGAGCCGGTCGCGGACGAAGGTCAGCTTGTTGGCTTTCTCCGGGGTGAAATGCAGAGCCCAGTCGGTGCTGTCCTTGTCGAGCGGATCCCCTCCGCTGAATTCCCCCCGGGAGGCTGTGCACAAGGCGATCACCGCGAATGCGGCGGCAACGGACCGGATGGCCGGGCGGCCCCGGAGAGTCCTGCGGGACGATGTCATGACTTGTGGAAAACTGGCAGGGCGGAGGGCCTGTGTCAGCCGGAAATTTGCGTCGCCCTCAACCCACGAAGCGCTGGACGATCGGCATCCGCCGGCCGACACCGAAAGCCTTGGTGGTCACTCGGATGCCCGGCGCGGCCTGCTGGCGTTTCCACTCGTTGAGGTCCACGCGGCGCTGGATCCAGCGCACGGTGTTCTCGTCGTAACCGCGGGAAATGATCTCGTCGGTGGAATGGTGGTGTTCGACGTAGAGTTCGAGGATCGCGTCGAGGATGTCGTAGGGAGGAAGGGTGTCCTGATCCTTCTGGTCCGGCCGCAGCTCGGCGCTCGGCGGTTTCTCGATCGTGTTCCACGGGATCACCTCGCGTTCGCGGTTGAGCCAGCGGCACACCTGATAGACCCGGGTCTTCGGCAGGTCCGAGATCGCGGCGAGACCGCCGCACATGTCGCCGTAGATCGTGCAGTAGCCGACGGACAGCTCGCTCTTGTTGCCGGTGGTGAGCAGCAGGTGGTTGTCCTTGTTGGAAAGCGCCATCAGCAGCAACCCGCGGATGCGCGCCTGCATGTTCTCCTCGGTCACGTCCTCGGGTTTGCCTGCGAAGATGGGCGCCATCGTTTGTTTCACCGCCTCGAAGGCGGCGGAGATGGATACCTCGTCGCAGCGGATGCCAAGGTGCTTCGCCAGCGCGAACGAATCGTCCACGCTGCCACGCGACGAATACGGACTCGGCATCGTAAGCCCGCGCACGTTGTCCGGACCGAGCGCGTCGGCCGCGATCGCGGCGGTGAGCGCCGAATCAATGCCGCCGCTCAGGCCGAGGCAGACGCTCGAAAACCCGCACTTCGTCACGTAGTCGCGCAGTCCGAGCACCAGCGCCTGATAGAGGTGCGCCGCCTCGTCGTCGGCAAGCGGCGCGTCGTCCTCGGAGTGGACGTCCGTATCCACCACCCGGCAGCCGGTTTCGAAACCGGGCATCTGCACGACGATCCGGCCCTGCGGGCAGGCGAGCAGCGAGTGGCCGTCGAAGACAAGTTGGTCGTTTCCGCCCACCGTGTTGCAATAGACCACCGGCACCTTCGTCGCGCGCGCGATGCCGCCGATCATCGCCCGCCGCAACAGCGGTTTGCCGAGATGGAACGGCGAGGCACTCAGGTTCACCAGCAGGTCGATGCCCTTGGCGGACAGCTCCTTCACCGGGTCCCGGTCGTAAAACGGCCGCTGGAGATAATCCTCCGTCCAGATATCCTCGCAAATCGTCACGCCGATCCGCAGGCCGTTCCACTCGACCGGTTCGCAGCTTTCGCCGGGCTCGAAGTAACGGCGCTCGTCGAACACATCGTAGGTCGGCAGCAGCGTCTTCCAGATCTTGTGGCGGATTTCCCCGTTCTCCAGCCATGCGGCCCCGTTGCGGAACGGCTTGCCGGGCTTTCCGGGATGATGATGGTCCACGAACCCGACGAGCAACGGCACCTCACGGATCTCGCCGGCCAGATAATCGAGCGCCTGCAGGCACTTCGGCACGAACTGCGACTTGAACACCAGATCCCGCGGCGGATAGCCGACCAATGACATCTCCGGTGTCACCACCAGTTCCGCCCCCTCCTCCAGGCACTCGCGGTAGGCGCCGAGGATTCGTTTCGCATTGCCGGGGAAATCCCCGACCACCGGGTTGATCTGCGCGATGCCGACCTTCATGTGCGCCAAGGGAACACCGGCGGGGAAGGGGCGCGGAAGGAAAAACGCGGTGGATCACCAGGAATCGCCATGTTTCGCGGCTCGGAGATCCCGCACCCAGTCGTCCCGCGGGGGGGCGCAACATGCCGGAATGTCCCATGGACCGAATCTCAGCCGCAGCCCCGGATGAATGCGGAAAAGGGCTGGCCTGAACCAGGGAATATCGTTTGAATTCCCATGCTGGGTTCCAATTCAAGAGAACGGCCAACCCCAACAACCCCTCTGATGAACCGAACCTTCCTCGCCGTGTCACTCGCGATCCTCCTGGCTCCAGTAAGCGGGGCTGTTGAAGAACCCGACTGGGCCAACATCGGGAAGAAAGCCCCGGAGGGATTGCTTGAAATGGCGGGGACGAAGCAAGGGGCGTTGATCGTCATCACGCCCGAGACGCGGCAGGGACAAACGCCTGACAGGATGCACCTGGGCTTTTTCATATCGAGCGACGGTCTTGCCTTGTGCCCCTTGGAGCCGCTGTGCCGGTCGCAGCCGCCCGAATTTCTGTCGGCGGACCGGGTGCAGCTTCGCACACCGGCGGTGCTGGGCATTTTCGAAGATGAGGAATTGGCCTTGGTGAAGTTCAAGCACAAGCCGAAGACGGCGCTCGTCCTTTCGGCGCGGCCTCCAGCACTTGGCTCGTGGGTGTCGTTTGTTCCGACTCCCTTCCTTCCGAGGAAGATCGCAGGTCCCATCCTAGCGTACAGGAGAAACATGTTCACCTCGAGACTGAAAGTGCAGAGGGAGCCGATCAAACATTTCAGCATCGCGGTATCCGGAGTCTACAGCCAGCAACCGGCTTGGGTTCAGGGGCCGTTGTTGGATGGGAAAGGCGAGGTGGTGGCGGTCGGATCTCACACGCTTCCGTTGCCTGAACAGACATATGTGTGCGCCAGTTCGACGGCGGGATTTTCCGAAAGGGTGAAAGCGGCGGTGGAGGCGGATGTGGAGATCGAGGTGCCGATTCCGATGGCGGACCAACCGTATGATCCGGTGGTGAACTCGGAGGAATATATGAACGCGAACCGAGCGGTGTTCTCCCGGGACTTCGCGACGGCTCGGAAGCTGGCCCGTGCAGCAGTGGAAAAGTTTCCTGACAGCCGCCATGCGAAATACTGGGAGCTGATGATGGCTGCGGAACATTGGCCGGAGCCCAAGGAACTGAACAAACTTCTGGAGGATCTGAAACTGCCGGAGGACGTGCCTGCATGGCAGAGGAGCGGTCATTGTTACATGTTGGCCGAGATCGCGGTGCGGCAGGGAGCAAAGGAAGAGGAAACCATCGCCCTCCTGAAAAAGTCGGACGAACTGTATCCCGAACTGATGGCCTGTGCGAACCTGGGCAGAATGTTCAGCAAACTAGGGAGGTTCAAGGAGGCGGAGTCTTGCATGCGCCGTGCGGTCACCTACGAACCGGATCGGATCGCATACTGGGATGAACTCCAGAAAATCCTGGATGCGCAGAGGAAGTTCAAAGAAGCGGACGAGGTTCAGGACCGGGTGTATTTGCTTGAGAGTCTCTTTTGAAACACGTTGCCGCGCCGGTGGGCGCGATTCCTGATCCGCCCCGCGGAAAGCGGTCCCGCCCTCCCACCGCGCTCGATCCATGCATCGACACGGGTGCCGCCCCGGTTCACATTTCCGGCATGGAAGATGAGACTCCGAGACCACCGCGCCGCAAGCGTTACCAGGGCACGCATCCGCGGCGTTTCGAGGAGAAATACAAGGAGCGGGATCCGGCGCGCTATGCGGAGACGGTGGCGAAGGTGATCGCGTCGGGAAAAACCCCGGCGGGTTCACACGTTCCGATCCTCGTCGACGAGTGTCTCGTCGCGTTGCGGCTCGTTCCCGGAATGATCGGGGTGGACGCGACGTTGGGATTCGGCGGTCACGCGGAGCGGATCCTCGGACGGATCGCGCCCGGCGGAAAACTCATCGGTCTGGATCAGGACCCGATCGAACTGCCGAAGACCGAGGCGCGTTTGCACTCCGCGGGATATGGCCCGGAGTCGTTCGAGGCGGTTCGCAGCAACTACGCGGGCATCGCGAAAGCCCTGGCGGAGCGGGGGATCGAATCGGTCGATTTCGTGTTCGCGGATCTCGGGTGTTCCTCCATGCAGTTCGACGATCCGGCGCGGGGGTTCAGTTTCAAACTCGATGGTCCGCTCGACATGCGGATGAATCCGGATCGCGGTCTGTCCGCGGCGGAATGGCTGGCGCGCACCACTCCGGAGAAACTGGCGGCGGCGCTGGTGGAGAACGCGGACGAGCCTCGGGCCGAGAAACTCGCGGAGGCGCTGGCGGGCCGGAGATTCGCCCGCACGCTGGACCTGGCGGAGGCGGTGTGTGACGCCGCGGGCGAGGCAGATGCGGAGATGGCCATGCGCCGGGTGTTCCAGGCGCTGCGCATCGAGGTGAATGAAGAATTTACGGCTCTTGATATGTTTTTGCGGGTTCTCCCGGCGGTGCTGAAACCGGGCGGCCGCGCGGCGATCCTCACCTTCCACTCCGGTGAGGACCGTCGGGTGAAAAAGGCGTTCCAAGCGTTCGTGCGGAATGGAGCCTGCGCGGCGATGAGCGACCGCGTCGTCACCGCAGGGCCGGAGGAACGCCGGGCGAATCCGCGCAGCAGCCCGGCGAAACTGCGGTGGCTGGAGCGGTGAGGGACAACGGATCCTTCCTTCCGTGTCATGGGCCCCGATCGGGTTGGTCGATCAAACTCCCAAGCCCCGAACGGACGCAACGACCGGGCGACGTCCGGATCCGCCGGTGGTTGGTGCGCACGGTCGCCTGCCCGTTCAGTTTCCCTTCGTCTTCGGGAACGGGTGCTGCTGAAGAAGGTCATCCGGCGTGTAAAAGTCCTTCTTGTCCGCGATCTCGGCACGGATTTTCCGCACTGTTTCGGGGCGTACGGGTGGCGCGTTGTTGCCGAACGTGTTGCGGATGTAGGTGAGGACCGCGGCGGTGTCCTTGTCGTCGAGCATGTGCTCGAAGGCGATCATCGGTGGCAGACCTCCGTCGGGGCGGTAGGCCTTGCCTTTCACCTCGATCGGTCCCCACAGGCCCTTGAGAACGAGTTTCACCAGCCGGGTTTCGTCGCCGGTGACCCACTCGCTGCCGGCCAGAGGCGGATAGATCATGTCACCGTTGCCATCCGGTTGGTGGCAGGTGGCGCAATGGACATCGCGTCGATAGACCTTGGCACCGAGTTGATAGAGCGCGAGATCCTCGCCGGACAATTGCGGACTGGCTTCCTTTTTCCGCTTCGGTTTCTTCGAAAGCCGGAGCCTGCCATCGAGAAACGCGCGGGTCGCGGGATGCGAGGCGGCATCGAAACCCGGTTGTTTCTCGAGTGCCGCCAAATCGTCGCGCAGGGTGCCGAGCGCGGCTTCGTAGCTGCGGACCATCCAGCGGTCGACGGGATGTTCGAGTGCGACCGACGCGACGGCCGCACCGTCCGCGTTGTCGAGCCACGAGGCTGCGACCATGGCGGCGAGGCGAACGCGCGGGTGTTCGTCCGCGGCTGCCTCGCTCAGCATCCGCGCGTGGTCCGGGAGCGAGCGCCATGCGAAACGGATCACATCCACCGCCGCGGCCCGCGCTTCGGAAGTCCTCGCACGAAGGCATGCGTCGATCCATGCCGGCTCGGGCCGTTGCATGCCCCACGAGGTCCACATCGCTTCGCAAAGGTGATGTTCGTAACGCGGCGTTTCCGGATCGAGACCGGTCACCCATGTGCGCAGCGCTTCCATCACCTCGTCCGCCGGTCGGCCTCGGAGTTCGCGCCGGACGCGGTCGCGGGTGCGGATTTCGGGCTCCTCCAAGGCCTTTACCAGATCGGCCACCGGGGCACCGGCGATCTTCACCGGTTTCACCAGCGGCCGGTCCTTGCAGGTGATCCGATAGATCCGGCCGTGATCGTGATCGCGCTTCGGGTCGCGCGCCGAGTGCTGCATGTGGCCGATGAGCGGGTTGTGCCAATCGAGCAGATAGAGCGAACCGTCGGGTGCGAATTCGAGATCGCAGGGGCGGAAGTTCGGATCCTTCGAGGTGACGAGGTCGCCGCTGATCTCGCCGCGGAAACCCGAGCCGTCGTCTTGCATCCTCGCGAGACTCGTGCCGAGAAATCCGATGACATTGTTGACCAGGTAGCCGCCCTGCATGTCATCCGGGAAATGCCGCGACGAAACGATGGCCGATCCGGAAGTCGGACGCGCCCGTTTCGGGACGAAGGTTCCGGTTTTCTCCACACGCCTGCCGAACGGAACGTTCACCGAGAGAGGGAGCTGCCACCAGTTCTCGCCGCTCGATGCGTCGGCGAGGAAGCCCTGGCCCCAATCGTCAAACACAAGGCCCCATGGATTCGCATAGTCGACACGGCCGAAACGTTCGAGCCTCCGCGTCGCTGGCTCGTAGCGCCAGACGCCGGAACCGGTGTCGCGCCGAGGGCCGTAGGCGGTTTCGACCTGGGAGTGGAGGAAGACGCCTTCCAACAGATAGATCGCGCCCGACGGATCCGTCTGAAACGCGCCGATCATGTGGTGGGTGTCATGTGGATCGAATCCGGACAACACGGTCTCCCGGACATCCGCGCGGTCGTCGCCATCGGTGTCGACGAGCTTGAGAAGGTTATGCGGTTCGGAAACATAGACACCATCCGGCTGGATCTCGAAACCGGTGGGCATGCACAGGCCGTCGGCGAAGACGATCTGATGGTCCGCCTTCTGGTCACCATCGCGGTCCTCGAAGATGAGGATCTTGTCGTCCGGTCTCGTCCCCGGAAGCGGATGAGGATAACTCGGCATCACCGACACCCAAAGACGTCCGCGGTTGTCGAAGGTCATCTGCACCGGATTTCGGAGGTCAGGGAAACGCTCCTCGGTGGCGAACAATTCAATCTCGAAGCCGTCCATCGCGCGGACCTGCTTTCCGGTAACGTCCTCCGTGAGATAGTGCACCGCCCGGTTGAAGTTCGTTTCCACCGCAGGCAGTGGGACGGTCTTCGCATCGGCCGCGGCGAGATCGAATGCCTCGCCTCGCGCCAGCGCGTGGATTCCGTTGTCTCGGTTGGTGGCGAGCTCGCGCAACTTTTCAATTTCCTTCGGGTAGTTGACGGTCCCGAACGGTTTGCGGCGTCGGCCATGAACATGCACGCCGTTGGGTGTCCGGTAGTCGTCGCGCCACTGACGTCCCTTGTCGATGACGAGGGAGCGCAGTTTCTCCGCATCGGTCTTCGAAACGAGCGGCGATGCGCCGAACATGGCGTCCAACAGCTTCGGCGTGAGATATCGGAATCCATCCTCATCCGGAAGAAAGCCGTTTGCCGTGAGTTTTCGACCCGCATCTCGCGAGATCGCAAAGAGATCGACGAAGCCGGCATCGTTCGCCTCCGCCACCTCGCCCATCACCTTGGAATAGGCGGCGAGGTTCTCGTTCTCCGTTTTGCCGTCCGGAAATCCCGGGATCGATGGGTCCGGCTCGAAATGCAGCGGCGAGACCAGCGCGACGGCGGGCGGGGTGTTGCAACCGTATTTCGTGGCCTTGGTGTGCCGTATCCATGCATCGAGTTCCTTGCGGAAGGACTCGAGGCCGGCGGGTCCATCGAAGGACTCGTTGTAACCGAAGAGTCCTATGACGATGTCCGGCCGGCACAGAGTGATCCATTCGTCCATCGACGGCTCCACACCGTCGCCGCGGTGGTGGCGCAGTTCCGGTCGGAGCTTCTCGGCGCCGGGAAACGCCCATGGATTCCCTCGCGAGGCGCGCGGCCGGTAGGACGCGGTGTCGCCGGGTTGGCAGAGGTTCCGGACGATCAGGTTTCGTTCGGGATAGCGCAGGTGGAGCTGGGTCTCGAATTGTCCGTCGTGCTGGATCCGTTCGCCGAGTCCGCCGCCGACCAGCACGATCCGCGACGATGGCGCGGGTGCGGGCAGGGCGGGGGACGCGACGAGCGGAGCGACGGACGATCCGAGTGCCACCAGCAGCGGCAGCGATCGCAGTTTCATTTCGTGTGTTCTTCGGGGCGGATATTCTTGCGGAAGGTGTTGAACCCGTAGGGCAGTGCGAGGAACGGACCCACGGGAGCCACCGCGGCTTTCGCGGGGACGTCTAGTTCGAGCGCCCAGAACACACCGTTCACCACCAGGCGCCGGAGGTCTTCGTTCTCCAGATCGGTGGCGGCGCCCATCGTCGTGCAAAGCACCTTGCGCGGGCGTTCGGAGCCCTGTCGGTTCTCGCGCGTCCAGGCGATCGGCATCATCGGGTCGTTCACGTCCTGAATCGTGCCGTCGGCGCGTTTCTTCGAATACGATGCGGGAGGGGAATCCGGTTCCATCCCGGCGAGCACGCGGCCGCGCAGCAGGATCGACGCGTCCTCGGGTGGCGCTGCTTCATAGACATCCGAGTCGCCGAAGATGTCGGAAACGCCGCGCAGCACGGGATGATCCGCATGTTTCTCTTCAATCACGCCGCGGGTGGCCTCGTGTTTGTGTTTTCCCCAGTGGCTCACCCACTTTTCGCCGAGGATCTCTTTTCCAAACTGATTGTAGGATGCGAACGCGGAGTCCTTCGGGAGCTGGAACGCATGGGTGCTGGTGCGCAGTGCGACCACCGGCACGCCGCGTTTCATCGCGCGGTCGAAGGCGGCCATCGCGTCATCCGGCCACTTGCGGAAGCGGATGAGCATGACCACCGCGTCCGCCGAGTCGAGCGCCTGCGGAGCGCTCAGACTGGTCCCGTTGTTCGGGGCGATCGCCCCGTCCTTGGCGAGGGAAAACAGCACGCTGCAATCGAAGCCATGACGCTCGGCCAGAATCCGGGCGAGCATCGGCATGCTTTCCTCGCTTCGGTATTCCTCGTCGCCGGCGATGAGGACGATGTGTTTCCCCTTGCCGGGGCCGTCGCCTCCTTCGAAGCGCAACGGTTCGCCGGCGGGCAGCCGGGAGCTGGAAAACAGGGCGAGGAACGAGCTGAGAATCACGAAGCGCATGGAACGCGCTCGTTACCGTGGCGCGCCGGCGTCTCTTTCAGCCGTCACTCACTCCGCGGATTCTTCGATTACGATGCGCGGAAACACGGGCTTCGGCTTGCCGATTGCGTGGCCGTCGGCGAGCAGGCCCCATGAGAGGTCGCCGAAGCGAAGGTCGAGCAGGTCCGGGCGGTTGAGTTGGGAGGCGAGTTTCGCCGCGGCCTCCGGCAGCACCGGCGAGAGCAGGACGGAGCAATGCGCGACGCTTTCGGCGAGGTGATAGAGAACCGTGGCGAGTCGGTCGGCCTGCGCGGGATCCTTCTTCAACTCCCACGGTTTCATGCGCTCGGCGTAGCCGTTGCAGTGCACGACGTGGCGGCTGATCGCCTGCAAGGCGCGCGACACGTCGAACTCGTCCATCGCCGCGCGGTATTCGGCGGTCGATTCGGCGAGCGATTGTTGCAGCGTGAGATCATCCTCGGTGGTGGCGCCGCTGAGCGTGAGCACGCCATCGGTGAAGCGCTGGCTCATGTTGAGCGCGCGGTTGCAGAGGTTGCCGAGTTCGTTGGCGAGCTCGGTGTTGAAGAGCATGATGAGCCGTTCGAGATCGAAGTCCGAGTCCTTGCCCGTCGTGATGTCGCGCACGAGGTAGTAGCGCAGCGCCTCGACGCCGAACTTGTCCGCGAGTTCGTTCGGATCGACGATGTTGCCGAGCGACTTGCTCATTTTCTCGCCCTTGATGTTCCACCATCCGTGGACGAGGAGGCGAGGCATTTCCTCATCTTTGAATCCCATCGCATGCAGCATGCAGAGCCAGTAGATGCCGTGGGCGGGAACGAGGATGTCCTTGCCGATGATATGGACCGGGCGTTCGTCGGCGGTCCAGAGTTTCGAGAAATCCGGGAGCTCGGAGCCCTCCGCCGCGCGGTATCCGGCGAAGCTGATGTAGTTGATGAGCGCGTCGAACCAGACGTAGGTGACGAAGTCCGGATCGAAGGGAAACTCGATGCCCCAGCGCAGGCGCTCCTTCGGGCGGGAGATGCACAGGTCGGTGCCGCTGTTGCGCTCGAGCGCGTTGACCAGCTCCGCCTTGCGGAACGCGGGGAGCACGGCGTCGGAGGTTGTTTCGAGATACTCCTTCAACCACGCGGTGTGTTCGCTGAGCTTGAAATACCAGTTCTCCTCCTCGATGACGATCACCTCGCCCCACTCGGGGCCGAAGTTGCCGGACTCGTCGCGGTCGCGATCGGATAGAAACTGCTCCTGCCGCACCGAGTAGTGACCCGAGTGCGCCTTCTTGTAGAGCTGCCCTTGTTCCTGAAGGGTGGTGAGGATCGCCTGGACGCAGGCCTTGTGGCGCTCGTCGATGGTTTCCGCCCAGCCGTCGTAACGCACGTCGAGTTTCTCCCACAGGTTGAGGAACTTCTTGGTCGTGCGTTTCACGAAGGTCGCCGGGTTCACGCCCTCCTTCTCGGCGGTCTGCTGGACCTTCTGGCCGTGCTGGTCCACGCCGGTGAGAAAGAACACCTCGTCGCCGCGCAGCCGGCGGTAGCGGGCGAGCACGTCGGCGAGCACTTTTTCATAGGCGTGCCCGATGTGCGGCGAGCCGTTCGTGTAGTCGATGGCGGTGGTGAGGTAGAACATGGCGGGACGCGGAGGAAAGCAGAGGAAACGGGGACGCGCAAGGGAAGGGTGGGGCGCTCACAGCGGCCAGAACACCGGGATCAACAATGTGGCGATCACCCACAGGATCAGGTTGAGCGGCGCGCCGACGCGGGTGAAGTCCATGAACCGGTAGCCGCCCGCGCCGTAAACATACGTGTTCGTCTGGTAGCCGATGGGCGTGATGAAACTCGCGCTCGCGCCGAACATGACCGCCACGATGAACGGCCGCGGGTCAACCTCCAGCGAGGCGGCGATGGAGATGACCACGGGCGTCAGAAGGATGGCGACGGCGTTGTTGGTGACCATCTCGGTGAGCAGCGAGGCGAGCAGGTAGGTGGCGGCGAGGATCGGCACCGGGCCATACTGCCGCATCGCGTCCACCACCCAGCCGGCGAGCAGTTCGGCACCGCCGGATTTTTCCATCGCCAGGCCGATCCCCAGCATGCCGTAGATCAGGAACAGGATGTTCCACTCGACGGCCTTGTAGGCGTCGCGGGCGTCGAGGCAGCGCGTGAGGATCACCGCCACCGCTCCGATGAGAGCCGCGCTGGCGATCGGCAGCAGGTTGAAGGCCGCGGAGAAAACCACAGCGAGCAGGATGCCGGATGCCACCAGCACGCGGGATTTGCGCGGGATGGAGACACCGTGCTCGCTGAGACTGAGGAAATCCTCCTCGCGCTGGAGCTGGGCGAGGCTGTGGGCGGGTCCTTCGAGCAGCAGGGTGTCGCCGAAGGCGAGCTGGATGTCCTGATAGCCGGTTGTCATTTCCGCACCGCGCCGGTGGATGGCGGCCACCACCACGCCGTAGCGCCGGCGGATGTTCGACTCGCGGACCGTGCGGCCGACCAGGCGGCTGTGGCGACCGATGATCGCCTCGACGGTGTGGATCTCACGCGGTTGGTCGGTCTCGTCGTCCACCGGACGGGCGACGGTTTCGTGATGCATTTTCAGGCCTTTGGTGGCACGGATCTCGGCGAGTTGTTTCGAGGTGGCGCGCAACCAGATGACGTCGCCGGTGTGGATGGTGATCGCGTCGAGCGGAACGTCGGTGATCGCACGGCCGAAACGCAGCACCTCATACACCAGCGAGGACTTGCCATGCAGGAATTGAGGCACCTCGACCACCCGCTTGCCAGTGGACTCGAAGCCCTCGCGGATCTCCACCGCGCTGAAGAACATCCGGTTGTCCTCCTGCGCGCGCAGCGAGGTCGGTGCCTCGCGGTCCGGTAGCAGGTGCCTGCCCACGAAAAGGAAATACAAGTATCCAACCACCGCGTAGATCACTCCCAGCTTGCTGATTTCGAAAATTCCAAATGCCGGTTGGCCGTGGTCCGCCGCCACGCCCGCCACCAACAGGGTTGTCGATGTGCCGATGAGCGTGATCGTTCCGCCGAGGATGCTCAGGAATGAAAGCGGCAGCAGGAATTTCCCCGGTTTGCGGCCGGTTTCCCGGCAATAGGCGACCAGCACCGGCAAAAACACCACCACCACCGGTGTGTTGTTCAGAAATGCGGAAAGCGGCATCACGACGATCGCCATCACCGTGAGCGCCCGCAGATACGAGTTCCCCGACCATTTTCCGAAACGATGCGCGACCCAGTCCACCGCACCCGTCCGCACCAACGCCTCGCCGAGGATGAACATCGCTCCGATGGTCAGCGGCGCGGTATTGCTGAAGACTTGTTTCAGATCGTCCTCGTTGAGGATTCCGGTGAGCAGCAGGACCGCCATGCCCGCCAGCGCCGACAACTCCGCCGACAGCCATTCCTTCGCCATCGCCACGAAAACCACCGCCAGCACCAGAAAGGTCAGCAGCATCGACTCATTCTCCCAGTTCCACACCTCGCGATGTTCCTCGGTTCGCGCCCGCACGGCAAGCGACTTCGGGGGCGTCGTCAGCGCCGCACCTCACTCGATCATGCCCCGCGTCACCTCGTAGCTCGCGCCGCAGCGCGGGCACTGGATGCTGATGAAATCCGCGCCGTCGAACAACTCGTCCAAGCGGTCGCGCCAGCCGCCGAGCACCGGGAGGATTCGTTCCAGCGTGCAGCCGCAGCAGAAGCGGAACTTACGGGTTTCCAGCAGCTTCGTTTCCTCCGTCTCCGTGAGGGTGGAAACGGCGGTCTCGTCGAGCGCGTCGAACCACTCCATGTCGCAGTCCGGTTGGGCCGCCACCAGCACGAACTCCTCGTCCGGCAGGCGGAACGCGCGGGCCGGGCGTTGTTCGGACTGGTCGTAGAGCTGGGAGATCCAGAACACCGGATCCTTGCCGTCCACCTCGAGCGTCGATGTCCGGGGCTCGGCCTGGTTGGTGCTGGTCACCTGCTGATAGAACAGATTGCGGTCCGGTTCGCGCACGTCGTCGGTGAAAATCCGGCCCACCACGGTTTCCTGCACCGATGCGCCGGTGACGAACAGGTTGAGCCGCGGCGCTCGGAGGTTCACCGTCCAGGCGATGGTTTCCGCCCACGGTCGGGCGACCAGATGGAGGGTCAGCATCGCCAGCGCGTCCTTGAGCATCTGGTCGAGCTCCTCCGGATGCCGGATGCCGTGCTGCATCAGGTGCAGGTAATGGTCCGTATAGACCGGCGCGAATTTCCCACGCAGCACGAGCGCGTTGCGCTGGCGGACGAAGATCGACTCGATCTTCGTGAAGTCATCGACGGCTTCCATGGATGGAATGGGAGACGGAGGGGCGGCCCGGTCGCGTTCCTCAGGCCCCCGGCAGCTCGATGAAGCCTTCCAGCTTCCGGATGCGGGTGGGGTGGCGCATTTTCCGCAGTGCCTTGGCCTCGATCTGGCGGATGCGCTCGCGGGTGACCTGGAACTGGCGGCCGACTTCCTCGAGCGTGCGGCTGTAGCCGTCCTTGAGGCCGAACCGTTGCTCCAGCACCTCGCGTTCGCGCTCGGTGAGCGTGTCGAGCACGTCCTTGATCTTGTCCTTGAGCATCGAGAATCCGGCTTCCTCCATCGGGTTGTCGGCGGCCTTGTCTTCGATGAAGTCACCGAACGAAGTGTCGTCCGAATCGCCCACCGGCGCCTGCAGCGAGATCGGCTGCTGGGCCATCTTGAGCACGGCGCGGACACGCTCGACGGGAAGGTGGATCTCCTCGGCGATCTCTTCCGGAGACGGCTCGCGGCCGTATTCCTGGACGAGTTGCTTCTGCACGCGCATCAGCTTGTTGATCGTCTCGATCATGTGCACCGGGATGCGGATCGTGCGCGCCTGGTCGGCGATCGAGCGGGTGATGGCCTGGCGGATCCACCACGTCGCGTAGGTGGAGAACTTGTAACCTCGGCGGTATTCGAATTTCTCGACCGCCTTCATGAGGCCCATGTTGCCTTCCTGGATGAGGTCGAGGAACGACAGGCCGCGGTTGGTGTATTTCTTGGCGATGGAAATGACGAGGCGCAGGTTGGCCTCGACCATCTCGGTTTTCGCCTTGAGCGCTTCCTTGAGCCAGTGGCGGAGGTGTTTGTTGGCCTCTTCGTAGGATTCCGCGGTGTGCCAGGAGCGTTGCTGCACCTCGCGGAGCTTGGTTTGGAACTCCTTGTCCTCGGGATCGTGCTGCAGCTTGCGGCCGTATTTCCAGAACAACTGCATGTGCTCGTCCACCTGCTCGCAGAAGTCTTCGATGACTTTCTGTTTGAAGTAGAAACGGATGAACACGCGGTGCAGCGTCTGAAGGTTCTTCGCGAATTCCTCCTCAAGCTTCTTCTTGCCGCGCGGGTTCTTCACGGAGAGCTGGCGGAAGATGTCGTCGTTCTCCTGGTGGAGCTGCTTGAGCTGGTCGCAGAGCTTCGGCAGGCCCTTCATGTATCGCTCGCGGGACTCGATCTTCTTGTCGAGGATCACTCGGTCGAAGCGCTCCTTGCCTTTGTTGAGCTTCTCGGCGAGTTCGAGATAAGAATCGGCAACGAATCCAAAAAGATGCAGGTGTTTCGCCACCTCGATCTCGGCGTCCTCGATGCGCTTGGAGATCTCGACCTCCTGTTCGCGGGTCAGCAGCGGGACCTGGCCCATCTGCTTGAGATACATCCGGACGGGGTCGTCGAGGATGTCGAGTTTCTGGTCGGTCTTGAGCTCTTCGTCGTCGCCGTCGCTGTCGTCGCGCTTGCGGTCCTTGTAGCGATCGACCTCGGAGGCGTCGATGATGTCGAACTCCATGTTGCGGAGCCGCTCCATGATCGCTTCGACATCCTCGGGATCGACGAGGTCGTTCGGCAGGATGTCGTTGATGTCGTCGAAAGTCAGGTAGTCCTGCTCCTTCGCCAGCTTGATGAGTTCGCGGATCTTCTCCTGGATCTCGGGAGTGTCGATCCGGCGCTTGCCGGTTTCCTCGGCCTTCGTCTTGGCCGCAGGGGCTTCGGCGGCCACAGGGGTCTCGTCGACCGCGGGTTTGGCGGGCTTCTTGGGCTTCGCCGTATCCTTGGCTGGCGCGGATTTGGCTTTGGCAGCCGGTTTTTCCTTCGCCGCGGTCTTGGGTTTGGCGGCTGGCTTCGGTTTCGCGGCGGGTTTCTCTTTCGCGGTCGCCTTCGGTTTCGCGGCGGTCGCCTTGCCGGCGGCTTTGGGTTTCGATGCTGCTTTCGTGGTTTCCTCCGACGTGCCGCTGCCCTTCGTGGATTTCGCCTTGCTTGCGGCGGCCTTCGACTTGGGTGCGGATTTCTTCGGTGAGGATTTCGAGGCTGACATGGAATCTTTCGCTGGATACGGGAGGGTTGTATACACCTCGCCCATAATAGGGGCTCGGCGGGTAACCGCAGGCGCGCGGAATCAAAAGGCGTGTCCCGGCCCCGTCAAGAGCATTCTGCGCGCCGATTGATCCGGGATGTCGGATGCGCCGGGCGACACCATCGGCAGATCTCCGGATTTCGGGTTTCAAATCCCCGGATTCCATCCTAACGTCCGGCGTCCTGATGATCTCCCTGACTCCAAGAGCCGCCGAGGAACTCGGCAAACTTCTCGAACAACGGGCCACGTCCTCCGACTCCGGTCTCCGGCTTGCCGTGCGGCGCGGCGGTTGCGCCGGCTGGCAATACGAGATGCAGGTCGCGGAGCCCGCGCCCGAGGATGTGATCATCGATTCGGAGGGCGCGCGGGTGATCGTGGCGTCCGACAGCGTCGAGAGGCTCCGCGGTTGCGAGATCGACTACGTGGACGACCTCAGCGACTCCGGATTTCGCGTGAACAACCCTCGGGCGGCGCGCTCCTGCGGCTGCGGAACCTCGTTCGAGGAGGATGGCGACGAGCCCGGCGGAACGGCCGACGGCGAGGCCTGCGATTCCTGAACCCACGGCGAAATCCACGTGCCCCGCAACGTTGAAGAACCCGCCCCGCGCAGGCCGCCGTATTTCTGGTGGTTGCTGGCCAACGGTCTGGCTCTGTGTTTCGCCGTCCTGAGCTGGGTCGGCTGCCTGTATGTTTTCCGGAATCCGGAAATTCCCAGAAACTATGAGTTCCTTGGGAAACTCGGCCGGTTGCCCGAGTTGAAGCGCTTCTCGGTGCTCGACGTTCCAAATGGAAACACGATCGACCCCAGGCAGGCCTACAAACAATACATCAACCTGCCCGCCGGGGACCTCACCGCCCTCAACAGCCGTCTCGTCCGCAACTACATCACCAACTTCGACCAACCGCTCCTGCTCACCTACATCGAGGGCGACTACGAAATCGTCGACAGCAGGCCGCTCGACGGCTCCGATTTCATCCCGTCCGGTATCGCCGTCCGCGCGCGGGCGATGGTGAAACCCGACGAATTCACGGCGCCGGCACCCTATCCGGTGGTCGTCGAATACCTGTTTCCGACCGGCGACGGGTCGATGGCCGGAAAATTCCGACACGGCGACCTGTTGAGTGTCCGCAAGAGCCCGAATTGCGCCGCAATCCTCCACGTCGCCCGGATCACCGACGGTGACGAGACGAAAGTGTGCCTCACCGTCGTGCCCATCGCATACGGCCCCTACCGGATGGGCGAGGGACCGGGGTTCACGATCGAGCCGCCGGGGAAGGTGAACCCCGGGGTCGGACTGCCTGTGTTCTCGGAATAGGGAAACTCCGGGGGCCGATCGCGAAAAACATCGCGGATTCCGGTTGCAAAGATAACCAAGTGATTATACGGCGAATTCACGGACCCGTTCCGCACGATCCATGAACATTGATTCCAGACAACTTGCCCACGATCTCGCCGCAGGCCGCGCGTTTGCCCTCATCGACGTCCGCACTCCGGTGGAGCACGCGGAAATCCGGATTTCCGGCAGCTATTCGATGCCACTCGACCGGCTCGATCCCGAAGAAGTGAAATCCGTATCAGGCGCTGGCGACGGCTGCGTCCTCATTTGCCTGAGCGGCAAGCGCGCCGAGGAAGCCCGCCGACGGCTCGAAGCCGCCGGTGTCGCGAACCTTCGCGTGCTGGAGGGTGGCGTGACGGCATGGAATCAAGCCGGACTGCCGGTCGAAAAGTCTCCCCGCAGGGTCCTGCCGCTCATCCGGCAGGTCCAACTGATCCTCGGACTTCTCGCGATGACCGGGTCGATTCTCGCGCTCACCGTGCATCCGAACCTCGCGATCATCCCTGCCGTGCTCGGGGGAGGGCTCGCGATCGCCGGTGCCACCGGGTGGTGCGGACTCGCCATGCTGCTCTCGAAAATGCCATGGAACCGCGTCGATGGAGCGTGCTCCGGCGTTCGATCCTGCTCCATTGGATGACAAGGACTTGCCGGACATGAAACGGATCGCGCTTTTCCTCCTTCTGCTGATTGCCGGATGCGGTGAGGAGGCCGTTGATCGCCAGATTCCTCGCGAGGAAGCCGTCGCCCTCGCACGGGATGCCGCCGGATCCGCGTTCCAAGCGCTTTCCGCCGAGCTTGGACAGGCGATTGCCGACGGCGGAACGGTTGCGGCGATCCCCATCTGTTCGGACAAGGCCGGAGGGCTTTTGAAAGGCGTCGCCGAGGAACGGGGGCTCTTGCTGCTTCGCGTGAGCGACCGCCCGAGAAACGTGGCGCATGCCGCGGCTCCGGCGGATCTCGAGGCGATGGAATCATTCCGCGCCACTCTTTCCGGTGGTGCCTCCCCCGCACCCTCGGTTCTGCCGGTCGAGGACGGTTCGACGGTTGTAATGCTTCCCATCGTTCTCAATCAACCGCTGTGCCTGCAATGCCACGGCGGCGCGGATGACATTTCACCGGAGACCCGGAAGGCGATCGCAGCCCGGTATCCGGAAGACCGCGCCACAGGCTACAAGTTGGGCGAGCTTCGCGGGATCTGGCGGGTCACGGTGCCCTCGCGGTGAGCGGCCACCTTAGATGAACATCTTGTAACGGAACAGCGGGGCTTCCGTACGGATTCGGATGCTTGATTGCACATGGAAACGCCGGAGGACGGCGCGACCGACAAACCCCAAATCAAGACATCATGAAAACCACACTCATCCGCAATTTCGCCGCGGCCGCTTTGTTCGGCGGTCTCGCATCCACCGCTTGGGCGCTCACGCCCGCCGAGGAAACCTCCGTCCTGTTCATGAAACAGGAGGAGAAACTCGCCCGCGACGTCTATCAACTTCTCCACGCGCAGTGGGGCGCGAAGATCTTCAGCAACATCGCCGCGTCCGAGCAGAAGCATATGAACGCGGTCGACACCCTCATCGTGGCGAACGGGCTTGAGGATGCCACACCCGAAGCGGCGGGTGAGTTCACCTATCCGGAACTCGAGGAACTCTACGCCCAACTCGTGGAGCAGGGATCCGCCTCGCTTGCGGACGCGCTGGCCGTCGGCGTCGCCATCGAAACCGAGGACATCGCCGACCTTGAGGACGCCCTCAACGTGACCGAGGACGCGGCGACCCGGCGTGTGTTCACCAACCTGCTCAACGGATCGCTCCGCCACCTCGCCGCGTTCAACAATTTCGACGAAAGCACCGTCGGAACCGGAACGGGCAAGGGCGGCAAGAAGGCTGCAAACGCCAAGGCTGCGAAAAACAAGGGCGCCAAGAAGAACAAGAACAACAAGAAGAACCGCAAGGGCGGAGGAAACAAAGGAAAAGGCGGCAACGGAAAAGGCTGACATGACAAATCTGTCATCTTCGGCCCCGCAGAAGATTCATCCAGAGTGGATTCACTCTTCTTGATGTCACCCTCCGGGGCCATTCCTGAAACCACCAACCAACGAATCTCATGAAAACCATCCGTCTCAGCACTCTCATCGTCCTCGCGTTGTTCGGCGCGGGCACCCTCCACGCGGGCAACGGCCCCGGCCGCAAGGGCTTCGGCCCGCGGTCCGGCAACGCCGCCTCCGACGTTTGTTCCGATCCCGACTGCCCGCAGGCCGGCAACCGCGCCCGCAAGGGAAAAGGAAAGTCCGATGGCAAAGGCCAGGGCCAACGCTCGCGCAAGCGTGACGGCAGCGGCGGGGGCAACGGAGATGCCAAGGGCGGCGGCAAGGGCAAAGGCCGTGGAAACGGCGACGGCTCCTGCGGCAACGCCTGATTCCGCTCTTCCCCCCACCGGAATCCGGGCGGCCTGTCGGGCCGTTCCGGATTCCTCCTTTTTCCATCAACCGCTTCCATCTCATGAAAACCACGCTTTCGATCCTTCTCTCGGCCTTCGCATTCGTTTCCTCCGTCCGTGCCGCGGATCCCGCGGACCTCGTCCGCCTGTATGAAGAGGAAATCCTCGCCCACGATCTCTATGTCGCACTGGGGAAGGCATATCCTGACATCATGCCGTTCCGGAACATTCCACAGTCGGAAGCCCGCCATCGCGAGGCTCTCGGCGAAGTCCTGCGCAAGGAAGGGGTCGGTCTGCCGAAGGCGCGTGGGAAGAAACGTTTCGTTTCCCCCGGTCTCGACGCCATCTATCGGAAGTGGCTCAAGGAGGGCCGTCAGTCGGAACAGGACGCCTGCCGCGTCGGCGTCCGCCTGGAAGAACATGACATCGCCGACCTCCGCGCGGCGCAGAAGCGACATCCGAAGCACAAGGCGGTTCTCGCCGAGTTGGAAGCGGCTTCCAACAACCATCTCCGCGCCTTCCATCGCAATCTCACCCGCTTCGACGGCCGCTACGATGCCGAGGTGCTCGGCAAAGCCGGTCTGCGCGCCATCCTCGATGACGAATCGGCCGGTTCCTGCGGCTCGGAGGACGAATGCGGATCCTGTGGCGGCGGATGTGGCAGACGCGGCGGCAACGGGAAAGTGAAGGGGAACGGCAACGGCGGGCGCGGCAAAGGCAACGGCTACCGCGGCGGTCGCTGAACCCAGCGCATTTCGAAAGCCGTCCATCCCGGGCGGCTTTCGTGCAGCGCCAGCTCCCCGCCATGGGCTCGGATGATCTCCCGCGCGAGGCTCAGCCCGAGGCCGACCCCATCGACGTTCCGATCCCGCGCCGGATCGACCCTCTGGAATCTCTGGAACACCCGCTCGCGATCGCCCTGCGGAATGCCCGGGCCCGTGTTGCCGATGGTGAACACAACCGCACCACCGTCTTTCGCCAGTCGCACCTCGATCCGTCCGCCGGTTTCGTTGTATTTCACCGCGTTGACGAAAAGATTCAGCAGGGCCGTCCGCAACAGGCCGGGATCCGCCTCCACCTCGATGCCGTCCGGCGCTTCGGTGTCGATGGTCAGATCCATGTCATCCGCGAGCGCCGCCGCGTCGTCGGCGAGGTGGCGGATCATCTCGCCGAGGTTCACGGTTTCTGCGGCGAGATTCAGCTGTCCGGCGTCCGCTCGCGAAAGCAGCAGAAGTCCGCTGGTGATGGTCTTGAGCCGTTGCGTTTCCTCCAGCAACCCGGCGAATACCTGTTGCTCCCTCGATCCGGATGGCGCGTCCTGGAGCGCGTTCTCCAGCTCGCCTTGCATGATCGCAAGCGGTGTCTTCAATTCGTGGGAGGCATCGGCACTGAACCGGTTCGCCTGTTGGAAACTGCGTTCCAAGCGATCCATCATCCGGTTGAGCACCTGGATCAGTCGCGAAATCTCGGGATCCTCGTCCGCCATTGCGATCCGTTGGTCGAGACCGCGCGCGGTCACCTGCTCCGCCGTCCGGGCGATCGACCGCAACGGACGCAGCGCACGGCCGGCCACCAGCCATCCGCCCGCGCCGACGAGCAACAGCGCCACCGGAAGCGCGAGCAGGAACGTGGTCCGCAACTCGGCCAGTTCCCGCAGCCCGCGCCGCATGTCGAGCCCGAGCACCAGCGTCGTCCCGTCCCGCCCGAACATGCCGATCCGCCATATGCCGCGTGTTTCAAAACGCGGGATCCGGTTGAAGGAAACCTGGGCTCCACCACGCCCCGGGCCGCCCCATCCGCGGCCGCCACGATACCCGCCGCCACGTCCTCCGGACTCTTCGGGCGCGTTCGGATCCGGCTCCAGCCGTGTGTCCAAGCCGGCCGGATCGATCTCTGCCGGCCAGTCGTCGCTCCGGAGCGATTCGGCTCCATCCTCCCCCCGGATCCAAACGATCAATTCCTCGCCGCGTCCCTCGCCGAGAATCGTCCCGAGGTTCTCATCGATGTGGAGCATGGCCTGAGGGTTCGACAACCAGCCGCGGTGCCGGTAGGCGAGCGATCGCAGCTCCGTGTCGGCCGCGGCGGTTTTCTGTCTCGCGATGGCGAACCAGGCGGCCGCCCCGAAGGCAACGATCACCACCCCCGAGACCAGCGAGGACAACAGGGCGATCTTCAGGCGGATGGACGGTGGTCTCATTTGTCCGGCTTCATGCGGTAGCCGACGCCGCGGATCGTCTCGATGAGCTTGTTGTCGAAGCCGGCGTCGATCTTCTTGCGCAACCGCTGGATGTAGACCTCCACGAGGTTGGTTCCGGGGTCGAAATCGTAGTTCCACACCCGCTCGCAGATCTGCGCGCGGGTGAGCACCCGGCCGGGCGAGCGGGCGAGGTGCTCAAGCAGTTCGAACTCGCGCGCGGTCAGTTCCACCGCGAAGTCGCCGCGTTTCACCTCGCGCGTCAGCAGATTCACCGTCAGGTCGCCCACCGCCAATATGCTGTGGCTCGCTCCCGAGGCGCGGCGGGTGACTACATGCAGACGGGCGACGAGTTCCTCGATGAAAAACGGTTTCGTCAGATAGTCGTCCGCGCCGAGGTTGAGGCCTTCGAGCCGCTCGTTGAGCTCGCTGCGCGCCGTGAGGAGGATGACAGGCACCGGGTGACCGCGCTCGCGCAGGTTGCGCAGGATGCTCAGCCCGTCGCGGCCGGGAAGCATGATGTCGAGCACCAGCGCGTCGAAGGGCTGGGTGGTCGCCATCAGGTAGCCGTCGTCCCCGTGGTGGCAGACGTCCACCACGAAGCCCTGCGCCTCCAGGCCCTTGCGGATGAAGGAGGCGATCTTCTTCTCATCTTCGATGACGAGGACTTTCATCGGTTCCGGCCTTCTAACCAAACTCGCGGCTCGTGCACAGCACGGACTGCATGGTTTCCGGAATTCTCGACGAAAGCATGAACCGCGGCCAACCGCGCGGATGACGAAATGTTTAGAATCGGCGCCCGGACTCAGCGGAAAACCGCGAATTCCACCACCTTGCCGCAGGCTGCCCCGACGGTGCGGGAGATCGGGCGGAGCGTCTCGTGGACGCCGGCGAACGCGAGAAACACGAAGGAGTATGCGATGATGCGGACGATGCGGCCCGCCTCAGGGGAAGCGTGATTCGTTTTCATGGGGGGAACGGGTAGGTGGGGGAATGCGTTCGGGGAGAACGCAGGTGAACCATATATTCCGATGCGGGAGGAGTTCAAGAAATACGTGGCATCCCCCCGCGAAGGCGTAGGGGCCGCCGGGAACGCGCCGGGTGGAGACATCGGGCTTGGATCACCTCGGTCCTCTTATTCCAGAACGGGGAATCGTTCGGTGAGTTCCAGACGGAAGCGGATGGCGCCATGGTTCTCCAGCTTCGGTCCCGGGGTGCTGCGCCCGTTGTTGATGATGTGCGCCAGCTCTTCCACCAACTCCTTCACCTTCGCGGGGTGTTTGTCCTGGATGTTGTTGGTCTCGCCCGGGTCTTCCGTTAGGTCGAACAACTGGACCCGCGGAAGAGCCCCGTCCTTCCATGCCTTGTCGGGAACCGGCTCCGACCAGCCGCCCGAGCCGGGGCACAGGCAGAGTTTCCACCGCCCCTTGCGGATCGCGAACGAACCGTTGATCGAGTGATGGATGGTCGCCGGCCGCGGCTCCTGGGTTTCTCCCTCCAAGGTCGGCAGGAACGAAAACGAATCGGGTGCGGTGCTTTCGACCGGCTTGGCGCCCGTTGCGTCGGCGACGGTGGCGAAGATGTCGGTTTGGCAGAGTGTCCGGTCACTGGTGGTTCCGGCATCGACACGCTCCGGCCAGCGGACGAGGAAGGGCACCCGATGGCCGCCCTCGTAGATGTCCGCCTTGTGTCCACGCAGTTTACCGCAGGGAAAATGCCCTTTTTTCTCGAGGTTCGGAATGCCGGCGGCCGGCGAGCAGCCGTTGTCGGAAGTGAAGATGAGCAGGGTGTTTTCGGAGACTCCGTTCTTGTCGAGCTCGGCAAGAACCTCGCCGACCACCCAATCGGTCTCCATCAGGAAATCCCCGTATTTGCCGATGCTGGATTTTCCCTGCCATTCCTTCGATGGGGAGATCGGCGTGTGGGGGCTGGTCAGCGGCAGATAGAGAAAGAACGGATCGCTGTTCCTTGCCTCGCGGCCGATGAAGGCCCGCGCTTCCCTGGCGAAGTCTCCCAGGCATTGCTCGGGTTCCATGCCTTTGACCGCGGGACCGTGACGGTTCGGATGGAAATGGTTCGTGATCGTCGGCAGCTCGATCACCTTGTCATCCCGCAGATAGACATAGGGCGCCATGTCGAGCGAGGCGGGAAACAGAAAGTCCTCGTCAAATCCGAGGTCGCACGGTCCGCCCGTCACCCGCCGGGTGAAGTCGATCTGCCAACCCGCGCCCTTGGTCGGGCCGCTCTCGGCTTTGGCAGGTTCCGCAAGTTTGCTCCAGCCGAGTCCGAGGTGCCACTTGCCGACAACCATCGAACGATAGCCCGGCGTTTCGAGCATCTTCGGGAGAATGGTTTCCCCGTGGGTGATCAGGCACGGGCTCGTTCCTCCCAGAACCCCATTTTTCAATGGCGAGCGCCAGTTGTAGCGACCCGTCAGCAGCGCGTAGCGCGTGGGGGTGCAGACCGACGATGAGGTGTGGGCGTCGGTGAAACGCATGCCTTCCGCCGCGAGCCGGTCGATGTGGGGCGTCGGTGCCTTCCCGCCGTTGTGGGACACCTCGCCGATGCCCATGTCGTCGGCAAGGATCACGATGATGTTGGGATGAGGCGAGGCGGCCCGCGCCGTGGCGAGCGTCGAAAGAAGAAGGAGGGCAAACAAACGATTCACGATGTCACTAGAACGGCGGTCGTCCACCGTGTTGTTTCAAGCGACTTCGGGCATGGCGGGGGTGGCGGCCCGCCTTCAGAACGCCCGCAACATCTCGATGGCCTCGTTCAGCTTGCCGACCGGACTTGCCGCCTTCAGGCGCGGGAAACGCCGGCCTTCGAGCAGAATGTAGTCGCCGCCGCGGTGGAGCATGAGTCGTTGCGCGCTGATCTCGACGGCCGCGATGTTCTCCGCGGCGGCGAGCGCCTTGATGCGGGCGATGGTGAGAAGAGTCTGCGCGGCATCGGGCAGGCGTCCGAAACGGTCGCGCCACGATTTGTCCAAGGCGTCCACGGCCTTTTCGGTGCCGGCTTCGGACAACTCGCGGTAGGCGGTGATGCGGATGGAGGTTTCCTCGATCCACGACGACGGAAGATAGGCGGGTAGAAGATCCGGTTGTTTGAGATGCGCGCTCTCGGTGGTGGCGATGAAGTCGGCCTTGAACGTGGCTTCGCCGCGCGGCGCGTCCTTGCGGCCCTTGAGGCGGTCGACCGATTGGCGGAGGAGCTGGCAGTAGAGTTCGAAGCCGATCTGCGCGATGTGGCCGGACTGCTTGGTTCCTAGCAAGTTTCCCGCGCCGCGGATTTCGAGGTCGCGCATGGCGATTTTGAAGCCGGAGCCGAGCGCGGTGTATTGTTTGATGGCGTGGATGCGTTTTCTCGCGTCGCCCTGGGTCATCATGTCGCGCGGCAGCAGCAGGATCGCGTAGGCCTTCTCGCCGGCCCGGCCGACGCGGCCGCGGAGCTGATAGAGGTCGGCCAGGCCGAAGCGGTCGGCGCGGTCGATGAGGATGGTGTTGGCGTTCGGGATGTCGATGCCGGTCTCGATGATGGTGGTGGCGAGCAGCACGTCGGCATCGCCTTTCACGAATGTGTGCATGACCACCTCGAGGTCGGCCTTGTCCATCTGGCCGTGGCCGATGACGATCCGCGCCTCGGGCACGAGTTTGCGGATCTTCGATGCCATCTGGTCGATGGTTTTCACCCGGTTGTGGAGGAAGAAGACCTGGCCGCCGCGTTTCATCTCGCGCTGGATGGCGTCGCGGATGATGCGCTCGTCATACGCGCAGACGGTGGTGGAAACCGGCACGCGGTTTGGCGGCGGTGTCTCGATGGTGGACATGTCGCGCGCGCCCATCAGCGCCATGTAGAGCGTGCGCGGGATCGGCGTGGCGGATAGTGTGAGAACGTCGATCTGGCGGAAGATCTGCTTGAACTTCTCCTTGTGGGCGACGCCGAAACGCTGCTCCTCGTCGATGACCACGAGTCCGAGGTTCTTGAACTCGACGTCGCCGGAAATGAGTCGGTGTGTGCCGATGACAATGTCCACCGAACCGTCGGCGAGACCGGCGATGGTGTCGCGCACCTCGGACGGCGTGCGGAAGCGGTTGAGCAGTTCGACCCGCACCGGGTAGTCCGACATGCGCTCGCGGAAGGTGCGCCAGTGTTGTTCCGCGAGAACGGTGGTGGGCACCAGCACGGCCGCCTGTTTGCCGCCGGTGACGGCTTTGAACACGGCGCGGATGGCGACCTCGGTCTTGCCGAATCCAACGTCTCCGCAGATCAGCCGGTCCATCGGGCGCGCGGTTTCAAGATCGTGTTTGGTTTCCTCGATCGCGCGGCGCTGGTCGGCGGTCTCGGTGTAGTGGAACGAACGCTCGAATTCCCACATCCACTTCGTGTCGGCCGGGTGGGCGTAGCCGGATTCGTGCTGGCGCTCGGCCTGCACGCGCAGGAGCTGGGCGGCGTAGTCGAGGATGGATTTCTCCGCGGACTTGCGGGCGTTCTTCCACGCGACGCCGCCGAGTTTCGTGAGATCCGGCGTTTTCCCGCCGAGGCCGACGTATTTGCCGACAAGGTGGGCTTGTTCGAGCGGGACGCCTAACAACGCGCCGTCCTTGTATTCGAGCAGCAGTTCCTCGCCGTCGTCGCCCTGCTGGATGCCGCGGAAACGGGCAACGCCGTATTCGTAGTGCACGACGAGGTCGCCTTCCTCCATTTCATCGACGGTCGCTCGAGCACGGGCGGCGCGGGCCTGGTCGAGGGACGAACGCCGGGCCACGCCGGGCGTGCGGTAACGGCCGAAGAGTTCCGATGATGATAGAACGGCGAGTTTCACCACCGGCAGGGTGAAACCGGCCATCAACTCGCCACGCACGGGTGTGAGACCGAGATCGCGTTCGAGATCTTTGCCGGCGAGTTCGGAAAAACGCTCCTGCTCGCCCTTGTTGGAAAACACCATGGCGATGTCCCAGCCGTCGCGTTTCCACTCGTTGAGCTGCTTGAAGAAGTTTTCGCGCCGCAGTTCCTCCAACACGAAGTCGCCGGCTTCGAAGCTGCCGAGCGGACTGCCGTAGCTGGCGAGCGTGAAGTCCTCCTCGCCTTCGAAATCCGCGGCACCTTCGAGGATGCGGACGTCGGGACGTTCGATGTTCGCGTCGATGGAAACGAGCATGTCGTCGGCGCGGCGGTAGGCCGCCACGGTGGACTCGGCGGCGGGTTCGGCTAACAGAAGCTCGGCCTCCAGCAACTTGCGCGTCGAGGCCTGCGAATCGAGGTCGAACTCGCGCACCGATTCGAGATCCGTATCGAAAAACTCCAGCCGCAGCGGCCGCGCCGCCTGCCATGCGAACAAATCGACGATGCCGCCGCGCACCGCGAACTGCCCGCGGGCGGCAACGGTGGGGACGCGTTCGTAGCCGTGGTCGGCGAGCGTCTTCGCCAGTTCCTCCGGATCGAGCGCGACACCGGGTTTCAACATCGTGCGGCTGGCGCGCAGGGCGTTGGGCGACGGCGCGTGGCCTTCAAACGCATCGCTGCCGCAAACGACGACGCATTTCTCCGCCCGTGCGAGGATTTCCAACACGGAGAACCACTCCGCCGCCGACTCCGGATCCGCGATCGTGCCCTCGGCCGTCTCCGTCGGCGCGTCGGGCAGCACCAGCACGTTGACGCCCCACAGCTCCATCTCGGCGGCGATTCGTTCGCGGTGGCGCGGCAGGTCGCTCACCAGCCACACGCGTTTCCGCCCGCGATCAGCCGCCGCTTCGCAGACGAGCGCCGCGAGAAACCCATGCGCCGCCTCGGCGCTGTGTTCGAGCACGAGTTCGTCCTCGCCAACGGCCCATGAGGCCAGGCGTTGTGCGAAATCCGGATGGGTCACGGTCCGGCGGAGCCAGCCGTGCGCGGAAGAGTCCGTGCGGGACACGGGGGAGGAATAAGATGAGCATCCTAGGTTCGCAAGCGCCCTCGCCGCCGACTTTTCGCACAATCGGCTTGAGGGATGCTGCATCCGCCCTCAGATTCCCGCCGCGCGGGGTTCGACCCCGAAATTTCCCATGGTCAGCTCCGAAAACCAGACCCTGCACGCCGCCTACGACTCGCGAGTCGAGGGGAACGTGATCTTCACGCGCGTCGATGCCGCCATCAACTGGATGCGCAAGAACTCGCTTTGGCCGATGCCGATGGGCCTCGCCTGCTGCGCGATCGAACTGATGGCCACGGCCTCGGCGCGCTTCGACATCTCGCGTTTCGGCATGGAGGTGATGCGGTTTTCCCCCCGTCAGAGCGACGTGCTGATCGTTTCGGGTACGGTGACCTACAAAATGGCGCTGGCGGTGAAACGGATCTGGGACCAGATGCCGGAACCGAAATGGTGCGTGGCGATGGGTGCCTGCGCGTCGAGCGGCGGCATGTATCGCAGCTACGCGGTGTTGCAGGGCATCGACAGGCTGATTCCGGTGGACGTTTACATTTCCGGCTGCCCGCCGCGTCCCGAGGCGCTCATCGAGGGGCTGATGAAACTCCAGACGAAGATCGAAGGCGAGGAGCCGACGAAGACCCAGAAGAAGGAGTTCTTCGACCAAGTTTCCTGAATCCCCCCATTCCGCGATGTCCGCCACCGACGACGCCACCACCCTCCGCGAGGCATTCGGGGAGAAAATCCTCAGCACCCACGAATTCCGCGGGGAAACCACCGTCAACGTGTCGCTCGACGCGCTCCACGACGTGATGGCGAAGTGCGGCAAGGAGCTCGGCTATGAGATCATCCACGACGTCGCGAGCCTCGACCACTTCGGCGAGGATCCGCGATTCGAGATGGTCTACCATGTGTGCACGCTGGACGACTCGAAGCACCTGCGGGTGAAGGCGAAGGTCTCCGAAGAGGAGGAAGTGCCGAGCGTGACCGACATTTGGCCGGGCGCGGATTGGCACGAGCGCGAGGTGTTCGACATGATGGGCATCCCGTTTTCCGGGCATCCGAACCTGAAGCGCATCCTGATGTGGGACGGCTATCCGTTTTACCCTCTGCGCAAGGATTTCCCGCTGGCCGGTAGGCCGTCCGACATGCCGGACGTGGCGTTCACCGGGGTCGCCCCGCTCGAGGGCGGGCCGTTCGTGACCTGCGCCGGCGGGGAGGACACCGTCCGCCGCGAGCCACGTTCCCGCGAGATGGAGTAACGGCCACGCCCCGCTTGAAATGAGTCCGTCTGACGGTGTCGAAGCGACGTTCCGCAGGGGATTCGGCACCTTGCGCGAGGTGCGCGCCGTCTGGGTCTGGGTGGCGGGACTGACGGCGGTGCAGTTGATGGTCGAGATTTCCGGCGGTCCGAATCAAATTCCGTCACTTTACCGCGCGCTTGGTCTGACGCGGGATGGCGTGCTGTCCGGCAAGGTCTGGCAGTTGCTCAGCTACGGGTTGCTCCACGGAAACATGTGGCACCTGGCCATCAATTGCGGGTTGCTTCTGGGGATCGGCGCGAGCGTCGAACGGATGTTGAACGCCCGGGCGCTGAGCGCCGCCTTCGCGATGGGGGTGGTTTCCGGCGGGCTGTTTCACGCGCTGCTGGGGACGGGCTTGCTCGTTGGCGCATCGGGCGGTTGCGTAGCCCTGCTGATGCTGCTCACCACTCTTTCGCCTCAGTCGCGGATGTTTCCGCTGCCGGTTTCCGCGAAAAGTCTCGGCATGGGAATCCTGATCGCCGAGGGGCTGATGACCGGAATCCAGTTTCTGCTCGGTCTGCCGCGGTTTGCGTCGTGGAGCCGTGAACTCGGTGATACCGGACTCGCGATGTGGTTTCAGATCGGCCACGCCTGCCATTTCGGCGGTGGTGTCTGTGGTTGGTGCCTCGGCCGCTGGATCCTGCGGCCGAGGGTGACCCTTGCGAAGCTTCAGCGCGAACGGGCCCGGAGAGAGGCGCGAGGTCGCTGAGGGCGTCATCCGGTTCGTGTCAACCGCGTCCCAGACCGCGGATTTCCTCGCGGCCGCCGGACTTGCCGCGGTCCTGGTTGCCTCGTTGCTGATCGCCCCGGTTCTGCTGCGAACGGTTCGGTTGGGTCCGGTTCTGCTGCGCGCGGTTGTTGTTCGAGCGTTCGCCCCGGTTCATTTCCTGACGTCCTCGCGAGGATGATTGGCTGCGGGTGCTGGACGAGCGTCCTTGGTTTGAGCTGGCGCGGCTTTGGGTTCGGGTAACCGGGGTGTTGTAGGAGGATGGAATCCGGCCGCGGCTGGATCCGCGGTTGATTTCGGTGCGCGTGCGGTCGCTCGAGGAACGTGTCGCGCCACCACTCCGACTCCGGTTGTTGGAGCGGGTCGACTGGTTTCCACGGTCGCCACGGCCGTATTGATCGACTCGCCCGCCGGAGTTCGTGTTTCTTGCGTATTGCTGGGGGCGTCCCTGGCGCACCTGCTGCGCCCAGTCGTAGTTGCTGCGGCGGTATCCACCGACGCGGTCGCGGTAGTTGACCACCGTCACGTTCCGGACCGAGCGGGGCGGCGGGCAGTAGCCGCGGCGGTAGCCATACGGATGCGGGCATCCCACCACCACCGGGGGCCGGTAACCCACTGGGTAGTAGCCGTGCAGGTAGGGATCGTAGTAGCAGCGGCGGCGGTAGTCGTAATACGAATAACAATACGGGTCGTAGCCCCAGCCCGGGTCGCCCGTGCTCACGAAGAACGAAGTGGAGAAACTGCTGCCCCCGTATCCATACCCGTATCCGTACCCGCTGCCGTAGGAACTGGGCACGCTGGCCGATCCGGAATAGTAGGAGGGATCGTAGTAGCACGAGGTGGAAGCCGCGGAGACCGCGGCGGCGACGAGAGCGAGGACGCTCCTGCGGATGATGGTCTGCATGCCGATAAGACTGCACCGGAACGCGCGATATTCGAGCGGATTTGCAGCGAATTCGAGGCTGGCGCGGGTTGACACGCGCCGGGTGTCTCGGGTTTCATCCCTGCGGAAACCCATGAGCGAAAATTCAGCACCTGTACTCGTCACCGGCGGCGCCGGCTACATCGGATCCCACACCGTACGGTTGCTTGCGAGCCAGGGACGCAAAATCGTCGTTCTCGACAATCTGGTCTTTGGACACGAAGGCGCTGTGGTCGATCCCGAGGTGGAACTCGTGGTCGGCGACGTGGGCGATCAGGAACTGCTCCGCTCGCTGTTCCAAAAGCACCGTTTCGGTGCCGTGGTCCACTTCGCCGCCTACGCCTACGTCGGCGAGTCGGTCACCAATCCGCTCAAATACTACCAGAACAACACGGCCGAGCCGATCAAGCTGCTGCAGGTGATGCAGGAGTTCGGCTGCCGGGTGTTCGTGTTTTCCTCCACCTGCGCCACCTACGGGGTGCCGGATCGGTTGCCGATCACCGAGGCGAACACGCAGAATCCGATCAATCCCTACGGCCGCAGCAAGCTGATGGTCGAGTGGGTCCTGCGCGATTGCGACACCGCATGGGGGCTCAAGAGCGCCTGCCTTCGCTATTTCAACGCCAGCGGCTCTTCGCCGGACGGCAGGATCGGCGAGGATCACGATCCGGAAACCCACCTGATCCCGCGGGTGATGATGGCTGTGACCGGGGAAATCGATTCCATCGAGGTGTTCGGCACCGACTACGACACTCCGGACGGCACTTGCATCCGCGACTACATCCACGTCGAGGATCTGGCCGACGCCCACGCCCGTGCGCTCGACCATCTGGCGGCCGGCGGCGATTCGGTGCGCTGCAATCTCGGCACCGGCGTCGGAGTTTCCGTGAAGGAGATCATCGGCGCGGTCGAAGAGGTCACCGGCAAGACCGTGCCCGTGAAATACGGCCCCAGACGGGAAGGGGACCCTGCGTCGCTGGTCGCGGATCCGGCGCTCGCCAAGGAGCTTCTTGGTTGGGAGGCTTCCCGCAAGGATGTCCGCCAAATGGTCGATTCCGCGTGGAAATGGATGAGCGGTCCTCTGAACGGACGCTACCCCAAGAATCAGTCCGGCTCGTAATTGCGATGTATTGACATTTTCGCTTGCGGCGCCGCTCGTTACGCGTTCTCTTACAAAAAATCCTAAGCATGCTCATGAAACGACAAAACCACCGCCCTCGCGCAGGCTCGGGGCTGGCCGCTTTCACCTTGGTGGAGATGCTGATCATCATCGCGATCATCTCCATTCTGATGACCTTGGGCGCGATCGGGCTCGGTGGTCTGGGAGGGAAGGGGGTCACCAGTGGTGTCGCCACCGCCGAGGCCTTGTTTGACGAAGCCCGGACCACGGCCACCGGGCGGAATCTGCGTGCGTGCGTGCTGGTGGCGAAGGAACTCGACAACAACCCGGCCGACGATCTGCGCCGGATCCTGGTAGCGACCGAGTCGGTGAAAAGCGACGGAACTCCGGAAGCCGGTCCGGATGAGGAGCCCACCTGGGTTCTTTCCAGCCGGGGGACCCTGCTTCCCGATCAGGTGTTTTTCAGCGAAACGCTCAGCAAGCGGAATCACAGCGGTGGCACGGGGACGATTCCCGAGGTGACCGGATCGAAGGTGAAGGGCGCTGGCGGAAGTTCGCTGAGCGGGACTTCCGTCTACAGGGGCACCTATTTCGTGTATGAGTTCAATGCCGAGGGGATCTGCGCGACTCCGGGCGCGAGTTTCGTGATCGGCAACGGATCGCGGCGCACCAATGAATCGGCAGAGGACGAACCGCCGCGCGTGAACAAGAGCGGCAAACGGGACTTCGGAGGCTTCGTGGTGTGGCGCAACGGCCGCACTTCGGTCTTCCGCAGCCCGGACCAGATTTCCCAAGACCTTCCTGAAACCGGCTCCACTTTCTGATCATCGTCATGCAACCAGCTTCCATCATCCGCCGCCGCGGATTCACGCTACTCGAAACGGTCATTGCGATCGGCGTGCTCGCCGTGCTGCTCACCGGTTTCATCCTCGTCTTCGCACCCGCGGCCGCCGGCATCAAGAAGGCGATCGATGTGCAGGAGGCCGATCGCCTCGCCTCCACCCTCGAGCGCGAACTCGTGACCCTGCGTGACGGCCAGAACTACTCCACCGGATTCGACAAGGCGTTCAAATGGATCGAGGAATCGGACGGAGCCAACGACGCGCTCTTGGTCTACCAATACCGCGGCAAGCTCACCAGCGTGCGGGCGGATGGCACTCCGGAGCCCGAGCCGCTGGTCAAGGGCAAGGTGCCTGGCAAGGACTACATCGTGCAGACGATGGTCCGCCGGAAGAGCGACAGCGACTTTCTGAGGGACATCGATGGCCTCGAAGGAGCGGTCTACCTCGTCAAGTGCACGCAACTCGTTTTCAACACGGGCAGCGGTCAGTTGGAAACCGGCACTCCAGGAACCATCAAGGATCCGAAGGGCGACGGTGGTTCATTCAGCGACTCCGACCAGTATCCGGAGGCAGTCATCGCGTTCACCGCCGATTTCTACACCCTCCCCGGCCGCAACAAGGGTTTCTTCAGCTCAGGCGCTTACACCGACGCGTTCAACCGATCCACCAATCCCGTCTTTTCCCGAAACCTGGCGGTCCGCCGCTGATGTGCTGACCGAGGGAGCCGCCCCATGAAAACTCACCGCAAGACCCAATC
>JACKPZ010000016.1 GCA_024233135.1 Akkermansiaceae bacterium | reverse complement strand
AGCGAACCGTTGTCCTGAAGCGTGCCGGTCACGTTTTCCGGCAGCAGTCCGAGCACCGGCGTGCCGGCGCCGGATTTCGCGGCATAGGCGATGAGCGGCAGGGTGCCGGTCTCCGGATCGATGTCCGAGACATTGATCGTGAGGTCACCGCCGAGCGCGAGGTTGGTGGTGACGTTGAGCGGAGCGTTGGTAGGGATCGAGCCGCCGAGATCGGTGAATGAGATATCCATCGTCGATGCGGCGTCGAAGGTCACGTTGGCCGGGCTGAGCTGCGAATCGTAGACGACCTCGCCGATGCCGAGGGACGCGCCGGCGTCCACCTGGATGTCGCCGGTGCCGGTCGCGTGGTTCGGCAGCGTCAGTTTTCCGGCCTCCACCGTGTTCGAGCCGCTGTAGCTGTGGCCGCCCAGCAGGCTGAGCGATCCATCGCCGGATTTCACGACTCCCCCGGTTCCGCTGAAGGCCTGGTCGCCGGCGAGGGTGAAGCCGTCGGAATCGACCAACAGCCCGCCGGCTTGGATCACGGCGCTGTCGAAGCTGGTGAGAAACACCGCGTCGTCCCGGGTGGCGATGATCTGGCTGCCGTTGAAAACCGCGCTGCTGTTGCCGTCACCCGCGGTGCCGCCGCGGTTGAGTCCGGAGATCCGGCCGGTGCGGACGGTGCCGCCGTTGAGCGTGAGGGTGCCGTTCGAGCCGGTGTTCATGCCGACGCGGACCGCCTGCGTGCGCAGTTCCCCGCTGCCCGAGACGGTGAGGAACGCGGTGCCGTTCTCGCCCACCTCGATGGCGGCGTTCGGCACATGGATGAGGCCGCTGCCGAGGTTCACAGTCCCCGTGCCGGAGGCGGCGATCACGATGTGCTGCCCGCCGGGCGTGTGGTTCCATGTGCCGCCGTTCACGTTCATTTCGCCGGTGCCGCCGTCGCGGCCGATCACCGCCCATGCGGACGTCGCGAGCGTCCCGGCGCTGAGGTTGTATTCGCCGCTGCTGGTGCCGCCCTGGCCGATCCAGAACTCGCTGTTGCAGGAAACCAGTCCGCCGGCCTGGTTGAAGGTTCCGGTCCCGTTGTCGGCGACGATGAGATTGCCGCCGCCTTGTTTGCGGAGCTCGCCGCCGGAGAGGTTGACGGTGCCCGACGACCCGCCGCCGCCGAGGGTGGTCCAGTTGTTGGTGACGACGATGCCGGCGTCGATGTTGAGCGTTCCGGTGCCGCCGCCGGTGCCGATCCGCATGTCCGAGGAAATGTTGAGCTGGCCGCTGGTGTTGACGTTGACCGTGCCGACGCCGCTGTCACGGCCGATCATCAGGTTGCTCTGGGCGTTCATCGTGCCGGAGCCCGTGGCGAAGCCGGTGAGGGTGCCGCCGCTCCCGCTGGTGTCGGCGAGGTTGTAGGTGCCGATGCCGCCGCTTTGGAAACCGACGGACATCCAGTTTCCCGGGCCGGTCTGGGCGGTCCCGCCGACGTGGTCGAGACGGCCGTTGGTGCTCATGCCCACCTGGATGTCGCTCGGGGTGAACACGCTGTTGGTGGTGATGGTGGCGATGTTGGGACCGGTGGTGTTGAGGATGGCCCACGCGCCGGTGGGAAACGAATCGTTGGTCCAGTTGGCCGCCGTGTTCCAATCCGTGCCGACGTCGCCATCCCACGATTCGTCGGCGAGTGCGAAGGACGCGCCGAGGAACGCCGCGCCCGCAAGCGCGATGCCGCCGGACGAGCAGGCGTGGAAAAACGAGCACCGCGGGGTGAGGGCCAACTTCAGGATTCTCTTGGGTTTCATAAGATCAGGTCGTGGGTTCGGGGGAAGCCGGAACGGGCTCCATTCCCTGAGTGCGAAAACCCGGCGGCATGCTCCGCCAAAAAACATCCGCGGCACATCGCCGAGGGAACTCCACCCTCAAGGTTCCGAAACCGCGGACGTCGGGCCGAACTCGCGGGCCAGCGACTTCGCGATCGACCAATCCCACCAACAGGACTCGACCGGCTGGCCGGCGATGGAGTCCGTGCCGTTCGCCTCGCGGATGATCCGCCCGGCGGTCTGGATCTCAAACTCCGCCGCTTCGATGTCGCCACGATTCCCGCGGGCCAGCGCGATGACGGCGTGAAACGCCGCCCTGCACGACAGCTTGAACGACGGGTCGGCAAGGCCGAGCTCCGCCAACTCGATGGCGGAATCGTTGTTTCCGCTGCGAAGGTGGAACAAGGCGAGAGCGAGCAAATCCCACGACGAACGGTCGGACGGCTCGAGCCGCTCGAGGATTTCCGCAGCCGGCTGCAGTTTCTCCAGCAATCCGGAATCCGTCGGACTCAACAGGCAGAACTTCAGCAAGTGCTCCGCCTGCACGGTTCCGCCGGGTGGCATGTAGGTCTCGACGACCTCCGTGCGGTAGTTCCGATACTCGTCCGGGGAGAACTCGATGAGCGCGGCTCCGATCACCAGCAGGTCGACGCCCATGAGCACCGAGTCCGGCCGGTCGAAACGATTGGCCTGCATGAGGAGGCGGTAACAGGGCAGCGCCTGGTCCATCCGTCCGCGGGTGGCGTTCCAGTCTCCGAGCGAACGGAAGACCGCAGCTGCCTCCAGCGATGGCTCGATGGAGGAAAGCGGGTATTTCTGCCGCAAGGCGTCCGCTTCATCGATGCGCCCTTGGTCGAGCAGCATGGCGACGCGCGCGACGTTGGCCCTCGCGTCGGCCTGGCGCCGCAGGCGGTTCTCCTCGTTGCGCGACGCCTCGGCCTCGTTCTTGAGGCGGAGTTGGAGGTCGCGCGAGCGCTCGGCGCGGTGATAGAGCGAGGTCGTGAGCACCAGCGCGGCGACGAGCAGGATGACCAGCGAGCTCGAGAGCCCGACGGCGAGGCTGTTTCTCCGGACGAACTTGCGGATCAGATAGATGCGGCCGGGGGACCTCGCGAGCACCGGTTGGTTTTCCAGATAGCGCCCGAGGTCCATCGCCAGGCTGTTGGTCGTCTGATAACGACGGGCGCGCGTGGGTTCCACCGCCTTGAGCACGATCCAGTCGAGATCCCCGCGGAGGGTGTTGATCAGCGGCGCGGGCTCCATCCTGCGGTCGGCGGCGATGCCGGCGAGGGTTTCCTTGTCCTCGCTCGCGAGTCGCAGCGACGGACGAAGGATTTCGGATTCGAGCACGGCGCGGTGCAGCTTGGAGATGCTCAGCCCTTCGGTCTGGCTGGCGGCCACGGGCGTGCGGGAGGTGAGCAGTTCGTAGAGCAGCACCCCGAGGCTGTAGATGTCCGAGCGGGTGTCGATGTCCACGCTCGTCAAGTCGAGTTGCTCCGGGCTGGCGTATGCCGGCGTGCCGAAAAACTGGTCGTGCGAGGTGAACACCGTCTGGTTTCCCAGGCGCTGCGGCCCCGTGGCCTTGGCGATCCCGAAGTCGATGATCTTCGGCGAGTGACCACCGTCGTCCTGATGGGCGACGAGGATGTTCGACGGCTTGATGTCGCGGTGGATGATGCCTTTCTGATGGGCGTGCTGGATCGCGTGGCAGACCTGGATGAAAAGGTCGATCCGCGTCCGGATGCTGAGCTTGTGGCGGTCGCAATAGGTGGAAATCCGCTCGCCCTTGACCAGTTCCATCACGAAAAACGGCCGGCCGCCGCTGGTGGTCCCGGCATCAAGCACCTTCGCGATCCCCGGGTGGTCCATCAGCGCGAGCGCCTGACGCTCGACCTCGAAACGTGCGATGATGCTCTGCGAGTCGGTGCCGTGGCGCAGCACCTTCACCGCCACGCGGCGGCGGATCGGTTGCTCTTGCTCGGCTTCGTAGACCACCCCGCTGCCGCCCTCGCCGAGCCGCTGGATGACGCGGTAGCGGCCGAGCATTGATCCGGGTTCCTCCTCTTCCTCGATGCCCACCAGCTCGCCCGAGGTTCCGGTGTCCGGCGAGTCGAGCATCACCTCGCGGGCGATCATCGTCCGCTGGTCGCTCGCATCGCAGAAATAACGCGCTGCGTCCTCGGAGTCGCCGACGAGTTTCAGCATTTCGTTCTTCGCCGCGTCGTCGCCCGGGTAGACCCGGTCGAGGAAGCGCGCGCGTTCGGCGGGATCCTCAAGCGAAAGCACCACCTGATAGATCGCCGAGTCCAGTTCGCCCGGTTCGTTTCCCTTCATGGATCCGGCTCCGGTGGGTCCTCGCCGGTCTGGGCGCGGACGAGTTTGAAAAGCTGGGCTTTGGCGAACATCCACTGGCGTTCCACCGAGCGGACGCTGGTTTTCATGATCTTCGCGATCTCCTGCGTGCTGAGGCCGCCGTAAAACTTCAGCAGGACGATCTCCGCGGAGTCCGGCTTGGACTTCTCAAGCACCTCGAGGCACTCGTGGATCATCAGGATGTGGTCGTCATTTTCATACCAGCGCTCGTTGAGCCGCTCGGCCTCCTCGTTGGGCTTGCGTTTGATGGCCGACTTGTAGCGCGCGCGTTCGACGAGGATCCGCCGCATCGCCCGCGCCGCGGCGCCGAAGAAATGGCCTTCGTTTTTCCA
This sequence comes from Akkermansiaceae bacterium, assembly GCA_024233135.1. GTDB lineage: Bacteria > Verrucomicrobiota > Verrucomicrobiia > Verrucomicrobiales > Akkermansiaceae > Luteolibacter. The sequence goes on along the minus strand of JACKPZ010000016.1, from coordinate 94,286 downwards.
GAGGTCGGAATTGCCGGTGTTGACCCGCAGCCAGACTTCGTGGACCAGCGCGGTCGGCTGGAGCGTCTGGTTCGCGCCCCACTCGTTGTTCAGACGCTGGGCGGCGAGCCTGCGGAGTTCGTCGTACACCAGCGGCAGCAACCGGTCCGAACTGAATCCGCTCCCGACCTGGTCGTCCTCCATCCCTTCGTTCGCAGAATCCACTGGTGGCAGGCTATTCCCGAGCGTTTCGATGTCAAGGGACGGGCCGCCCGGCGGTTCACGCCCGGCGGCGGCGCGCGAGCAGGCCCAGGGTTCCGAGCAGGCCGAGCATCGCGGCGTGCGGTTCCGGCACGACGGTGATCACGCCGTCGGCCGCGAATCCGGAGGTGTCCCAGCTCAGTCCGGAATCCAGCGTCGCGTTGCTGAAGTCGAAAACCGGAGACCCCGAGAACGACGCGAAGTCCGCGAGGTCGAACGAGTCGCCCGCCGCCGCGGCATAGTTCAGGAAAATGCGGATGGTGCCGTCGATCGTGAGGCTGTTGGTGACGAGCAGCCGGTCGTTGATGCCGAGGCCGTCGATTTCCGCCGTGTAGAATCCGCCCGCGCCGATGTTCATGCCGCCGGCCGAGAAGGTCCCGACCGAGAGCCCCGGCGCGACGGTTCCGTTGACGGACACCAGGCCGGCGAGCGATCCGTTGCCGCCGATGAGTGCCGCGCTGTCCACGGTGGTCGTCGAGGTGCCGCTGAGGACTCCGTTCACATAGAGCGCGCCGGCGGAAACGGTGATGTCGCCGGCGAAGGTGGAGTTGCCATCGAGCGCGAGGCTGCCGGCACCGCTCTTGGTGATGTCGCCCGTGCCGGTGAAAACCTGGTCGGACGCGAGCGCGAAACCATTGCTGTCGACCTTGAGCCCGCCGCTCTGGATCTCGGCGCTGTCGAGGGCCGTGATGAACGACGCGTCGTCCGCGGTGGCGATGATCTGGCTGCCGTTGAAACGCGCGGTGCTGCTTCCGGCTCCCGGGTCGCCGGCGCGGTCGAAGCCGGAAATGCGGTGGGTGCGCAGCGTGCCGCCGTTGAGATTGAGGTTGCCCGTCGCGCTGGCATTGATCCCGATGCGGACGTGCCCGGCGCGGACCTCGCAATTGTCGGTTAGATTCAGCGTTCCGTTGCCCCACTCGGCCACTTCCAACACGGCGGTCGGCACGTTCAGGAGGCCGCCGCTGAGATTCACGGTTCCCGTTCCGGTGGCTCCGATCACCAGATGCTCGCTCCCGGCGTTGTGGTTCCAGGTTCCTCCGGACATGTTGACGACCGCGCTGCCGCCGTCGCGCCCGACGGACACCCACCGGTTGGTGGTCGTCGTGCCGTCGCTCAACGTGAATGTTCCATCGCCGCTGCCCTGGCCGAGCATCAGCTCGCCGTGGACCACCAGATCGCCGCCGGTCTGGGTGAGCGCGCCGGTGCCGTTGTCGCCGATGATGAGGGCGTCCTTCTGCACGGTGAAGGTGCCGCCGGATAGATTCAGATACGCCGTGGAGCCGCTGCCGCCGAACGTCGACCAGCCGTTGGTGCTGATCGAGCCGCCGGAGAGATTCACCGTGCCGCTGCCGCCGCTGTAGCCGACCCGCAACTCGCCGTTTCCGACGAGGCTGCCGCCGCTGACGTTGATCGTTCCGCTGCCGCCGGACACCTTGCCGAGCTGGATGTGCGAACCCACGTTGACCGATCCGGCGTCGAGATTGAGCGTGCCGGTGCTGTTGTTGTTGAAATCCGCGATCCGGAGGCTGCCGGCCACGTTGAGCGCGTTCGAAGTGTTCACGTTGACGACGCCGGTGCCGCCGGTCGCTCCGATGAGCAGGTTGCTCTGCGCGTTCATCGTTCCGGAGCCCGTCGCGAAACCGGTGAGCGTGCCGCCGCTGCCGCTCGTGTCGGCGAGGTTGTAGGTGCCGTTGCCGGACTCGGTGCCGACCCACATCCAGTTGCCGCTGCCGGTGGCCGCGACGCCCGCCGTGTGGTCGAGCCGGCCGGTTTGTCCGGAACCCTTGCCGATGCCGATGTCCGACGGGGTGAAATCGCTGTCGTCGGAAATGGTGGCGGTATGCGGCGAACCCGAGTTCACGACGGTCCACTGCCCTGCCGGCAACGCGTCGTTGGTCCAGTTGGCCGCGTCGTTCCAATCCGTGCTCGTATCGCCCTGCCAGAACTCATCCGCATGCGCCAGCGACGCGCTGAAAAGTGCGGTGCCGGTGACAACGCCGGCCCAACAAATGTGGCTCGGGGAGACCGCCTGGAGCAGGGAACGCCGCGAGGAGGAAGCGCGTTTGGGGAACATGGATGATGGATGGGTTTCGAGGTTTTCCGCCGCATGAAAGCGACCGTGAAACGGCCGGGACGGTGGGATCGGACACCGCCTCAACCCATCAGTGCGCGGCCCGCGCGGAAACCCCGCCAGAAATGTTGCGTGAAAATCTGGCGGGATTTCCCGATGGTTCGCGCATATCAACCCATTGGCCGTGGTTCGCGATCGTTCGTGGCACGGCCGCGCAACCCATCCCCGCTGCCGTCGTGCGTTCCCTTGTCCTGCTTGCCGTCCTCTGCGCCGTTTCGCGTTCCCACGCCGTGGTGATCGGAAGCGACGGCATGGACTACCCGGACGGACCGGTCGCCGGACAATCCGGCGGCGGGTTCGACCATGATTTCTTCGATGGTGAAAGCACCGGCAGCCCGTCGGACTGGAGCAACGTGACCGCGGCGCCGGTCATCGTGAACGGCCGGCTCGAAACGAACGACAGCTCCGCGAAACGCGAGTACAACGGTCCGCTCGAAGGCGAGGGGAATCCCGGGGACGATGGAAACAACGACCATGAACGCAGCGGCGCTCTGCGGGCGACCGGCAAGGTGTTCTATCGTTTCCGCATGACCCGCTCCGGCAACGCCTCGTGGAGCGGCGCGAGTTCCTATCAGTTCGGAAACGAACGGGTTTTCTTCGGTGTCCCCAGTGGTTTCCACAACGGGCGGCGTGAGTTCGGCTGCGAGTTCGGCGGTGCCGCCGGCACCTACTTCAGCGGCATCCCCGCGGATACCGAAGCGCATCTCATCATCGCGGTGCTCGATTTCGACGACGCCTTCATCGGCCTGTGGGTGGATCCGGACGCGGGTGATTTCTATCAGGGCGGCGGTGACAACTCGGCCGACGCCGGCGGCGCCTACACGCCCGGTGCCGAATACTGGTCCACCGCCGTCCGCCTCGGCTCCGGCGGGCATGTCGTCTGGGACGATCTCGACGTCGTGACCGAGTGGTCCGACCTCGGCGTCATCGACCCCAACGACAGCGACTCGGACGGGATGCCGGACGACTGGGAAACCGCCAACGGCCTCATCGTCGGCACCGACGACAGCGGCACCGACGCCGACCTCGACGGAGTGGCGAATCTTCAGGAACACGATCTCAAGCTGGACCCGCAGGAACGTGATTCGGACGGAGACGGATATGACGACGGCATCGAACTCGCGGCCGGCTCGAATCCCGCGGACGCGGCGAGTTTCCCCGGCTCGGTGGATGCAGGCGGAGTCGTCGGCGTCGAGGACTTCGACTATCCGGACGGCGCGATCGACGGCAGGAACGGCGGCCGCCACTGGGACGCCGACAACTCGGACGAGAACGACGTCTTCACCGGCCACACCGGCACATCGTCCGACTGGAACTGGATCGGCGGAAACGCGACGGTCAGCGGCGGCGTCCTGCTCACCCAGAACGGCGGCGCGAAACGCGAATACAACGGCCCGTCGGAAGGCGTCGGCGACGGGTCGGACGAGCGGATCGGTGCGCTCAGCGACGACGGCCGCTTCCACTCGCACGTCATCTACTACAAGTTTCGTATGACGCGTGGTCCGGGCACCGAATGGAGCGGCGCGAGTTCGTATGACTTCGGTGCCGAGCGCTATCTGTTTGGCGTCCCCGGCGCGGCGAATCCGGCGTCCGGTCAGCGTGAGTTCGCGATCCACGACCTCAACCAGGACCAGTGGGCCTACTCCGGCATCCAGCCGGTGACCGGGCAGGACTACCTCTTGGTCGCCAAGCTCGACTTCGACAACGACGAAGCGCTGCTTTTCCTCGATCCCGATCTCAATGCCGCCGAGTCCACGCAGGTTCCGGTCGCCAGCTATCCGCACACCAGCGGAAACTGGAGCAGCGCGATCCGCCTCGCCTCCGGAGGAAGCGGAACGGCGGCGTGGGACGACATCCGCGTGGCCCACGCATGGGAGGGCTTGCGGGACGACGCGCCGCTGGCCGCTGCCGACGCCCTGACGATGCCGCCGGGAGCCGCCGCGCGCATCGACGTGCTGGCCAACGACACCGGCACCCTGGACCGCGGTTCGGTGGCGATCACCACGCCGCCGGCGCATGGCACGGCGACGGTGCAGGCGGGCGGCACGATCCTCTATCAGCACGACGGCGGCGCCCAGGCTACCGATGGTTTCGGATACGAGGTCTCGGGACCCGGCGCGCCGGCACCGTCCGCGGCGGCGGTCGCGATCACCCTCGCCGGCAGCGGCCGCTACGACGCCCGCCATGTCGCGCTGCCCGCCGAGCCGCCGAGCGGCCTGCTCGAACTCGTCGACGCGTTCCCTGGCATCACCTTCGATTCCCCGCATGGCTTCTGCACGGTGCCGGGCGACTTCGGGAAACTTCTCGTCGCGGAGGGAGACGGACGGGTTTTCCTCATCCCCGACGTCACCGCGCCGGTGAAACTCGAGATCCTCGATCTCACCGCGGAGGTGGCTCACGACGACAACGAGTTGGCGCTGAAGGGAATCGCCGCGCATCCGGACTGGGCGACCAACGGATACATTTATCTCACCTACAACTCGGCCGCAGGCACCGTCCGCCTCTCGCGTTTCACCTGCCAGACGAGCGCGCCCTTCACCGCGGGTGACGAGCTCATCCTCATCGAGCAGGACAACGACGACGCCTACCACAACATCGCCACCTGCGAGTTCGGCCCCGATGGATATCTCTACGTGGGCTTCGGCGACGAAGGGACTCAGGGCGACGGACACAACAACGCGCAACACGTCGACCGCAACCTGTGGTCGTGCATCATCCGCATCGACGTCGACAAGAAACCCGGCAGCCTCGCTCCCAATCCCGATCCCGGCGCCGATCCGGACAACGACGCCGATCTCGTCATCCCGCGTCCCGGTGGCGAGGCGCACTACGCGATCCCCCCCGACAACCCGCTGATCGGCGCGACCACGTTCAACGGCGTCGCCATCGACCCCGCGCGGGTGCGCACGGAGATCGTCGTGACGGGTTTGAGAAACCCTTGGCAGTTCTCCGTCGAGGACGACGACAACGACGGCGCGGTCGACGCGCTGTGGGTGGCCGATGTCGGACGCGGCGACCGCGAGGAGATCGATCGTTTCGAGATCGGCGACAACGGCGGTTGGTCGTGGCGCGAGGGCGACATCGCGGGTCCGCGCGCCGGCGACGCCCTCAACGGCGCGCCGGAAGCGGCCGCCACGCTCACCGAACCGCTGTGGACCTACCTCCGCGGCGGCGGACCGTTCCAAGGGAATTCGGTGACCGGCGGTTTCGTCTATCGTGGCAACGCCCTGCCCCAGCTCGCCGGAAAGTATATCTTCGCGGACTATGTTTCCGGAAACATCTGGAGCCTCGAGGAAACCGGCGGCGGACCGGTGGTCGAAAGGCTCGCCGGCGAAACCGCGATCGTCGGCCTGCTTGAAGATCCGGCGACCGGCGAGATCCTGCTGCTCGACCGCGGCAACGTCGGCGGCAACCAGGGGACCGGAAGCATCCGCCGCCTGAAACTCGGTGCCGACGACCAGACGCTGCCCGCCACGCTCTCGCAGGTGAATTTTTTCTCGGACACCACGACCCTCGCGCCGAATCCCGGAGGCCATGCCTACCAGCCAAATCTGCGTTTCTGGTCCGATCACGCGGAGAAATCCCGCTGGTTTCTGGTGCCGGACGCGGGAGACCGCTTCGGCTTCGCGCAGGAGGATCCGTGGACACTGCCGGCCGGCACGGTCTGGGTGAAACACTTCGACTACGCGACGGAGTGGGAGACCTTCCCGAGGAACATCGACGGCGGGACGGTGCTGGACCGCAGGCCGGTCGCCGGCTCGCCGCGGAGGCGGATCGAAACGCGCTTCCTCGTCCGCACCGCCACCGGCGCCTACGGGGTTTCCTACCGCTGGAACCCGATCAACGACGGCATCCAGACCGACGCGGTGCTGGTGGATGACGATGGCGAGAGCGTTGAGATCGATATCACGCTCGACGGCGCGCCCGGCAGCGTCCCGTGGCAGATCCCGTCGCGCGCCAACTGCATGACATGCCACACGCCGGAGGCCGGACACGCGCTATCGTTCCACACACGCCAGCTCAACGGCGACGGCCAAGCGGGCAACCAGCTCACGGCGCTGGCGGCGGCGGGATACCTCGACGGCTTCGCGGGAGATCCCGCGCAGATGCCGCGCCACGTCCGCCCGGACGACGAGGCATACACGTTGGAGGAACGCGCGCGCTCCTATCTCGATGTGAACTGCTCGTACTGCCACCGCGCGGGTGGCACCGGTGGTGGAAACTGGGACGCCCGCGCATGGCTCGCGCTGGCGGATACGGGAATGGTGAACGGTTTGTCCGTGGACGCGCCGTTGCACGCGGGCGACCGCCTGATCGTCGCCGAACACGCGGCGAACTCGATCATTTACTCGCGGATGGCCGAGGCGAACGGCTACTCCCGCATGCCGCCGCTGGCGACCACCGTCGTCGACTTCGAGGGCGCCGAACTGCTGGCCGCATGGATCAACGAAAACATTCCTCCGTTCTCGGACTACAACGATTGGCGCGTCGCGAGATTCGGCGATGACATCTCTCCCGAGGGCGAACCCGGAGCCAACGACGACGGCGACCGGTTTTCCAACCGCTTCGAGTGGAAACTCGGCGGCGATCCCACGCGAACGGACGCCCCGTTCACCCGCGTGGCCGTCGCGGACCCGGCGACGGGGCTCTTCCGTTTCTCGCACTCGCGGCTCCGCGCGCACGAACTCGCCGGCGCCTCCTTCATCTATCAGGCGAGCGGCGATCTAACCGATTGGAAGACCGTCGAGGTGACCGAGGTTTCCGCGCTGCCATCCGAGGACGATCCGGCTTACGAGATCGTGACCGTCGAGTTTCCCGCGGGTGAGATCGCCGGTGCGGAGAAGGTCTTCGTGCGGGTCGGCACGGAGCCTTGAGCGCCGGGCCCGGCATCACTCCGCCGTCGTGAGCGTGGCGTCCTCACCCTTGATCTCCGGCAGCGCCTTGAGCGCGAGACTGCCGAGACGGGGATCGCCACCGCGGAGGATGAAGACGAGCGAACGGCCGTCGTCCCGGTGCTCCCACACCGAGGTGTAGGCCGGGGTTTCGATGGTCTTCGAGAGGGCGATCCGGATGCCGACGTTGCGGCGCTTGCCGCCCGGACGGAAGTCCACGGGTTTCCAGCCGCCGGGAACGCGCAACGCCTTCTGGTCGATCTGCACGACCACTTCTTCGCCGGTGGCGTTGAGGAAACGCATGGTCCCCCAGCCGAAGGACGTGAGGTTTTCGTCGATGACGAGACCCCGCAAACCGGTGGCGGCCTTGGTGTCCGGCAGCAGGATCAGCAGGGGCCGGCGGAACGACGGGTTCACGGAACAGCGGAGCTCGACGGCCGCCTCGCCTTCCTGCGGCGTGCGGTCGTCGGCACGGATCACGACCTGCGCGCCTTTGGACGGGCCCGGGTAGGGATCGGAACGGCGGAGCGGATGAAGGTCCGAGATTTCCCGGCTGTCCTTGGCGTGGACCCAGGTGAGTTTTCGCGCGGCGACTTCCTCGTCCCATGCGAGGATCCGGACGTCCGCGGCATGGACGGCGGAATAGGTGGCGATGAAACAGAGAAGACGGAGCACGAGGGTTTTCATGAGATCAAATGGTGCCGCCGGACCGCTCGGCCGCCGTGATATGACGGAACGAAACGATCTCGAAACGCCGGCCGAAGAGGGTGTTTCCGGGATGGAGATCGGCGATCGCGGTTTCCGGATCCTGCCGGGGGTCGACCCACTCGGGCAGCCGCTGGACGACGGCCTCGCACCAGGCACGGGCCACCACGTTGCCGCTCTTGTCCAGCGACTCGCCGTATCCGCGGATGGTGAAGGTGTCCGAGCGCACGGTGAGCCGCGGGCCGATCGAGTTGAGCACATCCGCCTGCGTCAGGTATCCGGGCGTGCCGACTCCGGTGTTGGGCGGGGAAATGTTGGAGCCGACCGGGTATTTGCCGGTGGCCATGCGCTGATAGAGGCTGTCGTCATTCACGCCGCTGCGGTCGATGGCCGCCTGGAGCGCGCCATTCAATCCTTCGGCTCCGGAGTCCGGCCGGCGGTTCACGAACTCCGCCAGCGACAGGAAGGGTCCGCGCGAACGGACTTCTTCGACGATTTCCTCCGCCAGCTTCCGGAGGTCGCCGTCCTGCAGTCCTCGGTATCCGTCCCAGCCGTCGTTGATGTGGCCGCGGGGATTCCGGAAACGCGGAAACGGTGTTTCACCGGACGACGGCGGAGACCCGTCCTCGACGTCGAACTCGGCTCCACGCAGGCCGGCCAACAAGGCGGTCCACGCTTCCTCGCTGGTCGAATTCACGTTGAAGGCGCCATCGACCATCAGGTGCGCGGCGATGCGCCGGCAGCCCGCCGGGGAAAGCAGGCGGTCGAGCAGGTCCTCGTCGGACTGGCCACCGCGGTGGAGGCGCATCGCGCTGTTGCGAAGGGCGTTGGCGGACGGGTCGGCGATGAAGCCCTTGAGCAGGGAAGCCAGGTCCCGGGTTTCCGAAACCTGCGGGTTGTTCCAAACATCGGGGCTGCCCACGCGGGATTGGAGCGCCAGCGTGGGCGCCGCGCCGGAGAAGAAGAACTCGTCCCACAGCGCCTCGTTCGCGAGCAACGAGCTGTCCACCACCGGCAGGCCGCGAGGACGGATCATCTCGCCGGTGGTCGTGGTCCGCTGGAGTTCCGCCGCCTTGTTGCGCTGCAGATAGGGCGAGGCCCAACTGTTGCCGATCTGGTTCGACGGACCGAAGGCGGAGCTCGTGATGTCGGCATGCTGCAGGCCGGCGATCGAGAGGACCGGCTGGCGCGGCACCTCGAAGAACGCGAGCTGCGTGCGACCGTTGCCCGATGAATTCGAAGCGCCGTAATACGCGCGGCGCCCGTCCCTCGTGAGCTGGAGTCCCGCACCGGCGACCGCGGCGCAGGACCGCATCGACGCCTCGTAGTGCGGCCCGGCGGCGAAGGTGCCGCCGCCGATGAGGTAGCGGTTCACATACGGCTGGCGCGGATTGGTCGTGCAGACGAGATCGGCCACCTGGACGGCGTCGATGGCGACGCGGTGATAGCTTTCGATGACGCCCACCAGTTTCGGCTCGGCCGTCATCTCCGAGCCGCGGTAGCGCGGGGTCGTGAAGCGCTGGGTGTCGAGCACCGAGCTGTGCGATTGCACCTCGGCGACTTTCTGCGGCTCCCGGCCGGTGATCCGGCCGGCGTCCTCCATCGTGATGAAATAGTGGTGGTCCTTGCGGGTGAACTCGAAGGTCGCGTCCACCTTGTCGGCGGGATCGATCATGTCCGTCGTGAGGAAACCGTTGTTGCTGGTGCTGTCGTTCTGCGTTTGCCGGACGGCGACGCCGCCGCTGGTCACGAAATCGCGGATGCCGCCCACCGGCCGCATCCGCCAGGTGCGCCGGTTGTCCGGGGCGAGCCGGTCGAATCGCTGCGGCTTCGACTCGGCCAGCGTGAAGACGCGCACCTCGCCGGGCTCGAGGTGGATCGGCTGCGTGGTATCGCCGTCGCCGTTGGCGGTGATCTCGAGGAAGAAATACGGCTCGCGCGTCCGCCCCTCGCCGGTGTCACGGCCGCTGCTGAGGAATGTCGACTGCCAGCAGCGCGCGGATTTCTTCTGCGCCCCGGTGGCGGCGTACTGCCGCCAGTCGATGTTGAGCGGGAAATCCATCCACGGATAGACCACCGCGCCCTCCATTTCGAGCGCCACGTTGTGCGGATTCCACAGGGTGACCACCGGGGTGATCACGAGGTTCATCCTGCGGTTTTCGTCCACCCACATGCTGAGGAAATAGAGCAGCCGGTCGAGAACCGGGCGGATTCTCGGCTGGCTCGTCGTGGCCGCGGCAGGCGGCTGCCGCGGCAGGGACGGGCTTGAGAAGGGGCGCTCGAACACGGTCGGCCCGCCCTGCGATAGATAGAGGTGGCGGGCCGTCCGGTAGTGCGCCCGCAGCGTGTCGAAGGTGGGTGCCGCCGCCGCGTCGAACTTGTGCGGATAGGACGAGATCACCCCGTAGTTCGCGGTGATCTGGACCTCGCCCGAATCGGTGAGGGGTTCGAACAGGGGCCGCTGGTTGCGATAGCTGCGGAGCCGCTCGAAGAAGGGGTTCTCCATGTCGTCCCACGAGGCTTGGGCGAATTCGCTGTCGGACATTTCGAAGCCGAGGTTCAGGTCGGTCTTGAGTCCGCCGTCCACCACGTTGGTGAGCAGTCCCATGGCGCGGGTGGTGAAATCGCCGCCGCCCGGGCCGGCCGCGCCACCGCTTGCGATCAGGTCGCGGTCGAGATCCGCCTGGCGCAGCGAGGTGACGCGCGCCGCGCGGCGGCTCCAGCGGCCGTCCGGTTGCTGGAACACGGCGCTCAATCCCAGAAACGGCCGCTCCTGCGCGAACAACACGTCGTTCGGCTCCCGGATTTCCTCGGGACCATCGACGTTGATCTTCGCCTTGGTGTTTTCCTGGGCGACCGCCCACGCGAGCCTCCCGCCCGTCATCGGCACGGGGGCGCCGCTCAGCTCGAAGCCGTCGGACGCCTCCTCAAAAAGCCGGACCCACGAATTTCCGGGAGCTGCCTTGATCGAGTCCTCGGTGGCGAAATGCGCGGGGTCCGGGTGCGAGACGAGCCACTCGACGAAACGCGAGGACTTCTCGCTGTCGTAGTTCGGCTGCCGCCGCTGCGGCTGGTCGGCATACTTCGGCGACCACGATTTCCACACGCCCACAGCCGCGGGTTGTTCGTTGGCGCCGATCAGGCCGGCATCCACGGTGATCCTGCGGTCGTCGCCGGCCGATTTCTGCAGTTCGCCCAGCGCGAGAAGGACCGAAAGCCGGGCGTTGGCGCGGGCCTCAGCCATCGCGCCGAGCTGTGCCGAGCTGCGCAGTGAGATCGATGACAGCCCGAGCAATCCCAGCGCCAGCAGCGTGAGCAACACCATCAGCGCCACCGTCACCACCAGTGCGAAACCGCCGTGTCCCTTGCGGATTCGGACGAATGGGACGGCCGCCTTCATGACAGGCCGTAACCTTGCCAGAAAGCCCGCGCGTTTGCAACCAAGCGACCGATGCATCAGAAAACAATGCGCGGTTTGACCCGGAGATCCGCCAATTCATTCCGCAGCCGCGTGCCGCGTCCCGTTCATCGGAACGTGAAATCCAGCCGGGAAACCCCGTGACCCGGGGCGCTGACCACGAGCCTGTGATCTTCGACGCGGGTGATTCCGCCGACCTCGATGCGCACCCCGTTCCGTGTCAAGGTGGCGGAGAAACCGTCCGCCGCGACCTCCACCTCGGGCGAAAGCGCGACATGCAGTTCGATCGGGTCGCCGCCGCGGTTCGTGAACGACCACGCCATCGATTCGTTCCGGCAGGCCAGTTCGAGCTCTGCCCCTCCATCGGTGAGCGCGATGCGCCGTGGGCCCACGGTTTTCGTGAATCCGAGGTTCCGCGGGCCGAAACCTCCGGGAACCCAGGTGCCGCCGCCCGGCTCGCGGGAGAGAAACTCGGTCCCGCCGGCGATCAGGCTCGCCACCTTGCCGCCGCGGCCGGTTTCCAGCGAATAACGCGGCGTTTCGATGCGATGGAAGATGGGCAGCGGTTGGAAGCCCGGAGTTTCGGGATCGCGTGTGTCGGTCCGGAACGGCGCGGCGGGAAGGTCGGCGCGGTTTGTTAGATCCGCATCGGGCATCGCGCCCCACGCGTAGCGGACGGTTGCGGGATTCGGGACGCCGTCGGCGCGAAGTTCCACGTCGCGCCCGCGGATGACGGCATCGGCATTGCGGAAATCGCCGTTCTCGCCCGCGATCTCGAAGCCCCGGATCCGCTTTCCGGATGCGGCCACCGGCTCCTGATCCATGGTGACGATCAAGCGATCGCCCTTCACGGCCGTGGTCACCATCCGCGGGCCTTCGGCGACGATGTCGCGGCCATACACGTTCTTCCGTGCGAGCAGTGAAACGCGGCGCCCGACTTCTTCCTTTTCCTTCGGATGGAGGTCGAAACCGTCCGTGGTGTCATGGGTCACCGCGAGCCACGCGCGGTCCGTTTCCGCACAGGCTTTCGCTTCCGCCTCGCGCAGCCAGGAGAAGTCCAGCCCGCCCATCGTGCCCTCGAACGCGGGCAGTTGGACGACAAAAAACGGAAGCCCCGGCCGCTGCCATGTTTCCCGCCATTGATCGATCATGTTTCCTAACAAAGATGCGTACACACCCGGCGCGCCCGCGTTCGCCTCGCCTTGATACCAGACCGCGCCCTGGATCGGATAGACGCGCAGAGGTGCGATCATGCGGTTGAACAAATGGCCCGGGGAAATGCCGAACATCGAGCCTGAGATCTTCTCCTTCGGAATGTCCGGGAGCTTTCCCTCGGGCGTCCATGCCTCGATGGCCGTGCCGCCGAAGCTGCTGTCGATGAGTCCCAGCGGGACTTTGGCGAGGGAGGGATCCTCGTGCAGGTGCTTCGCGAAAAACCATCCGACCGCGGAGAACTTCCGCACCGTGTCCGGCGAGCAGGGTTGCCATGTGGCTCCGATATCATCCTCCGCCGTTTCCGCCGCGGCCTTGGGCATGCGGAGGAGCCGGACCGGCATCTCGGCCGTGGCAGCCGCGATCTCCACCGGCCCGCCGATGGCCTCGTCGAGACCCATCTGCATGTTCGACTGTCCGGAGAACAACCAGACATCGCCGATGAGCACGTCTTCGAGTTGCACCTCCATGTCTCCGTGCCGTGCCGTGAGAAGAAACGGACCGCCTGCGGGGAGCGGGTCGAACACGACCTTCCAGCGGCCCTTCGCATCGGCTTTGGCCGGGAGTTTCGTCGCACCCAGGATCACCGTCACCTCGCTCCGTTCGGGAGCGTCGCCGTGGAGGACGATCGGCGCGTTCCGCTGGAGCACCATGTGCGAGGTGAATGCGGAGTCGAACTTCAGCTCCGCCGCCTGCGAGAGCCATGCGAGACCGAGGAAAAGGATGGCGATCTGTTTCATGTGGGCAATTCAGGGAAGGCGCGCCTTCGACAACGCGGGATCGTCGAGGTCGAGCCGATAGAGGACCTGGTTGTAGTCGTAGCGCGGCGTCTTGCGCTGGTTGTCGGTGAAAGTCGTCACGTAGGTGCCCTCGAAGAGCAGTACGGGCTTCGTGGGATCGGTGAGCTGCCAGTCGATCTGCACGTTGTAAAACGTGTAGTTCTCGTGGGTCGCCACCTTGACGGCGGGTCCCCAGGGGCCTTCCGGGGATCTGCCTTCGAGATACCATACTTCACCGAAGCCCGACGGTTTGCCGAACTTCTGTTGGACGATCATGATCCAGCGTTTCCGGAACTCGCTCCATGCCACGGACGCGGAGGCGACCTCGATCTTTTTCCCGCCGTCGACCGTGTCGAATTTCGCGGGGTTCTCGACCTTCTCCCATGTCGAGCGGTCTTTCCACGCCTCGTAGGTCGCCGGGCAGCGGAAATTCGGCGGACCGTTGAAATAGAGCCACGCCTTGCCGTCCGCGTCGTTCCAGATCAACGGATGGCCGTCCGGATACGGTTGGGGCGGGCCTTTCTCGTCGCCCTGTTTCTCCCAGAACGTCAGCACGTGGTCGAAGTTCTGTTTCGCATCGTTCCACTCGAGCAGTCCGAACTCGTACGGAGACAGCATGCCCTTGATTTTGGCATAGGTGGCGACGAGGTGTTCGCGTCCGCTCCGGTCCGGCAGCGCGACAAATCCGGATACCCATGTGGGTCCGTCGCCGGGCATCCTCGCCACGCCGCGCGGCTTGCCTTCCTTGTCGCGGATGAACTGATAGGAAATCGAGACCGGTGGTTTCAGCGAGTCCAGCGGCTTGAGCGGCGTGGTCGCGCCGGAAGTGTGGAAGATGCCGAGCGGATAGCCGGGGATGCTGGTGTCGCCCCACAGCCAGGCGAGTTTCCCGCGGTAGGTCGCGAGCTGCACCGTGTCCATGCCGGTGACTCCGGGTTCCTTCCAGTTCCGGAAACGTCCGAGTTTCTGGCTCTCGGCGAACAATCCCGCGCCGGTGAGCCGGCCGAGGCGTTTGGCGATCTGCTTGCGTCCGATCTCGATGGTGAACGAGCCGCCCGGCTCCGGCGTGACACGCACGCCGCGGTTTCCGAAGCCGTCTTTCGGCACCTCGTAGCCGTGCGAGGAAACTTCCAGCCATGTTTCGCGGCCCATGAACTCGGGAAGGTCGAAGGCGACCACGCCGGCGTTGTCGGTGACGAACGATTCGTGGTGGGTGGTCGTCAGCTCGACCAGCGGAACCGGCCAGCCGTTCTCCTTGTCGACGACGGTGATCTCGAACGGTGCGGCGGAGAGCGCCGAAACGAGCAGGGCGGACAACAGGGAAAGTCGTTTCATGGCGTTCCGCCATCTACGCCGGGAGGACACGGATTCATACGGCGCGCCCTAACATTCCGGAAACGACGAAGCCCGGAGAGCTGGCTCCCCGGGCTTCGCGATTGGAAACGTTGCGTCCGCGATGCGGCTCACATCTCGAGCTGCGGGCGGCCGGGCTCCGGCCAGTCGACGTGGAAGAACTTCCCGCGCGGCTGGTCGGTGCGCTCGTAGGTGTGCGCACCGAAGTAGTCGCGCTGGCCCTGGAGCAGGTTGGCGGGCAGCTTCTCGCTACGATATCCATCGTAGTAGGAAAGCGCGCTGCCCATGCACGGCGCCGGCACGCCGTTGAGCGCGGCGGTGGCGACGACCTTGCGCCATTGCGCCTGGAGCTTGTCGACCTCGCCTTGGAAATACGGGTCGAGCAGCAGGTTGGCGAGTTTGCCGTCGCGCTCGAAAGCCTCGGTGATCTTCTGGAGGAAGACGGCGCGGATGATGCAGCCGCCCCGGAAGATCTGGGCGATGTGGCCGAAGTCGAGCGTCCAGCCGTATTCGTTCTGGGCCTCGCGCATGAGCTGGAAACCCTGCGCATACGAGCAGATCTTCGAGCAATAGAGCGCGGCGTGGATGGCGTCGATGAGCTCGTCCTTGTCGCCCTGATAGGTGGCGTCCGGACCGGTGAGGATCTTGCTGGCGGCGACGCGTTCGTCCTTCACCGCGGAGACGCAGCGGGCGAAGACCGCCTCGGCGACGGTTGGCGCGGGCACGCCCATGTCGAGCGCGCTGACGCTGGTCCATTTGCCCGTGCCCTTCTGGCCGGCGGTGTCGAGGATCAGGTCCACGAGGTCGCCACCGGTCACCGGATCCTTCTGCGCGAGCACCTCTCCGGTGATCTCGATGAGGAAGCTGTCGAGCACGCCGGTGTTCCACTTCTTGAACACCGCGGCGATCTCCGGGGCGGACATGCCGAGCAGTTTGCGCATCAGGTCGTAGGCCTCGCAGATCATCTGCATGTCGCCATACTCGATGCCGTTGTGGACCATCTTCACGTAGTGGCCGGCGCCGTCGGTGCCGATGTAGGTGGCGCAGGGCACGCCGCCTTCGATCGGCTTGCCGGGGGCCGCGCCCTTGAGTTCCTTGCCGGTCTCCGCATCGACTTTGGCGGCGATCGCGTTCCAGACGGGTTCGAGGTGGCTGTAGGCATCCTTGTCGCCGCCGGGCATCAGGGCCGGGCCGAAACGAGCGCCTTCCTCACCACCGGACACGCCGCTGCCGATGAACAGGAATCCCTTTTCCTTGAGTTCCTGCTCGCGGCGGATCGTGTCGGTCCACTTGGCGTTGCCGCCGTCGATGATGATGTCGCCGGGTTCGAAGACTTCGGTCAGAGAGTCGATCACCGCGTCGGTCGCCTTTCCGGCCTGCACCATGATCACGGCGCGGCGCGGGCGTTTCAGGCTGGCGGCGAATTCCTCCATGGTCGGAAACCCGACGAGACCGCCGGGCGTGTCCGGGTTTTCGGCGACGAATTCCTCCATCTTGGAGGTCGTGCGGTTGTAGACGGAGATGCGGAAACCGTGGTCCGCGATGTTGAGGGCGAGGTTCTGGCCCATGACGGCCAGGCCGATGAGGCCGATGTCGGAGAGTGGTTCGGACATGATGTTGGTTGTGTTGATTCTGATAGAACGGGGCGTGGCGGCTGGAAGCCACCGCCACGATTAGCGGACGACGCGGGCGCCGCCACCGGAGATTTGTTTTTCGACCTCCTTGCGGGTGGCCATCGATGTGTCGCCGGGCGTGGTCGAAGCCAGCGCACCGTGCGCCGCGCCGTATTCGACGGCCTTCTGCGGGTCGTTGAACTCCATGAAGCCGAACTGCACGCCGGACGCGAACGAGTCGCCGCCGCCGACGCGGTCGAGAATCTCGAGGTCGTCGTATTTGCGGGATTCGTGGAACTTTCCGTCGTGCCAGAGGATGGCCGACCAGTCGTTCACGGTGGCGGTTTTCACGCCGCGCAGGGTGGTGGCGGCGACCTTGAAGTTCGGAAACTCGGAAACCGCGGTCTCGATCATCGCCTTGAAGGCGTCGAGTTCGATCTTCGAGATGTTGTGGTCCACGCCCTTGACCTCGAAGCCGAGCGAGGCGGTGAAGTCCTCCTCGTTGCCGATCATCACATCGACGTACTTCGCGATCTCGCGGTTCACCTCCTGCGCCTTGGCGAGGCCGCCGATGGATTTCCACAGCGACGGGCGGTAGTTGAGGTCGTAGGAAACGATGGTGCCGTATTTGTTGGCCGCCTTGACCGCCTCGATGGTGAGTTCGGCGGTGGTTTCCGACAGAGCCGCGTAGATGCCGCCGGTGTGGAACCAACGCGCGCCGAGCGTGCCGAAGATGTGGTCCCAGTCGATGTCGCCGGGCTTGAGTTGCGAGGCGGCGGTGTTGCCGCGGTCCGGGTTGCCGACGGCACCGCGGATGCCGAAGCCGCGTTCGGTGAAGTTCAGGCCGTTGCGCACGTTGCGGCCGATGCCATCATCCTCGCGCCACTGGATGAAGTCGGTGGCGACTCCGCCCTGCATGATGAAGTCCTCGACGAGGTGGCCGACCTCGTTGTCGACAAACGCGGTGACCACCGCGGTCTTGTAGCCGAAGCATTTGCGCAGGCCGCGCGAGGTGTTGTATTCGCCGCCGCCTTCCCAGACCTGGAAGTTGCGTGCGGTGCGGATGCGGCCCTCGCCGGGATCGAGGCGGAGCATGACCTCGCCAAGCGAGATCTGGTCGAAGGCGCAGTCGGATTTCGGTTTGATGGTCAGGGACATGGTATCTGGGGTTGGAATTTGAACCACGAAAGACACGAAAGGGCACGAAAGTCAGAGGATAACCCGGCGTGTTTCGAGGCGGCGGTGTTTGAAGTTGATGATGAGTCCGACGCGCAGGCCGGTGATTCGCAGGTAGTTGAGCATTTGCCCGATTTCGTGGTCGGTGATGCGGTCAATGGTCTTGGTATCTACAATGATGATCCCCATGACGACGAGGTCAGGCACGAACTCGCCCACGCAAGCACCTTTGTAGTCCACCGGGTATCGCGGTTGCTGGGCATATTCCAAGCCGCGGAGCCGGAACTCGTGTACGAGCGCATTTTCGTAAGGCTTCTCGTTCAAACCATGCCCCAACACCCGATGCACTTCCACGGCGGCATCCAGGATGCGGCCCGCTTCCTCAAAATGCATCGGCTTCGGCTCTTCCATTTCGTGCGATTTCGTGTCTTTCGTGGTTGGAAACCGGGTTATTCGGCTTGTTTGAAATCGGAGACCTTCCATTTCGCCTTGCGGGCTTCTTTGGCGAGGTCGTTGAAGGCGAGGATCTCGGCTTCGGAAAACAACAGTCCGCCGTTCTTGGCGCAGCGGGCGGCGGCGGCGGCCTCGAACTGGCCGGGCAGCACGCAGTTTTCGTTGCCGTGGCCGAGGATGTCGCCGATGACGGCTTTCACGTTTTCGCTCTGGCTGCGGCCCTTGGCGAAGGCGCCGGCGTTCATCGCATCCGGATGCCAGACCTGGAAGAAGAACGCGCAGGTTCCTTTTTCGCCTTCTCCCACCTTGTCCCAGCGGTTGCGGATGGTCGGCAGCGAGCCGCCGATGAAGGCACCGATGATCTCGTTCATCAACGCGAGGCCGTAGCCCTTGTGCGCGCCGAAGGGGACGAGGAACTTGGCGGCGTTCGGGTCGGTGGTCGGCTGGCCGTTTTCATCGACGGCGGCACCGGGCGGCAGTTCCTTGCCTTCGCGGGCGAGTTGTTGGACGCGGCCCATGGCGACGACCGAGGTCGCCCAGTCGATGACGAGCGGGTAGCCGACCGCCTCGGTGGTCGGGAAACCCCACGAGTGCGGGTTGGTGCCGAGCGTCGGGAATCTGCCGCCGAAGGGGACCACCTCGGCGAGCGCGGCGGTGCAGTTGGTGTAGGCGATGTAGCCGCGGCGCGCGGCCTCCATCACGTAGCCGCCGCCCCACAGATAGTGGAAGGCGGTGTCGACCGAGACCATGCCGACGCCGTATTTGTCGGCCAGTTTGATGGCGGCCTCGATGGCGGCGTAGCCGGTGGCCTGTCCGAGTTTCTTGTTGGCGTTCCAAACTTCCGCGCCGCGGAAGCGGGTCTTCACCTTCTCGATCTTGGCTTTCGGCACGCAACCTCCGGCGGCGGAGCCGAACAAGTGATCGAGGTGCAGCGCCTTGAGCGCGTTGTGGGTGCGGATCCCGTGGCGGCTGGCCTCGGCACAGAACTTCGCGCCGTCGGCGGCCTCGGCTTTCGAATAGCCGCGCTTGCGGTAGGCGGCGGCGACCAGCTCGTTGTGTTGTTCCTCGGGAACGACGTAAAAGGTTTCGGACATGGGTTCGGGTGTTAGAGAAGTGCGGAAGGGATCGGCGCGTCGTTGACCTGGGCGAGCGGTTTTTCGCCGCGGAGCATGTGGAGCAGGTTGGTGGCGGCCATCATCGCCTGGCGCTGGACGCTTTCGTAGGTGCGCGAGCCGATGTGGGAGGTGACGATGCAGTTTTTCGCCGTGAGCAGCGGGTGATCGGCGGGCGGCGGCTCCTCGTCGAGCACGTCGGCACCGTAGCCGCCCACCTTGCCGCTGTTGAGCGCGGCGGCGAGGTCCGCGGTGTTGACCACCTCACCGCGGCTGCAGTTGAGCAGGATCACGCCGTCCTTCATGGTGGCGATCGACTCCGCGCGGATCATGTCTCGCGTTTCGTCGGTGAGGTTGGTGTGGAGGGAAATGATGTCCGCGCCGGTGAAGATCTCCGCCATGCTCGGAACGCGCGTGATGTCGTGCGCGGCGGCGAAGGCTTCGTCCCAATAGACGTCGTAGCCGATCACGTTCATGCCGAAGGCCTTGGCGCGGATGGCGACTTCCTTGCCGATGCGGCCGAGGCCGACGATGCCGATCGTCTTGCCCATGATCTCGTGGCCGGTGAGGCGTTTCCAGTTCCCGGCGCGCGTGGCGTTGGCGATTCAGAAGGTTGCGGACCAGGCCAGCAGGAGCGCGAAGGTGTGCTCGGCCACGGTCGTGTGTTCACGCCAGGGCAGAACGACAGCGGGATGCCCATCTCGGTGGCGGCCTTGACGTCGATCTTGTCCACGCCGATGCCGTATTTGCTGAGGATCTTCAGGCGCGGTGCGGCTTTCTCCAGCACGGCGCGCGAGATCACGTCGTCACCGCAGAGAATGGCGTCGAAGTCGCCGACGAGCTCCAGCATGCGCTCCTCGCTGAGCAGGCCGCGCTCGTGGACGATTTCGATGCCGGTGGATTCGAGCAGCTCGTGGTGCGGGCCGGGAATGTCCTGATAGGACGTGGTGGTGAGGAGAATGCGGACGGGGTTCATGATGATGGACGGGTTTGGTGAGGCGCGGAATCCTACACGTGTAGGGTTTTGTCAATTCATTCCGGGGATTTTGGGAAACTCTTTCGGGTTATGCCCTGGCGGGGCCCGTGGATTTGCGGACGATGAGTTTGGGTTGCACGGAAAGCTCGCTGGGCGGGTGCCCGGCGTTTTCGGGGTTCAGGCGGTCGAGCAGTCCGCGGACGGCGAGATCCATGAGCCGGTCGGTCTGGTGGTCGATGGTGGTGAGAGCCGGGAAGAAATGTTCGGCCACGGCGATGTTGTCGTAGCCGATGACCGAGACGTCCTCGGGCACGCGGATGCCGTCCTCGCGAAGGCGGTTGATCGCGCCAATGGCGAGCCGGTCGTTGAGCGCGATGATGGCGGTGGGGAGGTCGCCCGCGCTTTTCGCGATCAGTTCGCCGGCGAGTTCGTATCCATATTCGAAGGTGTGGCGGGTCTCGCCGGGGTGGTAGACGAGCAGGAAGTCGCGCTCGAAATCCACCCCGTAGGCCGGCGCATGCTCCCGCAGCCCGGGGATGCGCAGCGCGCCGAAACGGTTCCGCGGATCGATCCCGAGCAGCGCGAAACGACGGTGTCCAAGCCCGCAAAGGTGTTCGAGGATCAGCTTCATCGAGCGCGCGCGGTCGAGCGTCGCCTTGTCGCCGGGCAGCGGGTTTTCCGGGTCGATCCAGAAACACGGAGTGTTCCCCTGTTCCAGCAGACGGATCGCCGGATCGTCCGCAGCGAGCTGCGAAAAGATGATCACGATGCCGTCCACCCGCTGGCCGATGAAACGCCGGATCGCGTCGCGTTCGAGCTCCACGCTCGAACCGGAAAGCTCGATCACCGTGTGGTAGCCCTCCTCGCGCAGCCGCTGCTGGAGCGAGGCCGCGCGCATCGCCATCACCGGAGAATCGAGATCCTGGAAACAAACGCCCACCGTCGTCGTCTGCCCGCCGCGCAGGCCGCGGGCCAGTGCGCTCGGTTGGAAATCGAGCTCGTCGATCGCCTGCCGGACGCGCCGCACGGTCTCCGCTTTCACCCTGCTGTGGCCGTTGAGCGCGCGACACCGTCCAGCGGGAAATCCCGAGGTGTTTGGCGAGGGCGGCGGTCGTGCTCGGACGGTTGGCGGGCATCAGGGGACGCGTACAGCACACGGCACCACGTTTGCCAACACGTGTTTGCGATTTCCCCGCGGCCCGCTCGTCCCGGAAGGCCCCACCGACAACCTTCCCCATCGGACTCCGCGGACCGGGAACCGACACTTCCTCCGCCGGCAACGATCGATGCGGCCGCATCCATCATTTGCTAACAAGAATGGCGGTGGGTTCGCCGGTGTGTGTACCGGGTGCGTCGGGGATTCGCCGACGGCTCGGGTCCGGTTTCCCGACGATAAACGCGAAATCCGATTGAAACATCGACAATCCGGGGTGACGGGAGCGATGTTTGACGTATGAAGTCCATCTTGTTTGTTTGTTTGATCGGCATCGCCACGGCGGGCCTCCACGCGGCGGAGGATGAATCGAAACGCCCCGGTCTGGACGCCCTGTTGTTCGACAAGGAGCTGTGGACCAAGCCGATGGCGGACGTGAAAAGCTCGCTCAAGGCCAAGGACCCGCGCCAACTCGAGATGGTTGAGAAGCTCAAGGCCCAGGGGCACAACGTGAAGGTGAAGGAAGAGGACGGATTCGAGTGGATGTCCGCGGCCAAGGAGGCCCTCCGCGCCCAGCCGGGCACCTTCTCCCTCATGGACCAGACCATCGGCGAGGTCGTGATGCGCGGGGACGACGAAACGGCGAAGACCGCCACCGTTTCCATCTACAACCGCGGCGACGACGGCGAGATCCAGCCGGGCGAATACGAGAAGAAGTTCACCGATTGGAAAGCCGGGCTCGATGCGAAACTCGGCGTCCGCCCGAGCGAGCGGAGCACCTCCGGGAGCGTCGTGACCGATGCCTGGATGTGGCGCAAGGACGACACCGCCTACCTGCTCGAAGGCAGCCTGAACCGCTCCGAAAACGCCCCGAATTCATCCGCCTTCGCCTTGCTTCGGTTTCCAAGGCCTCCCAGGCCCCGCGCAAGATGGCCCGCCGCGACTCGTTCGCCACCAATGTCCGCAAGGACGACAAGGGTTTCGCCTGGATCGAAGGCATCCCGATGGTCGACCAAGGGCAGAAGGATACTGCGTGGTCGCGACCGTCGAGCGGGTGGCCCGCTACTTCGGCGCGGATATCGACCAGCACGAACTCGCCCAGCTCGCCAACACCGGGGACTCCGGCACCAACCCGGACGAAATGGAGAAAGCCTTCCAGCGCGTCACCGGCAAGATCCACCTCCGCACGCTCAAGCACATCGAGTTCGACGGACGCCAGCTCGAGCGCGACATCCGCGGCTACAACCGCGCGGCGAAATCCGCAGACAAGAAGACCTTCGACGTCGATCCGGACAAATTCATCATCAGCCCGCAGCATTTCTGGTCCGTCGCCGACGCGCCGACCTTCCGCGACATGAAACGCGGTCAGAACGGCTTCAAGCACTTCGAGCGCAAGATCAAGGAATACGTCGACCAAGGCATCCCGCTGTGCTGGACCCTGTATCTCGGCATGTTTCCGGAGAAAGGGCTGCCGCAGTCTTTCGGCGGCCACATGCGGATGATCTTCGCTACAATTTCGAGTCGCAGACCCGGCGGACCACCAGATTTACTACACCGATTCGTGGGGCGAGGGACACGAGAAGAAGGCGATGCGGGCCGACGAGGCCTTCAGCATGACGATGGCCCTTTACTCGATGGTTCCGAACCGCTGACACTTTCCGCGAAACAGAAACCGTCCTCCGCGACGTTCTTCCGTGACATGAAACCAAGCACCGCCCTGTTTTCCGCCGCCCTCGCGCTCACCCTCCCCGCCGCCGCCCAGAAAGCCGGCGACAAGGTGACGCCCGAGGCGCTCTCGAAGCTCGAATGGATCCAGGGCGAGGCGCCCGCGGAATGGGAGGCCGGCAAGCTCTACGTCATCGAGTGCTGGGCCACCTGGTGCGGACCCTGCATCGCCGCCATCCCGCACGTCGACGAACTGTACGACAAGTATCAGGAAAAAGGCCTGCGCGTCATCGGCGTGAACGTCTGGGAGGACGGCAAGGACAAGGTCGCCGAATTCGTGAAGAAAAAAGGTGACGGCATGTCCTATCCCGTCGCCTACACCGGCAAGGGCGGTGCCTTCGAGACCGAGTGGTTGAAACCCGCGGAAGTTTCCGGAATCCCGCACGCCTTCGTGGTGATGGATGGCGAGGTGCTTTTCACCACCCATCCGTCGCGGCTCAACGATGAAACGATCGAGCAGCTCCTGTCCGGGCCCGAGGGCGTCAAGAAGGTGGCTGCCGATCTCCGCGAGGCGGGCAGGGAGCGCGAGGAGATCGGCAAGCTGTCGAAGGCGTTCGCCGAAGCGGCGCGGTCGAAGGACACCGAGGGCATGAGAGCGCCATGGCCGGGCTGGAAAAGATCCCTTCGGCCAAGGCGGTGCTGCCGCGCCTCAAGCTCCAGCTCGCGATGTCCACCGAGGATTGGGACGGGATCACCGCCGTGCTTGAGGAGTCAAAATCCGAGCCGTCCTACATCATGATGCTTTCCATGGTCACGCAGCGCGTTCTCGAAAGCAAAGGCCAACCCCGAACTCCGCCGCAAGGTAGCCGACGCGCTCGCGGAAGCCATCGACGCCCGAACTCCCCGCTTCTTCCCACCCAGCTCGCCCGCCTGCAATGGGTCCTCGGCGACAAGGATGCCGCCATCGCCAGCGCCGAAACAAGTCGAGTTCTCAATCCCGGACGCGGGCAATATCGCATCAGTGGAGCCCAGCGAAAACTCGTCGCCGCGATGAGAGGCACGGTCCCAGCGAGAAGGAGTTCTTCAGTTGGATGAGCGCCGCCCGCGCCGCCGCCGCGCCAGCCGCCCAGCGGTGCCGAAGAGCGGAGATCCACCGGCCTCAGGGCACCTCGATCTTCGATTCGCCACCATTCAGCGGGGAGTTGTCGAAGAGAGGCCATGGTTCCGGGGTGGGCCCGCCGCCTCGTGGAAAGCGGTGTGGCGCTATCGCTTACCGCAGTCCACATCAGCCGCACATGCGCGGTGAAGGTGTCGGAGTGCGCCGGCTGTGACGGCGCTTTCGGCGACTCCGCACGCACCTTAGAAAGCGGTGGCGCTGTCGCTTCCCACCGCAGTCCAGCATGGGCCGCACATGCGCAGTGAAGAGTTGTTCCTTCAGGTCCGCGTCGAGGCCGTCATAAACGACGCCGGTGAGGTCACGGAGGCGGGAGGAGATCGCCGCTGCGGGTGCGCATCTCACGGATTCACATCAAGCAGGCACGAAGCGCAGTTCCACTTTCCGGCCGAGGGCCGCGGCGGCTTTTCCGAGGCTGGCGACGGTGAGCGGGCTTTTGGAATGTGCTTGGGAAGTTCGCCGACCTATTTCGCCGGTTTGAGCGTGAACCGGTGGATGGAGAAGCCCTTGGCCTGTCCATCGCTGTGGCGCGTCATCCTGAGCGTGTTGCCGCCCGGCTTGAGGTCAAGGATGACGGACCCGGTGGATTCCCACATGCCCACGGTGTGGGGCAGGGGGAGTTTCACGGGTTCGCCGCTACCGTTGACGGTGATCAGCAGGCTCTGTTGCCAGCTCGGAGTGCAGACCATGGCGCTGAGTTCATACTTGCCGCCCTTGGGAACGTTGATGGTGTAGGTGAAGGGCGGATTGGTGGCGTTGCGTTCGTAGTGAAGCTGCAGGCCGCCGCGGTTGCTGGGCATGAAGATGATCTTGCCGTTGCTCTTGGTGGGTTCGGTGGTGGCGGCGGCGGGAATGGTGATCGCGCCGTTGGTGTCCCGGGTGATCTTCCTGTCGTCCTCGGTCAGCTTGACCTTGATGATCCCGACCTTTTCCTTGGTGACGTTGGCTTCTCCGATGTCCTCGCCGACGGCGGCCAGGGTCTTGATCTTGTTGGAATCGATCAGGCCGCGCTGGGTGTTGAGTGCCACGGTGTTCCAGAAAGGGATGTCACCGCGGGTGGAGTGGAAGCCATAAACCATGGCCTCGCCCATGACGGTGCCGATCCAGTGGGCGCGCTTGACCTGGAGGTAGTCCTTGCCGAGTGAGCGGGCCTGGGTGGTGGCGAGGAAGTCGAGGTCCTTCTTGTAGCCGAGCTTGGTGGTGCCGGCGCCCCATCCGCCGCCGAGACAGACAACCCAGCCGTCGGAAGTGCGGTGAACCAGCGCGGCATGTCCGGGCTGCGGACGTGCGGTGGTCGGCACGCCGAAGGCGCGCAGGATGAAGCGGCCGATGAAGGCGCGACGACCGCAGACGCCGCCGTTCTTGAGGATGTTCTGGAAGAAGTGAAGTTCGGGCTGGTCGAACCGGTTGTCCTGCGAGCCGTAGCGGATGTCGGAGCGTACAAGTTCCACATAGCGCCAGCGCTCGTCGGCGGTGAGGATCTGGTCGGGGCGGTAGTTGGCGAGCATCTGGCGGCCCCAGGCGGCAATCTCGTCGGGCTCTTCGCCATCGACCACGAAGCGCAGGTCGAAGATGGTGAGGTCATCGAAGCTGGGATCGAGTTCCTTGTTCCGAAAGGCTTTCCGATAGGCGAGAAAGCGCTGCACGGGATCGACAAACTCAGGGGCGTCGGTAGCGCTGTCGGCGTTGCGCTGTTTGATGGGCGTGGCATGTTCGAGGGCGACGGCCACGGCCAGCTTGCCGAGCGTGTCGTCGTTGCCGGCTTCGGGGCTGGCCACGAGGATCGCATCGAGAATCTCCATGGCCTTGCCGTAGTTGCCACCGGAGGCACCGTCGGCAAGGGCGAACTCGATGAGCAGCGGGTCGTCGCTGAGCATGCTGTCGATGAGTCCCTTCTGCTTGGATCCCTGTTGGGAGAAGGTCGCCAGTCCGTTCGGAGTGGCATGGGCCATCACCACATAAGCGGCGAGTTTGGCATCGAGCTTGTCGCTTTGCAGCACGTTGGCCACCCCCATCTTGTCGACGGCGGCCACGGTCCCGGCCTTGGCTTTGGAGAGGTCGGCCCGGGCCTTGGCGATGTCGGCTTCGATGTGGGCGTATTTCTTGAGGGCGGCGTCGAGGGCTGCCTGGCGCTCCACCAATGCCCGCTGGCCGGCCTTCAGGTCTTCCTCGGCCTCGGTCAATTTCTTCCGGGCCGCGGCTTTCTGCCCATCGGTTTTGGCTGCCTTGAGTTCGGCCTGGGCTGCGGTGATGGCTTTTTGGGCACCACCGATCCACTTGCCTTTGGCGTGCCCCACCAGACCGTGACCCTTCTTGATTTCACCTTGGCCCTTCTCGACCTCGGCGAGGGCGGCCTGAGCTGCGGTTTCAGCGGCACGGGCCTTGTTGTAGGCATCCATTTTGGCCGCATCGAGAGTCGGCAGAGCCTTGAGGATGTCGGCTTTCAGCGACTCCATTCTGGCAGTGTATTGAGCAAGCAGGGCTTCGCCGGATTCGGTGAGCGGGGCGGCGGGTGCCGCCGGAGCCTGTTTCGCGGCATGGGCCGGTGCGGTGAGCGCCAAGGAGGCGGCGAAGGGCATCGCCAGACGGAGGATGATGGGTTTCATAAGGATGGGTTTGAACGGAAGCTGTGGAGTGCACGGGTTAGGTCTGCAGGGCAGACGTCGCCAATCGTTCGGCACATGAGTGGTACCGGTCTTCGCGGATTCACATCACGATCTTTGGGGATACTGAAACCTGCCGCGTTTCCTTGCGGATCACCGGCGTCGCCGCGCCGTAGGTCCGAGCGCAGCCGGTCCGACCCGTAGTGCGGACGAAGGTTCGGGAACCGCGGGCTCTCCTGCCAGAGCGAAGGTCCGTGGGCGGGCGCAATGGGCAGGCTCCGTCCGTAAGGATCCGGACCCGTTTTTGTTTCCATCCCCGGCGCGATGGGTTCCACTGCCGCCGTGCCCGCGCTGAAACCGATCCTGCTCGCCTCCCGGCCGAAGACGCTGCCGGCGGCCATCGTGCCGGTGTGGGCGGGCTGCGTGCTGGCGTGGAAACTGGAAGGCGTGTTCGACTTGAAACTCGCGCTCTGCACGCTGTTCGGAGCCATCTTCATCCAGATCGCGACGAATTTTTTCAACGACGCCATCGACCACCACAAGGGCGCGGACACCGAGCGGCGGACCGGACCGGTGCGCGTGACCGCTTCCGGCCTGATGAGCCCGCGCGCGGTGATGGGCGTGGCCTGCGGGTTTCTCGCGGCGGCGCTGGCATGCGGGGTGGTGCTCTATCAGGCGCGCGGTTGGCCGATCGTGGTGATCGGCGTGCCGTCGTTGTTTCTCGCCTACGGCTATACCGGCGGACCGTTTCCGCTGGCCTATCGCGGGATGGGCGAGCTGTTCGTGATCCTGTTCTTCGGGCTGGTGGCGGTGACGGGCACCGTGTTCATCCAGACGGGAAACTGGCCGGCCGAAGGGCTGCTGTTAGGCGCGCAGGTCGGCCTGCTCTCCGCGGTGCTCATTTCCATCAACAACTTCCGCGACCGCGAGGAGGACTCGACCACGGGGAAACGCACGCTGGCGGTGAGGTTCGGGCCGAAGTTCGCCGCGGCGACGATCTGGCTGGAGATCAAGCTGGCGCTCTTCGGCGGGCTGGCATGGATCGCCTTCGGTCATCCCGCCCTGTTTCTCGCCGGCGCGCCCTTGCTTTTCCTCGGCATGCGCATCCTGTGGGGCGTGCTCACGCTTCCGGCGGGCCCCGCCTTCAACCGCCTGCTGGCGATGGCCGGCGCGCAGCTCATCCTCTTCGCCGCGTGTTTCCACCTCGTGGCCGCTCTTGCCGAATGAATGACGACGAACTCAAGCCGATGATCGTCCGCTACCGGCTCAAGAGCCGGGGCTTCCTCAACACGATCTCGAACCGCCGCGAACACGAGGGCGCGCTGGTCCAGATCGACGGCGGCTTCGGCTGCATCCACCCGTGGCCGGAACTCGGCGACCCGACGTTGGAAAAGTGCCTCGCCGATCTCGCAGGAGCGCGCCGCTGGCCGATCGTCCGGCGCGCCGTGCGTTGTTGCGAGTTCGACCGCGCGGCGCGGGTGTTCGAGCACTCGTTGTTCGAGGAAATGGAGATCCCGGAGAGCCACGCCACGCTCACCGTGGCGCGCGAGGAGGGTGTCGAGCGGGCGCTGGAAGCCGGCTTCAGCACCGTGAAACTCAAGGCCGGCGCGAATCCCGCGGCGGAGGCGGCGTTTCTCGATGCGATGACGGCCGCCCACCCGGCGTTGCGCTGGCGGCTCGATTTCAACGAGCGCCTCGAACCGGCCGCGGCCGACGAGTTTCTCACCCGGCTCACGCCGGAAACGCGGCGCGCGATTGATTTCCTCGAAGACCCCTGCCCGTACTCGGACGCCGCGTGGAAGCCGCTCTATCAGAAACACCGGGTCGCGCTGGCGGTCGACCGCGAGGCCGCTCCGCTGAGCACGGCGGCGCAGGTGATGGTGATCAAACCGGCCGTGGACGAGCCGTTTCTGCTGGCCGAGGCCGCGATGCGGAACATGCAGCGTGTCGTGCTGACGAGTTATATGGACCACCCGGTGGGCCAGACCTTCGCGGCCTGGGAAGCGGCGCGGCTTTCGTTGCAGTTCCCGGGATTGGTCGGGCTCTGCGGTTTGCAGACGCACCATCTCTTCGAGCCGGACGAATTCAGCGAATGGCTGGGGCCGTGGTCGCCGGTGTTCCAGCCGCCGGCGGGACACGGGCTCGGTTTCGACGATCTCTTGGACGCGCTGCCATGGACGCGACTCTACTGACCCGCCGCGACTTCTGGGACGACGAGACTCCGGCGTTGCCCGGCGATCCGCGGCTGGCGGGACACGTGCTTTTCGAAACATCCGGCAGCTCGGGAGTTCCGAAACAGGTCGCTCTCTCGAAATCCGCGCTGCAGGTTTCCGCGGCCGCGGTGAACCGCCACCTCGGCGTGACGGCGGAGTCCTGCTGGGGCCTCGCCCTGCCGACACGGCATGTCGGCGGCTTCGGCGTGGCGGCGCGGGCCTTCGAGGCGGGTTGTCGTTTCCATCAGTTCGAAAGCCGCTGGGACGCGGAAACCTTCGCCAACTGGCTGGAGGAAAACGAAGTCACCCACACCTCGCTGGTGCCGACCCAGGTGCACGATCTGGTGGCATCCGGCCGGATCGCGCCCGAATCGCTGAAGGCGATCGTCGTGGGCGGCGGTCATCTGGACCGGCAGACCGGCCAACGGGCCAGGGAGCTAGGCTGGCCGGTGCTCGCCAGCTACGGGATGACCGAGGCGGGTTCCCAGATCGCGACCCAGGAACCCGCGGACCTCGGTTCGCCGTACGAGCCGGCGCCGATCCCGCTGCTGCCCATCTGGGACGCGAGGGTGGGGGAGGACGGCGCGCTTTCCATCTCCGGACCGGCGCTCTTCTCCGGCTACGTGGTCGGCGGGATCTTCACACCGCGTGCGGCCGACTGGCACACGACATCCGACCGCGCGGAGCTGGCCGGGCGCGGGCTGACACCGCTGGGTCGGCTCGACTCACTGGTGAAAGTGCTCGGCGAGCTTGTGGATCCCGAGGCCATTGAGCGTGAACTTGCTCTGCTATCAAATGGCCGGCTCGCGCACTCCGACTTCGCGGTGGCGGCCGTTCCGGACGAACGCACGGAGCACCGGTTGGTGCCGGTGTTTCTCGCCACCGTGGACCCGCGGGTCATCGAAACCACGCTCGCCTGCTACCAGCGGCTGGCACCCGGATTCCGCAGGCTCGGGCCTCCGGTGCGGGTGGATTTCCTGCCGTTCGGTGAGCTCGGGAAGATCCGTCGCAAGGCGTTGGCGGAGATGATTCGGAACCGCGCCTGATTCAGCCGACCGATCCCCGGTGTAGCAAAATATGCGAAGGAAAGGAATGTGTCGGCGCGGCGGAGCTGATCCGATGACAAGTTGCAAAACCCTGATAATCAATACTATCAGAATATGTTTAAGCAAATCTTACTTTTAAGTGGTCAATATTAAGGGTCTCTGGCATCCATAGCGCGCATTATTTCCGGGCCGCGGCTTCGGAATCCCGATGAGTGAGGTCAAAGGGTTCCAACACCCCGCGATTTCCACCAATGGACCGGCTTGGAAATCCCTTCCGGCAGGTCGACCCACCCTACAGATGAAACGCGTTATCCGGTCCTCTCGGATCCATTGCAATCTCCACACCATCCTCCGGGCGGGACAGCCGGGAACGAGACTCCGCGGTATGGCGGCCGGCCTTCTCTGCGGTGTCCTGCCGATGGTCGCGGGCGCGGCGGACATCACGGTCACCAGTGCGGCTGACAGCGGCCCAGGCACGCTGCGGCAGGCGATTGTGACGGCCGGACCGGGCAACGTGATCGACTTTTCGCCGGGCGTCTTCACCGATCTGTCGCACACCATCACCTTGTCGAGCGAGCTGGTGCTGGACAAGGAGCTCACCCTGGATGCCAGCGCGATCGCCAGCGGCGTGACGATTTCCGGAAACGCTGCGACCCGCTTGGTTTCCGTGACCGCGTCCGGCGACCTGACGCTCAGGAAACTCACGCTCGAAGGCGGCAACAGCGCGGGCGCGGCGGCCAACGGCTTCGGCGGGGCGATCTACAACGCGGGCCACACGAAGCTGGAGGACTGCATGGTTTCCGACAGCGCGGCGGTGAACTACGGCGGCGGGATTTCCAGCACCGGCAGCCTGGAGGTGATCCGCAGCACGGTGAACGGCAACAGCGCCGGTTCGCTCGGCGGCGGCATCTACAGCGCGAGCTCCGGCGACCTTGTGCTCACCAACTCCACCGTCACCGGAAACACCGCGGTGCTCTTCGGCGGCGGCATCTACCACACCAGCCCGCTGACGCTGATCCACGCCACGCTCACGGAAAACCATGCGGGGAACAAGGGTGGCGGCATCTACAACGATTTCGGCAGCGCGCTGACGCTCCGCAGCTCGATCGTCGCCGGCAACACCGCGCCGGAAAGCGCCAATTTCTTCGGCCCCTTCACCGTTTCCTCGTCCAATGTCACCGGCGGCGATCCGCGGCTCGCCCCGCTCGGAAACTACGGCGGCCCGACGCTCACGATGCCGCCCCAGCCGGACTCGCCGGCGATCGATCACGGTGCCGATGAAAGCCTCGCCACCGACCAGCGCGGGTTTCCGCGGGGACTCGGCGCGGCGTCCGACATCGGCGCGGTCGAGGCCGAGGTGGGCGATTACAACCCGGACGGGCTGGCGCTTCACACCCGCGTGCCGATCGACGACACGGCGGGGGCATTCGAACTCTCGACCGACCCGTTGTTCCGGCCGGTGGTGGGCACCTTCGCCGGCACGGGAGTGGCCGGGTTTCTGGACGGTTTCCGCACCAGCGGGAAATTCGGGTTTCCGGCGGCCGTCGCCGGGGACGCGCAGGGCAACATCTTCGTCGCCGATCCCGGAAACCACCGGATCCGCCAGATCCTGCCGGACGGAACCATGGTCACCATCGCCGGCGGTGGCACCTTCTCGGGACTGGCGAACGGCCCGGGCCCGGACGCGAGGTTTTCGTTTCCCTCCGCCATCGCCGTGGGGCCGGACGACAACCTCTACGTCGCCGACACCTTCAACCACCGGATCTGCAAGATCGTCCGCCCGAGCGTCGAGGGGGGCGTGTGGATGGTGGAAACCCTGGCCGGTCCGAACAGTCCCGGAAACGCCGGTTTCCTGAACCAGCCGGGCTCCGCGGCCCGCTTCAACTATCCCTACGGAGTCTCCTGCGACGACGACGGCAACGTTTTCGTGGCCGATGCGCTCAACCACCGCATCCGCAAGATCACGCCGGCCGGCGGAGTGAGCACCTGGGCCGGTTCCGGAGCCGTCGGGTATGCCGACTCGACCAGTCCGCTGAGCGCGGAGTTTGACAGCCCGAGGGACGTGCTCGTCGTCGGCAGCACGCTTTACGTGGCGGACACCGGCAACCACCGCATCCGCGAGATCACCTCCGGTGGCGCGCTCGCCAGCGAGGTGAGCACTTTCGCCGGGTCGTCCGAAGGCTTCGCGGACGGCACCGGAACGGCGGCCCAATTCGACTCCCCGTCCGGTCTTGCGACCGACGGCGCGGGCAGCCTTTACGTGGCGGACGAGGAGAACGCGCGGATCCGCCGGATCACCGCCGCCGCCGAGGTGACCACCGTGGCGGGCACCGGGACCATCGGTTTCACCAACGGGAAATCCGACAGCGCCGAGTTCCACGCGCCGACCGGCCTGATGGTCGCGCTCGATGGCAACCTGATCGTCGCCGACAGCGGAAACCACGTGCTCCGCCGCGTGGTCGTCGAAAACACGGAGATCATTTCCTCCCTCAACGTCGGTGACATCAACACCGCGGGCCAGCAGGTGAGCGCGACGATCTACGCCGCCACCCTCGGGCTGGATCCCGGAGCGACGTATTACATCCGCTGGGTCTCCTCCGGCACCGGCTCGATCCAGAGCATCGGCATGAGTTTCGTGCTCTACGAACTCCCGCTTCTCACCACCGAAGCGGCGGACGATCTGACACCCACCTCCGCGCGGCTCAACGCCACCGTCGATCCGAAAAACAGCGCGACCACCGTGGTCTTCCGCTACTCGACCGACCCGGAACTGCTGGCTCCCTGGGGAGTCGGCACGCTCGCATCGGGACTCAGCGGGCTGTCCGGCGTCGCGCCCGACGGCAGCGGCGGCGCCTACGTCGCGGACCGCGGAAACCATCGCATTTTGCATATCTCGGAGTCCGGTGTCGTCAGCACCTTCGCCGGTTCCGGAGTGGCGGGATTCGCCGACGGCAACGGCACGGCCGCCCAGTTTGAGAACCCGGCGGGGCTTGCCATCGACGGCAGCGGAAACCTCTACGTCGCCGACGAATTCAACCACCGCATCCGCAAGATCACCCCGGGCGGCGCGGTGAGCACCCTCGCCGGTTCGGGCGTGGCGGGTTTCGGAGACGGCGCGGCGAACGCGGCGCTGTTCCTCTACCCGGCGGACGTCGCGGTCGATGCCGCGGGCAACGTTTTCGTCGCGGACAGTGGAAACCACCGCATCCGCGAAATCTCCGCCGCCACCGGACAGGTGAGCACCCTCGCGGGCACCGGAATCTCCGGACTCACCACGGACGGAGCCGCGGGACTGGCGCAATTTTCCTCGCCGCGCGGCATCGCGGTCGACGGACCGGGCACCCACGTCTGGGTCGCGGATACCGGCAACCACGCCGCGCGCCTCGTTTTCTCCGGCAATGTCTTCACCATCGCGGGTGACGGCAGCCCGGGGGATTTCTCGTCGCCGCAGGGAATCGCGCTCGATGAGGACGACAAGGTCTTCGTTTCCGACACCGGGAACCACCGCGTCCGCCGCGTGGAAATCGACGGAACCGTGACGACGCTCGCCGGGTCGGGCATCGACGGGACGGTCGACACGCCGACCGCCGGCAACGGGCTGTATCCCGCCACCGCCGCGCAGTTCAGCTCGCCCGCGGGCATCGGGATCGACGCCGCGGGCCGGATGTTCGTTTCCCAAGGGGGATCGCTGCGGACCATCGCGCGGGCCGACGAGCTGCCGACCGTGACGGTCGACCCGCGGCCCACCGGCACCGGCGAGCGGCTCGTTTCCGCGGACATCGACCAACCGTTGCTGCCGAATTCCACCTACTACTTCGGCACGACAGCCACCAACTACCGCGGCACGGTGACGGGCGAATCGCTCGAATTCACCACCCCGCAGGCGGGCATCACGGTGGCCAGCGGAAGCACGGCGATCGAAGACGGGCAGGTCGATGCGCTCGATTTCGGAAACACGCCGACGGGTCAGCCGGTCGTCCGCCAGATCACCTTGTCGAATCCCGGAAACTTCACGCTGAATGTTTCCTCGATCGATCTTCCCGCCGGCTATCAGATGGCGGCGGGTCCGTGGCAGATCGCCCCGCTCGACACGCTCGCGCTCGATGTTTCGCTGAGCGCCGTCAGCGCCGGCGAGTATGCGGGTGACGTCACGATCCACAGCGACGCGCCGGACCAGACGACCTTCACGTTTCCGGTCACCGGTCTGGTGCTCGATCCGCCGGCGGTGACCACGCTCGACGCCACCGACATCACCGGGCCGACGGCCACCCTCAACGCCTCGGTGAACCCGATGGGCAGCGCGACGGATGTGTGGTTCGAATGGTCGCTGGATGCGGAGTTCGACGGGTTCACGGTGGGCACGCAGGCGGCGACGCTCGCCCAGCCGTCCGGCATCGCCACCGACGCCGCCGGAAATCTCTACATCGCCGACACACTGAACCACCGGATCCGCAAGATCACCCCGGGTGGTGTCGAGACGACGCTCGCGGGAACCGGAAGCGCCGGGTTTGCCGATGGTCCGGGGACGACGGCGCAGTTCAACGAACCGGTCGGCATCGTCGTCGGCGCGGGCGGCACGATTTACGTCGCGGACTCGAACAACCATCGCATCCGCGCGATCACGGCGGCGGGAACCGTGAGCACCTTCGCCGGCCTCGGCAGCCCGGGATTCACCGACGGCGTGCCGGCCGCGGCCCGTTTCAACCTCCCGTCCGGCCTCGCGATCAACGCGAACGGCACGCTCCACGTCGCCGACCGCGGAAACAACCGCATCCGCAAGGTCGGCCCGGACGGCACGGTCAGCACGCTGGCGAGCGGCTTTGACGGCCCCTTCGGCGTCGCCATCGATGCGGCGGGCACCGCCTACGTCACCGAGGCATCCGGCCACGCGATTCACAAGGTGGCGACCAACGGCACGACGACATTGTTCGCAGGCTCCGCCGCCGTTTCCGGCATGGTCGATGACACCGGTGCCGCCGCCCGTTTCTCGGGCCCGTCCGGCCTCGCGTTCCGTGCCGACGGCACGCTGCTCGTCGCGGACACCGGCAACCATCGCATCCGCGCCATCAGCCCGGCGGGAGTGGTCAGCAGCTTCGCCGGATCCGGTGTGGCGGGCCCGGACGACGGACTCGGCGAGGTCGCGCAATTCGACCAACCGATCTCGCTGGCCGCCACACCGAGCGGCGGAGTCGTCGTCGGCGAAACCGCCCACGCCACCTTGCGGACGATTGTTTCCACACAGGTCCTCGTGCAGGCCGCTTCCGGTCTCACGGGCGCGACCGACCAAGCGGTCCCCGCCGAACTGACCGGCCTGGATCCTGCCGCGACGTATTATTTCCGCGCCATCGCCACCAACGGCGGCGGCACCAGCGTCGGTGCCACGTTGAGCTTCGGCGGGGCGCCGTTCCTCGTCTGGCAGGCGATGAAGTTCGGCGCGGATGCGACGAACCCGGCGATCGCCGGCGCCATGGCCGAGCCCGCCAATGACGGCGTTTGCAACCTGCTGAAATACGCCTTCCACCTCGAGCCGCTCGACCCCTGCTGCTCCGGCATGCCGGTGGTGGATCTCGGTTCCGGCGAACTCGGCATCACCTTCACCAAGGTGCTCGCCGCCACCGACCTCGACTATATCCCCGAGTGGTCCACCAACCTCGTGAACTGGAGCCCGCTGGGCTTCACCGAGCAGATCCTCAACGACGACGGCACCACCCAGGAAGTGCGGGCCTTCCTGCCCGCGACACCCGGCGGCCCCATGTTCCTCCGCATCAACGTCACCCAGCGGCAGCCATGATCCCATTTTCACCCACCATGAAATCCGTTCTCAAACTGCTGGCGGGCGCGCTGGCCCTCAGCGGGCTGGCCCACGGCCAAAGCGCCACCCAGTCGGTCACCCTGAGCGCCGGCTGGAACTCCGTCTGGCTGGAGGTCGAGCCGGTCGATGGCGGCGGGAATCCGCTCGCGCCCGGCGCGGTGTTCACGAATCCCGCCATCCAGATGGCCGCATCGCCCAAGCCGCTCGCCGGTCTGGCCGAGTTCTTTTCCGAAGACCCCGGCTCCATCAGCACCTTCAACCAAGACGAGTGGCAGCAGTGGAAACGCGTCGATCCGTCCGGCGGAAACGACCTGCCCGTCATCGAAGGCAACCGCGCCTATCTGATCCAGGTGGCTCCCGGCACCGCCAACTTCACGCTCACCCTCACCGGCAAGGCCCGCTTCTTCCGCCCGACGTGGAATCCCGACCGCTACAACCTCGTCGGCTTCGGCCTCCAGGGCACACCGACCTTCGACCAGTTCTTCGGTCCCTCCGGCGCGAAACATTCCGTTTCGAAAATCTTCACTCTCAACTCCGCCACCGGCAACTGGCAGAAGGTCACCGGCAGCGCGTCCATGGTTTCCGGCCGCGCCTACTGGGTCTATTGCTCCGGGCCTTCGAGCTACATGGGCCCGGTGGCCGTCGGCTTCGATGGAGCCGGCACCGGCAGGCTCGGCTTCGGCGGACCGTCCGACGCGGTGAGCGTCGGCAGCGGTGTCGATGAACTCGAACTCGACCTCGAGGAAATCGTTTTCACCAACCTCGGCACCACCAGCGTCTCGCCCGAGCTCGACCTGATCTCCCGCTCGGACACCGGGCTCGCCCTGCACGTCGTCCGGCCCGCCGCCGACAGCCTTTCCTACCTGCGCGGAAACCAGGTGGACTCCAGCCCCGGCGCGGGCGCCTCCGCCTCGCTCGGGGAAACCATCGCCACCCAGAAAACCGCGACCCTCTCGATCGGTGCGCTGCGTTCCTGGCCGGACGACGCACCGCGGACGAATCTCTACCGCCTCAGCACCTCCGCCACCGGCGCTTCGTTCTGGCTTCCGGTCACCGCGGTCCGCAGCGAGATTCAGCAAACTTCGGGCATCGTCGCCGGCACGCCCGCCAGCGAGGTCACCGGCCTGTGGGTCGGCGAGGTGATCGCGAACTCCGTCACCAGCATCGTCGAGGACGGCGCTCCGTCCCGCCCCTCGTCCGGCACCGCGCCGCTGCGCGTGATCCTCCACTCGGACGCGGGCGGCCAGGTCCGTCTGTTGTCCTCGGTCACCCTGATGCAGACGAAATCCGCGGACCCCGAGGTCCCCACCGAGCGGGTGCTGGTGGTCGATCCGGCGCGGATTCCGTTTTTCGAGGGAATCAAGGAGCGCAACGGCAAGAAGGTTGGCGTGCGGCTGGATTCGATCGCCTACGACATGCCGCGCAAGCTGGATGGCGAGAGCCAGCAGAACCTGATCTACGATCCCAAGTTCCTGCTCCTCACGAATCTCTCCACATCGCTGCAAACGGCACTCGCCAAGGACCCGTCCATCCGCTCGGCCGCGGACAACACGCTCATCGCCAACAGCAGCTCGGCCATCAACTCCGCCAAGTCCACCATCCCGACGCTGCTGCCCGGATACCTGAACTCCAGCTCCATCCGCCCGTCGAAACTCGCGGAGGCCTACCGCCTGAGCATCGATGCCAGCGGCTCTGTCGGCGCCGGACAAACGGTCACCGCGACGGTGAATCTCGATCCGTTCCACCGCAGCAATCCGTTCCGCCACGCCTACCACCAGAACCTGCCGAAGGGCCCGGACGTCAACCGCACGATGTCCTTCACCTTCGCCGCGGAACAAGGCGTCGCCGACCGCCTCACCGGCACCTTCACCGAGACCATCCGCGGCCTCATCAAGTCCGACATCACCTTGTCCGGAAGCCTCGAACTCCGCCGCATCAGCTCCGTCGCCACCCTCGAGGGCGCTCCGTAGGCCCCGATCTTTCCTGATATCTTTCCGGTTCCCATCCATACCTATCTCCATCGACTGATGAAACGCCTCATCACGCTTCCCTCGCGGTTTGTTTCCCGCTTCGCCGCCGCGCTTCTCCTCGCCGCATCAGCCGCCGGCGCGAATGCCGCCGCTCCGGAGATCGTCGTGGAGCAACCCGCCGGCACCAATGTCGCCGATGGTGGCTCCGTATCCTTCGGCTCGGTCAACGTCGGATCCAGTTCCACCCTGACCTTCACCATCAAAAACACCGGCGACGCCGACCTCACCGGCCTCGCCATCACCAAGAGCGGGGCGGACAGCGCCGACTTCACCGTTACCGGACCGGTGGCGACCACGGTCACCGGGCCATCCGGATCCACCACGTTCACGGTACAGTTCACTCCATCGGCAAACAGGGCCCATGCCGCCTCCATCGCCATCGCGAACAACGATTCCGATGAGAACCCGTTCAACATCAGCCTCTCCGGCACGGGCCTCGCCCCGGAGATCGCCGTCGAGCAACCTGCCGGCACCAACATTGCCGATGGCGGCTCCAAGTCCTTCGGTTCGGTCGACTACGGATCGAGCGCACGCCCTGACCTTCACCATCAAGAACACCGGGAACGCCAACCTCACCGGTCTGGCCATCACCAAGAGCGGCGCGAACCCGGGCGACTTCACCGTCACCGCCAACCCGATTTCACGGTGGCATGCCGGCGGCAGCACCACCTTCACGGTCAGCTTTTTTCCGGGCGGACGCGGCCGCGTTCGGCCGCCATCAGCACCGCCAGCAGTTCACCGACGAGTCGGCCTACGTCATCAACCTGAGCGCCGCATCCACACGCCCGCAAAATCGCCGTCGACCAAGGCGACATCAACACCGGCGGATCGGGCCTCGCGCCGGAAACGTCGAGATCGGCACCAACAGCAGCCTCACCGATCACCATCAGCAACACCGGCGGCGCCAGCCTCGGTTCGGTCAGCGTCAACAAGGTCGCGGCATCACCTTCAACGACTACAGCATCGGCCACTCGAACCTCACCGCGCCAACGGTGCTCGGGTTCCGGCGGGGATCTTCGGCCGTCACCATCGTGCGTTTCACCCCGACGGGCCGCGTCGCGCCCGCACGGCCGCCGTTTCTCACCAACAAGTTGACCCCGACGGCGGCGAATCCCCCGGATCGTTCACCGGCACCGGCAGCGTCTCGATTCCGACGAAGGTCACCGAGCAGCGCCCCTATGTCATCTCGGGTTCAGCCGGGACTTCGGCGTCCGATGCGGTGGGCGCCACCGACGCCTTCGGCCTTCGACCATCCGCGGCCCCGGCGACGGAAGCCGCAGGACCTGAAAGCACGATCGACGACGTGCTGGTGCCGGGCGGCCTGCTGGTGGACGACGCCTCCCAGGTCGATATCGGCTTCAGTTTCGGCGGTGGCGGTGTCACGACCTTCGTGGTGATCTCGACCTTCCGGCTGATCAGTTTCGACCAAGGCGTCACCGTCACTGGTCGCCGACCCGCGATGAAGCCCCCTACAACACGGCATCCGGCACCGGTGACGCCCCGGCATCCGGCGCGATGGTTTCTGGAGCGATGGCCACCTCCCCGGTCAACGCGCTCAACCGCCGGCGACCGGGCGATCCTCGTCACGCCGCGGATCTCAACGGCTCCCCAACGGACCTTCATCATCAAGTGGGGAAATGCCGGTTCTCGTTCTATGACCAGACCGGAAAGTCAGCCTGTCCAACTCGACCGCGGTCTGATCAGGCTCGGAACAGCACCGGGGCGACAAGAGCATCACCGCTCGCCATTCGGCGATACCCGCCCCTAATTTCATCGCGGCGTTCTGGACCGACCGCGTGAACGGCGCGATCCAGCAACATCCTCTATGCCACGTGCGGGTCTCGCGGCAAACCATGTCTTCATCATCGACTATCGGGACATGGAGGAATACATCTCCTCCGCGCGGATCTCGATCAAGAACTTCCCTACGAAGGCATGCCGATCCGAGATGCAGTTCAAGAAACTGCGTGCATCACCTCCACCGTCGAGAGCATCGGCATCGAGAAACCGACGGCAATGTGGATCTCGCACAAGTCAGGTGACCGACCGTCCGAGCATCCCGAGCGATCACCTTCTCGCGCCCCGTCGGTCAAGGTGGAGGCCCAGAAGCGACGGCTCGATGATCACGTCGGCACCAGCGCCCGTCAAGACGGAAATACGGGACGATCCCCATCTATGACCAACAAGCGCTTCGAGGCGCCGGAAGCCATCTATCTGGACGAGACCTTCAACCAACTCGCCGGCCGGGCGCGACTACCGGCCGCCGTCGGCACAGATCGCCTGGTACCGCCTTGTCAACGATGGCTACGCGATCGACGGCCAGGTAATCCAGGGGACGCCACACGTTCTTCTCCACCACGCTCAATCACGATGTCACGGTCATCTGGCGATGGAAGCTCGAGTATGCCGCGTTCATCGAGTCCGGAAAACTGGATGGCGGCGCCGTCAGCGACGTGGGGCCGGCGTGGTTCAAACCGGGCGACCAGATCGGCCGCCATCATCGACACCCCGTTCAGCGCATCGATCGACCGGGCGGTCGGATGCGCCTCATCGGGCCTGGACGTCGCCGATGTTCGACCGCGAAGGCTATCAGATCGGAACCGACGGCACCAGCGTCACCGCAGGCGCCTATGTGTCGTCACCGCGCTGGGTGCCAGCATGCAACCGCGTGGCCACCGCCGATCGCCATCACCGGCTGGACCAAGGTGACGTGGACGATGGCCGCCCAGGTGCGCTACCGCTTCGGCGCGGTCAATGGCGCGGGTGACGGCACCGCGCTGTTCCTCGGGCAGTCGTTCGTCCGCGTCTATGACGCCACGGACCGGTCCGTTCTGCAAACCGGCACGCCGATCAACACCAACCCGCGCGCCTGGGTTCGGCCGCGATCAACGAGATCTGGATCGACGCCGGCCGGAAGGTCGATGTCGGAGCCTTCTATCGCACGGCGGACCGTTGCTTCACCCTTGGGGGATTTCCTTTCGCCGCCGGGCGGAAATCTGAACGCGGTGGGGACCGACATCTCCGTGTTCCGCGATGAGATGGTGAATGACAACCCCACCCTCGACGAGGGTGACCGTGTGGCGCGGATCTACACCGTGGCGGCCGCCACCGACCCCCACGGAAATCACGTTCAGCTACGTGCCCACCGTGTTCCGCGCGGAGATCCCGCTCGGCGAGGGCTTCGACGCGATCAACCCGGACCTCCAGCTCGTGCCGAACCTCTGCGACGGAGGAGTCCTGCGGGCGGATGACGAAGGACCGTCAGGCACCTTCACCCGCATCGGGCGCCATCCCTCAGGTCAGCCGACCGGCAATCCGTACCGCTGGGACCAGCTTGGGAAGTGCCTAGT
Organism: Akkermansiaceae bacterium; assembly: GCA_024233135.1. Lineage (GTDB taxonomy): Bacteria > Verrucomicrobiota > Verrucomicrobiia > Verrucomicrobiales > Akkermansiaceae > Luteolibacter. The sequence goes on along the minus strand of JACKPZ010000016.1, from coordinate 53,180 downwards.
TCCCGTCCACCCCGGAAGTTATCAGGTGGATTGGCCGGATGCGAATGATCCCTCGAAGAGTTATAAAATCGAAATCGTCGCCGCATATCCGGGTGATACCACGCCGCTGGCATCCGCCCGCGAGACCTTGCTTCCCGACGGAAACTCGAAACGCGAGGTGGCGGCGAGCTCCTTCGTTTTCAACACCACCATGCCGCGGGTGGACGCGGAGTTTCCCGGAAGCCTTCCGGCCCCCGGATTGGACGCGCACTACCGCCATCTCTACGATCCCATTCCGGCCCGCACGATGCCCACCAAGCTGGACATCAGCGGCGCCGACGAATGGTCGTTCCGCGAGCTCACCTACACCGACCAAGGCACAGGCGCCACGGTGGACACGTCGACGACGAAGGCCTTCAACGTGACCGGCAGCGGCCGCAGCGTGCTGCTCTACAGCTACCGGCCGAATCCGGACGAAACGGCGGACGGCACCGCGAACAAGGAGCGCCTCGCCGTCCGCGTGGTGCGCTCGTCGCCGTCCGTGGTGATCCCGCGCATCGATCCGCGGCTCGTTCTTGGACAACACGGACTCCAACTCGGAAACGGGCTCGCCAGCTCGGGCGGCGCGTTCGGCGTGGTCCAGACCGGCGCCACACCCGCGACCAGCTCGGTGACGTCCGGTGACAAGTTCGTCGTCGATTTCTGGCTCAACGCGAAGGGCGTCCGCGAGTCCGCACCGGTCACCCTCGATGGCTGCACGACGGTCCAGAATTCCACGGAACTCGTCTGTGAATCCACCGCCGGCATCGTGCCCGGCATGACGCTCACCGGCACCAACATCCCCGCCGGGACGAAAGTCGTCTCGGTCACGAACGCCACCACGCTGGTGCTCGGCGCGGCGGCCACCGGCTCCGCGGGCGACCTGGCAATCGTCGCCTCCAACAAGCCGGTCACCATCCTCAGCACCGGCGGCGGCGGCCTCAAGGTCACCCTCGATCCCGCGGCCGCCACGGTCACCGCGAACCTCCGCGGCGTGCCCGTCACCCATTCGCTGCCGGCGGCCGGCGCGGCCTGGCGCCACCATGCGATCCATGTGTTCACCACCAAGCTCTTCGGGATCAGCGTGACGGTGATGGACTACTACCTCGACGGCGTCCGCAAGGAGCAGAGTTTCGTCACGAGCTGGTTCCCCGGCACCGCCGACTCGACGGTCGGGACATCGGTGAACTCGGGCTCGCTTCGCCTCGGCGCGGACGCGAACCCGCTGCACGGCCTGGCGGTCGACCAGTTCCGCTTCTTCCACCTCGGCAGCGACACGGCGGGCTACCTGAAAGCCAACGAACTCCGCGCGCTGCGCACCGAGCGCGACATGACGACCGTCGCGAAACAACTCCGCGGCAACGGCCCGCAGCTTTGGTTCAGCTTCGAGGCCGTCCCGTCCGGAGGTCGTTTCCCGAACCTCGGATCGCTGCCGAACGTCGCCATCGGTCCGGTCACCGGCTCCGGCATCTACGCCGGCACCTGGGCGAACACGGATCTCCAGGAAGTCGCCACCCGCATCGACAGCACGCTCGACAACGCCGGGTTCAAAGGCACCGGCTACATCCTCAACGCGGTCTCGAACTACAACGCCAGCCTCTACAACCGCGACGCCGAGGTCGGCACCTGGGGCCCGGTGTTCCCGGTGAACCACAGCCGCTTGTTCACCGACGCGTCGAGGAAACTGGAGATCACCTACTACGAGAATCCCTGGCTCACCGACCGCTCGCCCAACCCGAACGTCGCGTGGCCGTACGTGACCACCGAGTTCCAGAACGTGACCTATCCGTTGCTGGGCGCGGACAAGGACAAGCGCATCTACATCGCCAGCCGCATCGGCTCCGAAGGCGTGGACCGGACCGGCCGGCCGCAGCCGGTCTACGACCTCGCGGCGTATTCCGGGCTCAAGGTGTACAACCAGCCGGACCCCGGCCAGGCCGGCTACAACCCGAACGAGGAACACGCCCTCGCCGCCGCGTCCGGCCGCGCCGCGCTGAAGGTGAAGAGCCTCGGCGACGGTGTGCCGAACAACCCGCCGCTGGCAGCGTTCGCGCTGCAGGCGGACGCCAACCAGACGACCACTCCCTACACGTCCGAGCCATGGGTGCTCATCCAGGTGGAAAACCTGCGGACCGGCGAGCCGGAGATGGCCGCCTACTCCGTGCGCAAGACCCGCACCGGCAGCGTCGCCTTCCCGCGTCCGTCCGATGCCGTCGTCCAGTCCACCCCGGGCCTCGCCTACGAACCGGCCGAGAATCCCGAGGACCGCTTCCTCACGCTGGATCCCGACAAGGCGTATGACCTTGCCTACAAGTTCGACTACCCGGTCTTCGCCGGTGACCTCGTCATCCCGCCCTACCCGCTCAACATCGTCATCGGCAACGTCTCGATGCAGGACGAGCGCGGCGGAAACATCCAGGTCGGCGGCGTGAACCGCCGCACGCTGTGGCGGGACGTGAACAAGAAGGCATGGGTCGTCTCCGGCGACGGAAGGTTCTTCAACCAGTATTTCTATCCGATGCGGGGTGATTTCTATCTGCCCTCGTCGCCGTCGAACGGAACGCCCGTCGCATGGCTTCCGGCGGGCGCCGACTTCACCGGAATCGGAACCGATCTCGAACCGGTCAAGGTCCTCTACAGCAGCAAATGGCGCTCGGACTATCCGAAGCTCAAGCGCGGCGAGACGCTCACCTATCAGGGAGGCGAGTATTTCAACGAGAACCCCGGATCCAACGGACTGCCCGCGCTGGTTGCGATGGCGGCCGCGGAAATCGTGTATGACTCGAGCACTCCGGACATGGTCATCGGCACGGCGAGCACCGCGGAGGTCGCCAAGGCCTCGGCGCAGATCATCCGACCGCTCGACCGGCGTGAAAAGACCGGCTTCACGGCCGCGCAGATGAGCGACGCAGGGTTCACGCCCGCGGAGACCGCCAAGCTGCTGATCATCGCGGAGCGCTGGTATTTCAAGGAGCTCCCCGGCTCGCTCGGCAATCGGTTCTACTACGACTCGCTCGCCTCCACCCTGGTCTTCCGGGGATACCTCAACGAGAAGGACAGCGGCGACCCGGACCTCACCGCCGGCCCCGACCCGCTCAACCTGCTGGAGCCGAACGTGATGACGGCGGATGAATACGAAACCATCCGCGCGCTCTCCGACAACGGCGGCTGGCAATCCGCCGTCGACGACATCTTCAAGCTGTCGCAGAACCCGAACGGCGTCACGTCGCTCTCGGCCAGCGTTTCCAGCCCGGTCTTCCTGCAAGGTGTCAAACAAGCGCCCTCCGGCGGCGGACTGCCCGAGGTGAAGAAGTTCTGGAAAGCCGACCTGTCCGAGACGGTCGACACGCCGGACCCGGTGCTCACCCGTCTCGACAGCTTCGGCGTCGGTTCCGCGCTGGTGCCGAATTCCTCGCTGCTCACCCAGCAGCCCAACGGTTCGCTTTATGTCACCATCGCCGAGAACAACCGCTCGGAACTCAACGGTGCGGCGGTTTCCCTCCACATCATCGAGATCGTCCCGGACCGCTATCGCGGCGCCATCAAGGTGGTCGAAAGCGCGGATGCCTTCAGCGAGAAGGTCATGCTCATCCACAACGGCGAGTTCGGCGCGAACACCGGTGACCTCTACTACGAGTGGTGGATCCGCGACGCGGCCCCGCTCGACCTTGTCGCCACCGAGGTGCTGCCCAACGGCACGCTCGCGGAAACCGATTCGTCCGGCCATACGCTCTGGCAGCAATACCTGCCGCAGAGCCGCATCGAGGACGGCACGCTCACGGACACCGAGAAACACCTCGGTTTGCAAACGATCGTCTTCGAAGGCCGGCCCGATGTCACGCTGGCGGACAAGCTGGTGCTCATGCGCTACCGGCACAAAAACGAATCGAGCTGGAACCTCGTGCCCTTCGAGTTCGCCAACGCCTCGACCGCGTGGAAACCCGGAACCCCCGCGCCGTTCCAGTGGGCCGGTGCCGCGAATTCGCCGCAGCTCCAGGCCGACGGCAGCAAACGCTACATCCCGCAGCTCGTCATGGGCTGGGTGAAACGCGTGCTCGACCGCATCAACCCGTACGAGGCCCGCTACGCCGATTTCTTCTCCAACGAAAGCCCGGCCACCTACACCAGCCAGATCCAGATCGCAGGCGGACCGTTCGCCGGAAAAGTCGCGCTGAACTCGGACAAGAACGTCATCGAGAACACCGGACTCATCGAGTTGTATGAAACCGTCCTGCAGCGCGCCAAGGAGCTGTCGATCGACAACTCGTCGAACCCGGTCAGCACCGACGGCATCAACCAGGCGCTGTTGTTGGCCGCCACCCGGCTTTCCACGCTCTATGAACTGCTTGCGCAGGAAGCCTACAGCGACGCGCAGGACCCGACGATCACCGTTGGCGACGACGACGGGCTGGATGGTGTGGCATCGTTCACCCATGCGTTCCAGAATTTCGAGCCCGACCTCCTGCACGAGGAACTCTCGCTGCTGCGCGGCACGGATTTCCGGAAGAGTTATCCGGTGTATAACAGGATGTTCTGGAACTACGCCAAGGGGCTCGGCGAGGCGGCCTACAACGTCAACTACAACATCTATGACGCCAACACCGACGGCTTCATCAACGAGGACGACGCCCGCATCCTCTTCCCGCAGGGACATGGCGACGCGTGGGGCCACTTCGTCAACGCGATCGACAAGCACTACGACCTGCTCCAGGCCACCAACTTCAGCTGGCGGTCCCGCTCCGAGTTGTACTCGCTGATGCAGAACGTCCTTGAGGTCGACTACCTCGACGAGAAGTCCTTCGCCAAGCTCGCCGCCGGACGCGCCCGCGCCGGACGCGACATCGTCCGCGGCACCTACCGACTCAAATACACCCAGAACCCGGACGGCCAGTGGCAGGGCTACACCGACAGCGCCGACCCGGCCCGCGCGTGGGGTGTCTCCGAGTGGGGTCATCGCGCCGGACAAGCCGCGTATTTCGACTGGGCTGTCGCCAACGCGCTGCTGCCGGAAGACGCGTCCGGCGCCACCCCGGTGCCGAATCCGGAGGGCCTCGACAAGATCGAGCGCTCGGGAGCCATCGACGAGATCGGTGAAATCGCCGCCGCGTTCCATGAAATCCAGGTCGCCATGGACGAGGCCGACGGCGGGGTGAACCCGCTCGGTTTCGACTCGGACGCCATCACCTTCGACATCGATCCGTTCTACGACCACGAATCATGGGAAGGACAGTTGCACTTCGAGCAGATCTACGAACGCGCCGTCGCCGCCGGAGAAAACGCCCTCGCAACTCTCGATTTCGCGGCGCAGGCGGACAACAAGCTGCGGCGGATCTCGGACGACACCGACGAGTTGCTCCATGAGGCGATGCGCCAGGACCTCGACTATCGCAACCGCCTCATCGAGATCTTCGGCCGTCCCTACTCCGGCACCATCGGCTTCGGTAAAGCCTTCCCTGAAGGTTACGAAGGCCCGGACAACCTGCTCTTCGCCTATCTCGACCGGACCAAGGTGGAGCAGGTCATCCCCGACGGCACCGGTTCCGAAGACACGACCACGCTCGAGTTCAACGAAATCAAGAACACCGTCATCGGACTCGCGTCCAACAAGGATCTGGTCGACATCTACAAGAGCACCTCGGGCGGAAGCACCCAGCTCAGCACCGCGGTGCAGACCTTCATCCTCGGCAACAGCTACGAGGACCCGACGGCGACGTTCACGATGCCGATCGCACGGGCTTCGGACTACGGCTACAAGGCGCCGGACGACTGGGGTCAGCGCACCAGCTACGGAAGAATCCAGCGCGCCCTCGAGGAAATGCTGCGCGAGGAGGTCGCCCTCAAGGGAGACATCGATACCTACGTCGCGTTCCTCGGAGACTACGAAACGCTGGTCCTGCGCCTCCGCAACCAGATCGAGTTGATCGATGACAAGGAAGGTCTCGACGATGCGATCACCGGTGTCCGCGCCGGCATCAACTCGACCGTCGTGGCCGTGCAGACCGGCATCGGCATCGCCAAGATCATCGGCAACACCGCGGAAGGAGTGGCGGAGGCCATTGCGGAGGCGTTTCCGACGAGCGTCGGTTTCTCCAACGACGTCACCTCCATCGGCCGGGGCATCGCCCTCGCGTCGGCGGTCGGGTTCGGCACCGCGACCGATACCGCCAACGATATCGCGGAAATCGGCATCCGGATCGCGGAACTCGTGCGCGACGAGGTGATCGCCCGTCTCGAACGCGACGGAGCCCGGGTCGACTACGTATCGGAGGTCGAGGGGATGATGGCCGAGATCGAGCTTCTCTCCGGGGCCGAGGCGCCGATGCGCGCCGCGATCGGCGAGCGCCTGCAGAATCTGGAGATCCTGCGTCAGGAATACTTCACCGCGCAGGCCGAGGGTTTCCGCCTGTTGCGCGAGCGCGAGGCCTTCAACAAGTCGCTGGCCGCGATGGTGCAGAAGAACCGCTATCAGGACATGGTCCTCCGCCTTTCCCGCAACGAGGCGATGGGCAAATACCAGACCGCGTTCAACCACGCCGCCCGCTACACATGGCTCACCGCCAAGGCGTATGATTTCGAGACGAGTCTCGACCCCGGCCATTCGGCGGCCCCCGGCCCGGTCTATGACCAGATCGTCAAGGAGCGCCAGCTCGGTCTGTGGAGTGACGGCGTGCCCGCGGCCGGCCAAGGAGGCCTCGCGGAAATCCTGAACCACCTCAACGGCAACTTCCAGGTGCTCAAAGGCCAGCTCGGGATCAACAACCCGCAGTTCGCGGCGGAGAAAATCTCGCTGCGTGGCGAGTTGTTCCGCATCGGTCCGCCGCTCGACGACGGTGGCACGGCCGCCAGCGACGACCGCTGGAAGGACGCCCTCAAGGCGCGGATCGTTCCGGACCTCAACAAGCTGCCGGAGTTCGTCCGCTACTGCCGCCCGTTCGCCAGCACGACCACGCCGCAGCCCGGGATCGTGATCCGTTTCCCGACGTGCATCGAACCCGGTCTCAACGTCTTCGGCCGGCCGCTGCTGCCGGGCGACCACAGCTACAGCTCCGCCAACTTCGCCACCAAGGTGCGCGCCTTCGGCGTCTGGTTGGAAAACTACAACGCGGCCAATCTATCCACCACGCCGCGCGCCTACATGGTCCCCATCGGCAACGACTTCCTCCGCACCTCCACGTCGACGCAGCCGTTCACCCGGATGTGGAGCGTCAATGAACAGCGCATCCCCACGCCGTTTGTCATCAACCAGAGCAACCTGTCGTCGCCCGGCTACATCCCGACGCTCAACGGCGTCGATGGAGGCTATGGCGAGCTGCGGCGCCACGGTGACTTCCGCATGTATCACGACAACGGCGACCCCGAAGCCGACGACAGCGAGCTGATCCTCGACTCGCGCCTGATCGGACGCTCGGTCTGGAACTCCGAGTGGATGCTCGTGATCCCCGGCGCCGGTCTGCACGCGGATCCCACCACCGGTTTGACAAAACTCGCGGACACGATCGGCGATATCAAACTCCACTTCAAAACCTACTCCCATCAAGGCCAGTGACCCGCCCGCGGCACGCCATCTCTAACAGCGCCATCCGATGAAAACACATCACGTCCTCCTCAGCGCCGCGCTCGTTCCCGGCTGGCTGGCGGCCGCCACCGGCTTCACCGACTCGGTGGTCACCTTTTATGGCGAGGTCCGCCAGGTCGGCGGCGCCCAGACGGTGCTGCTCCAGGCCGGCGAGTTGGAGATGACCTTCGTCAATCAATCCAGCCCGACGAACCGCGTCACGCTCAAGGCCGACCTGCGGCCCACCGGAGATGGTTCGATCAAGCCGTTTTCCTATGCCATCGACGTGCCGCTCGCCTATCTGCCGGAAGCTCCGCGGATCAACGAGTTCCTCTCCATCAGCTCGGCGTCCACCAACTTCCGGGTGGAGGAAATCACCATCGACGGCCGTGACGCGACCCTTCCGGACGGCAGCAAGGAGTTCTACGGCCTGAGTTTCGCCAGCCGCGGGGCCGACTACCGGCTCGACCTGCTGGTGCCCGGCGACAGCGTGGATTCCGACGGCGACGGCCTGCCCGACTGGTGGGAGAAACTCCACGGTCTCGACGAGACCCTCGCCGACTCCGGCGATGACCCCGACGAGGACGGCTGGACCAACCTCGACGAATACCATCGCGGCGGAGATCCCAACGTCAGCAACCGCGAGCCGCAGCTCGCCACCGCCGAGATCCTTGTGCCGGAGTCCGGCGTGGCCGGTGTGTTCCTGCACGTGCTCGATTCGGACACGCTCCCGGAAGACATCCAGCTCAGCTTCACCGGTGTCGCCGCGGGCTTCACCCTTGATGTCGATGGCGTCCCTCTCGCAGCCGATGAAACACGCGGTCTCACCCTGGCCGACATCCGCTCCGGCCGCCTCAGCATCCACCACACGGACCGCGCTCTGAAACAACTCGCCCTTCCGGTCGCTTGGAACGACGGCGGCGAGGAAACATCCGGTGAGGTCGTCGTCCGCGTGACCACGCCGAGCACGTCCGATGGCAACGACTCGACGCTCTGGCTCGACGGCATGGACCTCACCGGCAGTTCGGTGGGCACCTGGCCCGATCGCTCCGGCAACGCCCGCAACGCGTCCCAACCGGTCGCGGACTATCAGCCGCGCGTCACCGATCACGCCGCGGATTTCTCCGCATCCGCCTCGGCGCACTTGTTCTTCCAGGACGCGGCGATTTCCAGCGCCAACCACACCGTGCTCGCCGCCTACCGCGCCGCCGGCTCGTCGGACGCGCCGCAGACGGTGCTCTCCACCAACCGCGGCTTCCTGAAGATCTCGCCCACCAGCCAGGCGATCTCGTATCCCGGCGCGCCGGTCTATCAGATGGACGGGATTTCCGCCCGCGGCTACGCCGACATTTCGGGCCGTGACGCGATCTCGATCTTCCGCCGCGAGGGCGGCCTGCTCCAGAATGTCTACGGCCTCTCGTATGACGGCGAGAACATCGCCGCGGAAACAATCGAGCCGGTTCTGCCGACGATCGGCGGACGCCGCTCCGCGGTTTCCTCGGGCACGGACCCTCTAACGGATTCGCTGTCCGGCCAACTCCGCGAGCTGCTCGTTTTCCCCACCGCGCTGCCCGAGCAGAAACTCCGCGACGTCCACGACTACCTCGACTCGAAGTGGGGTGGCTCGGTCATCTGGGACCTCAGCACCGGCCTCAAGGCGGTGGAGTTGTCCGCGGAGAACTCCGGACATCCGCAGATCATCCGCGGCGGTCACGGCGACGACCGCATCGGCGGCGGACCGCTGGACGACACGCTCTCGGGCGGTCCCGGCGCCGACGTCCTGACCGGCGGGGGAGGGGAGGACCGATTCGTCTTCGGCGGCGTGGACACCGGCGCGGACCGCATCACCGACTTCGATCTGGAACATGATATCATCGATCTATCAGCATTGTTCTGGGGGCAGACGGGTGACGCCCGGCAGTCGATCTCGGTCCGCTTGGACGCGAATTTCACCACGCCCACGCCGACGCTCGACTCGGTGCTCATCGTGAAGCGTCCGGGCGGCGTGACCCAGGAGATCACCTTGGAAAACAAGGTGGTCGGCAGCAACCAACTCATCCAGCTCATCGTTGAAGGCCGCATCCGCATGGGCGGGCTCGGCATTCCCTCCACCATCCAGGTTGCGCTGGCTGGCGGAGCCCCGGCCTCGCCGGACGCACCGTTCCAGATCGTCGTCACCCGCAGCGGCGCGGGAACCGCCGCCGAGCTCGACGTGCCGCTCGGGTTTTTCGAAGACGCGCTCGGCGGGAAATTCACCATCGACGGCGCCGTGGAAAACGAGGCGCACCGCTCGGTGATCCGTTTCGCCCGAGGCGTGACCACGAGGACCCTGACCGTCCGTCCGGTGCCCGACCTCGCCACCACCGGCAGCAAGTCGGTGCAGGTCGCGGTGCTGCCGCAGTTCAAATACAGCGTCGCTGGTGCCGCGGTCGAAGTGAACGTCAGCGATCTGCCGATGGTCTGGCTGGAGGTCGTCACGCCGAACGCCGTTTCCTCGACTTCGCAGGCGGCGCTCGTCCGCATCCATCGCGATGGCGATGCCACCGGCGCTCTGACCGTGGATCTCTCGCTCGGCGGAACCGCCGAGGAAGGCGTCCACATCGCGGACGTGCCGGACTCGATCACCCTCGCCGACGGCGTGGAATCCGCCGAGGTCGCCATCACTCCGATTTCCTCCGGTCTCACAGGCGGCCCGAAAGTGGTCCTGTTCCAACTCGCGCCCGGCGGCGACTATCAGATCGGAAATCCGAACGAGGCGCTGCTCTACGCGGCCACCACCACCGCCGGAGCGGATGGCGCGGGATTCGACCGCTGGCTGCAGGCGGCCTCCGAAGGCGCGCTGAACAGCTTGGCGGATCTATCGAGCATGTCGCGCGAACAGGTTTCCAAATACCTCCAGGCCTACGCGTTCGGACTCGACTCGCCTGACCTGCTGGGCGGCCACCACATTTCGTTCCGCATCGCGGAGGGGCGTCCGGAAATCCTGACGCACAGCCCGATGAACGCCGCCGACGTCCGCTGGACCGTGGAGGCCACCTCGACGCTCGACGGCTGGGCCGACGACAGCGCCGCGTTCACCGAGGCGGACGATCCGACCGGCCGCAAGTTGGTGGGCGAACCGCTTCCGACCGGTCAGGACAAGCGTTTCTATCGGATGGGCTTCAAGCTGGTGCCCGGCGAGCTCGCCACGACCAGCATCATCGATCTCGCCGGCACCGACCGCTTCGGCATCAGCGGAGACGCGGTGTGGAAACCGGAGGCATCCACCGGCGCGCTCACCAGCGCGGGCGGCACGACCGGAAGCTCCAGCCGCATCGTTGCCGAGGCGGGCGACGGAACGGTGCTCGACTTTGAAATGGAGATCCGCGGCGCCGGTCCGGGCGACCACTTCGCGTTCTACATCGATGGCGTGAAGCAGGCGGAGACGAGCGGCCCGGCCGTCGCCGTCCAACAAACCCTCGGCGGCAGCCACCTTCTCATGTGGGAATTCCAGCGCGGCAGCGGCAGCGCGGTGATCCGCAACAACAACCCATGATCCGCCCCACCGTCACCACCCTCGCGATCGCCGGCCTGGCCGTCGTTTCCTGCAAACGGGAAACGAAGGAGCAGGCCGCGGCCCCGTCCGCCGACGGGGTCTTGCTTCGTGTCGGCGCGGTGACGGTCACCGAAGAAGACGTTCTCTATCAGCTCCGCGAGAAACACGCCGGCCGCACGGACGACGCATCCCGCCGGCTGGCGCTCGACGAACTCGAGGACCGCGCCCGCATGACCCGTGCCGCCCTCGACGCCGGCATGGGGGACGACCCCATCACCCGCGCCGAGATCGCGCGCATCCTCATCGCACGGCTGCGGGAGACCGAGCTGGATCCGAAGCTGAGGGCCGTCGCCAGTGCGGAGATTCCCGAAGCACGGCTGCGCGAGATCTATCAGGAACGAAACGGCGAGTTCCGCTCGGAGGAAAAGCGCCAGGTCGCCGTGCTGTGGCTGGATCCCGGCGGGGACCCGGAACGGGCGGCGAAATACGGGGAGACGCTCGCCAAGGCGCGCGAGTGGTTTCTCGCGAACAACGATCTGGTGAAGAATCCCGCGCAGGGATTCTCGGTCCTCAGTGTGGATCATTCCGAACATGCGGCGTCCCGTTTCTCCAACGGCGTCCTCGGCTGGTTCGGGCGCGAGGGCGGTGCCGATCCGTTGGGCAAGGCCGCCGCGGAGATCGCGTTTTCGTTAGAGAAACCCGGTGACGTCAGCGACGTGATCACCCGCCCGGAAGGCGTGTTCCTCGTGCGCTGCATGGCCGTCCAGCCCGCCTTCGTCCGCTCCTTCGAAAGCGTTTCCGGCGAGCTCGAGCAGGCCGAGCGCAATCGTCTCCGCGAGGCCGCGGAAGCGGAATTCCACTCTCTCATCCAGTCCCGATATCCCGCCAGTCCCTTGGCCCCGGAAGCGAGCCGGTCCCAACTCGCAACCTCACCCTGACACACCCTTCATGAAAGCATCCCACCGATTCCTGACCTCCGCGATCTACCTTTGCATGGGGGCGCCCTACGTCCAAGCCGCGGGCCTGCTGACCATCGGTGGGACGGAAACGAACGTCACCGGTTCGCCCGTTTTCTCCCCGCTCAATTACGCCCTCGACGCCGTGGTTTCCGAAACCTCGGTGGTCAACGCGCTCGCCACGAATCCCACCGTGACGGTCACCAACTCCGGACCGGGCGGAGCGGGCATCAACATCATCAGCCCGGTCACGTGGACGAATGCGAACACACTCGTCGTCCAGGCGCATGACGGCATCAACGTCAGCGCGAATCTCTCGAATTTCTTCGGCGGCGGCCTCTCTCTCGTCGCGGACAACGGCGGCGTGGCGCTCAACGGCGTGGTCGAGTTCACGGGATCCATCTCCGTCCAAGCCACGGCGGGCATCACCCAGGACAACGCGCACATCCTCCGCGCCGACGGCCTCGCCACCTTCGATGCGGGCACGTCCGACATCACGCTGGCCGGACCGGAGAACAACTTCGGATCGCTGAGCCTCACCGGAAACGCGGTCACCATCCGCGAGGCCAGCTCCACCAGTCTCGCCGGAGTGAACGCCGGATCGCTCGATCTTACATCCAGCGGCGCGATCACCCAGACGGGTGCCGTCAACGTGACCGGCCTCGCCGAGTTCGACGCGGGGGCGAACAACATCACGCTGACGAACGCCGGGAACAACTTCGGCACGGTCGGCCTAACAGGCACCACGGTTTCCCTCACCGAACTGGGCGACACCGACCTCGGCACGGTCAACGCCACCACGCTCACCGTGAACTCGGGCGGCGCGCTCACGAACTCGGGCCCCGTGACCGTCACCGGTGCCGCCGACCTCAACGCCACCTCCATCAACCTCGGCGGCGGCGCGGGCACCGCCTCGTTGGGATCGCTGCATTTCAACGCCACCGGAAACGCGTCGTTCAGCCTGTTGAGCGGCACGACCATCACCGGCGCGAACACGGCCGGGAGTTTCATCTGGAACACGAACGGCACCGCGTCGCTCGCGCCCGGCGCCACGATCACGGCGACATCCGCCGAGTTCCAACAGGGCACGGTCGCGCTGTCGGCCAACAACCAGATCGTCGCGGGTGATCTCACGCTGCAATCCGGCGCGACCTTCAACCTCGGAGCCTTCAACAACACCGTCGGCACCTACAACCAGAACGGCGCCGCCATCCTCGCGGGCACCGGCACGCTCACCGCCACCACCTACAACCTGAACGGTGGCAACGTGAACGCCAACCTCGGCACCGGCACGCTCAACCAGATCGGCACGACCACCACTTTCCTGAACGGCACGTCCGCCGCGTCCGCGGTGAACGTGAACGGTGGCACGCTCGCACTCGGTTCGTCGAACCGTCTTTCGGACTCGGCCGCGGTCGCGATCAACAGCGGCCGGCTCAACCTCGTCGGCTTCAGCGACACCGTGGGGACATTCGCGATCAACACCGGCATCCTCGACGGCACCGGCACGCTCACCGCATCCAGCTACACGCTCAACGGCGGGACTGTGAACGCCAATCTCGGCGCCGGCACCCTGACGCAGATCGGCAATACGACGATTCTCAACGGCAGCTCGGCCTCCGCGACCGTGAACGTCAACGGCGGCACCCTCGAACTCGGCGCGTCGAACCGCCTGCTCGATTCCGCCGCCCTGACGCTCAACACCGGCACGCTCAACCTCGGCGCGTTCAACGACACCGTCGGCACCTTCTCGCTGAACTCCGGAAACCTCAACGGCACCGGCACGCTCACCGCCACCAGCTACACGCTCAACGGCGGCACGGTGAACGCGAATCTTGGCGCCGGCATCCTCACGCAGACCGGAAACACCACGCTCCTCAACGGAACCTCCGCCTCGGTCGACGTCAACATCAACGGCGGCTCGCTCACCCTCGGGGCCTCCGACCGACTCCATAACTCCGCGGCTGTGAAAATCGCGGGCGGCAGCCTGAACCTCGCCGGTTTCAACGACACGGTCGGCACCTTCGCGATCAACACCGGCACGCTCGACGGCACCGGCACGCTCACCGCCGCGACCTACAACCTCAGCGGCGGCGCCATCAACGCCAACCTCGGCGCCGGCGTCCTGACGCAGATTGTCAACACCACCATCCTTGGCGGCACCTCCGGCGCGGCCACGGTGAACATCAACGGCGGCACGCTCGCGCTCGGTGCGTCCGACCGCTTGTCCGACAGCGCGGCCGTGACCGTTTCCGGCACCGGCATCCTCAACCTCGGGGCATTCAACGACATCGTCGGCAGCTTCACGCTCAACGACGGAACGCTCAACGGCAGCGGCACGCTCACCGCCGCCACCTACAACCTCAATGGCGGCACCTTGAATGGAAATCTCGGCGCCGGCATCCTCAGCCAACTCACCGGCACCACCTTGCTCAACGGAACGTCGGCCGCGGAAACGGTGAATATCAACGGCGGCACGCTCACTCTAGGCGCTTCCAACCGGCTCGCCGACTCGGCGGCGGTCACCGTCGCCAGCACCGGCACGCTCAACCTCGGCGCATCCAACGACACGGTCGGCAGCTTCACGCTGAACGGCGGCCTGCTCAACGGCAGCGGCACCCTCACCGCCAACACCTATGATCTCAACGGCGGAACGGTGAACGCCAACCTCGGAACCGGCACGCTCCGCCAGATCGGAAACACCACGTTGCTCAACGGCACGTCGGGCGCATCGGTGGTGCAGGTGAACGGCGGCACGCTCACGCTCGGCGCATCCAACCGTTTGTCCGATAGCGCGGCCGTCGCGGTGAACTCCGCGATCCTCAACATCGGCTCGTTCAACGACACGGTCGGAAGTTTCACCCTCAATGGCGGCTCGCTCAACGGCAGCGGCACGCTCACCGCCTCCACCTATGACCTCAACGGCGGCACGGTGAACGCCAACCTCGGCACCGGCACCCTCAACCAACTCACGAACTCCACGTTGCTCAACGGGACTTCGGCGGCATCGCTCGTAAACGTGAACGGCGGCACTCTCACGCTCGGCTCGTCGAACCGCCTGTTCGACAGCGCCGCGGTCACGGTGAACTCCGGCACGCTGGATCTCGGCACGTTCAACGACACCGTCGGTTCGTTCCTGCTCAACTCGGGAACCCTCAACGGCAGCGGCACGCTCACCGCCTCCACCTATGCGCTCAACGGCGGCACGGTGAACGCCAATCTCGGCAGCGGCACCGTCAATCAGATCGGAAACACCACGTTGCTCAACGGCACATCCGCCGCATCGGTGGTCAACGTGAACGGCGGCACCCTCACGCTCGGTGCCTCCGATCGATTGGCGGACAACGCGGCCGTCACGGTGAACTCCGCCATCCTCAACCTCGGTATCTTCAGCGACACCGTCGGCAGTTTCACACTCAACTCCGGCACGCTTGACGGCAGTGGCACGCTCACCGCCGCCACCTACGATCTGAACGGCGGCACGGTGAATGCCAACCTCGGCGCAGGCATCCTGAATCAGATCGGAAACGCCACGCTGCTCAACGGCACGTCCGCGGCATCTGTGGTGAACGTCAACAGCGGCACCCTCACGCTCGGCGCGTCCGACAGGTTCTCCGACAGCGCCGCCGTCACCGTCGGATCGGCGATCCTCGACATCGTCGGTTTCAGCGACACGGTCGGATCGTTCGCGCTCAACGGCGGATCGCTCAACGGCACCGGCACCCTCAGCGCCGCCACCTACGATCTGAACGGCGGCACGGTGAACGCCAAGCTCGGCGCGGGCATCCTCAACCAGCTTTCCAACACCACCACGCTCAACGGCGCTTCGTCCGCCGCCACGGTCAACATCACCGGAGGAAATCTAACACTCGGTGCTTCCGAGCGCCTCGCGGACAACGCGGCGGTCACCTTGGGCTCCGCGATTCTGAACATCGGCGGTTTCGATGAAACGGTCGGAAGTTTCACTCTCAACGGAGGCACGCTCGATGGCAGCGGCACCCTCAGCGCCGCCACCTACGATCTGAATGGCGGCACGGTGAACGCCAACCTCGGCGCGGGCATCCTCAGCCAGCTTTCCAACACCACGACCCTGAACGGCACGTCATCCGCCGCCACCGTCAACGTGAACGGCGGCACACTCGCGCTCGGCGCATCAAACCGCCTAGCCGACAACGCGGCGGTCACCGTTGGAAACGCGACCCTCGACTTGGTCACCTTCGACGACACGGTCGGAAGCTTTGCGCTCAACGGCGGCACCCTCAACGGCAGCGGCACACTCACCGCCGCCACCTACGACCTGAACGGCGGCACGGTGAACGCGAATCTCGGCGCGGGCATCCTCACCCAGATCGGGAACTCCACACTTCTCAACGGCACATCCTCCGCTGCCACCGTAAACATCAACGGCGGCACCCTCACCCTGGGTGCCTCGGACCGACTGCTCGACACCGCGGACCTCGCGATCGCCTCCGCCACCCTCGACATCGGCGCTTTCAACGACACGGTCGGCACCTTCACTCTCAACGGCGGCATGCTCAACGGCAGCGGCACCCTCACCGCCGCCACCTACGATCTGAACGGTGGCACCGTGAACGCCAATCTTGGGACCGGCATCCTCACCCAGCTGACCAACAGCACCCTGCTCAACGGAAGCTCGGCTGCCGGAACCGTCAACGTGAACGGCGGCACCCTCACCCTCGGTGCATCCGACCGTTTGGCGGACAGCGCCGCGGTCACCGTTGGAAACGCGATCCTCGACCTTGTCACGTTCGACGACACCGTCGGCAGTTTCACTCTCAACGGCGGCATGCTGAATGGCAGCGGCACGCTCACCGCCGCCACCTACGATCTCAACGGCGGCACGGTGAACGCCAATCTCGGAAACGGGATCCTCACCCAGCTTTCCAACACCACGACCCTGAACGGCACGTCATCCGCCGCCACGGTCAACGTCAGCGGCGGCACCCTCACGCTGGGCGCATCCGATCGACTGGCGGACAGCGCGGCGGTCACCGTTGGAAACGCGATCCTCGATCTCGTCACCTTCAACGACACGGTTGGCAGCTTCACGCTCAACGGTGGAATGCTCAATGGCAGCGGCACCCTCACCGCCGCCACCTACGATCTGAACGGCGGCACGGTGAACGCCAGCCTTGGCGCGGGCATCCTTACCCAGCTCTCCAACAACACGCTCCTCAACGGGACCTCCTCCGCCGCCACCGTCGACATCAATGGCGGAACGCTCACGCTCGGAGCTTCCCACCGCCTCTCGGATTCCGCGGCCGTCACGGTGAACTCCGCAATCCTCGACCTTGTCACGTTCGACGACACCGTCGGTAGTTTCGCCCTCAACGGCGGCACCCTCGACGGCACGGGCACGCTCACCGCCGCCACCTACGGACTCAACGGAGGAACCGTGAACGCCAACCTCGGCACCGGCGTCCTCACGCAAATCGGAAACACCACCCTCCTCAACGGCAGCTCGGCCGCCGGCACCGTCGATATCAACGGCGGCACCCTCACCCTGGGCGCCTCCAGCCGCCTGGCGGACAGCGCGGCGGTCACGGTGAACTCCGCGATCCTCGACCTAACAACCTTCAGCGATACCGTCGGCAGCTTCGCCCTCAACGGCGGCATGCTCAACGGCAGCGGCACCCTCACCGCCGCCACCTACGGCCTCAACGGCGGCACCGTGAACGCCAACCTCGGAACCGGCGTCCTCACGCAGATCGGAAACACCACGCTCCTCAACGGCACATCGGCGGCCGGAACGGTGGACGTCAACGGTGGAACCCTCACTCTAGGCGCTTCCAACCGCCTCTCGGATTCCGCGGCTGTCACGGTGAACTCCGCGATCCTCGACATCGCCACCTTCAGCGACACGGTCGGTAGTTTCACGCTCAACGGTGGCACCCTCGGCGGTAGCGGCACCCTCACCGCCGCCACCTACGGACTCAACGGCGGCACCGTGAACGCCAATCTCGGCACCGGCGCCCTTACCCAAATCGGCAACACCACCATTCTCAACGGAACTTCCTCCGCCGGCACCGTCGATGTCAATGGCGGCACTCTCGTGCTGGGTGCCTCGAACCGGCTCGCGGACACCGCCGCCGTCAGCATCGCCGCTGCCGGTACTTTGGATCTTGGCGCTTTCAGCGACACCGTCGGTAGTTTCTCGCTGAACGGAGGGATCCTCAACGGCAGCGGCACGCTCACCGCCACCACCTACGCTCTCAACGGTGGAACCGTGAATGCCAATCTCGGCACCGGTGCTCTCACGCAGATCGGCAACACCACCACCCTCAACGGCAGCTCGGCAGCCTCTACGGTGGACGTCAACGGAGGCACTCTCGCCCTCGGCGCCTCGAACCGGCTCGCGGACACCGCGGCCGTCACCATCGCCAGCGCCGGGACTCTGGATCTCGGCGCCTTCAGCGACACCGTCGGCAGCTTCACCCTGAACGGCGGCATGCTGAACGGCAGCGGCACGCTCACCGCCGCCACCTACACGCTCAACGGCGGCACCGTGAACGCCAACCTCGGAACCGGTATCCTCACCCAGCTTGCCAACACCACGCTGCTCAACGGCAGCTCGTCCGCCTCCACCGTCAACATCATCGGCGGCACGCTCGCCCTCGGCGCGTCCGACCGCCTGGCAAACGGTGCGGCCGTCACCGTCACCGCCGCCACCCTGGACCTCGGGGCCTTCAGCGACACGGTCGGCACCTTCACCTTGAACTCCGGCACGCTTGACGGCAGCGGCACGCTCACCGCCTCCACCTATTCCCTCAACGGCGGCACGGTGAATGCGAACCTTGGCACCGGCACGCTCACCCAGCTCGCCAACACCACGACCCTCAACGGCACATCGGGCGCCGCCATCGTCAATGTCAACGGCGGCACCCTGGTCCTCGGCGCCTCGGACCGCCTCGCTGACACCGCCGCCCTCACCATCGGCAGCGCCACCCTCGACATCGGCGGCTTCAGCGACACGGTCGGCAGCTTCACCCTCAACGGGGGCACCTTGGACGGCAGCGGCACGCTCACCGCCTCCACCTATTCGCTCAACGGCGGCACGCTGAACGCGAACCTCGGCACCGGCACCCTGACTCAGCTCGCCAACACCACCACCCTCAACGGCACCTCCGCCGCGGGAACGGTGAACATCCAAGGCGGCACGCTCGCCCTAGGCGCCTCCCACCGCCTCTCCGACACCGCCGACGTCACGGTGAACTCCGGAACACTCGACATCGGGGCCTTCGACGACGCGGTCGGCAGTTTCACCCTGGTCAACGGCATCCTCGCCGGCACCGGCAACCTCACCGCCACCACCTACAACCTCAGCGGTTCGACGGTTCACACCGACCTCGGTTCCGGCACGCTCAACCAGATCGCCAACAACACCCTGCTCCTCGGCAGCTCCGCGGCTACCTCGGTGAATATCAACGGCGGCACCCTCACCCTCGGCGCGTCCGAGCGTCTGCTCGACACCGCGGATCTCGTCGTAAACGCGGGCACCTTCGATCTCACCACCTTCCATGAGACCGTCGGCAGCTTCCGATTGAACGGCGGCATGCTCAACGGCAGCGGCACGCTTACCGCCGCCACCTACACGCTCAACGGCGGCACCGTGAACGCCAACCTCGGCGACGGCATCCTCACCCACATCGGAAACTCGACACTCCTCAACGGGACATCGTCCGCCTCGTCGCTCGACATCACCGGCGGCACCCTCACCCTCGGCGCTTCGGACCGCCTGTCCGACACCGCGGACCTCATGGTCGGCCCCGGCACGCTCAACCTCGGCGCCTTCAGCGACACCGTCGGCACCTTCACCCTCAACGGCGGCACCCTCGACGGCACCGGCACCCTGATCGCCTCCACCTACGACCTCAACGGCGGCCTGGTGAAGGCGAACCTCGGAGCCGGCACGCTGAACCAGCTCTCCAATACCACCACCCTCCAGGGCACGTCCGGCGCGCTCGACGTGAACATCCTCGGCGGCACCCTCGCCCTCGGCGGATCGGACCGTCTGGCGAACAACGCCACCGTCACCGTGGAAAGCGCCGGCACCCTCGATGTCCGCGTCTCCAGCGACGTCGTGGAAAACCTGATCCTCAATGGTGGAACCATCAACGGCAGCGGCACCCTCACCGCCACCATCTACAACCTCGCGGGCGGCACGGTGAATGCGAAACTCGGCACCGGCACGCTCAACCAACTGTCCGGCACCACCCTCCTCAACGGCACCTCCGCCGCCCATGAGGTCAACATCACCGGCGGCACGCTCGCCCTCGGCGCGTCCGCCCGTCTCTCGGTCGGCTCGGCCGTCACCTTGGGCGCCGGCACCCTCGACCTCGGCGCGTTTTCCGACACCGTCGGGTCCTTCACCCTCGCCGGCGGCACTCTCGCCGGCACCGGAACACTGAGCGCCGCTTCCTACTCGCTGTATGGCGGCGACATCCACGCCAACCTCGGCACCGGCACGCTCACCCAGGTATCCGGCACCACCAACCTGAACGGCAGCTCCGCCGCCACCCGCGTGAACGTCAACGGAGGCACCCTCGCGCTGGGCGCCTCCAACCGCCTCGCCGACTCCGCCGACCTCCGCATCGCGGGCGGGACGCTCTCCCTCGGAACCTTCAGCGACAGCGTCGGAAGTTTCCTTCTCGACGGCGGCATCCTCGACGGCAGCGGCACCCTCACCGCCACCACCTACAAGCTGCTCGGTGGCACGGTGAACGCCAACCTCGGCACCGGCTCCCTGTTCCAGACCGCTTCCAACACCCTCCTCAACGGGAAATCCGCGGCCGACTACGTGAACGTCTTCGGCGGCACCCTCACGCTGGGCTCCTCGAATCTGCTCTCCGACAGCTCGATCCTCCGCGTCGGCACCGGCACCCTCGACCTCGGAGCCTTCGACGACAAGGTCAACACCCTCCGGCTCAACAAGGGCACCATCGTCGGCACCGGCGCCCTGACCGCATCCACCTACCGCCTCAACGGCGGCACCATCGAAGCGGACCTCGGCAAGGGCACCCTCAAACAACTGGGTGGCCGGACGCTCTTCACCGGTTCCTCGGCCGCCCGCCGCGTCAAGATCACCGACGGCACGCTCGATCTCGGAAAGACCGGACTCCTCGCCGACAAGGCCAAGGTTTTCGTTTCCGGGACCGCGAAGCTCGACGCCGGAGCGGCCGACGACGTGGTGGCCTCCTACATCCAGGAGGACCGCGGCAAACTCACCGGCAAAGGTGAGCTCACCGTGGACAAGTTTGCGAAACTCACGGGCGGCAAGGTCTCCGGCAGCCTCACCGGCCCGATTGCTGTCCAGGGCGACGTCAAGGTCACCGGCGATCTCGCCGGCAGCCTGAAGGTCAACCGCGGCACCCTCACCCTCAATGGCGACGCCGATGCGAACACCTCCGTCAAACGCGGCGCCTCCCTGTTCGGCACCGGCACCATCGACGGCAACCTCAAGAACTTCGGCAACCTCGCCGTGAACGCCAAGGGCAAGGACCTCACCGTCACCGGCGGCCTCCTCAACAAGGGCACCATCACCCTTTCGCTGAAGAACAAGAAGACCTTCGAGTCGATCAAAGCCGGCTCGGTGAAATTCGGCGGCAACCTGGTCGTCGTCAACACCGGCTCCGGACTCAAGGCCGGCCAGGAGGTCCGGCTCTTCAAAGCCGGATCTTACGCCAAGCATTTCAAATCGCTCGTCGCCGTCGGGTTCAAGAATACGGTCGCCTTCGATGAGGAGACCGGCAAGCTCGTCGGACTCGGCAAGGGCGAAAGCAGCGAAAACTCCAAACTCCTCACCGCGCTGCCGGCTGATTCCACCAAGTCCGCCACCGCATCCACCAAGAAATCCCTGCGGATCGCCAAGATGCCGGTGGCCGCGGAGGCAGCCACCGACGGCGCGAGGCCGCTCAAGGCGCTCGCCGCGATGCCCGTCGCCAAAGCCGCCAAGGTCGCTTCGCCCGGCGACTATCGAGGTGTGGCGGACTACACCGAGCAAGCTCTCCGCAGCCACGTCCTCGCCGCCACGGAACAAGCTCCGGTTGCACGCGCCGGAGACACCCAGGGATTCGCCACCACCAGCTATCACACGTCCGGTGTCGATGCCTCGGCCAACGGCGCTGGATACGAGATCGATTCGGTCAGCGTCACCGCCGGCGTCATCCACGACTTCGGCAGCGGCATCATGCTCGGCGGTCTGTTCGGTTTCGACGATGGCGACGTCCGCGGCGACCTCGTCGATAGCGACAGTTCCGGTTTCGCCTTCGGCGCCTTCGGCAGCTACCTGCTCGACGAGTCCTCGCAGACCACGCTCAGCGCCAGCGCCACCTACGGCGTGTATGATCACGACACCACCCGACAGAGCGCCGGCGGCCGCTTCACCGCCGACGGGGTCGGTTCGGACGCCTTCGAACTGAGCCTCGGCGTGAGCACCGTGGCATGGGAAAAGGACGGCTTCCGGGTCACCCCGGGTGCCACGTTCCGCTACATCCATGGCGGAGTGGACAGCTTCCGCGAGACCGGCCCGGGCGCCGCACTGGCGGTCCAGTCCCAGGACATCGACTCGCCGCTGCTCGATCTGGGCGTGGACTTCGACTACGTCGTCCGTCCCGGTTTCACCCTCGCCGGCCACCTCGGCTACATGTTCGACCTCAATGGCTCCGGCGAGTCCGTCACCGCCAGCGGCACCGCCGCCGGTGCCACTCCGTTCTCGGTCGGCGTCCCGGGCATCGACAACGACGCCTTCATCCTCGGCGCCGGCGCCTTCTACGACATCAACGACAGCCTCCGCGTCGGCATCACCTACCGCGGCGAGTTCCGCTCGTCGGACTCGGATTCCTATCACTCCGTCGGCATCGGCGCCTCGCTGTCGTTCTGATGCGCCTGCCGGCCATTCGTGGATTGACCGGCAGCATCAAGTGACTACATTGACCACATGATTGCGAAGCTGCGTGAAGCCAAGGAACAACTGAGCGACTTGGTCAAACGTGCGGCAGGTGGTGAGGAGATCATCATCACCGTCCGCGGCCAGCCAATGGCCCGCTTGTCCTCGCTCCGCTCCGGACCGGGCGGTGGCGATGACCGCGAAAGCTTCGCGGATGAACTTGCGGCTTTGGCCGAGTCGGTTCGGAGCGGCAGTGCGACGAACACTTCCCAGGAAGCGTGGGATGACCTCCGCCAGGACCGGACCTGACGTTTCCCGACATGCCCTCCGCGATTTACTGGGATACCTCTGCGTTGATCAAACTCTACGCTCCTGAAAGCGATTCGGCCCGCTTCAGCGGCTTGCTTCGCAGCCGGTCCGAGGTGCCCGCGATCAGTTTCCTTCACCGGGTCGAGTTGCACTTCGCGCTGGTAGCCAAGGAGCAGCGCGGGGAGATCGCGCCGGGAGGAGCCGGATTGTTGTCCGCTTCGTTCCAACGCCACTGTTTGGAAGGCCGCTATCTCGAGATTCCGTGGGGGGAGGATGTCGAACAAAAGGCCCGCCTCGCCCTGGAGGCTTGTCGCAGCCAAACTCCTCCCATCCCGCTTCGCTCGCTGGATGGATTCCACCTTGGCGCGGTTCTGGCCGCCGGGGTCCCGTCCATCGTCAGCACCGACGTCCGCCTTTGCGACGCCGCCAGGCATCTCGGATTGAGCGTCCTCTCTCCCTAAAGCGCACCCCGTTTCGCACGGCGGATGAGCACCTCGATGCGCTTCTCCAGCATGTCCGCGCGATCGGGGTCGCCGGCCTGGCGGTAGTAGCCGATGATCATGCGGTAGACTCCGGACTCGGCGTTGGCGCGGAACCAGTTCTTGTCGCCGGTCTCGATCTTGCGCTTGAACGCGAGCTCGATGTCGCGCGCGACCTTGCGGGCCTGCTCGGAGTCGTCCTTGAAATACCCCCAGTAGTCCTCGGCCATCATCTTGAAACCGGTGAGGCCGCCACCGAACTCGCGCAGCGCGCGGTCGTAGAGCCGCATGATGTCCTTGTCCGCGTCGTCTCCGCCGCGGTCGCGCAGCAGCTTGGCCTCGCGCTGGAGCGAGGTGGCGATGAGGTCCTTCTGCTCGCCGGAGTCGCGCTCGATGCGGCGGCGCTCGCGCATCAGGAGCCGCCGCGCGTCACCCTCCTCGCCATACGGGAAGATGTATTCGCTCTCCGCGCGCGCGGCGAGGCCGGCCATCCGCGGGTTGTCCTTGAACTCGCGGCGCATGTCCTTGGAGAAGGATTTCCACTCCTCGAGGTTGTTGGGCTGATACGGGTTGCCGGTCAGTTCGGTCTCCTGCTCCATCAGCGAGAACAGCGCCTGCCACGTCTCCGTGAACGCGGGACCGATGCGGTTGGCGAGCCGGATGGCCGCCGCGCGGCGATCGTCGTCCTCCGACTTGTCGAAGAAATCCGCGAGCCACAGGTGGCGCCACACGGACAACGTGGTGACCTCGCTTTGCTGCTGGCGGTCGTTCCATTGGAGGATGTCCTGCTCGGTGATCGTCGAGCCGGTCTGCGGGTTGTGGGTTTCCCCCTTCGAGACTCCGCCGATGCGGCCGACGCCGGTGGTCCACTCGTCATCGGTGATCTTTACGCCGGCCCAGGCGTGGCCGCCGAGGTCGGTCTCTCCCACAAGCACCATCGCCGGGATGCCCTGGGCGCGCGCGGTGTTGACGCAGAAATACGACTGGTCACCGCAGATGCCGCCTTTGTCGAGGATCTCCTCGAAGCTGTATTCATCATACGGGTTCAGGCCTTCGACGGCGCGTTCCATCAGATACTCGACCATGCCGTAGGCGTTGCCCCAGCGCTTGCGGCCCATGTGGAGCTTGTCGATCGCCCACTCGAGTTCGGACGTGGTCACCGGTGCGCAGACGACCCATACGAGGTCCCGCGCGGATTGGCGGTGCACCGGCGCGGCGAGTTTCCCCTTCTCGTTCTTGGTGACATACCAGAGGAAACGCTGGAGCGGCTCGACGAGATTGCTGGTGCCGGACTCCTCGCCGATCATGTGCGGAATGCGCACCGGTTGGTCGAAGACGACGGCGCAGGCGAGCGCGAGATTGTAGTATTTCGGGAAGTTCTCCGCGGCGGCACCCCACGCGTCGGTCAGGAATTTCAACGCGAAGCCGCCATCGTCGCCGCGCCGGAAGGTCAGCAGGAATTCCTCCATCGCCTCGTCGTGATCGAGCAGCCAGCGCAGGAATCCCGCGGAATATTCGTCCTCCACCTGCGTGCCGAGCGCGGAGTCGGAAAACGCGGCGAGCGTCTCATGACGCAGCAGGGCGCGGTAGAGATACGGTGTGTTCCACACCTCGTCGAAACGGTTGAGGCCGCCTCCATCCCGCAGCCGTCCGAGACCTTCCTGGATCGAGCGCATCAGCAGGCCGCGGTACGATGCCCATAGTTTCTCGTCGATGACCCTGGTGATGAGCTCCTTGTCGCGGTCGAGCGTCTCCTTGCGGCCGGCATCGAGACCGGTGAGCACCAAGACCTTTTCACCATCGAGCGTGGCGACCTCCTCCACGGATTCCTCTTCCGCCACCACCGGCGGCCGCACGGGTTCGGGAGCCGACTCGGCTGGCGCGGGGGTCACCGCCGCCACCGCGGACGGGTCCGTTTTTCCGTCCGCCGCTGGTTTTGCGGGCGCTTTCGGATCCCGCATGGCGCTGATCTCCACCGCGCCGGGGCCGTCTTTCTCCGGTTTCATCACCTCCAGATAGGCGAACACCGCGGCCAAGCCGAAGAATCCGATCATCACCGCGGACACCATCGCGGAGCGCCCCTTGCGGCGTTGTTCTTCGGCGAGGCGGGTCCGCACCCGCGCCTGTTCGATCTCGGCCAGACGGCCGGAGCCGCCACTGGTGTTGAGTTTCTTGTTGTGGCTCATGAAGACTGGTTTCCCGGGGATTTCCTAACGATGACGCGCGGAACGTTCCATAACGACAACGCCACCGCAAACCTATCCTTGTCTCCCGATCTGGCTGTTTCGACACACAAAAAGCCTGCCAATCCGATTTCAGGATTGTCATTTGGCAGGAGGTCTGAATATTTAAGATTTGTTGAATAGGTGCATGAGAGTCCAAGTGCCCGAGGATGGCACCCAGAATGCTGAAACACGGGCTGCCGGGAGTTCCGCGCAGCTCGAACCCCTACTTTGTTCACCCCAACCAAAACCATGATCCACCGCGCCGAAGAGGCACAATCCGCCCTGTTCGAAGTCCCCACCACCGCCAACGGCACCTCCAAGCGCAAGCGCTCCGTCAACGGATACCCCCGGCCCCGCGACCTCGGATTGGTCGCCCCTTCCCAGTGCGTGAAAAACTACGTGCTGGACACCAACGTGATGCTTCACGACCCGGCCTCGCTCGAGCGTTTCAAGGAAAACCACCTCTGCATCCCGGTCGATGTCCTCAGTGAGTTGGACAAGTTCAAGGGCGAGCAGACCGAACGCGGTGCCAACGCCCGCCGCGTCCACCGCCGCCTCACCGAGATGTTCTCCTGCACGGACACGGTGACCCAGGGCGTCACCACGCTCCACGGAGGCACCATCCGGATGGTGGTTTATGATCCCTCCACCTGCCCGAAAAACTCGGAGATCCTCAACCGCTTCTACCGGATTTTCCCGGACCGCGAGCGCGTCGACCACCGCATCCTCGCCGCCTGCCTGCTGCTCATGGAGCACAACAACGCGCCGGTGGTGCTGGTGACCAAGGACATCAACATGCAGCTCAAGGCGCGCGCCGTCGGCATCGAGTGCCAGGACTATCTCAACGACAAGGTCGATGCCCGCGAGGTGTCGAACTACGAGGTCCGCCGGATCGAGGTGGATCCCAACGAGCTGCAGCGTTTCGCCAGCAGCGGCGAGCTCGCGATCGACGCCGAGCGCACCTCGGGCGTGAGCGTGAACGAATACGTGCTGCTCGGCGCCGGCGAAAAACAAACGATCCCCGCGCGTTTCTCCGCTTCCGGTAGTTTCGTGAAACTCAACATCCCGGACGTGCTCAAGATCCCGGACGGCCAGGCGCTCAAGCCGCTCAACCTCGGCCAGCGCTGCCTCATCGACGCGCTGCTCAACCCGGAGATCTCGCTGGTCACCTGCTACGGCCACGCCGGCACCGGCAAGACGCTCGTCGCCGTCGCCGCCGGCCTGCACGAGATGTTCAACCGCCGTTACACCGGCATCACCGTCAGCCGCCCGGTCGTCTCGATGGGCGAGCAACTCGGCTTCCTGCCCGGTTCGCTCGATGAAAAGATGCGCCCCTGGCTGCAGCCGATCCATGACGCGCTCGACCTCCTGATGCGCCCGTCCGTGCCGCTCGGACCGCGCCGCAAACAGCAGAAAGCCAGCGCCCAGCCGGCCGCACCGATCCAGAAACCCTACGAAGCGCTCATGGAGCAGGGCATCCTGGAAATCGAGGCGCTCTGCTACATCCGCGGCCGCTCGATCCCGAACCGTTTCTTCATCCTCGACGAAGCGCAGCAGCTCACGCCGCAGGAGGCGAAAACCATCGTCACCCGCATGTCGCGCGACTCGAAACTCGTGCTCGTCGGCGACCCGGCGCAGATCGACAACCCCTACGTCGACAGCCGCAGCAACGGCCTCGTCTACACCCGCAACCGCCTCAAAGGCCAATCGTTCGTCGCCCACGTCGCCCTCAACCGCGGCGAGCGCTCCGAACTCGCCGAGGCCGGCGCGCGGTTCATGTGAGCGGGGCCGGATTCCCTGGCTGGTTTCGGTCCCGACAGAAAGGACGCGGCGAATGCGTCATCCGCATCATCATGCCCGTTGAAACGGAACAGCCGCCGCCGGAGGGTTCGCCGAAACGGTGGATCCTCGCCGTGATCGCGACCACTCTCGTGATCGGGTGGCTGGCTTTCACCGTCTGGCCCAAGCCGCCCCCGCCGTCCGATCCACGGGCCCGGGCGGAACAGGAACACGGCATCCGCCTGCCGCCGTCGGCCGTCCACATCCAGTGCCGCGGCGACGCATGGCCATGGAAGCCGGACCGCGGCGCCTCGACGATGTTCGAGATGCTCCCTGGCGATCTCGTATCTTTCGTTTCCGGGCTCCCGGTGAGATCACGTACGGCCCCGGCGAAGCCCGGCCCGGGCGACCCCTTGATCAACGGATGGAACGTCTGGCCGGTCGGTGCCGCGACCTTTGTGCCGGGAAACCCGCAATATGGCGGATTCCAATCGACTTGGACCGGCGGCGCGGAGCCGGTCCAAATGCTGAGCTGCGCATCGCCCGTCGGTGACATGCTACATGTCGAAATCTGGAAACTGGAGGAAGGCGCGTTGCTGGTGAAGATGTTCACCGGCTGGAACTGAGGTCATCCGTTTCGGGATTGCGCCGGACCCGCGGGTGACGGTTAGGATGCGCCATGTCGTCTGAAGATGCCGCGCGCGGGAAGGCAGCGCGTTTCCTGCCATGGCTTGCCATTGTCGCCGCCGCGGCCGTGGCCCACCTGTGGTGTCTTGGGTCCGTGTTCTACATGGATGACATCACGGCCATCCGCGACAACGAAGGCATCCGCAACGGCGAGCTGCCGAGCGGCATCGCGCTGGTGTGGACGCGCCTGGGTTACATCGCGCAATACCGGCTCTTCGGCATGTCGCCGATGGGCTTTCATGCGGTGAACTGGCTGCTGCACACCGCGGCGGCCTGCGCGTTGTTTGCGTTCGCGCGGGATTTCCTCAGAGGAAAAGCGGCGGAGGGCACGGCCTTGTTCGCGGCGCTGCTCTTCGCGGTGCATCCGCTTTGCAGCGAGATCCCGAACTACGCGCGCTGCCAGGACCTCGCATGGGTCACCTTGTTCTCGCTGCTCGCGTGCTGGGCGGTGCTGCGTTTCCTGCAGGGCGGTGGTTTCTGGCTGCTCGGCCCGGCGATCGCCGCGTTCTACGGTGCCACCGCGTCGAAAGGTCCCGGGTTTTTCCACGCGGCAATGATGGTGGGCATGGTGACGTTGGTTTCGCTGACGCCGGAGCATCGCCGCAACGCACGCCGCTGGGCACCTTGGGCCGGCGGTGCGCTGGTGCTTGGTGTTGTCGCGCTGTGGCTCGTCGGACTGCTCCCGAAATGGTGGCACTACGCGCAGACGAACTGGGGCGAGCCGCGATTCATCGGCCATGCCTACACGCTCGCGCGGGTCTTCTGGGAGTTCGCATGGCGCGCCGTCATTCCGGTGAAACTCTGCTCGGACCATCAGATCGCCGAGACTCTCGTGAAACCCGGAGACGGCTGGTTCGGAATCGCCGACAGCGGCGCGATGTGGGCCGCCGCGGCGATGCTCGGACTCACCGCCTTCAGCCTGTTCCTCACATGGCGGAAGAGCACGCGGATCTTCGGTGTCTGCCTGTTCCTGTTCGTCGCGACCATCCTGTTCCGGGTGATGTATGTGATCCCCGAGTTCATGCCGGAATACCGGATCTATCCGGGCATGCCGTGGTTCTGCCTCGGCGCCGCGGTGCTGCTCGCGGCCTTGTGGAGCCGCCTGCCCGGCGGCGGCTCGCCGCGCTGGGTCGCCACGTTGATCCTGCTGCCGTGCATCGTTCTCTCGGCGCGCCGCTCGTTCGTCTGGCACTCGCCCGACACATTGTGCGGTGACGTGCTCCGCCAATACCCGGCGAACGCCCGCGCGATCTGGGAACTCCACGACCACGACCTGCACGATGGAAACTGGGACTCCATCATCAAACGCCAGCAGGAGATGTGGCCCCCGGTGTTCAAGACCTTCCTCGAAACCAACGAGAAACTCAAACCCGCCCGCGAGCTGCCGACCGGTCACTTCGCTCTCGCCGACGTCGCGTGCAAAGGCCGCTACGCCATCGCGCTCGCCCACGTCCGCGGGCCCGCCGCCGGCATGGTGGAGATCCGGCGCCTCGAAATGCTCATGCGCCAGCTCCGCATGACCGAGGAAAGCCACCGCATCCACTGGGGATACTTCCGCGCCGCGGCGGCCGATGTGCTCGAACAAGCGGGCGCTTATGAAAAGGCCCTCGAACTGCTGCGCACCAAGGCGACCTTCGGCGTCACCCCGGACGATCTCGAACGGCTGGAGAAAAAGATCGCGGAGAAAAACAACTGAGCCAGGCCCGCTCAGGCGAGGTTCGTATAGACCGCCTGCACGTCGTCGTCGTCCTCCAGCTTGTCGACGATGGTTTCCACCTCGACCATCTGTTCTTCAGTCAGCTCGATCGGTTGGTTCGGCAGGCGCTGCAAGGTGCTCTTGGTCGCCTCGATGCCGAGGTTTTCCACCGCCTGGCAGAGTTGCGCGAAAGCGGTGTAGTCGCCGATGACGGAAACAACGCCGTCATCCACGGACATTTCCTCGAGCCCGGAGTCGATGAGTTCGAGCTCGATCTCCTCAAGGTCCTTGCCTTCCGGCACGGGAAACTCGATGACCGACTTGCGCGAGAACATGAAGTCGAGCGCACCGGAGTTGAGCATCTGGCCGCCGTTCTTGTTGAAGATGGTCTTGATGTTGGTGACCGAGCGGTTGGTGTTGTCGGTGGCCACCTCGATGAAGAACTGCGAGCCGTGCGGACCTTTGCCCTCGTAGGTCACTTCGGAAATCTCCGAGGCATCCTTGCCCGCCGCGCGTTTGATCGCGGCGTCGATGTTTTCCCGCGACAAGTTCTGCGCCTTCGCGTTGGCGATCGCCACCCGCAGGCGGGCGTTCGTTTCCGGATCCGGACCACCGTCCTTGGCGGCCAGGGTGATCGACTTGGCGAGCTTCGGAAACACCTTGGACATCGTGGCCCAACGCGATTCCTTGGCACGGCGGCGGCATTCAAAGGCTCTTCCCATGTTCTGCGTGATGGTTTTCGGAGGCGGATTCAACCAGAGCCCCCGCGAAGCGCAACCATCGATCCACCATGGAGTTCCGGAGAAGTCGTCCAATGGACCACCATATCTTCGAATTCCTCGATCGTCCGCCGCTCGTGAACC
Source organism: Akkermansiaceae bacterium (assembly GCA_024233135.1). Taxonomy (GTDB): domain Bacteria; phylum Verrucomicrobiota; class Verrucomicrobiia; order Verrucomicrobiales; family Akkermansiaceae; genus Luteolibacter. The sequence continues at coordinate 22,172 of JACKPZ010000016.1, read as the reverse complement.
TTGGAGATCCTGCGAACCACCCTCACCCCGCGGATCCGCGGGTTGGGCGCGAGCATTGCGCTCACAGATCCGCTCACCCACCGCGTTCCTCTCTCGCGAAATCGGACCCGGCCCGGCGCTTCGCATGCAAATCATCGATGCGGCCGCACCGATGATCCGTTGAAGTCGCGGGTGAAAACAAGGTGTTTGGATGCGGGGGATGTTCCGCAGGGCGAGGGGCTGTGGTAAGCGTAAGAACCAGCGAGGGTTCCGGCCATGAAACGAAAACACCGCGCGGCCTCAACAGGTCCGCGCGGTGGATGGAGTGGAAGTTTCGTGTCGGAGTCCGGGCTCAATCGCCGAGCGGCGGCAGCGTGGCGGCCTTGACCTTCTCGCTCTGTTTCTTGCGGAAGGCGGCGAGCTTCTCGGCGATGGCGGGGTCCTCGTTGGCGAGCATGGCGACGGCGAAGAGAGCCGCGTTCACCGCGCCGGCCTTGCCGATGGCGAAGGTGGCCACCGGGATGCCGCCGGGCATCTGAACCATCGCGAGCAGGGCGTCGAGGCCCTTGAGCGAGGTCGAGTCGATCGGCACGGCGAGCACCGGGATGTCGGTGATGGCGGCGGTGACGCCGGCCAGGTGCGCCGCGGCGCCGGCACCGGCGATGATCGCCTTGAGGCCGTTCTGGCGGGCGGGGCCGACGAAACCTTGGAGCTTGTCGAGCGAGCGGTGGGCGCTGGCCACTTCCGCCTGCCACGGGATTCCGAAATCGCGAAGCGTGCGCGCCGCGTGTTCCATGATGGGCCAGTCGGATGCGCTGCCCATGACGATGCCAACAACAGGTGTGTCACTCATGCGCGCGGAACTTGCAGATGCACCCGCCGTCCGTCAACCGCGCTTACTCCGCCAATCCTCTGACGAAGAGATCCACCGTGGCGGCGATCCATTCGTCGCGATCAAGATCCGACAGTCCGGAGCTCCGCCGCAGCAGCCCGCCCATCAGCGAGGAGGTGAAGATTTCGGCGAAGGCCATCCCGTTCAGGTCCGCGCGGACCATGCCGTCCGCCTTTCGTTTCTCCAAATAGCGGGCGATGCTCCGGTGATAGGGTTTCAACACGTCGCCGATCAACTCCTTGTAGAGCAGGGGACGCTGCCGGCTTTCGCCGATCAATGCCCGGCACATCCCCTCGCACTGCTCCATCGAACGGTTGTAGACGATCGCGAAACTCTCAAGGTCCTTGCGCAGGTCCCCGCTCAGGTCGCCATCGCACTCGCACACGCAGCGGAATTCGTCCGAAGTCCCCTGCACCACCGCCGCAAGCAGACCCTGCTTCGATTCGAAATGCCGGAACAAGGTCACTTCGTTGCAGCCCGCCCGCTCGGCGATGCCGCGGGTGGTGGCGGCTCCGATGCCACGGTCGCCGAATTCCGCGCGGGCCGCGTCGATGATCTTCCGGCGGGTGACCTCGCTGCGGCTGGGCTTGGGTTTCTTGTCGGGTTTGGGGGAGGCGGAATCCATGCCCGAAACTTTTGCAAGTAATCGCTTGCATGCAAGAGAAATGTCGTCTTGATTTCCCGCCGCCTCATGACGCCGTCCGCCCTTTTCCGCCACTCCGCGTTTCCTGTCGCCACGATGATTCTGGCGGCATGCACCCCCGTCGGCCCGGACCACCAGACACCGGCGATGGAGCTTCCCGCTTCATTTTCGCAAGGTGGCGTGAGTTGGAAACGCCAGTCTCCCGGCTCGCAACCGCTTGCCCGCTCGTGGTGGCGGGTCTATCGCGACCCGACGCTCAATTCGCTCGTCGAGCGCGCCCTCGCGGGAAACCAGAACCTCAAGAGCGCGGCGGCGAGCGTCGCCCAGGCTCGGGCGCTGAGCCGCGCGGCGCGCACCTTGTATTTCCCGGAGATCGACCTCGGCGCCGGTGGCGACCGCTCGAAGATGCGGATCCGCATGCCGGGGGGGGGCACCACCATCATGAACAGCTTCTCGATCCCGGCGGACATGTCGTATGAACTCGACGTTTGGGGCAAGGTGCGGCGCCAGGTCGAGGCGGCCGAGGCCTCGGAAGGAGCCGCCACCGAGTCGCTCAACGCGATGCGCCTCAGCATCGCCGGCGAAGTCGCCCAGACGTATTGGGCGCTGCGGGCCGTCGATGCCGACCGCAAGGTGCTCGATGAAACCTTGGAAATCCGCCGCAAGTCGCTCGACCTGCTCGGAAAACGCCGCGAGGCCGGCACCCTCAGCGGCCTCGACTACTCGCGGGCGGAGAACGAGGTCGCCTCGGCCGAGGCCGACCGGATCCAGCTCGACCAGCAGCGCTCGCAGCTCGTCAACGCGCTCGCCGTGTTGTGCGGCTCGGTCGCCACCGGATCCGCGGTGTCCGAGAATGCCAGCCTGCCGAATCCGCCGGCCTTCCCGGTGTCCGTCCCCTCCGCGCTGCTGCGCCAGCGCCCCGACATCCGCGCCGCCGAGCATCGCGTGGCCGCCGCCAATGCAGACATCGGCGTCGCCACCGCCGCGTTCTATCCGTCGTTCCGGATCAACGCCTCGGGCGGTCTCGACTCCGCGGTGTTCAGCAACCTCTTCGAAGCCTCCTCGCTGGTCTGGTCGCTCGGTGCCGATGCCAGCGTGCCGCTCACCCGCCGCGGCAACCTGCGCGCCCAGCGCGACGCCGCCGTCGCCGCCCATGAGGCGGCCTCGGCCGACTACCGCCAGATCGTTCTCGACGCCATCCGCGAGGTCGAGGACTCGCTGCAGGGGGGAAGCATCCTCGCCCGCCGCCATCAGGCCCAGGACAAGGCCACGGCCGCCGCCCGCAAGACCTTCGAACTCTCCAGCAAACAATACCAGGCCGGCCTAATCAGCTTCCTCGACGTGGTCGATGCCGAGCGCACCCGCCTCGACGCCGAGCGCGCCGCCAACGCGATCCGCGCCGAACGCCTCGCCATCTCGGTCTCCCTCGCCAAGGCCCTCGGCGGCGAATGGTGATCCTCCGCTTTTTCCATCCAACAACCGCCCGACTCCCTATGCTCCCTGTCCGATACCTTCCCGCCACCGGCCTGCTGCTCGCCGGCTCGCTGCTCACCGGCTGCGGCAAGAAAGAAGCGCCGGCCGCCGCCATGATGATGGGCGGCACGCCGGAGGTCTCCGTGCTCACCGTGAAGGCCGAGCCCGTGAAACTCAGCACCGAGCTCGCCGGCCGCGTCGCCGCCTCGCTCACCGCCGAAGTCCGCCCGCAGGTCGGCGGCATCATCCGCGAACGCCACTTCACCGAAGGATCCGACGTCCAGGCCGGCGACCTGCTCTATCAGATCGACCCGGCGACCTACCAGGCATCCTTCGAAGCCTCCAAGGCCGCCTTGGCGAAGGCCGAGGCCAACCTGGTTCCCGTCCAGCTCAAGGCCGAACGCTACAGCCAGCTCCGGGACGACGACGCCGTCAGCCAGCAGGATCTCGACGACATCGTCGCGTCCCAGAAGCTCGCCGAGGCCGAGATCGCCTCCGCCAAGGCCAACCTCGAGGCCGCCCGCATCAACCTCGAATACACCCAGGTCACCGCGCCGATCTCCGGCCGCATCGGCCGCTCGTTCGTCACCACCGGAGCGCTGGTCACCGCCGGCCAGGCGACGCCGCTGGCGATGATCCAGTCGCTCGATCCGGTTTACGTCGATATCACCCAGTCGAGCGCCGAGATGCTCAAGCTGCGCCGCGCGCTCGAGGACGGTGAGATTCGGCGCGCGGACCGCGAGGCGACCGTCACCCTGATCCTCGACGACGGCAGCGCCTATCCGGAATCCGGCACCCTCAAGTTCACCGAGGCCTTCGTCGATGAAACGACCGGCTCGGTCACGCTGCGCAGCTCGTTTCCGAACCCGAAGCTCCAGCTCCTGCCCGGCATGTTCGTCCGCGCGATTCTCGAGGAAGGTGTGAAACCCGATGGCATGCTCGTGCCGCAGCGCGCCGTCACCCGCAACCCCGCCGGCAAGCCGCTGGCGATGGTCGTCGGCGCCGAAGACAAGGTGGAACCCCGCATCCTCACGACCGAGCGCAGCGTCGGTGACAGCTGGCTCGTCAGCGGCGGCCTGCAACCCGGCGACCGCGTGATCATGGAGGGCCTGCAAAAGGCGCGGCCCGGCACGCCGGTGACCGCCGTGCCCTTCGATCCGAACGGAGCGACCGCCACGGCCGCCGCCGGCCATTGACCCCGGACCTTTCACCAAATGACGACGAGAAAAACCGCTGATTGAACTGGTTTTCCGGAACCGGCCACAGTTCGGCAGGCCTCCGGAATCCTTCAGTAAGATCAGTCAAAGTCAGCGCAATCAGCGGTTTCCCGACCGACTCGCCCCAACACTCCTTTCCGATGCCCAGGTTCTTCATCCACCGTCCCATCTTCGCGTGGGTCATCGCCATCATGATCATGCTGGCGGGGCTGCTCGCCATCCGGCAGCTCCCCGTTTCCCAGTACCCGGCGATCGCCCCGCCGCAGATCGCCATCAACGCGACCTATCCCGGCGCCTCCGCGCAGACGGTGCAGGACACCGTGACCCAGGTCATCGAGCAGAAGCTCAACGGCATCGACAACCTGCTCTACATGTCATCGAGCAGCGACTCGGCGGGCGCGGCCACCATCACCCTCACCTTCCAGGCCGGCACCGACCCGAACATCGCGCAGGTCCAGACCCAGAACAAACTCCAGCTCGCCATCCCGTCGCTGCCCGAAACCGTCCAGCGCCAGGGCATCTCAGTCGCCAAGTCGACCCGCAACTTCCTGCTCGTCGTCGGCCTCGTCTCCGAGGACGGCTCGCTCGACCGCAACGCGCTCACCGACTACCTGGTCTCCAACGTCCAGGACACCATCAGCCGCCTGCAGGGCGTCGGCGAGCTGCAGGTCTTCGGCTCGCAGAACGCGATGCGGATCTGGCTGAACCCCGCCAAGCTCCACAACTACCAGCTGACCACCAGCGACGTCACCGCCGCGCTGCGCGCCCAGAACGCGCAGGTCTCGGCCGGCCAGTTCGGCGGCGCGCCGGCCGCCAAGGGCCAGCAACTCAACGCCACCATCACCACCCGCACGCTGCTCAAGACGCCGGACCAGTTCGCCAAGATCATCCTCAAGACCAACGCCGACGGCTCGACCGTCTCGCTCGGCGACGTCGCGACCTGCGAGCTCGGCACCGAGAACTACGAGACCGAGTCGTTCTATCGGGGCAAGCCGGTCGGCGCGCTCGCCGTGCGCCTCGCCTCCGGCGCCAACGCGCTTGAGACCGAGACACTGATCAAGGAGAAGATGACCGAGCTTGAGCGCTACATGCCGCAGGGCATCCAGGTGGTCTATCCGTTCGACTCGACTCCCTTCGTGCGGATCTCGATCCACGAGGTGATCAAGACGCTGTTGGAGGCGGTGGTGCTGGTGTTCCTCATCATGTACCTGTTCCTGCAGAACTTCCGCGCCACGCTGATCCCGACGATCGCCGTGCCGGTGGTGCTGCTGGGGACGATGGGCATCCTGCTGGTCTCCGGGTTTTCGATCAACACGCTCACCATGTTCGCGCTGGTCATCGTGATCGGCCTGCTGGTCGACGACGCCATCGTGGTGGTGGAAAACGTCGAGCGGATCATGACTGAAGAGGGCCTGCCGCCGAAGGAGGCCACCATCAAGTCGATGAGCCAGATCACCGGCGCGCTGTGGGGCATCGTCACCGTGCTCACCGCGGTGTTCCTGCCGATGGCCTTCTTCGGCGGCTCGACCGGGGTCATCTACCGCCAGTTCTCGATCACCATCATCTCGGCGATGCTGCTCTCGGTGGTGGTCGCGATGACGCTCACCCCGGCCTTGTGCGCGACCATGCTCAAGCCCGTCGAGCAGGGCCACCACCTGGCCCGCCGGGGATTCTTCGGCTGGTTCAACCGGGTTTTCGACGCCGGTCGCGGCAACTACGAGAAACTTGTTTCCTCCACCCTGCGCAAGCCGCTGCGTTACCTCGCCCTCTATGCCGGGATCGTCGTCTGCATGGGCTTCCTGTTCGTGCGGATCCCCACCGCCTTCCTGCCCGACGAAGACCAGGGCTTCCTGATCTCGATGGTCCAGCTTCCCGCCGGCGCCACCCAGGACCGCACGGTGAAGGTGCTCCACGAGATGAACCGCTACTTCGAGGAAAACGAGAAGGACACCGTGGAGGGGGTCATCACCGTCGCCGGCTTCAGCTTCGCCGGCCGCGGCCAGAACATGGGCCTCGCGTTCATCAAGCTCAAGGACTGGAAGCAACGCCCGAGCGGTGACATGCACGCCTCCGCCATCGCGGCGCGGGCGATGGGCGCCTTCTCGAAGATCAAGGACGGCATGGTCTTTGTGATGTCGCCGCCCGCCGTGATGGAGCTCGGCCAGGCGAACGGCTTCGACTTCATGCTCCAGGACCGCGGCGGCCTCGGCCACGAGGCGCTGATGGCCGCCCGCGGCCAGCTGCTCGGCATGGCCGCGCAGAACCCCAAGTTGATGGCGGTGCGCCCGAACGGCCAGGAGGACACCCCGCAGTTCAAGCTCGAGATCGACGACCAGCGCGCCGGCGCGCTCGGCATCTCGCAGGCCGACATCAACAGCGTGCTCTCGTCCGCCTGGGGCAGCACCTACGTCAACGACTTCCTCGACGAGGGCCGCGTGAAGAAGGTCTTCCTCCAGTCGGCCGCGGACTTCCGCATGCAACCCGAGGACATCAACCAATGGTACGTGCGCAACAACAAGGGCGAGATGGTCCCCTTCTCCGCCTTCTCGACCGCCCACTGGCAGTACGGATCGCCGCGCCTCGAACGCTACAACGGATTTTCCTCGGTGGAAATCATGGGCCAGCCCGCGCCCGGCGTCTCAACCGGCGTGGCGATGGCGGAAATGGAGAACATGGCCGCCACCCTGCCCGACGGCATCGGCTTCGAGTGGACCGGCCTGTCCTATGAGGAGCGCAACGCCGGCGCCCAGGCGCCCGCCCTCTACGCGATCTCGCTGCTCGTCGTGTTCCTCAGCGTGGCCGCCCTCTACGAGAGCTGGACCATCCCCGTCGTCAACCTGCTGATGCTTCCGCTCGGCCTGGTCGGCGCCGTCGCCGCCGTGACGCTCCGCCACCTCCACAACGACGTTTACCTGCAGATCGGCCTGCTCACCACCGTCGGCCTCTCGACCAAGAACGCGATCCTCATCATCCAGTTCATCAAGGCCCAGATGAGTCAGGGCGTCGAGCTCGTCGATGCCACCCTCAACGCGGTGAAGATCCGGCTGCGCCCCGTCATCATGACCTCGCTGGCGTTCTTCTTCGGCACCCTGCCGCTGGCCATCGCCAGCGGTGCCGGCGCCGCCGCCCAGAACGCCATCGGCACCGCCGTCACCGGCGGCCTGCTCTCCGCCACCTTCATCGACCTCATCTTCATCCCGTTCTTCTTCGTGCTGGTCTCGAAGATGTTCCGCAAACGTGCGCCGCAGCCGGACACGGCGGCGGAAGCACTGCCGGCGGCGGGTTGAAGACGACCGCGGCGGCGGATTGCCGCCCGAGGATCGCTTCGGACGGCATGGCGGGAAACCGGCAAACCATTTCGGAATTCCCAAGGATCTCCCAAGGGCGGATCCGGAAAAACATGGCGGCTTCTCCCGGTCCCGTCGACAGCGCCAGCGACACGCTCACGCTCTTCGCGCTCGGCCTGGTCTTCACCTTCCTGATCCTCGCCGCGCAGTTCGAAAGCTGGGTCCACCCGGTCACCATCTTCACCGGCGTTGCCCTCGCGCTCGCCGGCGGCGTGATCACCCTCTACGTGACCCGTTTCTTCGGGCCGCCGATGACCAACAACCTTTTCGCGCAGTTCGGGCTCATCCTGCTCATCGGCCTCATCGCCAAGAACGGCATCCTCATCGTCGAGTTTGCCAACCAACTCCAGCTCGAGGGCAAACCCGTCTTCGACGCCGTGTGGGAAGCCACCACCCTCCGTTTCCGCCCCATCCTGATGACCTCCATCTCCACCATCGGCGGCACCCTGCCGCTCGCCCTCACCACCGGCGCCGGCGCGGAAACCCGCAACCCGCTCGGCCTGGTCGTCGTCGGCGGCATGTCGATCGCCACCGTCCTCACGCTCTTCGTCGTCCCCGTTTTCTATCTGCTCTTCGACTGGCTCGTCTCGAAAGTCACCGGCCACTCCAGCGCCCAGGGCCTGCGCCGCGCCTCCCGCGTCGAAGCCGAAGTGGAAGCAGCCGCCAGCGCGTCCTGAAGACGCGGGCAGGCATCCGCCCACGAAGGGCCGTCGTCGGCGCCGTGCGCATCGCGATTGACATCGATCACGGTTCGGTCGGTGGGCGGAAACAGATGGAACTTCATGGCCCGGTGGGGGATTTGCACGATTCGGAGCCCGAATCGTGATCGCACGGGCCATCAAGGCCACAACGCCCGGCGGCTGATCGCGCGTGTCTTGCTGGGGAAGTGGGCTCAGCCGCAATTATTACGTTTTCACGTAATATCAACCACTTCCGTTTCCCGCTAAAACCCTGTCACCGCTGTGCTCCCCCCAGAGCAGGCGGGCCCACCCCACCCTTACCCCCGTATCCCATGCCCCTTCGATTCAGCCGCGTGCTGCGGCATGTCGGCGCGGTCTGGCTCGTCGCCAGCGCGGTCGCATCGTCCCAGAATTTCGACGCGCCCCTTGCCGCGGCGGATGACTTCAACCTGATGGTGTTTCAAGGGGCCACGCTGACCAATACCGATTCGGAAGGCCGGGTCGCCGTGGGAGGAAACGCCACGTTCACAAACTACGGAATCGGGAACTCCCTCGCCGGCACCCCCGCCCAGAATGGCGACAACCTCATCGTCGGCGGCAATCTCAGCTACAATGGCGGCGAGGTCCACTACGGCAGCGTCGTCTACGGCGGCTCGCTGCTCAGCTCTCCGGCCGTGCCCAACGGAACCATCACGCAAGGGTCCGTTCTCGATTTCACGGCGATCAAGGGCCAGCTCGTCGATTCGTCGAACCAGTTGTCCCAGGTCAACTCCAACGGCTCCATCACCGATGACGGAGGCCGGATCGTCCTCACCGGAAATGATGCGGAACTCAACGTGTTCAACGTTTCCGGCTCGCTCCTCAGCGGCGCGTGGGGCATTTCCATCGACGCCCCCACCGGATCGACCGTGCTCATCAACGTCGATGGTCTCGTCAACGACATCGAATACGTCGACTTCCGGCTCATCGACACCGACGGCCTCGGCAGCACCGACGCGCGGCACATCCTCTTCAACTATTTCGAAGCCACCCAGCTCTCGGTCGCGGGCGTCGGCATCTCGGGCACGGTTCTCGCGCCCCATGCCGCGACCACATTCAACTGGGCGCAGATCGACGGCCAGCTCATCACGAACTCGCTCAACGGCACCGGCGAGGTGCACAACCAGCTCTTCGGAGGCGACCTCACCGCCGCCTCGGGCATGATGGTTCCCGAACCGGCCGCCCCGCTCCTCGGCGGACTCGGCCTGCTTGCCCTGCTCCGCCGCCGCCGCTGAGCACACCAGCTATTCCTTCGGTTCCGGCGGCGAGTAGTAACGTGTGAGCGCCGTGGCGATGACGGAGCGGGCCTTGGCGCCGTCGATCACGCCGTTGTGGCGCCAGAGGATCTCGCCGCCGGGGGCGATGAGCACGGTGTGAGGCAGCGGACCGGGCCAGTCCTTGTCGAGCGCGGCGACGAGTTCGTCCTGACCCGCGCCGGTGAAAACATAGTGGTTGGTCTTGCGGCCTTCTTTTTTCACCGAGGACTCGACGTTTCTCGTGAGGCCGGCGCCTTGTTTCTGGAGAAACGCCTTCGCTTTTTCCTGCTGCTCGGGCTGATCCATGCTGATCGTAACCAGCTCGAAGTTCCGCATGTCGTACTGGCGCGAGATCGAAACGAGCGTGGGAAACTCCTCGACGCAGGGCTCGCACCAGGTGGCCCATACGTTGACGAGGCGGTATTTGTCGGTGTCGTTCGCACGCAGAGCGGCCACGCCCTTGGCGTCGATGGTGTCCATCGTCACCGGCAGCTTTTGCCATGCCTCCGCGACGGCGATCTTCTGCGCTTTTTTCTCCCGCCACTTCGTCGAGCAACCCATCGGCCGGGTGAGCGGGACATCGACCGGACGGCCGGCGAACAATGCCTCGACCGCATTGCGCGCGTCGGGGCTTTTTACCGTGGATTCGTCGTAGAACCGCGAGTCGTCGAAGCGACCCGCGTAACGCAGCCGGCGATCCTTGTCGAAGAGGAACACATGCGGCGTTGCGAGGCAGCCGTAGGCGCGGGCGGTGGTTTGTTTCTCGCCGTCGTAGAGATAGGGGAAGTCCCAGCCGTTGAGTTCGGCATACGGTTTCATGTCCTCGAACGAGTCGTTGAACTCGCCGTAGCCCAGCTCGTCGATGCGGATCCCGTCGGGATGGTTCGGCATGATCGCGACGAGGCCGAACCCGCGGTCGCGATAGTCGTCGCGCAGTTTCTGCAGGCGCTTCTCGATCGAGTGGGACGTCGGGCAATGGTTCGAGGTGAAGAGCACCATCAGCACCTCGTGATCGGCGAAGTGCTTGAGCGACCACGTGCGTCCATCGATCCCCGGCAGGCTGAAATCCGGCGCCGCATCGCCGATCTCCAGCGTCTGGAAACCGGCGGGGTTGCCGTGTTCATCGAGCAGCGGAGCCTCCGCCGCGCGGATCAACGGGCCGGCAAGGAGCGGAAAAAGAAGGGCGGTGAGGAGTTTCATCATCGGAAGGGGAAAGGATGCGCGAGGATGGCGGAATCGCGAAGGAAATCCGCCGGCGAACCCGGACAACAACGGCAGGAGAGACCCAAGCCTGTCGCGCGATTGCCGACGCGCCCGAGCTGCCGCCAAGTGGCCGGGGCTTCCAGCCCCGTAGCCAGCTCGCCCCATGCCGACGGGGCTTGGAAGCCCCGGGCACACCCGTCTCCACGTCTTGCGCCTCTTCACCGACTCCGCGGGCACGCCGGCGAGGCACGGCGCGAGGCCGGCCGGAACGACCGCCGGTCGAAAGTCATCCGCCGCATGTTCGATGCCGGACCGGACGGCTTCGCCGGCGGCATGCCGGGCACGCTCATCCCCGCCGGCGGACCTTTGGAAACACGCTTGCTCTGTCCGGTCCGACTGCCCAGGCTCCCGCTCGTTAGACATCCCGGACACCCGAGGGCGGGCCGACCGCGCTCCCGGGACTGATCAAGAAATGCATTCATCCCCCGACTTCATGGACACCCCTTGCAGGAAACCGCTCGCGCTCGCCGCGACCCTCATCACACTGGGCTCGCTCGCTGGCGGCGCCGGCGCCGCGGTCACGATCACCCAGTTCGATGTAACGACCAACTCCATCACGGTCTCCATTACTGGGGATTTGTCGGGTATCACTCCCGGATCGACGGATCCCGACCGCCTCTACATCGGCGTTCCGGGCGACAACGATTGGATCCTCTTTCAAGGCACCGCCACCGTGGGATCGATTCAGGCTTCCAATGCCGGAGCATCCACTTCCCATCTCGCCGGCAGCTACGGCTCCGGCGGCGATTTCATCCGGATCGGCTGGGCCACCCCCTTGACCCAGAGCGACTCGTTCTCCGGCCAGTTCACGATCACTGCTTCCAACGGAGCCTTCGTTCCGGCGAACCTCAACCCGGCGGACCTGGTGGTGACCTGGAGTTTCAACAGCGCGACGATCATGCCCGATGTCTCCACTCTGGCAGGAGGGTCCGCGGTTCCCGAGCCTTCGTCCGCGCTGTTCGTCGGACTCGCCGCGCTCGGACTCACGGCGCGCCGGCGCCGGCATTGACCTGCGACCTGAGCCACCGAACCCGGCGGGGCGGTTCTTGCTTCGATTCGGCTCAGGTCCTGCAACCGGCGGCAAGCCGGTGATCCGCAAGGAACCGCGGTAGGTTTCAGCAGCACCGAAGAGTTTGATGTGAATCCGCGAGGCCTGACCCCATCCAGGCCTGACCCCATCCACAGGAATTGCGCTGGGTAGATTGTGAAATGCGGTTGCGGCCGGAAATCACCTCTTTCTTTCCTCCGCGGACCGTAGGACGATTTCTCCATGGTAAGCATTCTCGAACAAAAACGAGCGATGCTCGCCATTTTCTTGGTGGGTTTGCTCTCCAGCACTTCCTGCGCGCAACGCATTAATCAAGACCTTCTGGATGTCGCATTTGAGAAGCTGGCCAAGGAGATTCCGGCGAACTCCTTGCAGCTTCCGGAACCTCCAGAAATAGGCGCTCCTCCCACTATTGTTTCCGAGGCTGGTGCGGATTTTGTCGATGCGTGGAAACTCTATCGCAGCATCACAGCCAACCGGGCTCGATCGTCAGATGCGCCATCCCCCCGCGATGGCGGCAAGGATCTCATCAATGCATACAAGGAGTGGGAGGAATTCGCAGATCTTCTCAGGCGAACGGTTGAGTGTGACCCTCCGCCTGAGCTTTCGGAATACAAGCGTTTCACCTACAGCAGTCTCGACTGGTGTGGGGACGGGGCCATGACCTTTTCGTCCCGTTATCAGAACGGACTCGCTCTAGCCATGCTGCGAAATGGGAAAACTTTTGATGCCCTCCAGTTGCTGGCGAGGACGGATCGAGCAAAAGCTGCGGTGCTACTCCCTGCCTTTGGAGCCGACCCCGAAACATTCGATATTGGGGCCTGGCTCGCAAGAATGAGCCTCCCGGAAGGGATTTGCAAAACCGGGGGTGAGAAGACGGCACGCATGTTGATGCATTGGATCGACCTCCACTTTGATTCCGAGTTGAAGCGACGAAGGATTCAGGAGAAGACGAATTCTTATGACATACCCAAGGATGAGCCCTATTTCCCCCGGACTGAAATCATTCAGTTGTTGCGCCCGGACAGCGGAGTCGCGGACCAAACGAAATCCCGTATCGTTGTCCACATTCAATCCAAGGGAATCACTCTGGCACCCGTAGGAAATTGGCTCTACGACATTCCCAAAGGCGCGGAAAACTGGATGGCTCCCATTGCCCGTTTGGGATTGGAATCTCCGCTCAATCGGGTTCGCAAACGCTCGTCTGCGATCCTGAAGGCTGCCGGAGTCGAGCACGAACCTCCTGCCCTCCGTCCGGATCCGCGTTTCCGAATCCTGGTCAACGGCGACAAATGGCCTGGAAGACTGGGAAACCAAGCGAGATTGAGTCTGTCCATCGATTCGGAAAGGGCAGGCACCGCAGGCCCGCTCAAGGATTTCCAGGATGGCATCGCAACCTGTGATGCGGACAAGTTCAGCGAGAATGGGAAAGTCAAACGCGCCCAAGTCTATATGTATCCATACGTTTGGGGAGAGATAGGACTGCCGGTCGATTACGAGAAGATCGGCACGGTCAATATCGAGGCTAGGGAACTCATTGTTAGTCCGGTGTTCCCGGACCAGCCCATCGCTCCGGAAGACCGCATCTATGCCGTTGAGTTGGACCGCTTCGAAGAGGGTCATAAGCCTGACGGCAGCACCAGCCGCAGAACCGTCAAAAACCAGGGACCTTGCGTTTATCCCAATGTAAGCCCGGGAGAGTATTGGTTGCGTATCCGCCACCCCGGAGCCGTGCTGGAGGACCGACGAAGAATCACGATCAAGAACGACGCCGAAGTGATCAAGCCTCGCCTCAGGAAGGGTTCGAGTTTGGTCGTTCCCGTGGAGTGGCCCGAATTGTCCGATCCCGAAAGCCTGCCACCGGAACTTGGCCGGAACTTCGTGGGGTTTGGAGGTGACCTGCATCGCAGCCTGCGATCTGTCGTATCGATCAAAGGTGATGGCGTGAGGAACGAGCGGGAATACATTGCCACTCCCGAAGCGGCCGAGGGCAGGTTTCCCAACAGCGTCATTTTTCCCTATCTTGCTCCGGGGAAATACACCGTTGAGATGCCCGAGCTGAACATCGAACCGAGCGGTATTCATCCGGGGTGTTCAATCCGCCCTTCCTCTATCGAGGTGGAAATCCGCGCCGACAGCCCGCCGTTCGTGGTGTCGAGGTCTTTGAAAGTCCTTTATACGGCGAAAAAATAGCCCCATCTTGGGAAGGTCTCCGGACGGCAATGAAAGTGGGCGGTCATGGTTTTCGTTCATTCGGCTAGCCTGCCGTATTCCTACGCCCCTCCAGGGCTCGGGTGGTTGGGGGCGCTGGGTCCCCGGGCTGAACCCCCGGGGTAATTTCCTACGTCCCTTTTGGGACTGAAGCGGCGGCGTCCGTCTACCTCGCCAGCGGGTCACTGGCCTTCAGTTCCGTGAGCGATTGACGTGGCGCTTCGACGTCGTCGGGGAAGGGGCGCTTGGAGAAGGTCTGGAAGTAGAGCAGACAGGCATCGTGCCAGCGGATGGCGTCCTGTTCCTGGATGGCGAGCCGGGCGGAAACAGCGGCGTGGGTTTCCGGATCGATGGCGCCGGCGAGGCCCTCTGGAGCCCTGATGCGAAGCGTCGGTGGCGATAGCGATGAGGCCGCACCCGGCAGGCTTTTCGGCATACAACCCCGCGGTCTGCTCCTTCACCCGCCGCCGGGGTGGGTGACGACGATGCCGGAAAGGCATCCGGCAGATTCATCTCGACGCACGATCCCCGAGGAGTTAGAGGATCTATTCCCGAATTTCCCGCGACGGGCCGTGTGCCCCAACCCGCGGGCTACCGCCCCCAATGCAACCAGAAAATCCGGGCTCCCGGCCGGTTCCGCGCCGACGGGATTTCATGCCCTCCCCCGCGGATTTCCGGTGGCCGAGCCATCGTGAGCCATCCTCCTGCTTGTGGTCCGCCATCGTTCCGGGCCCGTGGGTCCGGTCGGCTGCCTTGGCGGCCGCCATCGCGGGCTTCGGCACAGCGCCCGCCGCCGTCCGGACATGGATCGGCGGCAACTCCGACTGGATCGACGGCGGATTGACCACGAACTGGTCACCCGCTGACGAACCGGACGCCGACGACGAAGCGGTCTTCAACACCGCGAACGCGTTGAACCTGGGAACCAACAACACGATCCTCGCCCTCACGATGTCCGGCGGCATCGATCTTTCCACGAACGATTTCGACCTGGCCGTCGACGGGCTGGTGCAGCTCACCGGAGCTTCCACCAACCTCTTCATCAATGCCTCGGCCGGCAGCGTGAACGCTGACAATGTAACCATCAACTCAGGCGGCACGGTCGAGCTGCGGGGCGGGCTGCTCACGCTCGACGAGGAGTCCGGTACCAGCCTGCTCGATCTCAACACCGGCGGATCCCTGTTCGGAAACGGAGTGATCACCTTTGCGGACACACCGGTCCTCACGACGACGCTTCTGACGAACGACGGCACCTTGACGGCGCTCTCGCGTTCCGTGCTCATCACGCTGCCGCCGCCCGTGGGAACCCTGCAGATCAATGATTCGAGCATTGGCGGAAGGATCAACCTCGACGGCTCCGGCGAGGCCGGCGTCGTCAACGTCAACCGCAACCAGACGCTCGATCTGAACATCCCGCTGTCCGACTCGTTCAGCGGCACGATGAACCTGTTTCAGGAATCGGTCTTCGACTCGAGCGCGGCGTGGACGCTGGATACCGGCGTGATCACGATCGACAACGGCGCCACCGGAGGAATCGGCGGCGCTCCCGCCGGGACGGCGACGATCGCGGGCGGCGCGTTCACCCAGATCGGCGGCACGATTTCCGTCGTCGACGCGGACGGCACGCTTGAGATCGACGCACCCTTCACCATGACCGGCGGCTCGCTCACCAACTTCGGAACCGTGGCCTTCAACGGTGAAACCAGCATCACGACGGCGCCGGGTTACGCGCCGAGCGCGCTCGACGCGCAAACGATCGTCAACGCGAACGTGACGATCGACCACGCCGCCGGCATCTTCAACTGGGACGGCAACGGCGCCTCCGACACGACCGTGAACGGAACGGCCAAGCTGTCGCTCATCGTGAACAAGGTCGACTCCAACGATGACGTGTTCGGTGGGACGATCACGCTCAACGACGACGGCGCCCTGGGCGTCGACAACGCGGCGAACAACTGGACGGTCGGCGGCAGCCTGATCAAGAACGGGACCGGCACGTCGACGATCACCGGCGATCCGGTGATCGTTTCGGGATCTCTCGCGGCGAACGCCGGCACGCTCACGACGCCCGTCACCACCTTGTCCGCCGGGGCGAACGTATCCGTCGCCGGGACCCTGTCGCTCGGCGGCGGGTCGGTGATTGCCGGGCCGGCCTCGGTCGCAGGGGCCGGCCAGCTCCGGTTTCTGGGAGCCTCCACGGTGACCGCCAGCACGACCATCGGCACCACCACCTTCGACTGGGATGGCTCCGGCTCCGGTTCCCTTCACACGATCAACGACGGTGTCGTCTTCACCATCAACTCGACCGTCTGGGACCCGGACGACGCGGGAGACATGGACGATCCGATCAATCTGGGAGGAAACTCGGCATCGCTCGCGGTGAACAACATTGCGAGCTGGACGATGAACCGTACCTTGACGACGAACACATCGGGGCTGGGGATCGCCTCGCTCGACGGCGGCTCGCGCATGATCCTCAACGGTGCCCTCGGCATCTGGAACGCCAACGGACAGACCGTCGCCACCGTGCCGGTGACCTTCGGTGCCGGCTCGACGGCCAACATCGCGGGCGCCGGTTACATCCGGCTCTCGGGCGGCAACAACCTTTCGATCTTCAACCGCATCGAAGGCGCCGTCATCAGTGGTGCCGGTCCACTCGCCGCCACCAGCGACCGCGTCCTCAGCGGCTTCGGAACCATCAATTCCCCGGTGACGTTCCTGAACACGTCGTCGCTGCTGGCCGACGACGGCACACTCACCATCAACGGCGTGATCAACAGCGTTCCGACGATCGGCACCGCGGACGTGGACGGCGTGCTGGACGTCGTGAACGCATGGAACACCAGCGTCGCCGGAAACGTGAGCCTCAGAGGCGGCGTCCTGCAGGGCGGCACGATCACCAACTCGACCGCCAACGGCATCTCCGGACACGGCTTGGTGTCGTCGAAGGTGCTCAACAACTCCCGGCTCAACGCCAACTTCGTCAGCGAGACGCTCGTCGTGGAAACCGCGGCGAACGACAACGATTGGGATGGCGCTGGAAACACCGGCTTGCTGAGAAGCCAGGGAACCGGTGCCGTCCTCGAGCTGCGCGACACCGCGACGTTCGGCTTTTCCGGGGCCGTCGAGGCGGGCGGCGGCGGCACCGTGTTTTCCAACGGCTTCGCCCTCGATTTCAACCCCGGCTCGACGCTGCAGCTCAACAACGGCGGCACCTACCGCTCGACGAACTCGACCGACCTCGGTGGTAACCTGATCGTGGGCGCCGGCGCGGCTTCGACACTGAACGTGGAAGACAACCGCTTCCTCATCTTCCAGCCCGGCTCCACCACCACGCTCAATGCCGACCTCCACCTCCAGAACAACAACATCAACATCGATGCCGGTGCGACCTTCAGCGGCGCCGGAGCCCTGATCATCGACCAGGGCAGTCATCTCATCATCGACGCCAACGGCGACGTCGATGTGCTGGTCGACAACCGCGGCACCTTCCGCCCGGCCGGTTTCTTCACGGTCGGCCGAACGGATGTGCGGGACTACCAGCAGTCGGCGACCGGCAACCTGTTCTGCGAGATCGCGGGCACGGCACTCAACCAGTTCGACCGCGTGGTCGTCAACGGGGCCGCGGTGCTCGGCGGCGTGCTGAACCTCAGCATCCAAGCTCCGTTCAATCCGACGCCCGGCGACACCTTCCACATCCTCACCGCCAGCGGCGGCGTCACCGGCCAGTTCGCCGGAGTCGTAGTGACCAACATGCCGTCGGGCATGGTGCTCGAGGTGAACTATTTGCCCAACGCGGTGCAGGTCGAGGTGGTGGCCGGCACCTACTACGATTCGTGGATCCTCACGTTTCCTTCCCTCGTCAATCCGGCGGACCGCTTGCGAACCGCGGATCCCGACGGCGACGGACGGAACAACCTGCTCGAGTTCGGCCTCGATGGCGATCCGAGCAAGCCGGACGCCGCGAAGATCTATCCGAAGATCGCGGCCGTCGGCGGGGTGGATGCGTTCACGCTCACCTGTCCGATGCGTTTCACCACGGTCGCCATGCCGCCCGCACCGCCGCTGGGACCGGTGACGATGCTGGAGCCGGAGGACCAGATGGACTACATCGTCGAGGCGTCGGACACCCTCGTCGGCTTCCCGGTGGATGTCGATCTGGTGGAGGGCGACGAGGCGACGGCGATCCAATCCGGGCTGCCGCCGGTGAATCCCGGCTGGAGCTACCGCACGTTCCGCAGCGAGGGCCCGGTCGCCGGAGACCCGGCGGAGTTCATGCGGGTGGGGGTTTCCGAATAGACCCGTCGATGCACCGCCTGCGATCCCGGCCGGTGCATCAAGATGCGGGAGCGGCCGCCGGGGATCGGGACACGGTGACGGTGCTACGGGTTGGCCGGACGGAGACGTCTCGGGTTTTCCCGGCTCCCAAGGTTTCCCATTCGCCGACATTGCGTGGGCAAGTGTCATCATGGGCAGCCACTCGGCGACGGGCTTCCGCCAGTGGCAGGTCGCCGGAATACGCCTCCACCAATCGGGTCAGTCCTTGTGATTTCAGTGTCCGCAGCGACCGGCTCATTCCAGAGCGGAGCTTAAGTGCTTTCACCGGTGTTTCCGCCCGAAGGCGATGTCCGGCAGCGCCCCATCGATCCCCCGTGCGGCGGCAAGACGCTGCGGCTCAAGGGATCGGCGCTCCCGGGTGGAAAGTGTTTCGCCGAAACGGTTGCCGCTGAGTTCGCAGCGGGCTTCGTCGAGGTTCCGCACTTCGGCGCGTCCGCCGGCGCTGGTGTTGTTGCGGATGACGTGGCCGAAGCCCGGTAGATCGCGATGGGCGGACAGGTCTCGGCAGAGGAAATTGAAGTTCGTGCTGTTGCCGAAGGCGAGGTTGCCGATCCAATCGATGCCGCCCGGGTGGTGGTTCGCATAGAACCCGCTGGCTTTGTTTTCCACCCCGAGGCAACCGGTGACGACATGCCGTGGGATCACCGGCGGGGCATTGTAGCGGGGACCGATGCCGAAGCCACCGATCTTGAAACCATTGCCATCGCCGAGCCGCCGTCCGTCCTCCAGCCGGCCGTTCTGAAACGCCCGGCAATCCTCGAAGCGGATCGCTTCGGAGGCCGAGATGCAGTCGAACCCGTCGTCCGAGTTCCACCACGCCCGGCAGCCGCGGAAGACGTTGCCGGTGTCGCCGCGCCCCGGATGGCAGCCGAAACCATCGACGTTGCCGCCTTTCCCGCCCTCCGAGACCGGATCGTAGTTGTTCCATGCGTCGCAGTTGAGGACCAGGTTGTCCGAGCCCCGGGACAGATAGAATCCGATGCCCATCCCGTCGTGCATCGACAGCCGCTCGTAGTGGTTGTGGCTGCCGGTGTTGGAAAAGCAGATCGACTGGGTGTGTCCGGTCAGGGTCACCTGCACGCCGGTCACCGCGATGCCCACCAGCTCGATGTGCGATCCGCTGACCTGGAAGGCATGCACGCGCAGGCCCTTCGGTTTCACCGCGGAGAAATCGAACACCGGGCGTTCGCCCTCGACCGCTTGATAGCGGATCGGGCGGCCGGCCGCGCCGCTTTTGTCGAGATGGATCACATGCGCCCAGATCCGTCTCCGCTCCGCGATCATCCCGTCGGTCATGTGATAGGTGCCGCCGCGAATGAAAACCGTGTCGCCCGCCGAGGCGGCCCGCTGGGCGCGCTGGATGGTGGCGAAGGGGCGGATGCGCGAGCCGCCGGCGGCGTCATCCCCATCCGGCGCCACATGCCACTCCGCCGCTCCGGCGGCCCCGGCGGAGAGAAGGATCACACAATGTTTCAGCAGCTTGGCAAGGAACGGCATGGCCCAACATACCCCGCCCGTCCTCCGTCCCTGTCATGCCGGAAACACATGACGGCCTTATGCTTTCCCGGCCTCCGGCCTCACGTGCGCCATCGCCATCAGCGGCAGCCACTCGGCGACCGAACGCTCTAACAATCTTGCGCCGGCCACTTCGAGGCGGCCGCCGCGGCGGGCGTCCTGCAAGGGCAGGTCGCCGGCGTAGACCTCGACCATCGTGCGCGGGTCGGTGGCGATGCGGACGTCCGGATCCTTCCCGGGGTGGGCCACGCAGAGTTCGCGTTTGCGCTCGCCGATGACGATCCACCACTGCGCGAAATCCTCGAGGCCGGAGAACAGGAAGTGGATCACGGTTTCGCCGCCGGGGAGCTTGTCCGGATCCATGCGGCGGCAGAGGTCGTGCATCAGCAGCTCGATGTCGAGTTCGTCGTCGTTCATCTGGCCGCGGGCCCAGCGCATGCCCCACTCGCCGAGGCCGATGACCACCGGGCCGAGTTCCTTGGTGGCGAGCGTCGGATGATATTCCGCCCGCTTGCCGGCCTGCGGCGCCTTGCGCACCGCGAGGCCTTGGTCGACGAGCAGGTTGAGGCGCTTGGTCAGCAGGGTGGGGGAGATTTGAGAAAGCGTGCGCTGGAAGTCGCTGAAGCGCGTGGTGCCCATCAGCAGCTCGCGGATGATGAGCAGCGTCCAGCGTTCGCCGACAATCTCGGCGGCCTTCGCGATCGGGCAGAATTGTCCGTATTTCATGGGAAGGTTCGATTCCTACAGATTCCGTAGTGAATTGCTACATCCGATGTTGTGGAGATTTCCGCGGGTGCGGGCGATGTTTCATCCGTCGCAGGCGGGAGACACCGCTCCCCGGCCGCGAAACAACCCCGAACCCAGAAAGAACCAAAGCCATGCCACTCGTCACCATCGACGTCATCGAGAACGTGTTCACTCCCGCACAGAAGAAGGAGATCATCCAAAAGATCACCGACACCATGGTTTCCATCGAAGGCGAGGCCCTGCGTGAAGTCACGTGGGTCCGCATCCAGGAAGTCAAGGAAGGCAACTGGGGCATCGGCGGCCAGACGCTGGACGCCGCCACCGTCCATGCCATGGCCCGCTCCGGACAACCGGCCTGAGACGCCATCCGTGTCATCCGACCTCCCGACGCCGGATGGGATCCGGCGGGCGGGAGCGTCGCGCCAGGGTCGACGGGCCCGGGGCGGATCGCCGTCAATCCCCGTCGCGGACCGGTGTCGATGGACCGGGCGGAACCTTCAGCCTCAGTCTCCGGAACTCCACCTTCATCGGCGGGCCGACGTGGACCTGGACACCGAGCAGGCCGTCGGAGCGGCGGCGGGCGGAATCGTCGTCCACCACCACCGACATCACGCGGCCGTTGACGAGGTGGACCATCGTGTTGCCCCGCACGATCAGATGCACGGTGTTCCAGCCGTCCTTGTGGATCGCGGAGGCAAGCCCGTCCTTGTCACCGAGTGATCCGACGACGAGCGATTTCCCATCCGCTCCCACACGGCTCATGTCGCCGCGCAGGGCGAGGAAGGTGCGGCCGCGTTCCTCGTAGTTCTGGCCGGTGTAGCGGTTCGGGCCGTCGATGTCCGCCTGATAGCCGCGGAGCGCGTGGGTCAGTTCCTCAACCTCTTCGCTGCGGTAGTTGATGCCGCTGTTGCCCGCGGCGCTGATCCGATATTCCAGTTTCAGCTCGAAGTCGCCCGGCCGGCCGCCCCGCCAGATGACGAAGGTGTTCCGCTGGAGGATCGTCTCCGGGGTGACCTCGCCCACCAGCCCGTCGTTCACCGTCTCGTAGCCGGACGGGGTGATCACCGTCAGCGTTTCGCCGGCGGCGTGCCCGGCGAGCACGCCCAGAATCACCTTCGCTGCGGTCTTCCATCCTGCCACCCCGGCATCCTCCGGTTCCACACCCGTGAGTCAAACGGGATTCTCTTCAGGACCGGTCCGGCGTCAGTCCTTGGATTTTAGGGTCCGGGGTCAATCCTTGGATCTCAGTGTTCGGATCGCCGAGTTTATTCCAACTCCAGCGGGAGTTGGCGTTTTTAGAAAACCCATGGTGCAGTGGGGGACGCGGACGATTTGCAGGGCATCGTCGATCGCGGGGTTGCCGAACGCGCGGTGAATCCGCGCAGTCTGGGGTCAGTCCTTGGATTTTAGTCTTCGGAACGGCTGGTTCGCCCCAATCCCGGCGGGATGTGGCGTTGGATGTCCATGGCGGAGAGGAGACGCGGATGGGAAGAAACATCGAACCGCCGCCGCCCTGCGGGCTAT
>JACKPZ010000015.1 GCA_024233135.1 Akkermansiaceae bacterium | reverse complement strand
CGTGGAAAGGTCCCGAAAAACAATGGATGTGGTGATTCCATCCGCGGTGAACAGATAGTCCTTCGACTGCCATGTCACCACTCCGCCGGTCGTGCCGGTGAGGGTGATCGTATCGCTGAGCAACACGGTTCCGTTTGAAACCTCGAGTCCGAGCCGCTGCTGTTTGTTCACATACGACAGCACCCCGACGTCGAATTGGAGTCGATAGACCATGCCGGGGACCGTCTCCACCACCTGCGACAACACACCGTCCGGGTCCGAGTTCCGGTCGTTGAAGGCGATCAACTTGCCGCCATCTGTCGAAGTGTACGGCGGACCACTCTGGATCGACACGTTTCCGGTGGCGGTCCATCCGGCGAAGTCGTTCTCGAAGCTTCCTCCTTCGACAACCGGCCGGACGTCCAGCGTCGTCGTATCGTCATCGGCGAGTCCGTCCTCGTCGGTGACCGTCAGTTTGATCGTGTAAATCCCGGGCAGATCCGGGGCGAACATCGGCTGCATCGCGTCCGGTCCGGCGAGCGCCGCGGCACTTCCGGCAGGGGCGGATTCGATGCTCCACTCATAGGCGAGAAGCACCAACGGCGTGTGATCGTCGGCACTCGAACCGCCGTCGAGAAAGACCGTCGAACCAAGGGAAACATCTTGGGATGGACCAGCCTCGGCGACCGGGGGCAGGTTGAATCCTGTGAGCCAGGGAAATCCGTCCGGGCCGATGCTCCAGATCGCGGGATCCCAGCCGAGTTCGGCGATCGAATGGGACGTGATGTTGAAGTCCGTGGCGTAACGGTTCGGAACAAGCGCGTTCACCCAGGATCCATTGCTTGAGCCACACTGAACCGACGGGCTGTTGGTCATATCCGAATACGAGTCCATCACGGTTCCGGAACCTCCGTATCCGATCACACCTCCCACATAGCGTGGTGCCGCCAGATTCGTTCCCGCGGAATAACATTTCTGAACAAACGCATCGTTATACCCACAGATTCCTCCCACCGTCTGAAAGGCGGAGCTGATCGTGTTGTCCCTCGTGAAACAATTCCGAACGACGGCGGCGGGGCGCTGATACGATTCACCGCCGGTGATTCCCCCGATCGACTGTTTGTTGGTCGACACCGCGGCCACGGTATTCCCCCACGAGTAGCATTCCTCCACGGTGCTGCCATATCCCATCGAGCCGACCACGGCTCCCATCGCGCCTGCGGCGCGGAAGTGGGAGTTCACCACGGCGAGGCGCTTGACGAGCGCACCGTTCTGCAGAATCGAGAACAACCCCACACCCGTCTCCGTGGGCTGGTCCACATGGATTCGCGAAACGAGTCGATAGTTTCCATCGAAAGTTCCGCTGAAGGCATATCTCACCCGATGGTCCTCATTCCTGCAATCGAGGTTTCGGGTCAGAACGTAACACGCCGCCGTGCCGTGGATACCATCGGATCCGATTTGGTCGAAATCCTCCGGCAGATCGACTTTCCACGGATACGCCGCCGTTCCATCCGGCGGCGTTCCGTCCGGATAGGGGCTCGGATCAAACGCGACGGCCGGCAACGCGGCAAGATACAAACTGGTGGCGGCCATGGCCGCTGAATTCGTGCGGATGAACCGCCGCACGCCGGAATGGATCCAAGTTTTCATGGCGATCTCGGGGTCGGATGTTTCAGAAGCCGTGGCGGGGGGAAACGGAACTCCTCTTCTTGAAATGCTCGGAAGCCGCGCATTCGGAATCAACCGTCCTTTCTTTGGATCATCCGTCGGATCGATGGATGACCCCCTTCATCGATCCGCCGCAAACCGCTCGCGCCACTTCGTAGGGGCGAGCCCGGTGTGGCTTTTGAAGTCGAGCCGGAAGCGGTTGGGATCGGTATACCCGACCGCATAAGCGACCTCCGAGATCCGCTGCATGGGATCGGACAGCAGATGGCGCGCGCGATCCAACCGCAGCCTGCGCAGATACGTGCGGAATGGCATGCCCATCTTCACCGAGAAGAGATGGGACAGGTAGGAAAGGTTCATGCCGGTGCGTTCCGCGAAGCCCGCGAGTCCGATCGGACGGCAATAGAGGGAGTCGGCGTATTCGAGCATGCGATTGACGACGAGATCGGCATGTTCGTGGGCCTCCGGATCGGCTGTCGTTTCGTCGATCGCGCGGGCCATGCGGTGCAAGGTCGAGCGAAGCCCGCGCTCGACCTTCCGGCTGGTCTCGAGTTCGTCGCGCATTCGTTCGATCATTCCGCGCTCCACTTCCGCCAACACCGTCTCCACGGTGTCATGGACAACGAATTTCAACAACTCGCGCATCTTCCGGATCTCCGCGGGGGAGCGGCAATCGTGACGTTCGTCGATCTGGAAAAACGCGATGCCCAGCAGTCGACCGCCGGCCACGATCTTGCAAGCGATCGTCCGGACATCGAGCGGGCAGAGGAAACCATGCGAACCATCGCGCGCAGTGAGCATCTGAAGGAGGCGCTGGTGGTCGAACGCGGCGCAACGTCCGCCGGACATGGACGAGCGAGCTTCGGACGGGCACGTTTCCGAGCAGAATACGGGCTCGAAGCCGTCCCAGCCGAGTGCGCCGCATGGCGTCCAAGCGACATGCAGCGGACAGCCCGCCTGGTCGCGGAACATCCGCGCGGCCGGACCGAGCAAGCGATCCGAGGCAAGCTTCTTGCAGCGCTCCAGAAACGGCGCATCTCGATCGCCTCCGGACGGCCCCTCGGAGCAACCGATCGTTCGTCCACCCTTCACCGCAACACTGGAAGGCGGCGCCTTCATCGCGTCGGACATCGTCCACCATACGGACACGCCGGGTCAAGCCGGCATTCCCGCTCGTTGGCGCGGGTTTCTTTCAGCGCGCTGAGTGCTCGTCAGCGAGTCAGAGGTCGGATTTCCTGTTTCTCCCCCAAGGAAGCACCATCGACCCAGTCCGCGATCCCGATGTGAAGCCGTTGGCACTCGGCGGCGAAGAGTTTCGCCACCCGCAGCGCGCCAAACTCGGAGTAGTGCGTGTCGTCCTCAAGACCTTTGGGAAGCTTCGGATGCTCGCCCGGCGCGAACCACAGGTGCAGCTTCTTGCTCCCCTCGACGCCCATCGACCGTTCGAGTTCGTTGGTGAGGCGTTCCATGTCCACCAACGGAACATCCTCCTCGCGGGCGACCATCCGGACGACCTCCGGGTATTCGCCGTGGGTGGGCACCAGTTCGCCCTGTTCGTTCCACCGTCTGCGGGCCACCGAGGTTGCGAGCACCGGGTGGGCGCCATGGCTGACCGATTCACGAACAAACTTGCGGAGGTTGTCCTGATAGAGTCCGCGGGCCTCGGCGCCGACGCCCGGCTTGTCGACCTTCTCGTCGTTGTGGCCGAACTGGATCACCACCCAGTCGCCCGTTTTCAGGCTCCCGACCACCTTGCGCCAGCGGCCCTCATGGATGAACGACCGGGTACTGCGTCCGTTCGCCGCATGGTTCACGACTTTCGCCGGTTCGCGCACGATGGTCCGAAACAACTGCCCCCATCCGCGCTCGGGGAGTTCGAGCCGCGGTTTGTCCGCCATCGTCGAGTCGCCGATCATGTGGATGACGGGCGCGGCGGACAGCGAAGCGGCTGAGAATACCGCCACCAGCGCGGAAACGAGCAGGCATGGGACACGAATCACAGATCAGGTTTCTAGCGAAGAAACACGCGGCGCGATATACACTATTCGGGTGACCGGAGCGCTACTCGCCGGCTTCGGAAACCCGGATGTGCAGACTGCTCCGCGGCACACCGTCCTCCATGCGGTGCCGGTAGTGGATCCCCTCGAGGCGGCGGAGCGAATCGAACATCCATTTCCCATCCGGGACCTTCCCCAGCTTGTCGCGGGCTTCGGCGAGGGATTCGTCAACCGACTTGTCGAAGTCGATCTGGTTCCGCCGATAGACATCTCCGAACCAATCGCGCACGGGCGCGAAATCGATATCCACCACCACGCCTGTCTGTTCGCCACCGCTCGCGGATTCCACCGCCTTGGCGAATCCGGATGCGAGCGAGCGCGAGGTTCCGAGCATCCAGAGATCGTCATTCATCGTCACACCCGGGACGAAGTCGCCGCCGATGAACGGAGCGGGCGGATACCAGGTGACCAGGCCGCCGCTCTCGATCGACTGCGGGACAAGCAGCGGCAGCTCGTTGCCCGAAATCTCGGACGCCCAGGCGGTGAGTCCGCGCCACTGGGTTTCGAGGGATTTCCCGCAGGCATCGATCTTCGCACGGTCCCTGACCGGACGCGCCACGAGGAACCGGGGAATGCTGCCGATCCGCTCCGCCTCCTCTTCGGTGATCCCGGGAATCGCGGGCACCTCACCCTTGAGGTCAACGATCACCGCCACTTCGTCGCCCACTCCTTCACGGAACTCCTCGCGGTAGGCCCGGTTCATTTCGCGCACCTCGCGGAAGCCCCGGCGGACCTCCTCCACCGGGACGATCGACGGGCTGTCACCGGGTTCGTTGCGGACGAGGATTTCCTCGGCGATCGCCTCGATCAGCGCTCCGTAGTTCTCGACCTGGCTCCACTCGACGTGGTTGCGGGCGCGGCTCTGCATCCAGTGCGCGCGCATCACCGGGCGATCCACCAACGCGACATCCGCCATGGCCAGCGGTTTCTCGTAGTCGAGCCCCGGGTGCGGCCAACCGCCGCGCGACTCGAGTCGAAGCCCTTCGTCGCTATAACAAACGATGGTCAACGGGCTGGCGTCGCGTTTCGCGAGCACCTCGGAGTTTCCCGCCATGGCGTGGAGGATCTCACGGAACGCGCGTTGTTCGCGGATCGGCTCGCGCACCGCCGCGGCGAGGCTGTTCCACTCGGGCGAGTGGTCGAGCAAGGCCGGCATCGATGCCACCATCGCTTCGGATAGATAGAACACCGCGTGGGTGCGCTGCTCCGCGAAGGCGGATGTCCAGCGCAGCGCGGGTGTCCCGGCGAGCGATTCCTCCGGCGTTGCGGCGAGCCGCAGGCCGTCGGTGCCATTGCCAATATAGAGCAGCACGCGTCCATCGACGGTTCCGCTCGCCATTGTGAAACGAAGGTCCCGCAGCGCGTTGAGAAACTCGTCCACCTGATCGGCAGGCACACCATCAAGATAGCCCGCGCCCTGCGGGAGTTTCGAAATCTCGTCGCGGGCGTTCTCGATCGCCTCGCGGAAGACATCCTCGCCGGATACCACGAAGCCGGTGAAATCGCCTCCGCAGGATTGGAACGAAACCGCCTCGGCCGACTCCGCATCCTGAAACGCCTCACTCACGAAGGCCGCGAGTTCGGAAAGACACGTTTCCTTCTCCCCGGCTTCCGGAAACCACCCAGCCACGATCGAAGGAACCTCGAGCCGCCCGTCCTTCACCATCACCTCCAGCCAGCGCCGGGCCGAATCCTTCGGCACCAGGTCGCCGAGACTCGGCTCCGCCGGATCGAAGCCGTCTTTGTCGATGTGATCCAGCACCCCGCCGACGGCGGTCCCGGTGATCGACGCGGAGAACTCGCGATACGAGCGGAACAACAACTCGAACTTCCGGCCCGCGCCGGCGCCGACCATCAGGAAGTGCTCGCCACCGAGACGACCCAGCAGCGACGCGAACTCGTCGTCCTGATCCTCCGGATTCTCATCCATGATCGAAGCCACCAGATCGCGCGACATCCGGTCCGCCCCGTATCCCGCCACGAACAGATCCGCATCCTTCGGCACGCGGGTGATGAAACCCAGATGCTCCGCCAGCGGAAGATCGCGCACGGCGTCCGCCGCGACGGGCACCTCCGCGGGAGGAACCTCCGCAGCCGGCCTTTCTTTCCGACAACCCGCCAAGCACACCGCACATACCGCGGCCGGAACCACCCATCGCAACTGCTTCATGACTCATCGTGAACGTGATTCCACCTGACTTGCAAATCCGAATCCGGCATAGGCAGGCGGTTCGGTTCCTGCTATCCGCTCCGCTGATGCTCGAGCGACTCTTCGAACTCCGCGCCAAGGGAACGACGCCGGCCCGCGAGATGGTGGCGGGTTTCACCACCTTCGCGGCGATGGCTTACATCCTGGTGGTGAACCCTACCATCCTCGCGGAAGCGGGCATGCCGCGCGAGGCGCTGGTGACGGCGACGGCGGTGGGCGCCGCGGTCGCGACGCTTCTCATGGCCCTGCTGGCGAATCTGCCGCTGGCGCTGGCTCCCGGGATGGGGATCAACGCGTTCTTCGCCTATGCGGTGTGCATCGGCATGGGGGTGCCGTGGCAGAGCGCGCTGGCGTTGGTGTTTCTCAACGGCCTGATCTTCCTCGCGCTGTCGCTCAGCGGCGTGCGGGAGAAGATCGTGAAGGCGATCCCGCTGTCACTGAAGGCCGCGATCGCCGCGGGCATCGGGTTGTTCATCGCGCTCATCGGATTCAAGAACGGCGGGATGGTGGTGAACCATCCTGCGACCCTCGTTTCACTCGGTGACCTGACGAAACCGCCGGTGGCCTTGTTCGCGCTCGGCGTGCTGCTGACCTGCGCGTTGGTCGCGCGGCGGGTGCCGGCGGCGGTCCTGTGGTCGATCGCGGCGGTGTCGTTTCTCGGATTCTTCCTGCCGGATGGCAACGGCGGGACGATCACGAAGCTCCCGCGCTCCTTGGTTTCCACGCCGGCCTCCTTGGACCCTTTGTTCCTGAAACTCGACTTCGGGTTCGTCCTCCGCGAGCCGCTGAAGGCGGCGCCCGTGATCCTCGCTCTGCTGCTCGTCGACATGTTCGACAACATCGGGACGTTGATCGCGGTGACGAAACGCGCCGGACTGATGGATGAAAACGGGCGCGTTCCAGGCCTGTCGTGCGCGCTCACCGCGGACTCGCTGGCGGCGATCCTCTCGTCGCTGTTGGGCACCTCGACGGTGGTCAGCTACATCGAGAGCGCCACCGGCGTGCAGGCCGGCGGGAGGACGGGGCTTACCGGGGTGTTCGTCGCGATGCTGTTCCTGCTGTCCTTGTTCCTCACACCTTTGATCCTCGCGGTCCCCGCGGTGGCGGTGGCGCCCGCGCTGGTGGTGGTGGGCATTCTGATGTTCGAAAGCGTGGCGGACATCGACCTGCGGCGTTTCGAAACCGCGGCGCCCGCGGTGCTCACGGTGATGGCGATGCCGATGACCTTTTCCATCAGCAGCGGGATGGGCATCGGGGTGATCGCGATGGTGTTCATCGCGCTGGCCTGCGGGCGCGGGAGAGAGAACCTGACACCCTTTACCTGCGGACTCGCGCTGGTGTTTCTCGTCCACTTCATCGAGCCTCTCCTGTTGCGCACCGTCGGCGGGTGAATTTCTTCCACGCCGCCTCGTCGTCGATGTCCCAGCGGGCACCGGTGACATCGATTGCCGCGACGGCATCCGGATGACGTTTCACCACGGAGCGGCCGCCTTCGTCGGATTCGAGTTTCGATAGCTCCGCGAAATGGCGTTTGGCGAACATCACGGGCGGGCCTGGAATGCCATCCTGCCGACACCAGACGATGGAAACTCCGGGTTTTGTGATCTCATCCGCCATCAAGCGGAGGGTGTCGGGTTCGACGCCGGGTTGGTCCGCCAACAGGACCACGGCGGCGTCCGTGTCGAGTTCCCCCACCCCGCGGGCCAGCGAGAGGCCCATTCCTTCGGCATATCTTTCATTGATCACGATCCGCACTCCAACGGGCAGGCCGCGAGCGAGGATTTCGTCCGCATGCGCGCCGAGCACGACAACGACGGGCGAACATCCGGCTTCCATCGCGATTCGGCATGCGCGCGAAACGAGTGTCTCACCATCGATCTCCAGCAACTGCTTCGGCCGACCGAAGCGGCTCGACGCGCCTGCCGCGAGAATCACCGCGGCGGCCTTCATGGACACGCGGCGGGCAGGTGGATGCGGCCGAGGCGGTCGCGCAGGAAACCGGCGTCGTGACCGGATAGAACCGCCTGGATCTCGGCGAGGATCGAGAGAGCGATCGACGGCGGGTTTTCCGCTCCGAGGTCGAGACCGACGGGCGCGTGGAAACGTCTGGTCCACCCGTCGTCTTCAAGGAAACCGCCCGCGCCGAGTTCTCCCAACAACTCCTCACGCCTGCGCCGCGATCCGAGCAGGCCGATGTATCCGTAGTCCTCCATCACGGCCGCTTTGAGGAACGCGAGATCGGTGGCGAGGTGGTGGCTCATGACGAGCACCGCGGTTTTCGCGTCCGGCACGAAAGTCTCGCGCAAGGCCGCGGCTGCGGGAGCGGAAATCGTTTCGCCCGCCACCGGATGGAGATCGATCCTCGGGTCGCGCACGATGCGGTGGCATTCCCAACCGAGGATGGACGCCATCTGGAACAAGGGATCCTGGTCGGACGTCCAGCCGACGGCCACCAGGCGCGGACGCGGGCCGACGGTCTCGACGAACCCCTTCCCATCACCCACACGGCTGCCGGTTTCCGATGTCGCAATTCGGAAGGTCTCGCGCGCGGTGACGCGGCGGGAGACGTCATCGGCGAAACCGGGAGCGAGTTTCTCGATGAGAATCGTGAGTTTCCCCGGGCAGCCGAAATGCGGGCGGGTGTCGATGTGTTCGACGCGCGCCACACCGTCCGCGAGCACCTGTTCCGCGACGGCTGCGACACCTTCCTCGAGGCATCCCCCGCTCAACGAACCGGCACGGGCGCCGTCCGCCGCCACCAACATGCGAGCGCCCGGCTGGCGGTAGCTCGATCCCTCGCGGGAAACGAGGGTGGCGAGCGCGAGGCCGCTCGTGGCATGGCAGCGGAGAAAACCTAACAGGAGATGCCAATCGCTGGTCATCGTCAGCCCCAGGCGAGATCGTTCCGGCGGATCGGCAGCTTGCGGACGCGCTTGCCGGTGGCGGCGAAGATCGCG
This sequence comes from Akkermansiaceae bacterium, assembly GCA_024233135.1. Lineage (GTDB taxonomy): Bacteria > Verrucomicrobiota > Verrucomicrobiia > Verrucomicrobiales > Akkermansiaceae > Luteolibacter. Next base: position 90,668 of record JACKPZ010000015.1, on the reverse strand, counting down.
TTGCACACCGCGGGCGCGGTCGGCGGAAGCGCGGGTTCACCGAGGCCGGTGGGCGGAACGTCGGAATCCACGAAAACGACATCCACCGCCGGCGCGTCGGGAATCATCAGCACCGGATAGTCCGCGAAGTTGGTGTTGCGGACGGCTCCATCGACGATCTCGATTTCCTGGAACCACGCGGCGCTCAGGCCGTCGATCATCGACCCGTGCACCTGGTTTTCCGCGCCGCTCAGGTTGAGCACCGGGCCGACATCGACGCCCGCGGTGAGCTTGTCCACCTTGAGGCGACCTTGTTTGGAAACCGTGACTTCCGCAACCACGGCGGCGTAGCCGCGATGGCTGTAGTGGAACGCGATGCCGCGGCCGCGGCCTTCCGGAAGTTTCTCACCCCAGCCGGATTTCTCCGCGGCGGCCTTGAGCGCGCCTTTCATCCGGGAAACATGGTAGTCGCCCACCCGGTCGCGGCCGCCTAACAACGCGAGCTTGAACTCCAGCGGATCCTTGCCTGCCTTGTGCGCGAGCTCGTCGATGAATCCCTGGATGGCAAAGGCCAGCGCGCACGAGCCAGGAGCACGCCACCAACCGAGCGGGACGTTGCTTTCGAGCACCGTTTGTTCGAGCCGGAAGTTCGGCACGAACTCGGCGGGAAACTCGCGCGGGTGAATGCCCGCGCCGTTGCCGGGGCGGCGGTCACTGCGCACGCCGAAGGTGACGAAGTGGTCGGCCCACGCGGAGATGCGGCCGTTCTCGTCCACCGCGCCGCGGAAGCGATGCCAGCCGCCGGGTCGATAGAAATCGTGATGCGGGTCCTGCTCGCGTGTCCAGGTGAGCTTCACCGGCGTGCCGTCGAGGTGTTTCGCGATGGCGGCGCACTCGAGCATGTAGTCGGTCATCAGGCGGCGCCCGAAGCCGCCGCCGATGCGCGTCATGTGGATCTTCACCTTTTCCTTCGGCACCTTGAACGTGCGAGAGATCCCGTCGACGGCGCTGCCGCCGTTCTGGGTGGGCGCCCAGAATTCGAATCCGCCGTCGCGGAAGACGCCGGTGCAGTTCATCGGTTCGAGCGTGTTGTGGGCGAGGTGCGGATACTGATAGACGACGTCGAGCGCGTCTTCGGCAAACTCGGGTTTCCCCTCGTCACGAAGCACCTCGCCGCCTCCGGACTTCATCGCGGCCGCGGCGTTTTCCTCGTGGCGTGCGCTGCTTTCCGCGCCGTGTTTCCCGTGGTCCCACTCGACCTCCAGCGCGGCCTGCGCCTTCATCGCGCGCCATGTGGAGTCGGCAACAACGGCCACGCCGGGCATCTGCCCGTAGAGATCGTCCGAGCCATCGACGACAAATACGTCGCTCACACCGGGCATGGCGCGGACCTTGTCGAGGTTCGCTTTCGCCACCTTGCCGCCGAAGACCGGGCAGCGAAGATAACAGGCATATCTCATGCCGGGCAACGTCTGATCGATCCCGAACAAGGGAGCGCCGGTGACGATCCCGCGGTTGTCGACGCCGCCGATGCGCTTGCCGAGGATTTTGAAATCCTTCGGGTCCTTGAGTTTTACCGACTTCTCGTCCGGCACCGCCTGTTTCGCGGCGGCGGTGGCGAGTTTGCCATAGGAAACCTTGCGGCCGCTCGCCTTGTGAACCACCTCGCCGGAGACCGCCGCGCACTCTTCCGCCGGCACCTGCCATTCCGCTGCGGCGGCGTTCACGAGCATGGTTTTCGCCACCGCGCCGAGTCGGCGGAGCCGGTCGTAACTCGAAGGCACCGATGTGCTGCCGCCCGCGGTCTGGCCGCCGAAGACGGGATCGATCGACGCTTGTTCGACGGTCACGTTTTCCCACGGCACCTGGAGTTCCTCGGCCACGATCATCGGCAAGGTCGTTTTCACACCCTGGCCGATCTCCGGCTTGTGGGCCATGATCGTCACGGTGCCGTCCGGCGCGATCCGGACGAACGCATTGGGCGAGAACGCGGCATCATCCGACTCCGCGGCGCGGGACCATGACGCCAACAAAAACCCGCCGCCGGCGAGGGTGGACACTTTGAAAAATCCCCTTCGGTCGAGCGTGTTCATTTGGCGGCGGCGGTGAGGATGGCTTGGCGGATGCGGGTGTAGGTGGCGCAGCGGCAGAAGTTGCCGGCCATCGCCTGGTCGATCGCCTTTTCGTCAGGCTTCGGATTGTCGCGCAGCAAGGCGGCGGCGGTCATGATCTGGCCGCTCTGGCAGTAGCCGCACTGGGCGACATCGTGCTCGCACCATGCCTCCTGCAGCGGCGTGAGTTTTCCCTCTTCGGCGAGGCCTTCGATGGTCGTCACTTCGCGGCCTGCAGCGGCGGAAACCGGCAGCGTGCAGGACCGGACAGGGCGGCCGTCGAGGTGGATCGTGCACGCGCCGCATTGGCCGATGCCGCAGCCGTATTTCGTGCCGGCGAGACCGAGGTGGTCGCGCAGCACCCAGAGGAGAGGTGTGTCGGGCTCGACGTCGACCGATTGGCGGCGCCCGTTGACGTGTAGATCGTACGTGCTCATGACCGGATGGCTTCCATCCATACACGGGACGCTTGTGATTTCATGCAAAAACTGGACGCCGCGCCGACTTTCCGTAGCGTTCCGGCACCGCTGCGATGGAACCTCAAGTTCATGAAACGAACGGCTCCGGATTGTCGCCCTGGCTCGAACGCCTCGGCGCGCTGCGGATCCGCGTGTTCCGCGAGTTCCCCTACCTCTACGACGGCAGCGAGGAATACGAGCGCGACTACCTGCGGATCTATCAGAACGCGCCGGACAGCCTTGTCGTGCTCGTCACCGACGGCCCGGAGAAACTGGTGGGCGCCACCACGTGCCTGCCGATGAGCCAGGAGGGACCGGAGTTTCAGGAGCCGTTCCGCCGCGCGGGCATCGATGTCGGCAGCGTGTTCTACTTCGGCGAGAGCATCCTCCTGCCCGAATGGCGCGGCCGCGGGCTGGGCAAGATGTTCTTCGACAAACGCGAGGCACACGCGCGCCGCCTCGGCTATCCGGTCACCGCGTTCTGCGCGGTGGACCGGCCCGCGGACCATCCGCAGCGGCCTGCGGGATACCGGCCGCTCGACGGTTTCTGGCAGAGCCGCGGCTATGTGAAACGCCAGGATCTCCGTGCGAGTTATTCGTGGAAGGAGATCGGCGAGGAACACGAGTCTTCGAAAACCCTGACCTTCTGGACGAAATCATGGACCGAGTGAACATCGACCTGTGGACCTTCGATGTCGGCGCGGAGATGTCGTCGCCGGAGGCGTGTGCGGCACACATGGTGGACCGCACGCTCGCATCGTGGGACGACGGGGCGGACATCGTCGTGTTTCCCGAGTTTGCATGGATGGCGCTCGAACGGTTTGTGGAAGGACCGCAGGGAACGGAGGCCGTCGCGCGTTTGTTCTGGGACGATCTCTGGCCCGGCGTGCGCGGTGCGCTTTCCCGTCCGGACAAGGCCGTGCTGCTAGGTTCCGCTCCGTTCATTGATGATGCGGGAGCGCTCCGCAACCGCGCGCCGATCCTGAGCGGAGGAACGGTGATCCATCAGGACAAGATCCATCTCACGCCATGGGAAAACGAATTCACCGGCGGAGGCCCGCTGACGCTCTGGTCGTTCCGCGGGCTGCGGCTGGCGACCGTGATCTGCCTCGACATCGAGATCCCCGAGTTGGCGGCGGCGCTTCGCGGACGCGGCGTGGAAATCCTGCTCGTTCCGAGCGCCACCGAGACCGAGCTCGGCATCGAGCGCGTGCATCGCTGCGCCAGCGCACGCGCGGTGGAACTCGGTTGCCACGTCGCCGTCTCACAACTCGTGGGCGGAATCGAGTCCGAACTGATCGATGAGAATGTCGGCGCGCTCGCCGTGTATTCGCCGTCGCAGTCCGGATTTCTCCCATCCGCCAGGCAGGATGCGGGCGAGACCCACCACGACGGGTTTCACCGCAAATCCGTCACGCTGGACATCGCAGCGTTGCGCGGCATGCGGACTCGCGCCGGAGAAACGAATCCCTCGCTGCTATCCCCTACCCCCATCCCTGTTTCCGACATCGCATGAAACCGCTCATCGAAACCTACTACGCCACCTTCAACTCCGGCGACCGCGAGGCGTTGCTAGAACTGCTCACCGCCGACGTCGCGCACGAGATCAACGAAGGCGGCACGGAAACCGGCAAGGATGCCTTCCGCTCTTTCCTCGCCCGCATGGACCGCTGCTACCGGGAAACCGTCGAGGATCTCTTGGTCTTCACCAGCGACGATCCGACGCGGGCCGCCGCCGAGTTTTTCATCCGTGGTGAATATCTCGCCACCGACGAGGGACTGCCCGAAGCGACAGGACAGACCTATCATCTTCGCGTCGGCGCGTTTTTCGAAATCCGCGAAGGGAAAATCGCCCGAGTCAGCAACCACTACAACCTGGCCGAGTGGATGCGGATGGTCGGCGCGTGAGGGATCAAGGCAGGGCCTTGATGGTGATCTGGTGCTCCACAGGTTTCATCGAAGCGGCCAACTCGGCGGCCAGCTTCGCATGGACCTTTTCCGTTAGAGCCACGGTCGCATCCATGTCGGCCTGGCCCTCGGGGCCGTGCATCAGGTCCTTCATCTGCCGGGTTTCATAGGCTTGTTTGCGCGCCGCGGCGTCCCACACCGTGCGGAACGGGGCGAGAAGCGGGTGTTCGATGAAATCCGCGGCGAGGTTGACGCCCGCTTCGAGTTCGGCGGCATCGTATTCGCGGGTTTCGGCGCCCCAGGTGACGGAGTAGCGTTTCGCGGACGGCGATGTCATGCGCAGCGTGAAACGGTTGAGTTCCGCATCGAAGGGAACGAGCGCGAGGCCGGCTCGGAGGGAATCGTCGTTCGCGAGGTCTCCCGGTCCCGCGGAAAACGGCAGGCGATTGCTGAGCACGGTGAGTGTGCCGTCGGCGAAGGATTTCACCTCGTGACCGTCCGCAGCCGTGGCGTTGGCTCCGTCGATGGTGATCGTGCCGAGGCCGCCATCGAGTCCCAATCCCTTGAGGAACGCGTAGGCCATCACGAGATGTCCGGCCCAGCCAGGGTGCACTCCATCCTTGCCCGCCACCTTGAAGTCGGGGCCGTGATCGCGTTTCGCCTTCCAGTCGGCGATCAACATCGGCTGATAGACATCGGCGAAGCGGATGCCGTTTTCGCGGGCGAGGCGGATGTCGAGGTTGCGGAAACGCGAGAGCGCGAGATTGAGATCCTGCTGGGTGCCCGTGGCGGACTTCACCCAGTGAGGGACGGAATCGATGATGCCCGGCGATCCGAGCAGCACGTCGCAACCGGCATCCTTGAACAAGCCGACGACCTTGTTCTGCGCTTCCTCATACGCCGCGGTGATCTGCGGGTCGGTCGGGACGTAGCGGAAGTCGTTCATGCCATAACAGGTCGTGGCGACATCGGGTTGGAAACGAAGCACGTCGTTTTTCATCCGGCCGGAAAACCCGGCGGCCTGCTCGCCGCTCCATCCGAACTGGCGGCAGGTCACCGCGAGGTCCGGCATGCAGGCGATGAGGTATGCCTCGATGACGAGCGAGTAACGCTTCTGCTCGGTGATCGAATCGCCGCAGATGGCCAGCCGGTCGCCCTTCTCCAGCATCAAGGGTCCCGCCTCGGGCGCGGGATCGAGTTGATAGATGTTGAAATGCGGATCCGCGGGGAGTTTCGACGGCTCGCGGGCGAGGAGCAGCGACGGGACCAGGGCGAGAAGCAGGAGGCGATGCATGACCCGCATACGAAACACCCGGACCGCGGGTTTCAGCAAGCTTGGGAAGATGCGGCCTGCTCCATTTCCGCGGAGTAGCGGCCGAAGCGCGCGGCCGAGTTGCAGCGGACGCGGTGCCGGAGGGCGTTTTGTGTCGCGGACGCGTTCTCCGCATCCCCGGCCCACGCCTGCAACGCGGGTGCCTGCAGCGCGCGGCCGAACGAGAAACTCAATTGCCACGGGTTTCCTTCGATCCGGTTCATCGCATTGAGATTCTCCGTCGCCTCGACATCGCCCTGGCCGCCGGACAGGAACATCAGCCCGGGCACCGCGGCGGGAACGTTGCGCCGCATGCAGCGCACGGTCATCTCCGCGACCTGCCGCGCATCCACCTGGACCGGACACTCGTTTCCCGGAAGCACCATGTTCGGTTTCAACAGCATGCCTTCCAACGACACGCCATACTCGCGCAACTCGGCAAACACGGCCCGCAGCGCCGCTTCGGTGGCCCGTTCGTGTTCCTCGATCGTGTGGGGGCCGTCCATCAGCACTTCCGGTTCGACGATCGGCACCAGTCCGGCTTCCTGGCTCAGGGCCGCGAAGCGGGCGAGCGCATGGGCGTTCGCGCGGAGGCATGCCCGCGTCGGCATGGCGTCGCCCATGGTGATCACAGCCCGCCACTTCGTAAATGTCGCGCCGATGTCCGCATACTCGGCCAACCGGACTCTCAGGCCGTCCAATCCTTCCGTCACCTTTTCTCCCGGGCATCCGGCCAGCGGTTTCGCGCCCTTGTCCACCTTGATGCCGGGATGGATTCCAAGGTCACGCAATACTTCGACAAAACTTCTGCCGTCGATCGCCTGTTGCCGGATCGTCTCGTCGAACAGGATCACCCCGCTGACTCCTTCATTGAGGCTTTCCGTGGTCATCAGAAGCTCCCGATACGCCCGCCGGTTCCCTTCGGTCGATTCGACACCGATCGCTTGAAAGCGCTTGGCGATGGTGCCGTCGCTTTCGTCGGCGGCGAGAATGCCTTTACCCGGGGCGGCAAGCTCGGCCGCGACCGATTCCAAGATGCTTGTGTTCATGGCAGAACCTCCCATTCATCGGATAGCATCGGGTCGAGGGTCCCGCGAACGATTTCGCGACCGCGTGATGCTCTTGTTTGGTTCGATCCCGGATCGGACCGAACTGACCACCGCACAACCGGTGCCCCCGCTACCCTCCGGCAGGGCGGCGACAGAGTGCGAAGACATCCCGATCGACCCATTGCAGACCCACAAGTGTCGACTCCGGAACGGGCCGGCTCACTTGCGCTTCCCGACATGATCTCAAGGCGCGGCTTCATGGATCCACCCGCTGCGCCTCGAACCGATAGAACGCGCGCGGACTCGGCGGGTTTTGGTCGAAGACGGAGATGCGGTCCGGAGAAAACAGGGGCGTCAGTTCGGAAACGACGTCGGGCGCGAACGACTGGGTCAGCGACGGGCCGTCCAGGCGATAGATTTCCTCGAAGGTGACGAGGTCGGTCGAGCGCCGGACCACCCAGGCGGTGTAGCCGGAAGCTGCCTCGTTCAGCCCGAAGGTGATGCCGGGACCCCCGGAGCCGCTCCAGGCGAACCTCGGATTGGCGGGATCTCCGGCATCGGGTGTGTCCGGATCGGTCCCGAGCGCCAGCTCCGCACCGTAGCCCGTGCCGTCGCCGTCCCAGTCGCGGTCCCAGAGAATCCCGAAATCGGCATCGCCTTGATACTCGGTCGCACCGATGTCCCGGGGCAAGAAACGTGCGAGGCCGCGTTGGTCGATTGGCTCGGCCGAGGAGGTCGCCCCATCGATGACGGGCGAACCCGGAAGCGGCAACATCGTGGGCGTCGGGCCGCCGTAGTCGCCGAGTGGCGCCAGCATGGGATCGGAGCCGATCAGGTTGTTGTTGGGAAGCGGTATGGAAACACTGATGCCCAGATCGGTCGGATTATTCGAAACGATGCAGTCCTTGAGAACGACCACGTCGCCTGTGATTCCGAATGCCAGGTTCTCGACGATGGTGCAATGGGCGAGGGTCGCGTTGGGTTCGGTGTTGAGCCCCATCAGCGTGACGAGCGCGGTGTGGTTTCCGGTGAAGGTGCAGTTGCGGGCGGAAACCTGTCCCCCATTGTTGTGGATGGCATCGCCCGAGTGTCCGGAGAAGGTGCTGGCGTCGAAGAAGCCGGATGCGTCCGGCTCCTCCAGATAGACCGCTCCACCTTTGATCGCTTCGTTGTCATGAAAGTCGCACTCGCTGCAGACAAGTTCGCCATCGGTGTATACGGCACCGCCGAATTCTTCCGCGTAGTTGCTGTCGAATTCCGAAGCGACCAGGCAGATCCGGCTGTGCGTGCCGCGGATCGCGCCGCCATGGTTGTGATCGAGGCCCGGGAACATGATGACCTTGTTCGCCTGGTTTTGGTAAAACAGGCAGCGGTCCACGGTGACGTCGGCGTAGCCGCAATAAACCGCGGAGTCGTGCGATCTCCAGAGTTCCATGCCGTGCAGGCTTGCCTGGGCGGAGGCGAACGAAAACAAGCGCGTCTGGTCATCGCCGCTGACGCGCACCGGCGCCGGGAGATTCGTGGCGTCCATCATGAGCGATCCGTTGGCAAAACCAATCACCCCGGCCGCCGGATTGAGAACGATGGTGTTGGCCTCGGCGGGCCCCGCGAAGACCGCGGGATCGAACTGAATGCGGGATGCCGGCTCCGTGGAGGCGGCCACGGCCTCGCGCAGTGAAAGGACTCCGTCGCCCGCATCGACGACATCGGCTTTGGTATCGACCACGCGCAGCGGGCCGACTTCCGCCGCGCCGATGTCCGGCGCGGATCCGGCCACGCGGGGGAATCCCCGCTGGTCGGTGGCGGGCTCGTCCAGACGGACGGCGCCGCCGTCGATGGCCGGACTGCCCGCCAGCGGCGGCATCGTCCATGTGCCGCCGCCGTAGTATCCGAGCGGGGCGAGTTTGGGATCCAGCCCGGCGAGGTCGCCGGGTTCGACGAAGGCGCTGCCGGCGTTGCCGGTGCCGATGAGATTGGAGCCGCCGCTCAGGAACGAGTTGGTGCCGTCCGCGCGGAGATCATCGCCATGGTTGCCCGCGACGATCGAGTCGCGGAGGCAGGTCGTGGTCAGGTCGTCGGGATAGGACCAGATTCCCCCGCCCTGGCCCAGCGTGGAGCGGTTTGCCGAAACCGTGCAGCGGACCAGGTTCAGACGTCCGTTGGAGCTATGGCAACCGCCGCCCGAACCATCGGAGATGTTTTCGCCGATGGTGCTCTGTTCGATCGTGGCCTCCTGATCGAACCAAATGTAGTTGTAGAGTCCGCCTCCGCCTGTGCACGAGTTTCCCGAGATCGTGGTGTGGAGGGCGAACAGGTCGCCCACGGAGTTAAACACGCCACCGCCTAGCCCGGCACCCGCCCGGTTTCCTGTGATCGACACGCCAAAGAGACTCAACCGGCTGGAATCGTTGCTGTAAACCCCACCTCCGCTTCCACTGCCACCATTGCCGGTGAGCGTGGTGTTCTCCAGCGTCAGGGTGGACCCGAGACAGGCGATGCCTCCCCCGTTGCCCGCCCCCGAATTGACCCAGCCGTTGGTGAGGAGCAGATTGCGGATCGCCACGTTCGCCCCGTCTTCGACACGGAGGATCCGGTGCAATCCCCGGCCGTCGAGTTTCGGGGCGGAGGAGAGGTCGGAGGCGTCGATGACGAGGTTTTTTCCCAAGACCACGAGTTCGTCGTCCAGCGGCAACTCGACGCCGGCCATGCCGGTGGCGAAACGGATGCGGCCGCCGTCCGGCACCATGGCGATCGCCTCGCGCAGCGAGGTCACTCCATCCGACGGGGTGGACGCATCGTTGTCGGTGTTCACCATGACCTCGGGGCCCGCTTCGTAGGCGCCGATGTCGATTTCGTCGGTGTCGGCGAAGCCGTTGCCGTCGACGATGCGGGGAAACCCGCGCTGGTCGAAGGCCTCCGGGAACGAGGAAACTCCCCCGTCGATGGCAGGGCTGCCGGTCAGCAGCGGGATCGACTCGGTGCCGCCGCCAAAGTCGCTGGGCATGCCGATCTGCGCCCAGACATCGCGCAAATCGAGGGGACCGATGCCGGTGGCGCCGGTGGAACGGCCGATCAGATTGCGTCCCGTGCTGGGCGAAATGATGCCCCAGACATCGTGGTTTCCGTCGGATGCCAGGTTTTCCGCGATCAATGAATTCTCCAAGGCGAGGCTGCCGAGGCTGCGGATCCCGCCGCCGCCCGCCGCCGTGTTGAAGGCGACCGAGCAGTTCGACAGGCTCAACAGCGCACCGCCCGCGGAGAAGCCGCCGCCGCCGGCGACCGACGCGGTGTTCAGTCCGAAGGAGCAGTTGGTCAGGTTCGCGATGTTCGTGTTGTGGATGCCGCCGCCGCTACCGGCATGGCTGTGGAAGGACGAACTGTTGGTGAGCGAGATCTGCCCGGAGTTGAAGATCCCGCCGCCCTCGGTCGCCGCCTCGCAGAAGGCGGTCGATGATTCGAAGAGCGCGGCGGACCCGGCGTTATGGACCCCGCCGCCCCGACCGGTCCCTGCCGTACAGCGGTGGAACCGGCACCGCCCGGTGGTGAGGGTGGCACCCGCGGCATTGAGGATGCCGCCGCCATCGGTTTCGGCGCGGCAATCGCGGAATTCGCAATCGATCAGCGTCAGGTCGCCTTCATTCAGGATGCCGCCGCCCGTCTGGTCGGGACCGGGCGCCCCCGCCGCGTTTCCTCCGAAAAACAGGACGCTCTCGACGGTGATCTCGCTTCCCGGGCCAACCCGGGCCAGCCGATGGCTGCCCCCGGCCACGAGTTTCACCCGGCCTTCCAACAGCATGGAGGCGTTGATGGTATAGTGACGACCGGTTCCCAAGTCGAATTCGGACGCCGCCTGGATCGCATAATCGCCCTGGATCGAAGTGGTTCCCGGGTCGAAGAAGATCGTCGCGTTTTCCGGCACGAGGCTGATGGCCTCCCGCAGCGAGGTGGCGGACGGTGGCGAAGGATCGTCCACCAGGGTATCGACGAAGATATCCGGCGAGTCGATGAGCACCGCCCAGGTGCCGCCAAGCGGGTAGGGCAGCGGTGGAATCGACCGCGCTTCGTTGGCCGAATACTGGAGCCCGATGGCGCCGGCTTCGTCCTGGATGCCCACGGTGGCCCCGGCTCCCTTGTCATCGGTGCTCAGCCCGTATTGGAAAAGGATGTCGCCATTGTCGAAGAGCAGCACTTCGAAGTCGAAGAGACCCGTGCCCGTGCCGCGGATCCAGACGTTGTCCCACTGGAAAACGCTGACGCCGACACTGGTGTTGTGGGGGTGCGGACTGGTCGGGAAATACCGGTACCAAATGCCGCCGTTTCCTCCTCCGGGGTGGGCCAGGTCTCCCGCTGCGTAGAAGATCAGATCGTCGTGCAACGGGTAGATCCGCGCCCCGCCGCCGGATCCCGCGGGGACCGGCACGGGCAGCGGGCTGTCGTTGGCGTAATGTTGGCCGAGGTCCCCCGGGTCGGTGGACAGGTATCCATTCACCGCCGGCACCAACTGGGTGTAGTAGTGCCCATAGAACGGAAACGGCGCACCCAGCGGGACGGCGGATCCAATGCCTCCCGACGCCGGCGGGCTCGCCGACGAACGGTCGTCCACCTCCGCGCCGCCCGGCTGGGAAACCACCTGTCGGGCGAGCGGATCGTTGTTGAGGAAAATGAACTGATAGGCGGGGCCACCCGGTTCGGTGGTGTTGATCGTGAGATAGCCGTAGGCGTCCGGCCCGGCGCCTTCCGTATGAGAAGCGAAAAGCAGTGCGAAACCGACCCCAAACAACACAGACAGGGAAACGAGACGGGGAGTTCTCATGAGCGGCGATGGGATGGACCGCGCCGGCAAGTGGATGCCGCCATGCGGGAGGGAAACCGGATCACCCGGCCGGAGATCCGCCAACACGGCGCGGAGGGTTCGAAGGAGAGGATGCTTCTGCCTTTCCGGGGGGTCTCAAGGCATACCGCAGCAGAGCCTCGCGCGGCAAGCCAAAATGAGGGAACTTCGACAGCACCGGCCGAATCAGCGAACCGGGGCCACCTTGAGGAAAAGCCGTTCCTCCGCCCCTGCCGGCAAGGTGGCGTGCGGGAGCAGGACCGGAGTTTCCTCCGCCGGCCAGTCGGCGGCCTTGAACACGCCGGCATCGAGCCAGGTCTCCAGATCCACCGAAACGCGAGCGCGATAGCTGCGGCCGGGCACCGTCTGGATGCGGGCGGTGGCTCCGGACGCGCCCGGCGAGAGATCGAGCGTGCGCATCAGATCGGTGCGATCGAGCGGATTGGTGCCGGCGGCGAGTTCCGCGCTGTCCCGCATGCCGTCGCCATCGCTGTCCGCGTTGGCGGAAAGCACATCAAGGTCGGTGGCGAACGCGAGTTCCCACGAGTCCTTCAGGCCGTCCTCGTCCTCATCCTCCTTGCCGCCGAATCCAAGGGTGACGGAAAACAGATAGTCGCGCTGGAACCCATCACCCGGGGTGTAGCGGAACGGAACCTGCGGCGCCTGTCCGAGTTCCAACACCACACCCATGTCGAGGACATCGTAGATGTAATAGATCACATCCCCGCCGTCCGGAGTATCGGGCCCGTAGATGAACGTGATCGCTCCATTCTGGGTGCCGGGTGTTCCGTCCGGGAGATTGTCGATGAATCCCGGGGCCACGGTTTCACCCGGAGCGATGGCGATGGTCGTCTGTGCGGCGGAAAACGGCACGTCGTTCACACCCAATTGATAGATGGAGCGCGCGTCGCCGATGGCGAGCACGGTGACGTCTCCCGGTCCGTTGACACGAACGACAAACGGGGTGAGCGGATCGGTGACGCGGGAAGCGTGGAAGCGGAAACGATCGACACTCACGGTGAGGGTGTCCGAGGTGAGATTGGTGAAGGAATCCTCGAGGTTGATGACGAAGTTGGAATTCGCGCCATCGACGATTTGGTATCCGGGTTGATCGAGAGGATTGCCGAGTTCCATCCCGGAGATGATGAAACTGACGGCGAAGTGGTAGTCCCGCGTTTGGTTGGAGACGAGGTTCGTGCCGGGCGATGGCGCTTGGCCGAGGAAAACGGATCCCGCGTCCGATGCGAGCGGTCCTCCGCCGTGCCAGACGGGCAGGCCGCCGTCGGTCCAGCTCACGATTTCTCCCCCGCTGCCGCCGCTGCCATCGGGCAGGGCGTCGATGAACCCGTGGGCGATCGTTTCACCCGGCGCGATCTGGATCGAAACGGGGCTGTCGCGGAACGGCACGCTGATCTCACCGGTCTGTGCGACCGCACGCGTGTCGCCGATCGCGACGACCGTGAAGTCGTCCGGCGCGTTCACCCGCACGAGGAACGGCGTGAGCGATCCGCCCGCGGCGGCATGGAACGTGAATCGATCCAGCAGCAAGGTGACCGGATGGGCCTCGTTGTTGGTGAAGGTGGAGCTCTTCTGGATGACGATGTTAGACACCCATGGATCGCTGCCGGTGGGTCCACCCGGTGCGGCGCCGTTGCCGAGTTCGCCGCCGCCGAAGAAACTCTGGGACTTCGTGCACGAGTCCGCATCCATCGAGAGGATCCAGCTCGCGAGACGGGCGACGGAGACGACGTCCACCGGCCCGCGCGCAAGGGGAGGCATGACGATCGCCGAATCGTGGGCGGAGGTTCGTTGGAAGAGCACCGAGTTGTCGAGGCTCCCGGGTTTGATCACCGCTGGCGACGTCAGGCCGAGTCCGTCGATCAAGGGCCCGCAGATCAGCGACTGGTTGTTCAGCGGAGTGGTCAGGCGGGCGTCGAAGAACGCGCGCGAACTGCCGGCCGGTTGGTGGCAGTGCGAGCAATTGCTGTCGAGGTACGAGCGAACGTATTCCTCGTCGGAAACGAACGGGTCGTCCACGTCGGCGGAGGTGATCACGTCGGTGAGATCCGCCGCCTTGAGCACCTCCGGGATGAACCCGGCGGCGCTGAACGACTCGATCTGGTTGGCGGTGTGGCCGTTTGGATAGGTGATCTCGCGGTTGAGCTGGCGGGTGCGGAAACCGAGCACCGGACCGGTGCCCGCCTGATGGCATTGCACGCATTGGTTCCGCGACGGATAGAGATAGTCGAAAGTGCGGCCGTCGATCGTGAGCGACTCGGTGAGTCCATCCTCGGCGAGGTCGGCCTCGGCTTCTCCCGTCCGCCACTTGTAGGTCACGCCACCCCAGCCGTCGTTGCCGTGGACGAGCAGGCGGGTTTCGAGCGGCTCGCCGTTGTCGGGACGTTCGAAGTGTTTTACAAACACGGTGCCCACCGGAAACTGCCACGCGTGGTTCTCGCTGTATTCGATGCGCTCCTGCGGCGTGTTCGGCACCCCGTCATTGGGGATCATGACCCAGCGCTTTTTCGAAACGCCGGACGACCACAACGGCATGTTCACCTCGTAGGGCACCATGCCCTGCGCGGGCGTGAGCGTGGCAAGGTCGTCAAACACACCGGTTTGCGAAAGCAGCGGCGGGTATTCCCATGTCTCGCCGGAAATGGTGCCCGACCGCTTGATACGCGAGATCCGGCCGTTGCCGCCGGCACCCGCGCCCATCTGCAGCAGCAGCATCTCGCCGCGCGAATCGAGACCGAACGAGCTGATGCCGTCCCACAAAACACCCGCACGACCCTGGCCGATTTGGGTGACCGAGATCGGAGCATTCGTTTCCGAATCGAACTCGAGCGCGTAGTAGAGCTGGCTGCCGTTGTCGCCGAAGATGTATTTGCCGTGGATCTCCGGAATGTCCGAGCCGCGGTAGACATGACCGCCGATGATGCAGTTGCCGACGCCGTGGTCGTATTCGTAGATCGGTTCCCGCTCCTCGCCCAACAACGGAGATGGAACCGGGCGGAATCCGGTCGACGTGCCTTCCTTGTAGTTCCACTGGAAGTTCAGCCCGGCCTTGTCCATCACGTTCACCTCCTCCAGGGCGGCGCCACCGACGTCGGCAATCCAGAAGTTTCCATCCACCGGGTCATACGTCATCCGGTGCGGCTCGCGGAGTCCGATGGCGTAAAACTCCTCCAGAGCGCCGGTTTCCCCAACCCATGGATTGTCGCTGGGGATGTAGTAGCCCTGCGTGAAGGTGTGATCGATGTCATCGACATTCGTCTCGCCCGGTTGCAAGGGCGGCTCGGCGGGCTGGTTGACGATCGGATGGCTGACGGAGCCGCCAATCATGTCGACATCGATCCGCCAGACTCCGGAGCGGAAGCGGTCGTCGATCCGTTGGGTGTGCGGCGTGGCGTCGGAACTCTCCGTGCCCTCGTCGCCGACGGTCAGATAGAGAAACCCGTCGCCGCCGAAGACCAAGCCGCCGCCATCATGTCCGCGCGCGGTGTCGAACTGCTGGATCATGATCAGCTCGCTGGCCGGATCGAACATCGAAGTCTCGGGATCCCATGTGAAACACGAGAGCCGCTCGTAATACGGATGCGTCGCGTCCACCACCGCGCTGTCGTTGTCATCGGGGTGGTTCAGATAATACACATACAAGTGGTCCTTGCCCGCGCCCTGGCCGAACTGCGGATGGAACGCCGCCCCCAGAATCCCTCCGTGGCGGTGCGACGGAACACCCGGATCCCATTCCATATACCAACAGCGGTCCCGGATATCGAGCACCGTGGCGGCCGTGGTTGTGGCGTCGTCATCCGCCACGCGGAACACGCGGCCGTCCATCTCCGCGATCATCAACTCGCTGGTGGATCCGGGCCACGGCAGCGCGACGATGGGCGACTCCCACGAGAGATTCGGAAACGCCTCCACCGTGTCCACCTCGGTCGGAACGATCGATCGTGTCGGCAGGACTCCGTCGGCAAACGGATCGACCGCCTTCGCGCCGCCGAAGCCGGCGAAACCTTCGGAGTATGGACGCAGAGAGATCGTCGTATCGGATGGAAAATCGACCGGCACCTGTGTGCCCGGGTTTCTCCCGGCGCACCACTTCAGAGCGCGCACGAAGGTCTCCTGATAGGCGGCGCAGCGCATGCCCTCCGGTTCGCTCTGGTCGCTGAACACGTGGCCGTAGGTCGTGGCATAGACGCGGCCGTCGCCATAGGAAACCGTCCACTCGACCGGATGCTGCAAGGCCGTTTCGCCTGGCGGCGGGTCCGGATCCACGGTGTAGGACAGGATGGTCACCTTCGTCGCGAGGTCCGCCGCGATGCCGCGCGGGAAACGCACCACCTCGAGGTCCGCTGCCATCCACGAATCCGGCAGGCCGGCGTGGATGGGATGCACGGTAGGCAGGCCGTGGCGCTTCACCAGCGAATCGGCGCGGGCACCATGGCCGGTGGCCAGACCGGAGCCCGGCGGATGAACGGTTAGACTGTCATCCGGGTTCACGGTGAACGCGGTGCCCGTTCCGGCATCGTGCCAGGTGAGTCCGACGATCTCCTGCCAGGCCTGCCAGTTGGTGAAAGCCTGGTTGGTTTCATGAAACGCATAGAAGCCGCCGCCGTTCTGGACATACGCGGCGAACGCCTCCTGCACGGCGGTGGGCCACGGCGCGCCGCCGGCGACGTCGCTGTATCCTGATAGAACGACATCGTAGCTGGAGAAATCCGGACTCCATGCCGCCCACTCCGGGCTGTTCACATCCTGCGGAACGACCGACACATCCATTTCGAACGAACCGTCGCGAGAGAGGATCGATTGGAACACGGCGATCCGGCGCTGCCAGTCGTGGTTGCTGGCACCTTCGAGCACCAACAACTTGATCGGCCCGGTCGGCGGGTTGCCGATGTCGCCACCTTCGGCGATGCGAAAGTCGTCAAAGATGATGTTTCCGCCCTGGTCGGTGATCGTCGAGCGGACCTCGAGAGTGAGTTTTCCATCGTCTCCCGCGAGCGCGGGCACCTCGACGAGTCCGTATCCGGCATCCCACGCCTGATCGATCGTGCGGACGAGCGTGGCTGTGTGCTGGCCGTTGACGAGCACGTCGGCGGTCATCGGATCCGTGCCCCAATACAGATGGCGGGCATGCAGGAACGAGAACGTGTAGGTCGCACCGGGCGTGAGGCCGGTGATCGTCTGCGCGATCCCGCCCGGCCCGTGGCCACCGGTGTCGAGCGCGTTGGCGCCTTCCGGCGGATTCGCCCCGCCGAACTGGATGACATCGACGTTTTCCCGCGTGACCCGCCAACCGGGCAGCGAGAAGCCGCTGAGGTGCTCGTTGCCGACCGGCCCGCTGTTGTCCGGATCGGTTGCCGGGTCGCCGATGGGACTCTCGAAACCACCGTTGACCAGTGCGCGGCCGCCGCGGGCGTCGGCGACGACGGTGAGGGAACTCCAGTCCGCTTCCGGTGGCAATGGCATGCCACCGGCTTCGACGCGGACGGCATCGAGGATCAACGCGGTGCTTCCGGTTTCCAACGAGTCGACTCGAAGCACCGCGCTCGCGGATGCCGGAATGAACTCGAATCCGTTGGCGGATAGAAACTCGTTCGTCTGGCCGGTGTGAATGCGGCCGATCTCCACACCATCGATTTTCACGCTGGCATCGGCGAGACCATCGACACCCGCCTGCGAGACGTAGGCGAGGCGAACGGAATGCGTTTCCCCCGCGACGAGTCCGGTCACCGTTTGCTCGATGAAACCGTTCTGGAGTTGCAAACGCTTCGTGCCCTCGAACGCACCGCCGGTTTCAACCGCCACATCCGTGTGAGTCCAGCCGTTCAGATCGTCCTCGAAACCCGGGTTCACACCGACGGGATCCGCGGATAGCAATCCGGGAATCAACGCGCACAATGCCAGGCGATGGGGGAAAAAAGCCATGGTGGGGGGACAACCGTGGGACCTCCACCGAAGCAGACTGGATGCCTATCACCAAACCCAAAAACCGTCACACGCGATCGCGCGCCCTAGTTCGGCGGCAAATTTTGCGGAACGAGCGGCTCGATATCCCCGCTTCTCATCCACCCCTCGGTCGCTCCACCGTCCACGCTCACCCAACGGAAGCCGTTTCGTTCAACGTCGGCGCGCACCTCGCGGCCCGCCGGAAGGGTGCCGGTTTCCCCGGCGTTTTCGAAGGGCGACAGCCTCAGCTTGGCATCGTCGTTCACCACGATCGCCAACGACCCGACGCCGGAGTTGCGACCCAGCGCCCACCATGCCCCCGCGGTAATGATGACACCGCCTGCCGCCAGCAGAACCGCCGCGAGACACATGCTTCGCCTCGCGAACCACAGCGTCGCCGCGACGGGCAGCAGGACCGCGCCCGCGAGCACCCACATCGACCACGAACGGCGGGAGAGGGAGCCGGCGAGTTTGGACCATCGGTCGTCCGCCTTGGTTGGAAACACGGCGCTGCGATCGCGCACAAGCTTGAGGTTCGCCTTGATGTCCGCGTCGCCGGGTTTCAACAGGAGGGCTCGCTCGAAGGCGAGGATCGCCCGGCCGTTTTCGTCGAGCTGGTGATAGGCGCTGCCGAGGTTCTGCAGGACGGATACCCGCGGACCGTCGTTTTCCAGCAACGCCTTATATTGTTCCGCAGCTTCGCGAAAACGACCGTTCCGATAGTCCTCGTTCGCCTTGGCGAAACGATCGTCCGCACGGAGCACCGCCACCATCGTTAGCAGAAGAAACAGAATCCTCATCCGTTCACGCGGCGGCGCGCCCCTCGGTTAGAGATTCCATTCCGCGTTGCAAGGCATCGCGCCAGCCCGCCAGTCCACCCGCGTCGCCAGCCTGTCCGGAATAGTCGAATTCGTCGGCGGCGCGCCAGAGATCGATCGTTCGCTCGTCCACCCGGCCCTGCAGTTCGACAAGCGTGACCGCCTCGGGGCGGATTCCGACGGCCTCGGCGGCGGCCAAGCGCAGGGCCTCGCGTGCGGCCGCGAAAAACGCCGGTACATCTCCCTTGTCCGCAGCTTGTCCGGCGGCGGACAGGGCCTTCGTTTCCGCCGCTCGCGCGGCGCGGAGAGCGGCTTTCGCGGGATCGTCGTGATGACCACGCCAGATGCCGAAACCGAGGATCGCCAGTGAGAGCACACCACATCCCGCGACGGCCGGGACGAACCATGTCGCATCGGTCAGAGGCTCGTATGGAGTGACGGATCCAAGTTTCTCCCGGATCGGCGCGAGCTTCGGTTCCTCCGGCGCGGCGGGAGCCTCGGAAACGGCTTCGTTGGCCTCCGTTCTGGCGATGGCCTTTCCGGAGATCGACACATCTTGAGGAGCGGACTCGACCCGCTTGTATTCGCCCTTCTCCGGATCGAAGTAGCTGAACCCCAAACACACCCGGCTTTCTCCGGGAACCTTGGGCACGGAGTTGAACGTGAAGTTTTTCGTTCCGCCGAATGACGCAGCATCCCCGGGCACGAACTCATCCGTGCCGTCGTAACTTTTCCAATCGTCCACCGGAACGAGATGCGGTTGATCGAGCAGGCTGAAGTTCCCCTTGCCCTTGATGCTCGCCTCGACGCGGACCGGCTCGC
The DNA here is from genome assembly GCA_024233135.1 of Akkermansiaceae bacterium. Classification (GTDB taxonomy): domain Bacteria; phylum Verrucomicrobiota; class Verrucomicrobiia; order Verrucomicrobiales; family Akkermansiaceae; genus Luteolibacter. The sequence goes on along the minus strand of JACKPZ010000015.1, from coordinate 71,419 downwards.
CCGTCGTCATCGAAGGAGGCAGTTTCACGCTTTCGAATTCGAACTCGCCGATCGCGCCGGAAAAATCCTCCGGCCGGCCCTCCGCAGGCAGTTCGCGCACCTCGACCGACGGAGGCTCGTCCGTCGTGAGCGTGACATCCTTCTGGATCATCGGAGCGAAGAAGTCATCCATCAGACCGTTGTCGAAAAACGGATCGTTGAACGGTGACGCCGGGCGTTTCGCGTTCGTGTCGCGCACGGTCACCGTTCCTTCGAGTGAAAGGCCCGCCGGATAGGATCCGGCCTTGGTGGCGGACAATCCGCCATACCAGGTGATGACACGGTAGCGGCGGCCATCGACCACCTGCATGTCCTGCTGCGGCTCGTCGCTCAAGTTGTGCAAGGTGAACGCCGAACCGTCGGGACGCGGAGGACCACCCAGAGAAACGCGGGCGTCCATCGGGAAGAACGCCTGGATCCGCACCGGCGCGATCTCGCCCGGATAGACGTGTTTGCGGTCCTTTTTCAACATCTGGAAGGTGAGATATCCATACCGCGTGTGATCGGCCGGCTTCTCCCCATCGTCGTCCATCCCCTGCGGCGCGCCGGATGCCGACGGGCGGACCGTGAGCTTGAGCGGCTCGGTCTTCAGTTCCTGGCCGTCGACCTTCACCGTGACCGAAGGAATTTCATAGACGCCCTCGGTGTGTGAACCGACGACGTAGTTGAACGCGATGAACCGGCTCACCCTGCCGTTCACGATATTCACATTCTGAGATCTCCCGCGTGACTGGACCACGAGATCCGCCACCTCCGGAATGCGGATGTTTTCGTCCAGCGCACCGCCTTGGACCTTGATCGAGAGCAACGCGCCCTCTCCGGCCTCCACGGTGGGAGTCGAAAGCTCGGCGCTCACTTCCGCGGCACGAAGGGCGAGGCACGAGCACCAGATCAGGATTGTGAGGAGAAAACGAAACATTGAGTTCACCATGTCTTTCGTTTGGCTCCGCGGGATTGCTGCCGTTCGCGGTTCCGTTCCGACAGCGGCACGGGCACGACCACCCGTTCATCATTTCCAAGACTTCTCAGCAGTCGCAGCGCTTCCTCGCGCGACATCTCCCCCGGTTCGCGGGCCTCGGTAACGGCTGACGATTCGCTTTCTTCGGACGCCTCCGCCTCTCCCGTTTCGCCGGCAGGCTCGGCGGCCTGTTGCTGCTGGCGTTCCTCCTGTCCTTTCATGCCTTCGTCTTCCTCCGCTCCGGCCTGCCCGCCTTCTTTTCCGGCTTCATCCTTCGTTTCGCCCTCGGATCCGGATGGCTCCTTCGACTCGCCGGACTCGGAGGATTCTTCGTTGTTTTGTCCTCCCTGCTGCTGGGACTCGTCCGATTCGGAATCCTGCTTCTGGTCTCCCTGCTGGTTCTCCTGATCCTGCGGATCCCCCTGTTGCTGGTCCTGCTGATCGCCTTGTTGCTGATCCTTTTGATCCTCCTGCTTCTGCTGCTCGTCGTTCTTCTCGTTCTGTTGATCCTGCTTCTGGTCGTTCTTTTGCTCCTGCTGTTGTTTCAGCTCGTCGAGCTTGCGTTTCACGAAGTCACGGTTGAACTCCGCGTCCGCATCGTCCGGGTCCAGTGCGAGCGCGTCCTCGTATGCTTTCACGGACTTTTCCCAACGTTCGATCGTTTGTTTCGGGTCCTGCGACTGGTTCGCCTGGCCGATTCGATAGAGCGAGTTGCCGAGATTGTAGTAAGCCTTCTGCTGCAGGCCGAGATCCGGTGTCCGGAGCGATGCCTCGAGTTTTTCGACCGCGCTTTCAAACTCGCCGCCTTCATAGTCCGAGGTGCCTCCATTGTAGTTCCCCACAGCATCGGCTCCGCGGGAAAGCGATACGGTGGCAAGCGCCAGCGCGACGGCCGCCGCAGGCCTCACCCGGCGGGCAACGGATGCGAGCACGGCCTTCGCGCGCTGCGGCTTCCGCTCGCCCAACACCGCCTGAATGACGAGCAGCGCGATGGCGAGGCCGAGCGGCCACTGGAAACGCTCGAGGGGCACCTTCTCAAGTTGCTGCGCCAGTTCGCTCTTGGGCGCGACGGCGAGGCGCTTCTGATAGATCGCATCGAGCCCCTCCGCACCACGGCCGAGGGGAACGTAAAGTCCGTCGGTGGCCGCGGCGATCTTCTCCAGGGTCGCGGCGTCGAGTTTGGTCTTCACCACCTCGCCATCCGCGTCGCGCAGCGGCTGTTGGCGGCCGAAGCGATCGCGCACCGGAATCGTCTGCCCGTCCGCCGCGCCCACGCCGACGGTATGGATGGTGGTGCCGTTTTTCGCCGCCGCTTTCGCCGCTTCGAGCGCCTCGCCTTCGAGGTCCTCGCCATCGGTGATGAGGACGAGGAAACGATGGTTGTTTTCCTCCGCATCGAAGAGTCGCTCGGCTTCGTGGATCGCGCTCGCGAGGTCGGTCCCCTGCTGTGGGATCAGCTCGGTGTTCACCGTGTTGAGGGACTCGCGGAACGCGTTGTAGTCGAGCGTCAGCGGGCAGAGCGCGAAGGCGGTGCCGGCGAAGGGCACGAGTCCGACGCGGTCGCCCTGGAGCTGCTCGACAAAGTCGAGAATTCCGAGGCGCGCCCGTTCGAGGCGGTTCGGCGTGAGGTCCTCGGCGAGCATGCTGCGCGAGGTGTCGAGAGCGAACAGGATGTCGATGCCCCGGCGTTTCACCTCGCGCCAGTCGTAGCCGTATTGCGGACGCGCCGCCGCGGCTGCTAACAGAAACACGGCGGCCAGCCAGAAACTCCGGCGCGTCCAGCGCAGCGCGGGCGACCACCCGGCCACCAGTCGCGAGTGGAACCGCGGGTGCGCGAGTTTGTCGAGGTCCGCGCGGCGCCGACGGTCGGCCCGCAGGAACGCGACGAATCCAAGCACGACGAACAGCGCGCCGGCGGCAAGCCAGAGCGGTTGGGCGAAATGAAGGGATCGATCATCCATGACGTGTCAGGGAAGGTGCCGGTAGCGGGTTTCGGAAAGAAAACGTTCGATCAGCAGCAGCGCAAGGCCGGGGCACAGCGCGAAGAGGAACAATTCCTCGTAGTCCTCATAGCGTTTCTCGGTGCGCTTGGTGGTCTCAAGCTGGTTGATCACGCCGTAGATCTGTTCGAGCGAGTCGGTATCGGTCGCGCGGAAATACCGGCCGCCCGTGTTGCTTGCGATCTGCTTGAGCGACTCCTCGTCGATCTCGACCTCTTGCATCACATATCGCCGGCGGCCGAAGGCATCCTGCACCGGCATGGGGGCCTGCCCCTGGATGCCCGCACCGATGGTGTAGATCTTGATGCCGAGCGCCTTCGCCGCCTCGGCGGCGGTCACCGGGTTGGCGGCTCCGGCGTTGTTCACGCCGTCCGTCAGGAGGATCACGATCCGCGATTTCGCGTCGGAATCACGCAGATGGTTCACGGACGACGCGATGGCGGAGCCGATGGCCGTGCCGTCCTCGACGCGGCCGATCCGCACCTCCTCAAGGCGCTTCTTGAGCCAATCGTGATCCAGCGTGAGCGGGCTCACGAGATACGGGCGTCCCGCGAAGGCGACCATGCCGATGCGGTCGCCGGGGCGCTCGCCGACGAATTGTTCGACCACACGTTTCACCACGGTGAGGCGGTTCACGCGTTCGCCGTCGATCTTGAAATCGAGCGCCTCCATCGAGCCGGAAACGTCGATGGCCAGCACGATGTCGATGCCGCTCGTCTCGATTTCCGTGCGACCTTGTCCGAGCTGCGGGCGGGCCAGCGCGACGATGAGCAAGGCCAAACCCAACAACATCAGCGCGAGCAGAAACCCGCCGGCCGTCGACCTCGGGCGGGCGCCGACGTTCCGCGCATCGGACACCGACGGGAGGCGCAGGGCCACCGCCCGTCCGGCGCGGCCGCGCAGCACGGCGACCAGCGGCAGCGCGAGCAGCAGCCACAGCCACCCGGGATTCGCGAACTGATAGGCCGTGTCGGTCATGCGGCCACCTCCGTCGTTTTGGGGACTTCGTTCACGAAACCCCACGCCTTGAAGGCCAGATCCTCACGCTGGAGTTTGTCGAGATCCTCACCCGCGAATTTGACAAGATCGCAGGCGCGCAGGAATTCCCGCAGGGTTTCGGCACGGTCTTCCAAGCCGTGCGCACCGCGGACGACTTCCTGAAGAAACTCCTCGGTCGTTCGTTTGGGCGCGGCGACACCGAAGCGGCACTCGATGAAACGCCGCAGCACGCCGCTCGCGGCTTCGGCGAACTCGTCCGCCTTCATCAGATCGCACTTCGCGCGCAGGCGCGACAGTTCCTTCCTCGCGATCTCTTCCGGCGTTGTGGCGACGACCTGCTTTCGCAGCAACCACCACAGCAATCCGCCGATGATCCCGAGAGCGATGAAGGCGATGAGGGCGTACATGCCCCACGGCGTGACCGGCACGGTGTCGGGAAGCTCGACCGGCGGTTTCGGGCCGCGGATGTCCTCCGCCTCCTGCGCAAGCACGGAGGAAACCGTTAGAAGCATGATGGAAACGGATCGTTTCACGCCCGATGCCTCCTTTGCCGGAAGAATCCCATCAACTGCGGCAACCATTCGCCACCGCTGGTGAACTCCAGATGATCGACACCGCTGCCGCGGATCGCCGCCTTCATGTCCTGCCTGCGTTTCACCGCCTGCTCGCGATAGGCCTCGCGCACCTTCGCCTTGCCGGTATCGAGTTCGACCACCTCGCCGGTCTCGGCATCCTCGATGCGCAGCACGCCGACGTCCGGGAGTTCCTCCTCACGCGGATCGTTCACCGACATCGCGATCACGTCGTGGTGTTTGCCGGTGACGGCGAGTTTGCCCCGCAGTTCGAGCGGCGTGTGGTTTCCGGTGAGGCGGAAGTCCGAGATGAGAAACACGACGGCGCGACGGCGCAGCACCCGGTTCACGAAGTCGAGCGCGCCATTGAGGTTCGTTCCCCGTCCGGCGGGTTGGAAAAACAATGCCTCGCGGATGACACGCAGGATGTTCGAGCGCCCCTTCACCGGCGGGATGTAAAGTTCGACGTCATCGGAGAAAAGCACGAGGCCCACCTTGTCGCGGTTGCGGATGGCGGAGGCGGCGAGAACGCCGGCGATCTCGGTCTGCAGCTCGCGTTTGCTCGTTTCGCTCGATCCGAAGTCCGACGACGCGCTCACATCGATCATCAGCAGGATGGTCAGCTCGCGCTCCTCGGTGAACATCTTGATGAACGGATCGCCGGTGCGCGCCGTCACGTTCCAATCGATCACCCGGACGTCGTCACCGGGCACGTAATTGCGCACGCGGTCGAAGTCCATGCCGCGCCCCTTGAACACGCTGGCATAACTCCCCGCGAGATGGTCGTCCACCAGCCGGCTGGTGCGGATGTCCATCCGCCGCACGCGCGCCATGATCTCGGAAACGCGCGCCTCGTTTTCCTCCTCCAGCTTTTCCTGTTTCTTCGACTTCGCCATGGCGATCGCTTCTTCAGGGCACCGGCATCTCGTCGAGGATCTGGCGGATGAAGTGCTCGGCATCGAGCCCTTCCGCCTCCGCCTCGTAGGAAACCGCGACGCGGTGGCGCAAGACGTCCGGCGCGATCGACTTCACATCGTGCGGCGTCACATAGGAACGCCCGTCGAGGAAGGCGCGGGCCTTGCCTAACAAAGTCATCGCGATCGACGCCCGCGGCGACGCCCCGACGCGGATGTAGGGCCCGATTTTCAACCCGAAGTCATCCGGTTTGCGCGTCGCGTGGACCAGGCTCACGATGTAGCGTTTCACCTTCTCGTCCAAATACACGCGGTTCACCACCTGCTGCGCGTGGCGGATCGTGTCGAGGTCCACCACCGGGGCGGGCACCGGCATTTCGATCGTGCTGGCGGCGACGTCGATGACCGCCATTTCCTCGTCCATCGTCGGATAGTCGACGAGCACCTTCATGATGAAACGGTCGAGTTGCGCCTCGGGCAGCGGATAGGTGCCCTCCTGTTCGAGCGGGTTCTGGGTGGCGAGCACGAAAAACGGCTCGGCGAGGCGGAAACTCTGCTCGCCGATGGTGACCTGTTTCTCCTGCATCGCCTCGAGCAGGGCGCTCTGCACCTTGGCGGGCGCGCGGTTGATTTCGTCGGCGAGGATGAAGTTCGCGAACACGGGGCCGTGTTTCACCTCGAAGCGCGCCGCCCGCGGGTCGAACACCTGGGTGCCCACGATGTCCGCCGGCAGCATGTCCGGCGTGAACTGGATGCGGTGGAAATCCGCGTTCACGAGCTGCGCGAGGGTTTTGAGGGCCAGCGTCTTCGCCAGGCCGGGCACACCCTCCAGGAGCACGTGGCCCCGCACCAGCAGCACCGCGATCAGGCGGTCGACAAGGTCCTGCTGGCCGATCAGATAGCGTCCGATCTCGGCGCGCAGCGGATAGACCCACTGCGAGGCCTGTTTGATCTCATCGTCGCTCACCCGCGGCAGCGCGGGCGTCGGGGATTGTGTTTCGGAACTCATGAAAAATCTCTCGTGGTTTCGGGTGACAAGGTAGCGTTTCGCCTGCCGGCGCTTGCCTAGGAAACTTGCGGCGGCTGGCGACGCAAGTCCTCAAAACCATCCCCATTCCCGCGATCCGGTCAACCACACCCGGCACATCGAGTGGATTTCTCGTGATAGACCGCGCGCAGGAGCCCGTTCTGCCACGATGCGCTTCCTCATCATCTGCCTCCTTCTCGTCCTTCCGTCGGCCTTGGCCTTTGACTATCCGCCGCGTTTGGACGATGCGAAACGCGAGACCTACCGGACCGTCGGCGACACCAAGCTCGACCTGTGGATCTTCGGAGAAACGGACCCCGCCGCGCCGAAACCCGCGATCGTGTTCTTCTTCGGCGGAGGCTGGAATACGGGCTCGCCCGCGCAGTTCGAGTCCCATTGCCGTCATTTTGCGAAACGCGGAATGATCGCCATCACCGCCGATTACCGGGTTCGCTCGCGCCAACAGGCGAAAGCGGCCGACTGCGTGAGGGACGCCAAGGCGGCCATTGCATGGGTGCGGGAAAACGCCGCGCGGCTGGGGATCGATCCACAGCGGATCGCCGCCGCGGGCGGCTCGGCCGGCGGCCATCTCGCCGCCTGCACGGGAACGCTCGAAGGATTCGGCAGCGATGAGAGACCGAATGCGTTGATTCTTTTCAACCCTGCCTGCACCCTCGCGCCCATCGAAGGATGGAAGCCGGAAGGTTTCGGCACCCGGCTGGGCAAGGAACGCCTCGGAGCGACTCCGGAGCAGCTTTCCCCCGCCCATCACATCGGGCCGCACACGCCCCCGACCCTGATCCTTCACGGCCGGGAAGACACGACCGTGCCGTATGCCTCCGTGGAAGCTTTCCAGCGGGCGATGAAACGCGCGAATCGCCCGTGCGAACTCATCGGCTACGAGGACGCCGGCCACGGTTTCTTCAACCGCGGCAAAGCGCTGGATGAAACCACGGCCGCGGCCGACAAGTTTCTCGTCGGCCTCGGCTGGCTGAAACCTAAAAGCTGAGCTCAGCCGTCGATTTTCGCCAGGGCCGCGGCGAGTTCCTCCAAGGGCGGGCGCTCGTTGATGTCGTGCACGTCGATCCACCGGATGACGCCCTGTTTGTCGATGACGAACAAGGCGCGCTCGGTGGTGCCGTCCGATCGCAGCACACCGTAATCGGAGGATGTCTTGCCGTGGGGCCAGAAATCCGAAAGCACCTCGAACCCGAGGTCGCCCATCAGACTGGTCCAGGCGTGCTGGGACGGCGTGTTGTCGGTGGTGATTCCCAACAAGACCGCGTCGTGGCTCTTGAATACATCGGAGGCGACACGGTAGCCCGGCCACTGCGCCGAACAGACCGGCGTGAAAGCCGACGGCACGAACGAGATCACCACGTTCTTGCGGCCACGGTAGTCCGAGAGCGACACCTTGCGCCCGGAAACCGCCGGCAGGGTGAAATCCGGCGCGCGATCGCCTGTTTTCACCTTGAGGCTGCTGTCCAGCGGTTTCAAACGGCCGACCGGCATGATGAGCCGCGCGGGCACCGGGCCGTCGGACGTCGTTGGAGAACACGATACGGCCGTTAGAACACAGGCCGAGGAAAGAAGAATGCTCCGGTGGATCATGGTCGTGAGCGGGGATTGGGTTTCCAGAATCGATCAAGGTTGGATCTTCGCGAGGATCTCCTCGCCCGGGACCGTCGGGTCCGTGGTGCGATAGATTTCCTTCCATCCCGAGCCGGATTTCCTCAGCGCGATCAGGACGGGCGGGCGTTCCACTCCGTAGCGGGAGGCGAGGGTCCTCTCCCGGTCCGCGATCACCGCGAACGGCACGTGGAACCGGGTGCGGTACAGATCCGCCTCCATCGCGGTGTTGTTCACACCCACCGCATAGAATTCGATCCGCGAGCCGAGCCCGCGCTTCTGCACCATGGCGTGCAGGTCATTCACATGGGAGGCCGCGCTCTGGCAGGTGTGGCAATACATGTCGAAGAAATCGACCACCGCCACATCGGCTCCGGTCCGGAGGAATTGCGAGGCGGGCGTCACCCCCGAGCCGTCCGCGTTTCCTCCGCCGCCCGCGCACGAGGCGGACAGCCATGCGGCCAAGGCACATCCCAACACGAGAAACCATCGTCTCATGGCGGTAGTTTGGGTTTGATGTTGAGCGGTGCAACCGGTTTCCCGCGCGATTCTGCGATCACGGAAAGGAAACCGGAGCTCCGTGTTTGCTTGATCAGTATCTCCAGGTCAGCCCGATATCGATGCTGTCCTCGTAGAGTTCCGACGAGAAGGCCACGTCGTTGCCCGGTCCGAAGGTGCCGCTGCCCGAGATGCCTGTCTCGAACGCGTGCATCCAGCCGACATTGAGGATCAGGTCCTCACGGATCGCCCAGCCGAGGCCGAGCGTCATGTGATGGGTCTCCACCGCGGGGAATCCGACGGTCCGGAACGACTCATAATAATAGCGGGGCATGGTCTTGCCCTGGACCGTGACGGGAGTCATCCCGTCCCAACCGTGGTGGGCGTTGACCGGGTTGTTTCCAACGTTGTAGCCGGCGCGCAGGAACACCTTGCGGGGAACCAACGCGTATTGGACGCCCAGGCCCAACACCCACTGGTCCTCCCAGTCGAACTCGTCGTAACCGGCGGCACCGGCCCAGTTCAGATAGCGTCCGTCGACCTCGATCATCAGGCGGTCATCCAATCCGGTCCACGCGACGCCCAGCGCGACCTGTTGCGGGATCTCGAGCTCGAGAGAATCACCCGTGCCATTGCCGTCGAAGTCATAGACATTCCCGAACTTCGTCGACTGCGGCGTGATGTAGGTGAGTCCCACGCTCACGTCCTTCACCGGTTTCCACACGGCGCCGAGCTGGAGGCCGTAGCCGAGGTCGTTCTTGCGCCCGGCGCCGAGATCCAGCGTCGCGCGGTCCATGTGCACCGAAAGTCCGACCGACAGATCGGGATTCACCGCATACGCGACAGAAGGCGCGATCTTGGCGATCGCAAGGTCAGTGTAGACCCCGGCAGCAAGCGGCATGAAAAAGTCCGGAGCGCCGTCACCATTGCCATCCGGCCCCGGATAGAACGCGTTGTTGTCGATGGCCGTGCCGCGGTAGTCGACGCCCAGCCCGCTGACGCCGTAGGCGGAGAATCCGAAGCGCCAGCGACCGCCGTCGTCGATCGGGAACGAAACACCCAGCGCGGGAACGTAATAGACCGATTCGTCGCTCTCGGCGGAGAACGACATGCCGGCGGTCCGGATCGTCGTCGACGGTTCCGGCATGAACGCCGTGAGCGCGAAATCCGCCTGCGGCTGGGCGCACATCGGACTCAGGCACATCGCGGCCGGATTCGAAAAGACGGCGCTGATGGCATCCTGGGGCATGGCCACCCCGGTGCCGCCCATCGAGCGGGATACCGGGCCGATTCCAATGAACATGTCGCCATTGGTCGCATGACTCGCGGTTGTGCCGAGACCAAGGCCGAGCAACACCGCGTGGATCGATTTATACGCAGTTTTCATATGGGTTTAGTTTGTGGTGTGGAAAAACGGGATTCGAATCAGGTGAAGATGATCTGGGCGCCGGCGGAGATTTCATAGAAGTCACCCACGGTCAGCACCCCGTCCATCTGCGGGCAGAAGTCGTCTTCGGAGAGGTGGAACATGTCGACGGTCGCCTTGCATGCATACAACTTGCCACCGGCGTCGTGGATCATCTCGATGAATTCGCCGACCGGCGGGATGTCGAGTTTGTCCATCTCCTTCTTCATCATCACGGTGGCGAACGAGGACATGCCGGGAATCGCCCCCATCCAGGTGGGCAGCGGAAAACCCTTCGCATCCGGAACCCGCATCGCCGGGTTGCCGACGGTGGCGACCTTGAGGTCGTTCATGTATTTCCTGAGCACTCCGTAGAGGCCGAAAAACGTGAAGAACAGATTCGCCTCGATCCCCTCCATGCGGGCTCCGTTGGCCATGATCAGCCCCGGATAGATGCCCTCGAGCGAGCCTCTCGAGACGATGATCGACACCTTCTTGATCTTGTCGTCGTTTGACATGGCGGTGGCGGGTTAGACACAACTTGCGGGTTTCGGGAAGCCGGCGATCTTCGCCGCCTTCTTGATCGGTCCGTCCGGAAACAGCGTGTAGAGGTCCTTGGTGGCGATACCGCCCACCTTGTTCATCCGGCGCATTCCGGGCACGACGCCCTTTTCGCCGTAATCGGCGGCGATGAATTCGAGCACCTTCCAATGTTCACCGGCGAGAGTGATCCCCTCTTCCGCCGCGAGCCCGGCCGCGACCTCGCGGTTCCATTGGCTGTGGTCGGTCATGAATCCCTCCTCGTTGACGTCGATGGTGGTTCCGTTGATGGTTTTCTGTGGCATGGTCGTGGGTTCTGGTTTGGTTAGACTTTCGCTTTCATCAGCTCTTTCGGGATCTTCTTGCCGCGGTAGGACATCCGGTGGTCGATGAACGGGATCGGCAGCGCCTTGAGCAGCACGTGCCAGTAGATCCACTTGAACGCGAGCTTGCCGAGGTGGTTGATCTGCGACTCGCCGAGCAGCGAGAACGGCCCCACACCGGGCACCGGGAACGCGCCGGGAACCGGCTCGAGGTCGTAGTTGAAATCGAGCAGGAAGCCCTTGCCGTGGCCCGACTCGATGAAGCAGTTCGCATGGCCGTCGAAATCGGGCTTCAGCGGCTCCCCCTTGATGTGGCGGAGGATGTTCTCCGTCAGCACCTCCGCCTCGAAGTGGGCGACGGATCCGGCTTTCGACGTCGGCGCGTCGGTGGCGTCGCCGATCACGAAGATGTTCTCCTTCACCTTCGATTGCAGGGTGTTCTTGTCGGTCGGCACGTAGTTCAACTCATCTCCGAACCCCGAGCGCTCGACCATCGGGTCACCCATGTTGACGGGGACGGTGACCAGCATGTCGTAGGGAACCTCGCGATCGTCCCAGGAAACGATGGCCTTCTTCTCGTTGTCGACGCGGGCGATGTTGAAGTCGTTGACCACGTGGATCTTCTTCTCATCGAGCAGATGGCCGAGGATCTTCGCGGCCGTCGGCTTGGTGAACGCGCCCGACAAAGGGGTGACATAGGTGATTTCCGTCACATGGCGCAGCCCGCGCTCGCCAAGCCACCAATCCGCGAGAAAAGTGAACTCCAGCGGCGCGACGGGGCACTTGATCGGCATTTCGCAGATATGCACGACAAGCTTGCCGCCCTTCCATTTCGCCATCTGCTCGCGCAACGCCCGGGCCCCCTCATAGGTGTAGAACTCGAACACGTCCTTCCGCCAGCCGGAGCCGGTCATCCCCTCGGTCTCCTCCGGGTTGGGCCGCGTGCCGGTGGCTACGATCAGGATGTCGTAGTCCAGCACGCTTCCGTCCTGAAGCAGGACCCGGTCGGCATCGGGATCGACCCGGTCGACCGCGGCTTCGATGTATTCAACCCTCCCGCCGACGAGCCGCCGCTTCGGTCTCACCACGTCCTCGTCCGAATAGAGACCGAAGGGCATGAAGAGAAAGCCGGGTTGATAATAGTGTTTGGGGTCCTGGTCCACGATCTTGATGGACCACTGGTTGAGATCCATCTTCTTCCGCAGATGGTTCGCCATCATGGTGCCGGCGGTTCCAGCACCGAGAATCAACAGGTTTTTTTTCATGAGCATGCCTTGTTCATGTATTGTTTTCTCAGGAATCGGACGAGCTCGGGAACCGGCCCCTCTTTCAGTCGATAGTAGATCTGCTTGCCGCTGCGGCGCGACTCGACCACCCCGGCGAGGCGGAGCATGCGGAGCTGCTGGGAAACGTTCGTCGCCTTGCCTCCGCCCGCGACGTCCACGATATCCTGCACGCAGTAGTCCCCCTCCATCAACATGCAGACGATGCGCAGCCTCGCCTTGTTGGACACCAGCTCCAGCATGGCGACCACCTCACGGCACATCGCCTCGTTCGCCCGGAACATCTCCCTGACCTCTTCTGGTGGTCTGGTTTTCATAATTCAATAGGAATTGAATTGATGAAATCTTAGGACGCCGCGTCGCGGGACTCAATATCAGAGGCTATGCGCATCCCGTGATTTCCTGCGCATGGTTTGCAGGCGCGCGGTCATTCTGTTAGCAGGCGGCGGAGCTCCGTTCATTTCCGTCTTGCACAACCTTTTCATGGGAATATGCTTACGCAGCGATGAAAGATGCAGATCGGGAATACGGCTGCCTCGCGGACAACCAGCTCGAACGGGTGGCGGCCCTGTTCAAGTCGTTCGCCGAGCCGACCCGGCTTGCGATCCTCCAGGAGTTGAAAGCCGGTCCGCGCAAGGTGGGCGAGATGGTGGCGGCGATCGGCACCAGCCAGGCGAACATTTCGAAGCAACTTCATGTGTTGTCGGAAGCGGGCGTGATCCACCGCGAGAAACGCGGCACCTGCGTGCTATGTTCCATTCCGGACCCGGCGGTTCTCGAACTCTGCCGTCTCGTTTGCGACAAATTGAATCGCGATCTCGCTCTTGAGAGGGAACCGCTGCACTTCTGACAAACACGCGCCGTTGTCGATTGACATTGCGGCTCCACGCGAGATCGGCATGGTTTCGCGCCATGTCAATGCGCTTGAAATGGATGAGGTTCCCGATGTCCGCCCCCGCCCCGTGGGTTCTCTGCGCCATGCTCGCGGGAAGTTCCTTCCTCAAGGGGGAAGCCCGGGAAGCGGACGGTGAAGGGCAGGAACCGCTGCTGCTCGAAGACATCCGGATTCACGATCCGTGGATCCTGCCCGATCCGGAAAGCAGAACCTACCACTTCTACACGAGCAGCCGCGATCCCCGGACCCGCCGCAGCGGGGTGAAGTCCTACCGAAGCAAGGATCTGAAACATTGGACCGGACCGATCTCGGTTTTCGAGATACCGGATGGGATCTGGGCGGAACCGACACACGGTGCGTGGGCTCCCGAGGTGCATCGCCACAAGGATCGGTATTACCTCTTCGTGACACTTCACAACCAGGATGCGGTTCTGTCCGAACCGCCGGACGTCTGGCGGAAGAACCACCTGCGTGGAACGGTCGTCGCTGTGGCCGACTCACCGGAAGGACCATTTGAACTGCTGAAACCCGACGGTCCTCACCCGCCCAGGGATTTCATGACCTTGGACGGAACGCTCCACATCGACGCCGGGGGAGAACCTTGGATGGTGTATTGCCACGAGTGGATCCAGAAGATCGACGGGACCGTCGAGGCGATCCGTCTGAAGGACGACCTGTCGGACACGAAGGGCCCTCCCATCCACCTTTTCAAGGGATCGGACGCGCCGTGGTTGAATTCCTCGCTGCGACCCGACACGAGGCAACTCAGCTACGTGACCGACGGATGCGAACTCTACCGGACCCGCGACGGGTCTCTGGTGATGCTGTGGTCGAGTTATCGGAACGGAAGTTATGTGGAAACCCAGGCGCGCTCGACGAGCGGGAAACTCGAAGGGCCGTGGGAACAGCTCGACCCGCTGGTGGACGGAGACAGCGGCCACGGCATGATCTTCGACACCTTCGATGGCGGAAAGATGCTGGTGGTCCACCGTCCGTTCGGAAAACCCACGACGCGGGCGAAACTCTACGACATCGAGGACGCGGGCGACCGCTTCCGGATCGTCCGGCCGCGGGGCGACCTCGACGGCGACGGCCGGGCGGCCATCGTCGGCGGGCGCTGAGCCGCTGTTCATTCACAGTGGTCGTGACCGCAGCCGCAGCCCCCGCCGCGTTTGCCGGCGGTGTTGATGCCGAGCGGGCAATAGGCCGGGCAGAATCCGACGAGGGCGGTGAGCAGCGGCAGCAAGCCGACGGCGCCGATCCAGTTCTGCTGGTGGATGCCCCAGGCGATGAGGGCGATGCCGGCGAGGATGCGCAGGACGCGGTCGATGGTTCCGATGTTGCGTTTCATGACTTCGATGGGTTCGGGGATAGGTGGAGGCGTTTGTTCGCCATGTAGTAGAGCACGGGAACCGCCATGCGGCTGATGAAAAGACTGGCGATCTCTCCGGCCATGAGAGCGATGGCGAGGCCTTGGAAAATCGGATCCGCGAGGATGACGGCGGCGCCGACCACCACGGCGAGGGCGGTGAGGAGCATCGGCCGGAACCGAACGGCGCCGGCATCGATGACGGCCTCGTCGATGGGCATGCCCTCCCGGATCCGTTGTTCGATGAAATCGACGAGGATGATCGAATTGCGGACCACGATGCCGCCGCCGGCCATGAACCCGATCATCGAGGTGGCGGTGAAGAACGCTCCGAGAGCGCCGTGCGCGGGCAGGATGCCGACGAGCGAGAATGGAATGGCCACCATCACGATGAGCGGGGTGATGAAGCTGCGGAACCAGCCGACCATCAGCACGTAGATGAGCACGAGGCAGGCGGCGAAGGCGGCCCCGAGATCGCGGAACACCTCGATGGTGATGTGCCACTCGCCGTCCCACTTGATGGCGGGGTCGTGGGTGGTGAATGGTTGCTTCGCGTTGTGGATCCTCAACTCCGCGCCGCTGCCGCCGAACTCGCGGGTGTCGAGTTCGCGCAGCCTGCGGTTCATTTCGAAGATGGCGTAGACCGGGCTTTCGACGACTCCGGCGACGTCGCCGATGACATAGGTGACGGGCACCAGGTTTTTCCGATAGCGGCTCTTCTCGACGCCGACCTCCTCGATGTGCGCGAGTTCGCCGAGCGGCACGGAGTCCCTGCCGACGCGGAGCGCGAGGAGTTCCTGCGGGTGGGTTTTCGCGGAACGCGGGATCTCGAGACGGATCGGAACATCCTCCTTTTCGTCGGGTTCGTGGAGAAGATCGACGTCCTCGCCATCGACCGCGATCTTGAGGGTCCTCGAGAGTTCCGCCGCGTTGATGCCGTGGAGTGCCGCCTTTTCCTTGTCGATCACGAAGCGGTCCTTCCGCTGGTCGGCCTCGACATACCAATCGACATCCACGACGCCGGGTGTCTCGTGGAAGATGCGCTTCACCTCGCCGGCGAGCTTCAAGCGGGCTTCATCGGAGGGACCGTAGATTTCCGCCACGAGCGTCTGGAGCACGGGAGGGCCGGGTGGCACCTCGGCGACGGCGACCCGGGCTCCGTAACGCCCGGCGATTTCCGCGAGGGCGGGCCGCACGCGTTTCGCGATGTCGTGGCTCTGCGCGTCGCGGTCGTGTTTGCCGGCGAGATTCACCTGGATGTCCGCGACGTGCGGGCCGCTGCGCATGAAGTAGTGGCGGACGAGACCGTTGAAGTTGAACGGGCTCGCGGTGCCGGCATAGAGCTGGCAGTCGGCGACTTCGGGTTCCTCGCGGATCACGCGGGCCATTTCCCGGGCGACGCGCGCGGTTTCCTCAAGCGGGCTGCCCTCGGGCATGTTGAGGATCACCTGGAACTCGCTCTTGTTGTCGAAGGGCAGCATTTTCACCTTCACCCAGCCGACACCCACGGTGGCCATCGCCGCGAGGAGCAGCACGGTGATCGCGATGAGGAACACCCAGCGCCAGACGACATGGTGGATGAGCGGGCCCATCACATGACGGTAGAGGCGCGTGAACACATCCTCCGGGTGGTCATGCGCGGAATGCGCGGCGGCATCCGCGGGCGTGCCGGGCGCGGTGAGTTGCGAATACTTTTTCCCGATCTTCAGGATGCGGATCGAAGCCCACGGCGTGACGATGAAGGCGATGAGAAGCGACCAGAACATCGCGGCACTGGCGCCGATCGGGATCGGCCGCATGTAGGGACCCATCAGCCCGCCGACGAAAGCCATCGGCAGCACCGCGGCGATCACCGCGAAGGTGGCGAGGATGGTCGGGTTGCCGACCTCTCCGACAGCCTCGACAGCGATCTTCGACCAGGGCCGGCCCTTGCTTTCCGGCAGGTGGAAATGGCGGACGATGTTTTCGACCACGACGATCGCGTCATCGACGAGGATGCCGATCGAGAAGATCAGAGCGAAGAGCGTGATGCGGTTGAGCGTGAACCCGTGCAGATAAAAAACCAGCAGCGTGAGCGCGAGCGTGGCGGGGATGGCGATGCCGACGATGCCCGACTCGCGCCAGCCGAGGGAAAGCCAGATGAGGATGGCGACGCTGACGACCGCGATGCCCATGTGCAGGAGAAGCTCGTTGGATTTCTCCGCCGCCGTCTCGCCGTAGTGGCGGGTGATGGAAACGTCGATGTCGCGCGGAATGATCCGGCCCTTCAGCGAATCGACTTTTTCGAGAACCTCGGTGGCCACGGAAATGGCGTTGGCGCCCGGGCGTTTGGCAACGGTGAGCGTGACGGCGGGCTCCATCGGACCGGCGCCACCTCCGGCAGGGCCGGCGCCATGCATCACGTATTGCGATGGCTCCTCGCCATCGTCACGGATCTCGGCGATTTCGCGAAGATAGACCGGGCGGCCGTCGAACACGCCGGCGACAACGTTGCCGACATCCTCGATGTTCGTGAGAAAGGCACCGGTTTCGATGAGCACCTCGGTGCCGTCGGTGGTCAGCCCGCCGGCGCGGAACTGGCGGTTCGACTGCTGGAGCATCGGCGCGAGGTCGGCCAGCGTGAGGCGGCGGGCGGCGAGCTTCACCGGATCGACCAGCACGCGGATCTGGCGGTGCGAGCCGCCGATGAGCTGGGTCCCGGCGACGAGGTTCACGGCTTTCACCTCCTCCTCCACCTGCGCGGCGACGCGCCGGAGCGTGAGGTGGTCGTAGCGGTCGCTGTGGAACGTGAGCGCGAGGATCGGCACGTCGTCGATCGAGCGCGGCTTGACCAGCGGCATGCTCGCGCCCATCGGGATCCGGTCGAAATACGAGCGCAGCTTCTCGGTCAGCTTGCCGAGGCTGACGTCGGGGTCCTCGCCCACCTTGAAGCGGACGATGACGAGCGACTCGCTGTCACGCGAGGTCGAGTAGACATACTCCACGCCGGGGATTTCCCAGATGAGTCGTTCCATCGGGCGGGTCACGCGTTCCTCGACCTCCTTGGCGTTCGAGCCGGGCATGGCGACCATGACGTCGATCATCGGCACCTTGATCTGCGGCTCCTCCTCGCGCGGCAGGAGAAACACGGCGGCGACACCTAACAAAATCGATGCGACGACGACGAGCGGCGTAAGCTTCGAATCGATGAACGCCGCGGCGACGCGCCCCGCGATGCCGGGTCCGGGATGTCCTTTTTCATTCATCGCGTCACCTCCACCGGCTGGCCGTCGATCATCCGTTCATCAGGGGCGGCGACGATCGTTTCCCCGGCATCCAGTCCGGAGAGGATCTCGACGCCCTCGCCCAGCGGCTGTCCGGTTTTGACGAGGCGCAGCCACGCGCGGCCGTCGCCGGTGACGAAAACACATTCCATCTGCCCGCGCTGCAACACGGCCGTCCGCGGAACGACCAGCGCGTCCGACTCGGCGACGGGCACGGTGACGCGGCCGAACATACCGGTGCGCAATCCCCTGCCGGCCGGCAGATCGAGCTTGATGCGGAAGGTGCGCGAAGCGGGGTCGGCGACCGGCGCGACTTCGGAGATCTTCGCGCCGAGCGCCGCGGTCTTCGGAAACGAAACCGTCAGCTCATCGCCAACCGCGACCTTTTCCAACATCGACTCGGGGAGATCCGCTTCGAACCTCAGTTCGTCCGGCGCTTCGATGTCGGCCAGCGGTTTGCCGGGCATCGCAAGGTCGCCGACCTCCGCGAGCTTGCGTGTGACAACGCCGTCGAAGGGCGCGGTCACGCGGGCGTATGCGAGCATCGACTCCGCCTCCGCGAGCCCGGCGCGGGCGACACGCTCGCGGGACTCGACGTTTTCCAGATCCTGCCGGGTGACGGCGCGGGTCTCGAAAAGGCGGCTGTAGCGGTCGAGATCGCGCCGCGCCTGATCGAGGGTGGCCTGCGCGGCCTCGACTTTCGCCGCGATCTCGCTGACGTCGATCTCGGCAATGAGGTCACCGGATTTCACCACTTGTCCGGTGGCGACGAGATATCGCCCGACGCGCCCGCTCACCTTCGCCTCGACGGTGGCGCGGCGTTTCGCATGCACGGTCCCGACGATCTGCTCGCTGATCCGGTGCGGGCGCGACTCCACCTGATAGATCCCGATCTTCGCGGTCGGAAGATCCGGCGCGGGTTCGCGGGACGTCTCGTGTTTGTCGCAGGAAACGAGCAATCCGATCACGGCGACGGCGGGAGGAACGAGGTGCTTCATGGCGGTTCAGAGAATGGGAAGGCCGAGCGCCCGGCGGAGCATCACGATGGCGCGCATGCGGTCGACCTCGGCCTCGGTGCGCCGGACGCGGGCGACGGTGAGCGCGGTCTCGGCATCGATGAGCTGGGTCGAAAGCGCGAGGCCTTCGGCGTAACGGGTCTGGACGAGCGCGACGCTTTCCTCCGCCTGCTCGACCGACTTCGCGGAAACGGCGAGCCGTTCTTCGGCCTCCTTCAGACCGAGGCGCGCCTGTTTGATTTCGAGGTCCACCGAAAGGCGGAGCAGGCGGCTGCGCTGGCGGGCCGCCTCGGCACGTGCGATGGCGGCCTCGGTGCGGCTTTTCTTTTCGCCGCCGTCCCAGAGGTCCCACTTGAGCATGATGCCGGCGGTGTAGTTCGCGGCGCCGCTGTCGTTTCGCGCACCGTAGTTTTCCTCCACGCTGCCGAAGAGATCGACCCGCGGCTTGCGCCCGGCCTTGAGCTCGCGGATGGCGGCATCGGCAGCGCTCTCGGTGGCCGCCGACGCGCGGAGTTCCGGACGCTGCGGCACCACACCATTTCCGGGCACGGCGATCCGCGGCGTTCCACCCGCGATGTCGATGGAGCCGTTTTCTCGTCCCATCAGGTTGCGCAGGGCGTGGCGGGTGAGTTCGTTGCCATTCCGGGCGCGCGCGAGATCCTCCCGTGCGGCGGCGAGACGCACCTGCATGTCGAGCAGGTCGGTGCGCAATGAAGTGCCCTCCGTTTCGCGCCGGCTGATGAGCTCGACATGATTTTCGAACGATTTCACGGCCGCCTCGGCGGCGGTGACCAGCGCGCGCGATCTCCAGACGGCGAGGTAGGCGGAGGCGGCCTCGGCCGCGAGAACCTGGCGCACCGCGGCCCGGCCATGGCCCGCCGCCTCGAGCATCGCGCGGGCGCCATCACGCGCGGCGGCCGGCCCGCCACCCGCGTAGAGGGGATAGGAAACCACGCCGCGGAGGTTGAAGTTGTCCGTGTCCGGAACGTTGTTGAAGTCGAGCGAGTTCGAATACGCCTCCTGGTTCAGCACCGAGCCGAACACCGAAACCGGCTGGTTCGTGATCATGTACGACGACTCGATGCTCACCCGCGGTTGGAACGCGGCTCCGGCGGCGGCGAGCATCGCACGCGCCTCGGCGATGCGGCTTTCCGCGATCACCGCATCCGGGTTCGAGCGCGCCGTTTCCTCCACCACCTGCCCGAGACCGAGCGTCTCGGCGGGAGCCGTGGTCATCCAACAGGCCGGAATCAGCGTCAGCAGGGTGGCGAGGTGTCGATTCATTTGAGGGAGCGCCCGTCGGCGGAAACTTGGACCACAATATTCCTCTACAGGCAAGTTTTTATATTCTTGGCCGGAAATACTCCGCCGTTCCCGCTTCCGGGGTCGTTCAGGCGGCCGGTTTCACGAAGCGCAGGATGTAGTTGTCCTTCACCTCGGGGAGTTCGATCCGTTCCTTGAATTCCAGGCCGGCGTCCTCGATTTCCTTGCGGAACACCTCCTCGCCCGCGCGCACGTGGCCGAAGACCCAATCGCTCGAAACGCCTTCGATGCGGATGAAATCGATGACCACCAGCGTGGCGCCCGGTTTCATCGCCTTCACCAGCGAAGCCATCGTCGAGCGCGGATACTCGAAGTGGTGGTAGACATCGCAGACGAACGCGAGGTCGATCGATTCCGGCGGCAGGCCGACCGAGTCCTGCGGGCAGAGGATGGTGCTGATGTTCGCCTGGCCCTCTTGTTTCGCCCGGGCGTGGATGTGGCCGAGAAACGCGGGAGCGATATCGACCGCGTAGACCCAGCCGTCCGGGCCGACCGCTTGGGCGAACATGCGTGTGAAAAGCCCGGTGCCGGCGCCGATGTCCGCCACCCGCATGCCCGGCCTGATGCCGCAGGCCTTGAGAATCGCCTTGCGGCCGTGAAACACCTCGCGGCTCTCGACCTCGAAGCGTTTCAACCAGTCGTCCACCTTCAGCTCCGCGTCGAGGTAGGGCCGGTTGATGCCGGGTTTCACGCTCTCCTCGACCGTGGGAGCCGTCTCCCTGCCCGACACGGGCAACCACATGACGACGGCGAAAAGCAGCAGGGTCTTCATTCTCCCAGACTGAACCGGAGGCTCCGCCGGATGAAGCCCAAACTCACCTCATCTTCCGTCCCGGCCGTGCTCCGGGATTTCGCATCGATTGATCATTCGTCCGCGCATCCTCTTCCTCGGCGGGTTTCGTCTTGTATTTATTTCTTATATCGCCACATGGCTATTTTATGGAACAAGCAACCCGTCACCGGCACCGTTCCGAATCCCCCATCCGGCCATGACCACGCTCTCGCGCCGCAGTTTCCTCAAGATCGGCACCGCGACGATCCTCGCGAAAGCGGGCTTGGAATCCCTCGATGCATTCGGAGTCCCCGCGCCATCGAAGGTCGAGCGCATCCCCACCTTCTGCGACATCTGCTTCTGGAAGTGCAACGCCATCGCCTCGGTGCGGGACGGGCATTTGTGGAAAATCGAAGGCAATCCGGCCGACCCGCTCTGCCAAGGGCGCCTTTGCCCCCGCGGCACCGGCGGGATCGGCGCGGCGGGCGATCCCGACCGCCTGAAGCGCCCGCTCATCCGCACCCGCGAGCGCGGCGAGGAGATGTGGCGCGAGGTTTCGTGGGACGAGGCGCTGGCCTACATCGCGGAGCGGATGAAGGCGATCGCCGTGGAACACGGCCCCGAATCGATGGCGCTTTTCAGCCACGGGCTCGGCGGCACGTTTCTCAAGCACACCTGGAAGGCCTTCGGCTCGCCCAACATCGCAGCACCGTCCTTCGCCCAGTGCCGGGGACCGCGAGACACCGGCTTCGAACTGACCTACGGCGAAGGCATCGGTTCGCCCGAGCGCACCGACATCGAGAACGCGCGCTGCATCGTGTTGATCGGATCGCATCTGGGAGAAAACATGCACAACACGCAGGTGCAGGAGTTTTCCAAGGCCGTGCATGCCGGTGCCACCGTCATCGTCGCGGACCCGCGGTTCTCCGTCGCCGCGAGCAAGGCGAAACACTACCTGCCGGTGAAACCCGGCACCGACATGGCGCTGCTCCTCGCATGGATGCATGTGCTCGTCACCGAGAAACTCCACGACGCGGAGTTCGTCGCCGCCCATGGCCACGGCTTCGAGTCCTTCGCCGCGCACGTCGCGAGGTTCACCCCCGAATGGGCCTATCCGGAAACCGGCATCGAACCCGATGTCATCCGCGAGACCGCGCGCGAGATGGCGCGCCACAAGCCCGCCACGCTCGTCCACCCCGGCCGCCGCGTGAACTGGTATGGCGACGACGCCCAGCGCGCCCGCGCCGTGGCGCTGCTCAACGCGCTGCTCGGCAACTGGAACCGCAAGGGCGGCTTCTACACGCCCGCGATGATGGACGTGCCGTCCTACCCGTATCCGGACTACCCGAAGCCCGCGCGCCCGCGGCTCGACAACCCGGACAAACGCTATCCGTTCGCCGGCGAGGCGATCACGACCGGCATCCGCGAGGCGACGATCACCGGCAAGCCCTATCCGATCAAAGGCTGGATGGTCTACGCCACCAACCTGCTCCACTCGCTGCCCAACGAAAAGGAAACGCTCCGGGCCATCGACGCGCTCGACCTGCTCGTCGTCATCGACGTCATCCCCAGCGAGATCGCCGGCTACGCCGACGTCGTGCTGCCGGAAAGCACCTATCTCGAACGCCACGACGACCTCAATGTCGAGTTGTTCAAGCAGCCCTTCGTGGCGTTGCGCCAGCCGGTCGTGAAATCACCCGACGACCAGAAACCCAACTGGTGGATCGCCCGCGAACTCGCGGCGAAACTCGGACTCGCCTCGTATTTCCCATGGAACGACATCGAGGAATACCTGCGATACCGCGTCAAGGGCGCCGGCCTCGACTGGGAGACGCTGAAACGCGAGGGAATCGTCCTCGGGCCGAAACAACCGATCTATCAGGAGGAGGGCCTCGAAAGCGAGTTCCCCACCCCGTCGGGAAAGGTCGAGTTCTACTCAAACCAGCTCGAGGCCGCGGGTTTCGACCCGATGCCGGTCTATCAGGCGCCGGATCCGGGGCCACCGGGTTCGTTCCGCCTCTTGTTCGGCCGCGCTCCGGTCCATTCGTTCTCGCGCACCCACTCGAACCGCCTGCTGTCCGACGCGATGCCGGAGAACGCGCTGTGGCTCAACGCCGATGTCGCCCGCCGCTACGGACTCAAGAGCGGCGACAAGGTGCGGCTGCGCAACCAGGACGACGTCCTGAGCAACCCGATCGCGGTCAAGGCGACCCAGCGGATCCGGCCGGACTGCGTCTACATGGTGCACGGCTTCGGCCACACCTCGCGCGGGCTGCGCCACGCCTTCGGCAAGGGCGCCAGCGATTCCCAACTCGTCACCCGCTACAAGACCGACCCGTTGATGGGCGGCACGGCGGTGAACGTGAACTTCGTCACCCTCGAACCGGAGATCTAACCGATGTCACGCTACGCCATGGTCATCGACACCCGTCTGTGCGTCGGCTGCATGGACTGCGTGGTCGCCTGCAAGACGGAGAACCGGGTTCCCGAAGGTTACAACCGCGACTGGATCACCGAGGAGCTGCGAGGCGTGTATCCGGACGTGCGCCTCGAGATCCGCTCGGAGCGCTGCAACCACTGCGACCGCCCGCCCTGCGTGTCGTGCTGCCCGACGGGCGCCAGCCACGTCCACCGCGGCGGCGTGGTGCTCGTCACGCACGACCAGTGCATCGGTTGCAAGGCCTGCATCGCCGCCTGCCCGTATGACGCGCGCTTCGTCCATCCGGATGGCTACGTCGACAAGTGCACCTTCTGCATCCACCGCGTCGAGAAAGGCCTGAAACCCGCCTGCGTCTCGGTGTGCCCGACCCATTGCATGCACTTCGGCGACCTCGACGATCCGCAGAGCGACGTCAGCAAATTACTCGCCTCTCGTCCGCACCACGCGCTCATCCCCGAGTCCGGAGCGCGGCCGCATGTTTTCTACCTCACCTGATCCATGCTCGAGCTCACCACCACGCGCCACAATCCGGAGATCGATCCCGGCATGCACATCTGGGGTTGGGAAATCCCGGTCTATCTGTTTCTCGGCGGTCTCGTCGCGGGGTTGATGATCATCTCCGGCGTGCGGCTGTTGTTGATGCGTCCCACCGAGCGCCACCCGATGATCTGCTGCACGGTCGGCCCTCTGCTGGGGCTCGCTTTGCTGAGCCTCGGCATGCTCGCGCTGTTTCTCGACCTCTCGCACAAGATGTTCGTCTGGCGGCTCTACACCACCTTCCAGATCACCTCGCCGATGTCGTGGGGATCGTGGATCCTGCTGCTGGTCTATCCGGCGCTCGGCGCCAACGCGCTGGCCCACCTGCCGGAGGCGATCCCGGCGCTGGCGAAACGGTTTCCCGTGTTGGTGACCATCAGCGATTTCATCCTCGGCCGGCCGCGGCTGGTGCTCGGCATCGGCCTGGCCAACATGCTCGTCGGCATCGGACTCGGCATCTACACCGGCATCCTGCTCGGCGCGTTGACCGCCCGCCCGCTGTGGGGCAGCAGCTTGTTGGGTCCGCTGTTCCTGTTCTCGGGTCTCTCCACGGCCGCCGCCCTTCTGCACGGCATCCTGCTCGTAGCGCTGCCGAAGGGCGAGCGGCCGGCCTTCGCGGATTTCCTGTTAGGGACGCTCGCGAAATGGTCGCAGGGCCGCGCGCCGGATCCCTCCGCCGGCCCCGTGCTCGCCAAGGCGGACAACAGCTTTCTCACCATCGAACTCGGCATCATCGGCCTGTTCCTGATCGGCCACCTCGGCTCCACCGAAACGCACCGCCGCGCGGTGGACCTGCTGCTGCACGGCCCGTATGCCGCCGTGTTCTGGGTCGGGGTGATCGGCATCGGCATCGTGACGCCGCTGACGCTGCAGTTTCTCGAAATGCGCAATCGCATCCGCCACACGCTGGTGCCGTCGGTCTTCGTGTTGATCGGCGGGCTGACGCTCCGCTTCATCCTCGTCTACGCCGGTCAGGACAGCCACTGGATCCAGGCCTCGCTTCCTTGAACCCCTCGCCACCATGAACGACACCCATTCGCCACCCGGGCCGCGCCCGTTCCTCAATCCCTATCTCGCGGGCTTCGGCCTCGGGCTCGTTTTGTTGGCCGCCTTCGTCATCATGGGTCGCGGGCTCGGCGCGTCCGGCGCGTTTTCCAGCGCGGTCGCCACGGTGGTGCACGCCGTCGCACCCGGACATGCGGAAGGAAACGAATTCTATGCCGGATACCTCGGCGACGGCAGCGTGAGCCCGCTCAAGGACTGGCTGGTCTTCGAGGTGCTCGGTGTGTTCGTCGGCGGCTTGGTTTCCGCCGTGCTCGCCAACCGGTTGCGGGTGAAAGTCGAGAAAGGTCCGAACATCACGAAGCGCTGGCGGCTGATCTTCGCTTTCGCCGGCGGCGCGCTGATGGCCGTGGGTGCCAAGCTCGCGATCGGCTGCACCAGCGGCCAGGCGCTCACCGGCGGCGCCCTGCTCAACGTCGGAAGCTGGGCGTTCATGATGTGCGTCTTCGGCGGTGCCTACGCCGTGGCATGGTTTTTCCGCAAACAATGGTTATGAACGCGCCCTTTTACAAATACGGTCTCTTCGGTGACGAGGCGGGCCTCATCGTCGCCTTCGTCATCGGCATCGGCTTCGGGTTTTTCCTCGAGCGCGCGGGCTTCGGAAGTTCGCGGAAACTCGCCGCGCAATTCTACTTCCGCGACCTGAGCGTGCTCAAAGTGATGTTCACCGCCATCATCACCGCGATGACCGGCCTCTTCGCGCTTTCGCGGCTCGGCATGGTCGATCTGTCGCTCGTCTATCTGACGGATACCTATCTCGTTCCGCAGATCGCCGGCGGCCTGATCCTCGGCGTCGGCTTCGTCATCGGCGGCTACTGCCCGGGCACCTCGGTGGTTTCCGCCGCCACCGGCCGCATCGACGGCATGGTCTATCTCGCAGGCGTGGTCGCCGGACTGTTCGGCTACGGCGAGATCTATCCGAAGATCGCGAAACTCGCGCACGCCACTCCGATGGGCAAGATCACCCTGCCCGGGCTCTTCCACCTGCCGTACGGACTCGTCGTTTTCGCGGTCGTCCTGATGGCACTCGGCGCGTTCGCCGCCGCGGAGTGGGCGGAGGGCAGGTTCGGAGGCAAAACCGCCGGCAAGGGATCGCTCACCGCGAAACCATGGAAGCTCACTCCCGTCCGCGGGCTCGCCGTCGCGCTGGTGGCGCTCGGTGCGTTCGCCGTGGTCGGCGGCAACCCATACCGCAACGGACGCGTCACGATGGACACCGGCGAAATGGCCGCGATGGTCGCCGGCAAGGCGGATCACGTGGACGCCACCGAAGTCGCCGGGTGGATCCTCGCCAACCGCGCGGACTACACGCTCGTCGACCTGCGCGAGGCGTCGGAATACGCGACCTATCACATTCCCGGCGCGGTCAACGTGCCGCTCGCCGAACTCACGGCGGACGTCGCCCCGCGCACCGAGAAAGTCGTGTTGTATTCCGACGGCGGCATCCACGGCGCGCAGGCGTGGATGCTTCTCAAGGCGCTTGGTTTCAAGGCCGTCTATTCGATCTACGGTGGCCTCGACGCGTGGAAGGACGACGTCCTGTTCCCGGCCGCACCATCGGAAACCGATGCGGCCGCGCAGGCGGAATTCCGGAAACGCGCCGAGGTTTCCAAGCACTTCGGAGGAAAACCGCGCGGCGCCAGCGGGTCGGCGAACCCCGAACAAGCGCTTCCCACCCCGCCGCCGGCCGCGCCCGCGGGCGCCGTCCCGAAGGCGAAGCGCAAGAAGAAGGAAGGATGTTAGACGAGATCGCGGCTTGGCGGATCGACCGCGGGCGGTCTTGATCGTCCCGGATGAGCGACACCCGCCCCCGACTCCGGATCCAGTTGTTTCCCCGCGCCGAAACGGCGGTGCGGGCCGGGCATCCGTGGGTCTATGACAGCGGCATCAAGTCGATCAACCGCGAGGGCGACGCGGGCGAACTCGCCGTCGTGTACGACCGGCGCGACCGTTTCCTCGCCATCGGCCTCTACGATCCCGCCTCGCCGATCCGGCTGCGCGTGCTCCAGGTGGGGAAACCCGCGACCATCGACCGCGTTTGGTGGCTCGCACGCGCACGGGACGCCGACGAACTGCGCGCGCCGATCCGGGAGACGGACACGGACGGCTACCGTTGCATCAACGGCGACAGCGAGGGCTTTCCCGGCCTGGTGGCCGACCGCTATGCGGACACGCTTGTTGTGAAACTCTACAGCCCGGTCTGGCTGCCGCGCTGGGAGGAAATCGAGTCCGTGCTGCGCGAGGTGTTTTCTCCCCGGTTTCTTGTCCTGCGGCTGAGCCGGAATCTAGCAGCTCCCGCCGCGGCGGCCGGTATCCATGAGGGATTCATCGGCGACCGTGGCGATGACGTCGTCGTGTTCCGGGAAAACGGCATCCGCTTCGAGTCCGCCGTGCTGCACGGCCAGAAGACCGGGTTTTTCCTCGACCAGCGGGACAACCGCAGGCGCGTGGAACAGCTCGCCGCCGGCCGCGACGTTCTCAACGTGTTCAGTTTTTCCGGCGGCTTCTCGCTCTACGCCGCACGCGGCGGCGCGAAACACGTCACCGACCTCGACATCAGCGCGCACGCATTGGAGGCGGCGGAACGAAATTTCCGGCTCAACGATGAGGACCCGCGGATCTCTTCCGTGAGACGCGATCGGATCCAGGCCGACGCCTTCCGCTGGCTCGACGAAGATGAACGGACCTACGACCTGATCGTGGTCGATCCACCGTCGCTCGCGAAGCGCGAGAAGGAGCGGGCGGGCGCGCTGCGTGCCTACCACGCTCTGAACCAGCGGGCCATTGCGAAGTTGCGTCGCGGCGGCATCCTCGTGGCCGCGTCCTGTTCGGCTCACGTCTCGGCACAAGAGTTCCTCGGCACGTTGCGAGAGATCGCCCGCCAAAGCGGCCGGCCATGGCGCGAACTCTGGGAAAGCGCGCATGCCATCGACCACCCCGCCCGTTTTCCCGAAGCGGAATACCTCAAGGCGCTCTGCATCGAGTTCGGTTGATTCCGGGATGTTGGCGGTTTCCTCCGTGGAGGCGGCCGCTGATTCAACAAGGAATTGCATCGGGCCGGCCGATTGCCTGTCATGGGCGGCACCATGGCCGAAGCCCTCCAGATCGACGAGTTTCTCTCCCGCGCGGCGGAGCTTCCCGTCATCGACGTGCGGGCTCCCTCCGAGTTCGCGCGCGGTCACATACCGGGCGCGGTGAGCCTTCCGCTCTTCGATGACGATGAACGCGCCGAGATCGGCACCATCTACAAGCGTGTCGGCCGCCGCGAGGCGGTGATGGCCGGCATGCGTTGCATCGGCCCGCGGCTGGATGCGTTCTCGGCGGAACTTCTGGCCCATGCCGACCCTGCGGGCGGCCGGGCGCTGGTCCACTGCTGGCGCGGCGGGATGCGCAGCGCGAGCGTGGCATGGCTGATGGAGTCCTTCGGTTGCCGCGTGGCGACGCTGAAGGGCGGTTACAAGGCGTTCCGCCGCTGGGTGCTCGATGGGTTCGAACAAACACGCGACCTGCACGTCGTTTCCGGGCTCACCGGCAGCGGGAAAACCGACGTTCTAACGAAACTCGCCGGCTTGGGCGAACAGACGATCGACCTCGAGGCGCTCGCCTGCCACAAGGGCAGCGCTTTCGGCGGGCTCGGCCAGCCATCTCCACCCACCCAGCAACAATTCGAGAACCAGCTCGCGCTCGAATGGAGGGCCGCGGACCCCGGGCGGCCGCTGTGGATCGAGGACGAAAGCCAGGCGATCGGCCGGTGCCGCCTGCCCGAGGCCGTGTGGCGCTGGAAACAAACGGCGCGTTTCCACATCGTCGAGGTGCCCGATGAGGACCGCGTGAGATATCTCTGCGGTGGCTACGCCGGCCATCCGCCCCACATGCTGGCGGAACGGATCGAAACGCTTCGCAAACGCCTCGGCGGCAACCGCGTGAAGGACGCCATCGAGGCACTTGATGCCGGAGACCCCGCGGCCGCCTGCCGGGTCCTGCTTGCCTACTACGACAAGGCATACCGGCACTGCCTCGCCAAAACGGAGGCCGCCGAACTCCGGACCCATCGATTCCAGTCCCTCGATCCCGCCGCGATGGCCGCGGCCCTCGCCGCCGCCTACGGAACCACCCCGATGATATGAAAACACCCGTCCGACTCACCCAGTTCAGTTCCGGCGCCGGTTGCGGCTGCAAGATTTCCCCACAGGTGCTCGACCGCATTCTATCAGCCGCCGGCGCCGGCGCGCCGGACGATCGCCTGCTCGTCGGGAACGACCACCGCGACGACGCCGCGGCCTACGCGCTTGACGACGGCGGAACCGCCTTGCTCGCCACCACGGATTTCTTCATGCCCATCGTGGACGATCCGGAGCAGTTCGGCCGGATCGCCGCGGCCAACGCGATCAGCGACATCTACGCGATGGGCGGCCGACCCGTTCTCGCGCTGGCCGTGCTCGGCTGGCCCTTGGAGAAACTCCCCGCGGAAGTCGCCGGCGAGGTCTTGGCCGGCGCGCGGATGGTCTGCTCCGAGGCCGGCATCGCACTGGCCGGCGGCCACAGCATCGACAGCGAGGAGCCGATCTTCGGTCTCGCGGTGAACGGACTCGTGCCGCGCCGGCATCTGAAAACGAACGCCGGCGCCCGCCCCGGAGACCTGCTGTTCCTGACAAAGCCTCTGGGCGTCGGGCTGCTCGCCACCGCGGAAAAGAAGGGGCTGCTGCATGAGCGCGACAAGGGCCTCGCCGCGGCGTCGATGATGAAACTCAACTCGGTCGGTGCCGAGGCGGCCCGGCTCGATGGCGTCCACTCGATGACCGACGTCACCGGGTTCGGGCTTCTCGGCCACCTGCGCGAGATGTGCGTGGCCAGCGAGGCCGCCGCGGAGATCGACTTCGCCTCCGTCCCGCTGCTCACCGACCTCCAGCCGTATCTCCAGGCAGGCACCGTCCCCGGCGGCACCCGCCGCAACTGGGCGAGCTATGGCGGGGCGATCGATTGTGCGGATGAGACGCAGCGCGACATCCTTTGCGATCCGCAGACCAGCGGCGGGCTTCTCATTGCCGTCGATCCAACGGCGGCGGACACCTTGGCCGGGCTGCTCGACCGCCACGGCCTGCCCGCTCCGCAGCGGCCGGTCGGGCGCATCGTTTCTCCGGAGGACGGCGGGCCAGCGGTCCGGGTCGTCTAGCGATCGAAACGAGTTCGGTTGACGGGAGGCCCGTTCCGGCCAAAGTCTGGCGACAACGTCCCATGACCCTGCTCGTCATCTATGTCCTCATCGCCCTGGGCTTTTCGTTTCTCTGCTCGCTGCTCGAGGCGACCCTGCTGACCGTCACCCCCACCGCGATCGAGGCGGCGAAGCAAACCGGCGCGCGCTGGGCCTCCCGCATGGAGAGGCTCAAGAAAGACATCGACCGCCCGCTTTCGGCCATCCTGACGCTCAACACCATCGCCCACACCATGGGCGCCACCGGTGCCGGTGCGCAGTATGCCAAGGTCTTCGGCGACGCCACCGGCGGCATTTTCGCAGGCCTGCTCACGCTTGCGGTGCTGGTGCTCACCGAGATCATCCCGAAGACGCTCGGCGCGCGCTACGCGTTGTTTTTCGCAGGGCCCACCGCCATCATCCTGCCGTGGCTGCAGAAGGCGCTCTCGCCCATCGTCTGGCTTTGCCAGCAGATCACGCGTCTCATCACCTTCGGCAAGGCGGACGAGTCACCCCGCCACCGCGAGGAGCTGCTGGCCGTGGCGAAACTCGGCGAGGAGACCGGCGCCCTGAAGTCCGAGGAAGGACGGATCGTCCGCAACATCCTGCAGCTCGGGAGTTTCTCCGTTTCCCACATCATGACGCCGCGGCCGGTGATGTATTCGCTTCCGGAAACGATGACGCTCGGCGAGTTCGCCCGCCAGATCGCGACCCGGCCGTTCTCCCGCGTGCCCTTGTACGGCAGCCATGCGGACGACCTCACCGGTTTCGTGCTCCGCTCCGAGGCCCTGCTCGCATGTCTCGAAAATCCGGAACGCCCCCTACAATCCGTGAGCCGCCCGATCGAATCCGTGCCGAACCTCATGCGCGTCGACGAGTTGTTCCGCAAGTTCCTCAGCGCGCGCCAGCACATCCACCTCGTGCACGACGAGTTCGGCACCACCGTGGGACTCGTCACGCTGGAGGACGTGCTGGAAACCGTCGTCGGCGCGGAAATCGTCGATGAGAAGGACAAGGTGGCGGACATGCAGTTGCTCGCCCGCAAACTGTGGCAGGAACGCGCCGCGAGAATGGGGCTCGAACCCGCCGCGGCCGAGGAGGGCTGACGGCGCGGCCGGCGGTTCGATTCCTTGTTCCGCATTGCTTCCCGGGTTGTCATCCACGGGCGAAACGGGCAGAAAGGTGCCATGAATTCGTTGCTGCGGGTGCCGCAGGGGCTCGCGGCGCTGTGTTTCGCCGGCATCGCCATCGTGCCATCCGCTCGGGCGGCAAGCGTCTGTTTCCTTTCGGCGGACGGTCACGACGGGCGCCCGCTCTGGGCCTTCGAGACCGGAGTTTCGTTTCTCACCGAAAACACGATCGACGAACTTCTCCTCGGCGACGCGAGCCTGGCGAACGGTCGCGCCGGCGGCGAGGTCTACTCGTTCACGCTCTCCCGCAGGCTCGGCTCGTTCCGGCTGGGATTCGGCGCTTGGGATTTTCACCCGGAGCTCGAACTTCCCCTCACCCTCGAGGTCGTCGATGAAAACGGACGCGATCCGTTTCTCGATTTCAACGCGGCGCTGCTCGTCCGCTGGAGAGAATTCCCATGGAACGGGCGCGTCCGGACGACCTTCGCGACGGGCGTCGGATTGTCATATTCGGAACACGTCTATCAGGTCGACATCGATCGTCATCCCGGCGAGGACCGCTCGCACCTGAAGTTTCACTGGCCGATCCAACTCACCTTCGCCCTTCCGGACCACCCCCGGCACCAGGTCATGCTTTACCTGACCCACCAGTCCGGCGGACACATCTTCGACGAAGGCGGGGTGAACAGCGTCGGCTTCGGATACCGCTTCGGATTCTGAAGGACTCTCGTCAATCCGCCGCGGCGAGACTTCTTCCGCTGGCAAGACCGCATTCGTAACAAACCGCCGCGAGCTTGTGCGTGAAAAGCCCGGGAAACGGCGTCCGAGTCAGCACCTCGACCACACGTTTGCCCGCCCCCCGGGCACGGGCCATCCGCA
The DNA here is from genome assembly GCA_024233135.1 of Akkermansiaceae bacterium. Taxonomy (GTDB): domain Bacteria; phylum Verrucomicrobiota; class Verrucomicrobiia; order Verrucomicrobiales; family Akkermansiaceae; genus Luteolibacter. The sequence goes on along the minus strand of JACKPZ010000015.1, from coordinate 39,355 downwards.
AATCGTGAAACTCGTCGCGGGCCGTGCGAAGAACACGGCGCATCACCGTGGAGGACGTGTCGCGTCGCGCCCCCGGAGCGGATCGTTCATGACGGATGCGATGGAGGATCAAGGTGTCCACCGAAGGATCATCGATCAGGTGGCCGAAAGGCAGTTCTCCCGCGATGCCGCCGTCGAGATATCGTTTTCCACCCACCTGCTGGATCATGAACAGGCCGGGGACGGCACAGGACGCCATCATCAGTTCCGCCAGCGGACCGTTCCGGCGGATCTCCGGTTCCGAACGGTCCGCATCGGTCACGGCCAGGTCCAGCGGCACGTCCAGATCCGCCATGTCGACATCTCCGAGCAGTCCGCGCAGATGACTGATGGTCTTGTTTCCATCGAACAATCCAGACGACCACAGCGATGTGACGACCCCCGCCAGGCGCAGCACCGCGCCCGCATCGACAAACGACCTGCGCAGCACGCGGTCCAGCGCGGCATCGCGCAACCTCCCGCCCCTCAACCCCGCGGCGTACAACCCGCCCGCCAAGGCCCCCGCCGAGGAGCCGGCCACGCGCCCCGGCACAAAACCCGCCTCATCCAGACCGTTGAGAAAACCGGCGTGCGCATACACGCCCAGAAAGGACGAACCGAGCACGACCGCCGTGCGGGATGGATCGATGTTTCTCAAACGACGCCCCGACCTTGGGCGAAGCTTCGCCCGGGATCAAGAACGGGCGGACCCGCCCCTCCGTTCATCGCCCGGGCATCGAAACCACCAGGTGCGTCGGCGCTGCCGGATGGATCGGTCTGGTTCGGATCGCCACATCTCGGGTCCGCAATCCACCATACCAGCGATTCCACGCAACGCAGAGGAAGGAACACGAACCCCAATGCCGCGCGTCTTCGGGAAACCCTTTCGCGGTCCGAGGCGATCCGATCCATCGGGGAACCTCGTCGTGGCGGCGCGGGAAGGGAAACCCGGATACCATCAGGGGATTTTTCATCAACCGCTGATTGATTGCAGGTAGATGGAAGCGGAAATACCGCAACACAATCCAATCCAAAAGCCGAACTTCAGATGATTTCGGGTCACAAAAAGGGATGCGACGAATGCGACCAGCGAAGCAATGAAGACGAATCGCCCCAATTCAAAAACAAGTCCACCCAGATAGACGACACCACCAATACTTATCATCCAGATGATCAAGCAAAACACGCAAAGCGCGACCGCAACCAGAGCGCCTTTCACCCGCTTCTTGATCTCGATTTCATTCATGGGATTCTATTGCTGAACACCATCGCGCACCATGCGGGACAGCAGGAACACCGCCAGTGCTAGGATCGCTCTTGATCGATTCATGATTTCGTCGGACCGAATGCTTCGGCTGGTTCGGGACTGGTTGTCACCATGGGCAAAAGTCGCTGGACCTGTAGGCTCCGGACGCCTGCCTGGCACGGGTGTGCCACATCGCTCGGTCCAGCGCCAAGAGAGGCCCATACACGGCTCCAATCCAATCGCCAGGTTCACCATTGTAGGCGAAGCCTTTCGGATACCAGTTGTACCATTTGATTCCATTACATCCAAACGCACCGGGCCCGTAGGTGCCCTGAATGGAGAGCACCACGTAGCTCGCGCAGTAGAGGATTCCGAGCGTCAGCAGCCACCCTGCGAAGAATCGAACCCATGGCCACCTTCGGGAGCGCGTTGGTGAGTTGTCGGGCATCGTGTCTGGCGGGCCCATTCTTTCCCCATGGTATGAACGGCGACTCGACCGTGTCGAAAGTCCAAAGCGACCTCGTCGTTCCTGCGCGGGTCAGGCGAAGGCCTTGCGGAGCAGGGCGAGGCTTTGGGGGATGGCGGTGAGCGGATCGGCCTTGCCTTCGAACTCAAGGGAGATGTAGCCGGTGTAGTCGGCGTCCTTCATGATTTTCGCGATGCGCGGGTAATCGAGATCGAGCGTGTACCAGACACCGCCGCCGAAGTAGGTCTTGGCCTGCATGAGCACGGCCTGCGGGGCGAGGATGGCGAGGCGGTCGTAGGGGTCTTCGAGGAAGTTGCCGGTGTCGAGAGTGACCTGGAGCCATGGCGAGTCGACGGCATCGACGACGCGTTTGACGCCTTCGGCGGTGCGGCCGAGACCCCAGTGGTTTTCGAGGCCCATGACGACGCCGCGTTTCTCCGCTTCCTTGGCGAGTGTTTGATAAGCCTCGATGACCCAGCCGTAGGCGTCCTCTTCGGTGAAGCCGTCGACGGGTTTCTCCTCGCCGCGGTTCTTCATGAGCTCGTCGAAGGACCCGGAGGTTCCCCAGGTGCCGGAGTTGACGCGCATCGTCGGGATGCCGAGCTGGTAGGCCTGCTCGAGGCAGTCGATGGTGTGGTCGATGTTCTGCTGGCGCTTGTCCTTGTCCGGCGAGAGGAATCCCTGGTGGGTGGAGTAGCCCATCAGGTCGAGCCCGAGGTGGATGGCGCGGCGCTTGATCTTCATGAGCTCGCCGCGGTCGTGGGAGGTGAGTTGTTTCTGGAGGATCTCGAAGCCGTCGAAGCCCATGCGGGCGGCGTGCTCGATGCAGACGTCGATGGGCCGCAGGTCGTCGCGGTTGAAGCCCCAGAACGAGTAGGAGGAAATGCCGATGCGGTTGGGCCGGGTGGCGGGCGCGGGGGCCGGGGAGGCGGCGGCGGCGCGGCCGGTGGTGGCGAGGGCGGCGGAAGAGAAGGCGGTGGTCGCGAGGAAACTACGGCGGTTCATAACGGTCCCGAAGATGCAGGAACCGGCCCGGGACGGAATCCCAAAACGCCGGAAACCGGGCAAATGATTGATGCGGCCGCACCGGTGGTTTGCTAACAGCGATCGGAAATCGCACCGCACGCGGTCTTGCGCCGGGGCGCGGCATGCCGTAGGGATGCCCGCGATGAAACGAATCGCGCTCCTTTCCCTCGCCATCGCCGCCTTCGCCTGCAAACCCGCGGAGACCTCCGCGGAAGCCAGTTCCACCACCGAACCCGCCGCGAAGACGGAGGAAAGCGCCAAGCCCGAGGAGGCGGCGAAGTCCGACACGGTGCTGCTGAAAACGAGCATGGGCGAGATCACCATCGAGCTGGACCGCGAGAAGGCGCCGATCACCGTCGAGAATTTCCTGAGCTATGTGAAAAAGGGCCACTATGACGGCACCGTGTTCCACCGGGTGATGGACGGTTTCATGATCCAAGGCGGTGGATTTGTGAAGGAAAGCTCCGGACTGGTGGAGAAGACCACCGGCAAGGGCATCAAGAACGAGGGGCAGAACGGCCTCAAGAACGTCCGCGGCAGCATCGCCATGGCGCGCACCGCGGATCCGAACAGCGCGACCGCCCAGTTCTTCATCAACGTGGTGGACAACCCGGCGCTCGATTTCCCCAGCAACGGTGGCTACGCCGTCTTCGGCAAGGTGACCAAGGGCATGGACGTGGTGGACAAGATCAAGGCCGTCGCCACCGGCAGCGCGCCGCTGACGATGCTCCACCCGGTGACCGGCGAAAAGATGACGATGCCGGCCGAGAACGTGCCGAACAACGCGGTGACCATCGAGTCCGCCAAGGTCGTCGACTGATCCACCGCGCGCCGCACCACCGATGCAACTCTGGCTCTGCCCGCTGCTGGCGTTCCTGACGGGTTCGATCCCGTTCGGGCTGTTCATCGCCCGGATGAAGGGCATCGACATCCGCCAGCACGGCTCCGGAAACATCGGGGCGACCAACGTGCTGCGCGTGGTGGGGAAAAAACACGGCATCACCTGCCTGATCCTCGACGCGCTGAAGGGGTACCTCCCGGTGGTGATCGCACTGAACCTCGTGCGCATCGACGGCCGGATGGCGATGCCGCATCTGGAGTTTCTCGATGCGTGGGCGCTGCATCTCCCGGCCTCGAAACAACTGCTCGGCCAGCTCGTGCACGTCGGCACCGCGTTGTGCGCGGTGCTTGGTCACAACTATTCGCCGTGGGTGGGCTTCAAGGGCGGCAAGGGCATCGCGACGTCGGCGGGCGTGTTGATCGGCCTGATGCCCTTCGCGGTGATCCTGCTGCTGGCCGTCTGGCTGCTGCTTTTCCTGACGACGCGATATGTTTCCGTGGCCTCGATGGGCACGTCGCTGGCGCTGCCGGTGCTCACGCACATCGGCGCGCGTTTCCACCATGTGAACAATGACAAGTCGATGCCCACGCTTTGGGAGGCGGGCACATGGAACAAGCCGCTCTTCGTCTTCACCGTGTTCGTCGCCGTGATGGCCGTTTGGAAACACCGGACGAACATCCAGCGGCTGATGGACGGCACCGAACACCGATTCACCCGCGGAGCGAAGGATCCCGCCCGGCAAACCGACTCATGAAACCCGATTCCACCATCGCCATCCTCGGCGCCGGCTCGCTCGGCACCTCGCTGGCCAAGCTGCTCTCGCCGAAGGCCGGCTCGATCGTCTTCATCACCATCGACGGCAAGTGCGCCGAGGGCATCAACAAGGACCACCGCAATCCGAGTTTCCTCACCCACATCGGCCTGCCGGACCATGTCACGGCCACGACCGACCACCGCAAGGCGCTCGATGTGCCGCTGGTGATCTTCGCGGTTCCGACCGTGGGCGTGCGCTCGGAGGCGGAGAAACTCAAGTTGGCGGGACTGCCGGAATCCACCGTGTTGCTCACCTGCACCAAGGGCATCGAACGCGGCACCGGCGAGCGCATGAGCCAGATCCTCAAGGACGTGTTTCCCAACAACCCGATCGCCATTCTAACGGGACCGAACCACGCCGAGGAGATCGCCGAGGGATTGGTGACCTGCGCGGTGGTGGCTTCGGAAAACCAAGCGGTCGCCACCGAGCTCCAGGAGCTGTTCACGTTTCCGCATTTCCGCACCTACACCAGCGACGACGTCGCCGGCCTCGAAATCGGCGGCGCGGTGAAGAACGTCTATGCGATCGCCGCGGGCATGGCCCACGGTCTCGGGCTCGGCGACAACGCGGTGGCCGCGCTGGTCACCCGCGCGCTCGCGGAGATGACTCGCCTGGGCGTGGCCATGGGCGGACGCGCCGAGACTTTCGCCGGGCTGTCCGGCGTGGGCGACCTCATCGTGACTTGTTTCTCCGAGCACTCGCGCAACCACCGCGTGGGCCTCGCCATCGGCCAGGGCAGGACGCTCGGCGAGGCGGTCGACTCGCTCGGCATGGTCGCCGAGGGCGTGCCGAACTCGATCTCCATCCACGAAACCGCGCGCGAGCGAAACGTCCGCACGCCGATCATCGACGCGGTGTTTTCCGTGCTCCACGAAGGCAAACCCGCCGCTGTGGCGATGCGCGAACTGCTCGACCGCGACCCCCGCCCGGAAAACTCCTGACGACCGATGGATCCCCTCCCCGCCGCAGACATTCCTGACAAGAAACCGGGCCCGATCCGCCGGCTCTACGACTGGACGCTTTCGTGGGCCGAGCGGCCGCACGGACTGCACGCCTTGTTCTGGATCGCCTTCGCCGAGTCGTCGTTTTTCCCGATCCCGCCGGATCTGCTGCTGATGGCCCTGTGTTTCGGGGCGAGGAAGAAATGGCTGAAATTCGCGGCGGTCTGCACGCTTGGCTCGGTGCTCGGCGGCATCGCCGGGTGGCTCATCGGCTGGGGTCTGCGCGATCCGGTCGCGCTGCCGCTGCTCAACATGTTCGACCACAGCGGCCACACCCGCGAGAAGATCGAGACGTGGTATGACGCGTATGGTTTCCTCGGCATCCTCATCGCCGCCATCACGCCCATCCCGTACAAGGTCTTCACGGTGTTCTCGGGCATGATGAACTACAGCCTGCCGGCGCTGATCGTCGCGTCGATCATCGGCCGCGGCTTCCGGTTCTTCGTCGTCGCGGCCATCATCCGCGCGTTCGGCGCGACGGTGCGGCCGTTCATCGAGAAATACCTCGAGTGGATCTTCATCGCGGCCACCGCGCTTGTCGTGCTCGGCTTCGTGGCGGTGAAGTTGTTGTGAGTTTCCGGTCCCGCGGTGTGGACAAGCCCGCCGCTTCGGGCGAAACTCGCGGACCGCGAACGAACCCAACCCATCCAGCCACTTCATGGAACCACCCCGCTCATTTTCCGACATCCTGATCGGCTTCGCCTGCCCCGCGTGCGGCGGCAACGGCGGCTTCGGCATGCGCCGCGCGGATCAGGGCGCGTCCGCCAACTTCGTCCCCTGCGGCCCTTGCGAGGGCACCGGCTGGAAAACCGTGCGCGCCAAGGACCTCAGCCCGGAGCAGGTGAAGAAACTCGCCTCCAAGATCCCCGGGCTCGCGCTGGCGGAGGAGACGAAGGCCTCCTAACGATCTAGCAGCTCGAAGGCCTCGGCGCAGGCGGCGCCGCATTCGTTTCCGACCGAGCGGTTCATCGCGAGAATCCGCTCGTCGAAGCCGGTGCCGCGGCTGCGCAGGTTCCGCTCGTGCTGCGAGCGGTGGCAGCGGAGGAGCTCCGCTTTCCACACGGCTTCGTCTTCTCCAAACACCGTCACCAGGTCCATCCGCATGCCGAGTGTCTTCGGATCGCGCACCAGCAACGCCAGCGGCGGATCGTCTTGCGCGCCGCGCCAGTGTTCGAAAAACCGGAACGTCCGCCGGTGGTCCGCATTGCTGTCCTTGCCATGCGGCAGCACCACGGCATCGGGTCGGACGCGGTCGAGAATGGCGTGGACGCGGGCTTCGTTCCCCGCATCGTCGATCATGTGACCTTCCGAGTCCTCCGTGAGGCGGTGGAAACGAAGATTCTCCTCCGCCAGTCCGAACAAACGGCAGCTTTCCCGCTGTTCCTCCTCACGCGCGACGGTCTTCGCCTCCCATCCTTCGGCAAAGACATCCTCGACCCCGCTCGCGCCGCCGGTGAGGACATCGAGAAACAATTCGCAGCCACGCTCCGCCAGCCGCCGCATCGTCACCGCGACGACTTCGAAATCATCCGGGTGCGGCGCCAGCACCAGCCAGCGGCGGGCATGGTCCCATGGTCCTTCGTCGATCCCGAAGCGTGACGGTTTCATGGTTCCACCGTCACTGGTTCGAGCGGCATGAAGGTGAACATCCACTTCCAGCCCTGCTTGCGCGGTGCCTTCACGAGCACGCGGTTCCAGCCCTTCTTGAGAGATACGATGGTCGGCTCGCGAAAGGCATATCCTTCATCCACAAACGGCACTTCGTCCGACCATGTCTGCTTCGGCATGTAGCCCGGATTCGCCCATTCCGGTGGCGAGACCTCCGCTCCGTTCACCCACACCATCGCGTCCTCGGCGCTCCACTTGCCGGCGATCACGGGGCCGGCGCGGCGGTCGGAGGTGGACGGAGAGTTGAAGCCGATCCAGCAGGGCAGCGTGCGGTCGCTTTCCGACCAGATCCTCGTTTCCGCGTATGCCGTGCCGTCTTTCGCCGAATCGGGAAGCACGCCGCCGGTTCCGAAGAAGTGGCGGAAATGGATGGTTCCGCCGATGACCTCGACCGGATCGTAGCGAGTGCCGTCGAGATCGAGCGAGTCGATCCGTTCCATCGTCTCCGGGGGAAACGACTTCGTCACATCGCCGCCATGCGGAAACGGGCCGATGACGCGCCAGCGCAGATCGGATTGGGCGCGGTAGGGAAACGGCCAGTCCTTCGCCAAGCGGCCGCCGATTTCGACCACGTCCTTCTCGAACCAGCGGAACGCCTCCATCCGCGGGTCCCCGGGAGCGGGCAGGCGGGCCCAGAGGTCCGGGTGTTCCCGCGGCAGCCCGCGCCAGAACCGTTCCGCCGCGGCGACCATCGCGGGCAGCACCGGACTCTGCCGATAGATGTTCTCCTCGCCGCCGGTGTTCACATCCGGCCAATGGCAGAGGATCGCGCCGAGGGCCTGCGCATCGCCCGACGGCCGCCAGCAGGGTTGATAGAAAAACGCGTGCGGCACGCTGTCGAGGCAGTCCATGTGGTTCACATAGTTGATCGCGGAGTCGATGAAGCGCACGCCCTTCGCCGGCCGGCCCTTGGCCCAGAGCTGGGTGGTGCAGTTGCCGTCCGGGAGCGCGCCGGGACGCCAGACGACCACCTCGAGATCATGCCCGCGCAGCACTTCGATCATCTTCGGCAGAAACGCCTTGTTGGTGATATGCACCTCGTCCGAGCCGAGATGAAACCGCGGGATCGCAATGCCTTCCTTCCGCAGCGGAGCGATCACCTCGTCGCAGAACTCGTCCAGCAGATCCGCGCAGATCTCGGTGCCGCGCGGGTCCTGCATGCCGAAGCCGAAAGCGCGGTCGAAGTAGTCGCTGTGCCCCGGCATGTCGATCTCCGGCAGCACCTCGACGCCGAGCGCGTGCGCCTTGCGGAACAGACCCCGGATTTCCTCGAACGTGTGGTATTTCCCCGGCGCGCGGGTTTCCATCCACGCCTTCGCCGAGTTCAACTCCGGATGACGCTTCGACTCGATCCGGTATCCGGGACGGTCCGCGAGATGCCAGTGGAAGACGTTCATCTTCAGCAAGGCCATCGTTTCCACGAAACGTCCGACCGTGGCGATGTCCTGGAAGTTCCGCCCCACGTCGTGCATGAATCCGCGGATCGGATAGGCCGGCCAATCGCGAATGGTCACATGCGGCAGCTTTCCGCCCGCGGACAACTGGGCGAGTGTCATCATCCCGCGCAACAGCCCGAGGTCGGATGCCGCGGCCAACCGCACGCCGTCATCGCCGGCATGGAGTTGATAAGCCTCCGGACCACCGGCGAGCGGCGCGATCGAGACATGGAGTTTCGTGTTTCCCTTCCGAAGCCGACCTAACAAAACGCCGGCGCGCCCCACATCTCCGGAAACCGAAACGTTCCATCCTCGCGCATCGAGAGAACCTCCGCCCCACTCGACCTCACGGGGAAACGGCAGCAGGGACACCGGCGCGGCGCGGCGCACTCCCGTGCCGGGGTCGAAGGCATCGAGCGGGGATTCCTCCAGCAACTCCTTCACCGGGATCCTCAGGAAGTACATCTCGAGCGGTCCCTCATAGAGAACTCCGAGGTGCGCGTCGTCCGCCGGCGCGAGGCAGGAATATCCCGCGCCATTGCGCTTGTCGTAGAGCGTGTGCAGGGACTCGGGCCAGGTCATCCCACGGTCCGCAGAGACCTTCACCGTCATCGTGTGGCGCCCGCTGGTGGTCGCCGGATTCGAGAAAAACAATCGCTCGCCGACATCCGGCACATCCCAGTTCAAGAGGCTCGCCATGCAGACGCTTTCGGGCAGCGCCTTGCGGTCGGTCGGGTGCGATTCCCAGGTTTTTCCGAGGTCCCTGGTGGTCGCCACGGTGCGCGCGCCGCCGCGATTGTCACGGCAGTTGATCATGATGACGCCTTCCTCGGTCTCGACCAACTGCGCCTCGGTGGTGTCACTTTTCACACCGGTTCCGATCTGCCATGTCTCCCCGCGGTCTTTCGAATAAACCAACGTCGACCACGGTTTGCCGTCCGCGGCCCGGTACTGCGCGGGAAACATGATCGTGCCATCCTTCATCGTGATGCCCGTGCCCGGACCGTCCAGCAACAGCCGCCACGCCGGGTCCTTCACCTCCTTCGTGATGTTGCGCGGTTTCGACCAGGTCTTGCCATCGTCATCGCTGTGAACCAGCACGAGCTGTCCGGTTTCCGCCGGCTCCAGCCCCGGTCCCGAGCCGTTCCATGCACGGTTGCCGTGGCTCCACAATGCGGCGATCCAGATCCGTCCGGTCACGCGATCGACAAACACACACGGATCGCCCACGCCGTCGCCCGCGCCCTTGCCCATGTCCATCGCCACCCGCATCGGTTCCCATGTGCGGCCGCCATCGGTCGATCGTGACGCTCCGACGTCGATGTTGCCCGGCAGATCGTGCCCGCCGTCGTAGCGGATGTCGTACACGGCGATCAGGCTGCCGTCCTTCGTCCGCACCATGCCGGGAATCCGATAGGCCTTGGAACCGTCGTCGCCCTTCTGGCGCAGCGCGATCCCGATCCGCTGCGCACCCGGCGGCGAACCGGCGACGAGGTCGATGACCTTGCCCGAAATTCTCACGCGGGTGACCCGCGCGTCGATCCTGCCGTCGATGTCCGCGCTGTCCTTGAGTTTCACCGAAACCCACCACCAGTTGTCACCGGCATCCAGCTCCTCGGCACCGCCGAATGCGACACGTCCGCCGCTCGCCGTGCCACCGAATGCCGGGCCGAAATCGCCGCCGGGATCCTCTCCTCCGGAAACCAGCGCGATTTCCTCCACATCCGCGATGCGGGTGGTTCCCTCCATCGAGACCTCGACCGCCTCCAACACCAATGGTTTGAGCGCGCCCTCCGTCGAGATCCGCAGACCGAGCACCGGGTTCAGCGCCTTGCCCCTGAGAACCGGCACCACGGGCTGCGAGACGTCCACCTCGACGAGACGCATCGGTTTCTCCTCGGCGATCTCCATCAGGTCCAACATCACGCCGGACTTCTCCGGAGCCGTGCAGCGAAAGCGCAAACGCGAAACACCCTTTTCCATGGGCACCTCGACCTTCGTGTGAAAACCGCCGACCTTCACCACCGCATCGCCATTCCACACTTCCTCGAATCCGCCGGAAGCCCCCGCGGCATCGATGCGGAACACGAAAGGACCACGCGAGGTCCAACGCTCCGCCCAGAACGTCAGACGTCCGGGTTTGGCCAGCGGCTGCGGCAGACGCAGCTCCATCGACTTCTCGCCGCCGCCCACAAGGCGGATCGACTGCCGACCTTCTTTCGCGTGCCCCGCGTGCACCTCGGCGTGGCCCGCTGCTGCCGTCCACGTTCCACTGGTCGTAGCGATCGACTCGAACCCACCAGCGGGAACATCCTCAAACGAATCGGCGGCGAAAACCGGCGAGACCAACAAGGCGGCAAACCATCCAGCAAACTTCATGCCCGAGGAAACGCGAATCGGAGTCCAATTCCATCTCCGATCCGCCTGGTCGGTCTGACCAACCGGATGACTGGCGGCGGAGGCCAACCGGCAGGCTTCCATCTTCCGAACCGCTTGGGACCGGCGCCTAGAAATTGTCCGTGATGTTGCTGATGATCACACCCCGGACATCGCCCGGATCTTGATACTGCCAGATCCGGATCGGGCCGAACGAAACCGTGCTACTATTCCAAGGGGCCACGCCGCCCCAGCCCGGGAGCCATACGCCGAGAGTGAGCTGGGCCGCCATGGATGGCACGAAAGTGAGATTCTCCCCGACTTTGCGACCGTCGATGAAATGGTCCGCGCGGGTTCCCATATAGACCGCATATTGGTTCGCCCCCAGCCGCTTCAACGGGTTCCCTAGGTAGAGGTTGTAGTTGACCAATTTGTCCTGGACCCAGTGATAGCCGTTCCATTCGATCACCTGCGCGTCGGTCACCCCCGCGATCGGCACCAGCCCTGTGCGCCATTCGGTGGTCAGCGTGTGATACTGGCCGTCGATCATCGGAGTCACGGTGAAACTCCTGCCCTGGTGTTTGTTCTGGAGGAAGGTGTTGTAGAGCGCGATGTCGAAGTCGCCACCCGGCCCGAACTCGGGGAAGTCGAGTTCCGACCAATATTCGTTCGCGTTGCCATAGACCTTCAGGTGCGGATTGTAGAGCGGCTGCTCCGGATGGAAGGAATCGAAATCCGAACTCACGGAAACGTAGCGGTAACCATAGGTCCATACCGCGGGGATCGCGCCGATGGGCCGCATTGGATTGGCAGGACCTCCGGCGACTGCGTTGGTTCCTCCGATCTTCATCGTCACCTCGTAGCGGCCGGAAGCGTAGAACCCGCGGGTGACCACCATCCCTCCGACGCGCGGCTTCGCGCCACCATAGCCGGTGATCGGGCCGTCGTATTCATCACCATTCGCCTGGCAGACGAGCACCGGCCGGTCGTTGCCCCACAGGTCGTCATTTTCCACGCGGACGTTGCCCGGGGTCACGCCGTTGTTGCCTTGGCCCCATCGTTTGCTGGGAATATACCACCGCCCGGCATCGACCTCTCCGCTGCTCCAGTTCTCCGTGAGAACTTCCATTGCGTTCGCGGGCAACGGCGGCAGCTCGCTTTGCTCCGGTGCACCCGGTCCCGCGGCGGACGAGGCTTCAACGCGCAGAAAATCGCGGCCGGATCCGACAGGCACTTCTGCCATCATCGCGACATAGCCGTCAGGCGCGGACCTCTCGGGGTCCGGCACGGAAACGATGCCGATTGCCGGCGTCCACTCGCCTTGAATCGTCGAGTTCCGCTCAAGCTGGTAATCCGCCCCCGCTTCAAGCTGGAGCCAACGAAGCACCAGCGGGCCACCGGGTTCCCGGGATCCGGTGAGATGTGAGGCATCGGGAAGCATCGGGGAAGATCCGAAGAGATACTCCGACAGGTTGTTGGAGCCATCGCCATCCTGATCGACCCACGGGGCGCGCCGGGCCGAATAGGGAATCTGCTGCGACCAATCTTCGTAGCTCGTGAAGCGGGGCACGACTGCCTGTGCCGGATTCCACGCCAACCACGCCATCTGGCTGGCATCAAGCGCTTCATCGAAGAGCGCGACATCGTCGATCAAAGTGGTGATACCGCGCGTGGTCGAGCCATAGCGGGAAGCCAGCGTCACGGTGGCCACCGTTTCCGCCGCCGTATAGGGGATGGGATCTCCGCTGGCGACGCCGTTCACATAGAGCGTCACCGTGATGCCATCCGCCACGATGCCGAGATGATGCCACGTATTGGTCGTGATGGATCCCAAGGCATATCCGTCGGTGGAGGTGGCGGAGCTGAATTTGTACAAAGCGATGCCCCCGCCGGGACCGGTAGCCTCGATGACGAAGCGGGCGTAACCCTCACCGATTCCGATCGAAACGAAGTCCGGCCAACTGTCGAGTGCGGCCAGCCCCATGTTGGCATTCACGTGCATCGACAAAGTGAAGCGGTTCGTCCTGACCGCGGTGGATGCGAACGTGGAGGAGACCGCTTGCGACGCACCACGGACGAAACTGCCGGAGCCGGCTCCGAACCTGGCATTTCCGCTGCGGGTGACGCCGCTGAACGATGCCCAGCCGAGGGCCGCCGGTCCGCTGTCGGCACCCACATCCGCCGCATCGTCAAAGCGGTAATGGCTCACCAGTCCGGCGGATACGGGAACCACGGCAGAACACGAGAGAAGGAGCGGGAAGAGGAAGGAGCTTGGATTCATGCAACATATCACTTTTTCAGCGGCGCGCCATCCGCCTCGAAGGTGTCATCGATGTCGTGGATGAGGATCCCGCGCACATCGCCCGGATCGAAATACTGCCAGATGCGCACCGGCCCGAAGGACACCGTGCTCTGTTTCCAAGGGGCCGGGCCGCCCCAACCGGGCAGCCACACGCCGAGATTGAGCTGGGCGGCCATGGAGGGAACGAAAGTCGGGTTCTCGGCCACCTTCACCCCGTCGAGATAATGCACCGCCCGATCTCCGGCATGCACCGCGTAACGGTCCTTTCCAAGCCGCTTGAGCGGATTGCCGAGGTACTGATCGAAGGGAACGGCGCGGTCATGGACCCAATGGTAGCCGTCCTTCTCCACGACCTGCGAGTCCGACACCCCTTCGATCGGCACCAGCTTGGTCCGCCACTCGGTGGTCAGCGTGTGGTAGCGCCCGTCGATCATCGGCTTCACTTCGAAGGTGCGGGGCTGGTGCTTGTTCTGGAGGAAAGTGTTGTAGAGCGCCTTGTCGAAATCCCCGCCCTTGCCGAACTCCGGGAAATCAAGCTCCGACCAGTACTCGTTCGCGCCGACCCCGTACGCCTTCAGGTGCGGGTTGTAGAGCGGTTCGCCGGCATGGAAGGAGTCCATTCCCTCCTTCGTCACCGTCACGTAGCGGTAGCCGTACGTCCAGACCGCCGGAACCGCCCCTTTCGGGCGCATCGGATCCGCGGGGCCGCCGTCGCGAGGCTCCACGCCGCCGATCTTCATGACCACCTCATAGCGCCCGGAGGCAAAGAACCCACGGGTGACCACGATCCCGCCGACCCGGGTCCGCCGTCCTTCGTAGCCGATCACGGGACCGTCGTAGAGGTCGCCATTCGCCTGACAGACGAGTATGTGCCGCTCCTTGCCCGCGATCATCTCGCGTTCGATGCGGACGTTCTCCGGGGACACGCCGTGGTTTCCCTGCCCCCACTTCTTGCGCGGCAGGTACCAGCGGGCCGGATCAATCCTCCCCTCGCTCCAATCCTCCTCAAGAACCAGCTTCGCCCCGGTGGGCAATGGAGGGAGATCCCGTGCCAAGGCGGCGCTGCTTGTGATCACAACCATCAGTAGGAGGCCCGGGCATGGATTCAAAATGGAATGCTTCATTATACAGGTGTGGGGATGGGTCCGGCACTGGCCTTCACATGATCAACAACCTGTCATGATCCGCACCACGGTCATTACGACCCATACGGTTTTCCAAGCCGACCAGTTTGCCGACGCCCTTGGAAGAAGTCGCCGCGAACCACGTAGGCAGACCTCATGAAACGCATCGTGCTCCTGCTCCTGCTCCTTCTCGCTTTTCCGCCCGTCGCCTCCGCACGGGCACCCGCCTGGAAGCTGGTATGGAACGACGAGTTCAACGAATCGTTCATCGACAAGACCAAGTGGTCCCCTTGCGAGCGGAGCACTCCGGACTGGTGCAACACGATGACCAAGGACCCGCGCTGCTTCAAGATCGGCGGCGGGACACTCAAGCTCATCGGGATCGTCAATCCGGACACGACGGAGGACAAGTCGCCGTTCCTCACCGGTGGCATCACCAGCAAGGGGAAATCCGAGTTCACCCACGGCAAGGTGGAGATCCGCGCGCGTTTCAAATCCGCCAAGGGCGCCTGGCCGGCGCTGTGGATGCTCGGCTCGAAAGGCCGCTGGCCGCGCAATGGCGAAATCGACCTGATGGAACACCTCAACCACGACGACAAGGTCTATCAGACGATCCACTCGTATTACGCCAACGAGATCGACAAGAGCAAAAAGAACCCTCCGAAAGGAACGACCGCGCCGATCGATCGTGACGGGTTCAACACCTACGGCGCCGAGTGGGACGCGGAAAAGATCGTCTTCACCGTGAACGGCAAGCCGACGCTGACCTATCCGAAGGTTCCGGAAAAAGGAGAGGAACAATGGCCCTTCGACCAACCGTTCTATCTGATCCTCTCGATGCAGATCGGCGGCAAGTGGGTCGGCAAGGCCGATCCGAAGGACTATCCGGCCCACATGGAGATCGACTGGGTGCGGGTCTATCAAAAGGCGGGCTGAGCGGCGCTCATTTCGCGAACGATGTCATTCACGAGCCGGACATCGGCGGCGTGCACACCGGGTGCCGATCCATGTTTCCAGGTGAGGCCGGCGAGGGCTTGGTCGAGTTTCCGGAGTCCATCCGCGAGCGCCGGGTTCTTGCGGGCGTGTTCGCGCAAGAGGCGGATTTTCTCGAAGGTTTCGATGCCATCGCGCAGCCGCTCGAAGCGCACCGACGAGCGGTCGCCGGGATAGACGAGGAAACAATCGCCGGACGGCCAGGACGTGAAGTCGGTGGAGACCAGCGGGTTTTCGACCCACGAATGGTAGGCCCAGCGCAGGAAGCCGTCGAAGCCGTTGGCCGCGGCGAACAAGGGCAGCCACTCGGACTCCGCGGGTGGGGAGAACGTGAAGGTGTTCGGCACCGGCGGATGGGTGCAGACATAGAAGGTCGTGAGATGGCCCGCCGTGCGGCGGGCGTCGAGCAGGTCGCGTGGGAAGCGGTCGCTGTGGTTGATGATCGGCGAGATGTCATCGACGTTCTTCGTCAGGTCGCTCGGGTGGTTGATCGCCGAGGCGACCTGCAGGCCGGGCGCGTGTTTCACCAAGGTGCCGAGCGCGCCGCGCATCTGCGCGTCCGGCCGCTCGTCCACGGCGATGCGCGTGCGCTCGAGCCAGCCTTTGGATTTCAGGTGGCGGGTGAAGTCTTCGAGAAAGCGGCCCCAGAACTCGTCATACGCCTCGCTGCCCGGCTGCAGGGCGAGATCGACATGGCGGTTCTCCGCTTCGTCGAAGTAGCGGAACTTGAGCGACCACGGCAGCATCGAGTAACAGTGGATGCGCGCGTGCTCCATCCCGCAGCGCACGCTCATGAAGCCGACCCAGCGGTCGAAGATGGTGTAGTCATAACTCCAGGAGCCGTCGGCTTTCCGGCGCCAGTCGATCATTGTCGGAAAGTGGTCGTAGGTCTGGCCGTTCCACGGTTCCTCGATGATCGCGCAGGTGATCGTTTTCTGGCCGGCTTGGGCGAGGCGTTTCATCGACGGCTCGAGCAGCGCGAGGTGGGCGTCCGACCATGCGGGCACATCGTGCCAGCGGGCGACGGCCTGCGGGTGCTGCCAGAGGTCGAGATGGAAACTCCAGCGCTGCGGCGGGGGCAGCACGGCGGGAAGCACACGCAGCCGCACCGGAACGGAAACCGAGGATGAGTCGGAGTCGATCGCCAGTTCGCCGCGGTATTCTCCGGGGCGGGCGTCGGCCGGCACATCGAGCTGGACCCAAACCGGGCGGTTGCGACCGGCGGGCAGCGGCAGCGAGGAGGCGTCGTCCAGGATGTCGCTCTGCGCTTTGCCGTCGGCGAGCGTGTAGCGGACGAAACTTGGCTCGATGGCGATCCGGCTGCCTCCCGAGACGACCGTCGACGGACGGAAACGAACATTTTCCTGCGTCCCCTCCGCCTGCAGGACGAGCTGGGCGCTCACGCGTTCGCCGCGCCATGCGGTGAGGTCGATGCCGTCGGCGAAAGGTCGGACCTCATCGATCGGACCTTCCGGCGGGTAGCGCAGATCGATGCTGCCGATGCCGCCGCCGATGCCGGAATCCGGGATCCGGCCGTAGCCTTCGATCTCGACCAGGTGGCCGCCGTTCTCCTTTCCCCGGGAATTCCCAAGGAAGGTGGTGCGAACATGTTTCACCGGCCGTGGATCGAAGGTGAACAGCACGCCCTCTTCCGTCGCCGCGATGCTGTTGCCGCTCATGTCGCCGAGCAGCGTCCATGTTTCGCCGTCGGCCGAGCCTTCGACCTTGAACTGATAGATCCGCCCGTCGCCCCAGTACGGCCACACGCGGATGGCGGCGAGGGTTGTCGGTTCCGGCAGATTCACCTGATGCCAGACGGGCAGGTTCTCGCAGGCCCAGTGGTCGGCGGTGTCGCGCTTGCCGTTCACCGCGCCCTGCGGTTTCTGCGCGTCCCAGTGGCCGCTGGCGGTCACCGGTTGATGGAGAAACAGATTCGTTCGCGAGGACGACGCGGGGGGCGGCAGGGGCTCGTAGCTCACCTTGCGCGCCGGAGCGGCGGCAAGTGTTGCCGAGGTCAGCAGGACGAGGATTTTCGAAACGAACAAAGGCTTGGAAGGCTGGAACAAAATCACGGCTCGAAGAAACGCTGCGAAACGCGGGTTTCCATCACCAAAGTGGCTGGATTTGTCGACCAACCACAGCACGGGCGGGTCAGCGGGAGGCGGCCCGGCCTCGCGGCTGGAAGCGGCGGAAGACGAGGGTGTCCTTGATCCATGAGAAGACGGGCTCCGCCGTGGCCGCCTTCAAGGTCTGGCTGCTCCTTCCGAACTCTTCCCGCATACGGGCTTTCATGCCTTCGCGCAACCCCTTGGTCCGCCGCCTTGCCTCGGTTTACTCGGTTCGGGGCTTTGCCTTGCGTTCGGATTTTTCCGGCGGGCAGTAGATGATTGGCGCACGGTTCTCGCGTCGGAACTTCGCACGTTCGTGGATTGAACGAGCGGAGATTCCGCTACTGGAGGAGGGCAAGATGCCGAACGATTCCTTGCGGGCGCGGAAAAATGTTCGAAGAACGAATTCCAGTCCCCAAAATCCGTCCCGGTCGGCTTTTCCAACCAGAAGCCACCCCTTCCACGGAAATACGGACCGTGAGATTCGTTGCCGACGAACCGCACATCCACATGGCCAGGAGGAATCCTACTCAGCAAACTTCAAATGCGATCTACAAGACACTCAACCCGCATATCCTGGCTGCGGTTGCGATCCTCCTCATTGCGGTGGCGGTAATGATCCTCCGGCCACACCTTTTCCGATCCTCCCGGTGGGGGTTCGATGCCGCGGATATCGAACACAACACCTCGTTGACTCCTGCCGCGACGCACCAAGCGGCCGATTCCCGTCCGCGGCACGATGATCGAAGCATTTGGAAAAAACCGTTCCGCCTTCCTTCGCTACTGACCGCCTCCGAGCGTGATGCGTTGTCGAGCGATCCCGGTTCTTTTTTGGAGGCACATCCGGAAGAGGAACTCCGCCTTCTCTCGGGGTGGGCGATGCTCGATCCGGATGCAGCACATGACTGGTTGAATACCCAACTAGACGCAGGCAGCGCGAGCAGCGTATTCCGCGGAGACCTGATCGCGGCCATGGCCGCCGGCTTGCTTGGCAGGAACGACAAACTGGAAGCCTTGCACGAGTTCTTCCGGGCCACCGAGGACGATCCCAGGATCCTGCCGAAGGACCAAGGAGAATGGATCCTACGAAATGCATTGTCCTGCGCCGGCTACGCCGAAACCGTGGAGAACGCACTGGCCTGCATTCGGGAGTCCTCCGCCCCGTCGTTCCTTGCCATTGGCTTTGCCATGGGATTGGAGGAAGTCGGCACCAGGCTGGCTGCGCTCGACTATTTTGATGCCACGAATGTGCCTTTGGAAATCGATTGGCACGACATCCGGGATTGCGTTGCGGAAGACCCGGCCACTGTTGCGGATTGGTCGTTGGCTCGGCACCCGGACATGCTTGAAAGCGTAATCACCGCCTGGGCACTCGACCGCAGCCCGGAAGAGGCGGCGAAGTGGCTGTCAACCAGCGGCGCCGACCCACGACTCCTTCAGAGCGTCGGATCACAGCTCGAAACCTTGAGATTACACAAGAGCCGAATGGACCGCACCGAGGAGTCGGATTAAACATGACGATTGCCGCGCCTTTTGGCGGTTGTTCCCATGAGTGAGTTCAGCACAGTTCTTAACGCGGTCATTCCTGTATTTGCCATCATGGCGGCGGGATTGGTCATCCGTCGGCTGAATTGGTTGAGCGAGGAGGCGGACCAGAGCCTTTTTCGTGTCGTCATCAACCTGCTCATGCCCTGTCTCATCCTCGACACGGCTGCGGGCAACCCCGCCTTCAACAATGTGCGGAACCTGTTCCTCGCGCCAGTGGTTGGAGGGGTCACCGTTGCGTTGAGCGTGGTGGTTGTGTGGTTTGGCTGCGGCTGGATGAACTTCAGCGGCACACCCGCGCGCCGCACTTTCGCGCTCACGACAGGTCTGCAGAATTACGCCTATGTTCCCTTGCCGCTGACGTTGCTTCTCTTTGATGACCGCACCACGGGAGTGCTGTTCCTTCACAATGTCGGGGTGGAGGCGTGCTTGTGGAGTTTGTTGCTCCTTTTGTTGACGGGCGGACACGCGGGCGGCGCCTGGAAGCACATTTTCAACGCGCCGCTCTTCTCCGTCATTCTCGCGCTCGGGCTGAACTTCACCGGCGCGATGGCGCATACACCGGTGGCACTGGTGAAGGTGCTGCATCTGCTCGGGCAATGCGCGTTCCCCCTCGCGTTGATGCTCGTGGGCGCGACGATTGCGGATCACCTTGGAGAACTGCGCTCGGGCGAGGGCTGGCTGATGATACTGCCTGCTCTGGTGCTGCGAACGGCCGTTTTGCCGCTGGGACTGTTGCTGCTCGCGAAGTATTTGCCGGCTTCGGTGGAATTGAAGCGCGTGCTCGTCATCCAGGCGGCGATGCCGGCGGCGGTGGTGCCGATCGTGATGGCGCGGCACTACGGCGGCGACCCGGCACTGGCGCTGCGGATTGTGCTGGCCTCATCCGTGGTGAGCCTCATGACCACGCCGCTTTGGATCAAGTTCGGTCTGAAGTTTGTGTTCTCGTAAACCGTCGCATTGGCCTTGATCGGAAAATGAATCGCATCATGACAAATATGTTCTTCCGCTTGCGCCGCGTGGCCTCGGCTGTCCTGATCGGCACCGGCACCACGGCATATGCCGCTAATGGATGGACTCTCCCCACGCCAAAGACCGACACTGCTACGGCGCCGCTGATTCCTTATCCGGCAAAGGTCGTATTGAAAAATGAAACCATTCGCTTTTCCGGCTTCCTGCCCGGTGAAACCATCCCCGAGGGCGTGGAGCACGCCGCGTGGATCCGTGGTGAGTTGGCCGATGTTTGCAGCGACTTGAAGATCCCGCGCAACCACAAGTCTGGCGCCTGTCACATTGTCTTCGAACGGAAGCCTTCCGGGACCGGCGCGCTCTCGAAGGAGGCCTACACGCTGGCCATCACCGACGGCCATATCAAGATTGGCGCGTCAGAGTTCGGCGGGTTTTTCAACGCGCTCCAAACGCTGCGCCAGTTGGTGAAGGCCGGCGGCGATGGCTTCGCTCTGCCACAGGGCCGCATTGAGGATGCGCCGGCATTTGAGATTCGTGGCGTGATGCTCGATGTCGGGCGCAATCACATGCCGGTCGCGTTCGTCAAAGACATGGTGCGCCGACTCGCCCGCTACAAAATCAATTTGTTGCACCTGCACCTGACGGACGATCCGGGCTGGCGTTTTCAAACGAGGAATTCTCCGCAACTGACGGCGGAGAAATCCTCATGGCCGACGCGTCAGCCGGGAAAATTCTACACGCAGGAGGAATTGAAAGAGTTGGTCGCGTTTTGCGCGAAGCTCAACGTCCGTGTTGTTCCCGAAATCGACATGCCCGGCCACAGCGCCGCGTTCACCCGCGCGATGGGCTTCGGGATGCAGACCCCGCAGGGGTTGGCGGCGATGAAGGAGGTGGTAGGCGAGGCAGCAGCGGTATTCCCCGATCCGTTATTTCACATCGGCTCCGACGAGGTGCGCGTCCACATGAAGGAATTCATGCCGGAAATGGTCGCGCGTTTGCGAACGCTGGGCAAGGAAGTGGTCTGCTGGCATCCCGGCAACATTCCCGACCAGGACGCCGTGCTGATGTGCTGGGGTGATAACGAGGCGGGGCACAGTCTCAGCGAAGTCAAGAACTACAGATATATCGACTGCAACGGATTCTACCTCGACTGGATGGATTCGCAGTCCGGCGTGCTCCAGACGTTTTTCCAGCAGCCCTGCGAGGCGCCGCGCGGGAACGGCAACGCTCTTGGCGGCGTGTTGTGTGTTTGGACGGACGGCGCGTTGTCGTCGGAGCGGCGCATTCTGGAGCAGTATCCGTTTTACCCGGTTGCGCTCACGTTTGCCGAACGTTTGTGGCGTGGCGCTGCTGAGAAACGCAGGGATCTCATGGCCACGTTTCCGCAGAAAGGCACGGCGGCATGGGCTGCGCTGGATGAGTTTGAAAACCGCCTCATCTGGCATCGCGACCACGCGTTCCGGCGCGAGCCTTTTGCCTATGTGAAGCAATCGGAAATCCGGTGGCGGTTGATCGGCCCGTTCAACCACAAAGGTGTGAACGACACGTCTTTCGAACCCGAAAAAGTCATCAAGGACGAATACATCTGCGACGGGCGGACGCTCAAATGGAACGAATCCCCGGCGTATGGCGGCGCCGTCTGGTTCCGCCATCTCTGGGCGATGTTCAACATGCACCGCAACCAATACCGCCTCGATCACTGGCCGACGCCGATGTCCGAAAAGCTGGGGAAGGATTCCGGAACGTGCTATGCGCTCACTTATGTCCACAGTCCCATCGAGCAGGATGTCCACCTCATGTTCGGCTTGAATGGCATGTGGGGACATTCCGGAGGCTATCGTTCGGCGCGTGCGCCGGAACCGGGCAGTTGGGACTTCAGTGGCGGCAACATCTGGTTGAACGACAAACCGGTGCCCGCACCACACTGGAAATTCAAGAGTCTACCATGGACCGATTGGGGCAAAGGCCGCATCGAGGTGCCACTCACCGGGGAAGGTTACTTCTTTCGTCCGCCCGTGAAGATCCATCTTCGCAAGGGGGTGAATAAAATTCTGGTCCGCAGCGTCTTCGGCCACTGGAAGGGCGATGAAGGCGAGCGAAAGTGGTTCTTCTGCGCGATGCCGGTCCAATGGGACGGGTGCCATTTCACGGAAGTGACGAACCTGACCTATCCGTATCCTGTTTTGAACGGGATGCGGCAGGGTGCTACCAAAAGTGAAACACATTCACAGAAACCGCATGAATGAAACAGGACAACAACCTCTGCCGTGAACCGGCAAAATATACGAAATACATCCCCTGTCTCTCCGCCTTGCTCCTTGGTCTGGTCCTTGCCGCAGAGGTTCGCGCCCAAGAGCCGGTGCTGAAGAAGCTGCTGGAGGAATCTCGTGCGTCTGGTGCTGCGGGCAACAGCGCGGTGGTGCCGGTGCCGAAGTTGGAAAACGATTTCTATGATTGGCATCAGCGGCACAATGAGGTCAAAGCGCGGATCGCAAAAGGGCCGGTGGATTTGATCTTCGTCGGCGATTCGATCATGCACATGTTCGGCGGTGAGCCGAGGTCGAAAATCGCACGCGGGGCGAAGATCTGGGAGAAATACTACGCCCATCGTCATGCGGTGAACATGGGGTTTGGCTGGGATCGCACTCAGAACATGCTTTGGCGTCTTCAGAACGGTGAACTCGACGGCGTTTCCCCGAAAGTCGCCGTGGTGATGGCGGGCACGAACAATCTAACGGGCACGAACAACGCGCCGGCCAACACCCCTGCGGAAATCGTGGCGGGGATCGAGGCGATCTGCACCACGATTCATCGGAAATCTCCCCGGACGGAGATTCTGCTCCTCGGTGTATTGCCACGCGCCCAGGCGGAGTTGAATCCTAACAGCCTGTTGAAAAACGCCGGCCGGTCTGCTTGAATTCCCCCGCCGCATGTTCGAGACCCGCCAAGCCGCCGCCGAGACCCAGCAGGAGTTCTGGGTCGAGACCCGCCGCCTGCCACAGGCGACCGCCAGCACCTTCTATCGCAAGCTCGATGAGACGCTCGATTCCATCGGATTCGCGGCGGGTGTGCGCGAGGTCTGCCGCCCCGCCTACGCGGATGCCGCCAGGGGCGGGCGCCCGGGCATCGACCCGGCGGTCTATTTCAAGATGCTCATGATCGGGTTTTTCGAGAACCTGCCGAGCGAACGCGCCATCGCCGCGCGCTGCGCGGACTCGCTCTCGATGCGCGCGTTCCTCGGCTACGGGCTGGAGGAGGCCACGCCCGACCATTCGAGCCTGAGCGTCATCCGCGGGCGGCTCGGCCCGGAGATCTATCAGGCGGCCTTCGAGCTGGTGCTCGCCGGGCTGCGGGGGCACGGCCTGCTCAAGGGGCGCAACCTTGGCATCGACTCAAGCGTGATCGAGGCCAACGCCTCGCTGCGCGAGCTGGTCCACCGCAACACCGAGGAGCAGTATTGGGAGTATGTGAAACGCCTCGCCGCCGAGGCCGGCATCGACCCCGGCGACACCAGGGCGGTGCGCCGATTCGACAAGAAACGCGAGGGCCGCAAGACCAGCAACGAGGAGTGGGTCAACCCGCACGACCCCGACGCCAAGGTGGGCATGACCAAGCGCGGAGCCTGCGGCATGATCTACAAGCCGGAGCATGTCACCGATCTCGATACGGGGGCCATCGTGGCCGCCGAGGTGCGCCTCGGCGACCAGGGCGACACGGAGGATCTCGCCGCGAGGGTGCTGGCCGCCGGCGAGGTGCTCGCGCGGGTTTGCGACGATCCCATGCAGGAGAAGGTCCTCGCCAGCCTGACGGCCGACGAGGGATACTTCAGCGTGGAGGAAGTCTGCTGCCTGCAGGGCGAGCGGGTGCGGGTGGTCATCGGCGACCCGCACGAGTCGAAGCGGCGCAAGGACAAGCAGAGCGGCACGGTCAGGCGGGTGCTTTCCAAAGCGAAGCGCGCGGTAAGGAGCAAGAGCGGCAAGGCGCTGCTGCGCAAGCGCGGCGAACATCTCGAACGGAGCTTCTGCCATGTGCTCGACCACGGGAAGCAGCGGCGGGCCACCTTGCGCGGGCGGGTGAATCTGACCAAGAGGCAGCTTGCGGCGGCCTTCACGCACAACCTTTCGCTGCTGATGCGGCACCTGACCGGATACGGCACCGTCAAGCAATGCCAGGCGGGCAACAGGATGGCCGGATGGGGGTGTTTTTCGGCTTTGTGGGCGGCTCTGTCGGCCATGCAGGTCGCCGCGAACGGATTCGGACGTTTCCTCGGCTCGATTTGCCGCATTGTTGCCGGATTCGTACGATTTTCGCCCGCGTTTCCCGAGATCCGCCCAAAGTGGGCTATTTCAACAGGCTGCTAAGATTCAAGAAATCAATCGCTTGGTTTTGTCGCTGGGGAAGAAAGAACACATCACTGTGTTGCCTTTGTGGGAGAAGTTTGCGGCCGGTAATGGTCAGCCTGACAAACGGCTGTTCCATGATACGGCGCACCCGAATGCGAGGGGATATCAGATCTGGGCGGAAACGATGGAGCCCATGCTGCGGCGATTGTTCGGGGCGAGGGTTCCTGCCGCCAGGCGCTGAGCGCGGTCGGCATTTGCCGATCCATTCCGTGGAGGGCACGGAGATCGCAAAGGATTGGGTCCTGTTGAATGAAGGTGCTGCAAGGGCTCACGGAGCACCCGATATCCAGATCACCGCGAGACGATCGATCAACGTGGTCTCCGGGTCGCAACCGAAACCCATTCTCACCCTTCCCGCAGTCGAGGCCCGGCATCGATTCAATACTGGTCGCCAAACAAAACCAGTCAGCAACCATTTCCACCGGTCGATTTCGTTGCCATTCACTCTGGCAGCGTCGCTCCGGGAGTTCCGTGTGATGACGCGAATCATCGGCCAACCCAACCAACAAAAACGAATCCATTATGAAACCAATCAAAGCACTGGCAGTTCTCATCCTTGTCGGAGTCGGCACCGCTCAGGCAGCGACCATCATCGACAGCACCGTCCTTACTCCGGAAAACCAAGCCAACTTCGCCGCCGGCACCGCATCGAACCTCGCGACGGGAGCCGCCTGGACCTTCACCACCGGCACGCTCGGTTTGGAAACCTCGCTCCAGACCATCGGCCTTGAAGGTCGCAACACCGGCAGCGGCTCCAATGGCAGCACGCTGACGCTCGAACTCTGGTCGGATACCGACAACGACAGCGGCACCCTGGGCGGCACGCTGATCGCGACCTCGACCAACAGCTCGTTGCTTTCGCTCGGGGACGTAGTGACCAACTTCTCCTTCACCGGCGTGACTCTCGCGGACAACACCGTGTATGCGGTGCATGTGGTCGGCTCCGGCAACCCCGGCTTCGGTCTCGTCGGCACCACCTCCACCGACGCGCTGCCCAATTCCCGCCTTTTCCAGAACGGTGCCTTCGTCTTTGGAGGAACTGCCCCGAATGGGATCGATGCATCTTTCAATGTCGTTACAATTCCCGAGCCTGCCTCCGCGCTGCTCGGTGGCCTTGGCCTGCTCGGCCTGCTGCGCCGGCGGCGCGCATGACTCGGCCCGCATAGACGATGACCATCTGAGAGCCGCGCGGGTTTGGGTTTCCCGCGCGGCTCGTTTTTGGTCTGTTGTTTCGATTGATGACTATTCCTGCCCGGCATATCGGAATCGCACCCCGCCAGACCGCAGAAGAGACGAGAATCTACCATCGTGTTTCGAATCCGCTCCTTGTCGGAAGCTCCGTTGCTTCCCCGGTTTCCGCCACGAACCCGGGCAGAACTTTGTCGAAGCACTGCCAATCCCCTCTCCCCCTCCCGCCAGTCCGACCGACCGGATGTTCAGGCCCCTCTTCCCGAATCCAGATTCCAAGCAGTTCCATGCAGTCCGCCAGCCGATCCATGACCAACCCTCGCTATCCGAAATCTGCCGCCATGCTCGACGAGCTGGGCCGCTACGTTCTCGCCGAGCCGTGGCCGCTGGCGGTGGATCTCGCCGCCTGCCGCGGCATGTGGCTGGCGACCGTGGATGGCCCCCGGCTCCATGATTGGATCGGGCAGTATGGATCCCGCCTGCTCGGCTACAACCACCCGCGCTTGGCCGAACCGGACTACCTGCGCCGTCTCGCGTTGGCAGCGAATCACAAGCTGGCCAACCCGGATTTCCTCACTTCCGAGTGCCTCGACTACTATCGACTGCTGCACCGGCTGGCACCGGAGTGCATGCGCAACCCGGAGCTGGAAGTGTATGCTGTCAATTCGGGGGCCGAGGCCGTGGAGAACATGATCAAATACCTGATCAACCTGCACCACCACCGGCGGCCTGCACCCGGGCCGCGGCGATTGATCTGGTTCGAGCGTTCGTTCCACGGCCGCACCGTTCTGACTCTCAACCTCTGCGAGGTGCTCGACGACGAAGCTGCCACGCGCGGGTTCACCGGTTTGATCGGCAACACCCACCGCGTCCCGTTTCCGAGCTGGCACGCCGATCTTGAAGAAGGAGCGAACGCCGCACGTGCCCGCGCTTCGCTGGAGGCCATCCGCGAAATCCTCGAGCGCCATCCCGGCGAAGTGGTCGCGGTGATCAGCGAGCCAATGCAGAGCGCCGGCGGCCAGCGGATGCCGGTCCCCGGGTTCTTCGGAGACCTTTCATGCTTGCTTCACGAACACGGGGTATTCCTCGCTTTTGACGAAGTACAGACCGCCGGGGGCTCGTGCGGCACCGTTTTCGCCTGCGACCAACTTGACCTGCCGCACCCGCCGCAAGCGGTGGCCGTGGCCAAGAAATTCGGCTGCGGCGCCGTCTACATGCGCGAGCGGATGCAGGACGTCGGCGTCCTCGACTCCACCTGGGGCGGGTCGCTTGCGGACATGGTGCGCTTCTGTCAAGAGTGGCGGGTGGTCGAGGACGAGCGCTTGTTCGAGTCCGTGCCGGGCAAGACGGACCGGCTGCACCAAGGATTGCTCGCGCTGGAGCGCGACTTTCCTCAAATCTACCGCAACACCCGCGGCTGGGGCCTCTACCAAGGAATCTCCACCCGCAGCCCGACCCAGAGGACGGAAATCCTCAAACGAGCCTTCGAGGAGCACGACACCCTGCTGCTCGGCGCGGGCCGCCAATCGATCCGCCTGCGCCCGCCGCTGGATTTGGCCGACGAAGATATCGATCGTCTCTTCCAAGTGCTTCGGCAGGTGAGTCGGTAATGATCGACGGCGGTCGGCATCCGGCCCCCCATCCACAATTCTGGACATCACCGCCGGGCTGCCGCCTTTCCGAGCCGCTCGCCGACCGGCCGCTTGTCCGGCGGGTGGACGTTCGGACCGTCCCAGCCGAGGTCCTGGGTTTCGATGAGGGTCACACCGTCGAGCTTCGCCGCCGCGCGGGACTGGACCTCGCGGAACTCGGGCCACCATTGGCGCAACGGATCGTTTCCACCGATGCGCGGGAGCTGGACCATGAAGAATGGCAGATCGGGTTGCTGGAGGACCTTGCGCCAGCCGAAGACGAGATCGGTGATCAGCCGCTCGTTCCACGCGTCGTCGTGGATCTCGGCATTGGTTTCGCCCTGGTACCAGAGCACTCCGGTGATCGGGAACCCGCTCCACCATCGGACACCGGCATCGTACAGGAAACCCGGCTGATAAGGATGCGCACCGGGTTTCCCGCCGAGATTCGTCTTCGCCCGGCCGCGGGCCCAGGCGCCGATCCTCGGGCTTTCGAGCCAATCGTCTCCTAACAACGGCGCGTATTCCTCACGCGCTTCCAGCACCTCGCGTGGCAGCCATGCCTCGGCACCGCTGCCGCCCACCGAGACATCGATCAGGCCGACCGGCACGTCCTTCGTTTCATGGATCGTTTTCCCCGCCCACCATCCGACGGCGGAGAACGAAGCGGCGGAGCGCTCGTCCGGCACGACCCATCCGCCCTGGAAATACGCGCCGGACGTCATCCGCCCGCGTTCGGCATCGCTGAAGGGACGGTTCGCGGTGGAGACGCCGGAAAGATTGCACATGCGGATCCGCGGAAATGCGGCGACGGATTTCAGCTCCTCCTTTCCACCCACGGCGGAGGACAGGGGATATTCCATGTTCGACTGTCCGGCACAGATCCAGACCTCGCCGACGAGGATGTTGTCCAGCACCTTGCGCTCCTCTCCTGAGACGATTTCAAGAGTCATCGCCTCGGCGCTCGCCGGCATCGCCGGCAGCACCACGCGCCAAGCGCCGTCCGCCGCCGCCGTGCCTGCGATCTCGCGGCCGCCCATGCGCAGACGCACTCCGTCGCCGGACGCGCCCGCCCCCCAGACGGCCACGTCTCGCCCCATCGGAAGGACCATGGCGGAGCCGAAAGGCCGGGCAAACTCCAGCGCCTGCAGACATCCCGCCGCCGCCATCCACATGGTCAAACATCCGATCCGCAACATGCCCACCACCTTGCGAAACACTCGGGGTGCCCGTCAAAGCGCGGGAAACTGGTTTCCTGAACAGACCGGGACATGCCCGTTGTCGAAGCTCCGACCCGATCGCCAAAGTCGTCCGGCTCAAAAAATCGTCCAGACCGCCTTTTCGAATCCTCCCTCAGCCACGAGATGAAAAAACGTCGATTTCCCATCTTCCTGATCCTGCCGCTCCTTTCCCTACCCATCGCCGCGGGCGCCGCGGACCTCGTCTGGACCACTGGCAACCCGAGCAACACCGTGTGGACCGCCACAGACGTCTGGGACGGTCCCGCGACATGGACCAACGGCGATTCCGCCACCTTCAACGCGAGCGCCACCGTCAACCTCGGATCCGCCATCACCCAGACGGGCATCACCATCGCCTCGGGATCGGTGCTCACCCTGAACAACACCGGCGACGTCAAGATCACCGGCACCGGCGGCATCACGGGGGATTTGACGAAAACCGGAAACAACACGCTCCGCCTCAGCCACTCAGGCGGCTTCAATGGCACCTTGGGCATCGGCGGCCAATGGGTGATCCTCGGATCCAACAACCTCGACCCCACCGGACAGACGAGCAACCTCACGAAAGTGAACATCACGGCGGGCGGATTGATTCTCGGCTCGGCCTACAACGACGCGACCGGAACGATCAAGGCGACCATCGGCGAGTTGAGCGGCGGCGGATCGGTTCGTGCCGACTGGCAGGACGGCGGCACAAACGCCCTTCGCACACTCAAGATCGACCAATCCACCGACAGCACATACAGCGGAACGTTCAACCAAGGCTCCGGCGGCCGCATCATCGGCCTCGAAAAGGCGGGCGGCGGCGTGCTCACGATCTCGAACAACGCCGCGCTCTCCGGTGTTTCCGGACCGGTCGCCGTCACGGGTGGCACGCTCAAGGTTTCCGGCTCCACCGGCACCCCTCTCAACAACACCGGCGATCTAACCATTTCGTCCGGCGCCACTTTCGAAGCTGCGAACACCACGTCCGGAATCCCCAGCGGCATCACCAAGACCATTGTCGGCCAGGGCACGTTCCTTCGCAACGGAAGCGGCAACCTGGTCATCAGCGGCACCAACAATGCCGGTTTCACCGGGACCTGGGAGGCGACTTCCGGAACCTACGGATTCAATTCGGAAACCAGCATGGGCGGCAGCGCGGGCGTCACGCTCGACGGTGGCGGCCTGTTCATGAATGGAAACGGCGTCGGAATCTCCTCCGCGAAAACGATCACTCTGGGAGCAGGCGGAGGTTTCTTCGACGGCTCGACAAGCTGGACCCAGACCTGGTCGGCAAAGATCACCGGATCCGGCGGATTCACCAAACGGAGCGGAATGGTTCTCACGATCGACAATGGAACCAACGACTACACCGGCGTAACCAACATCGAGACCGGCACACTCAAATTGGGCCATGCAGACGCCATCGCCACGTCTTCCCAGGTGATCGTCGGCGCATCAACCACGCTCGATGTCACCTCCGTGGCATGGACGCTTGGCTCCACGCAGACGCTGAGCGGCTCGGGCACCGTGAGTGGCGACGCGCTCATCGATGGCACGCTCGCCACCGGTTCGTCCGCCGGAACGCTCACCTTCACCGGCAACCTCGGACTCACCACCGGCTCCGAATGGCTGGTGGAAATCGGCGGCACCGCCACCAACCAGTTTGACCGCCTCCTCGCGGGCGGAGAGTTGTCGCTTGGCGGACTCATCACCGTCGATCTCATCGGCGGATTCAATCCCGGCAGCGGCGACAGTTTCCAGATCGCCGGATTCTCGAGCTTCGTGGACAACGGATACACCTTCGACTTCAACGGGGCGGCCCTCGGTCCGAACCTGTCGTGGGACACCTCCGGGTTCTCTTCATCGGGCGTCATCACGGTCATCCCGGAGCCCGCTGCCGCCCTGCTCGGCGCACTGGGATTCTTCCGCCTGCTGCGCCGCCGCCGCTGATTCCGGGCGCAACCGGTTTGCGCGGCCGACCAGCCCGCC
Organism: Akkermansiaceae bacterium; assembly: GCA_024233135.1. Taxonomy (GTDB): domain Bacteria; phylum Verrucomicrobiota; class Verrucomicrobiia; order Verrucomicrobiales; family Akkermansiaceae; genus Luteolibacter. Next base: position 8,985 of record JACKPZ010000015.1, on the reverse strand, counting down.
CGGCTTTGCGATTTCCCGCGGCAACGCGATGTTGCGGCATGTTCGATCGTTTCACGGGCCGCACGGCGGCTCTGCTCGCCATTCCGTTCCTGTTAGCCGCTCCACGTGCGGACGCGGATCACATCCGGGTTTTCGTCCTGACCGGACAGTCGAACTCGCTGGGCACCACGAACGGCACGGAGACCGACCTGACGCCGGGCTCCGACCCCGCGGACGCCCATGTGAAGTTCTGGTGGCACAACGTGGCGGATGCGACGACCTCGCTCGGCGACTCCGGCGGGGTGTTCACCTCGTTGCAGCAACAACAAGGCGGATACTATGCCGGCAGCGCGACCCACTGGGGGCCGGAGATCGCGTTCGGCCGCACGATCTACCGCGCCGGCGTGCGCGACTTCGCGATCGTCAAGGCCTCGCGCGGCGGCGGAGGAAACACGAATTGGTCGAAGGTCGACGGCGGGCACATGTATCAACATGTGGTCGATACCGTCACCGCCGCGACCACCGCACTGACGAATGCAGGTGATACGTTCGAGATCGCCGGGCTGCTCTACCTGCAAGGCGAGAGTGACACCACCACCGAAGCGAACATCGCGGACACCCGGTTTCTCGCGCTCATCGACAACCTGCGCACGGACCTGCCCAACGCCGCGGGCATGCACGGCGTGATCGGCGGCATCGCCGCGGCAGGCACCGCGAAGGACACGGTGCGCGCACGGCACGAATCGATCGCCACCGCGACCTCCTACATCGACTTTTTCCCGAACCTCGACCTCCAGGCCGAGACCACCGACGGCCTGCACTTCGACAAGGCGGCGAAGCTGCGGATCGGCGGACGCTACGCCCGAGCGTTTCTCGATGCCGGCGTCGTCGACCGGCACTACGGAAACCTCGTTTTCGTCGGCGACTCGATCACCCAGGGAGGCAACGGCGATCACCCGAGCTATCGCTATCAGGTCTTCAAGCGTCTGGCGGAACGTGGCGTGCCCATCGATCAGGGCACCGGATACAAGTTCACGGGGTCCGTTACCGGCCCCTATCAGAACAGCACGCTCACCACGCCGGACGTGAACGGCCAGTCGTTCGAGAACGTCCACGACGGCCACTACGGCTGGCGGGCGTCTTGGATCAACGCCCGCGTGCGGCTGCCTTCGAACCGCCGCGACGCCAACCGCGGCGAAGGCAGCCTGCTCAACTGGACCGCCCAGGCGAGCCCGCAGGAATACCTCATCAGCTCGCCGGATGCGACGGTCGCCTATCCGGACCCAACAGCCAGCGGCACGGGAAACACCGGCACCACCTACGTGCCGGACACCGCTTGCGTGATGATCGGCATCAACGATCTCGGCGACAACAACTTCTCCGCCAACCAGGTCGTCGCGGACATCGCAACGATCATCGACCAACTCCGCGCCGCAAACGCCAATGTCCGGATCTTCATCAACCAGCTCCTTTACACGAACCAGACGCAGGCGATGCGTGACGCGGTGGATGCGGTGAACGCCCAGCTTCCCACGCTGGCGGATACGAAGAACGCGGCATCGTCCACTTCTCCGGTATGGATCGTGGGCACGAACACGGGGTTCGACCCCGCGATGCTCACCTACGACACCGTGCACCCGAACGCCGCCGGCGAGGAGCAGGTCGGCGACCGCATCGCCGCCGCGTTCGGATTGATCGAGGACACGGCGGAGGCTCCGGTCTCTCCGCCGCCCCACGACGAGGAGGAGTCCGGCAACTTCGGATCTCGTTTCGAAGGCAACGAGATCTGGGACGGCGCGGCGTTCGTCAATGCATGGGCACAGGTCAACACGCTCAACAAGTCATTGCCGGAAACCACCGACCTGCAGATCGTCCACCCCTCGACCAACGGCCGCTGGATCGAGGGCACCAACAGCGGATGGGCGGCGGTCCGCAGTGGCTCGTGGACCTTCGAGACACGGTTGAAATGCAACGCCAACGCGAATGGCTTCATCCTCTGGTGCGGAGTAGGCTCCAACCGGATCCTGATGGAAATCCATGGCGATCGCACCCGGGATCATTCCGACGGCGGACAGACGTTCAACAATTCCCACGACAACCTTGACGGGAATTTCCATATCTTCCGCATCGCCCACGACGCGCCGAACGCCCGCTATCATGTGTTCCGCGACGGAGTGCGCCTCAGCCCGCTTGACGGAGTGCCCTATGACCAGATCGCCGCCGACGGCCGCCTGATCCTCGGCGACTACACCAGCGGCACCTTCGGCGACAACTTCGACATCACCATCGACCACGTGCGTTTCACCGCAGGTGCGTATCTCCCGCCCGGAGTCGATACCGATGCCGACGGCATGCCCGACGCATGGGAATACCAATACTTTTACACCCTCACCGGCGCGGATCCGAACGGGAATCCGGATGAGGACGGGGCAACGAATGTCGAGGAGTTCCAGAACGGAACCAACCCGCTCACCGCCGACAGCGCTTCCTCCAATCCCCTCCCGGTCCACCTTCTCACCGGCGGCGGAAACGCGCTCGGCACATCTCTAACAAGCACACTCCATTCCCCCGCCCCGGGTGGGCACCCGGCCGAACAGAGCGGCGGCGTGTGGTTTCACGACGGCACCGGATGGAAAACGCTCGATGCCGCGGGCGATGGATCGTTCGGTCCGGAGATCGCCTTCGCACGCATGCTCTGGGACGCGGGATACCGCGACTTCGGCATCGTGAAATCCGCGACCACCGGCGGCGGCAACACGCTTTGGCAGAAACCCGGCGGCACGGCATGGCTGGACCTCGTCGCCACCGCCAACGCCGCGGCGTCCAGTCCGCCCTCGGGATTCGACGGTGTTTCGTTCCGTTCGCTTCTCTACGTGCAGGGGGAAACCAACGACACCACCGAGGCCGATGCCGCCGGCACCCGTTTCAGCGAACTGCTCGCCAACCTACGCAGCGACCTTCCCGGTGCCGCGACCATCGAAGGAGTCATCGGAGAGATCGGCGGCAGCGGCACCGACCGCGACACGACCCGCGCGCGGCACGCCTCGCTCGCGGGCTCCGACCCGGACGTCGGCCTAGCCCGCTCCACCGGAGTCGCCACGCACAATCTCGACGGCCTCGGCATCCACTACGATGCGGACGGCCTGTTTTTGTTAGGTTCGCGCATGGCCGCCGAAGCGATCCGCATGGACCTCGCGGGACCGAAGCCGCTGCCCGCATGGTCCGATCTGCACGCATGGTTCATCGCCGATCATGGCAGGGGCATCGACAACACCGGCGCCGTGGTCCGGCTGGCATCGGTCCACTCCGGCGAGGCCGCGCGGGATCTGAGCCGCCGCGTCGGACTGCCGACCTATCCGTTCGAGGTGACCAGCGGATCGGGACAATCGAGAGAGGCATTGCGTTTCGACGGCACCAATGATCTCTGGGCCAACGCAACGACCGAGTTCGGCACGATCAGCGGCGCGCGCACTGTGGCTCTGGTCTGCCGGGTGACCACGCAAGGCGACGGGTTTCTCTTCGACGGCAGCACGAGCAGCGGGAGAACCCGCGCGCGCGTCGGGAGCGGATCGTGGCAGGCGGGCTGCTCGACATCGACATGGGACAGCGCGGAAACCACGACGACCACGCGCGACGCCGGTGTCTGGCAACAGCATGTCTTCACCTATCAGCCCGATGGTTCCGGCGGAACGACGGTCACGCACTGGATCGACGGCACCCAGGCCGCCACGGTGACCGATCCCCAGACCGCCAATCTCGGAGGGTTCATCCTCGGTTCGAACGGTGGCTCGCCGTTCAGCCGTCTCGCTGCGGATGTCGCCGAGGTGGTGGTTTACGACAGCGCTCGATGCCTCCGCCGTGGCCGAGCTAACAAACATATGGGACGACCGCTGGGGCACCATCACCGGCCCGCCGTTTTCCGCGACCGTGGTGCAGAATCCGCGCGAAATCCCGCGATTTGGTCTCCACGACGTGTTGGAAATCCGGATCGGCAACGACGTTTCCGGAGCCACCCAACTCGACGAGATCCGCGTGCAACTGGCACCCGGCACCCGCGAACGGATCAGCGGGTGGTATTGCTCGATGGTGGTGGGTCCATCGCTGGCGTCGGTGGACGCGCCTGGCGTCGACGAGTTCGTGTTCCCGGTCACGGTTCCCCTCCTCGACGACATCAACATCGTGCGCCTGGCGGCGGTTCCAGAACGCCATGCGCCGCTCGGCAGCACGCTCGACGCTTCCGTGACGGACCTCGTCTTCAGCGGGTCGAATGCCGGTCCTCACACCTTCGAACCACGATCCGGCGGGAGATCACGCTCGCACTTGTTCCGCTGTTTCAAGACGTGGTGCGAAGCGGCGATCTCGGCATCACCACCTTCCGCATCCCGGGCATTGTTTGCGATTCGGACGGAGTCCTCCACACGGTCTACGACCACCGCTACACAGGCGGCTCCGACCTGCCCGCCGACATCGACGTGGGCTACTCCCGCAGCAGCGACGGCGGTGCGACCTGGTCGACCTCACAGGTGATCCTCGACTACGACTCATCCGAATCCGGATCGCTCGGCAATGGCGTGGGCGATCCCGCGATCCTCCACGATCCCGTCACGGACACGCTCTGGGTCGCCGCCCTATGGTCGTTTGGAAACAACGGCTGGGCGGGCTCCGGTCCGGGAACCGACCCCGTGGACACCGGCCAATACGTCCTCACCAAATCGACCGACGGAGGAAACACATGGTCGGCTCCGATCAACATCACCGCCGCGGTGAAGGATGATCCGAACTGGAGGCTCGTTTTCCAAGGTCCCGGCCATGGGCTCGCGATGCGCGACGGCACGCTCGTGTTCCCGTCGCAATACCGCGACGCATCCGGGGTTTCCCGCGTCTGCTCGGTTTTCAGCAGCGACCACGGAGCCAGCTGGGACTTCGGTTCCGGTGTGCCGACGAGCTCGCCGCAGACGAACGAAAACACCGTGTGCGAACTGGATGACGGCAGGCTATTGTTCTCGATGCGCACGCCGTCCGGATCGAACGGCCAGCGGGCATGGATCCGCTATCTTCCCGGCGGTGCGACACCGATGCGCGACGGAACATGGGAAGACCTCTACCGCCTGCCATCCGTGCCTGATCCGGTCTGCCAGGGCAGTGTGATCCAATGGACCAGCACGCACCGCGGCGATCCCGCGGAGTGGATCGTATCCGGCAATCCCGGAAGCTCGAGTTCCCGCGTCAACTTCACGCTCCGTGTCTCACCCGACGGCGGCGACAGCTGGCCGGTCTCGCGTTCGCTGTATGCCGGCTCCAGCGCCTATTCCTCAATCTGCATCCTGCCGGACAAATCCATCGGCGTGTTTTTCGAAAAGGACAACTACACCCGCATCACCTTCGCACGCGTCGAGGCCGAGTGGCTGATGGATCCGGAAACCGACACCGATTCCGACGGCATGCCCGACGCATGGGAACGCCTCGTCGGTCTCAACCCGTCCATCGACGACTCGCAGATCGACTCCGATGGTGACGGGATTTCCAACGCGTCGGAGCACGCCGCCGGCACCCATCCGCTCGACGACACTTCGTTTTTCGCCACCAGCTCGTTCACGGCGGGCGAAACGCTCGACCTCTCGTGGCGCAGCGTCCCCGGGCGGTCCTACGCCATCGAACAGAGCTTCGGCTTGTCGGGTTGGGAGGCGGTTCCGGGTTTCGGCTCGGTCGACGCGGCCGGAAACGTCACGAGCGCATCGCTCCCGGGAGACGGCTCGCCACGGCGATTTCTCCGGGTGAGGGCGCTTCCTTGAAACCGCCTCCAAACCGGTTTGCCAAACCATCCAGTCCAGCCTCGTTGCGTCCGGGATGCGGCCGCGTGAGACTTCGCATGTCCAACGGAATCCGATCATGAAACACAAGCTTCCCATCCTCCTCGCCTTTCTAACGATCCCCGCAAGCGCGGAATCGATCGTCACCTACGACTCGGGAGTCACCGCCGCTTCCGGACAGACCGGGGCCGCCGATCCAGCCTCCCAAGGCTGGACCCTTACCCGTGCCGCGGGCAACCAGTACTCCGACGGCTACGACTCCGGAAACGGAGGCTGGCGAACCATCGATGGCACGACCGCGGGTCCGGCAAACTACAGCCAGACTCTCAACACGACAGCCACCACCAAACTCGTCAATGCAAGCACATGGACCATCACGTGGACGGTCGCCCTCGACAAGGACGCGCTCGGCTCGTCGGGAGGCAGCGTGGCAAACTACTTTGTTTCTCCGAACAACGGCCGTCAGAACAACCTCGTCACCCTCATCGACCTCGCCGCCGACGGTCTGGGCTTCTACCTGACCCACAAGGTCGATTCGAGCAACATCCTGCTGATCGAAAACACCGGCGCCGCCGGCACGCCGAAGCCGACCTACAGCACCGGCATCGACATCTCGGCATTCCCGAGCTTCGGAACCTTCTCGCTCACTTACGACACCGTCGCGGGCACCGCCGTGCTCGACTACGGCGGAAACAACGACGGAACCTCCACCGTGACGCTCACTCCCGGTGCGCCGATCATCGGCGGACGGAATGCGATCTTCTTCGGCGCGGGAAACTCGAGTGGCCAGGGATCCGCGGTCTGGAACGAAGTCGATCTCAGCATCCCCGATCCGGTGGTGGGAGACGACCTCTTATGGACCGGTGCCACCGACGGAACCTGGGACACCACGACATCCAATTGGGAGCTGCCCGACACCACGCCCACCGCCTTTTCCAACAATGACAACGTGACCTTCGACGATGACGGCGCGACCGGCATGGTGACGGTGACCGGCTCGATCTCACCGGGCAGCGTGACCGTGAACAACGACTCGCTCGCCTACGAGATCGGTGGCGATCCGCTGACCGGCCTGGGCACGCTGACCAAGGATGGCCCCGGATCGCTCCTCCTTACTGGAAACAACTCGCTCGTCGGAGCGACGACCATCAACGGCGGCTCGCTGATCGCCGGGGACGGCGGCACCTTGGGTGAACTCGGCAGCGGCCCGGTCGCCATCGCGGCGGGTGCGGAACTCGACGTTTCCCGGTCCGACATTCTCGACTACAAGGCCACCGCGAAACTGCGGATCCTCACCGGAGATGGCGATCTGAAGATCTCCGGAGGAGGCACCTTGTTCACTTATCCGGGCGGAGGCACCGCGTTCGCCGCAGCCGACACATGGGCCGGCTTCTCGGGCGCCATTTCCGTAACGGGTGGCTCCGAATGGCAGTCGATTCGAAATGGAGCGACCGGTCACGGGACCGGAACCATCACGCTCGGCGACGCGACCACAAGCGGACACCTCTCGCAAATCGAAGGGAACTGGACATGGACCAATCCGATTGTCGTCACCGGTCCGGACAACAGCATCCTCAACCGCTCCGCCGGCTCCGATCGCACGCTCAAGCTGCAAGGTACCATCAGCGGCGACGGCCAATTGAGCTTCGCCGATCCCGCGGCCGCGATGACCTCCGCGAATCTCGGCTTCATCATCACCAACGACATCACCCTCACCATGCCGCTCGTCATCGAGGCGGGAACACCGGTTCGCATCGGCGGCGTTCCCGGCGTGGTCGACACCACGGGCACCGGCCTCAACGCGGACAGTTCCGGCTCCCTCGGCACCACCGCCGTTGCCAACGAGGGCACCCTCACGTTCTCGCGCACCGACAGCCACACCGTCGCTTCGGCGATCACCGGAAACGGCACGGTCCGCATCGGGATCCCGTCTTCCGCCAACCGCGGAGACACCTCGACCCAGGTGGTGACTTATGCCGACACGAAGACATATCTCGGCTCGACCCTGGTGGAAAGCGGCACCCTGCTCGTCAACGGCAGTCTGCCGGACTCGCCCGTGGACGTGAATCCCGAAGGCACGCTCGGCGGGACGGGAACGCTCGGCTACTTCACCACCGTTTACGGCACGGTCTCACCGGGAGCCTCGGTCGGGACGCTCACCTTCACCGACGACCTCGTGCTGGAAGAAGACTCCGCATACACGTGGGAAATCGGAGATTGGATCGGCAGCTCCGGGAGCGGGTATGACACGATCGTCGCGAGCGGACTGGAACTCGTCGGCAGCCCGACGAATCCGGTGACGATCACGGTTTCCCCTGCCTCGGTGGTCAACTTCACGGAAACGACCACCACGTTCACCCTCGCGACCACCACCACCGGCGTCATCGGATTCGATGCGAGCTCGATCGTCGTCGATGGTTCGGCGTTCGCCAGCGCCACCGGCGCGACGGGCATCTGGACCACCCAGCTCAGCGGCGACACGCTCTCGCTCGAACTCGTCTACACCGCGGGTGCTGCCACCGACTACGATACCTGGGCCGGCCCGTCCGGTTTCAACCTGACCGGCGGACCCGACGACGACGACGACAACGACGGACTCAGCAACTTCGACGAATACGCCTTCGGCCTCAGCCCGGTGGACGGCGCATCCGTGAATCCCGTCACGTCCCAACTCGACAAAGCCACCGGCATTTTCACCTACAAGCGCCGCGACGACGCCCTCACCGGCCTCACCCACTCGGTTTGGACCTCCGGCGACCTCGTGAACTGGACCGAGGACACCGGGGCCACGCTCGACGACTCGGCCGGGCCGGATGGCAACGGAGTCGAACCCGTCACCGTCACCCTCAGCGGCAGCAAGCCGCTCGGTGCGACCACGCTCTTCGTCCGTGTGAAAGCGGACTGAACCTGCAAAACGAAACAAGAGACGACGCCCCGGGTTCGGAGGAGCCCGGGGCGTTTTCTTTTCAGCGGTCGCCCGGCACCCGCGAGACCGACCCGCCCTTGACCACCTCCGGCACAAGCCACGGGTTGCCGCCAGGGGCGACGTTTCCCGCGACGATCTGTTCGAGCCTCCGCACCACTTGTTTCGCCACCACCGCGGGGTCGGAGCGATAGCCGGTGACCTCGGGGACAAGGTATTCGAGAAACGGCTCGCGGGCGAGCGAAACGAGGCTCAGGTCGGCGGGCACGCGCA
>JACKPZ010000014.1 GCA_024233135.1 Akkermansiaceae bacterium | reverse complement strand
AGGAGTTCCTCCGGGAAATCCGAGAGCGTCGGTGACCGGCCGAAGACCTTCCCGAACGCCGAAACAAAGATGTAGCGGTGAAGATCTTCCGCCATGTGTGCTTTCGTCTGGTGGTTGCAGACCCCTCCAAGCCGCGGGTCGGCGAGCCACTCCCCTAGATCGCCGGGAACGGACTTCGATCGTCTCAACGGAATGAAATTACCGCCTTGCCCAAGATTCCTCGAAGAAGCCTCGTTGATGGCCTGCACAATCTCCCTTTTGAGCTTCTGAGAATCCTGCCTTCCAAAATGACCTCTGCCGAGATCCTTCAGCCACGGTGCGTCTCTAATCTCAGCGAGTACGGAGCCCAGCGATCTAGAGGGTTTGGTCACACCGGGATGCAATTCGGGGAGTCCGTTCAGGGCGGTTTTCAGGGCCGGCGCGTCTTTCCTTGTGAGGACAGAGAAGCGGTCGATCTCCAGATCCTCACGGACCCCCAAGAGGATTACTCGGTGCCTTTGCTGCGGAACGCCAAAGTCTTCGGCATGAATGAGAAAGTCTTCCTTTTCCAACCCGGATCCCGCAATGAGTTCTGGGACGACGAGAGAAGAGATCCTGTAGGACATTCCTCTTCCTTTCTTCCCAAGCGCTTCGTTCGGATTCGCCAAATCCTTTTGAATCAACGGGAAGATGAGCTGCCCGCCCAAACGCGCGGAGAGAAGCCCACGGACATTTTCCATGACGAAAACCGATGGCCAATGGTCTGCAATAATCGAGAGATACTCGCGGTATAAAAGATGTCGGTGGTCGTTTTCAAATGCCGCCTCAGCTTTCCTCTTCCTCTCGTCGAAATCCTCCACCGATTCGTCCGGCCTCTGCACTACACCCCGCATTCTGGACCTGCCAGCGAGGGAGTAGGCTTGGCAGGGCGGGCCCCCAATGAGGACCCAATGTTCATGGCCTTTGATTCGCTCGCTGATCAACTTCCTGACCAGCCGCTTGGTCTGAAGGCGGCGCTTCTTCTTTTCCACGGCAGGCGCCTCCTTGTCTGCTGGTTCCCCAAGTTCGATGCAAAGCGCTTCCGCCATCGCCGTCTTGGCCGCCTCCCTACACCTACCATCAAACTCGAACATCTCCTCTTGGGTCAACCTGCCGCGCAAATGCTCGTAGTAGGCCTCTGGCACGCCCTTGGTCGCGAATTCCCGGTAAAAAGCGCGGGTTAGCAAGGTCTTGTGAGCGCTCTTCTCCTTCTCAATCGAGAGAACAATTCTGAAACGAGGGTCTCCACGAAATGGGAAACGGGAGAAACCTTCACCGAGCCCACCGGGGCCTGCGAAAAGGTCGATTACGGGGATTTGATCTTTGCTGGCTCTGGCCACCTGCCGAGCTTAGCCTAGGCGATTCCTGCATCCAGGCAGAAAAACCCGGATCGGTGGATTTTTGCCTCAGGGGCTCCGCGCCTGATTTCGACAACGAGATCCGGTATTGCCACGACCGCTGGCTTCACACACGATTCTCTCAACTACCATGACCATCGAGGAGTTTCACCATGAGTTCATGAACGAACTGGCCGAGCGTGCCGGTAGCGACGAGACGTTCACACGGAGCACTTTCGTTGACCACATGTGTGCCATGCTCGAAGACGAGGGGTTTATCACCGGGTATTCTCAAATCGACTATAGCGACAAACCGAGGGGAATTGCCGTCGATGCTTGGTCATTTGATCCGGAGCATTCCGCCCTTTCGCTTGTCATCTCTGACTTTCGAGACTCATACATTCTCGAGAACCTTACCCGCACCGACACCGAGAAGGCGTTCAAGCGGCTTCTTCGATTCGTGCAATCGGCTTTGGGCGCGGACCTCTCCGACCTTGTGAAGAAGTCCAGTCCGGAAGGCGAACTTGCTTGGTTGATCAGAGGACACCAGGAGGATATCTCACGCATCACTCTTATGCTCGTCACCAATGCTCAGCTGAGCTCAAAAGTGGCAGCACTTCCGGAGGATCAGGCGGGAGAATTTCCGACCACCTATGAGATCTGGGATCTCGGAAGAATTCATCGAAGCGACACCTCGGGAAAGACCCGGGAGGATGTTGTGATAGATTTTTCGGCCCAGGATGGCGGCGGTCTTCCATGCCTGCCGGCCTATGTGGGGGAGCACTCAATCCAATCCTACCTCCTTGTTCTTCCCGGACCGATCCTTGCCGATCTGTACGACAAATACGGTGACCGGCTGTTGGAACAGAATGTCAGAACTTTCCTTCAGTTCAGGGGAAGCATCAACAAGGGCATGAGGAACACGATCATAAACGAGCCTCACATGTTTTTCTCCTTCAACAACGGCTTGGCGGCAACAGCGGAAAAGGTAACAACCACCGAGTCGGGCACAAGGATCACCAAGCTGCATAACCTTCAGATTGTCAATGGCGGGCAAACAACCGCATCGATTTTCACCGCCCGCCGGAAAGAGGGTGCGGACCTGGCCAATGTCTATGTTCAAGTCAAACTATCTGTCGTGCCGAGCGAAGAGGTCGAAGAGATTGTGCCCAAGATCTCCCAGTATTCGAACACCCAGAACAAGGTCAATGCCGCCGACTTCTTCTCGAACCATCCGTTCCATCTGAGAGTGGAGGAGATTTCGAGGCGACTGTGGGCTCCTGCGAGGGAGGGTTCTGTGCAGGAGACACACTGGTTCTACGAGCGGACCCGGGGTCAATACGCCAACCAGCAGGCGAAACTGACGCAGGCGCAGAAGAATCAATTCCTGCGTGAGAATCCGCGCTCGCAGATGTTCACCAAGACCGATCTCGCCAAGTTCGTCCTTTCATTCGAGGAATACCCCCACGAAGTCAGTCTCGGTGCCCAGAAAGCATTTGCAGGCAGCCCCCGCACGCCCGGTTTTGTCGGACTCGTGGCCACGCGCTGGGAGAGGGATGACGGGAAGTCCTTCAACGAAGTCTGGTTCAAGCAGGCCATCTCCATGGCGATCTTCTTCCGCAGCGTGGACAGGCTTGTGTATCAGCAGGAGTGGTATGGGGGATACAAAGCCAACATCGTGACCTACACCTTGGCGAAATTCGCCGCGATGGTCCGGGAAGCCGGCCTGCATGTGGACCACCTGAAAATCTGGAACCTGCAACACATCCCGGATCCGTTGGCCGAAGCTCTCGTCACCATCGCGAAGGCCGCGAACCAGAATCTCATCGAGCCTCCGGCTGACGCTCCCTCGAATGTCACCGAGTGGGCCAAGAAGGAGGCGTGCTGGGATACACTGAAGTCCATTTCATTGGAGATCCCGCACACGGTCAGAAACTACCTGATCGATCACGCGATCAGCACCGAGCAAGAAAAGGATGGCAGCAGAACCCAGGTCATTCAGGACAGTATTCATGCGCAGACCTACGTGTTTGAAAAGGGTGCGGTGCACTGGGAGGCGCTGAGGGAATGGAACCGAATCCACAAGAAGCTCAGCCCGAAGGAGATGGGCATCCTGAACACGGCCTGCGCCATCCCGCGCAAGATCCCAAGTGACAAACAGGCGCCGATCCTGATTGCTGCCGAGAAACGGGCGATCGCGGAGGGCTTCTACGTCGGTTGATCCGATACGCTCTAATCGAAGCATTTCCCCCCGAAGATCGACGGTGCGGCTCCCTCAAGGATGACCGATCGGTCGAGAAGTTTGTTGAAGTGCTCGCAGCTCGTCTCTGGCAGAAGGGCACAGCTGTGACACGCCGCGAGGTTCAATGAGTCAGGACCTTGACCATGGGCTTTGCCGGCCTCGGCGCAAACCGGATCCGCCGAACACCACTGGGCATCGTCGAGGGCATTGACCAGAATCCGGCCGAGGGTATTCGGCTCGGCGAGGCGAACGAGACCTCCGAGGGTTCCCTCGGAGTCGCCTGCGGCAGTGTAGACCAGGATGCCCGCCATCGGTCCCGCCGGATCCTCGGACACATACAGCCGTTCCCTCAGCGAGGCAGATCCATATCCGCACTCGAACACGAGGCGATTGATCAGGAGGTGCGCCAAAGTGTGGAGCAGGACGAGCCGTGGCGCGACCTTCATGGGATCCCACCCGTAGCGAAGTGCGCAGGAATCCTGGTTCTCCTGGAGAATGGCGAGGTGCTTCTCGACTTCGGGATGCGTTTCCCACTGCCTGATCCTGTCCTCGCTGAACGTCAGAAAGATTCCCTCCCCATGAACGACCGCCGCGGGAAGCCAGCGGTTCGACATATCCGCCGGAACCCGATGCCACAACATGTGTGCTGGTGATGGTGCTCCGTCCGGACTGGTTCCAAGAAGCCGCGAGAAGCCCGCGAACACTCTTGTTTCACGCAATTTCTCGACAGCGACAATTCGGTCGACAAACCCATCAAGCTTGGGTGGAAGTCCGGCGATCGGAACGTGTCGGAGCACCAGCCGACCTTCCCGGTCGGTCTCTCCGAGGAAGGCTTCGTATTCATCCTTCCGGATGATCTGCTCCAGTTCGGCCCGCGATCCTTCAGGGAGCGCGTCACTCGTGGAATCCGATGGCGGGGCCTCATCGTGCCCCCGCAGCACTCCTTCGATCTCCTCATCGGAGTAATCACCGAGCAGGGTATTGTTTGCCGCGTTGTCCTTCTTGCGCAGCTTCCCGACGATGGCCGGGAGATCATCGAAGGCCTGTCGACAAATCGAAATGAGCTGACGGAAGCCGGATTGGTCGAGAATCACGGCGAGTTCCTTTCGGGAAGGACGATAGCGCGGCGGGATGTGGATGGCACTTCTGATGTCCGCATAGTGGACATTGGTGGCATTGATCAGAACCGCCCTGAGCGGACGGGAGCATCTGTCATCCGGAACATCTCCCTGCCACGATTTCTTTCCTTGGCAGAGAAAGTCGTCGGAGCCGGAACTGGTGGCGTCGCGATCGCCCTTGGACAGAAGGAACCGACTAAGCCCGCTCCAGCCGTTCGGATTGCTCGCGGTGGAATCGAAGTCTCCCCCCATGACCCCCCGAAGCGACCGGCTCTTCTTGCACTTCTCGCAGCGGATCTGGATCGATTCAAGAGATCCAGATCCCTCCGCCTCGTAGATGAGCGAGTTCGCACAGGATTCGAACGAGCCTTCGCTTCGATGAACCCACTCAAGCCAAGGGAAATCCTGAAGGTGACCGTGGTCGCAGACCGCCGCAAAACGCACCTGCGTGAGGCGTCGCCCCTTGCATTCGGCATCCCCACAGGTCAGATGGCCGTTCTGCGTGAGCTTCGAATGCTTCATTCGATAGCAGCGCGGGCAAACAAACCAGGTGGGAAATCGATAGACTGGCGTGATGAGTTCCGGATCGTCCTCTCCAGCCCGGTTCTCAGGTCCGGGAGCAAGCCGGAAATGGGAGACGCCGAGCGGAGCCTCGAGACGCGGCTCGCGAACCACGAGAACCCCCTTGGCGAGCTCGGCGGGGTCGGCGGGGTTTCCACTGCGATCCCTGAACCAGCCATCGAGACCTCCTGTCACGACCGAGACACCGCCCTCAAGAATATGAAGGGCTCCGGGTCCGAACGGGGCGACAAGCTGCGAACGTCGTATCTTGTTAAGTCTCATGGCGAATTATCGATGGCAGGTGCGGGAATGTGGGGGCTGCACTCCGTATCCACTCCGCGCAGCGAGTTTGGAGTCTCCCAGGTTCGATTCGCCCAAGTGGGAGGACACGGGCTTCCGTAGGGGCGGATAAGAGGTTGGTCTCCGCTGTCCTTGGTCGGAAAATACTCGTGCCACTTCTCCGGGTGGAAGGAGCCCCACTGCTGAAATCGTTGCTCAAAGCAGTGGCGCAGATCCTCGATAACACGTAGGCGATCGGTCGGGTCCCCGATTAAAGCCTCAACCCGTCTTTTTAGGAGTTCGTGGGACTTGGTTGCTGCCGCCTCCAGTTGCGTGGAGGAAAAGGGCCACGGATACAAGATCTCGTCCATCGGCAGGCTTTGCCTCACCCATGCCACCATTACGGCATGGAGGGCCCGTTCAAGGACCGGGATCGTGAACGGAGTGACACTCGCCGGCTCCACCTGTGCATAGAGCCGCGAGTGGTAGGCTTGGAACTGCTCATAGTGAGACCTGTCTCGTGCCTTGCTTGGCCCGTAATTCATCAGGATGAGCCCGGGAAGCCTACGCCCCACCCGGCCGGTTGCCTGAATATACTGCGCGGTGGTCTTGGGCTGGCCCGAAACCGCCATCACGCCCAACCGGTCAACGTCCACTCCCACCTCGATGATGTTCGAAGCAAGGCAGGCATCGACCGGGTAATGGCCCTTGGCCGGCTTGTCCTTGTATGGCCTGCCCAAGGCCTCCAGCGCTCTCGGAACCTCGCTGTTCATAAGGCGCCCGGTGAGTTCGAGAACCTGCCGCACGTACCGTCTGGCAAGCGTGGGATACCAGCGTCGCTGGACGTTTTTCAGGCGCTCGGGAATGTCCGCACCAAACAGGGTAAGCGCACCGCCGAGTTCCCTGAGGCTGTTGTAGAAGACGAGAAGCGACCACCATGGATCGCGTTCGGTCTCGGTCCTGAGACCGTTGGCAGCGGCGAGAACCGCCGAAAACAGGCGGACGCTCGCGGTAAGGGTCGACGAATAATTCAGTGGCAGGAAACCCACGTAAAGTCTGCCGGGCAACCGCAGACCATCGCTGCTCCGGGCGTATTTGGCGAAGAAGGAATCCGCCGCGTCGAGACCGGGAGACGGGAAGATGGATGTCCTGTCTCTCGCGTATAAATCCCTGATCTGCCGATCTGAAGCTCTCGTTGTTGCGGTGGCCGCGATCAGCTTCGGCTTCACCGGTTTGCCTTCTATCCGCCGATCGGTGGACAACTCATCAACAAGAGTCTCGTAGAGACCCACCATGCTGCCCAGCGGGCCCGTAATCAGGTGCAGTTCGTCCTGGATGATGAGCCCGGGCGGCGACTTCTCGCGTTGCCCGTTGTCACCTATGCCGAAAAGACTGCGGCACTCCGGCCGCCACGCCAGCGAGGCAAACTTGTCGACGGTGGCGATGACGTAGGTCGGCGGGTTCTCGTAGATGTTCTCGTCGATGACTTCGACCGGCAGCGCCCTCTTGAAGGTGCACTTTTGATCCGAGCAGTGCAGCCGGATGTCTTCCCCCTTCTTGAGAACGCCCCGAATGTCGTAGCCTTGGGTTTGACCGCGCTTCTTCTGTGGCCCCATGACGGCACCGCACCAAGGGCACTTGAGCAGGATCATCTTGTAATCCTCCTCGCCATTTCTCTTTGCGGCCCCGAGCGCCTTGATCGCGCCGGCCCTGCGATTCGGGGTGGTGTCACCACCAACCCAGATGCCGATCGTGAATCGGTCTTCGCCCAAACGATCCGGGATTTCGCTGCGGATGCACTCCATCGCGCAGATCAGGGAGGACGCCCTTTGGAACTGCTGGGCCGTGAGCAACCTGAGGGTATACCTCATGATGACGTGGGTGCCGAGATCCTTCGGGTCCCTCAACCGCCTCATGAACATCGAGAAGGCGGCGCAGGCAAGGTAGGCCTCGGTTTTGCCGCCGCCAGTCGGGAACCAAATAAGATCGACGATCTCCCTGCCCGGATCGTGCGGGTCCGAGAGGGCCGGGATGTTCATCAGCAGGAAGGCGATCTGAAACGGTCTCCAGGCACGGTCCTTCCCGGCCTCGGATTCCGGATCAGGTGCGGAAAACGCGGGCTCGAAGACATCATGCTTGGTTTGGTTGTCCCAGTGTACGTGGCGGGTCGGTGCCTGCGATGCCAAGGCCTGCAGCAACATCGCCCTATTCGTCATCCGGAAGGCCATTGATGCCTCCGAATCCGGGTCGGACGCAAGGAGCTCAATCCCCCGGCGCATTCGCTCAAGGACTTTTACACACTCATCAAGATGCCTTCTGGCGGTGGACCTGTGGTGCTCGGAGAGTTCGTCAACTTCGGATCCGCGGGCACCAATCCACCTTTCGTAAAGATCCACAAGAAGCCGAAGCTGCACCATGGCCTCGTCAACCCGTCCTTCATCCGCGAGCAGGGAGAGCCTGATACTGACCTTCTTGATTTTGCCCTCCGCCTCGTACTCAAGGTCGGGGGTGATCGAAGGAGTTTCACAGGATGGCAGCGGCTCGGCGATGACGGCCCTGGCGAACTCCGCCCCCTCTTCCGCTTCCCACGCCCCGGCGCAGCCGTGCCCAGTCGCGAAGGTTTCCTCCCGGTGATACAACAGATCGAGGGATGCCTGCTCATCCGACTTGTTGACAAGCTCGGCTCTTGGATAGGGCAGGAGAGTCCCCTCGTCGGCCGCCACCTCAAATCGGGTTTGAAAAAGGCAGTGTTCGTCAATGAGACCCCTGTCATGGCATTCGGTCCGGTTCACCAAGGAAACCGTGAGCAGCCTGGCTGATGGCGGAGCCGCATCCCCGGGAATACGAGCCCTCTCGCGGACAAAGACCTCAAGTTGAAGCTGCATCGGCGGGAGGCCCTGCTCCACGGGCACCTCGACCGCAATCGGTTCCATGGCGCCGGTAGCCGAACCGATCTTTTTCAGCGGAATGGGTATCACCTGATCGAGGGCACGCCGTGCCCACCAGACAATCCGCTTTCGGCTTGCGGTCACACTCACCGACTTGAAGCGTTTGTATCTGCCTCCCGTGATCCGGACCCTCAGGTCCCCTTCCACGGAGGTGTCTGCCACGAAGGACACCCCCATGCTCCGCTGCTTTCTTAGATTCGCCAGCCTGAGGTCCGCCACTTCGGTGGCCGGATCGCTCTCCTCGTCGTCAGCACTTCCGCCGAAGGCGACACGACTGCGGTTGGTCGACCGCCTCTTCGCTGCCTTCTCGCGTTTGCTTTCGGCCTGTTCGTAGGCCTTCCAAGCATTCTCTTCCTCGTCGTCCGATTCCCTGTCGACGACTCCGATTCTCGCCTCCTCTGATGCATGCTTCTCCTCATCGAAAAACTCGTCGCCGGTCTTGGGAAAGAGAATTCCGAGCCCGTAGTGACTCGTCGGGCGTTCGTCTTTGAGCACCTCTTCTCCGCTCTCCTCCACCATGGGCCGGACCTTGCCATAAGCGCTCCAATCCTCAAAGACCACTTCCTTGTCCGGATTAAACGGGGTTCCCTCAACAAGCAGGGATTGGCCATTGGCAAAGCGGCTGCCCGGCCCGAACACCTCGCCGGCGACGGCCGCAAGGACCGCTTTGCGATTCCTGAGATGACGGTCAACGATCTCTTCCTTGGTCATAGAATTTCCTGAATGTATTTTTTAAGGTCGGCATGGAGAAAAACACCGAGGCGGTGAAGAGCGCGGGACAACCCGATGTAGAAAAGGGACTTCTGCTGATCGGAGTCCATCATCTCGATGTCGGCAACCACCACCACCGGCGCCTCCATTCCCTTGAACTTCTGGATAGTTGTGTAGGAGGCCCTGTCCTTCGTCTTGCCCCAAGGAGAGACCCGCGTCGACCAAACGGGGTCGAGAGCCAGTTCCATGCCGATCGAACCTTCCACCAATGGACTCAGAATGACAATATCCCGGGGCTCAAAACCCTCTGCCAGACAGTCATCAAGAAATTCGGAAACGAGGGCCTGCTGCTCATCCCGGTTGTTCCAGAACCGCAGGCAGGGATCGTGATGATCGTCCTCCCGTAGAACCTTCGCGTAGGGAGGCTTCAGGTCGCCAAGGGTCGATACGTATTCCGAGATGGGAAGCGTGTTCCTGCAGTTCGTCGTCAGCAGAAAACGGGCGACCGACGGACAGCGGCTCCGGATAAACTCCTCAACCCCTACACGGCCCTTCGCGAAGATGTCCTGACCGACAAAGTCGCCGAACATCATCCAGCGCCCGCCTGCAAGCCCGCCCTCGAGAACCAAGTCGAAGATGTCCAAGTATCTGTCTTGGAGCAGGTCTTGGGCCTCATCAATGATAAGGATGTCGAATCTCGAGGCTCCCGTACTGTCGTCAAGAAGTGTGTCGATGGCCGCAGAGGGCAGTCTTTCCTCGAAGAAGTCACCCGCCTTTCGGTCTTCGTCCGTGATCCTCGCCCGCGCCAGTGAATCGAGCCACGCATCGACGTTCCCGATTGTCGCGACGGCATTCAGCTCCCCGCCCCGAAGGGAGAGCTCCTCACCGAGTAGCCGGTTGTAGCAAAACATCCCGACCCTCAGAATAGGATCTTCTACCAGCGCCCGGCGGAGTGACTCCATGGCCAGCACGGTTTTCCCCGTTCCTGCCGGCCCCGAAAAGATGACTCTCTGATTCAGGGACAACTGATCGAGGGCGGTGAACTGTTCCTCGGTCAGCTGGATCAGCCTGCGATCCATGTCCCGCCTCGCCGCCTTTGGACTGACCGCAATCTCAAACCGAGGTCGCAATGCCCTAGAAACCGCCTCGCAACGCTGGGGGGAAGCATGGGTTTCCTGCTCCGCTGCACAGGCAATCCCCCTTCCAGCGAGGATGGATGCTCCGTTGGAGAGAATCGCGAGTATCAGCCTCGAAATCGGAGCGGAACTGATTCGCGCCCGGTCGATGACCTGCCACGGATGCCACTCGGGGCTCTTGAGTCGAAAGTCGACGCGGGGGAAACATACCGCCGACCACGTGACGAAGGACGAAAACGAAGAGTCACAGCCGCTCAAATAGTTTCGCAGGGAGTGCATTGCCGACGAGGCCTGCTTGAAGGGTCCCTTCGGATCCGGCTGCGGGTCCCTCCCCAAGTGCCAACCCTGCTCGTCCACATGGATCGTTCGATGTGATTTCACCTCGATGACGAGAATTCCCGCCGCCGGCACGATGACCACGAAATCCGCCTCTCCAGACACTTGGTCGACATGCTTCGCGAGGTCGAGGCTGTGAAGAACCGTCCAACCCTTCGTTTCCGGATCGTCCCTCAGCCGGCGAAACAGCTCACGCTCGCCCGGGGGGGCGTCCGCCGGACACACTGATGGAATCATTATTGCCATGACTTGTCTTGAATCTCGAATGGATGAAGAAGGTCGTAGGGGGATACTTCCAACGACTCTGGGGAAATTTCAATCACAAGGAACGCCGCCTTCTTGTTTGGGAGAGCGATGGTGCCGCCGAACTCCTGAGTTCCATCGGAATACAGATGCTCCAGCGAAACCCCGATCATTTGCTCCCGAAGCTTTTTGGAGAGTTCGGCTCCCGCCTGGCGATGAGCGTTCCTGATCAGCCTCGTTGCCTCGAAGATCTCGTCTCTTCTGTCCTCAAGCCCGCAGTATCTCAGAATCGCCTCAAAGCTTCTCCAAGTGCCCGGCCCGATGTTCCACATCGAGCACCAGTGGCGGATATTGGCCCGCGACGCAATGCGGGATCCGAAATCCCTCAGATCGCGACCCACCTGGGTAAAGTCGTTCGACGCCACCTTCATGCCAAGGGCACTCTTCCACGCCCTTTGGATGTTCCTCAAGCGGGCGGCCTCATCCCCGAGGAGTTGGTCCGCCACCTCGGCAACCATGTCGCCTCCCCCCTCGGCCGAAAATAGCAGCGCATCCCCGGACCCGATCTCGGTGACATCGACGTGCTCCACATTTGTGCAGCACTTGTTCTCAAGGTCGATGCACAGGTGGCTCACGCTTCCGCCTTCGGGGAGATAGACAACGTGGTCGGCGGTAAGAATCACCTGCCTCGCGGGAACTGGCCTGGCGGCCGCTTCAGGCTCGCTGTCCCAATCCGACCTCGGCGTGTAGGTTATTGAAAGCTTAGGCAGGGCCTCGATCCATTCGTTTTCGGTGTCCGGTGCAGGCGCGACCGGCGTGCCGGCCAGCGCATCGGTGTTCTCGTGCACTGTAGGGGTGGCAAATCTGCTCATGCCTTCCGGCACCCCGCTTGAACCAGACTTGTGCGGGGATCCAAGAAGGTCATGGGGTTCGGGTATCCGCGCGGAGAAGAAGTCGGGGGTGAACAGGGTCAGAACCGAAGCCCGGGGACACTTGAAAATGTAGTCCGTTCCCTCGTTCACATACCTTTGTGTGGGTCCGAGAACAACCAACTGACCATAGATCTCCGCCGTTTTCAGTTCGATCGGCCTAACGGGCCACAGCCACATGTCCTCATAGTGGGTCTCGAGAAACCCGCGAAGGGGTTCAACCAGCCGGGTTTCGGTGCACACGAGTCCAATCCAAGCCTCCCCATGAGACCGCCTCCGTATGTCCGCAATGGCCGATTGCCAAAGGGGATTGACGTCCTCCTGCTGAAGCTGGTCAAACGCATTCTGTGCCCCCCGGATCTGCTCCCTCACGGCATCGGGGGCTTGGGTCAGAAGTGTGCCCAACGACGGGCTTTTCGCCGATTTCCACTTGAGTATCTCCTTGAGAAGCATCGCGGGCGCGAATGGCGTCGTCGTCAGAAAACATCTGTACCTTTTGCAGAAACTGAGAAAGACCGCCCATTCCTCAAGGAGGTTGTGTTCGCGCAGGCTGGTCTCCAAGCTCTTTATGGCGTTATGGTAGGCCCTGAACGAGGGCCAGCCAACCTTGGTGACTTCCCAGCCGCCAACGGCAGCCTTTCCTGCGGCGCTATAGCAACGATCAATGTCGGTTATGTCCATCACTTCAATCAGTGTACATCATTTGTAGGTCGATCACTGCGGGCTTCATCGAGAGGAGTTCGGCCGGGGGCGTCAGTTCGTCTTCGGACCGTTGGGCATACATGTTGTTGGCCAGATCAACAGCATCCCGATACGAGTTCTCCGTGGGACTGAGGATGGCGATCCTGACCTCGGAATCGCAGTCCTCCCACGATTTGATGAAACGGAGAGACCCGGCCATGATTGTGGCCGGCCATTCAGTTCCGGGGTCTCCGCGGACCTCGCAGCAATAGGTTTCAGCCATGGCTTCGGGCCCTTCGGAAGCAAGTCGCACCACATCCCTCAAGACGAGTTCCTTGCCAGCTTGCGGATACCCGAGTCGGTCGAGTAGAATCCTAGATTTAGTCTCTTCGCGAACCCTATTTTTTGTGTCGATAATGCAGCAGGTGCGGTGAGGCACCGACAATAGCTCAAGGATGCCTGACTGTCCGATGATGGAATCAAGCGATTCGACGTCCGTGGCAAGAAGACTGCCGCCTTTCAGGTTGTCGAGGCACGGTGCCTCCTCCAAGGGTTTTGTCAGCCCCATCCATCTTGGGTCGATGGCCCGGCTTGTCTCGTTGCCGCCTGCCTCAAGGAAGCGGATCAGCAGTCGCTCGCGGCCCATGTGGACGTCTGATTCTGATACCCTGCCCTTAAGGCGGCGGAGCTCCACCGCGCCGGTCCTCTTGTACGCAAAGCTGACGTCCTCTCCCTTCCTTGTCTTCCAACTCTCGAGAACGTCTTCAACCGGGGCGAAGTTCCGGAATCTCTCGACGACGATTCCAGAAGCAACGATGATAGAGGCGAAATCGAGGCACGGCAGAGTCAGAATTGCCGCAGGTCGGGCACCATCTACTTCGCGACATTTGGCCATGAAGCGCCCCAAATGATGGAGGAACTGGATCCAATCGTTCATGGCATTGCGGCAGGCCGGTGTAAAACCAAATTGGTGATAGGGGTGTTCCGGAGGGTGTAGCGCGTGCCGTGCTGCTCGAACACCAGTTCCAAATCCGGTGGCTCGGACGAGGAACGGGAGCGCACCGATTCGAGACCTTGGCCGCCACGGCGATGGCTGAGGAACAAGGCGCGGCGGATGGTGAAGTTGGGGACGAGATCGGACATTTCCTGCCGCACGAAGTCCTGTTCCCATGGGCCGCCGGCCCCGCCGAAGTCATGGTTTCCCGGGATCGCGATGACGGGTGCTCCGATCGCTCCGATTTGGTGGAACATGGCGGAGACTTGGGCCTTGGTCGGCGTGGGCGAATCGAACAGATCCCCCGCCACCAGCACCAGGTCACAGGACCGCTCGCGGACAATGTCGGCAATGCGACGGATCGCCTCGATGCGTTCCTGTTGAAGCCGCGCACGCTTCGCCGGATCCGGAACGGAGGCGAAGGGTTTGCCAATCTGCCAGTCGGCGGTATGGAGAATACGCAAGGGCATGGGACGGGCGAATCAGGGTCGATACGGAGGAATCATCGAAGAACTAACAGCGAGGACCTCGGTTGGGCGACTCCGAAATGCCGGAATTGGATTTTTGTCCCTGATCACGGAGGGTGGGATCCGGAGCGGGGACGAAATCGAAGGTCCAAGGCACTGGATTTGAGGGAGTTTCCTCCCGGTCAAAGCCGTCGATGAAAAAGAGGAATTCCTCCTCGTCCGAGAAAAGTGGGTCGTCCCAGTCCATGGCGGACTCAGCAAAGCAGAAGGGGTGGGACATCCGTGGGGTGAGCGGGATTCTTCCCGGAGCCGATCTGGAAAGTCCTGGCTCCCAGGGTCCGGAAACCAGATCATCCGACTCCAGGCACGGGTCGATCCGGACCTCGCCCGGGTCCTGCGGGAACCCCCGTTGTCACGCGACCAGAAGATTACCCTCCGCGACGGCCGCCATACGCTGACCGCTACCGTCCGCCGCTCGTGGCAACTCGTTTTCTATATTCTTTCCCAAGGAGAAAGAATGACCATCCTGAAACCGAAATCGCTTCGGGATGAAATCGTCGCGACGCTCCGTCGCTCCATCGAGCAATACGAATCCGCCTGAACCATGCGCCAGCTCTCGAAGTCCAAGATCATTTCATTCCGCCAGTGCCCGAAGCGCCTCTGGTTGGAAATCCACCGGCCCGAGCTGAAGGACGACAGCGGAAGCGAGGCGGTGTTCGCCGTCGGCAATCAGGTCGGGGAAATCGCACGGTCGATCTATGATCCCACCGGCACAGGACTTCTGATCGACACCGAGTCCATGGGCTGGGACGGGGCCTATGAACGCACGGCCGCATGGATCGCCAGTGCCGAGGCGCCCTTGTTCGAAGGCGCGCTGCGGATCCCCGGAGCGCTTGCCCTGGCGGATGTCATGCTGCCGGAAGGTTCCGGCTCCTCGCTCCGCTGGCGGATGATCGAGGTGAAATCGACGACCAAGGTGAAGGATTACCAGCGGGACGACATTGCGATCCAGGCCTACGTGGCGGAACAGGCTGGAGTCCCGCTTTCAAGCACTTGCGTCGCCCACATCGACAACGAATTCGTCTATGCCGGGGATGGGAACTATCAGGGACTGCTGAGGGAAGTCGATCTCACCGAGGAAGCCGTGTCCCGGAAGGATGAGGTCGCGGAGTGGTTGGCGGGTGCCCAGTTGGTCGCGGCGATGGAAAACGAACCGGAGATCGCCCCCGGGCCACAGTGCAATGACCCGTTTGAATGTGGATTCTGCGCATACTGCCATCGCGACCTTCCCGTCGCGGAATACCCGCTCACGTCCCTCTATCGGTTGAACGCAGACAAGCGCCAGGCGCTGGAGGCGGAAGGCTATCTCGACCTCCGCGAGGTTCCCGACGAACGGCTGTCCGACGTGAATGCGTGGATCAAGGAGCAGACGATCAAGGGCGAGACCTACTTCGATGCCGAGGGTGCCGCTGCCGACCTCGCAAAGTATCCGGGAGTTCCGCGGTTCCTGGATTTCGAAACGATCGGTTTCGCCGTGCCGGCCTGGGCCGACACCCGCCCCTATCAACAACTGCCGTTCCAGTACAGTCTCCACCTGCGGGAGGAGGACGGAACCGTCCACCATGACGAGTTTCTCGATTTGTCGGGAGCGGACCCGCGGGAAGCGTTGGCCGACAGCCTGATCCGGCACTGCGGATCGGAAGGGCCGATCTTCGCCTACAACGCCTCGTTTGAAAAACGGGTCATCAGCCAACTCGCCGCCGACGTCCCCGCGCGGGCCGAAGCCCTCGACGCGATCCACAAGCGGATCGCCGACCTTCTTCCGATCGCGAGGAGTCGCTTCTACGCCCCCAGCCAGCACGGCAGCTGGAGCATCAAGGCGGTGCTGCCCGCAATCTGCCCGGGCCTCGACTACGGCCAACTTGAAGGCGTGCAAAACGGCGACGACGCCCAACAAGCCTACCTCGAAGCCATCCACCCCGACACCACCCCGGAGCGCCGGGAGGAGATCCGCCGCCAGTTGCTCGACTACTGCGAACTCGACACGCTGGCGCTGGTGCGGATGTGGGAGGTTTTCGGCGGTCGGAGCGCTCCGGTAGCCTGATTTGGAAATACTTTGAAATCGCACTAGGGGGTGATCGCCGGGTTTGGAATCGTGCTCCCTTCTGCCCCAGCATGCTTCCTCCAAACTCAAACCCGGCTATTGACCATTTGGATATCAGACTATACAAACGGTCATGTCTGCCCTTCCCAACGCCCCAGCCATTCCTCCGGAGCCGGTCCGTCGCAACGCGATGGAGGCCGCGAGGGAACGACTGTCCGGCTTCCCGGTCCTCACCATCACGGGTCCCCGTCAGTCGGGCAAGACGACGCTTTCCCGGATGCTGCTCCCGGATGTTCCGTATTTCTCGCTTGAGGATCCCGATATCCGGGCCTTCGCCACCGAGGACCCCCGCGGCTTCCTCCGCCAGGTGGAGGACGGTGCCATCCTTGACGAGGTCCAACGTGCGCCAGCCCTCTTCTCCTACCTTCAGGGGGTCGTCGATGCCGAACGGCGCATGGGACGCTTCATCCTCACCGGGTCGAGCCAGTTCGAGTTGATCGAGTCCATCACCCAGAGTCTCGCCGGCCGCTCGGCGATGCTCACACTGCTCCCGTTCACCCTCGGCGAATTGCAGGCCGCGGGCCGTGCTCCGGAAACGGTGGATCAACTTCTCTACGCCGGCTTCTTTCCGCCGATCCACGACCGACCCGTCGAGCCCTCGATCTGGCTTCAGGACTACATCGGGACCTATCTGGAGCGCGATGTCCGGCAAATCCTCAACATCCAGGACCTCGCGACCTTCCAGCGTTTCGTGCAGCTCTGCGCCGGCCGCACCGGCCAACTCGTCAACGTCTCCTCGCTCGCCGCCGATGCAGGCATCACCCGGGTCACCGCCGGTTCGTGGCTCTCCGTTCTTCAGACCAGCCATCTCGTTTTTCTCGTTCAGCCCTGGTTCACCAATCTCTCCAAGCGTCTCATCAAGACCCCGAAGCTCTACTTCTGCGACCCCGGCCTCGCCGCCTGGCTCCTCGGCGTTCGAAAACCAGAACACCTCACGGCCCATCCCCAGCGCGGCGCGCTGTTCGAGAACTGGGTGATGACCGAATTGCTCAAGGCTCAGACCAACCGCGGACTCAAGCCCTCCCTCCACTTCCTCCGTGACAAACAGGGCCGGGAGGTCGATGCCCTCGTCGAATCCGGTCCGACCCAAATCGAAGCCATCGAGATCAAATCGGGCGAAACCATCGCCTCCGATTTCTTCGACGGGCTGAACTATTGGCGCGAGAACCTCCCCGGTCGCGACATCATCACCTGGCTGATTTACGGAGGCACCAACCGACAGAGCCGCAGTCAGGCCGCGGTCCTGCCGTGGAATGACCTTTCACCGGTCCTGTCCAAGCTATCGGCCGGATGATGTGCCGCGGAATCATGGGGAAGCGGGGCCGGTCACGGCAGGAGAAGCCACCGCCAGCAACTGCCGCGCCCGGCTTGCCCCCATGAACCACGTGTAGGACTCGAAGTCGCTCAGTTCCCCGGAGAATGCCGGCACGCCGACTAGGATCACGGCCCGGGCGTCGAGGCCCTTCGCCTTGTTGATCGAGGTGTGGCGGACCGAGCCATCTCCGTGTTCAAGCACGTCCCGGAGGTTCCAGGGGCCGATGATCCGGCTCTTGCCGAGGGCGCTGCGGGTGACGTCCGACTGCTTGTGGAGGATCAGCACCTCATGGGGCTCGCAAAGTCCACTCTTGTGCCAGCGCCGGATGATTTCCTCGATTCGCTCCCGGGCTTCCGCAGGCGACGTGTAGCTATGGGTTTCCGGTTCCGGTCCTTCCGGCAGATGGTCGCCGCGGCCGAGCGAGTCTAGCATTCCGTCGATGGCGGGATGGGGGTGCTCCCTGAGGAAACTCCAGAGCGGACGCGTGTAGCGCAGCGCCGGATGGAGGCGGACATGGGCCGGTTGTGACCAGCCGCACGACAGTTGTCCTGGATCGAAACGCTCCGCTTTGCGGAACGGCGGACGCTGGGCGGGATCGTAGAAGATACTGGCTTGGGCCCCGGGACCTTCGCGCAGCAACGCACGATAGACATCCCACCAGCCACCTTGCTCGCCGGCGCTCCACGCCGTGTCGTGATCCTGCGCCTCATCGGCGACCAAGGCGTCGAATTGAGGCCACGCCGCACGCGCTTCCTTGTCGTCCAGCAGGGACCGTACGCGGCCGGGCAAGATTTCCTCGTAGTAGCCACGGATTTCCTCGATGGAGCTTCCTTCGGCGGGAACCTCCAAGGGACCGCCCGTCCGCGCCAGTTGCAGAAAAAGTTCTTCCCAGCCCATCACGGTGATGGAGCCGCTCTCCAGTTTTCTCATCTCGACCAGCCGGCGCAACTGGGTGGTCAGGGCGAGGTTGTAGACCAGGAACAGGACGGCTGTGCCCTGCGCCGCGTAACGCGAGGCTTGTTCGAGCGCATGCCAGGTCTTGCCCGTGCCCGTTCCGCCCACCACCAGCAACTGGCGGTTTTCGCGGAGCTGGTCGAGCAGCGTGAACCGATGGGTGAGCTGGCGTTGGAACAACTCCTCGGTGTGG
Organism: Akkermansiaceae bacterium; assembly: GCA_024233135.1. Taxonomy (GTDB): domain Bacteria; phylum Verrucomicrobiota; class Verrucomicrobiia; order Verrucomicrobiales; family Akkermansiaceae; genus Luteolibacter. Next base: position 83,162 of record JACKPZ010000014.1, on the reverse strand, counting down.
TCGAGGAAACGCCGCGCCGCCTGCGGCCGTGCGCTGGCACCGAAGCAGTTCAGGATTTTCTCCACATCCGCAGGGGTCACGGAGAAGCGGACCCTGTCGCCGAATAGACGGAGCCACACGCCCTGCAACCAGTCGGCCAGATCGTTTCCAAGGACAAGCAGCGAACGCTTGATGCCTTGCACCATCGCTTGATCGCGATCCGCCTCCTCGCCGGGAATGCAGAGCGCCTTGGAAACCCAGGTTCGCAGCTCCGCCGCCTTCACCATGTCACGGACCGCCGCCCACTCGTCCATCAGCTGGTTGACCGGATTGTCCGTTTCCCCCTCCCACCGGCCGGTCGCGCTGAACCAGCGGGGCAGGGTGTTCTTCACTTCGAGGACCAGCACCCCTCCCGCCGGCCCGATGACGAGGAAATCACCCTCCCGGTCGTGGCCGCGTTTGTCGGTGTAGTAGTAGCCCCAGACGACCGTCCACCGGTCATCAAGTTCGCGGAGTTGCTCCGCCACCCGGACTTCCGCCTGGTGGCAGTGCTCCTGCGGTCGTTGGATGAACCAGCGTGCCATGGCCCGCAGGTTAGTTAGATCGGGCGGGGTGTGGAAGGAGGATCACCGCTCCCGCGGCGGACCAAAGTGGCGGGGGACTCAGCGTGCCGTGGTTTCCCTCGCGTTGTCGCTGTGGGCGTCGATCGCTCCTTCCATGTAGGCGATTTTCTCTTCGGCGGATTGCAGCTCCGAAACCGCGACCCGGTGCTGGTTCGCGTGCTCCTTCGCGTGGTCGATGTCGCGGTAGGAAAGTTCTTCCTGCCTCAGAACCCAGCCAGGAAGAGGGAACACCCGGGGTTCGATCAGATGGAACGCGAGGCGGAGGATGTCCTCCATCGAGCGCTCTGAAACCTGCGAAGGCAGATTGGCAACCTCCCGGAGGCCGAGCCGGCGGAGCGACTCGTTGAGCAGGTAATAGCCCCTGAGCTCCTTGAGAGGAATGATCCGCCCCTTGTTCACGAGATCGTGAAACGTGCTGCGCGGCATCGGCGGCTCGAAGAACCGGCTGATGGTTTCCCTTCGGACCGCGAATTCGGGACAGCAGCTGTCCGGTGTGTTGCTCCTCTTCGGCGGCATGCGGAGAGGATCGGCCCGGCGCGCCAGGACGCAATCCCGCAAATACTTCGGAAGTCTTAAACGGTTGCCAAAACGGTTGCCAAAAATGCACCGTTATTCCGGATTCGGGCGGATTCCGCCGGACTTCGACGGAGCTTCCCCTTTCATGGGGAAATTCGTAAAACCCTTTGAATCATAGGGTTTTGCCTGGGGAAACGGGGCGTGGAGCATAGGAGATTCGAACTCCTGACCTCTTCATTGCGAACGAAGCGCTCTACCAACTGAGCTAATGCCCCCGGGCGCCGTGGGCGTGCGCGGGAGGAAATGCCAGCTTCGCGCCGGCCGCGCAAGAGCGAAATCGCCTGGTGGACCTCAGCGGCGGCGCTTGTGCTTGAGCTTGCGCTGGGGCTTGCCGCCCTTGCCTTGCCGGCCACGGCCCTTGGGCGGACCGGCCTTGGCGGCGGGGGCGGGTTTGTTGGCGCCCTGGTGTTTGCGCATGGCGGCGGGGAGGTTGGCGCGCTTGAGGCCCGGCGAGGTGGGCGGGCCGGCGAGCACGAAGTCGACGAAGCGTTTCTCGGAATCGACGCCGGCGACGTGGAGCGGGACGCGCATGCCGGGCTGGACGACGGTGTTTTCCGCGGAAACCCATGCCAGACGGTGGGCCTCGAAACGCCAGCGGGAGCCGGGCAGGTCCTCGCGTTTGACGACGCCGCGGATGCCCATGTCCGGCACCTCGACGAAGAGGCCCATCGGGCGGGCGTCGGTGACGATGCCGTCGAATTCGTGCGGATCGTGCATCTCGGCGACGCGCGAGAGATATTCGAAGAGTTTGATCATCTTCGTTTCGCTCTCGGCCTCGGCGGAGGTGCGCTCGGTGTCGGAGATATGGCGCGAGATGGAGGCGAGTCCGGTGGCGGACGGCGTGCGGTCCGTTTGTTTCGGCGGGTTGTCGAGCAGGACCTGGAGCGAGCGGTGGACGATGAGGTCGGCGTAGCGACGGATGGGCGAGGTGAAGTGGCAGTAGTCGCCCTTGGCGAGGCCGTAGTGGCCGAGCGGATCGGCGGCGTAGGCGGCGCGCTTGAGGCTCTTGAGCAGGCCGAGCTTGATGATGTGCTCTGCAGGGTCGCCCTTGGCGGAGTCGAGAAGTTTCTGGATGTGGGCGCGGTTGGTCAGATCACCCGGGGTGTAGCCGTGGAGGGCGGCGGTCTCGGCATACTCGATGAGTTTCTCGGGATCGGGATTCTCATGGATGCGGTAAACGGCCGGTTTCATCTTCTCGCGCAGGACGCGGGCGACGGCTTCGTTGGCGGCGAGCATGCACTCCTCGATGAGCTGGTGGCTCTCGGTGTGGACGACCTGCTCGGCGGCGACGGCGCGGCCCTTGTCGTCGAGGCGGATTTTGATTTCCGGCATTTCGAGGTCGAGCGCGCCACGTTCGAAGCGGCGGCGGCGCAGGGTGGAGGCCATGTTCCAGCCTTCCCGGACCATCTCGACGAGGCCATTCTCGGAGCCCTCGGGCGCGGGTTTTCCTTCGAGGATCGCCTGCGCCTGCTCGTAGGAGAGCTTGGCGCGGCTGTGGATGACGGCGTCGATGAAACGCGCCTTGGTGATCTCGCCGCGCTCGGAGATTTCCATGACGGCGCACTTGGTGAGGCGGTCGACGTCGGGTTTCAGCGAACAGATGCCGTTGGACAGCTCGACGGGGAGCATCGGCAGCACGCGGTCGACGAGATAGGTCGAGTTTCCGCGGTCGACGGCCTCTTTGTCCATCGGGCTGCCGGGTTTGATGTAGTGCGAGACGTCGGCGATGTGCACGGCGAGCCGCCAACCGTTGTTGGTGCGCTCGAGCCAGATCGCGTCGTCGTGGTCCTTGGCGTCGGCGGGGTCGATGGTGATGACGAGCTTGTCCCGCCAATCGACGCGGCGGGCGATTTCCTCCGCCTCGGGTTCCTCCGGCACGGCACGGGCCTCGGCGAGGACGTGCTCGGGAAACGAGGTGTGCAGGCCGAAACGGCGGATCACCCCGACGATGTCGACGCCGGGGTCTCCGGGCCAGCCGAGCACCTCGATCACGCGGCCGCGCGGGGCGAGCTTGGCATCGTGCCAGGCGTCGAGGTCGACGACGACCATCTGCCCCGGCTGGGCGGTGGTGTCGCCATGGATTTCAACGCGGCCATCGACGGCCTTGTCGTCGGTGTCCACCCAGCCGAATTTCTTGTTTTGTCGGAAGATGCCGACGACGCGGCCGGAGCGTCGGTCGAGCACCTTCTCGACACGGGCGCGGACCTCGGCCTCGGGGTCGGGCATCATTTCACCGCGGCCGCGGAAGTTGCGTCGCGGCGAGGGCTTGTGGATCGAGGCGAGCACGCGGTCGCCGTCCAGCGCGGTGCCGGTGTCGCGGCGGGCGACGAAGACGCGGGTCAGCTCGGCGAGGTCGAAGCCCGCGGCGAGGTTCGACTCGTCGCCGGGGTCGGGGAAAAACATCGCGTGCCCTTTCGGGTGGAACTTGAGCGTGCCGACGAGTCCGGATGAGGCTTTCGCCGCGCGCAGTTGGTAGCGTGATTTCTTGCCGATCTCAAGGACACCTTCGGAAACGAGTTTCTCCAGCGCGTCGCGGAGGGCACCGCGCCCGTCCGGTGGAATTTCCAAACGACGGGCCAGCTCCGAGCGGGTCATCGGCTGGCTGGGGTGGGAACGCAGATACGCGAGAATCTTCTCCCGCGGATTTTCTCCGGGCATGCCGCGACCTTGCAGGTGAGGGCCGGAGGGCGCAACGGGAATTGCGGGGAAATAAATCTTGCGGAGTCCGGCTCGCGCTTCTATGTGTTTACCATGTGATTGCGCCAATCCGTTCCGGATTCATCCGGGTCGGACTTTGTGTTTGCCCTGTCTCCATCAACCTCCATCTTATCCGCACATGAAAATCCAACGCACGCGCCGCGACAGCGGCTTCACACTGATCGAGCTTCTCGTCGTGATCGCGATCATCGCGGTGCTGGCCGCCGCGGGATTCGCCGCCGGCAACGCCGCCATCCAGAAAGCCAAAAAAGTCACCGCACTTTCCTCAGCCACCGCTCTTGAGACGGGCGTGAACAATTTCCACACCGAATACGGCGGCATGCCCACGGAATCCGATTCCGACGAAACGGTTGATACCTCGGAAGGAGATGGTGTCGAATTGGTCGAAGTGCTGCTGGGCCTCGAAGGCGGGAGCAAGCCGCTCAACACCCGTGGTGTGAAGTTCCTCTCCGTCAGGGAAGGCAAAGGCAAGAAGGGTGGTCTCATTTACAGCGGAAACGGCAACTCGATCGAAGGCCTCTACGATCCCTGGGGCGGCGGTTTCCAAGTCCGGATGGACTGCGACTATGACGAGGAGATCGAGGTGACTCCGTCCGCTGGCGGCACCACCAAGCTGCGCCGCCGCGTGGCGGTCTGGAGCAACGGCGCTGATGGCGTCTCCGGCGGTGGCAAGGGCGGCGACGACGTCAAGACCTGGTGATCCCGCCCGCATCCGCGAATTTCGAGACCCGCCCGGCATCGCGCCGCGGCGGGTTTTTTCGTTTCGCGGGGAAACGGCAAACGATTTCCGGTTTGACCCGGAGCGTCCGGCCGCTAGGGTCCGCGCCGTGACCGGAACTCTCAACGGACGTTTGCTCCGCCCCCTGATGCTAGGGGTGGCGGCCCGTTGACATCATTTCTTTTGCTTCACTTCCGTTCACCGGCACGCCCATCTTCGCGGCGGCCCACCTTTGTTTTTCCCACTCGAATTGTACCGTTTTCATGCAACCCACCACGCTTTCCAAATATCGCCCGTTCCCGCCCGTTTCCCTGCCCGACCGCACCTGGCCGGACAAGGTGCTCGATGCAGCCCCCGTCTGGTGCTCGGTGGACCTACGCGACGGCAACCAGGCGCTGCCGCAGCCGATGTCGGTGGAGGAGAAACTCGAGTTCTTCGACCTGCTGTGCCGGGTCGGCTTCAAGCAGATCGAGGTCGGTTTTCCGTCCGCGGCGGACACCGAGTTCAACTTCCTGCGCCGCTTGATCGACGAGGGCCGCATCCCCGATGACGTGACGATCCAGGTGCTGGTGCAGACGCGCGAGCACCTGATCCGGCGCACCTTCGAGGCGATCGCCGGCGCGAAGCGCGCCATCGTGCATATCTACAACTCGACCTCGCCGCTGCAGCGCCGTGTCACCTTCGGCGATGCGAGCCGCGAGTCGATCCGCGACATCGCCGTGGCCGGTGCGAAACTGGTGAAGGAACTCGTGCCCACCATCCCGCAAACCGAGGTGGTGCTGCAATACTCGCCGGAATCGTTCTCGGACACCGAGCTTGAGTTCTCGCTGGAGTGCTGCCACGCCGTGATGGACGTCTGGCAGCCGACACCGGAGAAAAAAATCATCCTCAACCTGCCGGCCACCGTCGAGTGGACGACGCCGAACGTGCATGCCGACCAGATCGAGTGGATGTGCCGGAACCTGGAAAACCGCGAGTCGGTCATCGTCTCGCTGCACACCCACAACGACCGTGGCACCGGTGTGGCCGCCACCGAGCTTGGCCTGCTGGCTGGCGCCGACCGCGTCGAGGGCACCTTGTTCGGAAACGGCGAGCGCACCGGCAATCTCGACATCGTCACCGTGGCGCTCAACCTGAACAGCCACGGCGTGCCCACCGGACTCGATTTCTCCGACCTGCCGGCGATCCGCGCGGTCTACGAACGGGTGACGCGTTTGAGCGTCCCGGAGCGGCAGCCGTACGCCGGCGAGCTGGTGTTCACCGCGTTTTCCGGCTCGCACCAGGATGCGATCAAGAAAGGCCTCGACCGCCGCGAAAAGGAAGCGAAGGACGATCCGTCCGTCGCGTGGGGCGTGCCCTATCTCACCATCGACCCGCAGGACATCGGCCGTTCGTACGAAGCGATCATCCGCATCAACTCGCAGTCCGGTAAAGGCGGCGTCGCCTACGTGCTCGACCGCGAGCACGGCTTCGACCTGCCGAAAACCATGCACCCGCAGGTCGGCAAGCGCGTGTATGACATGGCGGACGGTCTCGGCCGCGAGCTCACCGCCGACGAGATCCGCGAGGCGTTCTTCCGCGAGTTCGTCAACGTCGCCAGCCCGCTCGATGTCGTGGACTACGAGTTGATCCACCAGGTCGGCGAACGCGGTGTGGTGAAATGCCAGGCGAGCATCCTCAACCACGGCGAGGCCCAGCAGATCGAGGGGCTCGGCAACGGTCCGATCAACGCGCTGGTGCAGGCGCTCGCCAGCATCGGCCTCAAGGATTTCAAGGTGACCGACTACCGCTCGCACGCGGTGCGCGGCGGCTCGGACGCGAGCGCGGCGGCCTATGTGCAGATCCAGGGCGAGGACGGCCGCATTCTTTGGGGCGCCGGTGTCGATCCGTCGATCGAGATGGCGGGCCTCAAGGCGCTGGTGACCGCGTGGAACCTGCTGCGGCCGTGATCCGTGTTTGAACCCAAACCGCCCGCACGGTGCGAACCGTGCGGGCGGCGGGTGAACACGATGACAAATCTGACGTTCCTCAGACGAGACGTGCCGCGAGCAGCTCCCGTTGGAAGATGAGTTCCTTGGGCATTTCGTCGTAGAGATCGATGAAGAACTCGGCTTGGCTGACCAGCTCGGCCTTCCACTCGGATTTGTTGAAGGCCATCACCGTGTCGAAGTCGGCCTCGGTATATCCCTTGAGACCTTCGATGTTGAAGTCCTCGAAGGCCGGGATCCATCCGATCTTCGTTTCGTGACCGGCGGCGCTGCCGTGGCAGCGTTTCACGATCCACTCGATGACACGCATGTTCTCGCCGAATCCGGGCCACAGGAACTTGCCTTCCTCCGACTTGCGGAACCAGTTGACGTGGAAGAAACGCGGCAGGTGTTTCACATAGGCGCGCATTTCGAGCCAGTGGGCGAAGTAGGAGCCCATGTTGTATCCGCAGAATGGCAGCATGGCCATCGGATCGCGGCGCACCTTGCCGATCTGGCCGAAGGCGGCGGCGGTCATTTCCGAGCCCATGGTCGCGCCGATGTAGACGCCGTGGCTCCAGTTGAAGGCCTGATAGACGAGCGGCATGGTCGTCGCGCGGCGGCCGCCGAAGACGATGCCCTCGATGGCGACGCCATCGGGATTCTGCCATTCCGGATCGATCGACGGGCATTGCCCGGCCGGCGCGGTGAAGCGCGCGTTGGCGTGGGCGCAAACGCTGTCGCTGGCGGGCGTCCAGTCGTTGCCCTTCCAGTCGATGGCGTGGGCCGGCGGATCGCCGTCCATGCCTTCCCACCAGACGTCTCCGTCATCGGTGAGGCCGACGTTGGTGAAGATGCAGTTCTCCTTGATGGACTCCATCGCGCGCGGGTTGGTGGCATACGAGGTGCCGGGCGCGACGCCGAAGTAACCTGTTTCCGGGTTGATGGCGTGCAGCTTGCCGTCCTCGTGCGGCCAGATCCACGCGATGTCGTCGCCGATGATGGTCGTTTTCCAACCGGCGTCCTGATAGGACTTCGGCGGGATGAGCATGGCGAGGTTCGTTTTGCCGCAGGCGGACGGGAACGCCGCGCCGAGATAGGTCTTCCGGCCGTTCGGGTCCTCGACGCCGACGACGAGCATGTGCTCCGCCATCCACTGGTGTTCGCGGGCGATGTTCGAGGCGATGCGCAGCGCGAGGCACTTCTTGCCGAGCAGCGCGTTGCCGCCGTATCCGGAGCCATACGACATGATCTCGCGGGTCTCCGGGAAGTGGACGATGTATTTGTCCTCGTTGCAGGGCCATGACACATCTTCCTGGCCGGGTTCGAGCGGCGCGCCCACCGAGTGGAGGCAGGGGATGAAGTTTCCGAATCCGTCGCGTTTCTTCTCGATCTTGCCGGCGGCCTCGTCCTCGAGGCGTTGCAGAACGTGGGCACCCATGTGGGCCATGATCCGCATGTTGCAGACCACATACGGACTGTCGGTGAGCTCGATGCCGATCTTGGCGAGCGGCGAGTCGAGCGGTCCCATGCAGAACGGGATCACATACATCGTGCGGCCCTTCATGCAGCCCTTGAACTTCCCTTGCAGGGTGGCGCGCATTTCCACCGGGTCGGCCCAGTGGTTGGTGGGGCCCGCTTGGTCGGGGCGTTTCGAACAAATGAAGGTGCGGTCTTCGACGCGGGCCACGTCGGAAGGTGTCGAGCGCGCCAGGAACGAGTTCGGGCGCTTTTCGGGGTTGAGCCGGGTGAAGGTTCCCTTTTCGACCATCAGGGTCGTGAGGCGGTCCCACTCGGCTTGGGAGCCATCGCACCACTCGACGGCGTCGGGTGTGCAGAGGGCTGTCATCTCTTCCACCCACTTCTGGAGGGTGGCATGCGTCGTTTGCGTCTTGCTCATAGCGCCGGCATGAAACCCGCGCGCATGATCGCTGGCAATGAGATGCGGGAAATGGCCCGGCATTTCTCAGAAAATGCACAGCGCGCGAAACACGCTTTGCACAAAGCCGAGGAAACGCTCGGAAAACTGGCCACGCGGGCCATGCGGGAATCCACCCCGCCGCCGGCTTCCACGGTTCACTCGGCGGACTCGGACGGATAGCGGAAGTGGCCTTCGATCTTGAAGTCGAAGAGGATGTTTTCCCACTTCATGCCCTTTTCGTCGAGCATGTGCACGACCCACGGTTCGTCCGCGCGGGTTCCCGGGCCGGGCACCACGATGCCGATGTGTTTCTCGGCGGTGGCGAGCGACCAGACGACGATGTCGCCGAATTCGTAGTCCGCCGCTTCGCGTGACGGCGTGAGCACCTGAGCCTTGCGTTCGAAGAAGCGCTGGAGATTGGCCACGCGGCGGTGGTCGATGTTCGGGTCGGGCTCCTTGGCGTCCCAGAGGTCCGGATAGCGGCGGAAATCCGCGGCCATGTCGTCGTGAACCTCCTGTTGGAGATCGATGCCGATGTCGCGCAGGCTGCGGATCACCACGTCCGGCGCGTAGCCGCGGTCGGGGGCCACATCGCCGCCGGGGTATTCGATCCGACGGTAGTCCGCATCGAAGGTGATTCGGTCGCGCGAGCGGCCGAGGGCGGCGGCGGCGAGGGTCGCGCCGGGTTGGTTGGACTCGCGCAGGGAGGAAATCAACATTTCCGCCTGCTCGATGGACGGCTTCTCACCGGCCGCCATCAGCGAAGAGAGCATGGGCCGTCCGAACCAGAAGCCGATGCCCAGCGCGATCACCAGAATCACCCAGCCGCCGAAGATGTTCGGCCGCTTGGGTTTCTGGGGCCGCGGCCCGATGTATTCGATGGTATCGTAGAATCCTGAGTGCTTCCGGGACATGGCGGAGACTTTCCGGCACGGACTATGCGGACGATCGCCCCGGCACGCGATGAAATTCTCGGTTTTCTTGCATTTCGGATTCGGCGCTTCTCCCCGCGGCCCAGTCCCATGCGCCGTATTCGCCGGCTTCGTCAAAGGCGCGGATCTCGACGGAAAAGGGATTGGGGATCTCGGCGAGGCGGCGCACCCATTTCTCGCTGCCGATGAGGGCGACGCGCTCGATCTGCTTGGCATGGGTGAAGCCGAATTTCATATCCGCGATGACCGCGCCGGGGTCGGCACCTTCCATATCCTGAAGGTCGATGACGAAGGAAACCGGCGCGTGATCGCGGAGGATCGGTTCCATCCAGCGGACGACCTCGCGGTAGGCCTCGGTCTCGACCCGGCCGTGGACGTAGAGCCAGATGAGCTTGCGGTCGGGAAACCAACCACGGCGGATGGCGGCGGGCGGCTTGAGGTCCTCGTCGTGAATCCATTCCAGCGCCTCATCGCGCCGGCCGGCGGCGAAGTGGCGGAACTCGGCGCGGACGAAGTGCCGTGCGAGCTTCGGCAGCGCGTGGAGGAAGTGGTTGTCCGTCACGATGGCCACCCGCGGGATGTCCTTCTGATGGTCGCGCACGAAACGGAAATGGGAAGTCATCGCCGCGAAGTCTTTCCAACCCGGAAAGGCGGTGGCTTCGATGAGGACGCCGGTGAGCCGGTCGCCACCGGCCAGCAGCCCGTCGACTTTTTCGCGGACTTCCGCGATGTCGGCCGACTCGATGGGGCCTGACGGCCTCAGGACGAGCACGTTCGTGGGAAGGATTGCAACGTCTACCATGGCGGTATCACCATGGACCCGCCGGAGCGGCTTTGCATCGAATTTTATGGGGAAATCCGCGAGTCAACGCCGCTGCATGCCGGGCGGAAGCCACTCTTTGGACGAGGGGTCGTTCGCCGGCTCGGGAGCCGCGGGCGGCGGGCCGTCCCCGGAAGCCGGAGCGGCGGGCGGCGCGGCGGGCAGGCCCTTGGCATGGGGCAGGATCTTCTTGCGCAGCGAGCCCTCGTCCATGGAGCCGACGAAGCGGTCCACCTGCTTTCCGTCGCGGTAGATGCGCACATCCGGGATGCCGGAGACGCCCATTTTGCGGGGCAGGTCGCCGGCTTTGTCGACGTTCACCTTGCCGAGCACGATCTTGCCGTCGCTCTCGGCGGCGATTTTCTCCAACAGGGGGCCGAGCTGGCGGCAGGGACCGCACCAATCGGCGTAGAAATCGACGAGCACCACGCTGCCCTTGCGTTGGGTGAAGGCTTCAAAGTCGGCGGCCTCCAGATGGGTGACACCGCCCGCGGAGGCGCTGGCGCTGCTGCCGCTCGATTTCGATTTGGCGAGCTTGTCGAGGATCTCGCGGCCTTTGTTGCAGCCGGTGAAAAGCAGGACCGGAAGAAGGGCGGCGAGGAGGATGCGGGATTGTGTCATGGTCACGGGGTGTTGGCGGTTCCATCGCCGGAGCTGGCGCGCGTCATGCCCTTCACTTCCGGTCGCCAGTCCTTGTCGACGCGTTTCAAACCGCGGAGGATCTGGTCGATCTTTTGTTCCAACTTCGGATAGGGCCATACGCCCTCGAATTCGAAAACCCGTTTGCCTCCGGCCGCCATCACGCTCTTCGGCGCTTTCTCGACGCCCTCCTTGGCGGCATCGTTCGGGCGGGCGGTGACGTCGATGCGCTTCACGAGCACCACCTGGCCGTATTTGCGCGTGATTTCGTTGTAGTGGCCGGCGAGCTCCTCGCTGGCCGCATTTCCAGGTTCGTGGAAATGATAGATCGTAAGGTCGAACTCTTGTGGCGGAGCTTCGACGACCTTCGCAGGCTTCGCCTCATGCTTGCGCTGGTAAAACCATGCTCCGCCGACCACTCCGGCGGAAAGGAGGAGGACGAAGATCCAGCGGATCCACTTGGCGCGTTCTTCGTGGGTCATGGCGGGTGATTTTATTAAAATCCCCGAAATATCAACGAATTAAATCCCCGGCAATCCGGATTCAGGACGGATCGGCATCGAAGACGAGGCGGAATCCGAGGTCGGGACGACGCAGCGAGCGGTCGTCGATCCACTCGCGGCTGAGGGCGTTGGTCCCGGGGTGGAGATAGGATCCGCCGATGATGAGCCACTTGCGGTCGCCGAGGGGGTTGGCTGGGTCGACGGCCGGGCGGCGGGTCCATTCGGCGACGGATCCCGCCATGCCGAGCAGGCCGAGCGGCGTGCGATCGGTCGTTTGCGAGGTGACGGGCACCCACGACGAAGGCGGGATGGCGGCAGGCACCTCGACATCGGCGCGAAGAGCCGCAAACCACTCCTCCTGGGTGGGCAGGCGGGCGTTCTTCCACTCCGCGTAGGCGGCGGCATCCCACCAATCGACGCCGACGACCGGATTGTCGAGGGTGACGGCGCGGCCGTTCCAGAGGCCACCGGCCTTGGCGGCCGCGTGCAGGGCGTCCCAATCCTCCGGCGCGTGGGAGCTCTTGTCCTTCGGCTGGTCCTCGTGGTCGAAGGTTCGCTCGCGGTTGGCGGTGGAGAGGGTGGCGAGCGTTTCAAGAAACGCGGCATATTGGCCGATGGTCACCTCGCAGCAGGAAATCCGGAACGCTTCCAACGCCTCAGTGGTTCCATCGGGTGTCGGATGATCTCCGGCCTCGATCCGCACCGCGTCGGGGAGAACCGATGGCTTGGCCGGTGCAGGTGAAGGCGGGCGCATCCGGACCGCGAGGATCAGGACAACCGCGAGGGCTGCAAGGGCGGCGAGACCGATCCACATGCCGGTCTGCGAACGCTTGGCAGGCGTGGCGCGCTGGGTGGGCGCGGGAGCGACCGGCTCGGCAAGCTGTTGCTCGATCTGGTTGCAGTAATCGCGCACCTGCGACCACGCGAGCGGTGCGGCGAGGTTCTCGCCGCGCATCCACGAGAGCAAGGTGAGCAAGCGCGAGGCGCCGGGACGTCCGTCCGCTACCAGCGGCACGAGATCGCGGCCGAGCGTGGTGATGTCGCGGACCGATTCCTCCGGATCGCGGACACCGGCGACGGCGAGGTTTTCCAAGCGGATCACCCCGCTTTCATCGATGTGGATGGACGCCGGGCCGAGCGGAGAAGTCGATTGGCCAAGCGTTTCGTGCTGGATCTGCGCCTCGGACACACGACGCAGGATGTGGGTGAGGCGGCCCGGCTCGAACGGTTCGCCCGCCCGCAGGCGCTGGGCGAGCGGTGTGCCGGTGAGCAACTCGTGGGCGACGTAACAATGCTCCGCCTCGCTCACCGCCTCGTAGACCGATCCAACGAGCGGATGCTCGACGGCCGCCTTGGCCCTCACATCGGCGAGAAAGGCGGCGCGGTGGATTTCCTGGTCCGGCTTGAGTTCCTCGACGAGCACGCGGCGGCCGACGGACTCCTGCTCGGCGATCCACGACCGGGTGCGTTCGGTTTCGGAAACCGGCTGGGTGAGCAGATACTCACCAAGCCGGAGATCTTCGGATGGGGAACTCATGCAAGGGGAAACTCGGAAACGCGTGTCACTGCTCCGGAAGCGGCGGCAGGATCGGAATGTCGGGATCGAAATCCAATGGCAACGTGTCTTGGAACTCGGGCAACAGGTTTTCCGTCGGCGCGGACTGGGTTTTCGGAATCCGCGCCGCGAGGTCACGCGGCCACGCCTGGACGTCGAGCACCTGGTCACCGTAGTGCAGCATCACGACCTGGCCATAATAGCTGCGACCGCCGAAGAGATGCTCGGTCTGGGAATCCTGCGCCGGAATGTTGTAGGTGACCCGCAGGTTTTCCTCACCACTGGTCCAATCGACCGGCTCCTTGAGCCAGCGCATGCGGGCCCACGATTCACAGTCCGGCTCGAGCTGGATGATCTCGCCCTTGTTGGTGCGGTTGAAAAACAGGACCGCCACCGAGACCTGATTCACATCGATCTCCTCGCCCGGGGCCTTCTGCACCGGGATCGTGAGCGTCACGTTCTTGCCGTCGCCGGAGCCGGGCGGCGGGAAAATCCGGACCCGTCCGAGCGCCATCTTGCCGAGCATGGCGTCGGGTTGCTCGAACCCGTCGCGCAGCTTGGAGCCCGCCATTTCGTAGAGAGCGCCGGCGTCGGTCCCCATCCGGAAAACCGCTTCGTAGTGGGCGGCCGCCGTGTCGAACACGCCCATTTCCTCATGCACAAGGCCGAGTTCATAGTGCACCGTGGCATCGTCCGGCGACCGCTTGAGCGCCTCCTCCAGTTTTACGATCGCCTTCATCATGTCGCCGGCCACCCGGGCCTCGCGGGCCTCGCGGACCATCCGCTCGCTCCGTGGGTCGGCCACCAGCGGCATCCTCATCGGTGTCGGCTCCGGCAGGTTCGCAGGCTCGGGCGACACGACACGAAGCGGCGGCGGCGCGGGGGCCGGGGCCGCCTGCGCCACCACGGCAGGCTCCTGCGGGACGCGGATGACGATCGGTTTCGGCACCTCTTTTTCGATCACCCGGACGACCTTCGATTCCTCGAACCGGGTGGCGAGGGCCATGCCCGCCACCAGCAACTGGCTGAAGGCCATCAATCCCAAGGCCCAGCATGCGACGGCAAAAACCGATCCGGGGAGAACCCGGGATTTCGCATCCGCGTCGCGTTTCATGCGCGGAAGATGGCGCAGGGAAGGCCGGGGTGTCAATCCGCCGGGCCGGGCGCCTTTCCTACTCCGCGGCGGCTTCGACTTCCTCCAGCACAAGCGTCCGAAGCTCCGGATCCTCGATGCTGCGCGCCCATGCGGTGGCCCCACGGGCATCTTCATACGCCCAGCCACGTCCGATCGCCCGCCACCATTCCGCGGGGACCTGTTTGACAGAGCCAGCCATGGAAAGGGCGCGCTGGGGATTGCTTTCCGCGATCGCCTCGAGCGCCATGGCGCGAATGTGCCCGGCGCGTTCGGGGACCATGTCTGCCTGCCGCCAGCTTCGTTCGGGGTCCTCGTTCGAGAGGCTCACCAACGCGGACTCCAGAAACTCATCACGGCGATCCACGGGATCGAGGGTGCCCAGATGACGAAGCGCGGAATCCGGATCGGCGAGCGCCCACTCGCTGCAAATCGCGTGCAGGCCCCTCTCCCTTCCGTCCTCATCAGCGAGCTCCGTGAAACCACGGAAGGCCGCTTGAGGATCTCGTTCCACCCATGCATCCGCGAGACCTACCAGGGACAATTCACGCAGCGCCCCTTGCGAAAGACCACGGCACCAGTCCAAGCAAGCGTCCGGATCCTGGGATGCCCATTCCGGCACCAGTCCCAACGAAGCCGAAATCTGGTCTTCCTCGTCTGCCAGGGATTCTACCCAAGCGGCCGCGGCCGCGGGATCTTTCGCCGCCCACCCGCGGGAGAGCGCGGCATGGGCCATCGCCCGGAGATCTGCGTCGTCCCCGACGTGTGCCAACTCCGCTTGCGCTCGTACGGGCGATTCCGCCGCCAGCGCCTCGATTTCCCGGAGCAACCCGCCCTCGTCGTCCCCGGACCTTTCCCGGCCCAGGAAACGGCTCGCCGCGTCATGGCCCGTTGCTCGTCGGTTCACGGGGGCGGAGGATCGTTCGTCCCGCCCGGACACGGATTCTCCTGCACCGGATGGACCGCGCATCCACCAGCCGATCGTCATTCCAGCCACCAGTGCGGCGGCCAGTCCTGCCGCGATGACGGCACGGACACTGCCGCGGGGCATCACTTGTAGGTCCTTTTCCCGGACAGGCGGATCGTGGCACCGTCGACCTTGAGAGTGCCGGAAAGCTTCCCGCCCGAAGTAATCTTCGCAACGACGCTCGCACCGGCGGGAGTCTTGCCACGCAGTTTGCCGGAGCTCGATACCTTGCTTTTCGCAGGATCCAGGACGTCGCGGAATCCGTCGGAATTCTCATCCGCTCCGATGGCACGCCCGCCCTTGGTCAGCGCCAGAAGGAACTGTACCGACGAGGCCTTGCCATTGTAGATGCCGGAGAACTTGGATTGGGAGAAGGCGGCGGTCGCACAGAGGACCATCGCCAGGGCGGTGATGCGAAGGGTGATTCTCTTCATGGTGACAAGACCATGGAAAACCGCGACCCGAAGTGTCAACCCTCGAATGTCCGCGATCTAACAACTTCTAACAGAAATCTCCCCGGAAAGACGAACGCGCCGGGAGCTTTCTCCCGACGCGTCGTTCCACACCGAGCGGCTGGTGATCCGCTCAGTATTTCACACCACAGCCATAAGGTTTGTTCTTGGAATCCGGCACCTCCTTGCCGTCGAGCACGGCGTCGAGTGCATTGGTAAAAAGCGGTTCGGCGGTTTCGATGTCATCCGCCTTTGGAGTGGCTTTGGAATCCATCGCCCCGTCGTACACGAGCGCGCCATCCTTGTTGACGATGAACATGTGGGGCGTAACCTTGGCGCCGAAGGCTTTGCCGACCTTGCCGTCGGTGTCCATCAGGTAGTGGGCGGCCTTGTTGCCCTCGGCGGCGGCTTTTTCCGCCATCTTCGATGGTTCGAGATATCCTTGTTTGCCTTCGGCGGCGGAGTTCACCGTGAGCCAGACGACGCCCTTGTCGGCGTAGGTTTCCTGGAGTTTCGGCAGGTTGCCGCTCTGGTAATGCTTTTTCACGAAGGGACAGTCGAAATTGTTCCATTCGAGGACGACGACCTTTCCTTTGAAATCGGCAAGGGAGACTTCCTGGCCCTTCACATCGGTGGCGGTGAAGGAGGGGGCGGGCTGGCCGATCACGGCGAGGACGGCGGCGGCAAGGGCGGCGACGGGGTTCATGATTTGTTTCGATAGGAGATGGGGGTTCCCATCAAATCAGGACCATATCAGCGGCTTGTCAAACGGTGAGTTTTCATTTCGTCCACGCCACGCGCAGCGGCTTCGTGCCGTCTTCCGGAACGAAAACAAGCGTCAGGGATGCAGGCGGGGCGTCCGCATATTCGCTGGCCGGAACCTCCGCGCGCCAGCGGCCGTCGCCGGATTTCGCGAAGTGGAGGTCGGCACCCGCATCGACCACGCCGAACTCGAGGGGAAACACCGAACACTCCGCGGGATCGAAGCCATCACGCGTGCTCCGCACCGACAGAACAAGGGGATGGGAGTCCGCGGTGACATCGAGGGAGACGCCCTCCACCGTTTCAGGCACCTGTTTCTCGGCCTTCCCGATCCGGTCCGCATCGGTGGTCGTTCCGGGTTTTCCGGGGGACAACTTCAGCTCGACGGTCGCCTCACCCGGTATGCAGGCATCGTCGCTACAGGCCAGCCACGAAAGCTCCGCCTTCGCCGTCATTTCACCGGAGGCACCGGCCGGCGGTGTGAGTTCCACCGGAAACAAGACCTCGCCCTCGTATCCGAATCCCGGCAGATCGCCGGTGAGGAAACGCACCGGAGCCGGCCTGCCGATTTCCCCCGCCTTCCAACCATCCGGCAGGTGGAGCGTGATGGACGTCGGCATCCCTCCTTCGCCGGGATTGTCCCAATATGTGTGCCATCCGGAGTCGGCCGCGAGGCGGATGGCCGTGCGGAGCGGCTCGCCCGCTTGATAGTGCGAAGCGGCGGAAAGCCACGAAGCCTCCGCCTTGCCGGAGCGTTCCGCTGCGGGAACCGGAGACGCGATGACTGCAGCGAGGGCCGTTTGGAACACCGGGTGCATCCGCGAAGGATAACGCGCATCGACGACGCCGCAAGCCGGCCGCGCCACCGACCTTTCGCTCGACAAGCCGCGTCGTTGGTGTCCGTTTGTTCCCATGCGTCCGCGTTTTCTGCTCCCGTGGCTCGCCGCCGGCCTCTGGCCCGCGGCGCTGGGCGCGAGAGAACCCGCGGCGGACCTGAAACCACTGGTTCCCGAGGCCGCCACGCCGATGGCCAAGGTCGGACCGAGCCGTGGCGGCGACCTGTTGTTCTACCTGCCCACCCACGACAAGCCCGCCACTCCGGCGACTTGGGGCTTCCGGTTCGAGCCGGTCGATTTCGACTCGACGGACGGCACGAAACTCCACGGCTGGTTCCTGCCCGCGCGCGGCGAGCGCCTCGGGACCGTCGTGTTTTCCCACGGCAACGCCGGCTCGGTGGGACATCACCTCGGGTTCATCCTGTGGCTGGTGGAGGCCGGCTACCAAGTGCTCACCTTCGACTACCGCGGCTACGGCGAGTCCGCCGGGTCGCCCGACCGCCGCGGCATGGTCGAGGATGTGAAATCCGCGTTCCGCTATGCCTCGGCGCGGAACGATGTGGATCCCACCCGCCTCGTCTCATACGGCCACAGCCTGGGCGGCGCGAAATCCGTGGCCGCGCTCGGCGAAACCCGCATACCCGGCCTCCGCGCGGTGGTGGTGGACGGCACCTTCGCATCCTACCGGGCGATGGCGCGCCAGGTGGCGGGCCGCCTCGGCGAGTCGTTGGTGACCGACGATCTCGCTCCGGAGAAACTCATCGCCCGGATCAGCCCGGTTCCGCTGCTGGTCATCCACGGCGGCAACGACCCCGTCGTTCCCATCAGCCAGGGCCGGCGTTTGTTCGACGCGGCACACGAGCCGAAGACCTTTTTCGAAGTCCGCGCTGGCGGCCATGGCGACTCGCTCGCCCGCGACCGCGGCGCCTATCGGAAACGCCTTCTCGACTGGCTCGCCGGAAGTCTCGGCGGCTGACGGCCGGCCCCCGTTTCAGAACTCCATCTGGAGCCCCACCGTCACCAGCAACTGCTGCCAATCGACATCGCCGTCGTTGATGCCGTAGCTCACGCGGCCGTCGAGCTGCACCCGCTCGGTGAACAAGGGATGCCGGTAGCCGAGGAAAGCCGTGTAGTTCAGATCGTCATCACGCGTCGTCGTGGTGGTGCCCACGTCCTGATAGTCCGAGAGGTGGATCTCGATGCCGCCGTAGGCGAAACCCCGCGTCAGGTTGCGGTAGAGGGCCGTCTGGAAACCGTAGTCGTTGACGATGTAGTTGGTGTCGGTTGGCGAGGGCACGATCGACGTCCGGATCGTGTTCGTCCACGTCCAGCGCGCGTCGATGAGATAGACGGCCTTGAGGTCGGCGCTGAGGTTCAGCGAGCTGTCGTCGTTGCCGTTTCCGGAAAACGACGCGTACTCGGGACCCACGCCGGCGGTGATCCAAAGGCGGTTGCCCAGTTGATAGCGGATGTTCGTCAGCAGGCCCCACGCGTCGCGGGTGCCGGCGCTGTCCGACTCGGTGATGTTGTAGCGCAGCGACGGGCCGATGCTGAGGCGCTCCGATGCCTGCCAATAGCCGCCGAAGTACATCGAGTACAACTCGGAACCCTCGAGTCCGGGGGAATCGTAGTCCGAGACCCCATACGACCAGCCGGCGTTGAGCGAGGTGCGCGAGGCGATCTGGCGAGAAGCGCGGATGCCCGAGGTGATCAACGAACCATCGACGAAGCTGCCGGTGAGACGGTCGGTGCCTGTGAGCTCGTAGAAACGAGTGAACAAGTTGACCTCGGTGCGGCTGCCGACGAGCCGCAGGTTGAGCTCTCCGTTCTGGTTGACGTCGTTGAGCTGGTCGTTGTCGAAATACCGGCGCACGACCGGCCGGTAGGATGCGCTGAACTTCACTTTCGCGCCACCCTCGGGGTCCGAGTTGTAGCGGATCCACGGGGTGAAAAAGATCGAGAACTCGCTTTCCTCGTTGGTTTCGGTGAGGCGGAAATTCGAATTGTACTCGGTGTCCAGCTCGAATCCGTAGTCGAGATCGCCCTTGATGCCACTGGCGCCGCCGACGCCGAGTTCATCGAGACCGGGCACGAATGCGTCGATTCCGAGCGGGTCGGTATCCGCGAGCTGGAGGGAGAAATTCTGGGCCGCCACGGAGCCGCAGCAACAAGCAAGCGCGACCATCGAGGCGCTCCACAACTTCCGGGGGGGGAGGGTGAAAGTGGGGAACATGAGGGAAATGTCCGGATGAACTCCCTTGTTTCTAGGTTTTCCGCCGCTTTGCTGTCAATCACGGAGGACCCTACCCGATCCCGTAGGGTGGCGGGCGCTCAGGCGTCGCCGGCGGTTTCCGGTTTCACCCGGTATTTGAGGAGCTTCTTGTATTCGTCCGGCAGCGGAGCCCCTCCGCCGAGGGTTTTCTCAAACAACTCGGCGACCGCGGCCGCCTCGATGAGATCGTTGTAGCCGCGGCCGTTCTTGTTCTCGTCCTTGGTTCCCCAGTTGGTGATCGCCCGCTTGACCTCCTCATCGGCCGAGTGGATCGCGAGCACACGCAGCGCCGCCTCGCGGGCCACGTAGTCGGACTCACCGGCATCCGCCGTCATCGCGGCGGAATAGGCGATCAAGGCCTCGGCCGGCTTGTCCAGGTTTTCCATGGCGAGGCCGCCGCAGTAGGCGACCTGGGCACGATGTCCGGGGCAGAGCGGATTCTGCGACTGCTGCTCCGCGAGGATACCGAGACGCTCCCAGCTCTTGGTGCGCACCGCGTCCCAGAGGACGTAAAGCTCCACCTGGCGGAGGTGTGAATCGTTGATCAGCGGGTCTTTGACGAAATCCTTGAGCGCCGTGGAGAGACCTTCGAGGTCGCACGTGGCGCGCATGCACTCCATCTCGTAAAACGAGGCCAGCGTGCCCGGGTTGCCCGGAGCGGAAATCACCGGCTTGCAGGCTTGCCGGATGCGGCCGAAGGCCTCCTTGGCTTCGGCGTACTTCCGGCTTTCCATCAGATCGATCGCCTTCGACATCGCCGGCGGCTCGAGGAAATACACCGTCGCGACGTCCGCGAACTTCTTGTCCTCGGTCTCGGTGGAAATCTCGGTGACCTTGTATCGGAACGCGGACTTGGTGGCGGCGGTCACCCACACCTGAGAATAGCCGCCTTCCTTGTCCACCACCACGGCGGGCGTTTGGAATCCATCCTGCGCCTGCGCCACGATGGCGAGGGCCGGGACGAGGGCGGAGAGGAGAATCTTCTTCATGATCGGAATTGGAACGGGTTGGGGTTTTCGGGGTTCAGCGTTTGCCTTCCTTTTCTTTCTTCTGCTCCTCCAGCGACTTCACCGACGCGTCGGCTTCGTAGGTCTTGGCGAGCTGTTCGATCTGGTTCCAAATCTCCAATTCCTCCGAACTCATCTTGTCCTTCAGACCTTCGGTGAGTTGGATGTAGGTGGCGCCCGTGTTGTAGGCACCCTGACGGTCGGCCGTTCCGCCGGCCTTCTCCGCCGGGAAATTCCGGTCCCACGAGAGCTTCATCCACTCCAAGGTCGCCGGTGCCGAGGTGCTGATGTTGCCGAGCTGGCCGCCCCAGACCTTGATGTACATCGCCAGCGCGTCGTTCACCTTCTTCTGGGCGGCGTAGGCGCGGGCGAGGGTGAGGCCGACCTGCAGCGGATACTGGCTGAAGCCGGTCTTCTCGCGGTCGAGATAAACCGCGGCCTCCTTCTCGACTCCCGCGTAGTCTTTCTTCTCCATCAGAAGCTCGACGATACGATACGAGGCGAACTCGCGCTCGCCCTTCTCCTGCGAGTCGGCGTAGACGCGGCGGAAGTCCTCGATGGCCTTCTCGATATCCGCGGGGTTCGACGAGCGGCCGTAGACATCGGCACGGCCGAGCAGGGCGGCGAATCGCTGCGACTGGTCGCTGCGGCCGAGCACCTCGTCGTAATACGGCAGGGCCTCGCGCGGGGTGGCGGTGTTGTTTCGCAGGTAGTCGCCCACCTTGGTGAGGATGAAGTTGGTGAGATCCTTGAGAGCGAAGTCGCTCTTCAGCTCGTTGAAGAGCACCTTGATCATCGCGTCGGCATCGCGCTTGCGGGCCTCGTCCTCGGACTCCTTGGCCACCTTCTCGAACACGCCGATCACCGCGACACGCAGCAGCGCGCGGGCGGCGCGGTCGGTGCTCCGGATGCCGGGGAAGCTGTAGTAGTGCTCCTTCAGCTCCTGCGGGGTGTGCGTGCGGAGATAGAACTCGGTGTACGAGTTGATCACCTCCTCCAGACCGCTGGCCTCCGGATCCTTGGCCCTCTCGGAAATCACGTCCTGGATCCGCTTGAGTCCTTCGTCGAAACGATCCACCGATTCGTAGGCGTCCATCTCAGCCACGGCGACCCGGGTTTTGTAATAGGGAGAAACGTCGGCATACTGCTTCCAGTACTTGTCGGCGTATTTCACCGCCTCCTTGAGGACCTTCGGGTCGTCCTTGGCCTCCTTTTTGTCACCCAGCAAGGCGACCAGCGAGTAGACCGCCTCGGCGGCGACGCCCTGGTTGCCGCGGGACTCGGCGATCCCGATGGCCTTCTCGTAGGCTTTGCGCGCGTCGTCGCGGTTTCCGAGCGTCTGCTCGACGTTGCCGCGCAGGTTGTAGGCCTGGTCGATGACATTGCAGGTCGGAAACTCGGCGATCACCCGGGCGATGTTCTCGAGGGCGGCATCGTTCTCCTCCAGCGCGTAGTGGGTGTTCGCGCGGTCGTAGAGGGCGAAGGGCAGATAGACGTTTTCCTGCGGATCCGGATACTTGGAGAGGAAATCGTCGAGCAGGCGGCCCGCCTCCTTCCAGAACTGCAGCCGCGACTTGTTGGAGGCCCGGAAATACGAGGTGGCGACCCGGAAGGTGCTCTCCGGGTATTTCTCATAGTGCTCCTCGAGCTTCGGATCCGCCTTGTCGTATTCGCCGGTGTAGAACAACGAACCGCCAAGGACGTGGAGGGCCATGTCGTGCTCGGCCGTGCCTTCCTTCAGACTCGGCAGCATCTCGGTGGCCACCTCGATGCACGTTTCATACTCGCCCTTCGAGAACAACGAGGAGAGCTGCAGGCGCTGCACCAAGGGCATGTATTTCGAATCCGGGAACTTCTCGACGAACACCTCGGCGTAGTCGCTCGTGGTTTCGCCCGGAGCGACCACCGCGCCGAGGCGGATCAGGTTGAAAAGATTCTCCTCGCGCGATTCGGATCCCTGATAGTGGGTCTCCAGCAGCTTGTAGGCGGCATAGGCGCCGCGAAGGTCGCCGGACATCTCATGCAGCGCGGCAACTCCCTTGAGCCGCTTGGCATCGGCGGACCCCTTGCCGTTGCGCTGGGTTTCGAGGACCTTGAGGTCCGCCTCCAGACGGTCCTTCTCGATCGTCTTCACGCCGTCCCTCACCATGCGCAGCGGGCCCAGAGCGTTGATCCTGGCGCGGATGCCCGCGATCGACTCCTCGACCGACGGGATGAGCTGATAGATGGCGAAGCCGGCGGCCGGCATGCCCGAGTTGACGGTCTGCGCGGCGGCCTTGAGGTAGATGTTCGAATAGCGGGCCATCTCGAACGGAGCACCGAGGATGTCGCCACGGTTCTTGGAAATGAAATCGATGATCGCCTGCTCGTCCTTCTTCGCCACGGCGGCCACGACCATCGCCTGGATGCCCGAGGCGACCGCCTCGTCCGGCGTCGGGAACTTGTCCTTGTTCTTGACCGCGATCTCGAGGTTCTCGTTGCCCTCGGGCAGCTTGCCGAGGTTGTAGTAACAGACCGCGAGGCCGACGTAGAACGGCCCCTGCGGGAAGCGGTCGCGCGCCTTGTCGCGTTCCTCGAGGAACTTCTTGAACTTGTCGATGGCGAGCTGCCATTGCTTGGCGCCCATCGCCGCCTCACCCCACTTGAGGAGGGACATCTTCTCGAACTGGTTGCCGCCGCCGGCGACGGCGTTGGCTCCGCCGTTCGGGTAGTCGCGGTAGCAGCTCTCGAACGACTTCATCGCCGCGTCCCACTGCTTGAGCTTCAGTTCGCAGAGACCCTTGCGGTAGACGATGGTGCCAAACCGCGGGCCGTAGATCTTGTTGGCATGCTTCGGGTCCTTGCCAAAGCGCTCCACGGCCTGCGTGTTGAACGCGAGCGCCTCCTGCCACTTCTGCTCCTTCATCGCGGAGAGCGACTTGTCGACAAGCCCCGGAAGATCGTCCTGCGCGTGGGCGGGGACGGTGAGAACGAACGGAACGAGGCCCAGGCCCGCCGCCATCAGCGCGGAGTGGTTTCGGAAATGCATGATTACAGGAGAGATGAGGTTTTCGAAAAATCAAGTCGGCCACGTCCGGCGGGAGGGAGACGCCGGAGGGAGGAAAAGCCGTTTCATAAGCGCCGCAGCGAACGCCCGCCTCAGTCGACGAGGTCGGTGAAGGTCACCGAGGTGATGTCCTCTCCGGCGAGCGCGTTGAGCACGTCGATCACCCGTTGCTGGGTGGCGTCGCCATCGGCATAAACCTGCACGAGCGGCTTGCTGCCGGCGGCACGGGCGGCGGTGGCGTAGATCTCGAGCGCGGCGCGCAGGAGCGGCACATCGCGCACCGCCGGGTCCGAATCCATCGCCTGCTGCGACGGGCCGGTGCCGGTGAAGATCCGCCCGCCGGACTCGATCTGGATGAACATCGGCACGATGTCCGGCTGTTCGGAGCTCGGCATCGGCGAGGGCAGGGCCATGCCGAGGTCGGTTTCGCGGGGGGTGATCGTCGAGGTGACGAGGAAGTAGATGAGGAGCAGGAAGCAGACGTCGATGAGCGACGAGATGTCGAGAGCCGGATCCGACTCTTCCTCCGCTTCGTATTTCCGATGGCGTGCCATGGTTTCGGTGCTTCGGTAAGAATTATTTGTAGCCCGGGTCTTTCACGAACACGGCGAAGACCACTTCATTGACGCCGGCGGCGGCCGCGGCCCGGACGGCGGTGCGGCTGTGGCGGAAGACCGCGTCCTTGTCGCCCCGCAGGTGGAGTTTCGGCTTCTCGGCGAGTCCGAGATGCTTGTCCTTCTCCTTCTCGACGTAGTCCTTGATCTCGTCCTCGCCGGGCAGGATGACATCGAAGTTCTCCGCGGTGAAGGTCCCGTCGTCGCGCACGTTCACCACGATGCGCCCGCCCTTTTCCGTCTGCCGCTTCGAGTTCTTGGCGATCGGCGGTTCGACGTCGGGGTCGGTTTTGACGATGATCGCGGTGGCGTTGACGATGAAGAAGATGAGAAGCAGGAAGACCATGTCGATCATCGGCGACATGTCCAAGGTGGCTTCTTCCTCCTTGTTGGCGGTGGCTTGGCGAAGACGGGAGGCCATGGCTGCGTGGCGGGCTTGGGTTTCCGGGATCCGGGGAGCCTATGGATAGGACATTTCCCCGGAATCCGCAACCGGTCTTATTCCGCGATGCCTTCGGGGATCTTGGCGTAGAGGGTGTCCGCATTCACCGTGGCGACGGCGGCGTTCAACATTTCCTCGGCACTGTGGACCGTCTCGGCGACGAGGCCGGCGAACTTGTTCTTCAGGATGTAGAACGTGATGATACAGGGGATCGCGTTGATCAGGCCCCAGAGGGTGGTCAACAGGGCGACGGAGATGTCACCGGCGAGCTGCGAGGGGTCGGCGGCACCGGCTTCCTTGAGGGTGCCGAAGGCGCTGACCATACCGATGACCGTGCCGAGCAGTCCGAGCATCGGGGAGGCCTGGGCGATGACCGAGATGTAGTTGATCCAGGTCGAGATCTTGCGGTTCTCATTGGTGGTGAAGTCGGCCATGGCGTCCTCGACATGGTCGCGGCCGAGATCCTCGGGGCGGGTGGCGTCGATGTTCGGGAACGAGTAGGCAACCATGCGGCCGAGGTAGGACGGATGGCTGGAGGCGAGCTCGATGGCGGAGCGGACGCGGCAGTTTGCCATGTGGTCAAGCAGCGCGGCCTTCAGGTCGTCGGGGCAGAACTTCGCCTTGGTGAGCGCCATGAAATTGTAGACCGCCAGCGCGATGAAGCCGACCACAGCCGCGCCGATGAACCCCATCGTCGGGCCGCCGTCGAGAACCCATCGGTCCAGGAGCGTTGATTTCCCAGCCTCGGCCCCTTGGGCGAACAATGCGGGGCTGGTGATGGCGAGAGTCAGCAGCGAGAGGAACGCGGCCTTACCAATGCGACGATGCGATGATGGAATCATGGGGCGGTTTTGGGCAATGACGGGTCTCACTCTCGAAAAACGGAGGGGGTCGGCAAGGAAGTTTTTTCAAAAAGAACCGACGCGAATACGTGGTAAATATCGTGTGGGGGCCGTTGATTCCTCAACGCTCTTGCGCGCTCCCCGGCGACCGCGTACGCAGGTGGCGGATGAGCGATCCACCGCCGAAGCCCCGGAGAAGCCCCTCGTGGTCACGGACCCTGATGCGGGTCCTGCTCATTGCCGGCGGATCGGTCGCCATCCTCCTCCCCGCGTGGCTGCCGAACCGCACTTCGGTGCCGGTGGAACAAGGGACCGTGGAGCTCCTGCAGGCTGTCCTGCTCGCCGCCGCATCGGTGGTGATGTGGGGCGCCTCGTCCCACGCCGGCGCCTACCGTCCGGTCTGCCGGGTGCTCGGGATGCTGTTTTTCGCCGCCTTCGTCGGGGAAATCGAGGATTTCGTCTCGGAAATCCTCGGCGGGAAGTTTCCCGAAGCCTGGGTGATCGGGGTGATCCTCTTCGTCGCGCTCATCGAGATCCTCAAGAACCGGCGGATCATGCTGCATTTCCTCACGATCCTCGGCAACCACGCCGGCTCCGGGCTGATCGCCGCCGCCCTTTTGATCCTCTACGTATTCAACCGCGTGATCGGCAGCGCGAGATTCTGGAAGGCGGCGCTGGGCGACGCGTTCGCACCGGGCATTCCCGGAATCTGCAAGAGCTACCTCGAACTGCTGGCCTGCTACCTCCTCTTCATCGGCGCGCTCGGCCTGTCCATCACGCTGGCGCGGCGGCTCGATCCCAGGTGATCCATGTTCCACATCGTCCTCGTCGAACCCGAGATCCCGCACAACGCCGGTGCCGCCGGCCGGCTCGCGCTGGCCACGGATGCGACGCTGCACCTGGTGAAACCGCTCGGTTTCTCGCTGGATGACAAACACGTCCGCCGCACCGGGCTCGACTACTGGCAGGACGTGAAACTGCGGGTCTGGGAGTCGCTGGATGACCTGATGGCCGACGCCGGACCGGACGCGCGCTTCTGGTTTCTGAGCACCAAGGCGTCCGGCACGCCGTGGAAAACCGACTTCCATGCCGGTGACTACCTCGTCTTCGGCCGGGAAACGAAAGGCCTGCCCGAAGACATCGTGCACGCCGCCGGCGACCGCGCGCTGCGCATCCCGATGGCCCCCGGCGGCACCCGCAGCCTCAATCTCTCAACCGCCATCGCCATCGTGCTTTACGAAGCCGTTCGCCAGCAGGGGCCGGATTGGTGAAACGCGGAAATCGCACGTTCCCACAGAATCCGCTTGCCGCATCCGTATGCACTGTATTAATGCATTTAATACAGTTGCACGGACATGCTCCCCTTCCCCATCCAGATCCAGCTCGGCGAACCGATCTACGAACAGATCGTCCGGGCGGTGAAAAAAGCGGTCGCCGCCGGCCAGCTCCAGCCGGGCCAGCAGATGCCGTCGGTCCGCGTCATCAGCCGTGAGCTGGGCGTGAACCCGAACACCGTGCAGCGCGCCATCGCCCGCCTCACCGACGAGGGCGTGCTCGCGAGCCACCCCGGCGCCGGGAGTTTCGTGGCCGACCGCCGCCCCTCGCCGCGCGCCGAACGCCTCAGCGCGCTCCAGCCGCTCATCGAGCAACTCGTCATCGAGTCCGCCCACCACGGCCTCACGGCCGACGAACTCCTCGAACTCATCCGCCAACAACACGAAAAGATCCATGGAAACGATCATTGAAGCCCGCGGCCTCGCCAAACGCTACCGCCACAAGGACGCCGTCCACGACCTGTCGCTCGCCCTGCCCGCCGGCCGCGCCTGCGCGTTCCTCGGCCGCAACGGCGCCGGGAAAACGACCACCATCAAGATGCTCGCCGGCCTCATCCGGCCCAGCGGCGGATCCTGTTCCCTCTTCGGCCGCGACTCCCAGCAACTCCGCCCCGGGGACTGGCGGAAAACCGGCTACGTTTCCGAAAACCAGGAGCTCTACGACTGGATGACCGGCGAGGAACTCATCGCCTTCACCTCCGCGCTCTATCCGGAGTGGGACAAGGCCTTCGAGAAAGAACTGTTAGGAAAACTCGGCATCCCGCTCCAGCGCCGCATCTCCCGCTGCTCGCGCGGCGAAAAGGTGAAGCTCGCCCTGCTGCTCGCGATGGCCTTCCGCCCGCGCCTGCTCATCCTCGACGAACCCTTCGCCGGCCTCGATCCGCTCGTCCGCTCCGAGTTCCTCGACACCGTGCTCGAGATCACCCGCCAGAACGACTGGTCGATCTTCTTCTCCACCCACGACATCGACGACGTCGAAAAACTCGCCGACGACGTGGTGATCATCGACGAAGGACGGCTCCAGGTTTCCGAGTCGCTCGACACGCTGCAGGAACGCTTCCGCCGCATCGATCTCTATGGCTCGCACATGCCCATCGAGGAAACGTCCGCCATTCTCAACCTCCAGCGCGAGGGCGACCACAGCCGATTCATCCACACCGCCTTCGACGGGGAAACCACCGCCGCCATCCAGGCCGCCCACCCGCAGGTGCGGATCGAGGTTTCCACCCTCTCGCTCAAGGAAATCTTCATCGCCCTCGCGAAGAAATGCCAAACGGAAAGCCCGCGCTCATGACCTCCGTGTTCCACCACGTCCGCAAGGACCTGCGGCACTCGCGCTGGCTCGTCGCGATCACCTGGCTCGCCGCCGCCGGCATCCTGTGGCCGGCCGTCACACCGATCGGAGAGCGCGTCGGCCTGGTGGAATGGCTGCCCTTCCTCCGCTACGGCTCATGGCTGCTGTTGTTTCTATCCGTCGGCCGCATCGTGCAGCTCGACGCGCCCTTGCGCGACACCGCGTTTCACCGCAGCCGGCCGGTTTCGCAAGGCACGTGGCTTGTTTCCAAGCTCATGTCATGCGCCATCGTCATCCTGCCGATGGCGCTGTTCCAGGTGCTGATGTTTCCACTCGCCGGACTGCGCCCGGATGTCGGCGATCTCATGCTGATCTTCGCTGAGGAAATGCTCGTGCACAGCGTGGTCGCGATGATCGCGCTCACCCTCGCCGCTCGCATGGAAACCTATACGCGGTTCCTCACCATCGCGATGGGGCTCTCCTTCGCGTTCCTCATCGTATTTGTCATCTATGTAAACGCGGCGGAATATCTCTCTCGGGAAACCAAACCGGAATGGAGCTACGACATCGAATACCTCAAGCTCAGCCGCCAACTGGTCACCCAAATCATCGCCGTCGCCGGTCTCCTGATCGGACTCTTCATCACATTCCGCGCCCGCCGTCCCGAGCGCCTCACCGCGGCAATCGCCGGCACCACGCTGGCCGCCTCCCTCGCATGGTTTTTTTGGCCCGTCAACTTCGTCAAAACCTTCACCCGCCCGGAAGCCGAAGCTCCGCGCTCCGAGTGGCCGGATCTGTCGAAGGTCGAATTCTCGTTCCGGGAAGACCGGTTCAATGGAAACAAGAACGCTCGATTCAACTGGGGATTCGGAGGCTACAACGACATCCACTATCAGCATATCAGTGCCTACAGCCGGATGGAGGGCCTTCCTCCGGAGTGGTGGGTCTATCCGAATGGATATCGTTCCTCGCTCGTTTCCCCGGCGGGTGTCGTGATCGAATCCAGACAAACCGCCTGGGCGGGCCTAGCAGAGGAAATTGTCCTGCCGGTCGTCGGGATTCCATTGCCATGGAAATGGGAGAACCCCGCCCCACAGGTCGAAATCGGCGAATTCCAGAAAACCAAGGTCGATGCCGCGGGTCCGAACGCCGTGCTGGAGGGGGAGGTCGAAATTCCCATCAAACGCCCGGTCGTGCTTGCCCGCATCCCATTGAAAGCCGGAGCGTCCGCAAGAATCGGCAACAGGCGAATCACGGTCACCAGCGTGGAAATCACGCGGAACGACTGGGTTTCCTATCAGACCATCGAAGAGCGGCCGATAAGCAAGCTTCGAGGCGGATGGCATGGTGAGCCCCACCGCACTCTCAAGAAGATCGCTATCAACTCCAGACGTGGCGAGTTCCTCAATCAAGTGGGCGAGTCCAACTCCAACCATACCGCCGCCCACTACGCGCTTGGTTCGGCGGTCACCAATGCATCCGTCTCGATGGAAAGCAGTCGCGGCGACACGCAGGTCTCGTCCGACTGGCTCGACGGAGCCGAACTCATCATCACCGGCGACGAATCCGGCGGCACCTTCCGCCGCGAGTTCCGCTTCGAAAACGTCAACCTCATCGACACCTCATGGCGACCCTGATCCATCTCTGCCGCAAGGATTTCGCATTCGCCAGAAACGGACTGTTCGGCGCGTGGGCGGTGTTTCTCGCCGCCGCGCTGGTGCCGCTCGTCATCACCGGCGCGCTGGTGGAGGCCGCCGCGCCGATCCTCGGATTGCTGCTGGCCGTCCAGTATTTCCAGATCTTCGCCGCCACGCTGAAAATCCTCCGGGCCGATTCCTACTCCGGCGGCGATGCCTTCATCGGCACGCGGCCGGTGACGCGGAACACACTGTGGCTTTCCAAGGTCCTTTCCATCACGGCGTTCGTGCTCGTCCCGTGGTTGTTGGTGAAGGCGCTTGGTGTGATCGTATTGCGATTGGAACTCACACCAGGCGACTGGCTGCTGTATTTCATCGAAACCACGCTCGTCTTCGGCATCCCGGCATCAATCGCCTGGATCGTCGGCACTCACACACGAGGTTTCATCGGAGCCACCTTGCTCACCATCGTGCTGGCGGCGTTGGCGCTCTGGTTGGCGGTCGCGATTTTCAATCGTCCCGGCGGCTTCCAATTCGTGGAAGAGGCGCGTCTGCTCAAGGCATCCCGATGGCTGCTTGCCGAAGGATTGATTCTGATCGCCGGCCCCCTGCTCGCGTGGGGTTTCATCGCGAAAAAGAGACCGGTCTTGAGCATCGCCGCCGGAGTCGTCGCGGCCGTCCCCTCATCGCCATCGCATCCACCGGTTGGCAATGGAACTTCGCCCGCCCGCTCGCCGTTTCCGGTGCGGATGCCGCTCCGTTCACGGATCCGCTTGAGATCTCCTGGCTGGATGCGCCGCGGATCTCGAGTCTCACCCGCAACGGTGGATTTCACCACGGTGGTCCGGAGCGCACGGATCGACGGGGCTCCGGACACATGGCTGGCTTACCCGATGGGAGTGAAGTCGGAAGCGCGTTTCCGGGATGGCGGCGTGATCGCGAGCGAGGCGACCAACTCGCCCTACTCCGGCGATGCGTCCCGGACCATTCTCCCATCGCTCGGCATCGAACCTCCCAAGGACGATCCCACCGCGGTATTGCGATGGACAAACCATGTGTGGTTTGAAGGAAACACCAGGGAATTGCAAAGACGACCTGACAGAACCGCCACCATCACCGGCGAGGCCCGGGTCGAGATCTATCAGCCCGTCATTCTCGCCGACCTGCCGGCACGCGCCGGGGAAAACGCGGCGGCCGGTCGTTTCCGCTACCGCATCGGGCGGATCGAGCCGTCGCCCGGGGGAGGAATCGCCGTGGAAGTCAGCGCCGCCGGAACGAGCCTGTTGTCCCGCGGAGACATGAGGAATCCATACAACGAGATCGAGATCCTGATCGTGAACCCGCGGACCGGCCGGCATACGACGCTGGGCAGCGGAAGCGGCAGTTCGAGCGCAACCTTCGGTTGGTGGTGCCAGAAAAAGCAGATCTCGATCGCAACCAACAATTCCGACGAACGAATCGACCCCGTCGAATTCCTCAAGGGCGCCAGGTTTTATCTGATCGACCGGACCTACCGCGGCACCGTGTCCGTGCCTTTCGAAATCCCCGAGTTCCGGCTGGAGAACTAGCGCTGACGCGGCTACGGATTTCTCCCGCATGGAGCCCTTCAAAAACGAACTCTCCGCCGACAAGGCCCGGCTCATCGGCGCGGCGCTGAAGCAAGCGCATCCGGAGTTTCCGCTGCCACGTTTCCACCGGGGCCTCGCCGCCGCGCTGGAGCCGCTGGAGTTGAAACAACGCATGCAGTTTCTCGCCGAACGCATCGCCGCCGGCCTGCCGCAGGATCCGCAAACGATGTTCCCCATCCTCGTCCGTGCCATGCATGTCGGCGGGCTCCGCGGATTCCTCGTCTGGCCCTTCACCGAGATCGTCTCCCGCCACGGAACCGCCACGAACCACTTCGAAGTCTCCATGTTGTCATTTAGCGAAATGACGAAGTGTTTCACCGCGGAGTTCGGGATCCGGGTGTTTTTGCGGGAGGAACCGTTGCGCGGGCGGACCTTGCGGCAGCTCCACGCCTGGTGCGACGATCCGTGCGAACACGTGCGGCGACTGGTTTCCGAGGGGTCGCGGCCGTTCCTGCCGTGGGGCGGGAACCTACCGGAATTGTTGGAGCCGCCCCACCCGACGCTCGATCTGCTGGAGAAACTCCATCTCGATCCGAGCGACTACGTCCGGCTTTCCGTTTCGAACCACCTCAACGACTTCAGCAAACGCCATCCGGATCTTGTCATCGCGACCCTGACGCGCTGGCGCCAAAGATCGCCGGAAGATCCGCGCTTGGACAAACTCACCCGCCACGCCTGCCGGACCATGCTGAAAGCGGGACACCCAGGCGCGCTCGCGTTGCTCGGATACGGCGGAGCGGATTCCCTCGAAATTGTTTCCTGCGAACTCGACCGGCGCTTGATGAAAGTCGGCGAAGCGATCGGCTACCGGCTCGTCGTCCGGAACACCTCGAAGCGGCCGCTGAAGGTCCTCTTTGACTACGCCATCCACCACCGCAAGGCGAACGGCAGCCTCAGTCCCAAGGTCTTCAAAGGCCGGAAGCGCGCGCTCGCCGGCGGCGAAACGTGGACCATCGAGGGAAAACACGCCATCCGCCCGGTGACCACCCGCGTCTATCACCCCGGCGGCCACGCGTTCCAACCGCTGCTGAACGGCCGCGCCTTCGAGCCCCTGCCGTTTACTCTCAAAACGTAGGCGCGGTCGTGAGACCGCGACTTCACCCCGCTCCGCGGTCTCACGACCGCGCCTACGGATTTGTCCTCCGCCGATCCGCTGCTATGCTGCGCCCACGTTCATGCCAGCCGCACCCGTTTCCATCGGCACCGTGTTCCAAGCCCGGAACCTGCGGAAGGTCTATCACACCGGCGAGGTGGATGTCGTCGCGTTGGCCGGCGTGGACCTCGACCTCGGCGCCGGCGAGCTGGTTTGCCTGTTAGGTGCCTCCGGCAGCGGGAAATCAACACTCCTCAACATCCTCGGCGGCCTCGACGTCCCGACCTCCGGCGAGCTGCGTTACAAGGACTGGCCGCTCGACGGCACCGACGACGAGAACACGCTCACCCTGTTCCGCCGCAACTGTGTCGGCTTCGTGTTCCAGTTCTACAACCTCATTCCGTCTCTCACCGCGCGCGAGAATGTCGCCCTCATCACCGGCATCTCGCGCGACCCGATGACGCCCGAGGAAGCGCTCGACATGGTCGGCCTCGCGAAACGCATGGACCATTTCCCGTCCCAGCTTTCCGGCGGCGAACAACAACGCGTCGCCATCGCCCGCGCGATCGCCAAACGCCCCGAAGTCCTGCTCTGCGACGAGCCGACAGGCGCGCTCGACGTCACCACCGGCATCGCCGTGCTTGAAGCGGTCGAGCGCATCAACCGCGAGCTCGGCACCCTCACCGTGGTCATCACCCACAACGCCGCGATGGCCGACATGGCGGACCGCGTGCTCCACCTGTCCGACGGAAAGATCATCCGCACCGAACACAACGAAACCCGCCTGCCCGCCTCCGCGCTGAAATGGTGAACGAAGTGCCGAGTGATCAGTGATCGGTGATCAGTGGTCCGGTTCCGACATCTCAGACGCCTCCCCTCGCCTACCTCTTCCACTGATCACCCGGCACTTTGATATCTCCGCTCGACCGCAAGCTGCTGCGCGACCTGTCCAAGATGAAGGGCCAGGTGCTGGCTGTGTCTTTGGTGATGGCCTGCGGGCTGGCGATGATGATCATGACGCGCAGCCTGATTCTTACGCTCGAGTCGACCCGCTCGGCCTACTATCAGGAGTTCGCGATGGCGGATGTGTTCGCGACCTTGAAGCGAGCGCCCCTGTCGGAAGCCGAGCCGTTTAAGAAACTGCCGGGCGTCGCAGCCGTCGAGCCGCGCGTGGTGCTCGACGTCACGCTCGATCTGCCGGGACTCACCGAACCGGCTACCGGCCACCTGATTTCCCTGCCCGAGGACGGAGGCCAGCCGAAACTGAACCGCGTGTTCCTGCGCACCGGACGTTTCCCGCGGCCGGACGAACGGCGTGCGGTCATTGTCGGCGAATCGTTCGCGATTGAAAACCACCTTTCGCCCGGTGACTCGTTGGTCGCGGTCATCAACGGCCGCCGCGAGACGCTCCAGATCGTCGGCATCGGCCTGTCGCCCGAGTTCGTGTTCGAGGCGCGAGCCGGTGAAACCCTGCCGGACCACAAGCGGTTCAGCGTGATCTGGATGCCCTACCGCGCGCTCGCCGTGGCCTACAACATGGACGGCGCGTTCAACGACCTGTGCCTCGACCTCGCGCCCGGCGCGAACCCGGCACCGATCGTTTCCGAAATCGACCGCCGGCTCGCCCGCTACGGCGCCGGCGGCGCGATCACCCGCGACGACCAGGCATCGGCCCAACGACTTGATGACGAGCTGCGCGTTCTGCACTCGCTCGCGCTGGCCTATCCGCTGGTGTTCCTGAGCGTCGCCGCATTCATGGTCAACGCGGTGCTCTCCCGCATCGTGCGGCTGCAGCGCGAGCAGATCGCGCAGATGAAGGCGCTCGGGTATTCGTCGAAACAAGTCGGCGGCCACTATCTCAAGTTCGTGTTGGTGATCGGGGTGTTAGGAACGATCATCGGCTCCTTCGCCGGCCGCTGGATGGGCGGCGGACTGGTGAGTCTCTACACGGAGTTTTTCCGATTCCCGCATCTGGAATTCCAACTCGATACCCAGGCGCTCGGCATCGCGCTCTTCATCAGCCTCGGCGCGTCCGCGGTGGGGGTAACCACCGTCGTCTGGCAGGCGGTGAAACTGCCGCCGGCCGAAGCGATGCGGCCCGAGCCACCCGCCGATTTCAAACCGTCGGTCTTCGAACGCATCGGACTCACGCATTTTTTCAGCCCGGCCTACCGGATGGCCCTGCGCAACATCGAGCGGCGCCCGTGGCAGGCGCTTTTCACCGCCGCGGGTCTCGCACTGGCGACCGGCCTGATGGTGCTGCCCGGTGCGATGAACGACAGCATCGACCACCTGCTTACCTTCCAGTGGAACCGCGTCGCGCGCCAGGACGTCACCGTGTTTCTAACGGAACCGTCGTCGCTCAAGGGCCTCCACGACCTCGAACACCTGCCCGGCGTCACCCGCGCCGAACCGATCCGCAGCGTGCCCGCGCGCCTCGTCTACGGGCACCACCAACGCAAGCTCGCCGTCACCGGCCTCTCGCGCGGCAGCCACCTGAACCGCTTGTTGGACGAAAACAGCAAGCCGATCGTCATGCCGCGCGAGGGACTCGTCATGTCGGAGAAACTCGCCGAGGTCATCGGCGCGAGGATCGGCGACGAGGTGCGCGTCGAGGTGCTCGACGGACGCCGCCCGATCCTCACCGTGCCGATCCGCGGGCTGGTGACGGATTTCGCCGGTGTGGCCGCCTACATGGACATCGACGCGCTGCGCCGGGCGCTCAAGGAGGGGGAAACCGTCAACGGCGCCCACCTCGCGGTGGACCAGAAACATTGGGACCGCTTCATGCGCGAGGTGAAGGACACGCCGCGCGCCGCGTTCGTGATGGTGAAGAAAGACCAGCTCGCCGCCTTCCGCGAGACCACCGGCAAGAGCATGGGCATCCTGCGGAAATTGTATTTCACCCTCGCCGTCATCGTCGCCTTCGGCGTCGTCTACAACAGCGCGCGCATCGCCCTCTCCGAGCGTTCGCGGGAACTCGCCACCCTGCGCGTCGTCGGTTTCCGCATGCCCGAGGTGCGCGGCGTGCTCGTCGGCGAGCTGGCAACCCTCGTTCTGTTAGCCCTGCCGGCCGGCCTGCTGTTCGGCCGCGGGCTGGCGCTGTTCATCATCTCGTCGTTCAGCACGGAGACGGTGCGCCTGCCGATCCTGATCAATACTTCCACCTACGCCACCGCCATCCTCGTCGTGCTCACCGCCGCCGGGCTGTCGTTCACGCTGGTCTCGCGCATGCTCGCGAAACTCGACCTCGTCGGCGTGTTGAAGGCGCGGGATTGAAGCCGCCGCCACATTCCCCCGTGCATCCGCTCCGGGCATTTGCCATGGTCGGTTCATGGCCAAGCGCATGTTCGTCGCCATCGAGCTTCCGGAAGACCTCCGGAACAAACTCGCCGCCACCGCCTCGGGACTTTCCGGCCTCAAGGCGGTGCCCGCGCCGCAGATCCACCTGACGCTTTGTTTCCTCGGCAATGTTCCGCTGGAAAACGACGCGACACTCCGCGAGACGCTTTCCGCCATCGTGCCCACCGAGTTTCCGCTCACCGCGCAAGGCATCGGCACCTTCGGCGGCAGCCGGAAACCGATGGTCCTCTGGGCCGGCGTCGAGGATCCCGAAAACGCCCTGCCGCCCCTCGCCGCCGCCGTTCGCGAGGCCGCGCAGACCGCCGGCATCGCCATCGACGACCGCCCCTTCACGCCGCACATCACCCTCGGCCGGCGCCGCGGCGGCAGCCCGGCGAAGCTTCGGATCTTCCTGCGTGAGCATGGCGAGGAAACCTTCGGTCCGTTCACCGCCTGCGGTTTCACCCTCTTCGAAAGCGTGCTCACTCCCGACGGCGCGATCCACACGCCGGTCCTCCGCGTCCCCGGCCCTTGATCCGCCGCGCATCCGCGGCTATGCATGGCGCACGCGACCATGGCCGACGCCCCGAACGAGAAGAACAACGGCCGTGCGCCGTGGGACCCGAAGCCGGATCCCTCCGGACGCAAACGCCTCCGCAAGATCCTGCCGTGGCTCGGCATCGCCCTGCTCGTGGCCGCCGTCGTCTGGGGTCTGCGGCCGAAACCGATCGAGGTGGAAACCGGAACGGTTTCCCGCTCGGGCCTAACGGTCACCGTTTCCGAGGAGGGGAAAACCCGCATCCGCAACCGCTACGTCGTCTCCGCGCCCGTCGCCGGAACGATGAAACGCGTGCCGTTCAAAGCCGGCGACAAGGTGGTGGCCAACGAGACCGTGCTCACCGCCATCGCGCCGTCCGAGGCACCATTGTTAGATCCGCGCTCCCGGGCCGAAGCAGAGGCCGCCGTGGCCGCCCAGGAAGCCGCCGTCCGACGCGCCGCCGAAGGCCTCGAAGCCGCCCGTTCCGCCGCCAAACTTTCCGCCGCCGACCGCGACCGCGCCCGCGCCATCACCCGCGAGGGCACGCTCTCCGCATCCGATCGCGACCGCCTAGAAACCGACGCCGCCATGCGTTCCGCCGACGAACGCGCCGCCGAGTTCGCCCTGCAGGTCGCCGAGCACGAACTCGCCCGCGCCCGCGCCGTGCTCGACCGCCCCGCGGCCGGTGACGGAAACCCGCCGGTCGAGGTCCGCTCGCCCGTTTCCGGCGTCATCCTCAACGTGATGCAGGAGAGCGAAACCCCGGTCACCCCCGGCATGGCGATTCTCGAGATCGGAGATCCGTCCGACATCGAGATCGAAGCCGAGATCCTCTCCCGCGACGCCGTCGCCATCCGACCCGGCGACACCGCCACCATCGAACAATGGGGCGGAGAATCCGATCTAACGGCCCGCGTCCGCCGCATCGAGCCCGCCGCCTTCACCAAGATCTCCGCCCTCGGCGTCGAGGAACAACGCGTCATCGTGCTCTGCGACCTCGTCGATCCGCCGGATAGCGCCGCCGCCCTCGGCGACCGCTACCGCGTCGAAGTCCGCATCGCCACCTGGCATGCCGACGACGTCCTCACCGTTCCCGCCGGCGCGCTCTTCCGCCAGGGCAACGACTGGAAAACCTTCGTCAAACGCGGCGGCAAAGCCGTGCTCACCAACGTCGAGGCCGGCCACACCGACGGCCGCCACACCGAGGTCCTCTCCGGCCTCGAAGCCGGCGACGAAGTCCTCGTCCACCCGCCCGACACCGTCGAAGACGGCAGCGAGGTGGTGGTGCGGGAAGGGTGAAACTACTCCGGTTTTTTCTTGTGCGGAGCCTCGGGCGCGGGATCGCCATAGGAGTAGTCTCGCTTGAGGATCATTGACCTCCACTTCTCATCATCCTCGGAGACTTCAACAAAGAACTCTCCAATATACGCTCTACCCACCACACAGCGAATCACCAGATAACGATGCCCGACTTTGCAGTCCTCGATTCCCGTTTTCCGATCCGCGGCCGCATGTATGAATTCGAGTTCCTGAACACTCCGCTTTTTGCTGTATTGCTTCCCGTCGATCACCCGCAGGATCTCCTTTGATCCGCGGAACTCATTGTTCTCGGGCGCGGACCCCCGAATCATCTCTAGAATCCGCCCTTTGACCTCCAGCTGCCGCTCTCCAATTCCGTCTCCTGTCTTTTCGTCGCCGAGTGCCACGCTCGTTATTTCGACCACTGAGATCCAGTCGCTGAAGGCGGTGAGCTTGATCCGGTTCTCCGGCGCAACATACAAGGGTGTCAGCGCTGAGACAAAGAAACACAGCGGTATCACGAATAAAAGCAGCCTGCGCGAGTTCATTCGAACCTTCCTTTCCAGCCGATGGCTTATCTGCAAGTTGCACTACGCATCGTTGGTCGTCAATCTCACCCGATCTTAATCCTCTCGACCACCGGCACGCGCTGGTTGAGCCAGGCGAGGAAGAAGAACGCGTTGAGGCGCCAGCGGACGGAAAGCGGAAGGTCGGTGCGGCCTGCGAGCACGGAGTTCACGGCGCAGACCATGTGGAGCTTGTTCGCCGGTTGGAAGAAGAGTTGCGCGAAGTGAGTCTGATAGAACGGCTCGATGAAGCGCCAATAGAGCCCGACGTTGCGCCAGACGCGTTGTTCGTATCGTTTCATCGCGGGCGAAATCGCCACGTTTTCGCGCAGCGCCTCGTCCACCGCCTTCGCGGCATCGACACCGCTGGTCATGGCGAGCATCACGCCGCTGGAGAACACCGGGTCGATGAAACCCGCGGCATCGCCGGCGCGCACGACGCGATCGCCGACCAGCGAGCGGTTGCGATACGAGAAATCCGCGGTCACTCGCAGCTCGTCGAGCGCCTCGGCATGATGGAAGCGGTCGCGCACGGCGGCGGTTGTCGCCACCGCATCGTCAAACACCTCGGCGGGCTTGCGGCCGAGTTTCTGATAGTCGGCGGTATCGATCACCAGACCGACACTCGTTTTACCGCCCGCCAGCGGGATCAGCCAGAACCACGAGTTCGCCCGGCGGACGATGACGATGTCGCCGGTTTCCTCGCCGCCGGGCATCTCGACACCGGCGAAGTGGCTGAAGATCGCGACCTTGCGGTGGCCATCGTAGGCATCGCGCAGCGACCCGGCGTTCGCCGTCAGATTCGCGAGCCCGCTGGCATCGACGAGGAACGACGCGCGCACCGTTTCCTCGCCGCCGCCGTTCCGATAGCTGACGTCCACACCGTCCGCGTCCACCTGGTGGCGGGTGACGGTGCATCCCTCGCGCACCTCGGCACCCGCCCCGCGGGCATGATCGAGCAGGATCTGGTCGAACGTCGCGCGCTCGACCTGCCGCGCCTCGGGAAACTCGGTGAAGACTCCTTGCGAAAAATCCAGCCGGTTGTGCCGCGAGCCGTCGCCCATCCAGAACTGCGCGCCGCGTTTCACCATGAACCCGGCGTTTTCGATCTTCTCCCACACGCCGAGTTCCTCGAACACCGCGCGGTTGTAGGGCAGCAGCGACTCGCCGATGTGGAACCGCGGGAACCTCGCCTTCTCCAGCACCAGCACCCGTCGGCCGGCCTTGGCCAGCGTCGTCGCCGCGCTCGCACCCGCCGGTCCGCCGCCGATGATGACGACGTCGTAGTCAGGTGAGCTGTGCGTCGGGGCGACCATGCGGCGGGAATGTGGTTCGCCCCCGATTCCGAATCAATCTTGATTCACCCTCGGAAAATTCTGTCTAGACAGGCCAGAAATCCGTGAGAAGCTGGTTTCGTGCACTCAAAGACGTGGCAGCTCCAGGAGGCCAAGAACCGCTTCAGCGAAGTGGTGGACTCCGCGATCAAACACGGTGCCCAGACGGTGACGAAACACGGCAGACCCGCCGTGGTGATCGTTTCCGTAGATGAATACCGGCGGGTGACCGAAGGCGGAAAGTCCCTGCTCGCCGCGTTGCGCGAATGTCCCGAGGAACTCGGGCGGCTGGATCTGGATCGTGCCAAGGACAGGGCACGCAATCTGAACTTCGACTGACGCCGGCCGATGCGTTTCCTGCTCGATACGAACGTCGTCTGCGAAGCGACCTCAAGGCAACCGTCGCCCCAAGTCCTTGCGTGGTGCGCAGAGCACATCGCGGACTGCGCGCTCTCGGCCATCACCCTGGGAGAGATCTGGAAAGGAATCCATCTGCTGCCGGCGGGCAAACGGCGGAACTCCCTCGCGACCTGGGCTTCGGGGATCGAAAGCGATTTCCCCGACCGGATCCTTCCGCTGGATCCCGCAATGATGAAGGAATGGGGCAAGCTCTATGCGAAACATCAGGCCGCGGGATTCAACATGACCGTGCTCGACAGTCTGATCGCGGCGACCGCGGTGGCGCACGGGCTCACCGTCGCGACCCGGAACACCTCGGATTTTCCATCCGACCTGCGGACGATCAATCCATGGAACGGATGACCGCATCATTGCATCCGCGCCCCATCCGACAATAATCCCGCCATGCGGATCAGCGCCGACCAACTTGCCGCGGAATACGACGTCGTGGTCGTGGGCGGCGCGTTGTCCGGCGCGGCGACGGCGACCTTGCTGAAACGCAAGGCCCCCGACGCCCGCATCCTCATCATCGAGAAGTCGGAAACCTTCGGCCGCCGCGTGGGCGAGGCGACCGTCGAGGTGAGCGGCTATTTCCTCGGCCGCGTGCTGGGCCTCACGAGGTTCCTCAACGAAACGCAGCTCGCGAAACAAGGACTGCGCTTCTGGTTCGCCAACGAAAACGTGAAGGCGCTCGACCAGGCGTCCGAGATCGGCCCGAAGTATCTCGCGCGCATCCCGTCGTTCCAGATCGACCGTGCGACGGTGGACGAGGAGGTGCTGCGCCGCGCCGTCGAGGGCGGCATCGACCTGCTGCGGCCGGCGATTGTTTCGCGGATCGATCTCCACTCCGGCGGCGTGCAGCAAATCGCGGTGAAATGCGGCGACGAGCGGAAGGAAATCCGCGCCCGCTGGGTGGTGGACGCCTCGGGCTTCGCCGCCATGCTGTCGCGCAAGAACGGATGGTGGCGGCCGATGCCGGAACATCCGACGGCATCTGTCTGGACCCGCTGGAAAGGGGTGAAGGACTGGGACGGCCGCGAATTCGCCGAACGGTATCCCGACTGGTTCGCAGCCCACCACGGGATCCGCGGGACCGCCACCAACCACATCATCGGCGACGGCTGGTGGAGCTGGTGGATTCCTCTCAAAGGCGGCGACACGTCGGTCGGCATCGTCTACGACAAACGGCTCGTCGATTTCCCCGGCGACGGCGGCAACATCGGCGACCGGCTGAAGGAGTTCCTCATGCGCCATCCGGTGGCCCGCGAGATGATTTGCGATGCGACGTACGAAGCCGCGGATTTACATTGGCGCAAGAGCCTGCCCTACACCAGCGAGCGGTACGCGGGCGACGGATTCGCGCTCGTTGGCGATTCCGCGGCGTTCATCGACCCGTTCTACAGCCCGGGCATGGACTGGGTTTCCTTCTCCGCGAGCTGCTCGGCGGATTTGATCGCGAAGTCGCTCGCAGGCGGCGACACCGCGATGTTGGTTGAGAAACACAACGCCACCATCCGGCTCAGCCTGCAGCGGTGGTTCGACGCCCTTTACCGAGAAAAGTATCAATACATCGGCGACTTCGAGTTGATGAAACTCGCGTTCCGACTCGATCTCGGACTCTACTACTGGGGCGTCGTGCGCAGCGTGTTCGACGAACGCGAGGACGGTTTCCTCACCCCGCCGTTCAGCCACCCCGCGGCCGGGCCCTTCGCATGGCTGATGGCCACCTACAACCGGCGCCTCGCAAGGATCGGAGCCCGCCGCCGCCGAATCGGTACTTTCGGCGCGATGAATGATCGCAACAACCTGCTCATCCCCGGATTCACGCTTTGTCCGAAGGAGCTGAAGCGCATCGTGCCGCTGCTGCTCACCTGGCTGAAACTCGAACTCACCGAAGGCTGGCGCTGCCGGGAGGATGACGCGCCCGGGGTTCACGAACCGATCGCGAGCCAGGAAATCTCGACGCCATAGAGCCGGGTGACCGACCAGGTCGATACCTCGATCCGGAACCCGCCGCAGGTGATGTCCGTGGGGCGGATCGAGATGCGCGTGCTGTCGCGTTGGTCGCTGTCGAAGCCGCAGAGTCCAAGATGAACCACCGGAGGTGCCGCGAAGGATGCCGCGAACGCGACATCGATCTGATAGGAACGCGGTGTCTCCGGGTCGTCCGGCGGGGTGTCGAGGCTCCAGTCTTTGTTCGCCAGCCCGGCGGATACCGAGGCGGAAAGGATGTTCCAAGGAGTGAGTTCCATGCGGAACCCCCACAAAGCAGGGATCGGGCCGGAACGAATGCGGCGGCCCGCTCGCTTCAGGGTTTCCGCCAGATCACTCGTTTGTCATCCGCGCCCGCCGGCTCGCCCTGGATCCGAACCGGTGGTTTCGCCATGCCCGCCGGCAGGTGGAGGGTGGCGCTTTCGAGTGCTCCGTCCTTCCACACCATGTCGACGATGACGCCGCCCTCGGCGCGGAGCCCCTTCACCGAGCCGTCGGGCCATTGTTTCGTGAGGGCGGGCAGCAACGAGATCTCACCGGCATGCGACTGGAGCAACATTTCGGCGAATCCGTTCGGGATGCCGAGGTTGCCGTCGATCTGGAATGGCGGGTGGGTGGTCCAGAGATTGTCGAGCGTGTTGTAGGCGAGCATGCCGGCGATGCAGCCGTGCGCGCGTTCCGGCTCTCCGAGGCGAGCCCACAGCGCGGTGCGCCACGCCCAGGTCCACGAGCGGCGCGAGTCACCGACCTCGCCGCGTTTCTCCAGCGAAACCCGTGCGCCATCCGCCCATTCCGGAGTGTTCGCCATCGAAATCTGCCGGCCGGGATGCACCCCGAAGAGATGGCTCGTGTGGCGGTGGTTCGACGTTTCAAGATCGGGTTTCTCCTCCATCCACTCCATGAGCTGGCCCCACGATCCGATTTTTGGCCCAGCGAGTTTCTCCCGTGTGTCACGGAGTTTCGCCGTGAATTCCTTCTCGATGCCGAGTTCCTCCGCGGCGCCGATTGTGTTGGAAAACAAGTCCCACATCAGTTGCTGGGCATGGGCGGTGCCGTCCTCGTGCGGGCCATGCTCGTGCGACCATGCGTTCGGCACGACAAGCCGCCCGTCCGGCAACTCTTTCAGGCGGCCGAGCCAGAACTCGGAAACGGCCTTCAGAAACGGCCAGGCGCGTTGTTTGAGGAACGCCTTGTCGCGCCCGAACAGATAGTGCGTCCAGTAGTGCTGGGCGAGCCACGCGGTGCCCTCGATGTTCCAGTTCCATCCGCCGCCGCCATAGATGTTGAGACTCATCCGGGTGACGAAGCCCTTGCTGTCCGCGCCGTATTCCTCGCGCGAATGCTCGGTGTAAACCGGAACGCCCGAGTCGAGCAGATCGAATAAAGGCACGGCCAGTTCGGCGAGATTCGTCGATTCGGCGAGCCAGTAGTTCATCTGGAGATTGATGTTCGTATGATAGTCGGAAAACCATGCCGGCTTGTTCG
The DNA here is from genome assembly GCA_024233135.1 of Akkermansiaceae bacterium. Taxonomy (GTDB): domain Bacteria; phylum Verrucomicrobiota; class Verrucomicrobiia; order Verrucomicrobiales; family Akkermansiaceae; genus Luteolibacter. The sequence goes on along the minus strand of JACKPZ010000014.1, from coordinate 39,898 downwards.
AATGATTCCAGACGCCCTGCAGATTCGCGGGCAGTGTGCCGGGCCGCGAGCTGCCGATGAGGAGATAGCGGCCGTATTGGAAGAGCAGCTCCTCCAGATCCGGATCGAGACAGGGCCGGGGCAGTTCGCGGGCGTTTTCACGGTAGTTTTCGATGCGCTCTCGAAGCGGTTTTGCGGCGAGCGCCGGATCCGTGGCGCCGACGTCGAGCGACACACGGTCGAAGAGCGACTTGTGGTCCGCCACGTGCGCGGAGACGAGTTCTTCCCACTGCGAGGCAACCGCCTTGCGGACCCGCGGCGCGGTGCGATCCGTGGCGTTTCCTTCGTGCCAGTTCTTGCTACGGTTCATGACGTAGTTCGTGTCCGCTGAGAGGATCACCGTGGCGGCGTCACAAGCGGATAGAACAAGCGTGCCGTTCCGGGCTTCAACCTTTCCTCCATCCGCCATCACCGCGACGTCCGCGGCGTACCCGAGTCCGTTGTCCAGTGTCCCTTCCAACCGGATGCCGCGTCCCGAGGCGGTCGTCGTTTCCCCACCCGGGTGGTCACCTTCGATCGCGAGTATCCCCGAAATCATGCCGGGTTCCGACGCTTCGAAACGCCATCCGACCACTCCGTCCGGATACGACGCAAGCGCCCGGCGGGAGAAAGTGACCCCGTCGCGACTCCACGACGTCGTGTGGACCGCATTGGAAATGTCGAGTTCGCGCCGGTAATCATCCGCCTGCGAGGAGCCGGAGCGGGACAATCCGTTGATCGTGATTTCAGCGACCTGAAAGTGGTCACTGCCCGGCCGCGGCGTGAACCGGAAGCGGAAGAAACGGTGCCGCGCCGGTTCGGCGAGACGGAACTCCCGCGCTTGCTTGCGGTTTTCGATTGGATTCTGGTTCTCCCGACGGTCGAGAGCGGTCCATCGTTCGCCATCCTCCGATCCCTCGAGGACCCACGTCCATGGATCGCGAGCGGGCACGTCGTCGCCGCTGGTAAGGCGATAGCCGGTAACTTCGGTGACGGCTCCGGCATCGACCTGCCAGACGATCTCCCTGCGGTCATGAACTTCGAAACACCACTTCGTGTCCGCCTTGCCATCGGATGCCGCAACGATCTTCTGGCCCGGATTTCCAATCTCCGGATGAGACGGGCTCGTCGGAGCGCCGGAGGCCGTTCCCGTGCGGAACACCAGGTTTCCCATCGACTGGAAGGACCCGAAACAATCCCCGCCGGGCTGCTTCGCTTTTTCCGTGTAGCCTCCGGCCGGATTTTCCGTGCCGGTCCACAGGGAATCGACCGTGAACTGCATCCGCGCCTCCTCCACACCGCCAAACAACACCGCGCCGATCCGTCCGTTGCCGATGGGATACCCATTTTTCTCCCAATTCATCGCGGGACGGTCGTCCATCAGAACCAGTGTGCCCGCGTGCAGAAACGGAGCGGAGGCGAGAACGATCAGGATCGAAGATTTCATCGGAAGTCTGGGGAAGGGATGGAAACCGGGTTCGCATGCCGGATTTGCCGGGAAGAGAGAAACGCCACACTATACCTGCCGGGCCGGAGCAACTTTCAACCATGAATTGATGACGGATTTTGGCGGAACCATTCCTTGTGCGACAGGTGGACGCGGACAGGTGGACTCGTGGGATCGAACAGTCCGTTGCAACCGATCCCGCGGGTTTCCAGCAGAATCCAACCCACCGTGCCTACCGTCATGTCGATCGCGACGTATGCTCGAGGACGTGCGACCGAAAGGCATCGACGTTCCGCCTTCGAGACGGGGAATGGCGCCCCCTCGCCACCGAAGGACGCAACAACCTCTGTGGACGGACAAACGCACGGCCACTTGGTAGGACTACGATAAAGTCCTTATAAAGGGACAGTCCTTTTATTGGAGAAGTGAAGTCCTTATAAAGGGACAGTCCTTTTATTGGAGAAGTGGATTGCCTCTTGTCCATGGTCCGGGCTAGGGTTCCGGCCATGAGAAAGGCACGCTGGCTGGCGGGATGGCGGCACTCGCAGACGAAACCGGTGATCTACCACTGCATCTCGCGGGTGGTGGACCGGAGGTTCGTGCTGGGGCCCGACGAGAAGGAGAAGTTCCGGGCGCTGATGCGCGTTTGCGAGCGGTTCTCGGGCTGCCGGGTGACGGCCTACTGTTTGATGGACAACCACTTCCATCTTCTGCTCGAGGTGCCGCCGATGAACGATGGCGGGGTGTCGGATGCGGAGCTGCTGGAGCGGCTTTCGGCGATCTACAACGGGGCCTTTGTTGCCGGAGTGGCGGCGGAACTGGCGGAGGCGCGGAAACAAGTGTCCGACGGCCGGGCCGACGAGGCCGTGGTGGTGAACCGCATCCACGAGCGGTTCACCTACCGGATGCACGACCTGGGCGAGTTCATGAAAGGCCTGCTGCAACGCTACACCCAGTGGCACAACCGCAGGCATTCGCGGACCGGGCGGCTGTGGGAGGACCGCTTCAAAAGCGTGATCGTCGAGGACGGCGTGGCGGCGCGGACGATGGCGGCGTATATCGATTTGAATCCGGTGCGTGCGGGGCTGGTGAAAGAACCGGCGGAGTACCGCTGGAGCAGCTATGGGGAGGCGATTGGAGGCGGCCCGGGAAGCCGGGGACGGACGGCGCGGGCAGGATTGGTGCGCGCGTGGGGAGCGAACGAAGGGATGGCGGCGGATGCCTCGTTGTGGGAGGGCGCGGTGGCTGTCCGGTATCGCAAGCTGCTGATGGCCGGGGCGGTGGAGAAATCGAGGGACGCCGGGGTGAGGGATGGAAAGGTGGTCCGGAAAACCGTTCGGCGGGGGATTTCGAAGGATGAGGCCGGGAAGTCCGGCGCGGCGGACGGCGGGCTTCCCTTTGCAACGATGTTGCGCTGCCGGATCCGCTATTTCACGGACGGTGCGGTGATCGGCAGCCGGGCGTTCGTGGACGAGGCGTTCGCGAGATCCAGAGAGCGGTTCGGAACGAAGCGAAAGGACGGAGCGCGGAGAATGCGGGGAAAGGCCGCCGCGGCCAACGGAGCGTTGTGGAGCATCCGCGATCTGAAACTCGATGTGTGAGATCGGGCAATCCACATCCATGGTGACGTCTCAGAGGATCACGGACTCGTGCCAGATCGTATCGGCGGATTTCCGCCGCTGGCACTTTCATTGACTCCGCCGCTGAGAAGATTCCTCATCGGCTGGCCACGCCGCGCGAGTCGTCGGTCTCGGGCCATGGTTGCGACGGAGGCACAGCGTTGCGAGTGACGTCGACTACGAAATCGTCCTGCAACCAGTTGCGTCCGAGCAACAGGGCGTAGTTGAGAGACGATCGGTCGTTCAAGCTGGCTTGCACCTGTTTTTCCACGCCCTGATGGCGGATGGTGAGCTCCACATAGACCCGCTCCTCCTGACCGACGGCGTTGCGCACCATCGAGGTCCGGATGAGCGGTGCACGCATTCTCACGCGGTTGCCGTTGCGGTTGGCCATCACGAAATCAACTATCTCGCCATCGACGCGGATCGACTCGGCGTGCACCGAAGTCGAAGCGGCTCCGGTGTCGACCCGGCCGAGAAAACCAAGGCCGGACTCGGCAACCTCGACCCATGCGGTCTGACCGATGATGCGTTTGGACTCTTGTTTCGCAGGCAACAGGTTCCAACCGGTGCCCAGTGCTCCGATCATTCCCAGTCCGATGAACCATCGTATCCGCATTCCCTATTTCTACCGCAGATCCTGGTCCAATCTTTCGGATTTGTAAACCAATCTGCGCCACACCGCCACTTTTCGAAGACTGCGCATATTTTGACTCACGGAGGCGAGCCAGGAAACTTGCGTTAGATTCCGCCTCCCAAACCAATCCCCAAGACCATGGCACAACAAAGCGATCTCAGTTCCAGTCTCAACCAAGTCCTCGCCGACTCCTACGCGCTGATGGCGCTCACGCACCTCGCGCATTGGAATGTCGAGGGGCCCGGTTTCTTCGCGCTGCACACCGCGTTTCAAGCGCAATACGAGGAACTCTTCACCGCGGTGGATGAGATCGCCGAACGCGTGCGTGCCATTGGCGACTATGCGATCGGCGGTCTCGGCACCCTCGCAACGGCCGCGGGCCTGGAGGAGTTCGCCGCGCCACTCGGGCAGGAAGACTACGTGCGCGCGCTTCTCGAAGGAAACGAGAAGCTCGTGGCGGACGCGGCCAAGGCCCGCGATCTTGCCGGCGAATTGAACGATCCGGAGAGCGAAGACCTGATGATCGGCCGCATCACGCTGCACCAAAAGACAATCTGGATGCTGAAGAGCTTCCTGAAATGAACCGTTCTTCCGGACATCTCACTTCTTCTTCCGCAGAAAGGGCGGGAGGTCGAGATCCTCGCCTTCGTAGACGTTCGGGTTCTCGCCTTCGAAACGACCGCGCGGGGTGGAGTCGAGGGAGAGTTCGCTCGTCGGAGAGTTCGTCTTGATGCCGAGCTTGAGCTTCGGCGAGCTGCCCGATGACGCGGCAGGCTCGTCCTCGCCGCCGCCCGAACGTTTCGGCATCCACGGCTTGGTGCCGGCCGGGCGACGCCGCGGGATGGCGCTGAAACCGGCGGCTTCGAGATTTTCGTCTTCGAGTTCCTCCAGATCACCGAGCTCCTCGTCATCGGCTTCATCGGATGAGGCCGGCGTTTCGTGAACTTCCTCGGCTTCGATCACAGCCTCGGATGCGGCGGGGGGTTCATCAGCGGGCTCGGGTTCGGGTTCCTCCTCCGGTTCCGGATCGGCCGGAACGGCGACGAATTCAGCGACGGTCGGCTTCGATCCCTCTTCCGGCTCGAAAGCGTCCTCGGCGGCGGGTTCCTCCGGTTCCGCGGCGGGTTCCTCTTCTTCCGCGATGGGTTCCGGCTCCGGCTCCTTGGCCACGGGTTCGGGCTCCGGCTCCGGCTGGGGTTCCGGTTCGGGCCCTGGTGCGGGTTCCGGCTTCTTCGCGGCGGGCTCCTCGCGCGGCTGCGGTTCGGGTTCGGCGAAAGGACGATCGTCGTCGAAGAGGCTCGGAGTCGCGGCGGCCGCGGCTTGGCGCGCCTTGACAAGCATGGAAACGGGCGGCGCGGGTTTCTCTTCGGCGGCGGGATTCTCCGGGGCCTGGAATTGTGGCTTGGCAGCGGGTTCCGCGACGGTCTGTCGGGTGGCGGCGGCTTTCTTCTCCGAGGGCGGGGTGAAACCCTGGCTCGGGTCGAGCAAGGGGCTGTCCTTCGGTGCTTGGCTGATGCTCTCCCGCGGCGCCATGGCCAGGGTGTCCTCGGGCAGCGCGCTGATGAGGGTGAGCGAAAGCGAGTCGCCCATCGACGGATCGACCGCCGCGCCAAAAAGCACGTGGGCGCTCTCGGGGACGAATTTCTGCAGGCGCTGCATGAGCAACTCGATCTCGAACAACGTCAGGTCCTCGCCGCCGCTGAGGTGAACGAGCACGGTGCGGGCGTCCTTGAGCAGCGAGCCTTGGTCGAGCAGCGGGCTGGAGAGCGCGTTGCGCAGGGCGCGGATGGCGCGGTCCTTGCCATTGGCGATGCCGGAGCCGAACAAACAACGCGAGCGTGTGGTGCGCAGGGCGCTCATCAGGTCGTCGAGCCCGACGTTGATCAGCCCCGGGCGGACGACGAGGCGGATGACGGCCTTGATCGACTCGCAGATCATCGCATCGGCCGCGGTGAAAGCCTCGTGGATGCCCTGTTTGGCGAGCACGAGTTCGCCCATGCGGTTGTTGTCGAAGGTGACCAGCGCGTTGGAAAGAACGGCGAGTTCGTTGAGAGAGGTTTCGGCTTGTTCGCGGCGGCGCTTGCCTTCGAACGCGAAGGGCATGGTGGCGAAAACGACGACGAAGGCACCTTCCTCGCGGGCGATGCGGGTGACGATGGGCGCGGCGCCGGAGCCGGTGCCACCGCCGAGGCCGACGCACAGGAACACGATGCGGCGGCCCTTGAACGACTCGCGGATCTGGTCCTCGGCTTCGAGCACGGCCTGATGGCCGAGTTCGGGGTCGCCACCTGCACCGAGTCCCTTCGTCAGGTTCACACCGAGCTGGACTTTCTCACGCGCGAGGCAGGCGCCGAGGGTGCGGACGTCGGTGTTGAGGGCGATCAACTCGGCGCCTTCCATGCCGTCGAGCGCGATGCGTTCGAGCATGTTCGCGCCGGCACCGCCGAGGCCGACAATCTTGACGGAGCTGGTCGGGACGGTCTGATGGGGATCGCGGGAGTAGGTGATCATCGTGCGTGGGAGATTTGAAATGAGAGATAGGTGATTTCGTCACCGGCCGAAAGGCCAGAACATGCGGAACAATCGCCCGACGGGTCCGGGCGGTGTGGCGCGTTCGGTTTCGAGGATCTGGGCGTAGCGGATGAGGCCGATGGCGGTGGCGTAGCGTGGGTCCTTGAAATTGGAGTGCACCCCGCTGATCTCGGGGGTTTCGGCGCGGTAGATGTCGCGCCCGAAGACTTCGAAGGCAAGCTTGTCAAAGCCCTTGAGCAGGCAGGTGCCGCCGGTGAGGAACACGCCACCGTTGAGCGCGCCGAGGGCTCCCTCCGGCAGGCGCTGCACCACCAGGCCGAGGGTTTCCTCGAGGCGTTGGCGGATGATCTCGTTGAGCACGGCGCGACTGACCTCGACCTCGGCGTATCCGCGGTCGTCGGTGAGGCGGGCGTTTCCGACCGAGCGCGCGGGATCGCCCGAGGCGTCGCCCTCGGTCACCTTGAGCTGCTCGGCTTTGGAAAACGGCAGGCCGGTGACGAGGTGGATGTCGTTGGTGATGTGGTCGCCGCCCACCGGGATGCAGCCGGACGCGGTGATCACGCCGTTCAGATAGAGCGCGTAGTCGGTGGTGCCGCCGCCGATGTCGATGACCAGGGCGCCGCGCTCGCGCTGCTCGCGGTCGAGCGCCATCTGGGCGGTGGCGATCGGCGAGAAAACGATGTCGTCCACCTCGAGCGGCACCTCGCGGACGAGCTTGATGCTGTTTTGAATCCGCGTGCCGATGCCGTGCACGACGTGGAAGTCCGCCTCGACGGTCTTGCCGTAGAGACCGACGGGCGAGGTCGAGTGCTCGAGTCCGTCGAGCCAGTAGTTGCGGATGATGGGGTGGAGATACACGTGCTCCGCCGGGATCGGCACCTCGCGGGCGATGGTGCGGGCCTCCTCGACGTGCTCGGGAGCGACCACCGGCTCGCCGTCCGGAAGACGGAAGGTGCCTCGGTGGTTGACGCCTTGGATGTGGGATCCGGTGACGGCGAGAAACACACTGCCGATCTCGACATCCGACGCGTCCTCGGCCTTCGCGAGCGCGTCCTTCAGGCATGCGCGGGCCTGCGAGAAATCGCCGATCTCGCCCTTGCGGATGCCGGCGCTTTTGGTTTCCCCGATGCCGAGGATCTTGACCGCGCTGTCCGCCTTCACCTCGCCGACCACCATGCAGGTCTTGCTGGTGCCGATTTCGAGACCGACGTGGATTTTGGTGCGGCGGGCCATTCGCGGAGGCTCAGTTGCGGTTGAGGATGCTGCTGACGTCGCGCTCGCGGCGGCTCGGTGCCGGCGCGGCGGAAACGGGGATCGCACGCGGCGGAGCGGAGCCGTCGCGCACGGTGATCGGGATGTTGTATTTCGGGATCAAGTTGATGGTCGCGATGTCGTAACCCTTTTCCCCGGCGTGGTCGAGCGCGGCCCGAAGATTGTCGATCTGGCGCTGGTGATCGCCGAGGCTGAAGGTCGCCGCGGTGCCGCCGCGGGTGGTGAGCACCAGCGACCATTCGCTTTTCTGACGGACGGATTCGATCCAGTGGACGGCTTCCGGATCCGCCTCGCGGGCGGCGTCGATGAGGCGCAGACAACGCGCGAGTTCCGGGTGCTCCACCGGCTTCCCGGCGGCGATGGAATGCTCGTCCGAGGCCGGCAGGATGATGATCGGCAGGGCCGAGGCGCTTTCGAGCTGCAGCGCCGGGCAGGGGTAGGCAACTCCGTTCACGTCGACGAGCATGCCGCCGGCCTTGCGTTCGCCGCTGATGTCTTGTTCGAGGCAGGCGAGCCACGCCTTCGGCGTACGGGGCAGCACGCGCACGACGAGTGTGGCGGGCAGGTGGCGCTCGACGCGAGCCTCGCAAATGCCCGGCCGGGCGGAGAGTTTCTCGGCGGCCTTGGAAACATCGATGTCGAACAAGTTCGGGCGTTCCGCCAGTTCGATGCCGATGGCCTCGGCGGTCTCGATCTCATCGATCACCGAGTTTTCGTTGAGGTCGATGTAGCGCAGTCGGAAATCCGGATTCTGGAAAAACGCGTGCTGGACGCCGCGCCACACACCCCAGCCGGCGGCGGTGAGAGCGGCGACCACGCAGCCGATCTTTGCGGCCGTGACGGCGAAGCGCAGGAAGCCGAACCATGCGATGCGCGGCGACATCACCCGCACCTCGAGAACTTTCGGGCGCTGGGAACGGCGGCGGCGTGTGGTCTGGCGTTTCATGGTTCGCGTGTTCTAACGGTTTGTCCTCAGGTTCAGCGAAAGCTCGGCGATCCGGCGGCAGAGATCGGGAAACGGGATGCCGGCCGCGGCGGCGGACTTCGGCAGCAGGCTGGTCTCCGTCATGCCGGGGATCGTGTTCGCCTCGAGCACGAAGGGGCGCATGTCCTTGTCCAACAAAACATCCACCCGCGAGTAGATCTCGATGCCGAGCGACTCGTGCGCGGCGGCGGCCGCCTCCTGCACCGCACGGGTCGTCTCCACGTCGAGGTCGGCAGGGCAATAGTAGTCGCTGCCGGCGCCACCGCTCATCCACGGGTATTTGTTCGCCATGTCGTAGAACCCGTCGCGAGGCGCGATGTGGACGATCGGAAGCGCCTTGCCGTCGAGCACGGCCACGGTGAGTTCCTTTCCTTCCACGAATTCCTCGACGAGGATGTCGTTTCCGTATTTCGCCGCATCCGCCATCGCGGCTTCGGCCTGCGACTGCTCGCGCACGATGTGCACGCCCACGCTCGATCCCTCGCGCGGCGGCTTGACCACGAACGGTGCGGAAAACGACGGCAGTTTCGGCCCGTCGGAAACATCCACGATCTCCGCCCGCGGCGTCGGCACTCCGGCGGCGAGGAAGGCTTCCTTCGCGAGGTTCTTGTCGAAGGCCCTGCGGCTGCTCGCGACGCCCGCGCCGGTGTAGGGCACGCCCATCTTTTCCAACAGTTCCTGCAGTTCGCCATCCTCGCCGAAGGTGCCGTGGATGAGATTGAAGGCGAGGCCGGTGCCGGCGGGCAGGTCGACCGTGCGGCCGGTGACATCGACGGCCGTGGCGTCGAGCCCGAGGCCGAGCAAGGCATTGAGCACGGCCTTTCCGGACGCCAGCGAAACCTCGCGCTCGGAGCCCGGTCCGCCCATCAGGACGGCGATCTTGTGGTTGGAGAGCATGGTGGTGTTAGAAGGTGTTCTCGTCCTCGCCGAGGATCTTGATTTCGGTTTCGAGTTCGATGCCGCGTTCCTTGCGGGCCTTGCCTTGGATCGATTCGATGAGCCGGATGATCTCCGTGGCGGTGGCGCCGCCCTGGTTGACCACGAAATTGCCGTGCACTTCGGAAACCGCGGCCTTGCCGACCACCTCGCCCTTCAGGCCGAGTTTGTCGATGAGCATGCCGGCGGGAATGGCCTCCGGGTTCTTGAAGGTGCAGCCGGCCGAGGCGCTGACCGGTTGCGAGCTCTTGCGTTTCTCGCGCGAGTCGTCCCAGCGCTGCTTGATGTTCTCCGGCTTGTCCGGCCGGCCCTTGAAGACCGCCTGCAGCGCGAAACTCCGCCGCAGTTCCGGCACGTTGCGATATTCCGCGACGATCTCCTCGCGCTCGCGCGTGCGGATCACGCCGTCCTCGTCGAGAAACGTGACGCGCACCACCTGGTCGAAGGTTTCCACGCCCATCGCACCGGCGTTCATGCGCAGCGCGCCGCCGACGTTGCCGGGGATGCCCTCCATCCACTCGAAGCCGCCGATGCCCGCGGCACCCGCGGCGCTCGCGAGTTTCTTGAGCCGCACGCCCGCGCCGGCGGTGATCTCGCCGCGGGTGCCCACGGTGACGTCGGCGAACTGCCCGCCCGTCGGGTGGATCACCGCGCCGCGGATGCCGCCGTCGCGCACCAGCAGGTTCGACCCTCGGCCGACGACGCGCACCGGGATGCCGCGCTCGCGGCAATAGGCCACCAGAAACGCGAAGCCGTAGAATGTGTGCGGCTCGAGCCAGAACTGCGCCGGCCCGCCGACGAGCAGCGTGGTGTGGCGGTTCATCGGCTCGTAGAGCTTGCCGTCGATCTCGCCCGTCGGCATCAGCGCCTTCATTTCTTCGAGCTGCTTCAGATCGCGGGAAATCCGGGTGCCCGCCTCGTGCACGTTGCCGGCACCCAGCGTGATGAGCAGGTCGCCGGTCTGCAGCGCGTTGCCCACCGTGTGGTGCGCGGTCACGAGGTCCGGCACGAACGCGGCCGGCACGTCACCATGATCCGCCATCGCATCGACGATCGTCTGGCCGCTCACGCCTTCGATCGGCAACTCGGAGGCCGGATAGACATCCGCCACAAACACCTGGTCCGCTTGTTGCAGCACCTTGCCGAATTCATCCGCCAGCGCCTTCGTCCGCGTGTAACGGTGCGGCTGGAAGAGAACCACGATGCGCTTCGGCTTGAGCGAGCGCGCGGTCTGCAGCGTGGCCGCCAGCTCGGACGGATGGTGGCCGTAGTCGTCGATGATCCGGTGGTTGGCGGATAGATATTTCGTTTCGAAACGCCGTTTCGCGCCGGCGAAGTTCGCCAGCGCCCGCGCCACGAGCCGGAATTCCGCGCCGCACGAGTCCGCCAGCGCGATCGCCGCCAGCGCGTTGAGCACGTTGTGGCGGCCCGGGATGCCGAGCTCGATGTCGCCCAGTTCCTCACCCTTGCGCAGCACGGTGAACGACGACGAACCCTTCAGGTCGCGGACCTCGGACGCCACATAGTCCGCCTCCTCCCAGCCATACGAAACCGCATTTCCCCGGCCCTCGCACATCTCGGCGGCCACCGGATCCTCGGCGCAGTAGACGAGTTTCCCGCGCGTCTGATCGGCCAGCTTGCCGAAGACCTCGCGGATGTGGTCGAGGTCGCGGTAGAAATCCAGATGCTCGGCCTCGATGTTGAGAATCACCGAGTGCTCGGGCCGGTAGAGCGCCAGCGTGCCGTCGCTTTCGTCGCCCTCGGCCACCATGAACTCGCCTTGCTCGGACCACTTCGCGTTCGCGCCGAGGATCGGGATCTCCGCGCCCACGTAGTGGCTCGGATCGAGCGCCGCCTCGCGCAGCACGTGCGCCGTCATCGAAGAGGTCGTCGTTTTCCCGTGGGTGCCGGAAATCACGATCCCCTTCCGCGTGTGGAGGATGGCCGCCAGGCACTCGGCGCGGCGGTAGAGCGGGATGCCGCCGGCCACCGCCGCCGCATAGGCGGGGTTCTGCGGGCGGATGGCGGAGGAAAACACCACGATTTCCGCGTCCTTCACCGCCTCCGCCGTGTGCGGCGAGGAAAACATCAGGCCGAGTTTCTGCATCCGGTCGGTTTCCGCCGTGGTCACGCGGTCCGAGCCGCTCACCTTGTGGCCCATCCCTAACAGCAGCAGGGCCAGCCCGCTCATGCCGGAGCCCGCCACGCCGATGAGATGGATGCGGAGCGGGGTTTCGCGGTTGGTGAGGCGCTGGGAGAGTTCGTTCATGGCGTGGCGAGGGATGCTTCGATCGCGTCGCAGACCCTGTCGGCGGCGTCCGGCACGGCGAGATCGCGGGCGGCTTTTGCCATGCGCTTGTAAGTTGGCAAGTCCCGGAGGACGGAAGTGGCCATCGAGGCGAGTTTTTCCGCGTCCAGATCCCGCTCCTGCACCATTTCAGAGGCCCCGGCGTTTGCGAACACCTCGCCGTTGCGCGTCTGGTGGTCGTCCGCCGCATACGGATACGGCACCAGGATCGACGGATGCCCGGACATCGCGATTTCCGTCAGGCTCGACGCCCCGGACCGCGCGATCACCAGGTCCGCGATCGACAACGCTGCCGGCATTTGATCGCAGAAACCCAGCACCTTGTGGCGCTCCCGGCCCTTGGCGATGTCCGAAACCCTTTCGAAATCCAGCGCCCCCGCGATGTGCAGCACCTGCGTGTCCTCCGGCAGCAGCGCGGCCGCCTCCGCGCTCAACTCGTTGAGCCGCCGCGCGCCCTGGCTGCCGCCGGTCACCAGCACGGTCGATTTCGACGGATCCAGCCCGAACATCCTCGCCGCCTCCTCGCGGTCCGGCAGGTTCACGATTTCCGGCCGCACCGGAGTCCCGGTGACCACCGTCTCCCTGCCCGGGAAAAACGCCTTCGCCGGCTCCATGCCCAGGAACACCTGCGTGCAGAAACGGCTCGTCATCACGTTCGCCCGGCCCGGCCGCGCGTTCGAATCATGCACGAATGTCCTGCGCCCCAACTTGTGCGCGGCATACACCGGCGGCAGCGAGGTGAAGCCGCCCATGCCCAGCACCGCGTCGGCGCCGAAGGCCTTCACGATCCCCTTGCACTGGCGGATCGAGCTCCACAATTTCACCAGGAACGGCAGCATCTTCGGCGAGAGCGTCGCCGGTTTCGCCACCGCCGGCACCGTCTGGAACAACAGGTGCCCGTATTTCGCCGAGGCCTCCGCATCCACCTTCTTCTGGGAAATCAGCAGCAGCACCTCGTGGCCCCGCGCCTTCAGCGCCTCCGCCACCGCGATTCCGGGAAACAAATGGCCGCCCGTGCCGCCACAGGCGATGATGACTTTCAAGGACTTGGACACGGATGCGTGGGTGGGAAAACAGCACGGACCCCCGGAAATCCATGCTTCCGCGGGCGACCGGCAGTTTCTACGGAATTCTTAAGCATCGGGCAATCCCGAAACCACCCCGGCCGGGAAATCACTTGAGTTCCTTCGCCAGCTTGCGGCGCTGGCCATCCGAAATGTCCGCCGCATCGAGAGCGGCGCGCGCCGCCTGCGGGTCGGACGAGCGCCAGGATTGCAGCGTCTGGCGGAGCTGGTCGTAGCGCTCGACGGAGTCGCTGATCGAGGCCGCCCAGGAAAACGCGGTCGCCGGATCGGTCTGCCGCACCTGCTGGACCAGCGGTTCGATCGCCGCGTCGCGCGAGCTGCCAGCCTCAAGCGTGCCCAACCACTGCGCGGTGGCGATGGCGTCATAGGAACTCCATGCCTGCGCCACCGACTTGAGACCCGCATCCCGCGCCAGCCCGGGCGGCAGGGTCACAGCCCAATCCGCCGCTCCCGCCGGATCGTCGCCGGCCCAGCTCCGTGCGATGTTTCCCGCCGAATCGGCGAGCTGTTTGACCATCCCCTCCGGTGGCGCCGCGAGCAGCGTGGAAAGTTCCCGACTGGCCGAGCCCGGATCGTCCCGCGCCATCGCCGGCAGCACGGCCGCCAGCGCGCGGACACGTTCGTCGCCGCCCAAGCCCTCCGCCCACTTCATCGCGGATTCCGGATCGTTCGATGCCCACGAGCCCGCGATCTGGCCGAGAGCGTTCAAGCGGCTCTGCCCGGCCGGCAGTTTCTCCCAACCCGCCGCCGCGGCTTCCGGATCCTCGCGGCTCCAGTTTTCGAACAGGCCCTTGAACGCGGCGCCTTGTTCCTGCGGGTTCTCCAGCGATATGGCGAACTTGAGCGCCCGGTCCGGGTCGCTGTTCGAGTAGGCCCACATCAGATTCTCCAGCTTCTGCGTATCCCGCTGCACCTCCGGCAGCTCACGATAGTAATTCTCGGCCGCCGCGGGATCGACGTTGAGAAGCCCGCGCATCACGGCGTCCGCGGTGTCGATTCTCTCGCGCTCCGTCATTTTCGCCACCTGCTCCTTGAGGACCTCGGGAGAGGTCCATGCCGCGTAATACAGCGCGTTTCCCAGGTTTTCCCGGCGGACGGATGGATCGGAAATCTGATCAATGATCTCGAAAGCCAGTCCGGAGTTATACCAACGCAGGTTGTTCACAAACTCGCCGACGGCGATCCTCTGTTCCGCTTTGCTGCCGATGCTCTCGAGCATCGCCGCCGCTTTGTCGGGGTCCTCATCCGCCACCACGTTCATCACGCTGCTGATCAGCTTGCTCGGCATGTATCCGGGTTCGGACTTCACCCTCTCCCATGCGGCCGCCGGGTCATCCAGCGCCAGCGCCCGGTACACCGCGGCGGCGGCTTCCGTCTTGTTCTCGCCCTTGAGTGTCATCGCCCACGCGAGGGCGGACTCGGGATCGGACTGTGCCCAGGTTCCCGCCACCTGGCCGGCGGTGTGCTCACCCACCCGGTCGGGCCGCATCGTGTCGAAACGAGCCGCGGCCGCCGCGGGGTCGGTCTTCGCCCACTTGGCGAAGACGGTTCCCAGAAAGTATTCGGAAAAGCCACCACCGGTGGACTCTTTCGTAGCGAAATCGCAAGCCATCGCCGGCTCGTGATCCGCCAGCTTCGCGAGCACCGCCGAGGTCACCTGCGAGCGCAACTCACCCTTCGGCAGCTCTTCGATTTCGCGCATCGCACGCATCGGTTCCTCCTGCGCCAATGCCGAGAAACATTGCGGCGCGGCCATCTGCTGGAACGACCTCGACTTGCAGTTCTTGACATATTCGACCGCCGCCGTCGGATCGACCTGGATCCAGCGTTCGAAAAGACAGGTCATCAACGGATATCGGCCTTCGTAGTCGTTCGGCCGTTCCTTCTCGTCCTGCCGAAGCATCTCCATCATCTCCTCCATCCGTTCCGCGGGCAGGTCCTCAACAGCCAAGGTCAGCCTCGCCTGAGCCACCGCACCGCGCTGGCGCCGGAACAACTCGCGCACCTCATCCATCGAGTGGAGGGAAAACCGCGGCCCGCCAAATGGATCCTCCCTCTGCCGGCGGTCCATACGCGCCTCGCGCGCAGGACGCGATGCCGCCGCCCGCTCCTCCCGCACCGGTTCTTCCCGATGCCTGCCGATCCCATACCCGATGCCGAGCGCGACCGGAACCAACAGCAGCATCGGAGGGGTTTTCATATCTTCCTCCCATCTCAGATCCATCGGAGGGCGTCACGGAAATTCCGCCGCAACGACCGGCTCCATCATCTCGAAAACCAGTGTCCTCGGAACCACCGGCCGAATCGAAGCCACCGGAACCCGAAGCGTGACCCCCGCCGCTTTTCGGCACCCGGCGATCCCTGCGAAGTTGACACCCAAGCCTCTCCAGGTGATATCCACTTCACGAAAAGTTCAGCTCGACGAACGTGTTGAATACCTCGGCGTGCGAAGCCGGAGAAATCGAGGCGGCGACAACGTTCTCTTTTTGATAAGAATCGATCATGTCCCTTTCCAAGCTCACTCCGAAGGAAGTCGGCGTTGACCGAGTTCTTGATGTGATTGCGGCAACCGAGGGTCGCCACCGGGTCGTGTGGACCGCGGGAAGGGTGCTCAAAGAGGATGGCTCATTGCATCAGGTAATGACGGGAGATCCGGTGAGGAGGAAGTCGCTTCTCAGGCGCATCCGATCGATTCTGAAGACTCTCGCCAGCGATGGATTGCTCAGGGAGAGGGGCATTCAGTTCAACTTCGGTGCCGGCAACGAAGCGGGCTATGATCTTGTTGGAGAGATTGGCGAGGTGGGTGTCCCAACAGAGCCAGAATATTCTCATCTTGAGGAAGTGCGGCAGACACCTACCGCATCGGACCGGGACAAGCCGCCTCTTTAATTTCGGGAATGCTCGACACCGCCGCACCATCGTTCCATCGTCGGAACAATGATACGACTGAGTGGAGTCGGAGCGTTTGCATTGTCTGCGGTGTTCTTCGCAAGCTGCAACCAACCGAACCCGGGCGAGCCACAGCATCTTGGCCACCTCAGCCGTGAAGTGGAGTCGAGCGATCTCTCGTTCGAACTGCGAGAGCTTCATTCCAGACAGCAGTTCGGTCAGCTCGTGGTGACGGGAACGGAGATCGGCGATCTTTATGACTCATGGTTCCATGCGGTCTACAAGCTCGCGCCGACGGTTGATGGCAATATGAAGATGATCCCGCACGGTGTGGTCCGGGGCACGATCGCTGCAAAAAGCGAATCCGTGGGCATCGACCTCACCGGCAAATCGCCCCTCGAATCGTTGGACTCGATCTGCACGGCCTTCGACGCGTATTTCAAGTACGACGCCGACACCTACTCGGTTGTCGTCGCAGCGACCAAGGAGCAACTGGAACCCAAGGCCGACGACAACGACCCGCACGTGGGCTCCGATCCCTTTTCAACATCCGACGAAACCGATAAAGAACCCCAGCAAAGCCGCTGACCTTGATCCAAGGTGGTTCGATACCGGCTGCGAGAACGTGAGCGCGGACAAACGGCAGCGGTTTTGGTTTCCCGCCTCCGCTCCCCAAGACGCCGCAACGCCGTCCTCGCCAGAGGCCGCTGCTATTCGTGGGCCTTCCCGTGGTTCCCACGGTCCGTTCCGGATACCACGATCGCATGGTCCCGGTATTCGACCTTGGCTCCCGTCATCTCGGCGACGAATCCGAGGATGGTCTCCAGCGACGCATTGCGAAGCTGCAGGCTGGGAATGAACAAACCTTCGGCCCCGATCACGACGAGATTGACGCCCGTTTTGTCAGCGTCGAGTTCCATCGCGCGGAGGCGGAAGAAGTCGATCGCTTCCGCCACCGAGGTGTCCGCGAAATCCACCCGCGGAATCGTGATGGAACGGGCTTTCCTGAGAGTCGGCGTCTCTTCCGCCGGTGCGACGAGATAGGTTTTTCCAGCGAGGGTGACTTCGGATTTCTTGGTGGTGTCGATCTTCACCGTTTCGCCGCCGTCCTTCGGCGTGAGGGTGAGTTCGGCGGCAAGGGCCGGGCTGAGGAGCAGCAGGAGATAGGGAAGGAAACGCATGGCGCGATTGGAGCGCGGAAACGGAGATGATGTCGATGCGGAAAACACGCGCCCGCCGGTTGTTTCACGTTTCCGGATCGGCGGCCGCGCGGGAGCGCCACCATGCCATCACCCGGTCGGTGGCGGGCAGCACGAGTGTGAGCAAGGCGGGCAGGAAGGTGAGGGTGACGACCGAGCCGCAGGCGAGGCCGAATAGCACGATGGCACCGACGCCGCGGTAAAGCTCGGTGCCCGCGCCGGGCAGGAACACGAGCGGCGCGAGACCCATCAACGTGGTGGAGGTGGTCATGGTGACCGGCCGCAGTCGGGCGGCGATGGCGTCCTTCACGGCGTCCACGGTTTCCATGCCCTCGCGCCGGTTTTCCATCGTGCGGTCGACGATGAGGATCGGGTTGTTCACCGAGGTGCCCAGCAGGATGAGGAAACCGAGCATTGTGATCATGTCGAAAGGCTGGCTCACCGGTGCGATGCCGAGCAGCGGCAGCTTGCCACCGATGAAGTTGAGCAACCACAGGCCGACGAGCCCGCCGCTGATGCCGAGCGGCACGGTGGCGAGGATCAGGAATGGCGAGCCCCAGTGGCGATAGATGATGACGAGTTGGAGATAACACAACACGACGGCGATCCACATGTTCTCGGCGAGCGAGGACTTGGTCGCGTCGAGCTGGTCGCTGGCACCGGTGAGATCGAGCGAGACGCCGGCCGGCAGCGCGCCGCCGCGGCGCATCGGCGTGACAACTTCGTCCCGCACTTTCGCGACGGCGGTTTCGAGCGGCATCGAGCGCGGCGGGATGATGTAGAGGGAAACCGTGCGCTGGCCATCGACGCGGCGGATCTGCGCGGTGTCCACCGTTTCGCGGATCTCGGCGAGAGCACCGAGCGGCACGACGGCACCGGCGGGCGAGCGCACCGGGAGGTCCGTGATGCGGTCGAGCCGCTGGCGGTTGAGCGCGTCGCTGAAAAGGAAGATGTCCACCTTGTCGTCGTTGAGGAAGAACTCGTCGACAAACGCGCCGTCGGTGAGCGCGGAGACGGCGAACCCGAAGTCCGGCGCACCGAAGCCCATCTCGGCGAGGCGCTCCCATTTCGGACGAATCTCGAGCAGCGGCTGGCCGAGGCGCAGCGAGGCGGGCACGCTGTTGATGCGGGCGCCGCCGATGACCTCGCCGGCGCGCTGATAGACATCGAGCGCGGTCTGATAGATCCCGGGCAGCTCCGGCCCGCTGATATTGAGGGCGACGGCGCGGGTGCCGCCGTCGTTGCTCGAGATGATGGAGCCGCGCGACGAAAACGCGCGCATGCCGGGATACGATCGGAACCGTTCGTCGAGCTTGTCCATCAGCTCGTTGATCTGCTTCGGCTCCTTCGTTTCCGAAATGATCCGCAGCGACTCGGCCTGGACATTGATGGAAACCCGGGTGAGCGCCGGAAACTCCGTTTCGCCGCGTTCGAAGGCGGCGGGATCCTGATCGAGCGCGGGCAGCAACTCGGCCTCCAGCTCGCGGGCGATGCCGTTCATTTCCTCCAGCGAGTAGCCCGGCGGGGCGATCATGGTCGCGAAGACCTTGGCCTCCTCGCCCTCGGGCAGGTATTCGGCCGGCGGTGTGAGGAACAACAGCACTCCCAGCATCGCGGAAACGGTGACGCCGAGGCAGGCGAGGCGGCGCCATGGTTTTTCGATGAGCCAGAAGAGCGGCCCTAACAACACCTGCCGGCGTGGCGGCGGCGGCTCGGTTTTCCCGCCGCGGCGCCACGCGATGTTCGCGTAGGCCACGGGCACCAGCGCAATGGCGACGACCATCGAGACAACGATGGACGACGAGATCGCGATCCCGATGTCCGAAAACAACTGGCCGGCCTCCTCTTTCACGAAGAGCAGCGGCAGAAAGACAAGCACGGTGGTCATGGTGCCGGAGAGCACGGCGGACCACACGCGGCTGACGCCGTCGCGCGCGGCTTGATAGCGGGTCTTCCCCTTCTGGCGTTCCTGCTCGATGCTTTCGAGGACGACGATCGTGTTGTCGATCGTCATGCCGATGGCAAACGCGATGCCGGCGAGCGAGATGACGTTGATCGTGCGGCCGAAAAACAAAAGTCCGAGGAATCCGGCGACCGTGCAGATGGGCATGCCGAGCATCCCGATGAGCGTGGCGGAGGGCGAGCGGAGGAAGAGGAACATCACCAGCACCGCCAGCACCGCGCCGATGAGGATGTTCTTGCGCACGTTGCCGACGGAGTCCTGGACATATCTCACGTCGTCGTTGCTCAGATAGATCCGCAGGCCGGCGGGCGCGAGGATGTCCTCGTTCATCCGGTCGATCATCGGCAGCACGGTTTCCTTGATGGCGATGACGTTGGAACCCGTCTGGCGGATGAGCCCGAGGCGGATGTTCGCCTCGCCATCGGTGGCCGAGGTGCCGCGCAGCTCGGCGTGGGAGAGCCGCACGGAGGCGACATCCGCAAGCCGTGTGATCGAGTCGCCGCGGCGGGACACGATGAGGTCCTCCAGTTCGCCGAGCGTTTCGAAACGGCCGACGGTGCGGATCAGATAGCGGCGCTTGCCGCTGTCCACATCGCCGGCGGAGACGTCGGTGTTGCGGGCGCGGACGGCGTCGCGGAGGTCGGCAACGGTGAGCCCGCGTTCGGCGAGGCGCGCGGCATCCGCCTGGATCTGGATCTGGCGCTCGGCACCGCCGCGGATCTGCACCTGCGAGACGCCGGGCACGCGTTCGAAAACGGGGCGCACCTGGTCTTCGACGAAATCGAGCATCATGTTGATGTCCACGGCCTTCGGATTTCCTTCCGCGGGAACCACGTTGAAGGCCATGAAGGCGTTGTAGGAAAACGAGTCGGTTCGCAGCACCGGTTCATCGACATTCTCCGGATACGATGGCACCTGGCTGAGCGCGTTGTTCACGCGCAGCAGCGCCTCGGTGATGTCGGCGCCGAAGGGAAACTCCAGCTCGATCTCCGCGCGGCCGGTCGAGGCGAGCGAGGTGATGCGTTTCAAGTCCGGCAGTCCGCGGAGATATTCCTCCTGCTCGATGATGATTTCCTTTTCGACATCCTGCGGCGTCGCTCCGGGCCAGCCGGTCTCGATCGAAATGATGCGGACGTCGAGGTCCGGAATCATCTGCACCGGGACACGCAGCGCGGCGATGATCCCCATCAGAAGGATCATCGCGGTGACGACCGATACGATGGTGCCGCGCTTGAGGATGGCTTCGAACATCGGCACGGAGGATCAGCGGTTGGCGGGGGTGTCCGGCAGTACGGTGACCTGCTGGCCGGGCTCGAGCGCTTCGTTGCCGCGAACGACGACGCGAGCGCCGGCGCTGAGGCCGTCGCGCACCTCGATGCGGTCGGTGAGGGATTCGCCGAGAGTGACTTCGTTCGGCCGGACGATCTCGCGGCCGTTGGTTTCCTCCACCGTCCAGACGACGGCTCCCCCGCCCGGCGAGCGGACGATGGCGTCGCGCGGGACCTGCACCGCGGCCTCCGCGGAGTTCATGGTGAAAACCGCTTTCCCGGACATCCCCGGCGCGGCGACTTTTTCCGCCTCCGGCCACTCGATGCGCACAAGGAACGTGCGCGCGACGGGATCCTTCACCGGCACGATCGCCGCGACCTTGCCGGGAAACGATCGCCCGGGCGTGGCATCAAGTTTCACGGTGACCGGCGTGTCCGTGGCGATGTTGGTGAAATGCTCCTGCGGCACCTGCACGTCGAGCCGCGGGTCGGCGAGGGAAACGAGTTCGAAGACCGGCGTGCCCGTTTCCACCCATTCGCCGAGGTCGGCGGCGCGCTCGCTGATCACCCCGTCGTACGGAGCGACGAGGCGGTGGCGGTCGATGATCGAGCGCTGCTGCTTCGCGCGGGCCACCAGCTGGCGCTCGGCGGCGCGGCTCGACTCGAGGGCGCTGCGGCGGGTGTCGGCCTCGGATTTCGGAAACGCGCCGCGGCTGGCGAGGTCGCTGCTCTCGGAAGAAAGACGGTCGGCTTCCGCGAGTTCGACGCGCGCCTGCTCGAGCTGGCTTTCGATTTGTTCGAGTTCGATCTCCGCCAGCTCCGAGTCCAGCTCCATCAGCACGTCGCCCTGTTTCACCCGGTCGCCTGCGTCCACGTGCATCGTTTCCGTCAGCCCCGAGGTGCGCGGAGAAAGCCGCGACCGGTGGCGCGCGTGGACGGTGCCGGTGAGTTCGAGGCGCGTGGCCAGCGGCTCGCGGGTCGCCACCGCCACGCTCACCGGGCGGGCGTCTTCCGCCGCGAGGGCCGGGATGGCGGCTGATAGAAACAGGATTCGGGGAACCATGATCCGGTGACTATCCCCGGCAAATCCGCGGGATCAAGGAAGGATGGACGGGTTTCGCCGGACTCAAGGCGGCCGATTCCGGTGGCGGACCAGCGGGTTTTCGGGAATAGGTATCGCTCAACCAGACTCCCACCCCCTGATGAAATCACTGCTCCACATCGCCGCCGCTATTCTCGCAACCGCCACGCTCGCCTTCGGAAGCGAGGGATGGATGACCGATTGGGAAGCCGCCAAGGCGAAATCCAAGGAAGAGAAAAAGCCGATCCTCATCTGCCTGACCGGCTCCGATTGGTGCGGCTGGTGCATCAAGCTGGAGAAGGAGGTGTTCTCGAAGAAGGAGTTCCAGGACTTCGCGAAGGAGAACCTGATCCTGATGGAGGCCGACTATCCGAAGAAAAAAGAGCAGCCGGCCGAGCTGAAGAAACAGAACGCCGCGCTCGAAAAGAAGTTCCTCAAGGGCGGTTACCCGACGGTCTTCCTGCTCGACTCCGAGGGCGAGAAACTCTCCGACGACCTCGGCGAGTTCGGCCACGATCCGGAGAAGTGGATCGTGAAACTCAAGGAGCTCATCGCGAAGGCGAAGGAGTGAATCCGCTCCCGCCCGCTGCCCCGAAACCCCGCCCCGGCCGCCGGAGCGGGGTTTTCCTTTTCAACCCGGCGCGCATTTCCCACAGTCCGCGCCCCTTCCCCGCCCGGCCCGGGCGCCGAAGGCCACGCCCTTTCAGCCCACCGCCGACCATGTCCGACGTCCGCAAGCCCTATCCGTTCCGCGATTTCGAGCCCAAGTGGCAACAGCGCTGGGAATACGAAAAGACCTTCCGCACCCCGGGACCGGGCGACGAAGGGTTCGATCCGGCGAAGCCGAAATACTACGTGCTCGACATGTTCCCCTACCCGAGCGGCGCCGGCCTGCACGTCGGCCACCCGGAGGGATACACCGCCACCGACATCATCGGCCGCTACAAGCGGATGAAGGGTTTCAACGTGCTGCACCCGATGGGCTACGACTCGTTCGGCCTGCCCGCCGAGCAATACGCCATCAAGACCGGCCAGCACCCGGCGATCACCACCGCCGCCAACATCGAGAACTTCCGCCGCCAGCTCAAATCGCTCGGCTTCGGCTACGATTGGGACCGCGAAATCGCCACCACCGACCCCGGATACGTCCGCTGGACGCAGTGGATCTTCCTGCAGATCTACAACTCGTACTTCTGCGAGGAAACGAACAAGGCGCGCCCCGTCAGCGAGCTGGGAGCGAAAGGCTGGACCCGCGAGGAAATCGATTCCGTTAGGCTAGCCTTTGTCGCCGACACACCCGTCTGGTGGTCGCCCGACCTCGGCACCGTGCTCGCCAACGAGGAGGTCGAGGAGTGGAAGTCGAAAGGCCACACCGTCGAGCGCCGTCCACTGCGCCAGTGGATGCTGCGCATCACGAATTACGCCCAGCGCCTGATCGACGAACTCGACACGCTCGACTGGCCGGACGGCATCAAGCTGCTGCAGAAGAACTGGATCGGCAGAAGCGAGGGCGCGGAGGTGGACTTCGACGTGCAAGGCCACACGGTCACCGTTTTCACGACCCGTCCGGACACCCTGTTCGGCGCGACGTACATGGTGCTCGCGCCGGAGCACCCCTTCGTTCCGGAGATCACCAGCGCCGAACAAAAGGACGCCGTCGAGGCTTATCAGAAAGCCTGCTCCTCGAAGTCGGACCTCGACCGCGGCGATCTCAACAAGGACAAGTCCGGCGTCCCCACCGGCGCCTTCGCAACCAATCCGGTCAACGGCGAACAGATCCCCGTCTGGATCGCCGACTATGTGATGATGGGCTACGGCACCGGCGCGATCATGGCCGTGCCGGCGCATGACGAGCGGGACTTCGAGTTCGCGACGAAGTTCGAACTGCCTGTGATCCAGGTCGTGCAACCCGACGGTGATGCCGATTGGCACGGCTACACCGACCCCGGAACCGCCGTGAACTCCGGCTTCCTCGACGGTCTGCCCACCGCGGAGGCCAAGGCGAAGATGATCGACTGGCTGGAGTCCAACGGCAAAGGCAAGCGCCGCATCCAATACAAACTTCGCGACTGGCTCTTCTCCCGCCAGCGCTACTGGGGCGAGCCGTTTCCGATCGTTTGGAAAGACGGCCACCATCACGCGCTGCCCGAGGGCGAACTCCCGCTGCTCGCGCCGCCGCTCGACGACTACAAGCCGAGCGGCACCCCCGACCCGCTGCTTTCCAAAGCCACCGACTGGGTGAACCTGCCGGACGGCTCCACCCGCGAAACCAACACCATGCCCCAGTGGGCGGGTTCGTGCTGGTATTACCTGCGTTACTGCGATCCCGGAAACGCCGACCGGTTCATCTCCGAGAAAGCGGAAGCGTATTGGAAGAACATCGACCTCTACGTCGGCGGTACGGAACACGCCGTACTTCACCTGCTCTACGCCCGGTTCTGGCACAAGGTCCTCTTCGACCTCGGCCACCTCAGCACCGCCGAGCCGTTCCAGAAACTCGTCAACCAAGGCCTGATCCTCGGTGAGGATGGCCAGAAGATGTCCAAGTCCCGCGGCAACGTGGTGAACCCCGACGACGTCGTGAAGGAATATGGCGCCGACTCGCTGCGCCTCTACGAAATGTTCATGGGCCCGCTCGAGCAGGTGAAACCATGGCAGATGAAGGGTGTCGAAGGCGTGTCCCGCTTCCTCGCCCGCGTCTGGCGCGTGGCGCTGGAGGAGCAACAGGACGGATTGTTCGCCGTTTCCCCGAAGGTCCAGGACGTCGAGTGCGCGGACAAGGAACTGCTGCGCGTCGTCCACGAGACGATCAAGAAGGTTGGCGAGGACATCGAGAAACTCAGTTTCAACACCGCGATCTCGCAGATGATGATCTGCACCAACGCCTTCACCCAGGCCGAGGTGGTGCCGCGCAAGGAGTTCATCCAGTTCCTGAAAGTGCTCAACCCCTTCGCCCCGCACCTCAGCGAGGAAATCCACGCCCGCCTGCAGGGCAGCGGCATGCTATCGGAAAGCGAATGGCCGGCCCACGACGAAGCCGCGTTGGTCCGCAGCGAGGTCGAGATCGTCGTCCAGGTGAACGGCAAGCTGCGCGACAAGATCAGCGTTTCCAAGGACGCCACCAAAGAGGAGATCGAAGCCGCCGCCCAAGGCACCGACAAGATCCAGGAACAACTCGCCGGCAAGACCGTGCGGAAGATCATCGTCGTGCCCGGACGCCTGGTGAACATCGTCGCGAACTGAGCGTCCGCCCGTATCAGAAGCCGCGCCGGAACCGGGCGCCGACCATCCATGCGGAGAGCACCAGGCATCCGCCGCCAAAACCACCGGCCAGTCCGATGGAGGTCCAGAAAAGAGCCGGGTCATCGGCGCGGGTGATGGTCCGGCGCAAGGGGTTGTGTTTCATCGGCAGGCGGGTTTCTCCGGTATCCACTCCGCGCCATGCGAACCACAATGAGGCGGTGCCGATGGCGAGCAGGAAAACCAAAGCCGGAAGAATGGTGCCGTCGTTCTTCGGCAGACCGGCCGGGCCGTGCGGGACAGGTGCCGCCACCGGATCGGGCTGGGCCACCGTTGCACGGCCGCCGCCGGCATATTCATAGTCCGGCTCAAGGAAACGACTTTTCACCCGCGCGATGATTTCCTCCCTGCGGTGCCGCGCCCATTCCGGATAGAACCGCCACGTTTCCTCATCGGCGAAGTAGATGACGTGGTGGGCGGGTCCGGTGAGCATTTCGCCGTCGATCTCGATGCGCAGCCAGGCGCCGTCGTGATGTTCCTCGTAAAACATCTGGTCGCGCCCGCGGTGGCCGACGCGCCAGCCAAGCTCCTCGTTTTCCGCAGCCGCGGACGGGGCCGGAGGACGCGGCGGCGCGGTAGTTCCGAACTCCCGCCGCACCGGACCGGAGAGCAGACCTGATAGAACCAACCCTCCGATGGCGATGCCGGCGACGGGAATCGCGGAACCCTCGTGATCCGCGGCGACGAGGCCTTTCACCCCCAATGCCACCAGTCCCGCCATGAGCAGGATCATCCACCATCGTGCCCAGCGCCAACGGGCGAGCAGACCGATGCCGGCCAGCAAGGTGGCCGGAGGCAGGATGAAAAGCAGGAAGATGTCGGCCGCGGTGGTGGAAGCGTTCGCATAGGGTTTGCCGATGGCCAGCAGGAGGGCGAAGAGGCTGAACAAGCTCGCCGGCGCGCCGCCAAGGATGCTCACCACGCCAAGCAGGGTGGTGAACCATGTGCGGTCTCGGGTGTTGCGAGGCATGATGTTCGGTGGCGGTGTCCGGACGGCGGGAAAATGGTGGCAACCTTCCCAGGGGAAAGGGGGCGGATGCCATGACGGATCCGCCCGGGAAGGTGCCGGATCCAGAAAACACCGAATTCGCGTGACTGCCTATTGGACGAAAGTCCGATGCCGGCACCAGAGAGACTCCGCGTTTCTTTGCAGAAAATTGACTCCGGATTCCGAAACAAGCTGAATCTGAGGGACTTCCTCCCCCGATGGCGCACGCAGCCTCAGCTTTCGTCGTTTCTTTGCTCCCCATCGCAGGGATCGTCGGCAGTTTTTCCGCCGGAGATTTGGCGATGCTGCTGGGGCTTGCTTCGGGAGCCGCGGCATGTGGATTCGTTTGCGGATATCGAACGCTGCGGACGAAGTGGGAGGCACGCCTGCTGGAGACCGCCGCCGCCGCACGCGCCAGCGATCAACGCTGGGAGCTGCTCTTCGAGCAGAGCCCGCTGAGCGTGCAGCTCTTCCGGCCCGACGGCCAATGCATCCGTTTCAACGACGCATGGCGCCGGATGTTCGGCCTCAGCGACGAGCAGGGCCTCGCCTTCAATGTGCTCAAGAGCCCGGACCTGATCGAGTCCGGCGCGGTGGAGCACATCCGCAAGGCCTTCGAGGGCGAGGTCGTCGTGGTGCCGCCGGTTCCGTTTCCCGTGAACACCGACCCGCCGGAGATCCGCTGGATCGGTGGTTTGGTCTATCCGGTGAAAAACTGCGCCGGCGAGATCACCGAGGTGGTCACGGTGCACCGCGACATCACCGAAACCGTCCGCGCCGAGGAAACGATGCGCGACCTCAACCAAACGCTCGAACGCCAGGTGGCCGAGCGCACCGCCCAGCTCGAGGACGCGCGTGACGAACTCGCCAAGGCGCTCGCCGCGGAACGCGAACTTGGCGAGTTGAAGGTCCGCTTCGTCAGCATGGTCAGCCACGAATTCCGGACGCCCTTGGGCGTGATCATGTCGGCCGTGGAAATCATGCGCCACTTCGACGACCGCATTCCCCAGGAAAAGCGGCGCGAGTTATGCAATGATGTCCACGAGGCCACTCTCGACATGGCGCGGCTCATGGAGGACATCCTCGCGCTCGGACGCATGGAGTCCGGAAAGGTCGACTTCCGCCCCGCTCCGCTGGATGCCGTGGCGACCTTCCGCAAACTGCTCGACGAGTCTCGCTCCGCCACCCATGGGAAATGCCCGCTCGCTTTCGAATTCGGGCCGGACCTCGAGGATGCCGTCGGCGATGAATCGTTGATCCGGCACATCTTCCGCAACCTCGTCGAGAACGCCGTGAAATACTCGCCGGAGGCATCACCCGTCACGGTCCGCGCCACCCGCGAAGGCGACGACATCGTCTGCAAGGTCATCGACCGCGGCATCGGCATTCCGGAGAACGACCTCGACGAACTCTTCCTCGCGTTCCACCGCTGCTCGAACGTCGGAGACATCCCCGGCACCGGGCTCGGCCTCGTGATCGTCCACCGCTGCGTCCACCTCCACGGCGGGCGCATCCGGGTCGATTCCCGGCCCGGCCACGGGACGACCTTCACCGTCACGCTTCCCCTCTTCGCCCACCACGCGATCCCGGCATCATGAAAACGATCCTCGTCATCGAAGACCAACCAGCCATGCGGAAGAACATCAGCTTCATTCTCGAAATGGAGGGGTTCCGCGTGTGCGCCGCCGCCAACGGTCGCGAGGGTGTCGAAACCGCGCGGCGGGAGCGGCCCGACCTCATCATCTGCGACGTGATGATGCCCGAGATGGATGGACATGAGGTGCTCCGGACGCTGCGCGAAGATCCCGCCTTCACCCTCACGCCCTTCGTTTTCCTCACCGCAAAAAGCGCCCGCGAGGACGTCCGCCTCGGCATGAACATCGGGGCCGACGACTATCTATCCAAACCGGTGGTCCACGACGAACTGATGTCCGCCGTGCGCGCCCGGCTCGACCGCAGCACCTCGCTCCACGGCGTGGTGAACCGCGGATCGCAACCCGACTTCGAACGCCTCGATCTCCTCCAGAGCGCCTTCGGCCTGACCCACCGAGAGGCCGAGGTGCTCACGTGGCTCGCACAGGGGAAGTCCAACAGCACCATCGGCGTCCTGCTCGAAATGTCGGAGCGAACCGTGAAACACCACGCCAGCCAGTGCTTCGCCAAGATGGGATGTGAAAACCGGAGCTCCGCCACCTTGATGGCGATCGAGGCGCTTTCCGGCCGCTGCCCGATGGGCGGTGGATCGTGAGTTTCCCTTTCGCTCCCGCGAAAGAATGGGTCGCGACGCGGACGTTTCCATGGCCGCCGATGCTTCCGCGCACCCTCGTTCCATTGCTCTCCGCCACCGCGACCCTAACAGCGGCGCCGGCGAAAGTCATCGTCGCCGACATGGCACGTTATCCCGCCGCGCCGTGGGTCACCCATGGCGGTGATTGGTCGGTGAAAGACGGCGCGCTGCGCGTGAACGGCGGCAAGGGGCCGAAGGTGTCGATCGACGGCCTGCGGCTCACCGATTTCCAACTCGATGTCGAGCTCCTCGCTGGCGATGGCGCGCAGGCGGGGCTGGTGTTCCGTGGGGACGGATTCGGAGAGGGCGTCGGCGCCTTCCGCGGCTACTACGTGGGCATCGATGCGGATGACGGCCAGCTCCTTTGGGGCGCGCACGACCCCGAGTGGCGGCGGATTGCCTCGCAGGCTGTCTGCCTGAAAGGCGATGCGTGGATCCACCTGCGGATCCAGGCCGCCGGGGAGAATGTGCGGGTTTTCGCCGATGACAAACCGATCACGGACGATTCCTGGCCCGTGTTCGATGGCGTGGACGACGCGTTCGCGAAAGGCGGCCTCGCGCTGCGCGCGCTCGACGGCGAGGCTTCGTTCCGAAATCTAACAGTTCAACCGTTCCGCGCGCCCCGCGTCGGGCGTGGCTACACCAATCCGGTGCAACCGGGCGCCGCCGATCCGGTCGTACTTCTCCACAAGGGGACCTACTACGCCTATACGACGTACACGCTGGCCTCGCGCGGCAGGCAGCGGGGCATCCGGCTCTTCACGTCGCGCGATCTGGCGGATTGGAAGGACGAAGGCTACGTTCTCGATGCGGACGACACATGGGGCGACTCGAAATTCTGGGCGCCGGACATCGTCGAGAAAGACGGCGTGTTCTATCTCTACTACGCGGCCGAAGAACGCATGTGCGTCGCCACCGCGAAGTCGCCGCGCGGTCCGTTCCGCCAGCAAACCAAGGCGCCGATGGAACCCGCGAGCATCCGCATCGACGGCCACGTGTTCGAGGACGACGATGGGAAACGCTATTTCTACTACGTCGCCTTCGGTGACGGAAACGAGATCTGGGGCGGCCGGCTCAACGATGACATGACGAGCGTGGACGAAAGTTCCCTGCGGATGATGGTGAAACCCGATCAAGCATGGGAACGCCACCAGGCCGCGGTGACCGAGGGACCCGAGATTCTCAAACACAAGGGAATCTACTATCTCACCTACTCGGGCAGCCATTTCCAAAGCACCGAATACTCCGTCGGCTACGCGACCTCCGACAGCCCGCTCGGACCGTGGACGAAACATGCGAACAACCCGGTGATGAAATCCACCAGCTACGCCCGCGGCAGCGGTCACCATTGTTTCACCACCTCGCCCGACGGCACGGAGATGTTCATCGTTTATCACCGCCACGAGAGCGCCACCCGCGCGAATCCGCGCAAGCTCTCGATCGACCGCGCTCGGTTCGTCCCCAATCCCGCCGGCGGTCCGGACATCCTGCAGATCCACGGCCCCACCACGTCGCCCCAGCCGCTGCCATCGGGGGCGAGGTGAGCTGAATCCCGGAGAGGATTTTCTTTCCCGTCGGCGAATTCGTGCCAGCCTCGGAGGATGAAGACACATGCGATCACCTGTCTTTTCCTCACGCTCGTGTCCGGCATCACGCTGGCCGGGACCTTCCGCTCGATCGCAGTGCGGGATCTCGATTTCGCCGCACGCGATGGGGGACTCGATACGGCGCTCGCCACCGAAACGGGAAGCTGGTGGTTTTCCAGCACCGAAGTCCGCATGCGCCCCGAGGGCTATCTGCGTTTCGAGTTTCCGGAGAACCGCCGCCAGTTGCCGCAAGGCGATGGCAAGGTGGTGTTCACGGATGACGAAGCCGCCGCGCCGTCCGGCGTGATTTCGCTCCGCCCCGGAAAGGACGGTGCCCCGACCCGAGACTTCGCGTTCACCATCGACCGCACGAAAGCCAGCGCCTGCGACGAATCGGAATTCCTCGCCGCCCGCCGCGAATGGGCGGGTGCCCGCGCGGACCGCCACCTGCCAGGCACCGCATGGTTCAAACACCTGGCGGGCAAGCGGGACGCCAATGCCCCGGCCTTTGCCGCGAGCGGCCTCGACGGCACCTTCGCCATCTTTTCCGGCGGCCGGGCGGTTTCGGAAAACCTCGCGCTCGATCGCGACCTGCTGCTCGCCGGAAACGCGGGCACCCATCCCGACGCGGTCCCGATTTCCGACATCGAGGGCATCACCGTGAAGGCGATCGATTGGTCCGCCCGCCTGCCCGAGGGCGAGGTGAATGTCGATCCGCTCGCCGGTTTCATCCCGCACGACCAACACGCGCTCTTCGCTCCCTCGCTCCCGGATTTCCTCGATCTGATCGACCGCGTCCAACGCGAGGCCGGGCCGGTCGTCCAATCGCTCAGCTCGCGGGATGCCTACCGCGGTCTCGCCGACCGCTACCGCCGCCAGCTCGGCCTCGACCTGCCGTCCGCGGCCGCCCGGTTGCTGCCCGCGAAATCGGTGGCGCTCACCGGCGGCGATCCGTTTTTCGCCACGGGCACCGATGTTGCCTTCCTTTTCGAAACCGACCGTCCCGAGGCGCTCTTCGACGCGCTTGCCGCGGCCATCCGGCTGAGCACCGGCCTCAAAGGCGCGGCCGCCGACAACGGCGAAAGCCTGGCCTTCGTCAACGACGACCGCTCTCGCTCGAGCCACCTGATGCGCGTGAACCAACTGGTGGTGGTGGCGAATTCACGCGCCCAGCTCGACCGGATCGCCGCCGTCGCCCGCGGCGATTCACCGTCGCTCGGCTCCACCGACGAGTTCCGGTTCTTCCGCCACCGTTACCCGCTCGGTGGCGACGAGGACGCGTTCGTGTTTCTATCAGACGCTGCCATCCGGCGCTGGTGCGGACCGGAGACGCGCATCGGCGCCTCGCGGCGGAACCGCGCCCTCGCCGCCCTCAACGAACTCACCTCGCGCTCCATTTCCGGCACCGGAGCAGGCGATGATTTCGCCCCGCTGCTCGGCAAGGTGGAAATCCAAGCCGGCCGCGCCATCAGCGAACGCCATGGCTCGGCGGAGTTTCTCACGCCGGTTTCCGAACTCCGGCTCGACCGCGCCAGCGTCGCGGAAAAGGAAGCCTATCTCCGTTGGAAGTCCGGTTACGAACAGGGTTGGGCGCGGGTCTTCGACCCGATTGCCGCCCGAATTTCGCTCTCCAAGAATTCCGCCGATCTCGATCTAACGGTTCTACCGCTCACCATCGGCAGCGAGTACCGCGAGATCATGGAGTTCGCCGGCGATGCCGAGCTTCCGCCGATGGCGCGCTTGCGGCCGCAAGACTCGGTGTTCCATCTCGCCATGGCCATCGATCCGTCCAGCGAGGCCTTCAAGAGCCTCGATCAGCAGCTCGTCCCGATGCTTCCCGGGTTGCGCGTGAATCCGCTTTCGTGGGTGGACTCGTCGGTTTCCCTCAGTTTCGGCAAGAGCCTGTTCTGGCAAAGGATCGGCAAGGACGGTTCGACGGGGTTCGACGACATCGGAAACATCCCGATGGCCCTCCGCATCGGCGTCCGCAGCCGCCTCAATCTCGGACTTTTCCTCACCGGAGTCCGCGGCGCCATCGAATCGTCCGCGCCGGACACCATGAGATGGGAGACGCGGAAATACGGCGAACGCTCCTATGTGGTCGTGTCGGAGAAGGATGCCGATTCCGGGATCACCGGCCTGCGCATCCATTACGCCATCCTTCCAAAGGCGTTGCTTCTCTCGTTGGACGAACGCAGCCTGTTCCGGGCGATGGATCGCGAGGACCAAAAGTTCAGCGAGGAGGAAACCGCCGCGTTGCCTGCCGCGCGCAGCCTGCTGGCCGTGGCGGACACCGGTTTTCTCGCCGCATCGAGCCCGATGTTTTTCGGAGACAACGGACACTCCGTCCGCGCGACGAAAAGCTGGCAGGCGATTCCGATCCTCAACGAATGGCACCGGCTGTTTCCGGACGAGAAACCCGCCGCCGTCCACCAGAGGCTTTTCGGCGCCACCATCTCCTGCCCGGGCGGCAAGGGATACCGTTGGAACGAGGCCGCGCTCACCATGGAGTCCGTCGCTTACGGCCACCCGTCCGCCCCGCGTGAGGATGGGGAATTGATCGGGATCATCCCGCGGTTTCCCTATCTCCAGTCGGGCATCGATTTCGAGGATGATGGACTGAGGCTGCGTTTCCGTGCCGGTCCAGCCCCGTCGTCGCCCGCTCCCGCGCCGCGTGAACCGGGTCCCAAGCTCGCGGAACTAGCGGACCTCGTCACGCTCAAGCCCGGCCGCGTGCTGCACTACGCCGGCCGCGACTCCGCCGGCGAACACACCTGGAGCTGGCAGGTCACCGCGACCGAAGAAACTCCCCGTGGCACCCGGATCACCACCAGCGAACCATGGAAGGGACCGGAGGAATCCGGTCACTTTCACAACACGCTGCTCCTCGCCGACGACGGGTTGCACCAGGTATCTTGGAAGGACGAAGACGGTTCGTGCACGTTTCTCACCCCCGTCCTCGATATCCCAGCCGACCTCCGCTCGGGCAGCGTCCGCAGCAGCAGTTCGCGCGGCGAGCACAAGTCCACCGACGAAGACGGCAAACCCCTCACCGAGCCGGTTCTCAACGAAACCGAGATCACCGTCCTCGGCACGGAAACCGTCGAGGTTCCCGCCGGCACGTTCGAGAACTGCGTGAAGATCGAACTCTATCAGGAAGGTGTGTGGGGCTCGTATTTCCACCGCACCCGCCGCCACCAATGGTATCACCCGGGCACCGGCCTCGTGAGATCCGTCGATCTCACCGGTGTGGAGCCGACGATGGATCTCCAGCGCATCGAGGAACCCGCGGGCGAGTGACGTCGGGCGAGCTTCGGATTGGATGGCGCCGGAACTGTTGTAGAGTCTCTTCCGATGAGCGAAAACCAAGGCCGCGCCGATGCTCCGGAAACCCATGCCGCGGGACCGGCCGCGGTGTTTTCCTCGATGGAGCAGGTGATCCGCAAGGCGGGCGTGAACCGCGGATTGCGGGCCTTGGCGCGGTTGAATCAAGCGGACGGCTTCGATTGCCCGAGCTGCGCGTGGCCGGACCCGGACGGACACCGGGCGATGGCGGAGTTCTGCGAGAACGGCGCCAAGGCGGTCGCTTCGGAGGCGATGAAGCACACGATCGGCCGCGAGTTCTTCGCCCGGCATTCGGTGGAGGAACTGGCTCGCGAAACCGACGCCTGGCACGACCTCCAGGGACGCCTTGCCGAGCCGATGCTCCGGCGCGAGGGCGCGAGCCACTATGAACCGGTTTCGTGGGACCAGGCCTTCGCGATCCTCGCGGAGGAACTGAACGCGCTGGCGTCACCGGACGAGGCGGTTTTCTACACGTCCGGACGGGCCAGCAACGAGGCGGCGTTTCTCTATCAGCTTTTCGCCCGCGCCTTCGGCACCAACAACCTGCCCGATTGCTCGAACATGTGCCATGAGTCGAGCGGACTCGCGTTGAAACAAGCCATCGGCGTCGGCAAGGGCACCGTGATGCTGGAGGACTTCCTCGAGGCGGACGTGATCCTGTGCATCGGCCAGAACCCGGGGACGAACCACCCGCGCATGCTCTCGACCCTCGAAGCGGCGGTGAAACGCGGCGCGAAACTGGTGGCCGTGAATCCGCTCCAGGAGGCCGGCCTGCTGGGATTCGCCCACCCGCAGCACGTTTCCGCCTGGCTCGGCCGCAGCACGCCGCTGGCATCCACATACCTGCAGGTGAAGGTGAACGGCGACATGGCCCTGCTCCGCGGTGTGGCCAAACAACTCGTCGCCAATGATGCGGCGGATCACGGATTCCTGCGGGAACACACGATCGGTTTCGATATCTATCAGGAGTCACTGTCGGACACGGGGTGGGAGGAAATCGAGGAGCTTTCCGGAATTTCCCGCGCTGCGATCGCGGAGCTAGCCGCGCTCATGGCTTCCGGCGACCGGCGCGTGATCACCTGCTGGGCGATGGGCCTCACGCAGCACCGCAACGCGGTGGCGACGATCCGCGAAGTGGCGAATGTTCACCTGCTGCTGGGCGCGATCGGCCGCCCGGGTGCCGGATTGTGCCCGGTGCGCGGCCACAGCAACGTCCAGGGCGACCGGACGATGGGGATCTTCGAGCGGATGCCCGAATGGTTTCTAGCAGCTCTGGAAAAGCAGGCCGGCGTGCCGGTGCCGCGTGAGCATGGTTTCGACACGGTGGATTCGATCCGCGCGATGCACGACGGCCGGGCGAAGGTGTTTTTCGCACTCGGCGGAAACTTCGCGCAAGCCACGCCGGACAGCACGTTTACCGCGGAAGCGCTGCGCCATTGCCGGCTGACCTGCCACGTTTCCACCAAGCTCAACCGCAGCCATCTCGTCACCGGCCGGCGCGCCCTGATCCTGCCATGCCTCGGCCGCAGCGAGGACGACCGCGGGCGCATCGTCAGCACCGAGAATTCGATGGGCATCGTCCAGTCGTCGCAGGGGCGGCTGCCGCCCGCATCCGCGGAACTGCGCAGCGAAATCGAAATCATCGCCGGCATGGCGGAGGCCGTGCTCGGCGACCGCGGGCGGATCCGCTGGCGCTGGTTGGCGGAGGACTACGACCGCATCCGCGACTGGATCGAAGCGGTGGTGCCGGGATTCGAAAACTACAACGAGCGGGCCCGGAAACCCGGCGGATTCCACCTGCCGAACGCCGCCAGGGAGCGCGTCTGGCACACACCCGGTGGCAAGGCGGCCTTCAGCGACGCGCCGCTGGATGCCCTGCGCGTCGCACCCGGGCGTTTCCTGCTCCAGACTCTGCGCAGCCACGATCAGTTCAACACCACGGTCTATGGCTTGGACGATCGCTACCGTGGCATCTCCGGCATGCGCGACATCGTTTTCCTCAACCCGCAGGACCTCGTGGAAGTCGGCGTGAAACCAGGACAGCGGGTGGATCTCACCAGCCACTGGCACGATGGCGAGCGCCACCTAACAGGCTTGCGGGCGATTCCCTATCAGATGCCCCGCGGCACGGCGGCGGCGTATTTCCCGGAGGCGAACGTGCTGGTGCCCGTCGGTCACGTCGCCGAGGGCAGCAACACCCCGGCGAGCAAGAGCATCGAGATCAGCATCCGACCAAGCCGCTGATCCGTTCCGCTCCCGCATACACGCGGAACGATGGCGGACGGAGGAAACCGACGAGCGTCTGGTTCGAGCGTTGGGCGAATTCGATGGCCAGCGACGAGGGCGCGGAAATCGCGGCGACCAGCGGAACACCTCCCACCAGCGCCTTCTGCATGATCTCGAACGAGACCCGTCCGGAAACGAGAAGGAAACACGATGCCAGGTCGTTGCCCGACCGCAGCGCGTGGCCGAGCGCCTTGTCGACCGCGTTGTGACGGCCGACGTCCTCGCGGACGACGAGGCAACGACCGTCCGCATCGAAGATCCCCACACCGTGGAGTCCGCCGGTGCGCGCGAAGGTGGTTTGTGCAGCGGTCAGAAGATCCGGGGAGCCTAACAACACATCCTTCGGGAAGCGGATTTCCGAGGTGAGCGGCACCTGGCCGGATGTCACGGCGTCGATGGTCGCCCGTCCGCAGATTCCGCACGAAGACGCCCGGAACACATGCCGGGTGAGCCGCCCGTAATCGACCTCCACATCGTCGTGAAGAAACACCAGCGCGTGGTTTTCACGGCTTTCCACATCGATCTTGCGGATCTCATCGACACTGCGGATCACGCCCTCGGTGAGCAGAAACCCGAGCGCGAGTTCCTCATCCGCGCCCGGTGTCCGCATGGTGATCGCAAGCGGATGGCCATCGACGACGATCTGCAGCGGTTCTTCGACCGCCACCCGGTCCGGTGCATCGTTTCCATCGGCATCGACGGCGCCCACTTGCTTGTCCATGGGATTGGTTATGGGCGGGCAATCGGGACGTAAAGCCTCTTGTCCCGATCCACCTGCTTCCCCTTCCCCCGCAAGGAGAATGAAAGAAGGACGCCGCGATCAAGATAGCCCGAGTTTCTCCTCCAGTTCTTCGAGCGGCACGCCTTTGGTTTCCGGCACCATCGTCGCCACCCAGATGAGCTGCAGCACCATCATGCCGGTGAAGATGAGAAACACGGTGCCGGGGGAGAACAGGCTCACCATTTTGGGAAACGCGGTGGCGAGCAGTGCGGCGAAGACCCAGTGCGTCGAACTGCCGAGCGACTGACCCATGGCCCGGTGTTCGTTCGGAAAGATTTCCGAAATGAACACCCAGATCACCGCACCCTGGCCGACGGCGTGCGCGGCGATGAAGGCGAAGATGCACGTCGGAACGATCGAGTGGTGACCTGTGTAGAAGGCCCACGACGTGAGGCCGAGCGAGGCGATGTATCCGAACGAGCCGATGTAGAGCAGCGCGCGACGGCCGAGACGGTCGATAAGCCACAGGCCGACGAAGGTGAAAACCAGGTTCGTGATACCGATGCCGATGGACTGCAGCATGGCGGCCTTGGCGCCGAGCCCTGTCATTTCGAAGATACGCGGCGCGAAATAGAGGATCGCGTTGATGCCGGAGAGCTGGTTGAAAAAGGCGATCAGGAAGGCCAGCAGGACGGGCACGCGCAGACGTTTCACCCAGAATTTCGGCCGCTTGCCACCCGCGTTCTTGTGGAAGTGGTGGGCGATCTCATTGGCCAGCGCGGCGACTGATTCGTTGGTCGCGGAGGGATCGGATTGTTTCAGGATGGCCATCGCCTCCTCGCGCCGTCCCCGGCCGATCAGCCAGCGCGGGCTTTCCGGGATGAAAAAACACATCGCGGAATAGGCGAGCGCCGGGAACGCCTCGGCGGCGAGCATCCAGCGCCAGTCGTTGGGGCCGGCACCTGAGATCAGCGCATTGGACAGGAACGCGATGAGGATGCCAAACACGATGTTGAACTGGAACATGCCGGCGAGGCGCCCGCGTTTCGCCGCGGGCGCGATCTCGGAGATATACAATGGCGCGGCCACCGTGGAGATGCCAACGCCCAGCCCCCCGAGGAAACGGGCGACGACGAACGAGACCACCTCGGGCGCAAGCGCGGAACCGACGGCCGAAACAAAGTAGAAGATGCCGATCCACAACAAGGTCGCCCGGCGGCCGAAGCGATCCGTCGGCCAGCCGCCGACCAGCGCGCCGACCACCGTGCCATAGAGCGCCGCCCCGATGGCGATGCCGTGGATCCCGTCGCTGAGGCCCCACAAGTTCTGGATCTTCTGTTCCGCGCCGGAGATCACCACGGTATCGAAGCCGAAGAGAAACCCGGCGAGCGCCGAGGTGATGGACCAGAAGAAGAGTTTGTTCATCAGATTGCGATCAGGATGGGTTATCGAGCTCTCCACGCGGAGGAGAGCGTATACGCATGGAGCGAACGGATCCGCGCGGCACCGCCTTGGCACGAGAGAACGGTGGAGAGATTCCGCGGATCGGGCTGGAACGATATCGGTAGGTAGACAAGTCCGCCGCAGGCGAAGATCTCGATCACGTGGAGGTCGCAATAAACAATGAGATCGAGGCGGCCGTCACGCAGGGGTGCCGGTGCCTTGACGCCTTTGATCTCCAGCTCGCCGGGCGATTTTCGATAGATCAACTTCGCGCCGCGGATGTCGATGGTGAGTTCCTCGGCGTCTCCGGGTTCGATCTCGGCGCGAATCTCAACCAGTTCCGCTTGGAAGCCGTCGAGCGGGTTCCGGCCGCCGGGCTCGAGGTCACGGGGGGCGATGCCTTGCGATCGGATCCGGATTCCCGCGAGTTCCTCCACCGGCGTCATCGTCTGGCGCGGACCGTCGGGCGTGCGGACGAGTTTCAACTCGCGAGGAATCGACATCGATTGGTTGAACGGCATGCCCCGGGTTTCCGTGCGCAGCCAGCCGATCTGGATGCAGCGGCCGTCGCTCTCCGGGATGTTGCTGAAGTTCTGCGCCGCGTAATACACGTCACCATGGGGTCCGCGGAGTTTCGGTGTTTCCGGTTGGAACACCCGGCTGTCGAAGCTGCCGACGAAATACTCGCCGCTCGCGCCGCTGAGCACCCACTTTTTGTCCGATGGATCGCCATCGACGCCGAGCTGATAGAACTCGGGGCATTCGAAGAGTCCATCCACACGGCTCAGGTAGGTCCATTGTTTCAGGTCGGACGAGTTGTAGAAATGGATCGTGTGGACGCCCTCGTGTTCGACATAGAGCGTCATCACCCATTTGCCCGACGGTTCGTGCCAGACGACTTTCGGATCGCGGTTACCGGGCGTGACCTGGTCGAGGATCGGGTTGCCCTCGTATTTGGTGAAATGCACGCCGTCCGTTCCGTGGGCGAGGCACTGCACGGTCGGGTCGCCGGCGGCGGTGTAGAACAGGACGACGGGCGGCTTGCCCGTTTCGCCGAAGCCGCTGGTGTTGTTCCAATCGACCACGGCGCCGCCGCTGAACATCGGGCCGAAGGAGTCCGGAGCGAGTGCGGACGGCAGCTCCCGCCAATGGATCATGTCGGGGCTCACGGCGTGGCCCCAGTGCATGTTGCCCCAGCTCCAGCCGTACGGATTGTGCTGATAGAAGAGGTGATAGAGTCCGTTGTGGAACACGAGCCCGTTGGGATCGTTGAGCCAGCCGCGGCGCGACGAGAAGTGGAAGCGGCCGCGGAGTTTCTCCTGATAGAGCGCCTCGCTGCCGCGGAGTGAGTCGCTTTGCGTGACCTGGTCGAGCGCGGCGGAGTCCTCGCGCAGCTTGTCGACGCGCAGGGTGAGGGATTTCCCCATCCACGCCGTGGTATCGACGAAGGCCCACCAGTCCGGCTCCGCATCGGCGAGCTCGATGGTGTTGGTGACGAGTTCCTTTCCATCCAGCAGAAAGGTGACCTCGCGCTTGTCGGCGCCGTTGCGGATCGGGATGAGGAGGAAGGGTTCGGAAACAACGAAGCTGCGCTCCACGTTCATCCGCATGCCGGGCAGGCGCGTTTCCGTCAGGACGATGTGGTCGATGTTGATGTGGCCCCATCCGCCGGTGGCCTTGTCGGTGATGCGCAGGACGGCTTCCTTGCCTTGGAATTCGCGGACATCCCACTCGGCCGGCGCGAGGTTCTCGCTGCCGCCGGGTTCAGTGTTCGGGCCGGTGGCGGAGCGTACGGACTTCCCGTCGACGAGCAGTTCCATGCAGGTCTTGCCTTCCCATCCGCCGCCGCCGATGAGGAAACGGAGAAACGGGCGATCGATGGTGAAAGACGGCGAGGTGAGCGTTCCGGTCGATCCATCGCCACCGCGGAAGGAATTCACCAGACCCTTTCCCTGATAGTCGCCGACCGCCATTTGGCCTGGCAGTGTTCCGCCCGCCGGACCGTTTCCGAAGGCGTCGCCGGTGGCGGACCATCCGCTGTAGTCCGCTCCTTCGAAGTCGGCGATGAGACGGTCGTCCGCGGCGACGGCGCTCAAGGCGGAGACCAGCAGGGTCGGAATCAGGAATGTGGAGATCGGTTTCATGACGCGGACTTTCATGGCGGACGGCGGATGAAAACCTCCCCCTTGTTTGTTGCGTCATGCGACTCGAAAACCCGACAGCCCGAAGGCGACGACAAAAAACCGGAGCGGAATCCCGCTCCGGCAGAAGTCGTCTGGTGGGTTGATTTTCCCCGATTACTCGGCGGCCGCTTCTTCGATCGACTTCACAAAGACGATCATGTGCCAGGGCTTGCCGTTCGCGCCTTCCTTGGATTTCGCCTTGCCGGCGATCTTGACCTTCTTGCCGTCGAAGGATGCGACCTTCTCGTCGTTGTTCTTGGTGACGAGATAGGTTTTGCCCTTTTCTTCCTTGAGTTTGAACTTGCCGTCCTCCTTGACCAGGGTTCCGGTGACTTCAACCTGCTTGGCTTCTTCTTCCTGGGCGGGAGCGTCCTGTGCGAACGAGGTGGAGGGAGTCGCGATTGCAGTGGCGACAACCGCCGCCATGGCGAACTTGAGGAGGGTTTTCATGATGAATGATGAGGTTTCGGTTTCGGTCCGGAGAGGGATCTTCGGGACGGGGAAGACATACGGCCGCCGC
>JACKPZ010000013.1 GCA_024233135.1 Akkermansiaceae bacterium | reverse complement strand
TGCGCTGGTCCACCGCGCGGTCGATGAAAACGAAGTGCCCCTTGTCCGCGAGTTCCGTGCCGTCGGGGCGGATCAAGGTGACATCGAGGTTCTCCACCTTGCGGCCGGTCGTCGCCGTTTTTTCCTGGGCCCGGAGGTATTCCACCTCGCTGACGTTGCAGTAGAACCAGATCGGATCGAGTTTCGAGATCGTCGCCAGCAGCGTCGGCTCGCCCTTGCCGACGAGATCGCCGATGGACACCTGTTGCGCACCGATCAGGCCGGCGATCGGCGCGCGCACTTCGCAGTAGCTGAGATCCAGTTGCGCGGACTCCACCTGGGCCCGGGCGGAAACCACACCCGCCTCGCCCACCTCCACCGACGCCTCGGCGTTGTCGAGATCCTGCTGCGGAATCGCGCGTTTCTCCGCCAACGGCCGGAGCCGGGCGACATCCTTGTGATATTTGTTCAACGCGGCCTCCGCTTCGGCGAGCGCCCCCTTCGCCGCCGCGAGACGCTCGATGAACGGTTTCTTGTCGAGTTGGAAAAGGAGCTGCCCTTGCTCCACCTCCTCGCCTTCCGTGAACAACATCTCGTCCACGAAGCCCTCCACCCGCGCCCGCACCTCGACGTTCTGCGGAGAATCGATCTGGCCGATCAGCGTGGTCGACAACGGCACCGCCGAGGTCTCCACCTTCATCACCACCACCACGGGCGGCGGCGGCGAGGCGGCTTCCGGTTTCCGGCAGCCCGTCACCAGAGCGAGCGACGTCAGAAACACGCCGGCCGCTTTGCAGATCAACTTGCGCACCCGTCCCGTCTAACGACCGATCCGCCGGGTGTCAATCCGCCGGACGTCCGCGTGCTTGCAATGCCGGGCGTTTCCAGCCAAACCACTGTCGATGAGAGGCGTTTTCGTCCTGCCCGTTTCCTTGCTCGCCTGCTCGTGCGTGCTGGGCCCGAACCCCGAATCTCCGGATGTGAAACTACCGGTTTCCGTCCGTGGCGACACGGCACCGCACGGCGAGTCCTTCGGAAACCAGTCGTGGCACAAGGTCTTCACCGATCCCACCTTGCGCTCGCTCATCCAGCGCGCGTTGGCGAACAATCCGGACCTCGTCGCCGCGACCTACCGCATCGAGCAGGCCCGCGCCCAGGCCACCGCCGCCCGCGCCGACTGGTTTCCCAGCATCGACGGCAGCGCCGGCGCCAGCGCCAACCGCCTCGCGCCCAACGCCGGCCAGGCGGCCCGCACCGGCGACCGAACGGTGGAAAGCTACGACATCACCGCGCTGCTGAGCTGGGAGCTCGACCTCTGGGGCGGCATCCGCCGCAGCAACGAGGCCGCCCGCTCGCGCCTGCTCCAGGCCGAATACCAGCGCGACGCCGTGCGGACGAGCCTCATCGCCGCGGTCGCCAGCGCCTACATATCTCTCAAGAACCTCGACGAGCGGCTCGCCATCTCGAAACGCACCGCCGAGAGCCGCGCGTCCTCGCTCGACCTCGTCACCGCCCGCCGCGACGGCGG
Source organism: Akkermansiaceae bacterium (assembly GCA_024233135.1). Lineage (GTDB taxonomy): Bacteria > Verrucomicrobiota > Verrucomicrobiia > Verrucomicrobiales > Akkermansiaceae > Luteolibacter. The sequence continues at coordinate 110,992 of JACKPZ010000013.1, read as the reverse complement.
CGTGAGCTCGGACCTCGAAGTCGGACAAGCCGAGGCCCTGCTCGGACAAGCCCGCACCTCGATCCCGGTTTTCGAACAAGCCATCGCCGCCAAGGAAAACGAACTCCGCGCCTTGCTCGGCGAGTTTCCAGGCGGAGTCGCCCGCGGTGGCAGCCTGGACCGCCTCGAAGGAAAACTCCGCATCCAGGCCGGCCTGCCGTCCACCCTCATGCAGCGGCGGCCGGACATCGCCGCGGCCGACGCGGCCTATCAGGCGGCCCTCGCCGATATCGGCGTCGCCGAGTCGCTCCGCCTGCCCTCGCTCTCGCTCACCGGCAGCGGCGGCGTGGTCAGCAGCGAGCTTCACAACCTGCTGGAAGGAAAATCCACCACCTACTCGATCGGCCCGCGCCTCGCCGGCCCGATCTTCGACGCCGGCCGCGGCAAGGCCCGTGTCGATGCCGCCAAGGCCGCCGCCGGCGAGGCGCGCGCCCTGCACCAACGCGCCGCCCAACAGGCGTTCCGCGAGGCCGCAGACGCCATCGACGCCTATCAGAAAACCGGCCGCATCATCGACGAGCTTTCCAAACTTGTCGCCTCGAACCGCAAGGTCGCCGATGTCGCGTCCGACCGTTTCACCGGCGGCGCTTCGAGCTACCTCGAGGTCCTCGACGCCGAGCGAAACCTGTTTTCGTCCGAACTCGACTTCGCCGACGCCCGCCGCGACCGCCTGCTGGCCGTCGTCGAGGCCTACCGCGCGCTCGGCGGCGGGTGGAAATAGGCCGCGCAGCTTCCTCCTTGCCGTGGCATGCCGTCCCGCGCAGCCTCGGGACGAAGTGTGGTCACGAAAAGTCAGGTTCGGGTTCATCGGAAGTTCGGCCGTGCTTGTGGCCGTCGGAGGAATCGGCTGGTGGTTGTTCCGCCCCCTGCCGGTGAAACCCATTCCCGCCTCGTTCCATCTCTACGATCTGGCGGAAGGCCGGTTCGTTCCTCTCGAAGCACCGACGGAGATCTTCGCGGTGGGACTTTCCTATGCGGCGCACATCGAGGAGACCGCATCCGAGTTCGATCCGCTCGCCAGCCCTCCCGTCTTTCGCAAACACCCGCGCTCCTTCACCCGCACCGGCACCCGCGTGACCATCCCGGACACGGCCTCGCTGGTCGCGGCGGCGGAAGAACTGGAACCGGGCATCGGCGCGAAACTCCGCGACCACGACCTCACGCCCGTTTCCCTGCTCGACTACGAGGGCGAGCTTGGATTCGTGCTGCTCGACGACATCGATCCGGACGCCCTGGCGAAGCCGGATTTCATTCCACAGATCGGTTTCTTCATCGCCAACGATCTATCCGCACGTTCCCTCGCCATCCTCGGTGAAGGCATGCCGAACCGCTACGACTACTGGGGCATCTCGAAAAGCTTCCCCGGTTTCATGCCGGCGGGCGACCGGGCCTGGGTTCCCGATCGGGCGGTGGCGAACGGCATCCCGCCGATCACGATCGAAACCCGGGTCGACGGCGAGTTGCGACAGCGCCAATCCGTGACCGGGCTCGTTTACACTCCGCTGCGGATGCTGCGCTCGATCCACGCGGGATTCCCGGACAGCCCGCTGCGGAAGGGAACCATGATCCTCACCGGAACCCCCGGCGGCGTGGCGATCAAAAGCCCCCGGTGGCAGGTGCGCCTCGCGAACCTGCTGGGCATGAGCCGCTTCAAGAAACTCTCGATCAAACAGGGATCTGACACCTCCAGCTTCCTCGATCCCGGGGAACGCGTCGAGGTGACAGGCGGGCCGCTCGGAACGGTCGAGGTGACCATCGAGGATCCGCTGGCGCGGGACGCGAAGGTGGCTCGCTGAGGGCGGCCGATCACTCCGGGATGGACAACAAGTGGTGCGGTCGATTGTCTGCGGTGATGTCCGCTGCATCCATCGCATGTCGGCTGTTGGCCACCGCGCTGCTGGTCCCGTCGCTCACCCACTGCGGTTCTGCGCCCCGGCCCGGCCCGGCTTCCGAAGCAATCGCCCGTCGTATCGCGAACGTCGAGGTCCGCACGTTCGAAACCCGCGATGGAAAGGAACTCGCCTATGTGGTCCACCGGCCGCGGAAGCTCAACGAAAGGCGCTCCGCCTTCGTCTATCTGCACGGAATCGAGAGTCATTCCGAGTGGTTCGACCTCGCCGCCGAGCGCCTCGCCTCCCGCGGGTATCCGGTTTACAGCCTCGACCGCCGCGGAAGCGGCATCAACCGCGAGAACCGGGGCTTCGTCTCCGGCCACGTCGGACGGGGCATCGACCTGGTCGATGACGTCCAACAGGCGGTCGATCTCGTCCGCACCTCCGGTTCCTATGATGAAATCTATCTGATCGGCCTGTCGTGGGGTGGGAAATATGTGCTCGCCTACGGAGCCGAGCACCCGGCCGGGGTCGACGGCATGGTGCTCATCACCCCGGGCATGAAACCCAAGGTCGACATGACCGCCCCGCAGAAGGCCGCGGTGTTTGTCGACATGGTCTTCGCGCCCGAGCGCCAGCATCCGGTTCCCATCGAACCCGAGATGTTCACCACCAAGCCGGACGAACTCGCCTACATCGAGAACGACCCGCTCCGCCTGCACACCGTTTCCGCCGGCTTCCTGAAACAAAGCGTGGCGATGGACCGCATGGTCGGACGGAAGGACGAGCGGGAGCAGCCGCCGCTGCTGTTGTTCCTGGCCGGGAAGGACCGGATCATCGACAACGACGCCACCCGCGAGCTGGTGACCCGCAACCCGAACCGCAGCGTGAGAATCATCGAGTACCCGGACCAGACGCACTCGATCCAACTCGACGCGCCGGACCGCCTCGCCCGCGACATCATCCGCTGGATCGACACCCTGCCCCGCAAACACTGAACCGATGCCCCGGATCACCGCCTACAACCTCCATGCGGTGGAACTCCCCTTCCGCGTGAAGTTCAAACACGCCGCCTCGTCGCGGGAGACGTCCTCGAGCCTCTTCCTCGAACTCACGCTCGACGATGGCACCACCGGCTGGGGCGAGGCGCTGCCCCGTCCCTACGTCACCGGTGAAACGCGCGACGGCGCCTGCGAAATGCTGGCCACATCCATCCTGCCCCGCCTCATCGGCATGGAGTTCGATCGCTTCGAGGACGTCACCGCGTTTCTCACCGAATGCGACGGGATCGCGCCGAACGGCTGGGTTCCCGCGGACGCCCCGCAGAGCGCCGCCTGGTGTGCGGTGGATCTCGCCCTGCTCGATGCCTTCGGGAAACACTTCGGCCGCGCGCCTTTCGGTGGTCCTACTCCGGAGCTGCCGCGAGGTTTCCGCTACAGCGGGGTGCTCACCTCGAGCAGGAATTGGAAGCAGACCGCCCAATTGCTCGCCTACCGACTGCTCGGCTACCGCGCGCTGAAACTCAAGGTCGACGAGCGGAGCGACCCGGCGGAAATCGCGAGGATCCACCGCCGGGCGGGCGACGGGATCGAGCTCCGATGCGACGTGAACATGGGCTGGGACGTCCCGCAGGCGCTCGCCAAGATGCCGGCTCTCGCTCGCGAGGGAGTCACCAGTTTCGAACAACCGCTGGCGGCGGATGATTTCGACGGCGCCGCGCGGCTCGTCAGTGAAACCGGCCTGGACGTGATGGCGGACGAGAGCCTCAACACCCGGGCGTCGCTCGAGCGGCTGGTCGAAACGCGCGCCTGCACCGCGATCAACGCGCGGATTTCGAAATGCGGCGGCCTCGTCGCCACCCTGGCCCGCTGTCGTGAGGCGGTCGCCGCCGGGATCTGGGTGCAGATCGGCTGCCAGGTCGGCGAATCGTCGGTCCTTTCCGCCGCCCACCTGCACCTTTGCGCGGAATTCCGTGACATGCGGCACGCGGAGGGATGCTTCGGAAAGCTCCTGCTCGCGGAGGACCCGGCAAGCCCCCTGCTCCAGATGCGCCTCGGCGGAAACCCACCACGCCTGCCGGACTCTCCGGGCCTCGGGGTCACGGTCGATCCGGCGCTCATCTCCGTCCATCGCCAGGGCCATTGGAGTTCCCATTCCCCATCTTCATGATTCCGAAAGACAACCCGCCCGTCGATATCCACCGCGAGGTCCATCTCGGCCGCATCCTCGGCGAGGGCGGGATGGGCTGCGTGCTCGACGGCTTCGCACCCGACCTCGGCCAGCACCTGGCGGTGAAACGCCTTCTCCCCGAGTGGATGGAGGATCAGGAAATCCGCTCCCGTTTCGAAGAGGAGATCGCCATCATGGCATCGATCGACCACCCCGGCGTGCTGCCGGTCTACGGCATGGGTCTCGACGCGGAACGTCGGCTCTTTTACGTGATGAAGAAGGTCGAGGGCAAAACCCTCGGCCAGTTGATCTGGGATCCCCGCGAACCGGTGACCAGCGTCCCGCGGCGCAAGCGCCTGCTGGGGATGCTGCTGGACGCCTGCGAAACGGTCGCCGCCGCCCACGACAAAGGGATCATCCATCGCGACATCAAGCCCGCCAACATCCTCATCGACCAAGCCGGGTCCGTCTACGTCATCGATTGGGGCCTCGCGAAACACATCGGCACCGCCGGCAGCTCCAGTTCCTCCGGGCGCACGCTCCCCGGCAAAATCATGGGCACCCCGGGCTACATGGCGCCGGAGCAGGCCGAAGGGCGCTCGGCCGCCGCCGGCACCGAAGCGGATGTTTTCGCCCTCGGCGCGATCCTTTACGAGATCCTCACCGACAAGCGGCCCTTCGAGGCGGACACCGACCGCGCCGAGCTTCTCGGTTCGATCCACCGCGACCCCGAGCACCCACGCCGCCTCAACCTCCTGGTCCCGCGCGACATCTGTGCGATCTGTCTCAAGGCGCTGAACAAGAACCCCGCGGAGCGCTATGCGAACGCCGGAGGACTGGCCGCCGACCTGCGGGCGCACCTCGAAGGCCGGCCGGTTTCCGCCAAGCGGCCGAACATTTTCGAGAAGATCCGCTTCGCCTCGCGCCGCCACCCGATGCGCGCACTGGTCGCCACCTCCACGGCCGTCGCGCTGCTCGTCCTCGGCTCCTTCATCGGATTCCAGCGCTGGATCGACCTCCAGCTCGCGGATAAGGCGATGGTCCGGCTTTCGGTGATCGATTCCGAACTCACGGAGCTCGAACAAGAGGCGATCGCGCTTCAGGACGAGCTCGATGGTTCCGGTGTCCCGGAGACCGAACACGAACGCATCCGGCACGAACTCGACGTCACCAACGCCCGCTGGGTGCTCGGCCAGTTCGACGCGCTCCGCATCCTCAGCAGCGTCGGCGAGCTTCGGTTCATCCGCACGAGCAGCGAGGTCCACCCGATCGTCCGCGAACGCATGCTCACCGTGATCCACACCGCCATCGAACGCAAGCGGCCGGCGCTGGCCGAGGGCATGATCGCCACCCTGCTCGAACGCAACGAGGAGGGAACGCTCGCCAACCCGCTTTCGCCGGAGGACGTCAAACTGCTCGGAAGCCTCGCCAAGCAGGCCGCCGACGCATCCGCGAAATCCAGAGAATAACCCCACCCCATCACGCCATGAGCCTCGCCGCCACCCTCATCGCCCTGAAGGCCCGCTTGGGAGCCCGCCCGTTCCAAAAGGCACTCAAGGACCCCGTCGCCGCCCAGCACCGCTTGCTCCGCGCGATCCTCGAGCGCAACAAGGACACCGAATACGGCAGGGCCTATCAATTCGGGTCGATCCGGTCGCTCGGCGACTACCAGGGCAACGTGCCGGTCATTTCCTACGAGGACATCCGAGCCCGCATCGACCGCATGACCCACGGCGAGGCGAACATCCTCACCGCCGAGCAACCGATCCTCTTCGCGCAAACGTCGGGCACCACCGGCGATCCGAAATACATTCCGGTCACCCCGACCTGCCGCAAGGGCGGCGGCACGACCGTCTGGCTCCACTACGCCCGCACCGATCATCCGAAGATGTTCGACGGCAAGATCATCACGATCGTCTCGCCCGCCGTCGAGGGGCACACCCCGTGCGGCATCCCGTTCGGCTCCACCAGCGGCATGGTCGTGCGCGAACTGCCGGGCATCGTCCAGAGCGCCTACGCGGTTCCCTACGAAGTCTACGAGGTCGAGGACTACGACGCGAAATACTACACGCTGCTGCGCTTCGGACTCGCAGAGAACATCACCATGCTCGGCACCGCGAATCCGTCCTCGGTCGTGAAGCTCGCCGAAATGGCGGACCGCCTCGCCGACACCTTGATCCGCGACATCCGCGACGGCACGCTCAGCAGGGACTTCGAAATCAAGCCGGAGCTCCGCTCCAAGCTCGAGCCGCGGCTCCGCGCCGACCCGGCCCGCGCGGCGCAACTCGAACAGATGCGTTCCTTGCGCGGCGGCAGGCTGTTGCCGGCCGACTACTGGCCGGACATGGCGTTCATCGGTTGCTGGAAGGGCGGCACGGTGTCCGCCTATCTCGACCAGTTTCCGACCTGGTATGATCCCGATGGCAAAGGCATGCCGCCCGTGCGCGACATGGGATATCTCGCATCCGAAGCGCGCATGAGCATCCCGGTTTCCGACCACGGCGCCGGCGGCGTGCTTTCGATCCACCTCAATGTCTACGAACTCGTCCCCGCCGAGGACATCGACACCCGCCCGGACGATCCCGACTCATGGAGCTTCCTCGACATCGGCGGCGTCGAGGTGGGCAAGGAATACTACGTCTTCATCACCACCACCGGAGGACTCTACCGCTATGACATGAACGACGTCATCGAAGTGGTCGACATGTATCAGGGGGCACCCGTCGTCGAGTTCCGCCGCAAGGGCCGTGGGATGACCAACCTGACCGGCGAGAAACTGAGCGTGAACCAGCTGATCAAGGCCGTCGGCAGCGCCGCGAAGGAAACCGGGCTGTCCGCACCGCACTTCAAGGCCGAGCCGGACGGCGACAACTCGCGCTACGTGTTCAAGGTCGAGTTCGACGAAGTGCCGCCCGAGGAAACCGCCCGCCAATTCCTCAAGACCGTCGATGAAACGATCTCCGGGCTCAACATCGAATGGAAAGGCAAGCGGGGCAGCGGCCGCCTGCGTGGGCCGGTCCTGCAGGTCATGAAACCCGGATGGTACGACCGCGGCAAACAGAAGCTGGTGGCGGAGGGCCGCCGCCTGTTCCAGGCCAAGACGATCCTGCTCGATTCCAAGGCGACCTATCATCCCGAGCCGGACGAAACGGCGATGGAGGTGGCACCGGGTGAATCTCACCAATGACACCCGGCCGTCACATTTCCATCCCTCCGGAAATGAATCCTCAACCCAGAGGTTCCAGCGAGTTCACAAGCTCTTTCAGAAACCTCTTCCCCTTCTCCTGCACCACGCCCATCCCGCTGCCCGGCAGGAACCACAGCGCGTCGCCGGTGTCGTGGCAGTAGGCGATCTCGAAGCCACCCGGCACCTCCGCCTGATAGTATCGCGCCTTCGGGTGGGTGTTGAGAAACCGGTTGAACCGCTCCGCCCAGGGGTCCGCCGAATCTCCGAAACGCTCTTTACCGAGCGCGCGGATTTCCGAAACGTCGACCCGCCGGATGGTCTCGCGGATCGCCTCACGTCGTTCGTTTACGGCTTCGTCGGGCCAATCGTCGTCGTAGCTCATGGGATCCCTTTCGTTGAAACATCCGGATTCCAATCCCACGTCCCGCGGATGACAAGAAACATGATGCGGGCCTCCCGTTGTTCCACAGATGCGAAGGATTTCTTGCTTGCCGCGCCGGAAACCGGGGGATCACACTGTTAGCATGACCCGTTTGCTGATTCTTGGAGGAACGGCGGCGCTTCTCGCCACCGGTGGATTGCGCGCGCAGGACGAAACCGCGGAAGCCCCCGCTTCGGACATCGAGGCCCGCCGGGAGTCCGTCGCCAATCTGGAAACCCACATCGCCCAGCGCGAGGAGCGCCTCGCCGAGTGGGGCCGCGACATCGTCGAACTCGACTCGCGCATCGAGAAACGCGTCGACGAACTGGTGAAGATGCTCGCCGGCATGAAAGACTCGCAGGACTCCCGCACCGCCGTGACCCACATGAAAAAAGAGGCGGTCGAGGCGTTGAAAAACGGCATCCAGCGCTACGCCGCCAAACGCAAGGAGATCGCCGAATCCATCCGCACCGGAAACGAAAGCGCGAGCGGCGACCTCGCGAAGTTCGACGACCGCATCATCAAACGCGTCGATCAAATCGCCGAACTGACGAAATCGATCCCGACGCATCAGGACGTCGAGAAATACGAATCCGACGGCGGCTCCTACTGGAACGGTTACTACTACGAGAACAACCGTGTTTCCGAGGAGTGGAAGCAAAACCGCCGCGACCGCGTCGGCTCCGACCAGGCCCGCAAGGACACCACCACGGCGATCCAGGAGGGCATCGAGCGTCTCGACCAACGCCGCCGCTCGCTTGAGGACTCGCTCAAGAACCGCCAGCTCAGCGAGTCCGCCCGCGCGCTCTACACCTCCGAGCTCGGCCAGATCGACGCCTACAAGGATCATCTCAACGCGCAGTTGATGAGCCTCACCACCTCCACCGGCAGCGGCGGCACCGCCGTCGGCCGCGAGCAGGCGCACGATGCCGGCATGCTCATCGAAGACGCCCGCCGCGACCTGCGCGAGGACGTCGCCCGATTGTTCCGCACCTACGACCAGTTCGCCCGCGGCCGCGCCTACCTCGCCGATCTGAACGAGAAACTCGAAGCCCGCAGGAAGTGGCTCGAGGAAAACGCCCCGAAAAAAGACTGAAACCCGCCGCCCGACCGGCGGCACGCGCACCATGATCGACCCGAAGATCCTCGCACAGTTCAAGGTCGCGCCCGGCAGCAAGGTCGACCTCGGCGACTATCCGACCGATTGGACGGAGACCGACGAGGCGAAGGAACTCGGCAAAAAGACGATCAAGAAACGTGCGGTGGAGATCCTTGAGGAAAGCAAGGAGCGCCTGTCCGTCGCGCAGGAACTCCTCTACGCGAGCAACACCCATTCCGTCCTTATCATCCTCCAGGCCATCGACGCGGCGGGCAAGGACGGCACGATCCGCCACGTCATGTCCGGCGTGAATCCGCAGGGCTGCCAGGTCTTCAGTTTCAAGAAACCCTCCGCCGAGGAACTCGATCACAACTTCCTCTGGCGCTACATGAAGGCGCTGCCCGAGCGCGGCCGCATCGGCATCTTCAACCGGTCCTACTACGAGGACGTGCTCGTCGTGCGCGTCCACCCGGAATGGCTCGGCCCCGGATCGCCCGCGGAGCCCGACAAGAAGTTTTGGGAAAAGCGTTACGAAGATATCAACAATTTCGAGAAGCACCTCGTCCGCAACGGCACCCTGATCCTCAAGTTCTTCCTCCACCTTTCGAAGGAGGAACAGAGGGAACGTTTCCTCGACCGCATCCAAAACCCGGAGAAACACTGGAAATTCTCCGCCGACGACATGGCCGAGCGTGAACATTGGAAGGACTACCGCAAGGCCTTCGAAGCCGCGCTCACCGCCACCAGCACGAAACACGCGCCATGGCACGTCATCCCCGCGGACCGCAAATACGTCTCCCGCGCCGCCATCGCCGACATCATCACCACCTCGATCCAAGGGCTCGGCCTGCGATATCCGGAGGTCGGCGAAGAGCAGATGAAGGCCATCGAAGAGGCTCGCAGGAAACTCGAGAGGCCGTCTAAAGACGAAGGTTGAGAGTTTCGCCGGCCCGTCATTCCGGCTTGCACGCCGCGCATCCCGGTTCAGATTCCGCCCCGATGTCGCTGCCGATCCTCTACATCAAGCCGGGCTGTCCATGGTGCGTGGACGTCGTCGACTATCTCCAACGCGAGAACATCGAGGTGGAAACCGTCGTCGTCTCCGGAAACCCCGACGCCATGCGCGAAATGGTCGAGCTTTCCGGCCAGTACAAGGCGCCGACCATGGATTGGCACGGCGAAGTCCTCGCCGACTTCGGCGTCGACGAGCTGATCCCCTTCCTGCGCGAACGGGGGATCGACTGATTTCACTCCGGGCCACGCGGCCCCAGACTCCGCAGGGAGGTCCCGCGGCGTTTCACAGCTTGTAGAACCCGAGCCACTCCGGGCGTGGCGGCTGGCCGCGGAGCAATTGGTCGGCGGCCTTGTGGTTGGTGATGCGCTTGGTGGCGGGGTCGAAGCGAATGGTGGTGTTGACCCGCTGGGCGATGACGCCGAGGGCCATCGCCTGGCAGAGCGGTCCGGCGACGGCGAAGTTGGAGCGGCAGGTTTCCTCGCCCTTGCAGGAGCGCAGGAAGTTCACGAAGTGGTTGGACGGGCTGGCCGGAACCTTCGGCAGATCGGCGAGGACGTCCTTGGCACGCTCGCCGCCGAGGATCTTCAGGGTGGACCCGTGGGAGCCGCCCTTGAAGACGAGTCCCTCGCCGTAGATGACCTTGCCGGGCGGGTGGGCCTTGGTGTCGATGCTGCCGGAGGAGGGCGGCGGGATGTTGGGATCGACGACGCCGCGGCCGTAGTTTGCCGGCAGCGGCGGCAGGTTTTTCACGCCGTCGTACCAGGTGAGTTCGACAGGCGGCTGCGTGCCGCGCCGCGGGAAGCGGAACGCGAGCGTGGAGGCCTGCGGGAAAATGTGGGCGTTGTGCCCCTCGAGCGTGGGCTCGACCTCGACGGGCAGGCCGAGCTGGAGGAACTCATGCGCGGTGTCGAAGATATGCGCGCCCCAGTCGCCGAGGGCGCCGTTGCCGAAATCATACCACGAGCGCCACTCGCCGAGGGTGTAGCCCTTGTTGTAGTCGTGCGGTTGGGCGGTGGCGAGCCAGGTCTCCCAGTCGAGCGAGTCGGGCACGGGCTCGGCGGGCAGAAGACCGGCGGGTTTCATGCCGTGCCAGCGGCGCGGGCTGTTCATGAAGGCGGTGATGGCGGTGACGTTGCGGATGATGCCGGCGTCCACCCATGTCTTGAACTGGAAGTAGTTCGGGTCCGAGTGACCCTGGTTGCCCATCTGGCAGGCGACGCGGTATTTCTTCTCCGCCTCCATCATCTTCTCGATCTGGAGGAAGCTGTGGGCCATCGGTTTCTCCACATAGATATGTTTTCCCTCGGACATGGCGAGCATTGCGACGGGGAAGTGCGAGAAGTCGGGCGTGGCGATGGAGACGGCGTCGAAGCCGCGTCCCATCTTGTCGAACATGACGCGGAAGTCCTGGAAACGCGCGGCCTTGGGGAACATGTTGAGGATCGCCCGGGTGGGCTCGGATCCGATGTCGGTGTCACAGAGGGCGACGACCTCGGCGAGGCCGGTCTTGTGGAGCTCGCGGATGACATCGGCGCCGCGGTTGCCGATGCCGACGCAGGCGAGGCGCACCTTGTCGCGGGATGCGGCGCGCGTGATGCCGGAGGGCAGGACGGCGAGGGCTCCGGTGGCGACGGCGCCCTTGAGGAAGCGGCGGCGGCCGATGATGGAAACGGACGGGTGGTGCGGAATGCGGGTGTTCATGGGATGAATTCGGGGCGCGTGGCGGCGCTTCATTTCGCCTGCGGCACGCGGATCTTGATGTTGCGGAAGGATACGCGGTCGCCGTGGTCCTGCAGCAGGATGTGGCCGTCCGGCCACTCGCCGAAACCCGGGATGTCCTTGTATTTGCTGGCGGCCACGAGGTCGCGGAAGGCGCGCGAGCCGCGCTCGTATTCGAGGATTTTCACGCCGTTGAGCCAATGTTCGACGTGGTTGCCGGTGACGAGCACGCGGGCGGTGTTCCACTCTCCGATGGGCTCGGGCGCCTTGGTCGCGGCGGCGGCCGCGAGATCATAGAGCGAGCCGATCGTGCGGTTGCCGTCGCGGCCCATCTTCGCATCCGGGTGCCTCTTGTCGTCGAGGATCTGAAACTCAAGGCCGATGGCGGAGCCGACGGCGGCCGGTCTGCCGGTCTTGCGGTCGATGGGAGAGAGATCGGGCTGGACGAGATACTTGATCCCGCTGTTGGCGCGCTCGGTGATGCGGAAGTCGACGCGCAGGTCGAAACGGGAGAATCGTTCGATAGTGACAATGTCGCCACCGCCGGACGACTCACCGCCGCCGCTGGGCCGCACGGTGAGCACGCCGTCCTTCATTTCCCAGCCGCGGGCGGGAAACGATCCGGTCTTTGGCGAACGCCAGCCCTCGCTGCTGTGACCGTCCCAAAGCAGCTGCCACCCGGCGGCTTTCTCGGCGGCGGTCAGGGTGTTGGGCGGCGCGGGATTCTCCGCTGTCACAAGGGACGTGGTGCCAAAAACCAACAGGGCGGAAACAAGGACGTGGCGCATGGAACAGGAAATCGGAATGAGGCGGGTTTCAACGGAAATGAACAAAGGAAGCGGCCGGGGAAGCCCGTCCCGACCGCTTCCGGGGCGGTGATCATTTCACCGCCTGAAGCCTTGCGAAGAGCGTGCCGCCGGAGACGGTGCTGCGCGGGATGGTGACGACCACCGTGTCGATCTCCGCGGAGGGCGAGTCCTCGGTGATGTCCACCTGCGGCAGCGCGTCGACGGCACCGACGGTGGCGAAGTCATGCCAGACCACCATGTCATCCGACCACTGGACCTTGAGCATGACGTCGGATTCCGAGGCATCGCTCCGGCGGAAGGTGAGCACCAGGTCGGTCGCGTTCAGCGTCTGGGTGGGCAGGATGCCGGGATCCGAAGCTCCGGCACCGACCGGAATCCCCCCCAATACATATTCGAGCAGGTTGCTGATGCCATCACCATCCGGATCGTCCATCGGACCGTCGTCCACGCCCGTGTTGAACGGGAAGCCGGCGGCCCAAGTACCGTAACCGGAAGGCTCGGGACCCACGCGGATGCTGCCGGTGCCGGTGATGAAACCGGGGTCGGTGCTGGAGTCGTAGACGCCGTCGGATTTGACGTCGCCATCGATGGTGAGCGAACCCACGCGATCGGTGCCGGAGAAGTTGAGGTCGAGCATGCCGTCGGCTTCGATGACAACGGCGGCGGCGTCATCGAGCGCGGGCTGGCCGAGGGACAGCATGCCTTCGTTGACGGTGGTGGCGCCGGAGTAGGTGTGGGCGCCGTTGAGCGTCCAGGTGCCGGTGCCATTCTTGGTGACGGGCAGGTTGGCGGTGGACCCGTTGGCGATGACGCCGTTGATCACGCCGTCGCCCGGTCCGGCGAGGGTGAGGAAACGGTTCGCCGCGTTGGCGGTGACCAACGGGGTATTGATCGTGAAGGTGTCGGCATCCGAGTAGAAGGTGCTGCCGCTCACGCCGGTCCTCAGGATGATCTGGTTGTTTACGGTGAGGGTGTTGTTCCCGGAGATGTTGCGCAAGACGCCGGTGGCGCTGCCGTCACCCGCGCCGGAGGTCTGGATTTCATCGACGGTGGGAGAGATCCCGCCGGTGAGGCGCATTTCGGGATACTGGTTGTTTCCTGCGTTGCCGTTCACATAGACGATCTTGTTGGCGCTGCCGAGCGCGTTGCTGTGGGCGAGGACCATGGCTCCGTCGACCACCGCGACGCTGCCGGTGAACGTGTTGTCCCCCGAGACCGTCCAGATGCTGTCGTTGGTTTTGCTCAGCGTGAGAACGTTGATCCCGTCGCTGATGGAACCGGTCACATGGTTGTCCAGGCTGGTACCGGCGAGCGAGAGCGTCTTGGCGACGTTCCCGCTCTCGATGGCCACCGTTCCGAGGGTGGCGTTGGCGGTGGTCGGGTCGAGGGTGGTGGTGCCGGACGCGCCCGCCGCGAGGTTGAGGTTCGGGATGGTGATCCGCGGATCGCCACCACTCACATTGCCGCCGGCGGCGATGTGGAGGGTGACCGTGGAGAGCGCGGCGGCGCCGAGGTCGTGGTTGATGCCGGGGCCGGGTGTCGCCACATTCGCGAGGACGGTGCCGGAATTCCCCGCGCCGATGGTGAGCGGATACGCGGCGACGCTGGTGTCCAGCGCGAGGTCGAGCACACCGCTGTTGCCGTTGAAACGCACGAAGGATCCGAGGTCGCCGAGGGCGTCCGCAGCCCCGACGACGAGGGTGCCGCCGGAAACGATCTTCTCACCGATGAAGTCGTTGCTGCCGGTGAGGACGAGGGTACCGGTGCCGGCTTTGGTGAGATTGCCGGAACCCGTCGCCAGGCCGCTCATGGTGAGGGTGGAATAGACGACATCGACGGTGCCCGCTCCATTGAGGGTGAAACCACGGTCGGTGGAGGCGCTGTCGCCGTTGTAGCGGAGGGTTCCACCGTTGAAGACGAGGTTCGCGGGGTCCGCCGATGAGGTGCCGAGCGGACCGGCCGCGCCGCCGTCGGCGATGTCGTAGACCTCAAGGATGCCACCTGTGGTGCCGGTGGCTCCGGGCTTGTCCGCCCCGAGGGTGAGCACACCCTGCCAGTCGCTGGCGGGATCGCTGAAGACGATCGAGCCGGAGTCGTAGTTGATATAGATATCTCCGGTTCCGGTGATGGGTCCGTTGACGGCGAGCGACTTGGACCAACCCGCGGTGAAATACGCCTCGCCACTGATGGTGACGCCCCGGTAGAGGTCGAGATTCGGGTACGAGTCCTGGTTCTTCAGTCCACCGTTGATGAGGCGGATGGAATCCGGCGTGGGCACGGCCGGCAGCGCTCCGAGCACATAGTCGTCGATGATGCGGAGGACGCCGCCATCGGTGACCGTGACGCCGCCGGCGTGGGTGTTGAAGCCGTCGAGGATGGGACTGCCACCGCGGATGGTGACGCCGCCGTCTCCGGTGAAGGCATTGGAAACGGTGGGAACGCCGGAGCGCTGGATGGCCAGGGTGGCGCCGGAGGCGATGTCCACGGGAACGAAGCCGAGCGCGCCATCGGCACCGCCATCGCCGAACGAGAGCGTTCCGCCGGTGACGCTGACTGTCCCGGCGAAGCCGGTGTTGTTCGAAGTGACGGCGACCGTTCCGGGACCGCTGGCGGCGATGTCGCCCGTGCCGGAGAATTCGTTGCCGAAGACCGCGAGTCCGTCGCGCGCGAATTCCAACGTCGTTCCGGTTTCGACAAACACGTCGCCGGTTCCGAGGCTGCCGGTGAGTCCGGCATCGCCGACCTTGAGAGTGCCGCCGAGGATGTCGGTGGGGCCGCTGTAGGTGTTGTCGGTGGCGAGCACGGTGATTCCGTCGCCGTTCTTGGTGAGGGACGTCATTCCGGAGATGGTTCCGGTGCCCGACACGGTGTAGGCGGAAACGGTGGCTCCGTGGTCGAAGACGACCGCCGTCGGTTCGACGACGGAGTCGAGGACGACCGAGGCGCTGGACCCGGTGTCGTCGAAGGTGACGGAGTCGAGTTGATAGAATTTCTCGGCGCCGCTGTTGAAATTGGCCGTTGTGTTGATGTCCCAGATGCCGCCGGTGGAACCGTCCCAGACGAGTCCGAGCGGGCTGGAAGCGGCGGTGAGGGTGATCGCGCTGTCGGCGCCGGTGCCATAGTCGATGACGGGGTTCATGCGGCTGGCGTTGAGCACCGCCGGGATGTTGATGACGGGGGTGCCCACGAGGTTTCCGCCGTAGCGGACCAACTCGATGCTTCCGGGTGTGATGAACCCGTTGTCCGCGGTCAACTCGATGGTCCCGCCGGT
The DNA here is from genome assembly GCA_024233135.1 of Akkermansiaceae bacterium. GTDB lineage: Bacteria > Verrucomicrobiota > Verrucomicrobiia > Verrucomicrobiales > Akkermansiaceae > Luteolibacter. The sequence continues at coordinate 95,431 of JACKPZ010000013.1, read as the reverse complement.
GCTGGTGAAGTCGCCGGTGGTGGTGAGCGTTGCGGGAGTGGCTCCGCCGACATCCATGTGCAGCGAACCGCCGGAGAGCGCGACCGATCCGGCGCCGGCCTGGGTGTTGAGGAAGACGTCGCCCGCGGTGAAAGAAAAGTCCGCGGTGGAACCCGGCCTGGTGAGGACGAGCGAGCCGGCTCCGGATTTCACAAGTGTGCCGTTTTGGATGGTGGTCCGGATTTCAAGCGATCCATCGACGGCGAAGGATCGCGGCGCGCCCTGCAGGTCGATGATCCGCGGTCCGTTGTAGTTGACGGCGGTGAACAGGCTGTTGCCGGTCGAGACGAGGTCGCCGCCGAGGTTGAGCTGGCTGGTGCCCGTGTTGCCGACGTTGCCATACTGGATGGTGCTGCCGTCGAGGGTGAGTCCGCCGGAGCCGACATTGATGATGGAGAAGGTGCCCGCGGTGTTGTTGCCGACGAAGCGGAGGGTGGAGTTGTTGGATAGCGAGAGGCTCTGGGTGGTGAAAGTCTGGCCGGAGTTGAGCTCGTGGGCGCCCGCGGTGATGGTGGTGGCTCCGGTGACGTTGAAACCGGAAACGCTGGGGGCCGCCGCGGATACGGAGCTGAGGTTTAGCGCGGCCAGCGTCTGCGTGCGCCCGGAGGACGATGCGATGCGGCCGCCGGTGACGGTGAGCGTGGCGGTGGGAGGCAGCTGGTCGGACTGGGCGATGTTGAGGATGCCACCGGTGACGAGAATGTCGCCTCCGAGCGCGAGACCACCGGTCTTGTCGAGCCGTAGTTCGCCCGCTGCCACGGTGACGGCGCCGCTGTGGGTGTTGGCGGTGCTGCCGGCGAGGATGAGCTGGCTCTCACCGGTTTTGGTGATCGTCCCGCCGCCGGACATGACACCGGTGAAGCGGAAGTTCACGTTATTGGCGTTGTTGGCGTCGCGGCTGTTGGTGATGGTGTGGGCGCCGGTCCATTCCATGTCCGAGGCGATCTCGAAGGTGCCGGTCTTGTTGTTCGTTCCACTCCCAGTTTCGACGTTGGATGCGAGGTTGAACTGGATGGGCCGGGTGACGTTGAACGATCCCGAGTTCTGGGAGAACAACAGCGAGGCGGTGTTGTTTACGATGATCCTGCCGGGCCCGCCGACCACGAGCGGCAGGGAGCCTCCGTCGTTGAGTTTGAGCGAGCCGTCGTTGACGAGAACATCGCCGGCGCCGCTCACGGTGACGGCACCCATCGTGAGCTGGCCGGAGCCCGCCTTGATCAGGTCCGCATCCAGGACGAGCGAGCCCGGGTTGCCGCTGGAGACCTCGTTGAACGCGACGCCGCGGTCGAGGCGAGCGCTTCCGGGGTCGCCACCGATCTGCCACGTCTGGTCGGCGGAAAGAATCGTGTTGCCGCGCAGCCGGGGGCCGATGCCGCCTGTGTAGTTGCCGATGGAGGTGAAGCCGCCGGAGATGGTGAGGGTGTTGGCGGTGGTGGTCTGGAACGTGAAGCCGCTGGTGCGGGTGCCGGTGGTTCCGAAGGTGATGGTTCCAAGGGAGTGCGATCCGTCGTCGAGCGTGAGGCCGTTGCCGGTGGTGTCGGAAATGGTGATGTCGCTTCCCTCGGCCGGGATGCCGGGGCTCCAGTTGGCGGGGTTGGACCAACTCGCGTCCACGGATCCGAACCACGTCGTCTGGGCCGAGGCCGGAAGGGTCATGGAGACGACGATGCTGAAGAGGCCGAAGCGTTGAAGGGGTTTCATTGGCTTGTTGCTGTGGGTTTGGGGGAGAAACGGCATCCTGATCGATGCGCCCTCAAACCGACAGACGACGTTTCCTCAAGCATCCCGACATGAAAAAATCGAGAGTCCCGCCGCCGTCCGGTGTTCCCGCCATGCGGGACGTCTCAGTCCACCAGATTTCCCAGCACAGCCTCCGCCTCCCGGAGGAGGATCCTGTTGATGCCCCAGTTGGACCAAAGCACACCGTCGCTGGTGTTGATGCGGAACGGCTTTTCCTCCCAGCGGGAAACGTGTTCGCGGGCGTCCTCCAGAAGGTTCCGGGCTGCGGCGGGATTGCCGCGTCTCGCCTCTACCAAGGCGAGCACAAGGTGGTTGGAAATCTCGCGCGAGCTGCTGTTTTTCGCTGTCGAGAGGCTGCGCCCGACCCAGTGTTCCGCGGCATCGAGATCTCCGGTGCGATAACGGAGGAGAGCGAGCGAGAAGCACCTCCATGCTGCCATGTGGGGATCCTGGTTTCCGTTCTGCCGGTCGGCGGCCGCCTCGATGACCGCCGCGGCGGGCAGCAGCCTTTGTAGGGTCCGCTGGTCCGTTGGTTTCAGCATCGTGGCCTTGATGACTTGTTCGGCGACCACGGCGTTCGCGGTGTCGGCGAAACGATCGATGGCGAGAGAACGGAGCGTTTCATACTGGCCGGGGCCTCCCCATTCGCAGACAGCGGTGAGGGTGGGCAGCAGGTCATGGGAGACACGGTCCGAGTCGGTCATGTCGACGCTGGTGAGCACGAGGGCAAGCAGCTTGAAGCGCCGCACCGCCTTGTCCCAGCGGCCCTCTGTCAGGTTCCAGTTGGCGAGGGACATCAGGGTGTTGGCTGTTTCCAACGTGAGCGGCAGGCGCTCGGCACGCAGCTTGTCGATCATCTCGTCCGACTGCTCCATTTCCTTGTAGCGGAGGAGGACCGCGGCCTGCGCCACCACGTCGCCGGCTTCCGCGAATTCGCGCAGGACCACTTCATTGGCCCTCGCGCGCTCGGCTTCCGCACGAAGCTTCGTCTGTTGCTGCCGCGCGTCCCTCTCGCGAAGGAACAGCCAGGTGGAAACGCCGAGCCCGCCGAGCAATCCGGTCAACGCCACGGCCGCGGCTGCGAACAACGCGCGGTTGCGCCGGACGAGCTTGCTGAAGAGATAGGCCCGGCTCGGTGGCCGTGCGAGCACCGGCTGCCCGGCGAGGTAACGCCGCACGTCCATGGCGAGGCCGTCCGCGGTGTCGTAGCGCCGGACCCGGTCCTTTTCGATGGACTTCATCACGATCCAGTCGAGGTCCCCCGCCAATTGCGAGGGAAGCCGTTTCGGATCCGTGGCGCGCTGGCCGGCGATCTCCCCGATCTCGTCATCCGGAATCTCGCGCAAGCGCACCGACGGCATGCCGGTATCCTCGTCCAGAAGGATGTGGAGGATCTCTTCGGGTCCTTGGTTCCTCAGTTGCTCGGGTTTCACCGGTGTCGAGCCGGTCAACAATTCATACAGCAGGACGCCGAGGCTGTAGATGTCGCTGCGGGTATCGATGTCCGCACCACCGGACGCCTGTTCCGGACTCATGTAGGCGGGCGTTCCCACCAACTGGCCGGACTTGGTGACCGTCGCGGCTGTCTCGATCTCCGCGGCGGTGGCTTTCGCGATCCCGAAGTCAATGACCTTGGGCACCGGCTTGCCGTCAACTTCGCGGACAATCACGTTGGATGGCTTGATGTCGCGATGGATCACGCCCTTCTGGTGGGCGTGTTGGATGGCCTCGCACACGAGCACAAACATCTCGAGCCGCTGGCGGAGAGCAAGGCGGCAGCGATCGCAGAAATCGGTGATCTTTTCTCCGTCCACCAACTCCATCACGAAATACGGACGCCCTGACGCGGTGGTCCCCGCGTCCAACACCCGGGCGATGTTCGGATGGTCCATCAGCGCGAGCGCCTCGCGTTCCAGCGAAAAACGCGCGATCACCGCCTCGGTGTCCATGCCGATCCGAATGATTTTCAGCGCCACCTTCCGGTTCACGGGCGCGCGCTGTTCCGCCAGATAGACCACTCCGCAGCCGCCGGAGCCGATGCGGTCGATCAGCCGGTACGGGCCGATCCGGGCGTCCACTCCGACATCCGGTTCACTTTCCTCCGCCGTTTCATCCCCGCCGACCTCGGGATGGAGTTCGAAGAACTCGTCGGCATCGCTTTGGATTTCGAGCATTTCTTCGAGACGCCGAAGCCTGTCATCATCACCACGGCACGCGTATTCAAGAAAGGTCCTGCGTTCTTCCCGCACGGGAAATCCGGAGGCCGCGGCGAAGAGAAGCTTGTCAATGGCCGGAGTCATCGCCCGTCTCCCTGCGAATCAATTGATAGAGGCGCGTCTTTGCGTAGGCCCAGTGCCGTTCGACGGTGCGCTCGGTGACGCCGTCCATCGACGCGATCTCCCGGTTGGTGAGCCCGCCGAAGAACTTGAGCGAGATCACGCGCACGCTCTCCGGGTCCTCCTGCTCAAGGCGGTTCATCATCTCGTCCACCAGCAGCACCCGTTCGTCGAGGGTGGTTCCCGCCACCTCCAGATCGTCCATGTCGAGACTCAGCATTTCCGGGTTCCCCCCCCGTTTCTTGCGGGCTTTGGCCCGCGCGCGGTCCACCAGGATGTGGCGCATCGCCTGCGCCGCGGCGCGGAAAAAGTGGGCGCGGTCGTGCCAGGAACGTTCTTCGTCCCCCGAAAGCTTGAGCCACGCCTCGTGCACCAGCGCCGTGGCCTGCAGGGTCTGGCCTGGCTCCATGCGGGACATCCGTTTCTTCGCGAGATTGCGCAACTCGTCATACACAAGGGGCAGCAGCTCCGCGGAAACGTAGCCGTCGCTCCGGTGGGCCGATTCGAGAATTTTGGTCAATTCGCTCAAGTCGGTTCCGGCTATAGGATGCCGGCCGGGACCTGTCGACGGAGAAAGAACCCGGACCTCCTCCGAAGGCCGGAGACCCGGAGCAGGCGATTCAATTCCCTTGAGTCGCGGCGACGCTTCCCTAGGGTGCCGCACATGGAAACCCGGATTCTAACAATCTCGCTGGCGCTCGCGTTCCTCACCCCGGCCGCCCGTGGCGAAACGACACTCGAATACACCAACCCGCTCTGGGACGGCTACCTGGCGGATCCATTCGCGTTCAAGGTGGGCGACACCTGGTATGCGGTGGGCACGGGCGAGGCGCCGGACGGCAGGCGGATGCCGATCTTGAAGTCGGAGAACTTCACGGACTGGGAGTTTGTCGCGGGCGCGCTCGAGCCGATGGAGGACATCGACGAATACTGGGCTCCCGAAATCGCGGAAAAGGATGGAAAATTCTATCTATATTGGGCGGGCAACCGGAAGATGCGGGTGGCCGTGGCGGACAAGCCGGCGGGACCCTACAAGGACACGGGCAAGCTGATGTTTCCGGATCTGGAATTCTCGATCGACGGCCATGCCTTCCATGACCCGAAGTCGAAGGACCGGTGGTTTTTCTTCGCCAAGGACTTCTTCGACCAGCGGCCGGGCACGGCGCTCGCCGCGGTGAAGCTGAAGGACGACATGATGACTCCGGATGGAGAACCGGTGACCGTGTTGCGTGCCTTCGCCGATTGGCAGATCTACGAGCGCGACCGCGACCTCTACGACCGCAAGTGGCCGGCATGGCACACGGTGGAGGGACCGGCGGTGATCTTCCGCGACGGTTCCTATCAGTTGTTCTACTCCGGCGGAAACTGGCAGACGCCGGGATACGGCGTGGGCCGCGCGGTTTCCGAAACGATCACCGGTCCCTATGTCGACAAGCAGAGCAAGGAGCGCGCCGCGGTGATCCACAGCATCGAGGGGAAACTGATCGGCCCCGGGCACAACTCGGTGATTCTCGGACCGGACGGCGAGACATGGTTCAACATCTATCACTCGTGGAACGCGGACCGCACGAAACGCCAGATGTGCATGGACCCGCTGGTATGGACGGCGGACGGCCCGGTGACCCACGACCCGTCCCGCGGGAAGAAGAAGGTCGCGTTGCCGCTGAAGTGAGCCGGGCGGCTCAGCGTTTCACCCGCAGGAAGTCCCGCCCGGATTGGAGCGGGATGCCCTGGATGCGGTGGCTCCACTCGGTGACGGAGCCGGCGCTGATGGGCGTGAAGAAATCGAAGGTTTCGAAATCGAGGTCGGACGCGTACTCGATGGTGTGCTCCATGCCGGGCTGCGAACAGAAGAGGAGGTCGAAGACCTTGGTGACGGGATCGACGGAGAAATGGAGAACCCGCAGCGATGGATCCTCGGGCACGCCGAAGAACTCGACCTCGCCGATCTGCACGGTGTTGATGGCACTCGGCTCGTCGATGACGCTGGGGAAGAGCAGGCGGAAGTGGCGGCAGGGATCGGAGGCTTCGTCGAGATAGAAAATCCACCCGGCGCCGGGCGCGAAGAAGGCGGGGATCGTGCGGCTGGCGATGAGGTCGAAACGGACGCCGTCGTTGGAACCGAGCAGCACGAAGGTGGCGGGATCGAAGGGATTCGAGGCGCTGAGGTCGCCGCGGTTGCGGAGCACCAGCGCGTGAAGGCGCGAGGTTCCTAACAACGGGGAAACCGTGAGCCCGCCGCCGCGCGGTTCGAATACGGTGAGGTGGCCGCCTGCGTTGTCGATCGCGCCGGCGGGCGAAGATGTGAAGGCATCCACGAGATCGTCGGACGGATACGCGTGGACGGGATCGAGCGGGCTGCTGATGTCGGTGGCGTCGGCGTAGCCGGTGGGTGGGGTGGACGAAGTTCCCTCGCCCCACGAAGACTCGGTGGCTCCGAGGTCGTTGCCGGTCGGAGGGTCGGCAACGACGACGGTCATTTCCCATGCTTTCGGGCTGGCGGCGAAGCCGACCTGGGCGAGACCGTAGCGGCTGCCGGTGAGCGGCGGGTCGAAGGTGTGGGTGACCGTGCCGCCGGCGGACGAAGGAATTGACGTGGAGTTGCTGTCGAAGGCGATGTAACAAGAGTCTCCTGCGCTGGATTCAATGGTGACAGTGACCGAGGTGATCTTCAGGCCGGTGGCGAGTTCCATGTAGAATCCGTCCTGCGTTTCACCACCCCCGGTGGGGCCGACGGTGCCGCGGATGATGTTGGTGCCGGGGCCGAGCACGACGGTGGCGGGACTGGCTGAAGCGGGCAGGTCGCCTTTGCTGGCCTCATCGTGCAGAAGCGGAGGCAGGGCATAACCTGGCACCCATGTGGCCGGACGGGCGAGTCCGCGCTGGTCGGTGTCCGGTGTTTCCGCACTGAGGGCGGCGGCATTGATGACGGGAGAACCCGGCAGCGGCAGCAGCGTGCGGGTGGGTCCGCCGAAGGTGGCGGGGGCGGACAACATCGGTTCGGCCGCGACAAAATTGTTAGACCCGACGATGCCTGTGGTGGGCGAGAGATTTCCTCCGGCCGTGTTTCCGGCGACGACGCTGTGGTAGAGCGCGAGCGAGCCGGACCACGAGATGCCGCCGCCGCTGGCGGCCTCGTTGCGGCTGACGGTGCTGTGGGAGAGGCTCAGGGTGCCGTAGCTGCGGATCGCGCCGCCGTTTCCATCGCAGGTGTTGTCGGCAAACGTGCAGTTGGTGCCGGTGAACGATGCGCCTGGTGTCACGACGAGCGCACCTCCGTTGGCGCTGCCACTGACGGAGGACGCGGAGTTTCCGATGAACGAACATCGCTGCGCCACGCAGGTGCCGACGAGAAAGAGCGCGCCGCAGTCGCCGGAACCGCCGGGACGCAACGAGGTGTTGTCGCGCAGTTCGCACTCGACGAGCGTGAGGCCGACGGCTCCTTGGCACACGATCGCCACGCCGCCGATGCCCGCGCCGTCGCGCAGGATGAGGCGTTTCATGCTGATGGTGCCGGACGTGAGTGTGAAGATGCCGGTGCTGCCGCCGCCGGAAATCGTGACGCCGGCGGGAAGCGCGGAGGCGTCGATGTTCACGGAGCGGTTGAGCAGCACGGGCGAGACGAGCGGAATGGTCGCGCCGTTGAGGGCCGGCGCGAAGACGATCGTTTCACCGGTGGCGGCGGCGTTGACGGCTTCGCGGAGACTGCCAGGCCCGGAGTCGGTCGCAGAGGTCACGTTGACGACGGCATGAGCGCAAAGCGAAGAGGCGGCGAAAGCTGCGAGGATGGTGGTTTTCATGGTGTGCCAGGGGGAAACCGCAATCCGCGACTCCAACGCATCGAGTGCCGCATGCTCAAGGACAAACGTCCGCGAAGGCCTGCGGATGGGTGACGATCCCGCCACACGTCGGGTCGGCCGGTTTCAAGGATCACCGTCCGGCGCGGCGAAGGCGCGGAGCTCGGCGACCTTGAGCGAAGGCACCGGTTGGTCATCCGGCAGCGAGAAGTTCAACCGCAGCGCGCGGGTGGTGACCGGACGGAAGGGCGAGGACCGGTCGCCGGGCCGGCCGACGAAGACAGTGCTCCAACCGCTCGGGTTTTCCGCCTCAACCGTGAGGCGAAGTCCCGATGGCGGCTCGGCGAGCCGGAGGTCGATGGCGCGCAGCGAGGCGGGCGCGGCCAAGCGGATTTCCACGGATCCTTCGGCATCGAGATATGTCTTTCGATCATAGTCCATCAGCGGTTGAGGATCGAGCTCGCCGGACTTCGCGCGGATCGACTCGGGCAGCAGTTCGTGGAATGGACCGCTCGGCCGGATCGAGGCGAGGCGGGCTTCGAAAAACTGCCAGCCGGACGAGAACCCGAACTCGGCATGAAGCCCGGTGGGCAGGCTGCCGTCGGTGGGCGCGACCCATGTTTCGCTCTGACGGATCACGCGCGACGCGACGCCCTGGGTGGCGGCGGCGATGAACTGCCCGGACGGAAGCCGGAACGACCCGTTCCAGCCGTTGAGATCCTGGGTGAGCGTGCCGGGCACCCAAACCACGCGGTCGGCGAGCAGGGTGCGGCCTTTCTCGCCATTGCCGGGTTCCTCGCCATCGGCGTTGATCGGCCGCACGTAGTCGAAACGCATGCCGCCGAGATCATAGCGGATGCGGGCATCGAGCGAGAGCGGTCCGCGTGCGGGTTCGGCGGCGAAGGTCACCGCCTCACGGCGTGAATGCCAGGAGTTGTTGCCAAAGTCACCGGGAAGCGCGAGCGGAGGGCCGAACGCTTCACCCGAAGATCGGGACAAGGAAACTTCTCCGCTCAGCGGCAACGGCGGCGATGTCTTCCACGCGGCGCGTTCCGTTTCCTCCGCGCCCGCCCACCAACCGGCGAAGGGATGCTGTGCTTCGATCTCGAATTTCCACCGGCCGGGAAGCGCCTGGTTGTTCTCGGTTTCCAACCCGACGGACATGCGCACGTCCACGCCGAGAAGCATCTCGGCGAGGTGATGGCGGAGCAACGAATCGACATTCGGCAGAGCGAGGATCTCGCGCGCGGCGGGCTCGGCCGCCTTGCGGAGGAAACCGAACAGCTCGCCGCGGGTGTCCGCGGTTTTCCCCATGGCGAGGAGTTTCACGAGGCCGGCGCGCAACGACACGGGCGCGCGATCGCCAAGCGCGGCGGCGGCGACACCCCAGTTGCGCTGATAGTATCCGAGCGCGACGGCATCGTCATGACAGACCGGCGGCAGGTCGGGAAACCCGCGGGCGCGCCACTCCGGAGCGCCGGTCGTCGCGAGATTGTGTTTCGGCGCGTTGAGGATCATCAACCACGCGCCGGCGCGCAGATAGGCGGGCAGCAGGCCCTCGCCACCCATGTATTCGAGGCGGGTCGCGTTCTGCGTGAAACCACCGTCCCAGCAACGCAATATTGTTAGATTCCAACGCATCGGCGCGAGGTGGCGCTGGAGCGTGCCGTCGCCGCAGGCGGCCGCGGCGAGCAACGCCCACTTCATCGAGAGCGTCGAGGTCGCGTGTCCTTGGTCGATGCCACCGACGGCTCCGCGTTCGTACATCGCCCGGCAGTTCTCGGTGAAACGTTTCGGTCCGCCGTGGATCATCGACGCGACGAGATACGGGCCATGGCGTCCGGAATACGTGCCACCGCCTTCGAGATTGGGAACGAAACTCCGTGTTCCGGTGGACCTGCCGTACGGGATGAATCCGTCCGGCGCGAGTTCCTGCGCGCGTGCGAGCAGGTGTGCGGTGAGACCCTCTTCCGCCTTGGCGGGCGTGAGATCGGCAAGCGCGAAGGCGAGTGCCATGTGCGAGCCGCCGGTGGAAACGCCGGAGCCGCCATAGCCCGGATTGTGACCGTGGCCGCCGTTCCAATCGCCATACACCATCTCGCCGCGCAGGCGTTCGACCTGGCTCTGCAGGGCCACGAGGATGCGGTCGTCGTGCGTGCGCAGCCAGTATTCGGATAGAAACATGACCATCACCGAAGACGGCACCGCCCAGCCGTCCTGCGGACAGCGGAACGCGATGAACTCGGCGGCGCGGCGGATCGCATCGGCATGCGCCGGGTCGCCATGGGCGAGCAATCCGAGTCCGGCCCACGCGGTGTCGTAGCCGTTGTGCGTGTAGCCGACATTGCGCGGCCACGATCCGTCGGCCTGCTGCTGGTCCACCAGCCACGCGGCGGTCATCTTCGCGACCATCGCGCTCTTCGCATCGTTGCCGAAAGGAAAGCCGCGTCCGTACGAGCCGATCTTCGGAATGGAAAACGACACCACCCGGCGGGCCGAAGCCAGCGCGGGCGGCAGCGACTTCGGGGAGATCCTCGTTTTCACCACCACCTGATATCCCGCCGCCCCCGGCGGACAGACGACGCGACCCTTGATGCGGCTGAACCCCGAAGGCACGACCCACGACAGATGCGCGGGCGCATGGAACCAGATCGACTCCGCGACATCCTTGCCGTCCTCCTTTCCCCCGCCCTCGCGAATCTGCGCCCAGCCGTTCGCTTCGGAGACGCGGCGGCGCGCGTGCAGGGGCAGCGTGCCCGACGCTCCTTCCAGACGGGGACGCAGGAAATCCGCACCGCAACTTCCGTTGCCGTTGCCCGTGAGTTCGAGCGCCACCGTGACCTCCTGTCCGGCGCCGACTTCGACATCGAGATCCGTTTCCTTCGCCTCCCGCGGCATCGCCGGCCCGCGGAACAACTCGCGGGTCACGTGACCGGCGGGCTGCGGGACCGCACCGGGATCCATGCGCACGACATCGAACGAAACCCGTCCCCTCCCCTCGGCGAGATCGAGCCGCTCGCCGGCATCCATTTCCAAACTCCGCGCGCCCTGGTGCTGCCACGCCGGGTTGTCCGGCCGCAGCGCGAGCGCCGTGCGAAACGGCCGGCCGTCCATCGCCAGCAGCAGGTCGCCGGGCAGCAGGTGGCCGTCGGCCGGACTGTCCGGACTCACCGACACCACCTCGAAACACGGAAACGCGAGCTCGCCATCCGCATCGAGCAGCGCCTTCGGCCACGCGCGGCGGAACGCCGGCAGATGCCCCCACGTCGGGTCATGCATGCGGGTGCGGATGCCGAGCGGCCCCCAGGTGGTGACGTATTTCTCCGCGCACTCGTCGTTGTCCGGTGAAAACCAGCCGTTCCACGGACCCGGATGGTTCCCGTTCCGTTTCTTGAAATCGATCCCCCTCACCGCCGCCCGCCACGCGGTGAAATCAAACGCGGGTCCCTTCTCCGGACGGGAGGCAGGAAACTCCGCCGCCATCCCGCGGGACAACAGGCACATCGACAACACGAAACAAAATCGGAAAACAAACATCACGCCGGCATCATACGGCACGCGGCAAGCCCCTCTTGCCGGGGAACCACGGATCCCTTTTCCACATTGGCCCGCGAGGCGGAATCCGCTATCGAATCCGGCATGCCGGCCCGCTTCCCGTTCCACCTTCTCGCGAAACCGATCGGGCCGGTCTGCAACCTCGACTGCACCTATTGTTTCTATCTGGAAAAGGAGAAACTCTACGGCCGCAAGGAGTCATGGCGGATGGACGACGCCACGCTCGATCGCTATGTGCGCGACTACATCGCCGCCCAGCCGGGCGAGGAGGCGAGCTTCGCGTTCCAAGGCGGCGAGCCTACTTTGTTAGGCGTGCCGTATTTCGAAAAGGTCGTCGCTCTGCAGCGGAAACACGCGGCGGGCAAACGCATCGAAAACAGCATCCAGACGAACGGCACGCTGCTCGACGACACCTGGGGCGCCTTCCTCGCGGAGAACCGTTTCCTCGTCGGCCTCTCGCTCGACGGACCACGCGACCTCCACGACCCGTGGCGGGTGGACCGCCGGCAGCAGCCGACCTTCGACAAGGTCATGGCCGGTGCGGATCTGCTGAAGCGGCACGGTGTCGAGTTCAACCTGCTGGCCTGCGTGAACGCGACGACGGTCCGCGAACCGGAGCGCGTGTATGATTTCCTGAAAAGCGTCGGCACGCCCTTCCTCCAGTTCATCCCCATCGTCGAACGCGAGGTCGATCCGGTCGCCGCGAAACTCGGTCTCGACCTCGGCGGTCCGCCCGACCTGCGGAATCCTCCGAACTCGCGCGAGGCGCCGCGGATGACTCCGTGGTCCGTCGATCCCGATGCCTACGGCGAGTTTCTCGTGCGGATCTTCGAACGCTGGATCGCGGAGGACGTCGGAGAGATCTTCGTGCAAATCATCGAGAGCGCGGCGGCGCGCTGGCTCGGCCTGCCCGCTGGCATCTGCGTGTTCGAAGAAACCTGCGGCCGCGCGCTCGCCCTCGAACACAACGGAGATGTGTATACCTGCGACCACTTTGTCTATCCCGACCAGAAGATCGGAAACCTCAACACCACGCCGCTCGCCGAGATCGCGGAAAGCCCGATGGCGCTCGCCTTCGGCAACGCCAAGCGCGACACATTGCCCCGCTACTGCCGCGAATGCGACGTGCGCTTCGCCTGCAACGGCGAGTGCCCGAAACACCGCTTCACCTGGACCCCCGACGGCGAGTGGGGGCTCAACTACTTGTGCCAGGCCTACAAGCGCTTCTTCCATCACATCGCGCCGGCCATGGAACGGATCGCCTGGCTGGTGAGGAACCGCCAACCGCTCGACTCGCTCGGCGAATGGTGGCGGAATGCGTGAAGTGACGGCACGTCAACTCTTCAGCCGCAGGGTGTCCCCGGTCACTTCGAAGACATCGGCGAAATTTCCAAGGTTGTCATCATTGAAGCGGAGCCTGCCGGCGGTCCAGAGAGCCTCGAATTGCTGGGCTCGCGTGCCGGTGAGGACCGCACCATCGTTCGAGATGTCGCTGGTGACGGTGAGCGTTCCGGTGGTGTCGGACTCGAAGTTGATATATCCGAGTTTGCCCGGCTGGAAGATCAGGGTGGCGCAGGTGACCGTGCCCTCGCCGCCCTCCGTGAACTCGAGGAAGGCGGAGTTCGTATGGCTTGAAGTGACGTGCAGCGAGATCTGGCTGCCGGAGACATCGACGGTTCCGCCGGACACGCGCAGCACGGAATCGGTGCCCATGAAGACGACACCGGTGGAACCCGCGGCGGCAGATAGATCGAGCAGTCCGCCCACGATGTGGAAGACGACATCGGAAGCCGCGGTGTTGTTTCCCAGCCGCAGAACATGTGCGGTGGTCCGGCGGAACACGCCGCCGACGAGCGTGTAGTGCGTCGAGCCGCGGAAGGTGCGGTCGGCCGCGACACCGGAGTTGATCACGATGGTGCCGGCGAGCTGGGTGATGACCACGTCAACGAGATCCCCGCCCATGCTGCCGCCGGTGATGTCGAGGCCGATCGTCCCCGGATTGGCGGCGGTGGGCGCGCCGTTGCTCCAGTCGGCGCTGGTGGTTCCCGCGACGTTCCCCCCGTCGATGAAATCCGTGCTTTCCCCGGGCGTGACGTTCGCGGTTCCCTCCGCCCTCACGCGGTAGAACATGCGGGGGATGCCGAAGATCGGCGGCTGGGGGATCTCGAAGTTCAACCAGTTGCCGTTCCCGTGTTTCGCCGCGCCGACGCCCTGCCAGGAGCCCTCGCTCATGTCGGGGGATTCCTCGAGCGTGAAATAGACGCGCGAGATCGACTTCACCTGCAGGTAATGTTTGCCGTCGGGCTTTTTCACCATGCGCGACTCGATCTTCTCCGGTGTCGGCACCTCGTTGGCATAACTCGTCGCCGCGCGCGGGGTTGCGGCGGCAGGCCAGTAGGTATCGCCGGTGGATGCACGCCATGCCGCCAGACCGGCGACCAGTTCGTCGCGCGCGGCGGCGTGGGCCGGGTCATCGAAAAGATTGGCCAATTCGAAGGGATCGGCATCCAGATCGAACAACAGGTTCTGCGGCAGGGAGGTGGAGGGATCGACCTTCACGACGTGTTTGAACATCGTGCCGCCGATTCGTTTCACGAGTCCGCGCCAGTTGCTGACCGTCGAGTTTGTCTCGTTCTCGCCGAAGACCGGAGTTTCGGCGAAGGCCTGCCCGCGGAGCAGGGCGGACTTGTCGCTGCCGGTGACGCCGTCGGGGATTTCCAGCCCGCACATCGAAAGCAGCGTGGGCATGATGTCCGCGCTGCTGAAAGGGACATCGCTCGTCCCGCCGGCGGTGGTTTCGCCGTTCCAGCGGGCGAGAAACGGAACCCGCCACGATTCATCCTCCGGAAACCCTTTCCGCACCAGGTCATGGGAGCCCATCATCTCGCCGTGGTCGGAGGTGAAGACGACGATCGTGTCCTGCGCGAGTCCCAGCGCGGCGATCTTGTCGAGCATGCGGCCGAACTCGTGGTCGAGCGCTTCGCAAAGACCGTAGTAGTTCGACAACGCGGTCATGTTCGAGGCGTTGTCGTTGTTCGGCCGCGGGGTCAGTTGGGCCGGGACGTAGGTGTCGAACGGAGGCGGAGGCGTGAACGGATCGTGTGGAGGTCCGAAGTTCAGCCAGATGAAAAACGGCTCGCCGGAGTGGTTGAGCGAGTGGTCGTCGAGGTAGTCGAGCACCAAGTCGGCCTGGCGGTGAGGCTCGAAGTCCGCGAGTTGCTCGTCGAGCGTGCCGGACGGATTCGCGGCGGGCACGGGCATCACGGTGCCCTCGTCATCGAGCATGAACGAGTTCTCGAAATACGAATGGCCGCGGTTCATGCCGTCGAAGCGGTCGATGCCGCGGCGGCGCCAGTTTTTCGGCACGAAGCCGGCGGCCGGCGTGCCGGTGGTGCCCTTGCCGGTGCCGTCCATGTGCCACTTGCCCACGTAGTAAGTCCGGTATCCGGCGTCCTTGAAGACATCCGTCATGCACGGAATGTCGGGCGGGAGCATCAAGTCGTTGTCGAACATCCCGGTCTCGTGCGGATACTTGCCGGTGATGATCGCCGAGCGGTTCGGCGTGCAAACCGGCTTGGTGGCGTAGGCGTGGTCGAGCCGCACGCCTTCGTCGCCGAAGGCCTTCAGCCGCGGCGTCTTGAGGAGCTGCTTGCCGGTTTCCGCGTAGCTGTTGTCATTGGCCGGCCCCATCTCGAGCGCCGAGCCGCGCCACTGGTCGGCCAGGACGAACAGCACGTTCGGACGGGTTTCCACCACCGGCTCGCCATCGGCCCTCGCCGTGCGGATGAGGGCGAACGACGAGGAGGCGCCGAGATATTTGATGAAATCGCGGCGGCTGGCCATGGAGGGATGGTAGCGTAGTCAGCGCCGGCGGCGGACGAAAAACAAACCTCCGCCCGCAAGACCGAGCCACCAGGGCGACGGCTCGGGAACGATGGTGATCGCCAGTTCGCCGGCCGTCGTGGTGCCGTAATCGACCACCACCGACTGCCCCGCGCCGAGTCCGGTGACGTTGATATTGCCGAAGACCCCGGTGCCGGAACCACCGACAAGCGTGAAACCGGAAACATCGGTCACGAGCGTGAAACTGGAGTACGAGGTCGGCGCGGTGGCGAACGTCAGGTCCAGTGTCGATGTCGGAGCGAGTTCCATTTGCAGTGAGCTACCCGGCACGACGAGATGGTTGAAAGAAGCGTCGAATCCGAACGCCAAGGTGCCGGAGCTGCCAACGACCAGTTCATCCTGAAGAGTGCCTGTATAGACAGCCCCCGCGGCGAATGTGAGGGATCCGTTCAGCACCTCCACCGCCTTCTGGATCCGTATGGAACCTCCGCTCTCAATGATCATGCTTCCGCCGCCATTGATGAAGGTGTCCGCAGCAGCTCCGGCGGTGTAGATCTCACCTCCGTTCGAGACGGTGAAGGTTCCACCATCGATCCAGAGATCGGGATTTCGGGTCACCGTGCCCGAAAGCATCTGAAGAGTGTTGGCACCCGTCGTGAGCGAACCTTCGACGTGGATGTCCGTGACAGAAATCGCATTATCATTGGACATCAGATAGTTTCCGGTCATCACCGCGGTCTTGCCGGCCGCGATGGTTCCGGCACCAGTGGTGTTGGTCGGCAGGCCGCTGTCCCAGTTCGCCGCGTTGTTGAAGTTGGTGTCCACCGTCCCGAGGAAGGTGGTGGCGGCATGGGCGCAGGGCAGCGCGAAAAGCAAGGAAGTGAGGAGATGTTTCATCCGATTCATGGAGTGGAGAAGAAATGATCAGAGCTCAACCTTCAGACGGGCGAATAGTTCAGTCGCACCGACAGGAATGTAAACATCGACGCGGGCGACGCCCGTTTCGTAGCCGTCCGCTGTCGTCAGGATCACCACGCCATCCACGCCATCCGTGGCGGTGGTCCAACCAGAGAGATCGCCCCCGTATTCCACGGAGACGGCCGTGCCGGCATCGGCCGCGGCCGCGTCGCTGAGGCGGTAGCTGAAGAGCAGATAGTCGGAGGAAACCGTGTCGTTGTCAGGATCGGCGTTGACCGTCGTGCCGGTCGGAAGTTTCCCGGTGTCCGGGTTGGCGGGATCATTGGCCGATCCGCCGACCACCCACTCGACACCGGTGGCTACGCCGTCGAAGTCGGGATCGAGTCCGGGAAGGCCGGTGGTTTCCGGGTCGAGGCCGGCGGCGGAGACGAAGTTCCCGAAGGGCGTGCCGCCGGGCACCGAATCGCCCCAAAGCAGCAGGCCGCTGATGTAAGCGAGATTGGCGTTGCCGTTTTCGGTGATGCGGAGTTCGTAGGTTTTCCCGGACTCGACCGCGGCGGTGTAGGAAGCGGAACTCGGGCGGCTGATGTTGCTGGCGACCGGGTCAAGTGTTCCTCCCACTTCGCCAAACACCAGATTCAAGGGCACGCCGGCGCCGTAGTTGTAGTCGTGGAAGCTGACCAAGTTGAGCGTACCGGTGTCAAAGCCGCTGAGGATCACGCTGATGTAGTTGCCAACCGCTCCGTTGAACGTCGTGCGCGCCTGATCGGCATACAACGGATCAGCCTGCGCTCCCGTGCCGGCGGAGATGTCAGCTTGGGCGGATGTGATCTGGATGCCCACGCCTCCGATGGTTTGCGAAGCACCCTCCGCGGCGATGAACTGGGTGTAGTCCGGTGCGACGGGGGATGCGGCGGAGCCGAAGTCCACGGCCGCCACGTTGTTTCCGGCCGGGAAAACAAGCGCCTTGAGGGCGATCTGCGGCTCGGTGCCGGCGAAGTCATCGGAAAGAATGTGCAGGGTGCCGGTGAACAGGCCTTCCGCCGCTCCGGGCGTGAAGGTGATCTCGATGTCGGCGGACGCGCCGGGAGCGATCGGCCCGGGATAGGATGTGACCGCGAACTCCGTCGCGCCATCGATGTAGGAGCCGAAGGCGTCGATGGTCAGATCGGTGGCACCGCCGGTATTGGTGACGCTGAGCGTGAGCACCTGCGGGCCGGGAGCGGAGGCGAAGCTTCCGAAATCAAGCGAGGCGGAGGCAACCGAGATCACCGGGTCCTGCACGGTGATGGTGACCGGAATCGAACGAGGGCTCGACTGGCTCTGGTCCGTCGAGGTGATCTCGATGTCGAACGTGTAGGTCCCGCCGCCGATGGACGGTTCGAAGTCGAAGGTGATCGAATCGCTGGCACCCGCTGCGACGCTGGGAGGAAAGACGATGTTCGAGACGTCGAGGGCGTCGGTGCCGGTGGCTTGGACGTCGGTGATGGACAGGGCGGTGGTGCTGTTCGCCGCGTCGTTGGAAATCGGAATCACATAGTTCATCGACGTCCCGTCGTTCAGGGCGGTGAACGTGTCCGGCGCGGTGAGCGCGGGGCTCGGCAGCACCTCGATTTGCACCGGAACCACGCGCGGGGAAGTTTGCGATACATCGTCCGAAGCGATCTCCAGATCGAACGTGTAGGTTCCCACCCCGGAGCTGGGCGTGAAGGTGAAGTCGATCTGGCTGCTGCCGTTGGGGGCGACGACCAGATTGAACGACGTGGTGACCGCGACATCACCGGCATCGGCACCGGTCGGAGTCACGCCCGAGATGGTCAGGTCCGTGGTCGCGCCCGCGCCTGCCGGATGCGAAACCGGAATCGAGAAACTGCCGCCACCGTTCGTGTCGGTGAAGGAAAACGAGGAATCAACCGCGAGGATCGGGCTGACCGGTGTGTCTTCCACCGAAACGAAGATGTTGTCCGCACGGTAGAATTCGCCGCCTATGGCGCTGGCGTTGTCGGCAAGCCGGACAAAGAGGGTTTTCCCCGTCGCCCCGGGATCGACGATCACGTGGGAAGGGACGTCCTCCACCCGATACGTGCCCGTGCCGGCCGTGGGAACCTCGTAGGAGAACAGATCGGTCGGGCTGCCGGTGATGGTGTCGTCATCGGTGTAGAAGATGCTGAACACCGGACGGTCGTCGGCATCCCAGTTCGCTGCCGTCCGCCACATGAACGAGGGGGTGAGGGTGTGGCCCACGTCAGCAGAGTAACCGGTCGTTTCCAAGGTGTGGGAGGCGGTCCGGTTCGAACCCATGATCAGGTTCTGGTTGGAACCAACTCCCGAAACGTTGGAGGTGCTGTACTGGAGGTCGCCAATCCAGTCCTGCACCCCGATGTCGCCGCTGTTGATGTTGGCGTCGTGCACGCCGTTGCCGGCGTCGCCATCATCGTAATCCATCAGGATGATTTCGGTGGCGGAGAGCTGCGTGGCGAGAAGCGGCAGGGCCGCTGCGAACATGCGGCTCGCGAAACGGCGCTTCGCAGGCAGGGAGAAACACGCCCCGCCGAATGGCGGGCGAAAGGAGTCGGATCGATGAATCATGGAGGAGGAGGAGTTGGATTGGGACATGGACAACAAACGGAACAGCAAAAAACTTGAGTTTGGATGGCAGCAGAAAGGGGAAGGTCCGGTCAATTTTCATTGCGGACATTCGACTTCACATTTCCGGACATTCCCGCATCCTGCCATTCTCCGAATGGAAACGAACGGCACCCGCAATCTGGCGCTGCTGCTGCCCTTGTTCTACAAGTTCGCGCGGGAGGTGCGCGAAGGCGTCATCGACTGGGTGAATCGGAATCCCGAATGGCGCGTGATCGAGCTCCATCTTGAGGAGGTGAAGGCACGGAAGGCGTTCGCCCGGCACATCGCCGGGGTGGTGTTCTGGCCCCGGGCGATGGATTGCCGGAGTTGGAAGGTGATTTCGACGTGGGATCTGCCCACCGTGGTGTGCGGTGCGAGCATTCCCGCCGATCTGCCTGTCCGCCGCCTGGTGAACGTTTCCTTCGACCGCGGGTCCATCGGCCGGCTCGCGGTGGAACACTTCAAACATCTCGGCTTCGAAGTGGCGGGCTACGTCGGAAACCGGGTCATGACCGGCGGCAAGCTGGAGCACCGGGCCTCGGCGATGCGCGAACTCGCGCTGGCACAGGGCATGGAATGGGTCTGTCACGACATCGGCGGGAAGGATCCCGAAAAGTCGCCCGAACTGCTCTGGGAAGGAGCCCTTTCGCGACCGCTCCGCGAGTTTCTGCGGAACTGCCCGAAACCGGTGGCTCTGCTCGCGGAGGACGACTACATCGGGGCGATGGTCTGCGAGGCAGCGCTGTCACTGGGCATCGATGTCCCGGGAGAGGTGGCGGTCCTCGGCCAGGGCGACCGGTTGGTGGGACTCACCGGGAACTGCCCGCTCTCGTCGGTGGTCCTTCCCGGGCGAAAGGTGGGAAACGTCGCTGCGGAGTTCGTGCGGTCGATGTCGGAGGACGGCGGGAGCGCTCCCCGGGACCAGCTCCTCTCCTGCGAACGCATCGCCATCCGCAAGAGCACCGGCGGACTGTCCTGCGACCTGAATGTCGAGAAGGCGAAGCGTTTCCTCGACCGCCACCTGCTCGAAGGCGTGACACTCGACCAGTTGACCGCCGTTTCCGGCTACGCCCCGAAGACCCTGAAGCAGAAATTCAAGGACGCCTACGGCATCGACGTCAGCCGCTTCGCCCGCGCCCGCCGTTGCGAGGAAATCGTCCGTTTGATCCGTGGCAGCGAGGACAACCTGGGCGACATCGGGCGGAGGTGCGGATTCGATTCCGCGTCCGCCTTCTGCAACTTCGTCGTCCGCAACACCGGCATGAGTCCGGCGGAGCACCGAAGGCATCGCTCCGGGTGAAGATTGCCAAGCGGCCGGAATCCATGGGAAACCCGTGCCCGATGGAACCAGCGCTCGACTACTCGTTTCCCGGCCTCACCGGCGACATGGAGCGGCTGCGGCCCGCGCTCGCGCTTGCGTTGGAGACCGCGGGATGGACGGCACCGGATGAGGTGGCGATCTTCAACCTCGCCTGCGGGCGCGCGGATGAAACGGGTGTGCTGTTAGAAACCGCGGCGCCGCGCGCGACCCGGCGCTTCTATCTGGGCATCGATATCCGCGCGGCCGAAATCCGCGAGGCCCGCGCCAGATGGAGCCCCGCCCGGCGGCCGGCGGACGAGATCGAATTCCGCCACGGCGACGCCTCGCTGCGGATGGACGGACTTCCGGACTTCGACCTCGTGTTCCTGCGGCATCAGAATTTCTGGACCGACGCGCCGGTGTGGACGCGGATCTTCCGCCATGCGATCGGGCGGATGAAAGCGGACGGCCTGCTGATGATCACTTCGTATTTCGACCACGAGCACGAACTGGCCACCGCCTGCCTGATGGACCTCGGACTGCATCGTTTGGCCGAACTCACCAACCCGCGGACCCGCCCGCTCGACGACGCGCCCGGCAAGTCGGTGGACCGGCGGATCGCGGTCTTCGGCGCTGGGGGGTTGCGGTCCGGAGGCGGGCGCGTCATCGTGTGACGCGATGGAAGGAGCATGGTCATGGGAGGGATTCGCGGATGCGTTCGCGGCGGCGGCGCGGCGCGCGGGATTCCGCGGGACGCAGATCGCGGAGACGGCGGCGGGTCCGCTGATGGCCTGGGAAAAACCGGCAAACGGGAAACGCGTCTATCTATCCGGAGGCATGCACGGTGACGAACCGGCCGGCCCGCTCGCGCTGCTCAAGCTGCTCGACGAAGGGTTTTTCTCCGGCCCGGCCGACTGGACGATCTGCCCGGCGCTCAATCCCACCGGGCTCGCCGCGGGCACGCGCGAGAACGCGGAGGGCATCGACCTGAACCGCGATTACTTCACGCGCCGCAGCGCGGAGGCGGCGGCACATGCGGAATGGTTGCTCGGCCGGCCGGTGCCGGACTTGTTTCTCTCGCTTCACGAGGACTGGGAAACGAGCGGGTTCTACTTTTACGAGATCAATCTAACGGAAGACAAGCCGCAGCGCGCGCGGGCCATCCTCGAAGCGGTCGCGCCGTGGTTTCCGGCGGAGTCCGGCGCGGACATCGACGGCCACGAACCGCGCGGCCCGGGATGGATTTTCCATGCCGCCAAGGCGGATATTCCGGAAGGCTGGCCGGAGGCGATCTATCTGGCGGACCTCGGTTGCCCGCTGTCCTTCACGCTGGAAACACCGAGCAAGGCGGACATCGGCGCGCGGGTGGCGGCGCATGGCGCGGCGGTGCGCGCGGCCTGCGCGGCGTCAGGATGTTAGATCCGCCAGCGCGGATTCCAGCGTGGGAAACCGGAAGGTGAAACCATCGGCCTTGAGCGCGGCCGGGACCACCCGCTGGCTGTGGAGCAACGTCTCGCCGAAACCGCCGAGCGCGAGTTTCAACGCGATGCCCGGCACCGGCAGGATGGCGGGACGATGCAAGGCGGATGCGAGCTCGCGGGTGAAGGCGGCGTTGCGCTCCGGCTCCGGCGCGCTGAGGTTGACGGCCTCGTTCAGCCCCGGCGAGCGGACCGCCTGGAGAATCGCGCGGCGGTGGTCGTCGACGTGGATCCACGACATCCACTGGCGGCCCTTTCCGAGGCGCCCGCCGATGCCGAGGCGGAAGATGCTGCGGAGTTTCGGAAACGCGCCGCCATCGCGGCCGAGCACGATGCCCGTGCGCAGGACGACCACGCGCATGCCGAGCGACTCGCCGGCGAGCGCGGCGGCCTCCCAATCGCGGCACAGGTCGGCGAGCGGGCCGTGGCCGGGATGATCGTGCTCCTCGAGCACGCTGTCACCGCGGTCGCCGTAAAATCCGATGGCCGAGCCGTTGACGAGCACGTTGGGGCGCCCGGCGGCCGGCAGGTCATGGATCCTGTGCACCAACTTGTCGGTGACGCCGACGCGGCTCTCGCGGAAAATCCGCACGTTTTTCTTCGTCCAGCGGCGGTCGATCGGCGCACCGGCGAGATTGATCACCGCCTCGTGGCCCGCGGGATCGAAATCAGACGGAGTCACCCAGCGATCCACCGCTTCGACATCACCGCCGCCGGAACGGCTGACGCCGGTGCACGCCCAGCCGTCCGCGGCGAGCAGTTTCGGCAGGCCGCTGCCGATGAAACCGGTGACCCCGAGAATGGCGATGCGTCTCCGGGTTTCCATGGCGACAAGGTGGAACGAATTCCGCCGCAGGGAAACCCATTTTCACTCAATCGTCCGGCGCTTTCGCCCTTTACTTCGCGACGCGTGGTTTTTTTGATTCCGGGGATGCTGAATCTCCGCGCATGGCTGGTCGCGCCGTTGTTGGTTCTGCCGCTGCGCGGTCAGGATGCGGACGCCCTTCCGGACCCCGCCGAGGTGCCGGAGGTGGACATGATCACGCCGGTGCCGCCGCCCGAGATCCCCTTCGGCGAGCCTCTGGCGGACGAGGAGGCGATGATGCCGAAGGAGCTCAAGCTCGACAACTTCGGCGGCGGCAGAATCGAGTTCGATCAGGAGACGGGCGTCATCTTCCACGGTCCGGGCGTGAAAATCACCGGCGACAACGGAATGGAGGTTTTCGCCGACCGCGCGCGGGTCGATTTCAAGGCGGAGTCGGTGACGCTCACCGGAAACGTCAGCGTCTATCAGGGAAACATCCTGCAGCGCGGTGACGAGGCGGTGTATTTCTATGAACGCAGGTTTCTCGACACCCGCGGGCTGCGCGCCTCGGTGGATCCGGTGCTGCTGGAGGCCGGCAAGTTCACCGTCGAGGAGTCGGGCGGGAAACGCAGCTACGTCGGCTACGACGCGGCGGTGACCACCGCGGACATGGAGCACCCGGACTACTGGGTCCGGGCGAAGAAAACGCGTGTCTATCCGGGCGACCGGATCGTGTTTCATGACCCGAAGCTCTACATCGGCGGCACACCCGTGTTCTGGCTGCCCTACCTGAGCCAGCCGCTCGACGCGGAGCTCGGCTATCATTTCATCCCCGGCGCGCGCTCGACGTGGGGGCCCTTCCTGCTCAACACCTACGGCATCATGCTCGGCGGCGAGCGCGATCCGGTCACCGGCGAAAACGAGGACGCCTGGCTGCTCTCGAAGTGGCACTTCGACATCCGTGCGAACCGCGGCATCGGCGCCGGCGTCGACCTGCGCGACACCCGCCAGGACAACCCGGAGGCGATCTCCGGACTCAGCCTCTACTACCTCAACGACCTCGACCCGGGCGCGAGCCGCAACGGCGTGCCTCGCGGCTTCGTCAACGAGGACCGCTACCGCGTCGAGTTGAAACACCGGATCCGCCCGGACTTCCCGGACGATGCCGACTGGCGGATCGACGCGAACCTGTCGTGGCTGAGCGACCGTTATTTCCTCGAGGACTTCGACCCGTCGACCTACCGCATCGACCCCGCGCCGGACAACACGCTGGGCATCTACCGGCGCGACGACCGCTCGCTTCTCTCGCTGTTCACACGGCTGCGGATCAACGATTTCTACCGCTCGGACACGCGGTTGCCGGAGATCGCCTTCGATCAGGCGCGGGCTCCGCTTTTCGGCCTGCCGGTCCTGCACGAGGGCTCCACCTCGTTCGGCATCCTCGGCGAAGAGGCGCCGGACCCGACACGGCGCCTGGTGGTCGATCCCCTGATGACGATGACGGCGGAGGATCCCGAGGCCCGGCGCTTGATCCGCCAGCTCGGCGGCTACGAACGGCGGCTCGCGCAGAACCTCGTCGCGCTGCCGCTCAACGATCCGAAACGCGAGTCGATCCGCAGCCAGCTCCTCGACCCCGGCTACTCGCGTTTCCACACCTATCAGGAAGTCTCGCTGCCGATCACCGCCGGGTTTCTAACGGTCGCGCCGCAGGCGGGCTTCGGATACTCGAACTACAGCTCGGTGGACGGCCCGGAGACCGGATTCGACCGCACCCACGTCCACGCCGGCGTCGAGTCGTCATTGAAATTCTCGCGCGACTACGCATCCGTAAGCGCCCCGGACTGGGGTGTGAACGGGCTGCTCCACGTGATCCAGCCGTACGGCATGTGGTCGTGGGTTTCCACCGACGACTTCGACCCGTGGGACCCGAGCATCGACCGCCTCACGCCGACGACGCGCCCGCGCCCGCTCGACCCGGCGCGCTTCACCGCGGTGGATGAAATGCAGAGCTGGAACGTGCTGCGCTTCGGCGCGCGCAACCGGCTCATCACGAAACGCGACGACCGCAGCTTCGAGTGGCTCTTCCTCGACACCTACATGGAGGCCTTCATCGAGGATCCGGAAGGCAGCCGCGACTTCTCGAACCTCTACAACGACGCATACTGGCAGCCGCTGCCGTGGCTCGGCGTCGAGGTGTCCACACAGTTTCCCGTGTATTCGAGCGGCTCGGGTTTCAGCGAATACGCCACCCGCCTGCATTTCATGCCCACCGATTCGTTCGAGTTCTCGTTCGGCCACCGCTGGCTCGACGGCCACCCGATCCTCATCGACTCGAACCGCTTCGACCTCGAAACCTACACCCGCGTTTCCGAAAACTGGGGCGTCGGCACCCGGCACATCATGGAGCTCGACGACGGCACGCTCGAACTCCAGCAATACACGCTCCACCGCGAGGCCGGAAGCTGGCTGCTCGGCATGGGCCTCAGCAGCCGCGACAACCGCCTCGAAAAGGAATACGGCATGGTCTTCAGCGTGACGCTCAAGGATTTCCCGAGCGTCTCCTTGCCATTCGAGCTGTCCGGGGAATAGTCGCGGCCATGACCCACGCTTCGACCGATTCTCTGCTCGCCGCCCTGCGCTGGCGCTACGCCACCAAGCTCTTCGACCCCGCCCGCAAGATCCCCGCGGACGTGTGGGACGCCATCGAGGAGTCGATGGTCCTCACCCCCTCCTCCTTCGGCCTCCAGCCGTGGCGATTCCTCGTCATCGAAGACCCCGCGCTGCGCGCGAAACTCCGCACCGAGTCGTGGAACCAACCGCAGGTCACCGATGCCTCGCACTACGTGGTGCTCACCGCCCGCACCGATCTGACGGAGAAGGACATCGACACGTGGATCCACTGCCTCGCCGACGCGCAAGGCCGCGAGCCCGACGCCATCGCACCGCTGCGCGGCATGATCGCCGGCTTCGCCGAAACGATGAGCTGCGAGGACCGCCACCAGTGGAACAAACGCCAGGTGTACATCGCCCTCGGCCAGGTCATGGCCGCCGCCGCCGTGCTCGGCATCGACGCCTGCCCGATGGAAGGCATCAGCGCGGGCGGATACGACCGCCTGCTCGGCCTTGAAGGCAGCGGCTACGCCACCGCCGTCGGCTGCGCGCTCGGATATCGCTCGGGCGAGGACAAATACGCCACCATCCCGAAGGCCCGCTTCCCGCGGGAGCAGGTGGTGAGGCATCTGTGACGAGGCCTTCGCGGCATCTCCTGGCGGCTCAATCGTGACCAGACAAGCTGGATCGCAGATCGCTTGGGATGCCCGCGCGCCATTCCCGCGCCGCCTCCGGATCGGTCGCCAGGGCCTCGGCATAGGCCGACTCGACCGCCTCCAGACGCAAGCGCGGTTCCCTGATTCGAACGGCGTACCGCAGGGCATCGAAAGGCTTCGTCATCGCGCTGTGTTCCGCGGCGGCATCCCAACCCGCATCGGCAACGGGACCTTCCGGCTGTGACTCGATCCAATCGACCGCCTTTCCGGGATCGGAAAGGATCCACTTCGCGACGAGCGTGTGGGATGCGTCCGCCCGGAAGTCCGAATCCTCGATTCGGGACACCGCAAGGGCCGCATCCCCAGGAGCCCTGTCGGCCCAACTCTCCATCACCACGATCGACGCCTCGTCACGAGCCGCAGGATCGTCGAGCGAGCGGGCGAAACCCCAGGCCGCCGCGCCGTCCCGCTCCGCCATGACGTCCCCCAGCGCCTTGGCGGCCTCCAGTTCGACGTCCCTGTCTCCCAAGGACCCCAGACGGGATCGCAAACCTTGGCCGTCCGTTTCCGCCCAAACCTCGAGCGCAAGGTGCATCGCCGTGCCCGCCTCGCCGTCAGGCCAGTGCTGCGACACCCAACGGACCGCGGACTCTCCGTCCTGCTCGGCCCACACTCCCGCAAGGATCTCGGCCACCGCCGTGCGAACCGCCGGATCGTCGTGCGTCACGAGCCACTCGCCAGCCGCCTCCGGTTCGGTCCGGCCCCAGATTTCCATCAATTCCTGAACCACCGCGTCACCCCGCAGTTCCGGGGGGGCGGCATGGATCCATTCCCCGGCCGCTTGAGGGTTCGTCGCGGCCCATATCCGGATCGCGGAAGCCACCATCTCCTCGCGGTCCAGTCCCTCCTTCCGGGAGCAGATCCGCCCGAGGGCACCCGCCGGATCGGCTTCCACCCAGGACTCCCAGGATCGCCTCCCCCGAAGAGTCGCTTGTATGGCCGTCCATTCCGTATCGAGCAGATCCTCGCCCGCGATCTTCGTCACCGAGCCCGTCTCCCGCACGGCCGGTCGCGGACCGGCATCCCGTTTGGAGGTGGAGCGGGTTTCCCGCTGTGTCCCACCCGTGTTTTCGAACGGGGATCCCGGGATCAGAAGAACCAGATTGATCGCTAGGGAGAGCAGAAGAAGAGGAGCCCACACCATGGGGGGAATCCGCCCCAGAAGTCCACTCGCGGAACGGGACCCGTCAGCGGCCTTTCGAAACATTCGTCGGCTTGGTTTTCACCTTGGCGGCGGACTCGTTCAGCCCGGTGAAGGTCAGGCCCACCGGGTACGGGGCCTTTTTCTTGAGATTCACCTTCGGCTTGATGTTCTTGATCATAACCGATGCGGCTCCTCCTTTGAATCCCTTCTTCTTGAGAAGATTCACCTTGGCTCCCGATTTGAATTTTCCAATCAGCTTCGCACCGCCCTTGGACTTGGGTTTGGCATACACCTTGATCGCTTTGCCGAATCCTTTCGGAAGTTGAATGGAAGCGATGCGTTCCTTCCGTCCTTTGGCGACGTCGTATTGGAAGCCTCCCGCGAACGGCGGATCCACCCACACGGGACGGGTCGGATTCACGATCGGAAAACTGATGACGACGGTCACGCGCCAGTTCGCATTGCGCGGCACGATCGGGCTTCCCTGTCCGGCGCCGGTCCCGGTGCTGGTCCGCTTCAGGGTCGTGGTGAAACCGGCATCGGTGTATTCGCAGGTGAAGTTGGAGAGATCGAACACGAACGTCTCCTCGACGGTCAGTGTCGTGAGGTTGAACGAACCGATGGTGCTGCCGCTCACGGACATGACCCAGTCGGTTCGGGTCCGGAACCGGTCGCTGGTGTCCTGAAGAACCGTGATCCGCATTTCCGAAACGAACGTGAGCAGAAGCTCCCCATCCACGAAGTAGCGGACGGTGAACACGGATTCGCCTGCGGATTCCTCGAACGAATAGGTGATGCGGATTCCTCCCGTCAGGAGGCTGTTGGAGGCGCTGATGAACTGGTCGGCGAAAGCCTGGTGGTCATTGAGAATCGAATTCGACCGCGCCTGACCTCCGGCAACAATCACCTGGGTCGTCAGTCCCGGAGCGGTGTAGACTCCGTTGAGCGACGAGTCCAAGGCCTTCACCGGCCCACATGCACAGACCATCAGGACTGCGGTGAACAAGGGGCGAAGAAACTTCCATGGCGATGTTCCGAGGGCGTTCATATCGAGGGGAGGTGGATTGTGGACTGGTGTCATGCGGACATCACCGCACGGGATCATGAACGTTAACCGCAGACAGCGGCCAAGGGTCAAGTCGAATCATGAGCCGACCCTGTGACCCGGCCGACAATCCGGGTTTCCCGATGGAACCGGACCATTGGCGGAGAGGATGCTCAACGGATCGACTGCGTCGGCGGCTCGATGCCGAGGATCGGCCAGACCTCCTGGATGAGTCGCTCCGAGATCCGTTTGGAATCGTTGATCTCCTTGTATTTCCCATGCACCCCGATGTGGATCGCCGGGATGGCGCCCTTCGGGCTGTCCATGGTGCCGGTGCGGACGAACATGCGGCGGCCGAGTTCCTTGGATGCCGCCTCGTCATCCGGCAGGCTCCATGTCTGGCGGAGGTTCAACTCCTTCGTCAGCTTCATGAGGATCCCGTTGTCGTGGAGGCGCTCGCCGAGTTCCTTCGCGGTCTTGTCCTGTTGTTCGATCGGCGTGTCGGGATTCACGGCCAGCGGCACCCAAACCGGAGCGGGTTTCGCGTCGTTGTAAGCGCGCCATGCGGTCCGGGCTCCGAAAAACCCGGCGATTCCCAGCAGAACCACCGCCACTCCCGCCACGATCCATCGTTGCATGACACAGCGGTATAGGCCATCCACGGCCACGGCCAAGCCGGAAATCGCCCATGGAATACCCCGCCACCACCGCCACCGTCGAAACGCTGCCGAACGGCCTCACGCTGATTCTCGATCCCGATTCCGCCGCACCGGTCGTGAGCTGTCAGATCTGGGTGGAAACCGGGAGTTTGCACGAGGACGATCAGAGCGGCACCGGCATCTCGCATTTCCTCGAGCACATGGTCTTCAAGGGCACCCGCGATTTCGACGCGGACACCCTGGCCACCACCGTGCAGGGCGCCGGCGGCCACTGGAATGCCTATACCACCTTCGACCGCACGGTGTATTACATCGACGGGCCGTCCGACTCGCTCGACCTGTTCCTGAAATGCCTGAGCGGCCTGGTGTTCTTCCCCACCCTGCCGGAGAGTGAGTTCGCCGGCGAACAGGATGTCATCCGCCGCGAGATCGACATGGGCCTCGACGATCCCGACAACGCCGCCACCCGCCTGCTGCTCGCCACCGCATTCCAGCACGACCCGCGCCGCCAGCCGGTCATCGGCCACCGCCACCTCTTCGACACCATCACCCACGCCGATCTCGTCCGCTACCATCGCGAGCGCTACACGACCAACCGTTGTTTCGTCGTCATTTCCGGCGACTTCGATCCGGACGCCGCCCGCGCCGCGATCCTCGATCTCACCAAGGACCTCCAGCCCGGCGGCGGACGCGAGCCGCACGTGCCGGTGGACCTCCAACAGCTCGGCCCGCGCAAGGCCCGCGAAACCTTCGACATCCCGACGAGCCGGATCTCGATGGCGTGGAAAGTCCCGCCGCTCGAACACCCGGACGCACCCGCCTGCGACCTGCTCGCCACGATGCTCGGCCGCGGCAAGTCATCCATCCTCCACCACACGCTGCGCGACGAACGCGAACTCGCGCTCGAGATTTCCGCCTTCTGTTGGAACGACCCCGGCCGCGAGGGACTGCTCGCCATCCAGGCCGATGCCGAGGTGGAGAAACGCGACGTCCTCATCGAGGCCATCCGCGAGACCGTTGCGGATCTAGCAGAACGCCTCGACGACGCGGACATCGCCAAGGCGAAACGACAGATCCTCGTCAGCCAGTTCCGCTCTCTAACAACAGCCTCCGGCCGCGCGTCCGATCTCGCGTCCAACTGGCGCGACGCCCGCGACCTCGATTTCACCCGCAGCCACGTCGCCGCCATCGAGGCGGTCACGGCCGACGACCTCCGCCGCGTCGCCGCCCGCCTCACGCCGTCGCGGATGATCCTAACCGTTCTCGACCCGCTCGGCGCCCCCGCGCCCGCGCGGTCCTCGCGCACCCGCGCCAAAAGCGGCGGCATCCGTGTCCACCATCTGTCCAACGGCATCCCGCTCGCGCTCATTCCGGATCCGCGCACGCCGCTGGTCGGCCTCCAGGCCGCCGCCCGTGCCGGTCTGCCGTCGGAAACACAGGCCACCAACGGCATCAACCAACTGCTCGCCGCATCGCTCCCGAAAGGCGCCGCCGGCCGCAGCGCCGCGGAGATCGCCCGCACGCTCGAATCGCTCGGCGCGGGCGTCGGTGCCAGCGCTGGAAACAACGCTCTGCTCGTGAACGCATCGTGCGTGAACGAGGACCTCGCCACCGTGCTGCACACCGTTTGCGATGTGCTCGCGCGACCCGATTTTCCCGCCGATGCCGTCGCCCGCGAGCGTGCCAGCCAGCTCGCCGCGCTGGAGGAAACGCTGCGCGATCCACTGCACGCAGGGTTCCGCGCGTTGCGGCGCGCCTTGTTCCGCGGCACCGGTTACGGGCTCGATCCGCTCGGCTCGCCGGACAGCCTCAAGGCCCTCGACCGCGACGCGCTCGCCGCCCATCACGCCCGCCATTTCACCGCGGCGAATCTCACACTCGCCGTCGCCGGGCACTTCGATCCGGACCTGCTCATCGATCTGCTGGAGCGCGGCCTTACCGGCCTGCCCGCGGGCGATCGCTGGAGCCACCCGCGCCGGTCCGAAGGACGCGACGACGACCCGCTCGTGCGCTTGCCGAAAAAACAAGCCGTGCTCGCCATCGGTTTCCCTGGCGGCGGTGCCACCGATCCGGACCGCCACGCGCTCGCGCTCATTCAGGAATACGCTTCGGACATGGCCGGCCCGCTTTCGGCCGCATTCGCGAGGAACTCGGACTCGCCTATCAGATCGGCGCCACCCAGTTCCTCGGCGCGGACGAAGGCATGTTCACGTTTTACCTCGCCACCTCGCCCGAACAGGCCGAGCTGCACGCACCAATGCTTGATCCGGATCGCCGAACACGCATCCGGCGGACTGACCGCGTCCGCACCGCGCTGAGCGGCCCGCCATCCAGCGTCAACGCCGTCCTCGCGCCCGCGCCGTGAACTGCTTGACCGACGGTTTCAGCGCGGACACCTAAGGCTCGGTCGAGCGGTGAAACGCGTCGCCCGCCGCCTTCAACACCGCATCATCGCCAGCGTGCTGCCGGATCGCCGAACAGCCCTGGTTCAGGACCGCGGCATAATCCGCACCTTTCCGCGCCTCATCGAGGCGCTCCTCGCCCGGCGGGATACGTTCCGAGCGGAGTCGGCAATTGCGGCACGCACACTTGACCGGTCGGCTTTCATCCAAACGGCTTCCCGGGCTGGTGCGCCAGTCTACTGGGGTTCCGAAACCTGCATCGCGCGCAAGCGGCTGAGCGGCACAGCGCCGCCTGCCTGCCAGCCGGTGACGCCGCCCACAGAGCAAGGCGCGCCGAAGGCGCTGCTTGAGAGGCATGCGGTCGTCCCAAGATCCTCGAAAGATTCTCGAAACCCCGTTTGATGCCCGCGCAGAGTCGGTGATAAGCGGCCGGCCCGTCTGCCAGAACCCGCGCCATTCGCAACGCTTCAGCGCTCGAATCGGCGGTTCCCGGGACTGTTTGTGCAACCGCTTGCAGAACATCATGAAGGCTGGAGGACGATTAGACGCACCAGTCGCGCGGCGGTCCACCGGATGAGTCCCAGCCGCGCCCGATTCCGGCAGAGCTGGCTCAGGCGATTACCGCGCGCCGTCGCTGGCGCCTGCAGCAGGCGGTCGGGAGCGAAACCATCCCCATCGCCGCAGGGAT
The DNA here is from genome assembly GCA_024233135.1 of Akkermansiaceae bacterium. Classification (GTDB taxonomy): domain Bacteria; phylum Verrucomicrobiota; class Verrucomicrobiia; order Verrucomicrobiales; family Akkermansiaceae; genus Luteolibacter. The sequence continues at coordinate 63,728 of JACKPZ010000013.1, read as the reverse complement.
CGTCCACCGGCACTGTCAGATCGATTGACACAGCCTGCCGGATGGCGTCGAGTCGCCCCCGGCGGAAACATAGCGCATGCACGGTGCCGGGATTGCTCGCCCTCACCCAACACGAAACATCAGCGTCACTGTCCGGCATTACCCCGGAAACACACCGTCCCACGAGATCCGGAACCCGGCAGATCGCCATGCTGGCGCAGCCCCTTGCTGAGCTGCATGGGTCCACATGGCCGTGCGGAATCGCCTCGCCAACCGGCACGGAACGTCACGACCACGGTGCGATCTTGCCATGCACCATTCCTAGTCCGCGGCGTCCGCAGGCGCCGATTCACTGCGCTTTTGATATCGTCAATTGATCGCCTGCAGGGCGGTGAGGCTGGGGATTGACAGCTTGTTTAAACCATGAAATCAGCCATTCCATCCACCTGTTGTTTCTTCTCGCGGCGTTGGATCCTGCCCATGGTGAAACCACTGGAACCGACCCGCGCCCGACCCCATTCCGGAATCAGCTGCCCGATCCGAATCGGCGGCGTGATCGAAAAGACGCCCGTGAATTGAAAATGTGGGCACCACGCATCGTGCCGCCAAACAGGCGGCGATACGATCATCACCGATGATGCCGGTGCGTTCCCACATTGGCGTATCCGACGCCGGCGATGACCATCGACACCGCCTGCCACAACAATCCGCTGAGCGCTTTTGCCCGCGTGCCGCGCTGATCACCGACGCAACCATCACTCGGTCGGCTTCAGGATATCAGAACACACCGGTTTCCCCGGCTACAACAGCATCACACCAGGAAGCCACATCGGCCATCCTGCTCGAAACGGCGCCACCTGTTCGGCAAGGACAACACGCCGTCCGCCGCCAGCAGGTCGCTTTCGATCAGTGGCCTTCCAATGGGCTTCGGTATTTACGGCTTTGCGACGCAACCAATGGCAGCCAACTTCGCAACCATACCCAGATCTATCCTTTCGAGGCAAGCCGCAATAGTCACCGGACGATGAAGATCAACCACGCGCGAACACCAAATCCAGCCGGACAAGTTCCGAAATACGCCGACCCCGCCCACACCGCGACCAAAGGGGACAAGATCGTGCCAGCGTCTCTTCGCGAACGAAACTTCGTGACGCATTCGAAGAACCAGAAGCTGGCGGTCCGCGACACAAATGGAACCTGGCCCGCACCGCTCAAGCCTGACCAACTGATGCCGACACGAAGAGCATGCAGGCCGAGTCACGCCTTCCGCCTGCAACGAGACGGACGGTCATCCGGGATCGACGACATGGGCAACTGAAGACACGCTGATCATCTATATCAACGGCGACAACGGCGCGCAGAGGCCCGATGGGCACCCCAACGAGGTTTTCAGCGTCAACGAGATGCCGACCAAGATGAGCCCGATCGGCACGAGCAGACCACAACCACATGTCCGCCGGCTGGTCGTGCCTGACACGCCATTCAGCTGGTAAAAAAGCCAAACTCGCGGCATCCCAAACATGGTCATGGCGCCACATCGACGATCCGCGGCCTGCGCGAGCAGCATGCCGTCGACGTCGCCCACATCCTCAGTGGCAGGAATCGCCCGGAGGAAGTGCATCCAGCAGTCACCGATCGGCACCAGTCGCCTACACTTTCAAGAGCCGAGCCTCGCGCCCGCAATTTCGAAATGATGGGCCAAGGCGCCATCACGGGTGGCTCAGCACAAGGTCAACGTGCTCCTGGGAGCCTCGCGCCAGCACCCGCTCAAACGGTTGAATTGACCTGCCGCGATTGCAGTCGCACGCAGAAGGAAATCAAACCGAAGATGAGAGATTTGCCGAAGCCAAATGCATCTCATGACGCTTCGGTCGCCGCCAAACTGGCACAGCTGCATCACCGCCGGCCGCTGGTTTGTACCGCCGATGAGCCTGCCCGCGACTTCCGTCCATCTCAACACCTACCTTCGGAAATCACGTGCCGGAGGCAAGGATGATGGACTCGCGGCCGATTCTGTGGCTCGGTTCTATCTGCTCAAGGCAGGCCGTCTTCCTCTGAACATGATCGACCTCGAGGATCGGGAGGTGATGCGTCGCGTCAGGCAAACACGTCATAGTTCGACTTCAAATGGCGGCGCCACACGCCTTCAACAAATGAGCGGACTCGCCCAACGAACGAACCCCAGGTCGACGGCAGGGTCGGCTACCGGAAGACACCATCCCATCCTCCGACGAGGCCTTACGACAGCCACCGCGTCAACGACGGACCATGCCGCCTCCACTCACTGCGAAGCTGAGTGACCGGGTCGACCGCCGAAGCCTCGCGAGACATCAGAAGCTGAAGGAGATGCGGAGATCGAGTCAACGAGGAACTCATCAACGACACGAAGCAAACCTCACAGGCAGTTCATGATCGGATTCGTGAGGCATTGTGGCACAAATCATTCCCAAAGGACACCACGCCTCGCCCGAGCTTCGGCCTCATCCGCCGTCCTGCTTTGTAAACTGAAGACCGAGTTCCGGTGAGAGTCGATCCTCAATCCGCCGGCGACATCCGTCGACGACGCTGGGGATCCTCGGTTCGACGGCCTTCAGTGAAGCGGCCTGACGCAGGCGAAACCTCTTCGATGATGCCACCATCTTCCACCTGCTACGTCACGGTGTCACATCGCTTGTACCGCTCGAACGTCGTGCATAGGTGGATGACTGAAACATGTCGATGTCGCTCGCCCCAGCAGTGGATCGGAAGCAAAGCCAGCAGCGGCGCGCGGCATCGAGTTGGTCAAACCAGCCGTGCGTTCGCGATACCGAGGCGAAGATCCTGCATGGGGAGCAACCATGTTGAGGCCGTCGTCGCGCATGGATGCAGCTCGTGTTTCATGGCGCATTCATCCAGCACCCCGTGGTTGTCAGATCTTGCTTCCTTGGCGCCCACGAAACCGCTATCCTGGCGTTCGCATCGTCACCGGCATGGACTGCTCGTGCGATATCGCCGTCGTTCTCGATCTCACGACCACATCAACAGGCGCCGCCCTCCGCGAGCCCGCCGCGGCGCTGCATATCGATGGCTTTACGCCAGACCCGACTCGACGGCAGCATTGACGACATCATGGGCGGGAAACAATAATCGGCAGTCACGCTGATCACGATCGCCGCGTGCCTCGTCGATGTCGGCGGTCGCTAAACGACCTGTCGTTGGAAATGAGACAACTGAACCCGTACCGTCGGTCGGCGACCGGTCGCGACGTTTCGACGGACTGAGACGCGCGCGCGATCACCTAGTGGCGTTCCGACGCCATGCCGCGCGCCGTCGGAGTCAGGCCGCCCTCCGCGCGAATCGAGGCGGGCGGAGACGCTCAAACAAGACGCCCGCCACCCGACCGCGCCTGTCGCTGCCGAAGCGTCGCCCCAGATTCCGCGCCGTAAACAGGAACCGCCCGCGCCGCTATCGCCGGGCGGAACCTGGCAGGCCGGCTGGCGGTTGCGACGCGTCGCCACAGCACATCACCGCCAACGCGACCGGGACCGGCGACGAACAATGGTCGACTGACTCGGCATGCCCGCTGGGACCTCACCGACAAGTGGTTTCTCTCCGGCAAGACCGACATCGGCGGCTTCGGCGTCGGATCCGACTTCGCATGGTCGCTCCAGGGAACCGTCGGCCATCGGTTCACCGACCGGGTGTCCGCGGAATTCGGCTACCGCTATCTGGACACCGACTATCAGAACGGCAGCTTCGTCTACGATGTCGCCGAAATGGGCTTCTACACCGGCCTCAACATCGAATTCTGACTCGTGCAGGCGGGATGCGGGCCGAATCAAATCCCTTCCCGCCCGGCACGGAACGTGTTAGCAGACGGTGCATGACCGGCCTCCTCGGCATCGCCGCCTTCCTCGCGCTCGCATGGGCGCTGTCCGACAACCGCAAGGCGATCCGCTGGCGCACGGTCGCCATCGCGTTCGGCCTCCAGATCGGCATCGGCGCGCTGGTCTTCGGCGTGCCCGCCGGACGCGCCGCCCTGCTGTGGCTCAGCGACGGCGTTTCCAGCGCCATCGGCGCCGGCAAGCAGGGGGTCGACTTCCTGTTCGGCCCGCTGACCGCCAAGGACGGCAACATCGGCTTCGTCTTCGCCCTCCAGGTGCTACCGATGATCATCTTCTTCTCGTCGCTCATCGCGGTGCTCTATCACCTCGGCATCATGCAGTGGGTCATCCGCCTCATCGGCGGTGCGCTGCGCAGGTTGTTGCGAACCAGCAGCGCCGAGTCGATGTCCGCCGCGGCCAACATCTTCGTCGGCCAGACCGAGGCGCCGCTGGTGGTGAAACCATACATCCCGCGCATGACCTCGTCCGAGCTCTTCGCCGTGATGTGCGGCGGACTGGCCAGCGTCGCGGGATCGGTGCTCGCCGGCTACGCCGCGATGGGCGTGGAAATGAAATACCTGCTCGCCGCCTCGTTCATGGCCGCCCCCGGCGGACTGCTCTACGCGAAGTTGATGAAACCCGAGACCGACAAGCCGCAGGAGGCCCGCCTCGCCTTCGCGGAGGGCGACGACAAGCCCGCCAACGTGCTCGACGCCGCCGCGCTCGGCGCCAGCACCGGCCTGTATCTCGCCCTCAATGTCGGCGCCATGCTGCTCGCCTTCATCGGCCTCATCGCCCTCATCAACCTCGGCCTCGGCGCCGTCGGCAACTGGTTCGGCCAAGCGACCCTCAGCCTCGAACAATTGTTAGGCTGGCTGTTCTCCCCGGTCGCCTGGCTCAGCGGCATCCCCACCAGCGAGATCCAGACCGGCGGCAGCCTGATCGGCCAGAAACTCGCCCTCAACGAGTTCGTCGCCTACGTCGACCTCACCTCGATGATGTCCTCGGCCACGCCGCCGTCCCCCAAGGCCACCGCCATCTGCTCGGTCGCCCTCTGCGGCTTCGCCAACCTCTCGTCGATCGCGATTTTGTTAGGCGGCCTCGGCGGCATGGCCCCCACCCGCCGCTCCGAGATCGCCCGCCTCGGTTTGAAAGCCGTGCTCGCCGGCACGCTCTCCAATCTCACCAGCGCGGCGATCGTGGGATTGTTCGTCTGACCCGACGCAAACGGGGTTCCCCCACAACGCACGCATCGCGCTCACCTCCCGAGCCGGCGCCGCTTGATCACCGGCGATGTCACCGTGCACCGCGGAGGGAAACGAACACGACCCCACGATCCGGCAAAGTCCTCCTCCTTCATGGCAATGCGGGGACCCCGCGCCGGACGTGTTGATCTTCACTCCCACCTAACAAAAATCCTCCTTGCCGGGGCGGAGGGGAGTCGATAATGCCGAAGCTGCGGTGGCGTCCGCCGCACAACCCGTAATCCACCCCCGATGAAAACCACCCTGCTGGCGGCCACCGCGCTCGCCATCGCCCTTGCCGGAAACTGCCCGGCGCTCACCCCGGTCGACGAAACCTTCAACCAAGACAGCCTGGATCCCGCGACCTGGTTTCAATACACAAGAGGCAAGGGCGAATTGAGCCCGTCGAACAAGAAGCTCAACTTCGTAGTGAAGAAGAACGCATCGAAGGACGGCTTTGCATCGATCGAACTTCTCACCAGCCAGCCTGGCTACAACGAGGATTGGGAGCTCGTCCTCAGCCTCAAGAACACCACCGGACTTGGCGACTCGTCCGGCTGCGGGATCATGTTGTTCAATGTCGAGGACCGGCAAGATTTCATGTATCTTGAGTTCTACGGAAAAGGCAGGAAAGGCGGCCTGGCTGCCGGAGTGGTCGTGAATGGCAAGCATCCCGAAAACGCGAAGGCGAGGGTGAATCCCAACGTCTCCAAAGGGAGTATCCGTGTCACCTTCGACAAGAAGAAGAAACGGATGACCCTCTTTGTCGCCCCATCCACCAAACCGAAAGACGGCGACTGGATCAAGATCGGCACGTTCTCCCCGAAAGGCTCCGGCGGAGACATCAATGCCAACTGGAAGATGAACCGCACCAAAGGGCGCTTCGGCGTGCAGTTGTTCGGATTCAGTGAAGACCACTTGATCCCTGCGGGAAAGATGACCCTCGACAGCCTCCGCATCCACGCGCCGCGCTGATTCCCTCGCCGCGCCGGCTCCGGGGTTTGAACGCCGCCCCGGAGCCGCGCGCGAAAGCGCGGGGGCCGTTTTGCCCTCGCCTCGTCTGCGGATTCTGCCAGTCTCCGTCCCGACACACCCCTATGAAGACGTTCCGAATTCTGGCGGCCGCCATGCTGCTCATCGCCCCCTCCGCCGCATCCGCCGCGGAGAAACCCCACATCCTCTACATCGTCGCGGACGACCTCGGCTGGCAGGACGTCGGTTTCCACGGAGCGAAGGACATCCCGACGCCGAACCTCGACAAGCTCGCCGCGGAGGGCATGCGGCTCGAGCGTTTCTATGTCCAGCCGATGTGCACCCCCACTCGCGCGGCGCTGATGACGGGTCGCTATCCATTCCGCTACGGCCTCCAAACGATCGTCATCCCCAGCAAGGGCACCTACGGCCTCGATACCGAGGAACACACCCTCCCGCAGGTGCTCAAGGACGCAGGATATCAGACGGAGATGATCGGCAAGTGGCACCTCGGCCATGCCGACCACAAGTATTGGCCGCGCCAGCGCGGCTTCGACTACCACTACGGCGCGGTGCTCGGAGAGATCGATTATTTCACCCACTCCGCCCACGACGTTCTCGACTGGCAGCGCGACAACAAGCCGGTCGAGGAGGAAGGCTACGTCACCCAGCTCCTCGGTGCCGATGCGGTGAAACGCATCAAGGCGCATGACTCCGCGAAGCCGCTGTTCCTCTATCTGGCGTTCACCGCGCCGCACTCGCCCTATCAGGCGCCGGATGATTACCTGAAGCGCTACCAGGGCGACGGCGACGAGACCCGCCGCGCCTATGCCGGCCAGATCATGTGCATGGACGACGAGATCGGCAAGGTGCTCGCCGCGCTCGAGGAAACCGGCATGCGCAAGGACACGCTCATCGTATTCCACAGCGACAACGGCGGCACCCGCAACGCCGCGCTAACCGGCGAGAGCAAGGTGAAGAGCGTGCCTTGCGACAACGGTCCGCTCAAGGGCGGCAAGGGCCAGCTCTACGAGGGCGGCACGCTCGTGCCCGCCTTCGCCAACTGGCCGGGCCATGTCGCCGCGGGCGAAACGAAGGAACTGATCCACATCGTCGACATGCTGCCCACCCTCGCCGGGCTCGCGGGCGCGCCGACCGACGGCTGCAAGCCGCTCGACGGCATCGACGTCTGGCCGGCCGTCTCCGCGGGCAAACCGTCCGGACGCAGCGAGATCGTCTACAACGTCGAGCCGTTCCGCGGCGCCGTGCGCGAGGGCGATTGGAAACTTTTCTGGCGCGCCACGCTGCCGTCGGCCATCGAGCTCTACCACCTCGCGGACGATCCCAACGAGACCACCAATCTCGCAGTCCAACACCCGGACAAGGTCGGGAAATTCCGCGCCCGCATTGAGCAACTCGCCGCGGAGTCCGCCAAGCCGCTGTTCATGGAAACCGCCGTGCAAGCGGTCTTCAGCGGCATCTTCGGTCCCGCGCCGATCCCGACGGAAATCGATCCGTCGACGATGGAGCCGTGAGCGGGAGAGGCCGCCGCGTGACTCCGCGGCGGCACCACAACGAAAGCTTGTCCGCGCGGCCCGCGGGACGATCATGCCCCGGTGAAACATCCCCTCACCTCGCTCAAGTCGGTCTTCGCCACCGGCCTGCTCATCGTCCTTCCCGCCTACCTCGCGTTCCTGTTGTTAGGCATGTTGTTCACCAAGCTGGGCGCGATGATGAAACCGATCAGCAAGGCTCTCCCGGATGGCGTGAACCATCCATCCGTGATCGCCCTGCTGACGCTGCTGCTCGTCAGCTTCGTGGTCGGTCTCGTCGTCCAGACGCGGATCGGGAAGAAAGTGAACGAGGTCGTCACCCACACCGTGCTCGAACGGGTGCCCGGTTACGGTGCGATGAACGCGATCGCCCGCCAGATGGCGGATTTCCAGTCGAGCAAGGGCTTCAAGCCGGCGCTCATCGACGTCGAGGACCGCTCGCTCTCGCCGGCGTTTCTCATCGAGGACCACGGCGACGGCCGCTGCACGGTGTTCATGCCGTCGGTGCCGACACCGATGGCCGGCACCATCTTCATCATGGACCGCGAGCGGGTGTTTCCGATCGATGTCTCGCTGCCGGTGATGATGACCTGCATCACCAAGTGGGGCAGCGGATCCGGCGCGCTGCTGGAGGCCTACGACAAGGCGCGTGGCCAGCAGACCAGCGGGAGCGTTTGAGAATCGAACGGGAAGATGAATCGAACAGAAGGACGCGAAGACCGCGAAGAAAGAGTGGTTCAAATCCGGTCGTCGCGTGAAGCGGTTGCCAGACCGACATCCCGACCTTCGCGATCTTTGCGTTCTTCTGTAAAAACCTCTTCCGGTCTCCAGGTTGAATCGGGAGTCCCGGTTTCCCACCACGGATTCCCCGGACCACGCAGATGCGACCGGCATCTAACGGCCCCGCTCGACGGCTTCCTTGATCGGCCTTTTGATCACGTAGTTCTGTTCCACGGTCTGGCCGTTCTGGGTGACCGTGCGGCGCGTCAGGCATCCGGAGACGAGGGTGGCGGCCAGGACCACCGAGGCGATACGGACAAGGGTGGGGAGATTCATCGCACCTAGGTTCCACCCGCGGCCCACGCCGGATCAAGCTCCATCCGTGGGCATCATCCGTGGGCCGTGCCGAGATCCCCGTTCTTCGCGGGCTTCGCGTCCTTCTGTAAACAAACTTCCGACCGGTTCCGCATCACCCCTGCATTGACCCTGCAAGCCCCTTGCAGTCATGCTAACGGCATGCAGGACCCCACGCCGGAGCAGATCGACGCCTTCATCGAACGATGGCAGCACTCCGGCGGCCACGAACGCGGCTCCGGCCAACAGTTCCTGCTCGAGTTCTGCGAGCTGCTCGGCCTCGAAAAACCCGCGCCGCCTGTCGCGGAAAACGAGTCGAACTCCTACACCTTCGAGCGCCGTGTCGACCGCCGGAAACCCGACGGTTCCTCCGCCCCCAACTGGATCGACCTCTACAAGTCCGCCCACTTCGTGCTCGAAACGAAACAGGGCGTGAACCCGCGCCGCGACAAGTCCGATCCGGACCAACCGCTTCTGCCGTCGCTCGACGCCTCGCCTAACCAATCCCTCGGCCACGGCCGGCGCGGCTCCGCACAGTGGGACAAGGCGCTCGACCGCGCCCACTCGCAGGCCGAGCGTTACATCCATCTGCTTCCCGCCGAGGAAGGCCGGCCGCCTTTCCTCATCGTCTGCGACGTGGGCCATTGTTTCGATCTCTACGCCGAGTTCTCCGGCACCGGCGGCCAATACGAACCCTTCCCCGATCCCCGCTCGCGGCGGATCCTGCTCAAAGATCTCCACAAACCCGAGATCCGCGAGCGGCTCCGCGCCATCTGGCACGATCCCCATTCGCTCGATCCCAGCAAATACGCCGCCAAGGTCACCCGCGAGGTCGCCAAGGCGCTGGCGGACCTCGCCAAGTCGCTGGAAAAGGACGGCCACGACCCGCAGGTGACCGCCGGTTTCCTCCAGCGCTGCCTCTTCACCATGTTCGCCGAGGACGTGGGCTTGCTGCCCAAGGATTCGTTCTTCGGCATCCTCGTCCGCGTGAAGGACAATCCCGCCGGGCTCGTCACCATGCTCCACGCGCTGTGGAAGGACATGGCCACCGGCACGAACTTCTCCGTCGCCATCCAGGACAAGATCCCGCACTTCAACGGCGGGCTGTTCCAGGACGCCACCGCGCTGCCGCTGCGGCCGGACCAGATCGTCTATCTCATCCACGCCGCCAAGCAGGACTGGTCCGCCGTCGAGCCCGCCATCTTCGGCACCTTGCTCGAACGCGCCCTCGATCCCCGCGAGCGCCACAAGCTCGGTGCCCACTACACGCCCCGCAGTTATGTCGAGCGCCTCGTCCGGCCGACGATCATCGATCCGCTTCGCGCCGAGTGGGAGAGTGTGAAGATCGCCGCCGCCCAGCTCGACGAGAAGGGGAAAACCAAGGACGCCCGCGCCGCCGTGGAGGACTTCCACCACAAGCTCGCCAAGGTCCGCGTGCTCGATCCCGCCTGCGGCTCCGGCAACTTCCTCTACGTCTCGCTCGCCCTGCTCAAGACCCTCGAAGCCGAAGTCCTCGACCTCTTCGAGAAACTCGGCGGCAACCGCTCCTTCGAAGCCAACGAATGGAGTATCCGACCCAAGAACTTCCTCGGCATCGAGCTCAACCCGCGCGCCGCCGCCATCGCCCAGCTCGTCCTCTGGATCGGCTACTTCCAATGGCACCAGCGGACCACCGGCAAGGCCGACACCAACGACCGCCCGCTGCTCCCCAAACAAAACACCATCGAAAACCGCGACGCCGTGCTCGCCTACGACGAAAAGATCCCCCGCAAGGATCCCGAAACCGGCGAATACGTCACGATCTGGGACGGCAGGACAACGAAACCGCATCCGGTGACCGGGAAGGAAGTGCCGGATGAAAGCGCGAGGACGCATCTGTTCGATTATGTAAACCCAACTGAACCCGAATGGCCTGCCACGGATTACATCGTTGGAAATCCGCCATTCATCGGTGTTCGGAAAATTATCGGTGCCCTCGGCGAAGGCTACGTGAGTGCGCTCCGAGAAGCACACCAAGACGTGCCCGAAACCACCGATTTGGTCGGTTACTGGTGGCACAAAGCAGCATGTCTCCTGAGACAGCGGAAGATTGCGCGGTTCGGATTCATTACGACAAACAGCATTACCCAAGAATACAGCCGTCGAGTCATTGAACAGCATTTGGATCGAAAGCCGCAGATCTCATTCCGGTTCGCAATTCCGGACCACCCTTGGGTCGATACAGCAGATGGCGCTGCTGTTCGTGTCGCAATGCACGTCGTTGGCCCCGGAAGTGGTTCGGGAATTCTTTCTACTATTTCCAATGAAGACCCAGACCTATCTGAAACCGGAACTTCCATCGTGAAATTCCGTGACACTAGCGGCATCATTTCGGGGCGACTCAAACTGACGGAAGGCAATCAAAAGCCTCAAGCACTACAGGCGAACGGCTCCATGTGTTTTCAAGGCGTCGTACCCGCTGGAGACGGTTTCAAACTGCTCCCGCTATCAGGGCTAGCCAGCGCCGAAGAAAATTGTTCTCCGATTGGTCCAATTCGCCCGTATCTAATCGGGAAAGACCTCGTTCAGCGCTCAGAGGAGAAGAGAATCATCGATTGCTTCGGCCTCACAGTTAGCGAACTGGAATCACGCTTCCCAGGCATCTTTCAACACCTCCTCGTCACCGTCAAACCAGAGAGAGACCACAACCGTCGTCAAAGCTACCGGGAGAAATGGTGGATATTCGCCGAGCCGAGACCAGCCCTGCGTCGTGCTCTCCGAGGCCTTAAACGCTACGTCGGAACACCATACACGGCGAAGTACCGCCCGTTCGTCTTTATCGATGCGACTGCAATTCCCGATGCCATGGTCTACGCCATTGCCACTGACGATGCAGCTTGGCTCGGTGTGCTCTCCTCCTCGATTCACGGCTTCTGGGCAAAGTTTGCAGGCGGAACTCTTGAGGATCGTCCACGCTACAATAGCAATGGCACCTTTCTGCCCTTCCCATTTCCCGCGCTCGACGAATCCCCGCTCAAGCAGCGCATCCGCGACCTTGGGGAAAAACTCGACGCGCACCGCAAGGCGCGGCAGGCGGCGCATCCCGGGCTCACGCTCACCGGCATGTACAACGTCCTCGAAACCCTCCGCCGCGGCGAGGCGCTGGGCGACAAGGAGCGCAAGATCCACGACGAGGGCCTGGTGACGATCCTCAAGCAGATCCACGACGATCTCGATGCCGCCGTGCTGGAGGCGTATGGCTGGGGGGATCTGGGCAGGGACCGCTCTCCGAGCGGTCCGGCGCCTGTATCGTCCATGGCCGAGCGTGAAGAAAGCCCGTCCGGCCCTCTCCCGGCTTCTTCATTCCCTTCCCACTCCTCCGGACCGCCCGGCGGTCGGTCCCTACCAATCGCGGATGTTATCGCCCGCGGCGGCGAGGCGGCCGAGGCGCTGGAACAGGAACTCCTGCAACGCCTCGTCTCCCTCAACCACGAACGCGCCGCCGAGGAGAAGCGCGGCCTCGTCCGCTGGCTGCGGCCCGAGTATCAGAATCCCTCGGCTTCCACGGAAACCACCGGCGGTCACAGACCGCCGCTACAGTCCGAGATCGCCCTCGCCACCTCCCCCTCTTCCCTGAACACTGAAAACTTGAAACTAGAAACTCTGACATGGCCGAAGGCCTTGTCAGCCCAGGTCGCCGCGATCCAGAAGCTCCTTCCCGCCACCGGTCCGGACGCCTCCGCCCTCGCCGGACACTTCGGAAAACGCACCAAGGCCCGCGTCGCGCAGATCGAGGAGATTCTCAAGACCTTGGGTGGGCTCGGAAAATTGTAGGCGCGCCGGTGACGGCGCGGGCGGGTCGCTTGGTGGTGAGGGACTCCCTCCCAACCTCCCGCGTTCTCACGAACGCGCCGACGTTTCCGCTATCTCCGGAGTTTCCCGATGCTGCGGGATATGCCATTCTCACGCCATGACCCGCCGCGAGTTCCGCCGCAACCTCAAGCGCTTCCCGGACGAGGCGACGCTGCTGCATTGCCTGCGGCAGATCGGCATCCACCGCGCCAACTGGGTCGGCGATCTGCTCGCGGATCTCGACGCCCCGGATTTCGACCTCGAATCATACTTTTGCCAGGACGATGCGAACGGCAACTATCTCAGCGAGGTGAAGGTCAGCGGCGACCGTCTGGCCTTCGACTTCGGCGATTGCTACGGCGGGGAGTGCGGCAGCGGGAACCGCTACGTCTTCCGCCTGCCGGAGTATGAACTCGACGAAGAGGAGACGCCGCAGACCGGGTGGATTCATTGAGCTTTGAGAAACACGTTGTGGCACGCAAACGCACACGAAACGAAGCCAACGCCTTTCACGCGGAATTCCAGGCAAGGAGATGAGCGAAGATGCCAAGAAACCGCTCCCCTTCATGAAAACCGTGGAGGACGCCCTCGCGCTCTGTGAGCGGGAGAACGACAATTTCTACGTCTCTGCTTTCATGATTGAGGCATGGATGGGAAGCGTGACACTCGCGACCGTCGCCGAATATGCCGAGAAGAAATCGGCGGCAGACCGGAGACTGCAGCAAGGAACGGCCGTCCGGCTCTTCGATGAGATGTTCGGCGGTGCCGGATTGGACGAAATCCACCATGTGTTCAGCGCGCTGATCCGGTTCGCCGAGTATTCCGATCCGCAGAGCCGGATTCTACTTCGCGCCTATGGAATCATGGCCATCGAGCATCCCCATGCGAGTTGGCCCAGACTGGTTCCTCCAGCCACCCAATCGGACATTCTCTCCGCAGCCGCGTTCCTCAGAGGGATCATGCATCGGATCTGTGACTGGGTGGAAGCGATCACGCATGCCCAGATGCACCTGTTTTCTCATTTCGCCCCGGTCGCGTTCGATCCAGATCCGGAAAGGCGCGAACTCGCGATTCTCGGAGTGCAGCAGCGCAGTTATCCGGAAATGAATGAGTTTCAGAAGGCGTGGTGGGAGTGGCACTACGGAGAGGCTGCCGAGCGACTCCAGAACCCGCAGAACTGGTCCATGGTGGGACGGGGCATGGTGGACGACCAGACACGGCATCAGTCTTACCCAGCCTTGGATGATGCCATCATCATGTTCTGGCCCCTTGTCGTCCGTTTCAACTGGACCTTTCGTGACCTGATGGTGGTTCTCCGCTCGGTCGAGCGGCCGTGGCGGACGTATCCGTGCGAGCGGGAACAAGACCTTGCCACTTATTGCACGAACGTTCTGGGGTTGCGGAAGGGAAAGAAGGGACGAAGCGCGAGGAACGGGTTGCCGGAGGGTATCGAGATCGCCCGCGCGCTCTGCCGCAGGGACGACGGGTCCGTTTCTTAAGAGATAGACGCCACGTCTAAGAAGAAGAGCGTTCGGAGTTCGGGCAGCCTGCCGGAGTCGAAGCCAACCGGCGCAGCGGAACCGGAAACGGAACGCTGTGGGAGGCGGAAACCCAGGATGGCCGGTGACCATCCACTCCGGGCGACGGGGAGCCAGTCGTCGCAGTCGAACCGAAACCGAACATGAAAAAACGGAAATATCCGCCCACGGCGGAACGAGTCGGGATCTTCCAAGCCGCATGGCGGGAGATCGCAACAGAGGCGAGCTTCGCGGGGATGACCCTCGCGGAGTTCGAAACCCAAACCGCCCCGCTTGCCACGAGCATGCAACGGCTGAGGACCCTTGAGGTCCAGACCGCCGCGGAGCTCAAGGCGCGGGACGAGGCGGATGCCGCCGCGCGGGAGACGATGCGGATCGTCGCCAACGCGGTCCGTGGCGATCCCGCCTACGGTGAGGACAGCCAACTCTATCGCGCGATGGGCTTCGTGCCCTTGAGCGAGCGGCAGAGCGGGCTCACCCGCAGGTCGCCGGATGCCCCGGCGACGGATGGAGCCGCCTGATTCCCGGATCTGGCAGGATCCGGCAACAGACAGCCCCATCCCATTCGTTGGCCCGCCCGGCCGAAAAGCCGGGCGGGCTTTTTTGTGTACATGTTTCCCTCCCGGCGCCATCGGAATGACGCCCCGGGGCGAAATCAGGACTCCCGCCGCTGGGTCCGGGAGTCCCGGTTCTTGCGGAGGGAGTCCCGCCGCGTGAAAAGGGAGTCCCTTGACGTGCTCGGGGAGTCCCGCCACGAGATTGGGGAATCCCTTGACGTGCTCGGGGAGTCCCGCCACGCGATTGGGGAGTCCCTCGACGTTTCCCGGGAGTCCCGCCACGCGTCCGGGGATTCCGTTCGGGGCCGGGACTTCCCGTTTCCGCGTCCGCAATCTCGGGTGGACGGGCCGCCGGTTTCCCGCTAGACGGTGTCCACTTCCGCCATGAAATCCCACATCTCCGCATTGTTCGCCACCTCGCTCGTCCTCGCATCCGGGTCCGCTATTGCCGGCACCACCGTTTCCACCACGTCCGAGCCGATGATGACCACAAGCACGGATGATGGCTGGCAGTTCACCGCCGGACTCTACGCGTGGATGGCCGGGCTGGATGGAACGATCGGCGCGGCGGGATACACGACGGACGTGGGCATTTCCTTTTCCGACATCCTCGACACGCTCGACATGACGGCGATGGGAGCGTTTGAAGTTCGCAAGGGCCCGTGGATGCTCCAGCTTGAGGGACTCTATCTGAAAAACTCGGACGGCGTGTCCGGCATCGCGCCGAACGGCACGCCGGTGACGCTCAAGCTCACCGCGGAGACCACCCGCCTCGAGCCGGTCATCGGCTACCGCGTCGTGGAAACCGATGCCACGAAAGTCGATCTCATCGCCGGCGCGGTCTATTACGACATCTCCAACCGGCTCATCGTCACCGGCGGCGGTGCGGCCGCCAGCGCGAAGTCGCAGGACTCGTGGTGGGATCCCATCGTCGGCGTCCGCGTGAACCAGCGTTTCAACGAGCGCTGGAGCGGCCAGTTCCGCGGGGAAATCGGCGGCTTCGGCGTGAACGCGGACCTCGTCTGGCAGCTTGTGGGGCTGGTCGGCTACGATTTCACGGAGAACACCACCGGATTCTTCGGCTACCGCCACGCGGCGGTGGACTATCAGAACGGAGGTTTCACCTACGACGCGGCGTCCAGCGGCCCGATCCTGGGTCTGGCGATCACGTTCTGAGGCCCGCGGCGCGACATCCACGGCTTGCCTGAGGTTCCCGGACCTGCCATCCAAGCAACGTGAAGATCGTCGTCACGTTTCTCGCACTGAGTCTCGCATCCGCCGCACTCCACGCCGCCGGTCCGGCGGTGGAGAGAGCGCCCGCCCTCGCGGCGACGACCGATCCTCCGGCCACCCTCGAGTTTTGGAACCGCGAAATCACCACGTTCCGCGCGACCCTCGCGGGACTGACTCCGGCCGAGCGGATGGATGCGACGCTGAAGCGGATGCGCGACATCCCGCATTTCGCGCTCTACAAGCCGGTGGAACGGGTTCCTGTCTCAGCCGGTGGTCTTGAGGGGGTCGCGTTTGAAATCGACGGCCACCGGCTCTTCGCGCTCGCCGAGGCGGACCTCGATCCCGAGGACGAGCGCAGTTTCGACGAAGTCACCGCCGGGGCCCTCGGCAACCTCGAAGCCCTGCGCCAGGCGTGGCTGGACCAGCGCAGCTTCGGAGTGATCGCCAAGGGCATCGGCCTGACGGTCGTGGCGACGGTGGTCTTCGGGCTGGTGTTGTATCTTCTCAAACGCCTCGGGATCCTGCTGCGCCGGATCTTCATCCAGCGGGCGGCGCGTTTCCGGAAACTCAAGCGCAAGGACCTCGACCTGCGGCCCGTGCTGCTCATCCTCGTGCG
The DNA here is from genome assembly GCA_024233135.1 of Akkermansiaceae bacterium. Classification (GTDB taxonomy): domain Bacteria; phylum Verrucomicrobiota; class Verrucomicrobiia; order Verrucomicrobiales; family Akkermansiaceae; genus Luteolibacter. The sequence goes on along the minus strand of JACKPZ010000013.1, from coordinate 47,268 downwards.
ACGCGTGGTCGCCTTCGTGATCGCCGTGTTCGGCTTTGCGGCGGGCTATGTGTGGCTCACCAGCGTGCTCGGGTATTTTCCCTACACCGCACCGTGGTCCGATGTGCTCGGCGGCCAGTTGCTGGCACTGATGGGCTCCCTTGTCTCGGGATTGCTGGGCGCCCTGCCGGGACTCGTCGTGGTCATCGTCATTTTCTTCCTCACCCGCGGGACCGTGCGCATCGTCGACCAACTGCTCGCCAGCCTCGAACAATCCGAGGATGAGGACGAGGTGTTCGGAAAAGACACGGCGCGGGCGACCCGCCGGATCGCCGGGCTGGCGATCTGGATCGCCGGCGTGATCATCGCCTATCCGTATATCCCCGGTTCCGACAGCCCGGCGTTCAAGGGCATCGGCGTGCTGCTGGGGCTGATGGTTTCCATCGGCTCGAGCGGATTCGTGAACCAGTTGATGAGCGGGTTCGTGGTGCTCTACTCGGGCGCGGTGCGCTCGGGCGAGTTCGTGCGGGTCGGCGACGTCGAGGGAACGGTCGCGGACATCGGGCTGCTCTCGACCACCGTGCGCACACCGAAGAAGGAATACGTCTCCGTCCCCAACGCGGTGATCGTTTCGAAGGAAACGCACAATTACACACGGCGGCAGAAGGGCGAAACCGAGCGCTGCCAGTTCTCCACCACCGTCACCATCGGCTACGACGCGCCGTGGCGCCAGGTCCACGAGCTGCTGCTCGCCGCCGCGGCGAGAACCCCCGGCATCCGCAAGGACCCCGCGGCCTTCGTGCTGCAGACGGCGCTCTCGGATTTCTACGTGGAATACGAGCTGCGTTTCGTGCCATCGGAGGTCGAGCGACGGGGAGCCATCCTCTCCGAGCTCCACCAACGCATCCAGGATGCCTTCCACGACGCCGGCGTGCAGATCATGTCGCCGAATTTCGAGAGCCAGCCGGAGAAACTCGTGCTGCCGCCCGACCGGCCGCCGGCGTCGGTCTGAGGCGCGCAGGCAAAAGCGGAGCAGCAGTTCCCCCTTGCCAAGCCGGGAAGTCGGGCGTAGGGAAGCCGCCGTCCGGAGCGTTTCCGGACGTCGGCCCGCGATGTTGCGGTCCGCCCGTGTCCGGTCTTCATCGATGAGAGGATAGGTTCCCGGTTCGCCCCACCACACCTCATCGACTCCCGCCCGCGCCGAATCCCGGCCGCCGGGCCACCGACACCATGACCCCGAATGCATTCGAGGCGCTGCCGCTGGCGGCGCCCCTCCAACGCGCGCTCGCCGAGCGCGGCTACACCACTCCGTCGCCGATCCAGGCGCAGGCGATCCCGCTGATCCTGCAGGGTCGCGACCTGCTCGGCTGCGCACAGACCGGCACCGGCAAGACCGCGGCTTTCTCGCTGCCGATCCTCGACGCCCTCCACCGCAATCCGCGCGGCCTGCGGCCGAAAACCGCCCGTGTGCTGGTGCTCACGCCGACGCGCGAGCTCGCCACCCAGGTGGGCAAGAGCCTGGAAACCTATGGCGCGCACCTGCGCACCCGCCACGCGCTCATCTACGGCGGCGTGGGCCAACAGCCTCAGGTGAACGCCATGCGCAAGGGCGTGGACGTGCTCGTCGCCTGCCCCGGCCGCCTGCTCGACCTGATCCAACAAGGCCACGTCGATCTGTCCGGCGTCGGCTTCTTCGTTCTCGACGAGGTCGACCGCATGCTCGACATGGGTTTCCTGCGCGACGTCCAGCGCATCGTTTCGCTGCTGCCGGGACGCCGCCAATCGCTGTTCTTCTCGGCCACGCTCGCGCCGCCGATCGTCAAGCTCGCCCATGAGATCCTGCGGGACCCGGCCAGCGTGACCATCGAACCCGAGGTGACCACCGCGGAAAAAGTCGAGCAACACGTCTGCTTCGTCGCCAAGGAAAACAAGCGCGACCTCCTGCTCGACCGCCTCGCCCGCCAGCAGCCCGGCGAGCTGAGCATCGTCTTCTCGCGCACCAAACACGGCGCCAACAAACTCGCGAAACAAATCGCCCAGGCCGGCTTCGAAGCCGAGGCCATCCACGGCAACCGTTCGCAAGCCCAGCGCGACCGCACGCTCGACAAGTTCCGCGCCGGCCGGCTGCCGGTGCTCGTCGCCACCGACGTCGCCGCCCGCGGCGTGGACGTCAAGGCGGTCACCCTGGTGGTCAACTACGACCTGCCGAACGAACCCGAGGCCTACGTGCACCGGATCGGCCGCACCGGCCGCGCCGGCGCCACCGGCCGCGCGGTGTCCTTCTGCTCGCCGGACGAGCGCGAATACCTGCGCGACATCGAGAAACTCATCCGCCAGGAGATCCCGGTGGACCAGGACCAGCGCTGGCATTTGTCCGGCATCGACCGGCTGCCGACCCGTCCGCCCGAGCGCAAGGCGCGCACCGAGACGAAACACGACACCGCGGGATCCCGCCCGCGCCGCCGCCGTCGCCGCCGTCCGACCCGCGCCTGAGCCCTCGTTTCCGCTAAACCCGGAAGGGAAGACGGGCAGCCCTCCGTGGTTGGTTCCGGGTTCTCATCGTGTGACTCCGACGTTTTGCGCCGGCGGCATTCCGATCGAGTTTGCCCCGCCGCAAGACGGAAGGGGGTGACGAAACATGGACGATTCACCCGTGAAGCGAACCATTCCAGCGCTCCAACTCTCTGGATTTCGTGAACTTTCGCGTGTTTCGTGGTTTCCGCTCTGAAATCCAGAATGAAAAAAGGCGGGGCCTCCGAAGAGGCTCCGCCTTGGGAAATTCCGGTGTGAGTCCGGCTTACCAGCGCTTGCCGCCGCCACCGCCGTAGCCGCCGCCGCCACCACCGCGGTTTCCACCGCCGTAGCCGCCGCCACCGCCACCGCGGTTTCCGCCGCCGTAGCCGCCGCGTCCGCCGCCACCACCACCGCCGCCGTAGCCGCCGCGGCCACCACCACCGCCGCCGCGCTCTTCACGGGGCTGGGCTTCGTTGATGCGCAGGTTGCGGCCTTGGAAGTCCTGGCCGTCGAGGCCCTTGATGGCGGCTTCCATTTCTTCCTTGGTGCCCATCGTCACAAACGCGAAGCCGCGCGGACGGCCGGTTTCCCGATCGCTCGGAAGGTGCACATCGGTCACGGTGCCGTATTCGCTGAACAGATCGCGGACGTCGTCTTGGCTGGCGCTGAAGGGGAGGTTCCCCACATACATTTTCATGGTATCAAAGTGGCTCGCGCGGACCCTTTCGTATCTCGCAGACTGTTCCCGCTCGTCGGGTCTCAGATTGCCATCGGATCGCGAAATCCGCCTGACAACGCTCCATGCCTTGAACTTGCCAGGGCGCGGCCACGCAAGCCGCTTGCTTGATTTTGCCCCGATACGCAAGCGAATTCGCCGGATTCTTCCGAACCACCACCCTCATCCGGCCTCCGCAGCCGGTCAAAAACCCGCTTTCAAGCCGCCTCACATCCCGCTAGAACAACGACGGTATTTCAACCGCACCTTCCCGCCATGAAACCGATCCATCCGCTCCTCGCCGGCGCCCTGCTGGCGCCCTCCGCCCTCGCCGCCGACGCCGATCTCGCGAAACAACTCGCCAACCCGGTCGCCTCGCTCATCAGCGTGCCGGTCCAGAGCAACGTCGATTTCGGCATCGGCCCGGGAGACGGCACCCGCTGGACCACCAACATCCAGCCGGTCGTCCCCTTCGACCTGACGGAACACTGGAACCTCATCTCACGCACCATCCTGCCGGTGATCGACCAGCAGGGCATCGCGCCGGGCGGAGCGACGGACGAGTTCGGCCTCGGCGACACCGTGCAGTCGTTCTTCTTCTCGCCGGCCGAGAGCGATCCGATCTGGGGCCTCGGGCCTGTTTTCCTGATCCCCACCGCCACCGATTCCGTGCTCGGCACCGAGAAGTGGGGCATCGGGCCGACAGGTGTGGTGTTGAAACAAGCGGGCCCCTGGACCTTCGGCGCGCTCGCCAACCACATCTGGGACTTCGCCGGCGACGACTCGCGCGCCGGGGTGAACGCGACGTTTCTCCAGCCCTTCGTGAGCTACATCACCGATACGAAGACCACCTTCACGATCAACTCCGAGTCCACCTACGACTGGAACGCGAACGAGTGGACCGTGCCGGTGAACCTGGTGGTCAGCCAGCTCTTCACAATCGGCGAACAACCGGTGCAGGCCTTCGGCGGCCTGCGCTACTATCTCGACAAGCCAAGCGGCGGGCCGGAATGGGGCGTGCGCTTCGGGTTGATCTTCCTGTTTCCGAAGAGCTGAAACGCGGCACTCACCCCAGCGCGGCAAGCAGCTTGTCGTGGATGCCGCCGAAGCCGCCGTTCGAGAGCACGGCGACGACATCGCCGGGTTTGGCGTCCTGTTTCACGCGCTCGACGATCGTTTCGACCTCGGTGACGTATTCGCCGCGGCCGCCGTGGCGGGCGATGTCGGCGGAGAGTTTCGCGGGATCGAGCCGGTCGTCCTCGGGGATCTTGTGGAGATCCGGGATGGCGGAAACGACCGCGATGTCGGCGAGCGCGAGCGACTCGGCGAGTTCGTTCTGGAACACCGCGCGGCGGGTGGTGTTCGAGCGCGGCTCGAAGAGGATCCACAGGCGCGAACCCGGGTGGCGCTGGCGCAGGCTCTGGACCGCGAGACGGATGGCCGTGGGATGGTGGGCGAAGTCATCGATCACCTTGATGCCGTTCACCTCGCCACGGATTTCCTGGCGGCGGGCGACACCGTCGAAGGCTTCGAGACCCGCGCGGATTTCCTCGGAGGTGAGGCCGGCGAACGACGCGGCGGCCACGGCCATCGCCGCGTTGCGCACGTTGAACTCGCCCGTCATGCGCAGCGAGTAGCGTTCGCCGCCGAGCGTGAAGGAACTACGATCCTCCTCGTAGCTCACGTCACCGATGCGCAGCCCGCAGGTTTCCGCGAAGCCGACGGTGGTCACCGGACACGGCGCGCCGGCGGAGACTTCGAGGCAGTTCGGGTCGTCGCCGTTCACATAGGCCATGCCGGTGCGCGGGACGACGCTGAGCAGGCGGCGGAAGGTGAGTTTGATCTCGTCGAGCGAGTTGTAGATGTCGGCGTGGTCGAACTCGATGTTGTTCACCACCACGCACTCGGGCAGGTAGTGGAGGAACTTCGAGCGCTTGTCGAAGAACGCGGTGTCGTACTCGTCGCCCTCGAGCACGTTGAAGTCCGAGTCGCCGAAGTAGCCGCCGCGGCCGAGGTTTTTCGGCAGCCCGCCGATCATGAAACCCGGATCGCGGCCGGCGTGGCGGAGCAGCCATGCGAGCATCGAGGACGTCGTCGTTTTGCCGTGGGTGCCGCTGACGATGAAGTTGCGTTTCCCACGCAGGAAACATTCCTTCATCACCTCCGGCAAAGACTGATAAAGCAGCTTGCGGTCGAGCGCCGCCTCGGCTTCCGGATTGCCGCGTGAGATCGCGTTGCCGATGACCACCACGTCCGCCTCCGCCGGGATGTTTTCCTCGCGGTAGCCCTCGGCGATCTCGATCCCCTGCCCTCGCAGGAAGTCGGACATCGGCGGGTAGACGCTGGCGTCGGAACCGGTGACGATGTAGCCGCGTTGTTTCATCGCGGCCGCCACAGCACCCATGGCGGTGCCACAGATGCCGGTGAAATGATAGCGGGTCTTGGCGGACATGTGGGTCGCGACATCGTGGCCGGGGCGGCAGCGACGTCAACCTTCCGTTGCCCGCGGCCGCAGCACGGGATTCTGCAACCCGAACATGCAAACTGCCGCCGGAACGCCCGTCCCCGGCGCAGCGCCCGGCTCCACAAGCGCCTTTCGGCGAACAGGTTGGAGAGGCGCGTCCGGCTGGCCCGGAGACTGATGAAGACAAACCCGAGCGGCCGTCCAACCGACGGCCCGAAACAACCAAACTCAAGTCATGGACAAACTCGAAATCAAAGGAAACTGGAACATCGCCAAAGGAAAGCTGAAGCAGAAGTGGGGCGAACTCACCGACGACGACCTCGACTACGTCGAAGGCAAGGAAGACGAACTCGTGGGCCGCATCCAGAAGCGCACCGGCCAGGTCCGCGAGGAGGTGGAACACGCCGTCCGCCAGGCGTCCGCGTCGAACTGAGCGGCTCCGGGACCTGCCCGAACACACGATCAGGGGGCGGAGAACATCCGCCCCCTTCTCGCGCGGTCACGGCGGCGATTGCGCTTTGACGCTCCGGCCCGCGGGCCCCATGTTCCGCCCGCGATGGCATTTTCCGACGTGTTTCCCGAGTTGATGCGGACCCCGACGCCGCTGATGCGGCGCTTCGCGGCCCTGCTCGACGAGACGCGCGGCGGCCCGCTGGAAGCTCTCGCGCTGCGCAGCCAGCAGACGACAAGGCGCCACTTCGGCCGGACGATGCGGCTCTTCGCGCCGCTCTACGTTTCCAACGAGTGCGTCAACAACTGCTCCTACTGCGGCTTCTCGCGCGATGCGGGCATCCTCCGCACCACGCTCACCGTCGATCAGGTGCGCCGCGAAGCGGAGCACCTCCACGGCCTCGGATTCCGCAACATCCTGCTCGTAGCGGGCGAGCACCCGAAATTCGTATCCGAAGGATACCTCCAGGACTGCATCGACGCGATCAAGCCGTTCATTCCGACGATCGGCATCGAGGTGGGACCGATGGAGGATGAACAATACACCGAGATCGTGCATCACGGCGCGGAAGGACTGGTCGTCTATCAGGAAACCTACGATCGCCCGATCTATCAGACGCTGCACACCGCGGGACCGAAGAAGAATTTCGACTGGCGGCTCGATTGTCCGGAACGCGCCTACGCGGGCGGCTTCCGCCGCATCGGCATCGGCGCCTTGTTCGGACTGGCCGATTGGAAACAGGAGGCGCTCGCGCTCTGCGCCCACCTTGAATATCTCTACAAACACTGCTGGAAGGCGCAGCTCACCGTTTCCTTCCCGCGGATGCGCCCGTACGCGGGAAACTACGAATACACGCCGGACCCCGCCTTGTTTCTGCCCGACAAGGCATTCGTGCGGCTCATCTGCGCGTTCCGCCTGCTGTTCCCGCAGGTCGGCATCGTGGTATCCACCCGCGAGCCGGCTTCATTGCGCGACGCGATCGCCACGCTCGGAGTGACCCACATGTCCGCCGGCGCGCGGACCGAACCGGGCGGCTACACCGGCGCCGGGTCCGACGACTTGCATCTCACCGTCAAGGGCCGGCGGGTGGAGCTCCAGGGCAAGTCCGGCTGCGAGAAGGCCACCGAGCAGTTCCGCATCAGCGACACCCGCGGCCCCGCCGAGATCGCCGCGATGCTCCGCGGACAAAATCTCGATCCCGTCTGGAAGGACTGGGACGAGGTTCTGCTGGCGGGCACCTGAGAGAAATCCGGCCGCTTCCCGCCTTGAAACGGGCCGCCACCACGGATGAACATGCCGGAGTGAGAATCCGGTTCCTCCTCCCAATCCTTGCGACGGCCGTCGCCCACGGGGAGCAAACCCCGCTGCTGGGCGTCCAGATCCCGAAGGACCAGGTGATGGTCACACCGCATCGGATCGAGACGATCGCCAGCGGCCTGCGGGTGCCTTGGGAACTGGTGTTCCTTCCCGACGGCCGCGCGTTGTTCACGGAGCGCCCCGGCCGGGTGCGGATGATCGTGGAGAGCGAGCTCCAGCCCGAACCGCTGCTCGAGATTCCCGTGGCGCAGGGAAACAAGATGGGCATGCTCGGCATCGCGATCAGTCCGGATTTCGCGACGGATTCCTCGGTCTTCATCGCCTACAACATGCCGTCGGGCGACAGCTTCGAACTGAGGGTGGAGCGGTACCGGCTCGTGGGAGGACGTCTGATCGAACCCAAGGTCCTGCTCGCGGGCATTCCCGCCTGGTCGAACCACACCGGATGCCGTCTGGTGTTTGGACCGGACCGCTTGCTGTATGTCACGACGGGGGATGCGAACCGGCCGCCGGATTCCCAGCGGCTGGACCAGCTGAACGGCAAGATCCTCCGCATCCTGCCGGATGGACAGATCCCGGAGGACAATCCGTTCGTCGGAAACGACGCGGCCGCCCCCGCGATCTATTCGTATGGACACCGCAATCCCCAGGGCCTCGCATTCCAACCGGGCACACGACGGCTCTATGCCTCCGAACACGGACCGGACCATGGTGACGAACTGAACCTCGTCGAGGCGGGACGAAACTACGGTTGGCCGGTCATCTCCCACCAGCGCCGCGCCCCTGGCATGGAAACGCCCCGTTGCGAGATCACACCGGCGGTCGGGCCGGGCGCGCTGCTGTTCTATCAGGGAACGGCGTTTCCCGAATTCCGGGGCAACCTGCTGATGGCCACCCTGCGCGGGTCCTCGGTATGGCGTTTCGCCCTCGACGCGGACGGACAGCCGGTCGCCGTCGAACGGTTTTTCCACCGGAAATGGGGCCGCATCCGCTTTCTCGTGGAAGCTCCCGACGGTGCGATCTGGATGTCCACCTCGATGCACGATCCGCCGGAAGGCCAACCGGGTGCCGGCGACGACCGCATCATACGTCTTGTCGCGGACCCCAACGGAATCGTCGAGACACTCGATCCCGGGCGCCCGGCCGAGCAAGCCCCCACTCCCCCGGGGCCGGGCCTGAAAGATCCCGACACGCTGATTGGTTTCCACTGCGCCGCCTGCCACGGACCCGGCCTCACCGGGGGGCTGCAACGCAACCTTCTCGAGGGTGACTGGAAGTGGGCGAAATCCGATGACGACCTCGAACGGGTGCTGGAGGACGGCGTGCCGGAGGCGGGAATGCCTCCCGCAAAACACGTCCTCACCACGGAACAGATCCGCATCATCGCCGACCATATCCGCGACAAACGGAAACGCTGAGACGCGCTTGGAATCCTCAGCGCGTGGCGGTCGACTCCGCCGCCTTCGGCCGGTCCACCTTCGCCCATTCCTCGCGGATCACGGGGTCCAGCAGGATGAGCCAGTGTGCGTAGCCGACGGGGCTGAGGTGGAGCTGGTCGTCGCGAAACAGGGATTTGATCGGTTGGCCGTCTTGATCCATCAGGTATTCCGTGGAGTCGAGGAAGCGGATCATCCCGTCGCCTTCGGCGAGGGCCCGGAGGCGTTTGTTCATTTCGAAAACGGCGGGGAGCTGCCCCATGCGCGAGGGCGCCACTTTCAGCGAATTGACGATGATCCGGGTGCCCGGAAGCTTCTCCCGCACCATGCCGAGAAACCTCCGGTAGTCCGCGAACGCCTCTTCGACCGAAAGCGGGACGTGGAGATCGTTGGTGCCCACGTAGAGAACGAGCAACTTCGGTTCGTGCCGGGCGACGATGGTGTCGAAATACGCGACCATGTCGTTGGCGACACAGCCGCCGAAGCCGCGGTTGACCACCGGCAGGCCGGGGAAATCCTCTCGGAGCCGCTCCCAAAGTCGGATGCTCGAACTGCCGGTGAAGACGATGCCTCCTGTTTCGGGCGGCTGCCCCGCGAAAGTCTCGATTTCGCCGGCGAACCGCGCCGGATCCGGGCGCGGCGCGGGGACCGCGGTCGCGTCCTCCGCCCATGAGGCGGACACGCAGACCCAACAAGCAGCCAAACACAGGATCACTCTCATCGCGTCCACCACAACCCGTCATCGTCGGTATGTCGATTCGAAGATTCTCCGGTCTGAAAAGCGGTTTTGACGGATTCCGCGCGGCCCGCCAGCCTTGCCGGCGCATGACCCCGCTGGAAGCCCTCGTCGCGCTCAACATGCTGCCGAAGATCGGCCCGGTCCGCGTGCGGCGGCTGCTGCAAGCCTTCGGCGACCCGGCATCGGTGCTCGGCGCGCCGATGGACCGGCTCCAGCGCGTCGATGGCATCGGCCCCGAGTCCGCCGGCATCCTCCACCGCTGGCAGGATCACGCCGACCCGGCCGCCGAGATCCGCGAGACCGAACAACGCGGCATTTCCCTCATCACCCAGGACGACGAGGACTATCCCGCGCCGCTGCGGGACGCCTACGACCCGCCGCTCCTGCTCTACGTGTGGGGGAAACTCGAAGCCCGCGACCGCCACGCAATCGGCGTGGTCGGCTCGCGCCGGGCGACGACCTACGGCAGCAACGTGACCAAGAAGTTTTCCTATCAGCTCGCGCAGTCGGGATTCACCATCATCTCCGGTCTCGCCCGCGGGATCGACACGGCGGCGCACGAGGCGGCCCTCGCCGCGAAGGGCCGCACCATCGCCGTGATCGGCTCCGGCATGGGCAAGCTCTATCCGCCCGAAAACCTCGCGCTCGCCGAAAAGATCGCCGATGGAAACGGTGCGGTCGTCACCGAGTTTCCCCTCGGCACGGCCCCGGACAAGCAGACCTTCCCGATGCGCAACCGCATCGTCGCCGCGTGGTCGCGCGCGCTGCTCGTCACGGAATGCCCGGCGTGGTCCGGCTCGCTGATCACCGCCAACCTCGCGTCCGAATACGGCAAGCCCGTCTTCGCCGTGCCCGGCCCGGTCGACAAACCCACTTCCGCCGGTTGCAACCAGCTCATCCGCGACGGTGCCACGCTGGTCGCCGACGCCAGCCACCTCCTCGACGACCTCGGCGAACTGCCGTTCCAACGCGCGGCTCCGAGCGAGGAACCGGAGGAGCGCGGCACCCCGGAGCTGCCGGAAGAAGAAGCCGCCGTGTTCGCCGCCGTCGGCACCGACGAATCGCCCGTCGACCGCATCATCGAGCGCAGCGGACTGCCCGCGCAGGTGGTCACCGCCACTCTCATGAAACTCGAGATGCGCCGGCTCGTCCGCGCGTTTCCGGGCTTCCGCTACGCGCGGAGGTGATCGGCGAAGCCATTCGTAGCTTCCGGCACGGAAGCGAAGAATGGCGGAGAGGGTGGGATTGACTTCGCTCCGCTCCGTCCAAGCGGGATGCGGCCTCCTCCTCCGGAGGCCGGATGAATCGATTCGCCGCTGAGAGCGGCGTCTGCTTTCAAACCCGTCTCGCTGCGCTCCAGGGGATCTCGTCCCACTCCCTGAAACGCCATGACCCCAGCCCGGACGGGCCGGGCTGGGGTCATGGCGGAGAGGGTGGGATTCGAACCCACGGTGAGTTTTACCCCACGTCCGATTTCGAATCGGGTGCCTTAGACCACTCAGCCACCTCTCCTTGGTCGCTTTGTCGCGGGGCGCGGAATTTGGGACGGGGCCCGGGGTTTGTAAAGCCCGCAGTTTTCGGAATCAGTCGGGAAAGACGATGGCGCGGTGGCCGTCGAGGATGGTGCGGTCGTGGACGTGGTAGCGGATCCCGCGGGCGATGGCGGTACGCTCGCAATTGCGGCCGAGGCGGACGAGGTCGGTGGGGGTGTGGAAGTGGTGCACGCGCTCGACCTCCTGCTCGATGATGGGGCCGGCGTCGAGGTCGGCGGTGACGTAGTGGCAGGTGGCGCCGATGAGTTTCACGCCGCGCTGGTAAGCCTGTTGGTACGGGTTGGCGCCGATGAAGGCGGGCAGGAAACTGTGGTGGATGTTGATGATGCGGCCGGCGAAGTCGCGGCAGAAGGTGTCCGGAAGGATCTGCATGAAACGCGCGAGCACGATGAGCTCGACGTTCTGTTCCTCGATGAGGCGGCGGATTTCGGCGAAGCCGGCGTCCTTGTCGGCATCCATGTCGATCTCGAAGAACGGGATGCCGGCGTGTTCCGCGTGAGGGCGGCAGTTCGGGCGGTTGCCGATGATGGAGGTGATCTCGACGGGCAGCTCGCCGAGCTGGGTGCGCCAGAGGATTTCGTTGAGGCAGTGGTCGGTCTTGGTGACGAGCACGGCGGTGCGCATGCGGTAGGGCAGGCGGCGGAAGTGCCAGTCGGCATGCATCGAGCGGCCGAGGGTGCCGAAGCCGTCGATGAAATCATCGGCCTCGACGTCGAGGTCGCCGGTTTCGATCTCGAGGCGGGCGAAGAACTTGGCACCAAGCTTGTCGGAGAACTGGTTGAACTCGACGAGGTTGCCGCGGTGGCCGGCGACGTAGTTGGCGATCTTGGCGACGATGCCGGGTTGATCGGGACAGCGGAGCTTGAGAATGAGGCCCGGGCGGGACATGGGCGGAGCATGCGGGCGATCACGCGCCGGCGTCAACCACGCCGGATCAATCGAGCGGGACGGTGCGGACGTCGCCGCCTTTTTCGATGATGGTGAACATGCCGCCGGTGCGTTTCGCGAGGTCCTTCATGGCGCCGTGGGCCTTGGGTTCCATCATGGCGACGGTGTTGATCTTGATGTCGCGGGTCTTGGCGCGGTTGGTGAGGCGGCGGACGAGTTGGTCGAGGTCGCCGCCGGTCACGCCGTCGGTCATGAAGAAGATCACCTGCGGTGCGGGGTCCATTTTCAGGGCGAGATCGAGGGCGGGTTCCCAGGTGGTGCCCCAGACGAGTTCGGTCCCCTTGATGGTGGCGAGGGATTCTTCGATCGTCTTGGCATCGGCCTGGATCCAATCCGGCCGCTGGCTGCGGCCTTTGGAATCCCAGCCATGGGCGCCCTTGCCGCCGGATTCCCATTCGTAGTCGTAGCGTCCGTCGCTGATGACGGCGGACTTCCGGTTTTGCGCCATCTTGACCTTGCTGCCGGCGATCCACGACGGGCCGGCGAAGAAGATCATCTGATAGTTCATGCCCTTCGGCAGCTTGGAGACCGACTTGGTGAGTTCCTGGCGCATCAGCTTGTTGCGCTGGCCGGACATCGAGAGCGAGTAGTCGATGACGTAGGCGACCCGCTCGGCCTTGACCTCCTGTTGGAAAAACGAGGCGCCGCCGCCGGCACCGGAGCCGGTGCCATCACCCCATCCGGAGCCGAAGTCATCGCCATCGCCGAAGTCCATCGAGGGAACGGGCACGTCGACATCCGGGACCGGAATCGAGACGTCGGCCACCGTGTTGGCGGTGATGACCTTGGCCATCGACGCCGACGGGGCGGAGGGCTTGCGCTGGATGTTGGTCTGGACCTTTTTTTCCTTCAGCTCGTCGTCCGGACGGTAGTTCGACTCGTAAGTGACGATCACCGGGTTTTCCTTCTCCAGCGCGGGGAGCAGGATGAAACCGAGCAGGAGGCCGATGAGGACGACGACCAGCAGCGCGATCACGATCGACGAAATCGTTGATTTTCTTTTTTGCGCGGCAAGGCGCGCGATCGCCTCGGGACTGAGATCTGCGTGAAGGCTCATGACGGGAAGAAACGGGGTGCCAAATAATATGTCGCAATTTGGTAAACCGTTTCAAAGACTCCCGAACAAGGGGATTCTTAGGCGAAATCCCGCATGGATTTTGTCAATCCGCGCAGGCGGGCCGGGCGGAACGCGGCCCAGCCCCGGCGGAATCGACGAGACGGCCGGCCGTCAGTTTTCCGGCGCCGAGTTCGATTTCGCGGCTTTTTTGGCCGGCCGCGGCGGGAATTCGAAGCCGATCTTGCCTTCCGCGGGATCAAAGGTGAGGTGGGCGTCGAACTTGCGCTTGGTGCGGTTGGAGACGAAGCCCTTGATCACATCGGTCTTGCCGGTGGCGAGGAGTTTCTTGATCTGCTCGGTGGTGATCTCGTGCTGGAGGATCGACTTGCCGATGCGGATGCCGTTGGGGTCCTTCTTGGTGACGAGGGCCGGGACGTGGAAGGCTTTTTCGCTCTCGTAGAGCTTGATTTCGCGGCCGTCGGCGAGGGTGACGGGGCCGATGAGGTGCTCGTCGGTGAGCTCCTCGACCTCGTCCTCGCCGTTGTCGAAGACGAAGTTGACCTTGAACTTGTCGTCGAGCTCGAGTCCGGCCTCGAAGGGGCGGTTGAACTTGGATTTGAACCCGGTGAGCGGTCCGATGAAACGTTTCGTGAAGAGATCGGCGGCCTCGTCCTCGCGGAGCAGGCGGCCGGCGATGTGTTTCTTGGCCTTGAACTTGCAGTCCGGCTGGCGGCACTCGTAGGTGGCGTCCGTCTGGCGGAGCGAGGTTGCGCCGCACGCCGGGCAGGGCACCTTGAGGTCGGGAAACACCTGGTTTTTCGCGTCGTCGGCGCGCTTGCGGGCCTTGGCGACGATGTCCTCGGTGTAGCCGATGATCTCCTTCATGAAATCGTCGCGCTTCAGATTTCCATGCTCCATCTGGCGGAGTTTGAACTCCCAGTCGCCGGTAAGCTTGGGCGAGTAGAGCCCCTCGATGCCCATCTCGCGGAGGAGTTGGATGAGACGCATGCCGCTGCCGGTGACGTGGAGGTCGCGACCGTCGCGGGCGACGTATTTCTGCGCGATAAGCCCCTCGATGGTGGCGGCCCGGGTGGCGGGGGTGCCGAGACCGCGCTCGGCCATCGCTTCGCGAAGGGCCTCGTCGTCGATGAGCTTGCCGGCGCCTTCCATGGCGGACAGCAGGGTGGACTCGGTGAATCGCGCGGGCGGCTTGGTTTCCTCGTGGAGCACCTCGATGTGCTCGACGGAGGCGGATTCGCCGGAATCGACGGAAACGAGGTCGTCCTTGCCCGCGGCTACGCCGGGTTTGCGGCCGTAGACCTCGAGCCAGCCGGGTTTCACGAGGATGCGGCCGTCGGTGCGGAAGGTGTCCGTTTCCGCGCCGTGGGAAATGCGGGTGAGGCGGGTGGTCTGCTCGAACTCGGCGTGCGGATAGAACACGGCGATGAAGCGCTTCACGATCATGTCGAAGACCTTCTGCTCGGTGTCGCTGAGCTTGGCGGTGCGGCCGGTCGGGATGATGGCGAAGTGGTCGGAAACCTTCTTGTTGTCGAAGACCCGGCGGAGTTTCGCGAGGCGCGGGCCTTTTTCATCGTCGCCACCGGCGAGCACGGCGGCGGCGTACTTGGCGACTCCGAGATCGGAGTTGGCGATGTCGCGCATCGTTTCGCGGACGTTGGCCATGTAGTCCTCCGGCAGGTAGCGGGAGTCCGTCCGCGGGTAGGTGACCACCTTGTGTTTCTCATACAGCGCCTGGGCGATCTGGAGAGTGCCCTTGGCGGAAAACGGCGCCTCGCGCTGGAGGGTGGTGAGGTCGTAGAGCTGCGGCGCGATCTGGGTCTGGGCCTTCTTTTCCTCGGAAACCCCGCCGGTTTTCCCGGTACAGCGGTCGCGGATGGCGTCGGCCTGCGCCTGGTTCCAGATCCGCTCGGGGCGGCCGTGCGGGTTGGCTTCGTCTTTCTTCCAGCCTTCGTCGATCCACTTGCCGAGGTATTCGCCGGCGGAAACGCCGAAGGTGGCGTGGACTTCGAAATACGGCGACGGCTCGAAGGCCTGGATCTCCGCCTCACGGGCGGCGAGGATGGCGAGCGTGGGCGTCTGCACGCGGCCGGCGGCGGTGATGTTGAAGCCGCCGTGGCGCGAGTTGAAACAAGTGAGCGCGCGGGTGGCGTTGAGGCCGACGAGCCAGTCCGACTCGGAGCGGCATTTCGCGGCGTCCGCCAGCGGCTTCATCTGCTCCTCGCTGCGCAGGTTTTCCCATGCCTCGATGATGGAGCCCTGGGTCATGGACTGCATCCAAAGGCGCTCCGTCGGTTTCCGGATGCCGCCGATCTCCATGATGTAGCGGAAAATCAGCTCCCCTTCCCGGCCGGCGTCGCAGGCGTTGACGATGAGGTCGACATCCTTGCGTTTCGCCAGCTTGAGCACCTGCTTGAGGCGGGCGGCGGAATTTTCAATCGGATCGAGGTCGAAGCGGTCCGGAATGGCCGGCAGAACCTGGAAATTCCACGGCAGTTTCTTGCCGTTGGGGCCCATCGGCATCCGCAGCTCGACGAGGTGGCCGACGGCGGAGGTGATGATGGCGGCGTCGTTTTCGAAATACACGTCCCGCCCCTTCCCGGTCTTTTCGAACTTGCCGAGCGGCTTGGCGAGCGCGCGGCTGAGGTCGGTCATGACGCTGGGTTTCTCGGCGATGATCAGTGTTTTTCCCATGGTGTGAAAAGGCTCCGGACGCGGTGGCGCGGGAGGGACTAGGCTCGCCGAAAGGAATTTTGCAAGCCGATTGGTGGACGACCGAAACGCGAGGAACCCCGGTTTGTCAAAAAAACAGCCGCCCCCGGGCAGGGAGCGGCTGCGAGCAACCGGATGAAAACCAACGGCTTCAGAAGAACGTGCGGAAGGCCAGAAGGTAGGTGAGTTCGTCGAAATCACCGACCGGGGTGTCCATCGTCTGGTATTCGATGCCGGCCTGGACCTTGGCGTTGTGGCCGCAGAGGTAGTAGTTCAGACCGCCGTAGAACGAGTGGTGGGAGTCTCCCCGGCCGCTGTTCACGTCGATGGTCGATGTGCCACCGGTTCCGCGGGCGCGGCCGTAGCGGCTGTTGACGCGGATTCCCTCGGCGTCGTCGGCGCCACCGTATTGGTATTGGGCGACGGCCTGGAGTTTCTCATCGACGATCCAGTAGTACGGCATCACCACAATGCCCCAGAAGTCGTCGCGCTCGCCGACGGGGTTGCCGAGGCGTGCGCCGCCGTTGTCACCGTAGATGAAGTCGCCGATGACGCCCCAGGGGCCGGGTTCGTAGGCGACGTTGAACGAAGTCGCCCAGGCGTAGGGAAGGACGGAGTCCTCGCCGGCGGAAACGTCGGCGTGGTTGTAGGTCCAGTCGAATCCGAAGGCGAGGTCGTCGGTGGCCTGGTAGCCGAGGTGGGTGAGGTAGAAGAGATCGTCCTGCCAGCCGTTGAAGGCCTTGTTGTCGGCACCGTCGGTGGTCGAGCTGTAGACCGAGGCGGCGAAGGACCACTTGTCCCATTCGCCCTCGAGGGTCACCCCGGTCGGACGGGCGCTGTCATAAACCTTGTTGGCGATGGCGGAGCGCTCGACGGTGAGCAACTTGGTGGACGAAGTGTGGGATTCGTAGCCAAGCACGAATTTCTGGCGACCGTAGAGGAGCTGCAGCGAATCGAGCGGACCGGCACCGAAGGCTTTCTTGATGTCGAAGCTCAGGTAGGCCTCGTCGAGTTGTTCGTAACCCCAGCCGAGGCCGGAGTTCGGCTCGGCGTCCTTGCGTTGGTCGTCGACGAGGTCGACGGCGAGTTTGGCGCCGAAATACTGGAGGAACTTCGTCTTGAAGCCGAGGCGGGCGCGGCGGAACTCGTTGAAGCGCGAGCTGAAGTCATCGCCGTTGACGTCCTCGCCATCCATGTAGGCCATTTGGAACTGGAGGCGGCCTTCGAGTTGGAATTCCTGAAGGAACGGATTCTCGGGGATCGGGAGCTTGCCGGGCTTGTTCTGGAGCCACTCGCACCAGTCGCCGTTGTTGGCAGGTGCGGGAGCGGGTTCGGAAACGGGCTCGGGACCGCCGATGGCGGGAACGACGAGGGCGGCGGAGAATCCGGCCGCCAACATGAGTTTCGATGTGGTTTGCATGGTGGAATTCGCAATGTGACGATTGCGTCACAGGGACTAGTGGCGAAATCGTCACACGGCCGAGCGCTCTTTTGTGACAATTGCGTCACATTCGGGAATCCGCCCGAAAAACAGCGGAAATCCTGATACCTGCGGGTTTCCTGGAGTTGCGGCGGTCCCATGGCGGAGGCGACCTTTGTGACAATTGTGTCACAAAGCTGTTTTTGCCGTGAGCGGGACTTTCGACGGAAGTGCGGCCGTCCGGCGCGTCCATCCATTTGTTCGCCGGCCGAAACCACCACGAAATCCACGATGAAACTGAAAGCCATCTGCCTGCTGAGCGGCCTGCTCGCCACCGCCGCGACCGCCGCCGAGTCGCACATCGACCCCGCGCTCGCCGGATACAAGCCGGTCAGCGGTGTTTCCGGAAACCTGAACTCGATCGGTTCCGACACCCTCAACAACCTGATGACCCTGTGGGCGGAAGGTTTCAAGAAGGCCTATCCGAACGTCAACATCCAGATCGAGGGCAAGGGCTCCTCGACCGCGCCGCCGGCGCTCATCGAGGGCACCGCGCAGCTCGGCCCGATGAGCCGCCCGATGAAGGCCGAGGAAATGGACGCCTTCGAGAAAAAGCACGGTTACAAGCCGACGGAAGTGAAGGTCGCCATCGACGCGCTCGCCGTTTTCGCGCACAAGGACAACCCGATCGAAGGCCTGACCATGGAGCAGATCGACTCGATCTTCTCCAAGACCCGCAAGCGCGGCGGCCAGGACATCACGGAGTGGGGCCAGCTCGGCGTCGATTCGTGGAAAGGCCGCCCGATCTCGCTCTTCGGCCGCAACTCGGCCTCGGGCACCTACGGCTTTTTCCAAGAGCACGCGCTCCAGAAGGGCGACTACAAAACGACGGTGAAGGAACAGCCCGGCTCGTCCGCGGTGGTCCAGGGCGTCGGCGCGGATCCCTACGCGCTCGGCTACTCCGGCATCGGCTACAAGACCTCCGCCGTGCGCGCGCTTCCGATCCAGGGCGATGACGGAGCGTTTCACGCCGCCGACTACGACAACGCGCTGAGCGGCGACTATCCGCTGGCCCGTTTCCTCCTCGTTTACGTGAACAAGAAGCCGGGCGAGCCGCTCGACAAGCTGACGCTCGAATTCCTCAAATACGTGATGAGCAAGGAAGGCCAGACGGTCGTCGAGAAGGACGGCTACTTCCCGCTTCCGGCCGAGGTGGCCACGGAGGTGCTCTCCAGCCTCGAGAAATGATCCGCGGGGTTGAAATCCGGATGAGGCCGCGCTTGCCCGCCGGACATTCCCCCCTCTAGCTTCGGCCCGCCCCGCGACCTCCGCGGCGGCGGGCTTCCTTCCCCGAACGCGATGCATCCCCAGCCGAACGCTCCGGACCCGAAACGCTTTGAGGTTTCGCGGGCGACCTTGTGGTTCGACCGCTTCATGGGCTGGGCGATCCGCTTCGGCGGCATCGGCGTGATCATCGCCGTGTTCGGGATCTTTTATTTCATCGGCAAGGAGGTCGTCCCCTTGTTCCGCGCGGCGGACGTCGAGCCCGCGGGAAAACTCGAGGCACCGGCGGCCGCGACCGGCGTGCTGGGCATCGACGAATGGGGCGAGCTGCCGTTTTTCTATCAGGCGGGCGGCCCCGTCGCGTTCCGCCCGGTGGCGGGTGGCGACGGCTTCGAACTCGAAGTCCCCGGCTTGGAAGGAGCGGAAGTCACCGCGACCGCTTACGATCCCGTGCACCGGCGTGTCGCGCTGGGACTCGCGGACGGCCGGGTGGGATCGTTTCTCGTCGAATACGCACGAAGCCATGGCGACGATGCGGAGGTCTCCGCGAAGGTCACGCCGGAGCCGTGGTTTCCGCTGAAATCCGGCGCCGGCCCCGTCACCGCGGTGAGCTACGGCGACTCGGGCGGCGGCCGGATCATCGTCGCGAAACGCGGCGCCGGACCGGACGCGACGACCACCGTCCTGCGCCTCGCGATGAAACGCGGTCTCATCGGCGCGGGGAAACTCACCGCGCTGGGCGAGGTCGAGATCACCACGGAACTCGGCGCCGAACCGCTCATCCTGCGCGCCTCGCAGAACGGCTCGATGGTGCTGGCCGCCTGCGCCAATGGAGAGATCGACTATTTCCTCGCCAACGGCGCGGAAGTCACGAAGCGCCAGTCTTTCTCGCCCTTCGACGGCGAGGTGCCGCGGCAGATGGACTACCTGTTCGGCGGTGTTTCGATCATCGTCACCGGTCCCGGCGGAGAGCAGGAACAATGGAGCCTGTTCCGCGAAAGCGAGGATGCCGAGCGGATGTTCGGCCTCACGCAAACCTTTCCGCCGCTGGGAGATGGCGATGTCCTGTTCGCCGCGAGCCAGCGAAACCGCACGTTTCTAACCGGCGCCGGCGGGCATCTTTCGATCCGCCACAGCACTTCGGGCAAGACCCGCTGGGAAGGTGAGGCGGAGATCGCTCCGGCAGCCGCCGTGCTCGATGGCAAGGGCGAGCATTTCCTCGTCGTTTCCGCATCGGGCGAGGCGCGGCGCTACTCGGTCGAAGACCCGCATCCCGAAGCGGGATGGAAGGCGTTCTTCGGCAAGGTCTGGTACGAAGGCGGCTCCGGGCCGGTCTATCAGTGGCAGTCGACGGGCGGCAGCGACGATTTCGAGCCGAAGCTCTCGCTGATGCCGCTGATCTTTGGATCACTCAAGGGCACGGCCTACGCGTTGTTGTTCTCGGTGCCGGTCGCGCTGCTGGCGGCGGTGTTTTCCGCGGCTTTCCTTCCGCTTTCGGTGAAACGCATCGTCAAGCCGACCATGGAGATCATGTCCTCGCTGCCGTCGGTCGTGCTGGGTTTCCTCGCCGGCTTGTGGCTGGCGCCGATCCTGGAAACACGCGTGCCGTCGGTGATGGCGATGCTGATCGCGGTGCCGGCCTCCGCGCTGGTGATGGGCTTCGCCTGGTGCCGGCTGCCGATCCGTTTCCGCAACCGTTTCGCGAACGGCAGCGAGTGGATGATGGTGGTTCCCGTGCTCGCGCTGGCCGGCTGGCTCGGTTGGCAGGCGGGACCGCTCATCGAGAGCATCTTCTTCGTCTATCAGGACCCGGCGACCGGCCGCGAGATTGCGGACTTCCGTCTTTGGTGGCCGCAGGCGACGGGGCTTTCCTTCGAACAAAGGAACTCGCTGGTGCTCGGTTTCATGATGGGTTTCGCGGTGATCCCGGTCATTTTCACCATCGCCGAGGACGCGCTCTCCAATGTCCCCAAGTCGCTCACCGCCGCATCGTCGGCGCTCGGCGCGAACCGCTGGCAGGTTGTGTGGACGGTGATGCTTCCGGTCGCCTCGTCCGGCATCTTCTCCGCGCTGATGATCGGCTTCGGCCGCGCGGTGGGTGAAACGATGATCATGGTGATGGCCACCGGCAACACGCCGGTCACCGAGTGGAACATCTTCAACGGGATGCGCACGCTCTCCGCGAACATCGCCGTCGAACTGCCGGAGGCGCCCGTCGGCTCCACCCACTACCGCACCCTGTTCCTGGGCGCGGTCGTTCTTTTCCTGATGACCTTCGTGATGAACACGGTCGCCGAGGTGCTGCGCCAGCGCCTTCGCGAGAAAAACAAGATCGTCTGATCCATGAGCGACGCCCTCCCACCAAACAGCGGATTCCGGACGACGGGGCGATCCCGTCGCGGCGAACCGTGGGTCTGGCTCACCGCCGCGGGTCTCGCGATCGGCGTGATCATGGCGCTCGGCCTGTTCCTGCTCATCCTGCTCAAGGGCACGGCGTCGTTCTGGCCGCGGCCGATCGACGTGATGGAAGTGCGCGTTGCCGAGGGCGCGACCGAGAAAATCGCCGGCTTCGTCACGCAGGAAAGCACGCGCAGCGAACCAGATGGTACGGAGCACCGCGAGATCCAGGTGTTCCGCGGCAACAAGGACATCCGGCCGGAAGCCTTTGTGTTCATCGACGAGGCGAACATCGCGAGCCGTTCGCGGCCCGAGGACCTGATGTGGGTCGAACGGATGGAATACGGACCGGGCATCATCGAACCGGTCGCGCTCGAGACTCCCGAAGGCCGCATCGAAGCCGCTGATCCCTCGTTTCACGACAAACTCGACGCGGTGATCGAACGGAGCGAACAAGCCCGCGAAGAAATCCTCGACATCGAGCGACATCAGATCGGCCGCATCAGCCGCGAGTTGGAGAAACACGAACGCGCCGAGCGCAGCGGGGAGAAAACCGCGCAGGAACTCGCCGGACGGCGGGCCGAGCTGCAGGCGTCGTTCGAGAAACTCCAGGCTCAGTCCGGCGCCATCCACGACAAGCTGAAGGAGACGAAACTCGTCGGCCGCACCGTAGACGGCGCGGACGTCAGTTATACATCGGACGTGCTGGTGCGCACGTTCATGCCCAACGCGGCGGGATTCTTCGACCGGCTCGGCGAGGCCTTGTCGCGGGCCGGAGCGTTTCTCTCCGAAGATCCACGCGAGGCGAACACCGAAGGCGGCGTGTTTCCCGCCATCTTCGGAACCGTCGTGATGACCCTGGCGATGAGTTTCTTCGTCACGCCCTTCGGGGTGATCGCCGCGATCTATCTGCGCGAGTATGCCAGCCAGGGCCTGATGGTGCAGTTCGTCCGCATCTCGGTGAACAACCTCGCGGGCGTGCCTTCGATCGTCTTCGGCGTCTTCGGCCTCGCGTTCTTCGTCTACACCGTCGGCGGCACGGTCGACCAATGGTTCTTCGCCGACAAGCTGCCCACGCCGACGTACGGCACGCCGGGCATCCTGTGGGCCTCGCTCACGCTGGCCCTGCTCACGCTGCCGGTGGTCATCGTCGCCACCGAGGAGGCGCTCGCCGCCGTCCCGCGCGGCGTCCGCGAGGCCGCCCTGGCCTGCGGCGCATCGAAGTGGCAGACGATCCAGCGGGTCGTGCTGCCGGCCTCGCTACCGGGCATTCTCACCGGCGTGATCCTGGCGATGGCCCGCGGCGCCGGCGAGGTCGCCCCCCTCATGCTGGTGGGCGTGGTGAAACTCGCGCCCTCGTTGCCGATCGACTCGATCGCGCCGTTCGTGCATCCCGAGCGCAAGTTCATGCATCTCGGTTTCCATATCTATGACCTCGGTTTCCAATCGCCGGACGCCGAGGCGGCCAAACCGATCGTCTACGCCACCGCGCTGCTGCTCATCGTGGTCGTGGTCACGCTCAACCTCAGCGCCATCCTCATCCGCAACAAGCTGAAGAAGAGATTCGCCGTCAGCAGTTTCTGACATGCCCGCCCAAGCCACCAGCACCGACGCAGCGTCCCGCCCGGACTTCATCCAGGTGGACCAGTTCAGCTTCCACTATGGTCCGAAGCAGGCGTTGTTCGACATCCACATGGACATTCCGGAGCACCAGGTCACCGCGTTGATCGGTCCGTCCGGCTGCGGGAAATCGACGCTGCTGCGCAACCTCAACCGGATGAACGACCTCATCGAGGGCGTCCGCCACGAAGGCGACATCCGCATCGGCGGCACCAGCCTCTACGATCCCAGCGTCGAGGTGATCTCACTGCGCAAGCGGGTGGGCATGGTGTTCCAGAAATACAATCCGTTCGCCAAGTCGATCTACGAGAACGTCGTCTTCAGCCTGCGCGTGGCCGGCCGCGGCAGGAAAACCGAGCTCGATGAAACCGTCGAGCGCGCGCTCACCGACGCGGCGCTCTGGGACGAGGTGAAGGACCGCCTGCACGACTCCGCGTTCGGGCTTTCGGGCGGCCAGCAGCAGCGGCTGTGCATCGCCCGCGCCATCGCCAACCAGCCGGAGATCCTGCTGATGGACGAACCCTGCGCCGCGCTCGACCCGCTTGCCACGTTGCGGATCGAGGACCTCATCATCGGCCTGAAACAGCGCTACACGATCGTCATCGTCACCCACAACATGGAGCAGGCGACCCGTTGTTCCGACCGCACCGCCTTCCTCTACATGGGCAAGCTCGTCGAATACGGACCCACGCTCGCCATGTTCGAAAGACCGAAGGAACCGCAGACCGAGGCCTACATCACCGGCCGCTTCAGTTGATCCATGAGCGACTCCCCCACCACTCCGGAAACCAACGCCGTGATCGAGGTCCGCGACATGGACTTCAGCTACGGCAAATCGGTCGCGCTGCGGGACATCAACCTCACGATCCCGCGCAACCAGGTCACCGCGTTCATCGGTCCCTCGGGATGCGGAAAGTCGACGCTGCTCCGTTGTTTCAACCGGATGAACGACTTCATCCCAGGTGCCCGCGTGTCGCGCGGCGGCATCTGGATCGACGGCATCGAGATCCACGACCCGGATGTCGACGGCGTCGAGCTCCGCCGGCGGGCCGGCATGGTGTTCCAGAAATCGAACCCCTTCCCGCGCTCGATTTACGAGAACGTCGCCTACGGCCCGCGAATCCTCGGCGAGAAACGCAAGGACGTGCTCGACGGCATCGTCGAGAAGGCATTGCGCGGCGCCGCCCTCTGGGACGAGGTGAAGGACCGCCTCAACGAGAGCGCCTACGGCATGTCCGGCGGCCAGCAGCAGCGGCTCTGCATCGCACGCACCATGGCGGTGAACCCGGAGATCATCCTGATGGACGAGCCCTGCTCCGCGCTCGATCCCATCGCCACCGCGCGCGTCGAGGAACTGCTGCTCACCCTGCGCGACGAATTCACCATCGTCATCGTCACCCACAACATGCAGCAGGCGACGCGGGTCTCCGACCGCACCGCCTTCTTCTATCTCGGCGAGCTCGTCGAATACGACGCCACCTCGGTGATCTTCTCCAAGCCGCGTGAATCCCGCACCGAGGAATACGTCACCGGACGCTTCGGATGAAGCGTTCCGGGATCTCCGGTTCCCTTCCCGCGGATCTCTGATATCTTTCCCCATCGATCATGACCAGCCCCCACATTCTCCAGGACTTCGACCACGCGATCACGACGTTCCGCGGCGAGCTTCTCTCGATGGCAGGCAAGGCCCGCCACAACCTCGAGCGCGCCATCCGCGCGCTGCTCGAACGCAACGAGGAACTCGCCAACGCGGTCATCGCCGATGACAACGACGTGGACGACCACGAACGCCGCATCGACGAGCTCGGCATGGAGATCCTGACCCGTTTCCATCCGCTGGCCAGCGACCTGCGTCTGGTGATCAGCGCGATGAAGATCTCGGGAAACCTCGAGCGCATCTCCGACCACGCCACCAACATCGCCAAGCGCGCCCGCAAGATGAGCGCCCGCGCGGAGATCCAGGAGATCACCCTCATCGAGCCGCTCTACACGCTGGCCGACCAACTCCTGCGCGACGCCATCGCCTCGTTCACCGACCACGACGCCAGGCTCGGCGCGTCGTTGCACGATCGCGACAAGGAGCTCGACCGGATGCACAAGTCCGTGACGGCCGTCTATGGCGAGCGCATCGAGAACCAGAACGGCCGCAGCGAGGACTACCTGCATCTCATCCTTGTCGTGCGCTCGCTCGAACGCGTCGGCGACCTCGCGGTGAACATCGGCGAGGACGCCGTGTTTCTCGAAGCCGCCAAGGACCTGCGGCACAGCAAGGACCGCAGCATCAGCTGAGGCCGCTCCCGAAGTACGGGAAATGCCGTGGATGGGGGCGAATTAGATTGCCGAACGCGCGGGCTTTGCTAGCTTCCGGACGAATTTCCGGAAAAGGTGATGTCCACCGTTCTCGAAAGACCCGTCCTGGTGCTGAACCGATATTGGCAGCCGGTGCACACCTGCACCGTCCGCCGTTCGCTCCATCTCCTCTGCACGGGCGGCGCACTGGTGGTGCAGACCGACGGCGAAGAACGCTTCGGCACCCATGACCTCGCTTCGTGGATCCGCCATTCCGCGGATTGCCGGGATGAAACGATGATCCACAGCGCACGGTTTTCCCTTCGCGTGCCGAAGGTGCTGGTGCTCTCGTGGTATGACCGCGTGCCTCGCCTCGAAGTGAAGTTCACGCGCCGCAACGTGTTCCTGCGGGACAAGTTCACCTGCCAGTACTGCGCCAAGGTGCTGCCGGAGCACCAGCTCAACCTCGACCACGTGATGCCGCGCGACAAGGGCGGCCGCACCACGTGGGAGAACATCGTCACCTCGTGTTTCCGCTGCAACACGCGCAAGGCGAACAAGCTGCCGCAGGAAGCCGGCATGCTTCCTCGGAGCAAGCCGTTCGCACCCCGTTGGCGGCCGCTCTTCGGCCTGCAGGAAAACGGTCTCGCCGACGAAAGCTGGGACCACTTCCTCCAGCCGTCCGGTTCCGGCGGCGAGAAGCTTTCCGCCTGATCAGGCCAGCGGATTCCCGCCCGCCATCCGGTCGAGCAACCGCTGGTTGAACTCGTCGGCCATGTTGTAGCCGAGTTTGCGGAGCTGGAGGTCGAGCGCGGCGATGGCGACCATCCGCGCCGTGTCCCGTCCGGGAGCCACCGGGATCTCGACGTGGCTCACCGCCTGGCCGAGGATTTCGTATTTCTTCGGCTGCACGCCGAGGCGGTCGACCTCGTTGAGGTCGGCATACGGCTTGAGGGTCACCACCATGTCGAGCCGCTTGTCGGGACGGATCGACGCGAGACCGTAGAGGTTGGCGACGTTGATGATGCCGATGCCCCGCACCTCCATGTAGCCGCGTGAGAGGTCCGGCGCGGTGGCCACCAGGTCGCCGCCGACGAATTTGATGCGCACCATGTCGTCGGCCACCAGCGACGCCCCGCGTTCGAGCAGGCCGATCGCCGCCTCGGATTTGCCCGATCCGCTCTTGCCCATGATCAGGATGCCGACGCCCCGCATGTCGACCATCACGCCATGGAGGGTCACGCTCGGCGCGAAGTCGTGCTCGAGCCGGATGGTCGCCGCGTTGAGGAAATTCATCGTCACCTCGTCGGTCCCGAACACCGGGATCGAGTGCTCCTTGGCCACATCCGCGAGTTCGGGCAGCAGGGTGGCGCCGCGCGCCAGCACGATGCAGGGGATGTCCCGGTCGCACATCCGCCGGAAACGGTCCACGCGCATGCCGTCCGGCAGTTTCTTGAGGTACGAGAGCTCGGAATTCCCGAGCACCTGGACGCAATTCCACGCGAAATACGAGAAAAACCCGGCCAACGCCAGACCCGGGCGATTCATCGCGGACTCGCGGATCGGCCGGTCGAAACCCACCTTCTCGCTCAACAACTGGAGGCCCAGCGCCTCTCCATGGGACTCGAAAAACTTCTCGACCGTGATCGAGGCGACCGTCTTGACGCGGGGTGGCATGGCGGCGATCGAAACAAACGGCGGGCGCTTCGGCACGCGAAATCCGCGTGTTTCCGGCCGTTCCCGGACGCATCGAAGGGGTTGATTCCGCCGCGAAACATGCTATCCGTTCCCGCCCACAGCCATGCCGACCTACGAATACGAATGCCAGCAGTGCGGGAACCGCTTTGAGGTGTTTCAGAGCATGAACGACCCGAAGCTCACCCTTTGTCCGGACGAGAACTGCGCCGGAATGGTGAAGCGCCTTCTCGGAACCGGCGGCGGAATCATCTTCAAGGGTTCCGGTTTCTATCAGACCGACTACCGCTCGAAGTCCTACAACGAGGCGGCAAAGAAAGACAGCGGCTCGTCCGGCGGCGGCCACTCGTGCGGCTCGTCCTGCGGATGTTCCGGCAAGCCGGCGTCGAAGCCCGCGCCATCGGGCGACTCCTGATCCGCGAGACAATTCTTGCGCGGCCGCCTGTCTTCCGATAGATGCGGTCATGGTCTTCAGATATCTCCTCCCGCTGCTCGCGGTCCCCTTCCTCGCGAAGGCGGAGCCGGTTTCCCTCTTCGACGGCAAGTCGCTCGACGGCTGGTCTTTCGATATCATCAGCGAGGATGCGAAACCATCGGACGTCTGGTCCGTGAGTGACGGGATGATCGTCTGCAAGGGCCGCCCGCCGGGCGTGATGCGGACCGATAAGGAATACTCGGACTACGAACTCACCGTCGAGTGGCGCTGGGCCCCCGGCAAGAAACCCGGCAACTCCGGCGTGCTTGTCCACGCGTCGAAACCGCGCGAGATGTTCGTTTGGCCGAAGTCTCTTGAAGTGCAGCTCGGCAGCGGCAACGCCGGGGACTTCTGGATGATCGGCGAGTCCGTGAAGGTCGAAGGTGCCAAACCCGAAGGCCGCCGCTGGCTCAAAAAGGGCGAGAGCGCCGAAAAGGAAGCCGGCGAGTGGAACACGATGACCGTCCGTTGCGAGGGCGACACCATCCGGGTCACCGTCAACGGCACACTCATGAACGAAGGGAAATCCCTCAGCACCACCAAGGGCGCCATCTGCCTCCAGAGCGAAGGTGCCGAGATCCACTTCCGCAAGGTGGAGCTCACGCCGCTGGGCGCGACAAAGGAGGAATCTCCCGAAAAATCGCGTTGATTCCGCCCCCGCGCCGCCGCGAGAGTCGCGCCGCCATGCTCGACATCCGCGTCATCCGCGAAAACCCCGCCGCCGTCCAGGAACGCCTCAAGCACCGCGGCGGCGACCACTGGAAGCTCATCGACGACGTGCTCGCCTGCGACGAGTCCCGCCGCAAGGCCGAGACGGAAAAGCAGGCGCTGCAGAGCGAGCGCAAGAACACTTCCAAGCAGATCGGCATGCTCAAGGGCAAGGGCGAGGACACCTCCGCCATCGAAGCCCAGGTCCGCGGCATCAACGACAAGATCGCCGCGCTCGACGCGGAGGCCGAGGCCGCCTCGGCCCGCCAGAGCGACCTGCTCATGAACATCCCGAACCTCACCCACGAGGCATGTCCCGTCGGTGAGGACGAAACGGCGAATCCCGTCGTCCGCGAATGGGGGGCGAAGCCGGAGATCGCCGAGCCGAAGGACCACGTCGATCTCGCGCTCCAACACGCCCTCATCAACTGGGACGACGCCGTGCGCATCGCCGGATCCGGGTTTTCCGTCTACCGCGGAAAGGGTGCGAAACTCGAACGCGCGCTGATCAACTTCCTGTTGGATACGCAAACGGCCAACGGCTACGAAGAAGTCAACGTCCCGCATCTCGTGAAACGCGAATGTATGGAGGGCACCGGCCAGCTTCCCAAGTTCGAGGCCGACATGTACGGCACCGACGCCGGCGAGGACGGCATCAACAACCTGTTCCTCGCGCCCACCGCCGAGGTTCCAGTGACCAATCTCTACCGCGACACCCTGCTCGCCGAGGCCGACCTGCCGATCCGCATGGTCGCCTACACGCCATGTTTCCGCCGCGAGGCGGGCTCCGCCGGCCGCGACAACAAGGGCATCATCCGCATGCACCAGTTCGACAAGGTCGAGCTCGTCCAGGTGGTCCACCCGGACCACGGCTTCGAGGTGCTCGAACAACTCACCGGCCACGCCGAGTCGATCCTGCAAAAACTCGGTCTCCACTACCGGACCATTGAACTCTGCACGGGCGACATCGGCTTCTCCTCGGCCAAGACCTATGACATCGAGGTCTGGGCGCCCGGCCAGGGCAAGTATCTCGAAGTTTCGAGCTGCTCATGTTTCACCGACTATCAGGCGCGCCGCATGAAACTCCGCTTCAAGGACGCCGAGGGCAAAAACCGCTTCCCGCACACCCTGAACGGCTCCGGCACCGCCCTGCCACGGCTCTATGTGGCCCTGCTCGAGCAATGCCAGCAACCGGACGGGTCGATCAAGATCCCGGATGCGCTGGTGCCCTACTTCGGCGCGGAGGCGATCTCTTGATAGGGGTTGTTCCGCTTTCCAAGCTTGCTTCAGCAGGCGCAGAATGGGATCAGATCCCGGAATGAGATCTCCGTTCAAGGGATGTGTTTCCGCATTGGCGCTTTGGCTCACGGGATTCTGCTTCGCCTTGGCCACCGATGTCTTCTACACCGACGGATCCGCGGCCTCCCCAAACGGACGTTACAAAATCGAGGCTGTATCGCAGGAAAACCAAGGGCCGGATGGCCCCAAGGCTTTCGCCGACGGGTTTGTTTACACTCTCACCGATATGAGATCGGGCGACGTCGTCTGGACCCGCAAGCAAGCTGAGAATGAAGGATCCTGCGCATCACTTCACATCAATGACGAAGGCTGGGTGGTAATCGGCACCGGATGGAACGAGTTGCTCGTGATTTCACCCGAGGGGAAAACAACCGGGTGCATCGATATCCTGCGGGACGCGATGACGGAAAAGGAAAGAAGCGACTACGTCGCGGACACCACCGCCGGACCGATGTGGGCTGGCCGGTCGGCTTGGTATTTCAGCAAACCGGAGGGACAGCACCTTTTCGTGATCCGGCCATGGTGGGGCAGACGCATCGTGGTGGATATCTCTTCAGGTCGGCTGATCAGGGAAACACCGGATACCCGGCGGGCTCTTACCGTTCAGGAATCCCAAAAAGTCGTCGAAGTTCTGGAAAGTGCCGTGGTCGAACGGAAGAAATGGGACAACGGCGAGTGTTGCGATCGGGTATTCCCCATCTCTTTGGCGGCCTATCTTGCGGGTTGTCTCCACGTCGAGGCGGCCATCCCCTACCTCGAATCTCTTCAGGACAGTTCATTCTCCGGCAGCAGCACCTCGGGCGGACTTGGATACGGCGTGGACTTCAGCGGCGAGGTTAATCCACACTCCTATTCCACCTACACGTTGCGGCAGATCATCCGCTTCTCGATGCGCAAGTTGGGACGGGTTCCGAAGTTTCTTCCATGCCATGAGTTCACGGTCGAAGCCACAGCGCAAATCGCGGAGCATCCCTACCGTCCGGCGGCCAAATCCGCCCCCGGACGACCCGAAGCGGAGCGTGCGCGCGAAGGGATGTCGGCGGCGGAGGTTCTCGACCTGCTCGGATCTCCCGAGTGGATCACCTACGACACCTGGGAATACGACATCGACGCCGAGCCACCGTTCACCCTTCGGCTGAAATGGAACGAGACAAGCGTGGTGGAGGTGGCCACTTCGAAAACCGCAGCCTGGCTGCAACCCTTGATGCGCGAGAGAATGATCGCCGAATAGCAATCAGACTCCCCTCACCTCGCACCACGCCTTCGACCAGCGGACGGTGAGGCCGACCTGATAGAGATCGCTCAGTTTCTCCGATGTCAGCACCCTGCGTTTCGGGCCGTCGGCAAACACCCGGCCGTTCCTGAGCAGGACCGCGCGCTCCACCTCCGGCGGGATCTCTCCCGGATGGTGCGTCACCCAGACGAGCGTGTGGCCGGATGCGGGGAGTTCGCGCAGCAACTTTCCCAACTCGATGGACGCGGCGAAGTCGAGCGCGGTCGACGGTTCGTCGAGCACGATCACCCGCGGGTCGTGGACCAGCGCCCGGGCGATGAGGATGCGGCGTTGTTCGCCGGACGACAGGCGGCCGAACTCTCGCTCCGCCAGATGGACCACATTCATCCGTTCCATCGCCGCGAGCGAGTCGGATGTCTCGCGTTTGCTGAACCGCATGTCACGCGTGCGACCGAAGGCACCGCGGAACGACGAGCGCACTGCATCAAGACCCGTCTCTTCGGCGTCGAAACGTTTCACATCCTCCGGCATGACCACGCCGATCATGGCGCGGATGTCCCATAACGCCCACAGATCGTCCCCGAACAACCGGACCGACGTGCCCGGCCTCGCCTCGGCGCGGAGCTCGCCGTTGAGCAAGCCCAGCAAGGTGCTTTTGCCCGCACCGTTCGGCCCGAGGATGGCGACGCTCTCACCCTCGCGCAGATCGAGCGAGAAATCCCGCAGCGCGAGGGTGTCCCCGCGCCATACGTTCGCGTTGCGGACCTCGAAGAACGTCATCGTCCGATCCTGCCTGCCGGACGGGTTTTTCCAAGCCTCCGGATTCCAAAACGCACACGAGTTTCCTTTCGACACCCGCAGTGGCATCCGCTAGATCCGATGCATGAAAAAAGGCATTCTGGTGATCGTCATCCTCATCGGCCTGATCGTTCTGGGAGGCCTCGGCACCTACAACGGATTCGTCAGCAAGCAACAGGCGGTGGATGCGGCGTGGGCCCAGGTGAACAACCAGTATCAACGCCGCGCAGACCTTGTTCCGAACCTGGTGAAGACCGTGCAGGGGTCGGCGGACTTCGAGAAATCGGTGCTCAAGGAGGTGGTCGAGGCACGGGCGTCCGTCGGGCGGATCACCATCGACGCCAACAAGGCGCCCGAGGATCTCGCCAAGTTGCAGGAATTCCAAAAAGCGCAGGGAGCGTTCGGCGGAGCGCTGCAGCGATTGTTGGTCGTGGCGGAGAGATATCCGGACCTCAAGGCAAGCGCATCGTTCCGCGACCTGCAGGCCCAGCTTGAAGGAACGGAGAACCGGATCTCGGTCGAACGCGGCCGGTTCAACGAAGCGGTCAAGACCTACAACACGGCGATCAAGTCGGTTCCCGGCGTGTTCTTCGCGTCGATGCTCGGATTCAAGGAACGCCCCTATTTCCAAGCCGTCGAGGGAGCGGAGAAGCCGCCCGAGGTGAACTTCGACTTCGGCAACAAGCCCGCGGACGGCGAATGATTTCCCTGCGGACGATCGGCGCCGCGTTCTGGCTGGCACTGGTGTTCCCGGGCACCGGGGTCGCCCGCGCTGAGACGCTGCCGCCGAGTCCCGAGCCGAGATATGTGCTCGACGAACCCGGCTGGCTCCCGCGCGCCTCGTTCGAGTCGATCGACGACAGGCTCGAGTCGTATGAGCGGGAAACATCGAACCAACTCGTGGTCGCGATTTTCCGGGAGCTTCCGCCCGGTGGCGACGCCTTCGACTTCAGCCAGCGCGTGTTCGAAAAGTGGAAGCCCGGCCAGAAGGACAAGGACAACGGCGTGATTCTCTTCGTTTTCGCGGCTGACCGCGAGTTGCGGATCCACACCGGCTACGGACTCGAAGGCGCGCTGCCGGACGCGCGTTGCAAACAGATCATCGCCAATGAAATCGTCCCCCGGTTGCGGGCGAATGACCGCGAGGGCGCGATCCGGGCCGGGGTGGAGGCCATCATCGCCGCCAGCAAGGGCGAATACAAGGGCAGCGGCCGCACCCACCGGGAGTTGATCCCCAACGAAGTGGCCACCTGGGTGATCATCATCGGGATCATTCTGCTCTTCACCATCTTGGAGATGCTTCGCAGGGGCGGTCCCGATGATGTCTATACAGGCAGCGGACGCCGGACCGGAGGCTGGGGCGGTGGCTGGGGTGGAGGAGGTGGATTCGGAGGCGGCGGCTTTGGCGGTGGTGGCGGGTTTTCCGGTGGCGGGGGATCGAGCGGCGGGGGAGGCGCGGGCGGAAGTTGGTGAACCCGAAACAAGCGGCATGAAACATTTCCTCACACCGGAAGACGAAGCGGCCGTGGTCGCGGCGATCCGCGACGTGGAAACACGAACGTCCGCCGAAATCCGCGTCTGTGTCACCTACCGCTGGGTGTTCCGGATCGAGGCCCGTGCATGGAAGGTCTTCGCCCGCCTTGGCATGGCGAACACCCGCGAGCGCAACGGCGTGCTCATCTTCATGGTCCCTCACCGCAGGCGTTTCGTCGTGATCGGCGACCAAGGTGCGGATTCGCGGGCACCGACCGGATTCTGGAAGTCCGTCGCCGACATCATGTCCGAACGCCTGCGCACCGAGGACAAGGCCTCCGCCATCGTCGCTGGCATCCGGATGATCGGCGAACCACTCGCCGCCGCCTGGCCTCCCCACGCGGACAACCCGGACGAACTGTCCAACGACATCGCGCGCGACTGAGCCATCCGCGGTCGAAACGACGTGGACGCCCGCGGTTTCCCGGGGCAGGGTTGCGCAGTCATGCCCAATGCATTGCTTCACGAAACGTCGCCCTACCTGCTCCAGCACGCCCATAACCCGGTGGAATGGCTGCCGTGGGGCGACGCGGCGTTCGAGCGGGCCCGCGCGGAGAACAAGATGATCTTTCTATCCGTCGGCTACTCGACCTGCCACTGGTGCCATGTGATGGAGCGCGAGAGTTTCGAAAACGACGACGTCGCAAGCGTGATGAACCATCATTTCATCAATGTGAAAGTCGACCGCGAAGAACGCCCGGACGTGGACGCGGCGTACATGGCCTTCGTGCAGGCCACCACCGGCCAGGGCGGCTGGCCGATGAGCGTGTGGATCACGCCCGAAGGAAAACCCGTGTTCGGCGGCACCTATTTCCCACCCGGCGACCGCTACGGACGTCCCGGTTTCGTTCGCGTGCTTCACGAACTCGCCCGTGTGTGGCGGGACGACCGCAGACGTCTCGAAGAAAGCGCGGACAAGGTGGTCGATCACCTGCGCCGCGAACCACCCGCCGCCGAAACGCGGGACGAAGCGGTGGAGCCGCATCTCGACGCATATCTCGATGTCTGCGCATCCGCTCACGATCAAGAATTGGGCGGCTTCGGCGGCGCGCCGAAGTTCCCCCGCCCCGTCGTTCTGACGACTCTCATGCGGCTTTCCGACCGCTGGGGCCGCGACGCAGGCAAGGGCGTGAAGGCATGGGACATGTGCGACTCCACCCTGCGCGCGATGGCCGCCGGCGGAATGCACGACCAACTCGGCGGCGGCTTCCACCGCTACTCGGTGGATCGATACTGGCACGTGCCGCATTACGAGAAGATGCTCTACGACCAGGCCCAACTCGCGGATGCGTATCTCGACGCATGGCAGATCTCGGGCGAACCGGTGTTCCGATCGGTCATCGAAGGCACGCTCCGATATCTATTGGACGAAATGAAGGACTCCGGAGGCGCCTTCCATGCCGCCGAGGATGCGGACAGCCTCCTGCATCCCGATGCGAAGGAGAAACACGAAGGCGCTTTCTGGACATGGACGGAAGAGGAAATCCGCCGGCACCTCGCGACGGAAGACGCGGACCTTTTCATCGCCACATATGGAGTGGAACCCGATGGCAACGCGCGGCCCGAAAGCGATCCGCACGGCGAGCTGACCGGACGCAACACGCTCTATCAGGCGATGACAAGCGGCGAACTCGCCGCTCGCTTCGACAGGACGGACGTTGAGGTCGCCCGCTCTCTCGAAGGATCGCGCGCCACGCTCTATCAGATCCGTGCGCGTCGTCCACCGCCGCATCGGGACGACAAGATCGTCACCGCGTGGAACGGGCTGGCGATCGGCGCGCTCGCGCGCTGCGGACGGGCGCTCGACCGGCCGGAGTGGATCGCCGCCGCGGAAATCGCCGCCGGTTTCCTGAGACGAGAGTTGTGGGATGGCAGCCGGCTTTTCCGTTCGTTCCGAGGTCACCGCGGCGACGCCCCCGGGTTCCCGGCGGACCATGCGTTTCTGATTTCCGGACTCATCGAACTCCACGCCGCCCGTCCGGACGGCGGTTGGCTGGCGTGGGCGCTGGAAGTCCAACACGACCTCGACGAGCGCTATTGGGACGAAACGAGAAGATCGTATTCGGTGACCCACCACGTCGGCGGAACGCAGCTCTGGACCTTGCGCGACGACCACGACGGCGCCGAACCCGCCGCGAACCATGTCTCCGCGATCAACCTTCTGCGGCTCGCCACGCTCACCGGCGATGATGGATTCGCCGGCCGCGCGGGGGCGATCCTCGACGGCGCGGCCGAGCTGCTGCGGGAGAATCCATTTTCGGTCCCCGTGCTCGCGGCCGCGGCCGATCTTCGCGACCGCGGGGTTACGAAGATCGAGGTGCCGGAGAACGTCGAAGCCGCGACGATGGAAAAACTCCGCACCCGCTACATGCCGCACGCCGTGCTCACCCGCGGCGCGGGCGATGAGGTGGTCGTTTGCAGCGGGATGAGCTGCCGGATCTTCGCTTGAGGATGCGGTTTACGGCGCGGCGACCGTCCATCCGAGCTTTCCGAGTTCGGCGCGGGCACGCTCGCTCATGCCGGCGCGGGTCAGGAGTTGCGGCTTGCGGCCGACAAGGTCGTCGCGATTGGCGAATGCGGCGACGTCGGACGTCCAGGTGAGATAGTCCACCGGAGCGGGGATGTGGAGCAGGCCCGCCTTGTCGACGGCGCCGGGGAGGCGGCCGATGATTTCGAGGTGGGCGAGGTCGAGTTGTCCGGCCTGCTTGCGGGCGGCGAGTAGGCGAAGGGCTTGATCGATGAACTCCGACTGACGGCGGGCCTCGCAATTCGCGGCGACGGTGAGGACGCCGGCGCTGCCCTGCGGGTTTCCAAGGGCGGCGAGCGACTTGATGATCGAGCGACGCAGCGTGATCGAAAGCGCCTCGTTGGACTGGTATTTCCGGATCACGGCCTCGGGCACGGACAGCGCCTCCATCGCCTGCTGGTCGCGCAAGGCGAGTTCGGAAGGAGTGGAGGTGTACATCTCATCCGGCAGGCCGACGACCTTGGTGGCGGTGAGCGCCATCGACGCGCCGCCGGACGCCGCCATCGCGCCGATCCGCAGAGGCATGCCGCCGGAGAAGAACACCCAGGTGACCTTTTCCATTTCCTCCTGCAGCCGTTCATTGTCGGTGTAGGGATCGACCTGCAGTTGTTTCGCACAGTCGAGCTTCGCCTGATCGAAGCCGATGACTCCCTTGGCGGCGTTGCCGATTCCGGAGCCCATGCCGGAGCTGTCGCCGCTTTCGATCTTCTCGTGCACGTTCTTCGCCGCGTTCTCCACCGAGCGTCCGACCTTCTTGAACAAATGGCCGATCGTCTTCGGCACCGCCTTGGCCGATCCTACGGGATCCTGAGCGATGTTCTTCACGGCGTCGATGGGCTGCTCGATCGAGCGTTTGACACCTTCGGCGAACAGGTCGCTCCTGCTGACGGAAACGAGCTTGCGGATGGCTTCGAGCTCGGCGATCCGGGCGCGGGCCTGGGTCTCGCCGACGCATTGGAAGGTGCCGTAGTCTGAGTCGATGGTGAAATGAGCCATGTAGCCGTCGGTCGGCACCTGCTCGCGCACGCGATAATCGGCGCCCGCGGCATCGCTGCCGAGGAGCCGCGACGCGGAGAGCGCGACGGGAAACTCGTAGCCGTCCGCCGTGTTCTGCGGGGCCGCCGGCAGCGTGGGAGCGGCCGGGACGGGGGTGTTGGGAGCGGTGGTGTCGGCAGCGGCGGGAAGCACCGCGGCGATGAATAGGATTGCTGGTTTCATGAAGTTACTTGCGGGCGAAGGAAAGGCCGGGATCGCCGGGAGGACCGCCGGCGAGCACGAATTTCATCTCGTTGTCCTGTGGCATCTCGACGGCGGCGACCATCTGGCTTTCGTCCGAGTCGAGGACGAGAAGGCCGTTGTCGTTCATGCTGAAATCGCCGGCGAACTCATTGGCTTTGCCGGATTTCTCGTAGGTCCATGAGAACGTTCCGTCGCCCTTGAGAGCGAGCGTGACCTTGCCCTGGTCGCCTTTGTCGGAAACCCAGGTGCCGGCGAGTTGTTCGACGGGCACGGGTTCCGGCACGGGTGCCTCCTCTTCATCCGCCGGTGGCGCTTCCTCCTCATCATCGCCGTTCGAGGACACGGCGGTGAGGTCGCGGAGCTGGGCGGAGACGGTGTCGGCCGGCTGGAGTTTCGCGGCGGCGGCGAACTCGGCGTTCGCTTCCTCGATGTGGCCGCAGACCATGTAATGATATCCCAGCAGGAAACGGGCGTCGGCCGCGTCCGGCTTGGAGCCGGCATATGTTTCCAGCTTCTTGAGCTGGCCGGTGTAGGTTTCCTGCGAATCGTAGAGCGAGATCATCGTCGTCCAGTCCCAGCCCGGCCCTCCGGCCAGCACGGGATTGAGCACGCCGGCGGACTCGGAAAACCTACCGAGGGCAAACAGGACGAGGGCTCGGTATTCGTGAAGCGCGCCGTCCCCCGGAGCCTCGGCCACGGCCTTGTTGGCAAGGTCGAGCGCCTTGAGATAGTCCTGGGAGCGGAATGCCTCCTGCGATTCCACGATGTAGCCTTCCGATTGTTCGGTGATCTCCTCCGCTCTTTCCTCCGATGGCGCGGACTCGGAAGCAACAACGGTGATCGGCTGGCTGTAGGTCACCTGGTTGCCGGCGGTCGTGGGAACCGGCTGCGCGGGATAGGGATTCGAATACGTGTGGTATCCGCTGTTGTAGACCATCGACCCGAGTCCCCAACCGACGAGCCCCCAGCCGATGGCCTTGGCCCAATCGTTGTCATCGTCATACACTACATATCCCGGGAGGGGACGATAGCCTCCGTAATAGTAGTGGCGGTGATGGTTGTAGTAGCGGTTGTTCCAGCCGCAATTCCAGGACCCGCCGTACCACGGGCGGGTGGCCGGCCGGTTCCACCACGGGTTGTATCCCCAGTTGTTGCGGTTGGTGGACCAGTTGACGTTCTTCTTGAAGTTGTTGTTGATCGTGACCTCGCGGTTCACGTTCCGAACATTCACATCCTTCCGGTAACGGTTGTTGGTGACCTTCTTGTTGCTGTTCCACCAGTTGTTGGTCTTCTTGTTGTTGACCTCCTTGCGATCGAAATCCGGCCGACGGACCGGACGGGTGTTCTTGCCGGGGCGCACTTCCTTCGGCCGGTCCGGGCGGTTCGCGCCGGGGCGGTTGTTGTTCCCTCCTCCGGGACGGTTCGCTCCGGGGCGGTTGTTGTTCCCACCTCCGGGGCGGTTCGCTCCGGGGCGGTTGTTGTCCCCGCCTCCGGGGCGGTTCGCGCCGGGGCGGTTGTTGTTCCCGCCTCCGGGACGGTTCGCTCCGGGGCGGTTGTTGTTTCCTCCTCCCGGACGGCCCGCCGGTTTATCCGGTTTCGGATAGGTGACGTGACCCGGCTTCGTGGCCGGGCGGGTTTCCGGACGCTGGGGTTTCTGTGCCGGCCGGTTGGATGGTTTCGCGGATGGTTTCGTCGCTGGTTTGGACTGCGGGCGGGACGCCGGTTTGGACTGCGGGCGGCTGGCCGGTTTGGATACCGGTCGCTTCGCAGGCTTGGAAGTCGGTCGGGACACCTTTGAATGGGTGATCGGGTTCCGTTTGCCCGAAGACTTCGAAGCGCTCCGGTGGACGGTCGGGCGCGATGCGCCGCCGCGTTTTTCGCCCCGTTTTCCACCACCGCCAAAGGCCATGGCGTCGGTGACGAGCAGGGAAAGGCAGCAAATCTGGGCGATGAGGATTTTGGCCAGAGTTTTCATGATCTTGAGTCGGTTCAGAAGTTCAAGGTTCACCCGCGGTATCGGTCTTCGGAGAGGGTGGGCGTTTCACCACCCGGGTGCTGGCATCGGGCTGAACCTCGCCGCCGATCACCTGGTCCCGGGTGTTCCAGACGAAACTCTGCAGGCCGGAATCGGGAACGAGGACCTGCGTCGCCTCGTTCGACTCACCGTCCGCGGTGACGCCATGGGAGCGCAGGAGCCAGCCCTCGTCGGACCCGGTCCATTGGGCGTTCATGTATCCGCCCTCGGCATCGAAGGCCCAGGAAACGAAATTCTTCCGCTCGTTGTTCCAGCCGATGCGGTAGGTCGACGAGGTGCTCGACTCGCCGGCGATCTCGGTGAGCGCGCGGCCGTCGATGAAGGGCCCGTCTTCGCTCCAACTGAACGTGAGGAACGTGCGCGAGCCGTCCCGCTCGATGAGCCAGTCGCCGACGAGCCACTCGAGGGCGATGAGTTTCTCGCTGGCGGGCGCGAGATCTTCCAACTCGTCGCGGATGCTGGCGGTGAGCCAACCGCCGTCGTCCTGCTGCACCTGGATGGCCGTGTAGTAGTGGGAAACCACCTCGCCGTCCGGCTTGGTGACATGGAAGGTGCCGTCTTCGATCGCGATGCCTGGGGTCACGAATCGGACGGACCCGGCTTCGAGCGCACCCTTCGGATCGTCTTCTCCTGCGAAGACCTCGTCGTAGAAATCCTTGATCTCCTCCCGGCCGGATACCACGCCGCCGTCGGCAAGAACGATCTCCCCGCGCGGGACGAAGTGGGAGGCCAGCGCGGCGGAGTCCCCTTGGTTGTAGCGATCAACAAAGTCCTGGGCGCGCGATGCGAGTGCGGCGAGAGCCGCTTCGTTCGGATCGGCGGAATCGTTGTCCTGTGCGGTGAGCAGGACGGGCATGGCTGCGAAGGCCAGCATGGCCGCGAGGTTGCGGGAGTTCATGGTTGGGAATCGGGTAAGGCCTCCCGACCGCCGCAAGAACGGGCGGGTAGGCAGGCCTATCAGAAGAGCCGAACCCCGCCGCCTTGCCAAGAAAAGAATGGGAACAATCCGGCCCTTCGATGGACCGGAAATGCGGATGTTTCACCATCCGAAGACAATCGGAGGAACGACAATGCGCACATTGCCGCCCTCGTTGTTTTCGCTTTCCTCCACGGCCGTGACCACGCCGTCATCGAACTCGACGGCGGTCTTGCCTTTCTCCACCTGGGTGAGGTGGGAGAACTGGCGGTAGACCGCACCGTTCACCGGGTTCACGCGGGTGACATAGTGTTTCACCTCGTCGTAATCGATCCATTCCCAGCGCCCGGACTGGCCCTTCTCGGTTTTGCGGAGACTGGTCTTGGTCGGCTTGCCGCGGGCTTCGGAAACCTCCTTGAGGGTCATGCCGACGGCCACCTGTTTGGCGTCGATGAGCTTCTGCACCTGGATCTGGCGTTCGTAGAACTTCCTGAGTTGTTCCTCGAAGTCCTCGGTTTTGCCCTCGAAGGCCCATGGTGCGACCCAACCGGCGATGCCGTCGTGAGTGCCCTCGCCGCGCACGCGGTAGACCTTGTCGGTGACCGCCTCGAGGCGGACGGTCTGGTTCGGCTTGAGGGTGCCGAGCCGGTGGCGGCCCTCCTTGTCCGAGAACACGGTGGCCGGCTTGATGACTTTGAGGGTGTAGGGTTTCTCCAGAAATCGATCGAGATAGACGACATCGGGATCGCTTTGCAGCAGCGACTTCCGCTCGCTCTTCCGCGACTGGGCGTCGAGCGGAAGCGCGAAAGCCGACAAGGCGAGAAGGATCACCGTGGTTCTCATACCAAGCACCTTAGACGGATTTCGGGAAAACGGAACGATCATTTCCGTGCGACGGATCCGAGGCCCGCTCCATTCGAAGAATTTTCCCGCTTCGGATTGGACGGCGGGCGGGATGCGTCCAGACTCGCCGCATGAACTCCCCGGGGATGCTCTCGAAGAAACTGTTCGCCGCCGCCAAGGAAGTGATCCCCGGCGGGGTGAACTCGCCGGTGCGCGCGTTCCGCAACGTTGGCGGCGAGCCGTTTTTCGTCCGCCGCGCCGCGGGCAGCCGGATCGAGGATGTCGATGGCAAGACCTACATCGACTACATCGGCTCGTGGGGCCCGAACATCCTCGGACACGCGCCCGTCGCCATCACCAACACCATCCATGAAGTCGCGAAAAGCGGTGTGTCCTTCGGCATCCCGAACCCGTTCGAAGTCGAGATGGCGCGCCGGATCTGCGAGTGGGTGCCGTCGGTCGAAAAGGTGCGGATGTGCAACTCCGGCACCGAGGCCACCATGTCCGCCATCCGCTTGGCGCGCGGATTCACCCAGCGCGACCGGATCGTGAAATTCAATGGCTGCTACCACGGCCACAGCGACTCGCTGCTCGTCGCCGCCGGCTCGGGCGCGCTCACCCATGGCGAGCCGGACTCCGCCGGGGTGCCCGCGGATTTCGCCAGAAACACGATCGTCCTGCCCTACAACGATCCGGCCGCGCTGGAGGAGTTGTTTGAGAAGGAAGGCGAAACAATCGCCGCCATCATTGTTGAATCGTATCCGGCCAACGCCGGTTTCGTGCTGCCGAAACCGGGATATCTGGACCTGCTTTCATCGATCACGAGGAAATACGGAGCCTTGCTCATCTTCGACGAGGTGATGACCGGCTTCCGGCTTGGGAAAGCCGGCGTGCAGGGATTGGAAAACATCACGCCGGATCTGAGCTGCTTCGGCAAGGTCATCGGCGGTGGCCTCCCCGTCGGCGCATTCGGCGGCCGGGCGGATGTGATGGACATGCTGGCGCCCGTAGGCCCGGTCTATCAGGCCGGCACGCTCAGCGGCAATCCGCTGGCGATGGCCGCCGGCCTCGCGCAGCTCCGCGAACTGGAGAAACCGTCGGGCTTCCCACGTCTGGAAATGCTCGGCGCGCACTTCGAGAAGGGACTGCGCTCGCTGCTGGAGACGAAGGGCGTGCCACACCGCATCCATCGCGTCGGCTCGATGTTCTGCCTGTTTTTCACCGATCGCGAGATCGTCAACGTCGATGACGTGATGAAGCAGGACCTCGGGTTCTTCAAAAAGTTCTTCTGGGGCTGCCTCGACAAAGGGATCTACATCGCACCGAGTCCTTACGAAACCGGTTTCCTCTCCCTCGCCCACACCGAAGCGGATCTGGACGACACCCTCTCTGTCTTCGACGAGGTTCTGAGCGGGATCTAACGATTTCTTTCCACCATGTCCGGGCGGATCTCGGAAAGCGGAAGGAGAACAAACTCCCGCTCCCTCATCCGGGGATGCGGCAAGGTGAGACCCTCGTCCTGATAGACGATGTCGCCCAGATAGAGGATGTCGACATCGATCACACGCGGCGCGTTGCGCACGGGATTCGGCACGCGGCCGAGTTCACGCTCGATGCGCTGGGTGTGCGCCAGCAGTTCGCGCGGCGTGCCGTCGAAGGCGATCTCGACCACCGTGTTGAGGAAATCCGGCGAATCCGGAGGACAGTTCACCGGCGCCGTGCGGTGGAGCGACGCCTTGAGCACCGGCTCGCCGGGTATCGAAACCGCTTCGAGCCGGGCGATGGCCTCCGCGATGTTCGCGGCCGCATCGCCGATGTTTGATCCGAGGGCGATGCCCGCGCGCGCCGTGCTCACTCCTCGAGGTTCTGCAGGCTGCTGATGCCGTAGTTCTCCGCGACCCGCTTGTTCGCCTCTTCGACGAGCGAGGACGGCATGACGACCGGCCGGTCGGCTCCGAACAACTCGATCACATGGAACTCCGGCGGAGTTTCCGGATGCAACAACTCGCTGGCGTGGCGCAGGCTCTTCACCTCGACGCCGTTGATTTTGTCGACCGCGTAGCCCTCGAAATCACCGAGCAAGCTGGTCGCCGGATCGCTCTCGACGCGGGTAAGCACCACGATGTCCTCGCGTTTCTGGAACAACCCCTTCGGAACGTAGTCGGTGTAGAGGCGGCGGACGTTCACGTCGTCGAATTTCGCGGTCGCGAAGAGATTCGTATCGAGCGGCTGGAAGACGAGGCCCGCGAACACCAGATAGCGCGGATTCTTTTCATACTCGATGGCATACATCCGCGACCACGGCAGCGCCTTGAGCGTGATTTCGACGTCGTTCCACGAGCCGTCGCGCAGGAAACGAACCGCCACCTTGTCGCCCGCGTATTTGCGCTCGACGATCTCGTTGAGGTTCACGTTTTCACCGTCGATGGTGACCTGCCCGGCGCTATCGACCTCCTTGCCGTCCAGCGAGAGCAGGATGTCTCCGGGTTGCAGGACCCCGTCGCTGGAACCGGTGGGCACCACGTTGGTCACCAGCACGCCCTTGCCGTCGTTCGGGAGTCCGAGCGCCTTGCGCATCGCGGGGTTGAAGAGCGGGAAATCGCTGACGCCGAGGTCCGCGTAGTGATCATAGCTGCCGTCCTCGATGTCCTTGAGGAAACGGCGGATCACCGGCGTCGGGATGATGTAGCCGGTGTTGTCCGCCTGACGCAGCCCTTGGAACGCGACGCCGACCACCTTGCCGTCCTGGACGACCGGGCCGCCCGAGTTCCCCGGGTTGATCGCCGCGTCGATCTGCACGGTGAGGTGCGAGTCGGCCCGCGAGTGCGAGTAGGGTTGGAAATCGATGCGCGATACCACACCGCGGGTCACCGAAAGCCGCTCGCCGCCGATCGGATAGCCGATCACCCGCACCTGGCTCTCAAGCTGCGGCACATCGCCGAAGGTGAACTCCGGGAAATCCGCAAAGTCGGAGAAATCCTCGACCGAGAGCAACGCGAGGTCGCAATCGTGGGCGATGAACTCGACCTTCGCCGGATACTTGTTCGAATTCCCGTGGATGGTGATGAGCAGGCGCCGCGCGTTGGAGACGACGTGGGCGTTTGTGAGGATCTTGTTTTCCCCGATGATGAAGCCGGTGCCGATGCCGCCGCTGAAGCGTCCCGAGTTCCAAGGTGTCCGGTAGTCCGGCACCTGGGTGGCGACTTCGATGCGCAGCACCGACTTGTAGACATCCGCCGGCGCGGCGGACACCCGGAGCACGGCGAGCAGCGGAAACAGGAGGGCGAAAACTCGGATCATGACGCTGGCGGCGACTCTTCACGATCCCGCCCCCGGGCGCAACCGCGGAGTGAGCACGCCGTCCCGCGGCGGAACTCGTTTCACATTCGCCGTGATTTCCCGTCCCTCGCGATCCATCCTCGCCGGCAGGGCGCGCCATGAAACTCCATCTCTTCCTGTTTCTCACCTTGATCGCGATGGCCACCGGTGCTCCGGACGGCGCGAAGTGGATGTCCCGGCTCGGAGACAGGCGCCCGCTCGGCGCGCTTTCGATTCCCGGCAGCCACAATGCCGCCGCGCGTTTCGAGCCGGTCCGCGGCACCGCGAAGTGCCAGAAACTCACCATCGCCTCGCAGCTCGAAGCGGGCGTGCGGGTGCTCGACATCCGCTGCCGCCACGTGGCCGACGATTTCCGGATCCATCACGGCCCGGTGGATCAGAAAACCGATTTCGCACGCATCGTCGCCACCTGCATCGGGTTTCTCGACGAACACCCGCGGGAGACGATCGTGATCATGATCCAGCAGGAAGCCACGCC
Source organism: Akkermansiaceae bacterium (assembly GCA_024233135.1). Lineage (GTDB taxonomy): Bacteria > Verrucomicrobiota > Verrucomicrobiia > Verrucomicrobiales > Akkermansiaceae > Luteolibacter. The sequence goes on along the minus strand of JACKPZ010000013.1, from coordinate 3,236 downwards.
GAAGCGGAACAGCCGGTCTTTCGAAGCGACGTTCGACGAACACGTCGCGAAACACCGCGGCCGCTGGTGGCTCCGCGCGCGCATCCCGACACTCGGCGAGGCGCGCGGCAAACTCGTCCTGCTCCGTCGTTTCCATGCGCGGAACCTGCCGAAGGGGATCGACGCGACCGCTTGGACCGACTTCGAGAGGGCGACCAAAGAAACGACCGTCCGCGTCCAGGACCGCTTCCGCGTGGATGACAACGATGAGAAATGGCGCCTCTTCCTCGATGCGTTCCGCAAGAACCGCAAGCGCCCCGCCGGCACGCTCTTCCTCAACTACGCCAGCGGCTACCGCCCCGGCGCGCTCGGCATCCCGAACATCCGCGCGGTTTCCGACGACCTGAACCCGCGCCTCCGCGACCATCTCCGGAAACACCCGGACAGTCCACAGGGCATCGTCATGATGGACTTCGCCGATGCGGAGACCGCCGCGTTGATCTATCAGACGAACCGCAGGGACTGAGGGCACGTCCGGCCGTCAATCCCACTCGTCGCCGAACTCGTAGGGTTTCCCGCTGGCGGCCGATTTCACGATGCCCTGCAACACGCGGATGTCGCGCCGGCCCATTTCGCCCGGAACCTTGCTCGGTTCGTTGCGAAGAATGGCCTGTGCCTGGCCGTCGATCTGCAGGACCTGCTGGGGGACGTGCCGGAAGTCCATCGGCCCGTCGGGAGTCCGCCCTTTCTGGCCGCCGTATCCGTAGGCGGGCTGGATCTCGATCTCGCCCTCCTTCACGTCGGCGCGGATGAAATTCGCGGACTTGCCGTAGCTCGACCATCCATCCGCCTTCCGTCCATCGGCAAACTCGAGCGTCCACTCGTAGGTCTCGGGCACCTCGGTGAAACGGTCCTTGCGCTCGGTGCTGTGTTTCGCGGTGACGCGCAGCGGTTTCTCACAGGCCGTGTAAAGCTGCGCCTGCACCGCGTACACACCGAGATCGTAAAGCGCCCCGGCCACGCTGAGTTCGCCGGTGCGCCACTTGTTGAGGCCGGTGAACTCGTTCATCCGCGAGCCGTTGGCGGCGGAAATCGATTTCCAATCGCCGAACTCCTTCTTCTCCATCGCTTCCATCAACCTCAGGTGGAACGGATCCCAGTGCAGACGGTAGCCGATCTGCAGGGTCACTCCGTTGTCCTTGGCCGCGTTGATCATGCGGGTGCAGTCCTCGACGGTGGGCGCCATCGGTTTCTCGCAGATGACATGTTTGCCCGCCTTGGCCGCGCGGATGGCATACTCGGGATGCAGACCGGTGGGCGTGACGACATACACGATGTCGATGTCCTTGTTGTCCGCGATGCGGTCGAGCGTCTCGTAGTTGTAGACGTTGCCCTCGGGGATGCCGTATTCCTCCCGCCATTTCGGGATCTTCTCCGGCGAACCGGTGACGATGCCGGTGAGCCGGGCGTGTTTGGTTTTCTTGAGCGCGGGACCCAACTGGTGGGTCGAGTAGTTGCCCAAGCCGAGCAACGCGACACCCAAGGGCTTGCCCGCCGGCTCTTCGGCGCGCAGGGAGATCCACGGCGCCAGCGAAGCTGCGGCACCGGTGCGGAGAAAACGACGGCGGGAGATCAGATTCATGACCGCGCAACCAAAGCGCGTTCCGCGGCCGACGCAACAGGAAGTCAGCGGTCGGCGGTCAGCGGATTCCTCGCCCGGGTTGGCGGAGGGGGCGGACGACAAATGATTGGTGCGGCCGCATCGGAAATTTGCCACGCGATGGCGGCGTGGCGTTCAGGTTTTTCCATTGGCGGCGGCGGGTGGGCTGTTAGCGTGGTGACATGAAACCCATGGACGAGAAGGACTGGCCGAAGCTGGTCCGGCCGGGCAGCCGGGTCTTCATCGGAGGCGGGGCCTCGGTGCCCTTCGCATTGATCGATTCGTTTCTGAAAGCGAGCGACCGACTGATGGACGTGGAACTCGTGCACATCCATGGCCTCGGACCGACGCCATGGATCGACGAGCAGTACGCGGAAGTCCTGCGGACCAATTCGTTCTTCCTCTCGCCTTCCCTGCGCCCGGCGGTCGAGCGCGGACAGGCCGACTACACGCCCTGCCCGATGTCGGAGGTCGGCGGGTTGTTCCGCGACGGCCCCCTCACCCTGGACGCGGCGCTCATCCAGGTGAGCCCGCCGGATGCGAAGGGAAACTGTTCGCTCGGCGTGAGCACGGACGTCGTCCGCGCCGCGGTGGACAACGCGCGGTTCGTGATCGCCCAGATCAATCCGAAGATGCCCCGGACCTGTGGCGACACGCTCGTCAAGGCGGGCCGGATCGATCGTTTCATCGAACACAAGGCGGAGCTTCCCGAAGCGGAACCCGCCGTGCTGGACGAGCGCCACCTTCGGATCGGCCGCTACGCCGCACAACTCATCGACGACGGCGCGACCATCCAGGTGGGCTTGGGCAACTCGCCGGAAGCCGTGGCCCGCGCGCTGCGGAAACACCGGAAACTCGGCATCCACACCGGATTGTTCAACGACGCGCTGATGGAGCTCGTGCGCTGTGGCGCGGTGGACGGCTCGGAAAAATCCTACAAACCCGGCCGGATCATCGCCAGTCACGTGATGGGCAGCCGCAAGCTCTATCGCTTCGTCGACGGCAACGAAGACATCGAGTTCCACCCCAGCCACTGGGTGAACGACCCGCAGCGGATTTCACGAAACGACAAGATGGTCGCCATCAACGGCGCCCGGGAGATCGACCTCACCGGCCAGGTGGTGCGGGACACCAGCGGCCACCACTTTTACGGCGGCATCGGGGCCCTGCAGGACTTCATCCGCGGCGCGGGCCACAGCAAGGGCGGGCGCCCGATCATCGCCCTCACCGCCACCGGCGACGAGAACGGCGCGTCGCGCATCGTCGCCGATCTCGGAGCCGGCAGCGGCGTCTGCACAAGCCGCGGTGACGTGCATCACGTGGTCACCGAATACGGCGTCGCCAGCCTGCACGGCCGCAGCATCCGCGAGCGGGTGGCGCGGCTGGTGGAGATCGCGCACCCGGACCACCGTGAGTCGTTGCTGGCCGGTGCCCATGCCCGCGGTTGGCTGCCGAAATTCTTCACGATGCCGTGCACCGACGCCGGCTTGTCGGACGACGGTGTCGAAAGCACGGCCGTTTCTTTCCGATCCGGCCGCCATCTGCTGCGCCCGCTGCACCCGAGCGACATGCGGACGCTTCAGGAGTTCTTTTACTC
>JACKPZ010000012.1 GCA_024233135.1 Akkermansiaceae bacterium | reverse complement strand
GAGGTCCGGAGAGCCGCCGAGTTCATCGACAAAGGTGGCGAGCTCGGGAGCGTGCTTGGCGAGCTGCGCCTTCACCGTGGCGAGCGACCATACGAACATGCCGGCGTTCCACGAGAATCCGCCTTGGCGGAGGAACTCCTCGGCCAGCTCGGGATTCGGTTTTTCCCGGAAACGTTTCACCTCGAAGGGCTCGTGGGAAAGAGACACTCCATCGATGGATGCGGGTGCACCGCGCTCGATGTAGCCATACGATGGGCAGGGCCAGGTGGGTTGGATGCCGATGGTGACAAGCCCGTCACTGTGTGCGGCGACATCAAGGGCGTCGCGCATGACGCTCTGGAAACCGGGCACGTCGCGGATGAGTTGATCGGCCGGAAGCACGATCATGAGCGCATCCGGATCGCGCGCGGAGATGAGACCGATACCGAGCGCGACGGCCGGCGCGGTGTCGCGTTTGCAGGGTTCGGCAAAGACGTTGCCCGGAGGCAGCATGGGGGCGGCGGCGCGGACGCCGTCGAGCTGCTTGGCGTTGGTGAGAATGAGGATGTTCTCCAGGGGCACCAGTCCTTCGAGCCGGCGGATGGCGTGGGCAAGCAACGTGCCGTCGCCGAAGAGATCGAGGAGCTGCTTCGGTTTCGCATCGCGGCTGAGCGGCCAGAAACGGGTGCCGGAACCGCCGGCGAGGATCAGCGCGTAAGTGGAGGAAGGGCTTGCCATGCGGCCAAACGCTGCCGGATTTCCCCGGATGCGGAAAGCGGGAAAGAGTGACGCGTTTCCGTGATTGTCGTAGGCGGGGTGGCTGGCTACATTGCGCGCATGATCGAAGAGCAACACGCCGACCCGACACCCGCCTGGATCGAAACCAGCGCGCTGACCGCCCCCGCCCTGATCGGTGCGGCGGCCGGTCTCCTGCTGGGTGACCTGATGCATCAGAACGCCCGCCGCGCCATCGGCATCGGCATCGGCGCCCTTGGTGTGGCCGCGCTGCTGCCCTTCGTGGTCGACGGCGTGACGGGCCTCATCACCGGCCCGCGCAGCAAGGTCGGGGTCCGCCGCAAGATCCAGAAGATCCGCGACGCAGGCATCGGCGTCCCCGACTACGACGAGGTGGACCACGAACTCCGCGAGCAAGGCGTGATGTGAGACGGAAACGGGTCGCGATCACCGGCACGACCGGCCGCGTCGGCGCGGCCCTGGCCGGAAAGCTGGCGGACAATCACGACGTGATCCCGCTGCCGCGGACGGCGCTCGATCTGGCGGACGACGTATCGCTGCGCACCGCCCTCGACGGGCTGGATTGCGATGTGTTTCTCAATCCGGCCGCGCTCACCTCGCTCGAAGCCTGCGAGGATGATCCCAAGCTCGCGATGCGGGTGAACTCGGCCGCACCCGGCAAGATCGCCGAATGGGCCGCGGCGAACGGCGTGCGGATGATCCATTTCAGCACCGACTACGTCTTCGCCGGCGACACCATGGTGAAACCCGACGAGTTCGCGGAAGCGAAACCGCTGAGCGCCTACGGCCGCAGCAAGCTGGCGGGCGAACGCGCCGTTCTGCACCATCCCGGGCACCTCGTGCTGCGCGTTTCGTGGGTCTTCGGACCGGAAAAGCCGTCATTCATCGATCAGGTCTTCAAGACCGCGCTGGCCGGCGGGAAACTCTCCGCCGTTTCCGACAAAACCTCGCTTCCCACCTACACCGTGGATCTCTGCGACTGGATCGAGGACCTGCTGCACACCCCCGTCGGCGGAATCCTTCACGCCTGCAACCCGGGCGCGCCGGTGAGCTGGCACGGACTGGCCGTCCGCGTCGTGCGCGAAATGCAGCAAGCCGGCCTGCTCGATCACGCGCCCGAGGTCGAGCCGCTCGTTCTGTCCGAAATGAAATCGTTCCGCGCCGCGCGCCCGCGATTCACCGCGATGGACTGCACCCGCCTCGCGTCCATCGTTTCCTCGCCTCCCCGGCCTTGGGAGGCTGCGGTGCGGGAATACGTGAAGTCGCTCTGCAACGGCCCCCCGGCCTAATGGAATCTCACCCGGGCGGTCACCGGGAAGTGATCGGAAACCATCGGTTCGTCCTGATCCCGGATGCCCGCAGCGACCACCTCCGCCCCGCCGCTGACGAGGATGTGGTCCACCTTGCGGCGCCCGCGGCGGCTGCCCTGCCAGAAGTGCAGGGTGGTGATGTCGCGCTCGGCGGAGTGGAGCTTGTGCCATGCGTCCGCGAGGCCGGACGCGGCGAGCGTGCGGACCGCCGGGTTGTCGAGCACCGCGTTGAAATCGCCTAACAAAACAACCGGCTGGTCCTTGTGTTTCCGCCCCTCGATGCGCCGGACGATCAACTCCGCAGCCTTTTCGCGCGACGGCTGGTTGCGATGGTCCCAGTGGGTGTTGAAGACATAGAAACCGCGACCGGTCGCGCGGTCGTCCAAGCGCACCCACGTCGCGACCCGCGGGATCTCGTTGCCCCAGGTGCGCGACCCGGGCTTTTCCGGTGTATCGGACAACCAGAAAGTCCCGGCGTCCGCGGGATCGGGCACGAAACGATCCGCCTGATAGAAAACCGCCGAGTATTCTCCGTGCTTCGCGCCGTCGTCGCGGCCGACGCCGTGAAACCGATACTCCGGCAGCGACGCGCGGAGATCCGCCGCCTGCCCGTGCAGCGCCTCCTGCACGCCGAAGACGTCGGGCTTCTCCTCGCGGATCATGTGCACCGCGCCGACGACCCGCTCACGCCACGAACGGGAACCCGGGTCCTCCCCGTTCTCGTAGCGGATGTTGAAACTCATCAGCCGCAGGTCGAGCACGCCGTCCTCGGCCACCGGCACCGCCTTGGGCGGGCCCTCGGGAGCACGGCGGCAGGAGGGAAACACCATGGCCGCGGCCAGCACCGCCATCCATCCCATCGCTCGCAGGCCGCTTCCTCGCATCCGCGCCGAAGATCGCGGGCATGCCGCGGATTGCAACAAAAACGCCGCTCCCGGAACGATCCGGAAGCGGCGTGGAGATTTGGTTTCGCGGATGCGGCGCTCAGTTCGCCTCAGCCACCACGTTCACGCGGCGGGAATCCTGGTCGAACTTCACGCGGCCGTCGACGAGGGCGAAGAGAGTGTGGTCGCGGCCGATGCCGACGCCCAGTCCGGGAACGAACTTCGTGCCGCGCTGGCGGACGAGGATGTTGCCGGCGATGACCGCCTGGCCGCCGAATTTCTTCACGCCGAGACGCTTGCTGCGCGAGTCACGTCCGTTCTTGACGGAGCCTTGTCCTTTTTTGTGGGCCATGAGAGTGGGAGAGTTGGGGTTGGATGGATCAGCCGGCGATCGAAACCACTTCCAGTGTCGTCAGGCTGCGGCGGAAACCCTTGGTCTTGTGAAAACCTTTGCGTCGCTTGAACTTGAAGGCGATGCCCTTCGGTCCGCGGAACTGGCTGACCACCTTGGCGGTGACGGAAGCACCGTCGACGACCGGCGCGCCGATCTTCACGGAATCGCCTTCGCCGACCAAGAGGACGTCGAATTTCACTTCGGAATCCACCGCGGCGTCGATCTTCTCGACGTCGAACTTGGTGCCTTCCTGAACGCGGTATTGTTTGCCGCCGGTTTTGATCACTGCGTAGGCCATGGCCGTGGTATGAAAAATGGTTTCGGACTCCCGCCGTGCGGCGGGGCGGGGAGATCACCATGTGCCCACCCCCCGCGCAAGGTTTTTTTGCCGGACTCGCGGCGGATTTTTGGAATTTCCGGAGGGACATCCGCCGACCTTTCCTTGGAAACCAACCCTGCGGAGCCCATCGACGGCATCTGATTTCGGCCCAAAATTCACGAAATCAGTCCGTTGCATGTAGATTCCCGCCTGCCTTGGAGCCTGCGAAAACGGCGGTCTTGAACCGGGTGATCACTTCCACCGAATCGAGCGAAGGAAGGGAACCCACCGTTGCGCACCTCGTCGTGGCTCCACGGTCCCATGCGGGCCGAGGCTGAAGCGGAACCCGCCCGTCACCGGCATCCACTGCTTGCTGTTCGTTCTGAAAAACCGGCAGTTGGTCCCGATCGTCGATCGGTCGGGACGTTTGGAGGCACCCAAGTGGAAACCGTCCGCCGATCACACGGGATCTTCGGAGCCGTCTAAACGAAGCGGCTCCTCCGCGAGAATCAGATTCGCATACGGATCCGCCCGGTCGAATCCGAGCACCAGACGCGCGGACTCGATGGCGGCGTCCCGGTTTCCAAGTCCGTGATGGGCCATCGCGGCGAGCAGACGGAATTCGCTGTCCCGGCGGGCCTGCAGGTCCTCCTCGAACACGAGCAGGTTCGGAAGCGAGGTGGCGAAGTAGTCGATTTTCGCCGGTTGGCCGATGCGCCCGGTGGCGAACCCGAGCAATTCTTGGAAGAGCCCGCGGGCTTCCTCGCCACGCCCGAGCTCGCCCAGCGACCGCCCGCGGAACCACGTGAGCGGGGAATGGGCGGTGACCGCCATTTCGGAGAAGTCCCCTTGTTCGGAAGCGGATGCCTCGAAGGCCTGGCGCGCCTCGTCGTTGCGGCCGAGAGCCTGCAAGGCACGGCCGATCCAGTAGTTCACGTCGGCTTTCGCCTGAAGCAGGTGGTAATTCTCGCCGAGCGAGTCCGGGGTGTCCATGGCATCCACGAAATGGGCGAGAGCCGTGGCGGCGTCCCCGGCTTCGAGCGCATGGCGACCCAACAGCAGTTTCGCGGTCGTGAACTCGCGCAGCACCATCCCCTCGCCGCCTTCCCACGGGTGGAACCGGCGGGACCGCAGGAGATCGAGGGCGTCCTGCGGACGATCGAGCAGGTTGAAGAGTCTCGCAAGGCTGACGCTGGCGTCATCGCGCTGGAACACGAGCTCCCGTTTCTCCAGCAGAAAGTCGAGGCGGTCTTCCAGCGGATCGTTCAGTTTCGAGCGCAGTTGATCGAACTCGGAGACGAGCCGCGGGTCGAAGGGATCGAGTTCGATCGCCTTGAGGTATCCCTGGCGGGCGGCGTCCCCGTCGCGGTCCGTGTTCCAGCGGGCGATGGCCAGGTTGCGGTGAACCTGCGGGATGTTCGTCGAGACCGCCTTCTCCCACGCGGCAATGGCGTCGTGGTGACGCCGCTTGTCGTAATAGAGGTTGCCGAGCCCGTAACAGGCGAGCGGGTCGTGACCGGGGCTTCCAGCCCCGGAGTCATTCATCGATCTGGCAACGGGGCTGGAAGCCCCGGCCACCTTGCCCGCGTCCCACCTCACCCGCTTCGCTTCAACCCATTTCCAATCCTCGAGACCAGCCACCTTGGGATTCCGCTTCAAATAGTCGAGTTGCTTCGCAAGATCATCCTCATCCCGGATGATGTGGTCGTAGCTCTCGCTCTTCCAGAACGCCCCGCTGCGCCCCAGCGCCTTGTTCGCCTGTTGCGCCGAGAACGACTTGATGCTCGCGAGAATGTCCTCAATCCGGTGCCCATCCAACGGCCGGAGAATCATGTGCACGTGGTTCGGCATCACGCACCACGCGGCGAGGTCGTAGCGTTCGCCATCGAAGTGGGTGAGCGCATCGGCAACGATGCGGGCGATGCGCGGGTCGCGCATGTGGCAGGCGCCGGTTCCCTGATCGAGGGCGGTCTCGATGTGCTCGCGGTGCAGCGCATGCAGTTGTTTTTCGCAGTCGCGGACCTGAGTGGACTCACCCATTTGCTTCGCGACATCGAGACGATGTTGGATGTCGGACTTCTCGCGCACGTAGCGCTGGAGAACCGACTGTGGCAGCGAGTCATCGAGGCGGAAGGTGACCGCGTAGGTCACTCCCTCCTGCTGCCAGTGGGGGAGCTGGTTGTTGTATTTCTCAATTTCCTTCTCGGGGTGAAGGAAAGTCGGCGTGAAAGATGTGGCCGGGCCTTCCAGGCCCGTCGCCATGTTTTGTTCTTTGGCTACGGGGCTGGAAGCCCCGGCCACGATTCCTGCCGCCCATTCGAGGATGAGCATTTCCTCCAGTCGCGACGGGAAGAAGTGATCGGGCGACTGGGCGCCGGCCTCGGCCAGATCCCCGGGATCGCGGGTGAGCCAGGCTTTCACGTAGCGGGTCATCTGGCTGCGCGAAAGCGGGTTGGGCACCGCGGCGTCCTCGATGGGCACGGAGTGGTGCGCCTCGAGAAGGGCGAGGGCTTCGTCCGCGAAACCCGCCTCGATGAAGTCAAAGACGAGGTCGAGAATCGTCTGGCCGTCGTTGCGCGATGCCGCCGGAACGCGAATCCCGTTGTCGCAGACGAGGTCCGCCACCACGGCGGCCCAGTGATCAAGCGGATCGACGGCCGCGAGCGCCGCGAGGATCTCCGATGCCTCCGCATCCCTGCCGAGGCGGTGGAGGGCAAGGGCCTGCAGGACCTTCGCCTTGTTGTGGTCGCGGTTCGTCGCGAGCGATTCGTCGAGGTGGCGCAGCGCGGATTCGAAGTCGCCCTGGCGGCAGGCGAGCGAGGCGAGTTGGCAGTGCGAGCTACTACGCCACTCGTAGTTCCATGCCGCCTTGGCGAAGCCCCCCTCGGCGGCGGTTTCCTCGCCGAGGAAACGCAGGGTCAGGCCCAGGTGGTAGTGGGCCTCGCCGGTGACCGGGTTCGGATGGCGGAACGTGAGACGGCCGACGGCTTTCTCGAGAAATCCGCGGGCTTCGGCGAATCGTCCGCGGGCGAGGTGGCGCTTGCCGAGCGCGAGGTTCGCGCGGGCGTCGAGCGGGTCGATCTCGAGGCAACGCAGCAAGTATGGCTCGGGGTCGCGCGTCGGGTGGCGGTATTGCTCGAGATGCTCGGCGGTGAAGTAGAGTTCGTCGGCGGAGTCGATGTCCTCCGCGGCGGGTGGCTCGGTCGCCTGGGCCCGGTCGCGGGTGAGGGCGGAAACGTCCACCGGTCGGTAGGCGAGCACGAGCGAGCCGTCGGTTCCGCGCAATTCGGCGAGCAGCTCGGCGGGCGAGTCGCCGGAAAAGCGGAGGCTCTCGTCGGTCCATGCCTCGCCGGGTTCCAACGTGATCGGGAAGAGTCCGAGGACCCCGCCGTTCCGGGAAACCACCAGTTCGCCCTCGAACCGCTCCGAGACGTTGAGCCCGAGCACCACCGTGCGATCGTCGCGGACGGCCAGCGCGAGCGCGGCCTTCGTGTTCGCCTGTTGCACCGGCCCGATGTCCCGGATCGGCCACCAGAACTGCGAGAAGGTCTTGGTTTCGTACGGAAGGAGATACGTGAAGTCGGGCTGGTTGTCGGTGTAGACGCCGGCCATCAACTCGACATACGGACCGTTGGCGTCGGTGAGCTCGCGATCCCACGCCCAGCCGAACGGGTGGTTGCCCCAAGTCCACTGCTTCTTGCCGGGGGCGACGTGGCGGTCGGCGACATGGACGAACCCGCCGTTCGCCGCATGGTCGTATCCGCCGAAAAAGTCGAAGGCGGTCTGGCAGACCATGTAGCTCGTCGGCACCGGGATGTTGCGGTACCAGCTCAGGTCGTTGGCGCCCGGCCGGTTCTGATAGTCGACACCGTAGTACGGGTTGTTCGCCACCGGGAACGACGACAGCGCGCGCACCGCGTGGTCGGCGACATAGTGGACGTCGGGCGGGAAGAGCGACTGGTATTGGTCGTGCACCATCGCAGCGACGTTCGCCCACCACAGGAAGGTGCGGGTGAGCGGCGTGCGGTTGTAGAGGCGGGCGCGCAGCTCGACGAGCGACGAGCCGGGGCGCATCCGGATGCCGTGCATGCCCTTGAGGCGGTCGAGAGGGTTGTGTTCGGAAAGCCACACCGTCGCCGCGCCGTCGGCTTCGTGCTCGATGTGGAGGTCGGCCGGCATGAAGGTGCCCGGCCGGTGGTGTTGCGGCCAGTTGAACTCGACGCCGCCGGAGATCCACGGCCCGGCCAGGCCGACGAGCGCCGGCTTGATGACGTCCTGCCGGTAGAAGAAGTCGTAGTCCGCGTTCTTCTTGTCCTGGCCGAGGAAGATCCGGCCACCGATCTCCGGCAACATCACGAGGCGGATGAACTCGTTCTCCAGCCGGGCCGACTGATAGCTCACGGGCACCGGCTCATCGAACACCTTGTCGATGAACGGCAGTGGATAGACCTTGCCGTTCGATCCCTGATAGACCCGCTTCTCGAAGAACACGGGGTTCTTCTCCGGCGCGCCGACGGGATAGGTCGGGATGGTGAGGGCTTCGAGCGAGGCTTCGACGGACATGGCAGTCTGGGAGATGTGGCCGGGCCTTCCAGGCCCGTTGCCGGCGATGTGGATGGGCGACGGGGCTGGAAGCCCCGGCCACGTTATCTGAAGACGAGGAACAACACGGCGACGGCGGCGATGACGAGGCCGGCGGCGATCTTGACGACGGGATCGGTTTCGTTGGCGATGTCTTCCCGCACCGGCAGCTTGCGCGGCTCGGGAAGCGGATGGGCGACGGTCATCGCGATCATGATGGCGAACAGGATGCCGAAGCAGGCGAGCACCTGGCTGAGATAGTGCATCTTGAAGAGCGGTTCGTTGAGGACCGTCTTGAAGAGCCCTTGTTGAGTCGCGATCTGGAACCCGGAATACAGGACGGGGCCACCGAGCAGGACCACGAGGCCGGAAGCTGCCGGGGCCCGCGGCAACAGGAAAGCGCCGAGGAAGGCGGCGACGACGCCCGGCCAGATGAACCCTTGGAACTGCTGGATGAAGCCGAACACCCCGTCGGTGAGCAAGGGCGCGGTGATGCAGCCGAGGACGACGAAAACCACGGTGAGCACGCGGCCCAGGGTCACGATCTGCTGGTCGCGCGCCTTCGGGTTGATCAGTCGCTGATAGATGTCGATCGATGCGATGGTGGACGACGAGTTGAGGAGCGAGGCCAGCGTCGAGACGATCGCCCCGGCGATGGCGGCGAAGATGAACCCGCGCAGGCCGTTGCCGACGAGGTGCTTGATCAGCGTCGGATAGGCGGCATCGGCCTTCGCGGCGAGTTGGTCGGGATAGAGGTTGGCGGCCATGATGCCGGGCATGACGATCGCGAAGGGCACCAGCAGCCAGAGGGCGCCGGCGAAGATCATTCCGAGTTGGCCGTCGCGCAGCGTCTTGGCGGCGAGGTTCCGCTGGACGATGAACTGGTTGAGGCCGCAGTAGTAGATCATCACGATCCACATGCTGGAAAACACGGTGTGCCAAGGGAGTTCCTCGTAGCCGGGGTGGCCCTTGAACAGGAGGAGCTTCAGCTTGCCCGCGTTCTCCGTGGAGAACTCGCTCCAGCCGCCGGATGCGTCCAGTCCCAGGAAGAAAACCATCATGCCGCCGATCAAGAGCGCGAGGCCCTGGATCAGGTCGGCGTAGGCGATCGCCTTGAGCCCGCCGGACGCGGCGTAGAGCGTGCCGATCGTGCCGATGATCCAGACACCGGTGCCCATCGGAATGCCCACCAGGATCTTGAGGGCGGTGGCCCCGGTGTAGAGGACGGCGGTGAGCAGGACGCCGACGTAGATGACGACCGTGATGAAGGCCATCGCGCTGCGGGTCGCGGTGTTGTAGCGGTACTCGAGAAACTCCGGCATCGTGTAGATGCCCGCGCGAAGGAATTTAGGCAACAGGGTGATGGCGATGACCGAGATGAACACCGAACCCATCAACTGCCAGGCGGCGACCGCGAGGCCCTGGTTCGCGGCTCCGGCTCCGGCCATGCCTACCATCTGCTCCGACGAGATGTTGGCGGCGACGATCGAGATGCCGATGATCGGCCAGGTGAGCGAGCGGCCGCCGAGGAAGTAGTCGCTTTCGCTTTCACCCCGCCGCGGCCGGCTTTTCCACAGGCTCACTCCGATGACGACGAGGAAAAAGAAGACGAAGGTGGCCAGGTCGATCGGTGTCATGGGTTGGAGGGTTTCATGATTCATAGCGTATGGCGGCCGCCGTTGGCCATGGATCATCAAATGAAAAACATAGACATTCTGAGGTTTTCCAACCACTTTCCGAGCTATTGAACCCATCCGATGAGGAACGGCGTCCCGAAGGGTTTCCCGGACAACGGCTGGTCGTGATTCCGCCGGAGATCGTGAAACGGGCGCTCGGCCGGCCGGTCACCCGGGATCTTTGCGTGACCCACATCGGGGCGTTTCGAGCCGCGGAAAACCACTATGTGGAGCGAAAACGAGGAGCACCCCAGCATGTCATGATCGGCTGTGTCTCCGGCAGGGGCACTTGTGTGCTGAATGGCCGGCAATGGCGGGTGGAACCCGGCGAACTGTTGTTCCTGCCACCTGGCAAACTGCATGTCTACCATGCCGACCCGGACGACCCATGGACGATATTCTGGTTCCACCTGCGCGGCCTGCGGGTCGCGGATCACCTGGAGAACCTCGGAATCACCGAGGACGAGCCCAAGCTGCGGGTCGATGCACCGACCGCGTTGATCGAGGCATTCGAGGACACGTTCCGCCATACAACCCACGGATTTGGCGAAGCGGCGATGACGGGCCTGTGCACCGCCTTCACGCGTTTGATCGGCCTCGCGAGGGTGCACCGGAAGGCCCAGGGCGCCCGCTCGCGGGGATCCGAGGACCGGTTGCTGAAGGCGTTGGCAACGATGCGGGGGCATCTGGACCACCCGTGGTCACTGGAAGAACTCGCCGGCATCGCGGGACTCAGCGCCCCCCATTTCGCCGACTTGTGCCGCAAGCACACCGGCATGCCGCCGTTGGGGCTCCTCATCCGGCTGCGGTTGCAGAAGGCGATGGAACTGCTCCAACGCGGCACGCACAATGTCGGCGAAGCTGGACAGGAAGTGGGCTACGCTGATCCGTTTTATTTCTCGCGACTGTTCCGCAAACACATGGGCATGCCGCCCAGCGCATGCCGCAACGGGCCGTGACGGGCCGACTCACTTCGCGCTCGCCGGTCCGGTCCCGTCATCGAGGTCTGGATCGAACGCCCGTTTCCCCGGATCCTCGACATCCTTGCGCGTGGTGAACAACGCGGTAGCCTGCGCGGGCGTCAGGCTGGCACCGGGCTGGAAACCGTCGCTGGACGCATGGGCGAGCAACGAAGCGCGGAGTTGGCAGGTGACCGGGTCCTTCCTGTCGAGCGGGATCGCGGAAACGAGGAGCTTGCCGGTTCCGACGTTGGCTTCGAAGATCACGCCGAGCCGCCAGTTGCGGTTCCAGTCGTCAATGGCGGACACGGCTGGCTTCAGATCGCGGGGAGCGTCGGTGAGATTCACCGAACGCACGCCGTGGACAATCGACGTCCACTGGAAGTCGCAGAACTTGGCGGTGGGGAACGCGGCAAGGGCGGGATGTTCGGGATCGACGAGCAGACCGAGCATCGCGTCGAATCGCGGTTTCAGATTGTTCGGCGGGCGCACGGTCATCTGGATGTTCCAGAAGATCGGCGCGTTCCTCATCGGAGGACAACGCGCCGGGTCGAGGGACTTCGGCGTGAAGAGCACCTTGCCACCGTCGGCGAGGGCTGCGGACGCCTTGTCCCAGTCGCCGGTGACAAGGACTTCACAGGTTTCCGCCGCGGGCTCGGACGGATAGAGCCAGAAGTTCCAGTCGTTCTCGATCGCCGTGCCCTCGATGCCGACCACCAGCTTGTAGCTCGCCGGGGCGGGCAGCGAATCGAGTTTCGCGCTCACGTGACCGAGCGGGTGGTTCTTGCCGATCGGCACGTCACGCGCGTCCCAGCTTCCGTCGAGCAGCTTCTTGCCGGAGGCATCCGTGATCGCCCAGTAGGGTGTCGCTTGTTTCAGCGGGCCGGCGCCGAAGTGATAGAGCTCGACGTCGCAATCGAGGGACTCCGACGTCGTGAAGACCCGTTGTTTCAACCGCGCGAGCGGCACCGTTTCCGAATGGAAGCGGCGGAACTCCGCGCCCGTGACGTAGCTCTTGGGGTCCCAGAACGCGTCGAGCACACCGATGAGCGCGGTGCCCTGGCCGAGGTAGTCGCGGATGTCGAGCATCTGGTGGCCCGCCAGCCCGGGAGTGCGCAAGTTGGCTTCGAGTTCCTCCTTGTAGCAGGCGAGCTGGAACTTGCCGGACGCCCACGCGAGCTGGTGGTTGATGTCCAGCAGGCCATTGCGTTCGGCGATGTATTTGAAGATCCGATAATTCGACGGCCGCAGGTATCCGGTGAACTTGTCGATCACGTCAAAGTCGGGATACGCACACCACTGGCCGATCTCGTGGGCGAGCACAGGAATCTCGACGTCCTCGAGCGCTTTGCGGAAGTCGTTGCCGAACCAGCCGGTGATATTGCGCAGCTCGCCTTTGCCGAAGCGCACCAGCGCCGCGACCTGGGCACCACCGTAGACCTGTTCCGGGCGGTTCCAGCCGGTGCCGGCCGAATAGAGGCGGCGGGGGTCCTTCGCATACCAATCCTTCGCCCACTGCGGGGTGACTTCGGTATAACGTCCCCCCGGTTCGTTCGAGGGGGCGAACATCACGAACGACGGGTGGTTTCCGTAGGCCTTGAGCAGCAGCGGCGTTTCCTCCTCGAGGTAGTTCGTGAACACGCCGCCCGGGTAGAATGGCGACCACAAGCCGCACTCGGCCTGCAGGTAGAAGCCCTGCTCGTCGGCCGCCGTGAACGCGGCTTCCGGCGGGCAGCAAGAGTGGAAGCGGATGCCGTTGAGGCCGAATTCCCGACAGCGGCGGATGATCTTCTTCCATGACTCGACATCGGTCGCCGGATAGCCGGTGAGCGGGAAATCGAGGCCGAAGTGGGTGGTCCTGAGATTCACGACCCGGCCATTGAGAAAGAGGTCCCTGCCGCGCCACGTGATCTCGCGCAGGCCGAATGCCACCGTTTCCGTGTCGAAGCCCGCGTTCGAATCGAGACCGACTTCGAGCCGCTGGAGGTGGGGCTCGAATTCACTCCAAAGCTTCGCGTCGGGCCCGAGGGGAACGGTGAGTTCCGCGCTGCCACCGTCAGCGCCCCACTCGACGTCAGCCACGACGCCGCCCACCTTGAGCGTTCCCTTGCCAGGTTCGTTCGTGATGTTGCCGAGTTTCACCTCCAGCCGGACCGACCTGTCGGCCACGTTGGGAAACGCCTGGACATCCTCCAGCCAAACCCGCGGCGTGGCCCGCAGCTCGATCTTGCCGACGATGCCGTTCCACGTCTGCCCCAACGCGTCGGAAACCGCATGGGCGTCCGGCATGTGGCCGTTGTTGCCTTTCGGATCGGATACGATCATCCGGTTGTCGAGGCGGACGGTGAGCGTGTGATTGCCGGGTTCGAGCACGCCGAGATCGAATTCGTGCGGAGCCACCAGACTGCGGGCGGAGCCGACCATCCGGTCGCCGATCCACACGGTCGATTCCCAGCGCGGGCGTTCGAGGAACAACTCGACGCGTTGGTCCTTCCAATCCGCCGGCACCTCGAAATCCCGCTGATACCATGCCGCGCCGAGATAGTGTCTCTTCGGCTGGGCGAGGAACGGCACCTCGACCTTGCCGGGTTGCGTGAAATGGTCACGCAGCTCCTGATCCTGGAGTTTCCACCACTCGCCGCCGAGACCGAGCACCCACGGGGTGTCGGGCGAAATGTCGTCGCCGAATCCCTGGTTCTGCAGGATTCCCGGCAGCTGGATCTTGTCGCCCAGGTCGCGAACGAACCAACCGGCTTCCACACCCTTGTCCCCGCGGTCCATCTCAAACCGCCACTCGCCGTCCAGCGGCAGGGTGGATCCACCCGCGAGAAGGGAGCCGGCGAGCGGCAGGGCTAGCAGGAACCGCACGGAAGAGGTCATCAATTCATCGAACACGCCGTCCAGCATAGGAAACCGCGCGGAAATTGGCACTACTCCGATCAGGGAAGCGGGGCCCGTACATTCGATCGCGGAAACGTCACCCGCTCCGGGCGCCGCTTCCGCGATCAGGGATGGGGAGGATGTTTTACCGACGGCGCCGGCCGATACATGCCGCGATGCCGGCGACACCGAGCAACAACGCGTGCGGTTCCGGCACCGTGGTGTAGGTGACATAACTTCCAGACGCGCCGCCATTGGCTCCATCGACATAGGCGTCACCGGCGCCGAAATAGTCGGAGACGGCGATGAGGTCAAAGGCCGTCGGGTTTCCGATCAACGAACGCGCGAACGAAAGCTCGTGGTCAAGGATCGGAAAGTCGTCATAGACCGCCGCGCCAAGGTAATTCCAACCCCAGTCGGTTCCCGTGCCGGTATAGGCGAAGATCGAAATCCCCTGCAGCATGTATTCCGCGCCGATCGAAAACGTGTCCGACGCCCCGCGGTAGCCGGAACTCCGGGACTGGTCGGTGTCGATCAGCAGCAGTTGGTCGCCGCTGAAGAAACCGCTGGCATTGTTGGCGAAGAGTTGTTCACGGACATAGAACATCGCCGAATCATGCGCCACGGTGATCGAGGCGAAGTCGATGGTGTCCCCTTCGGCCGCGTCCGTGGGGAACGCGATGGTGCCCGCCCAGTCCGAGCGGTCGTTGTTGGAGGCGGCGGTGTTGATCGCATTGTCGGACACGGGGTTCGAAACGGTCATGACCGAGGCGGCGTGGGCGCTGCAGGCGAGGGAGGCGAGCAGGGGCAGGATGTGGAGTTTCATGGAATGATTTGGATGGAGAGACGGATGAAGTTCGGTGCGGTGGGGATCGGACTGGCGGTGCGGATGACGATTTCCTCGTGTTCCAGACCGACCGGAGTGGTGGATACGGTGACAAACAGCAGAGGGTTGTCGTCCCAGCCCCCGAGGGCATTCGATGCCTCGGGAGCGACCGTGGCGGATCCATCGTTCCGCTGCTTGTAGGTGAGCGTGAGATGGCGGTCCGGGCCGATCGTCATGATGCCCACCGCCGGTCCCGCGTCGAACGCGAGCGGGTCGCCGCCGAGCGCGAACTCCGCCGACGTCACGAGTCCGTCGAAGTCGGCATCCGCATTGTCCCCGCTCACCAGGGGGTCGGCGAGCTGGGCGGGGTTGAAATTCGCAGCCTTCCACGTCGAGTAGACATCGGTGCCTGGGTTCGCCACGAAACTGTAGCGGAAGGCTCCGGCGAATTCACCGGGCACGCCGTCGGTCCACAGGGCGAGACGGATGATCTCCTGGGGAAACACGGGTTGTGATCCCCCGCCCGGATCGTAGGTGGCGTCGCGGGCGATGCGGTATTCCTGGACGACCGTGTTGCTCGCGTATGGCGAGATGCCCGGCACCGCGTTGGAAAACGTGGCGCCCGTGTTGTAAACGCCGGAGCTCTGGGAGAAAGCGAAGTCGTTCTGCCAACTCACCTCCGCGCCGACTTCGCCAAGTCCGTAGATATCGAATCCGGTCGCCGGGTTGTCATCATTGTCGAGAGAGACATAGGTGCTCGGCGAGCCGTTCAAATTGTTGGTGTCCGTGGCCGCCGCGTATTCGACAAGCAGATAGAGCCAGTCGTCGTCGTTGGCGGCCTTCACCGAGACGATATCGGGCGCGCCGTCACCGGACGGGTCCGTGACCAGCGCCGGAATCGAAGCCCACTCGGACGCATCTCCGTCCACCTGGATCGCGGCGAAGTATCCCGGAGGCGGTGGCGGGTCGGCAAGTTGATAGCGGAAGGCACCGGCGAACTCGGCGCTGCCACCGTCATCCGTCCACAAGGCGAGGCGGATGATGTCCTGCGGAAACACCGGCTGCGAGCCGCCGCCCGTGTCGTAGGTCGCGTTGAGCGCGATGCGGTATTCCTGTGCGGTGGTGTTCGATGCGTACGGTGCGATGCCCGGCACTGCGCCGGTGAAGGTGCCGCCCGAGTTGTACACCCCGGCGCTTTGGGAGAACGCGACGTCGTTCTGCCAACTCACTTCCGCGCCGACCTCGCCGAGGCTGTAGATGTCGAATCCGGTCGCCGGGTTGTCGTCATTGTCGAGGGACACATAGGTGCTCGGAGAGCTGTTGAAGGTGTTCGTGTCGGTGGCGGCGGCGTATTCCACGTAGAGATAGAGATAGTCCCCGTCATTCGCCGCTTTCACGGAAACGATGTCCGGAATGCCATCGCCCGAAGGGTCCGATAGAATCTCCGGGATCGTCGTCCAATCCGAGAAATCCCCGTCCACATTGATGGTTGCGTATTCCGATGGAGGCGGCGGCGCGGGTGCGAACTGGTAGCGGATCGAAGATGTGACATCGCCCGCGTTGTGCTGGAGAAGTAGTCGGATCACGTTGCCGCCGAAGACCGGCTGGCTGTCATTTCCATAGATCGCGCTCCGCGAAAGCCGAAGTTCGTATTCCACCGGACCGCCATCGTTCGCGATCGACCATGCGACACCGCTCACCGATCCATCATTGAATCCACCGGCCCGCTGGTCGTATCCGGACGCGCCCTCGATCATCAGCTCGGAGCCGAAGGTGGTGCCGCCCGGCGTGAATCCCGTCGCGGGGTTGTCATCCGTGTCGATGAACAGGTGGCTGTTGAAATCGACGAACGCGCCGGCTGCCGAATGGAGGGTGAAACGCACATAGAGATAGTCCGCGTCGTTCGCGACGGAGACCTCGGCGAAGTCGGGAACGGTCGCTTCCGCGGGATCGCTGTCGAGCACCGCCGCGCCGGACCAATCGGCGAACGACCCGTCGATGGCGATGCTGCGGAAATCCGAGGCGATGCCCTGCGGCGTTGCGGAGAGCGTGACGGTGTTGGTTTCCTCCTGGGCGAGTCCGTCCTCCGCGCGGACGGCGAACTGATAGGTCGTTCCGTTAGACAGACCGGTCACCGTGTATTCGGATGCGGAGGTGCCCGGAATGGCGCCGCTGGTGGCGTACTCCACGGGCACGGACGGCGCCACGGCGGCGAGTTTGACCGCGGTGTTGAAATCGAGCGTCGGCTGGTCGGTGTAGTAGATGTTGTATGTCACCGGACCCGTCTGGTCGCGCGCGACGTCCCAGCGCACGATCACGTTTCCGTCGCCGGGAACGACCTGCAGGATTCCGACGCGCGGCGGCGCCGGTTGGTCACCGGGTGTTCCCGGATCGTAGTCGCCGCCATAGGCGAGCGTGCTGTCCCACTCGGGCGGCGAGGTGTCGGAGTGGGTGGCGTTCCACGTCGCTGCATCGGTGTTGAACGCGGCGTCGAGCGAGGGGTTCGTCCGATAGAGCGGCCAGCCCTGGACCTGCTGGCTCTCGACGAAGTCCTGCTCGCCGAGCGCGGGCGGCTCGCCCGCCGTGGTGTAGCCGAGACAGAGGATGGTGAATCCGTCGGCGCGATCCGCCTCCGCGTTGAGCTTCGGCGCGAAGTTGAACTTGTTGTCGGAGAAATAGGCCGATGGTACGCCGCTGCCGCTGCTGTCGGTGTAGTAGCTCTCGAAGAGAATGAGGTTCAGATACGGGCGCAGCGTGTAGTTGTAGGTCTTGAGGTTCGGGTTGTAGAAAAACAATCCCCGGTTGCCGAGCAGCAGCTTGCCGGGATAGGCGTCGCTGATGTCCTTGACCAGTTGCTGATAGGCAGGAGCAGTCCACTCGTAGTAGGTGGCACCGAATGAGTTCGGCGCCGGCGTGTCGAGAGTATCGAGAAACACTCCGTCGCACCCGTAGCCGAGTCCCGTGGTGGTGGTCATGATCTCATCGAGTCCCGCGACGCCATCGACGCTTTTCACGTTGTTCTTGATCACCTGGAACCACGCGGGATCGCCGGGATTCACATAGGGACCGCCGAAGGTCGGATTCATGTCGGGCTCGCCGTCGAAATCGTCGTCATCGAGATAATAGGACGCGTATCCGGTACCACCCGTCGACGGATCACCGAGCGCGGAAATGCCTTCCAGCGGATCGTTCTCCGAGTTCCGTGGATCGATGCGCGGACCGTTGCCGTCACCGGTGAACGGCGCGCCCGGACGGTCGTCCTCGCCGACGGAAATGTAGGCGAGCACATGGACATCGTCGGACGTCGAGGCGACGTTGTCCGGACCGCGGCGGATGGTCGCGATATCGGCTGGCGTGATGTTGCTCGTCGGGTGGAGGATCACCATCCGGTAGTTGGTGCGGGCGGCGTCCACCTTGCCGGCGTCCCAGTTTCCGTAGTAGATGAGGTAGGGATCGGCGGTGGAGAACCCGGGGACCGGACCGCGCTCGGCCGCGGCGGGAAGAACCGAGAGAAGAAGGCAGGAACAAAGGAATTTTTTCATCGGGATCAACTTCGTGGGTATCCGTGCATGACGCTTCGGAGACGGCATGAAAAGCGGTTTTTGGCCGGATGAATTCTTTGTGTCAGGTTTCCCGGCGGCGGGGTATTGCTTGGCGGAGCGGTGGCAACACGCCGTCTTCCGCAGGAATCTCATGATGAAACCGAAACCGAAATCCGACATTCCGCTCGAAGACAGCGCGGCCGCCCATGAGGTGGCCGCGAGGATCCGCGAGCTGCAGCCGATGCTGTTGGAATTCGCGGCCGGACTGCTCGGCGGCGCGGACGGCGCCGACGACGTGGTGCAGGAGACCAACCTCTTCCTTTGGGAGCGGCGCGGCGAATACGAGCCGGGCTCCGACTTCCGCGCCTGGGCGATGCGTGTCGCCCGCTTCAAGGTGATGGCCGCGCGTCGCGATCAAGCGCGCGAGAACCGCCTCCGCTTCAGCGACGAGATGATCGAGCGGCTCGCGGGACGTGCGGAGGAACGCGTTTCCGGAGCCGATCTCCGGCTCCGCGCGCTCACCGAATGTCTCGCGCGCACCCGTCCGCAGGACCGCCGCCTGCTCGAATGGAAGTACGCAAAACGCGGATCGCTCACCGAACTCGCGGAGCTCGCGGGCGAATCCGCCAATTCGATCCACAAGAAAATCTCCCGCCTGCGACTGGCTCTCCGCCATTGCGTCGAGAAACGAATTTCCAACAACCCATGAAGGACGCCCCTCCCAATGAACTCCGGCGGCTCATCGACGGCATGCTCGATGGCACGCTCGACGAAGCGGGTCTCGCCCGGCTCGAGGAAATGATGCGCGACGACGAAGCCGCGATGGACCACTACCTCGCCGCGGCCGCCCAGGATGGACTGATGGCGCAGGCGCTTCTGACAAACGAAGCGCCCGTCGTGAAACGCGGCCCCGCCGGAGCGTGGTGGATCGGCATCGCCGCCGCGGCCGCGGTCGTCATCGCCGTGCTCGCGTTCCACCGCTCCGGCCCGCCAAACCGCGGTGCCGGCGCGCTCGCATCGGTAACCGATGTCGTCGGCGTCGTTTGGAATGGCGATCCGTTTCCGAACGGAGCCCCGCTCGGCGGGATGGTCGACATCCGGTCGGGATTGTTAGAGATCACCCATGACTCCGGCACGCGCCTGCTTCTCGAAGGCCCGGCAGCTTACGAAGTCACCGGCCCGAACGCCGGGCGGCTGGTGCATGGGAAACTCGTCGCCGAAGTTCCTCCGGGCGCCGAGGGTTTCACCGTCGATTGTCCGGACGGCCAGGTGGTTGATTACGGCACCGAGTTCGCCATCGAGGCGGATCCGGACAAAGGTACGATGGAGGTCGGAGTTTTCCGCGGCGAGGTGAAGGTGAAACCGAACACCGACGCCGGCGGCGCGGTGCCGCTCTACACCGGCCACGCCGTGCGCGTTCCCGGCATGGTCGAGAGTCCGCTGCGGTCGATCCCCTTCGATCAATCGCGTTTCATCCGCCAGGCGCCGAGCCGCGAGATGCCGTGGTATTTCTCCGGCGACAGCCGGCCGATGGAATGGGACGTGAGCCATCTCGTTTGGTCGGCAGGCGAGCACATTGTCGTTCTCAAATGGATGAGCGGTCCCGACGCGCTCGTGCTGCAAAAGATGGATTTGCTGCTGGATGGAGAGGTTGTCGCCACCGACGAGCATCCGTGCAGCGTCGGCGATCTCGGCAGCACGCTGGCGAATGTCTATCAGCTACCGGTTCCGGAGGGTTCCTGGCGGCGCGGGAACTGGACGCTGCGCGCGTGGCCCGGCGCGATGGATGACGGAGCGACCAGTGAGGGCATCCTGATGCTGGAGGATGCCACCGCGCTGGATGCGGAAGCCGCGGACTTCGTCGGCGTCTGGGAGTATGTGCACGACGGCGTCATCTATCGACGCACCTTCCGCCCGGACGGCACCTGTCTGCTCGAGTTCAACGGCCAGCCGACACCGTATTTCGAATCCGCCCGCTGGTCCGTGCGCGACGGCATCCTCGAGGTGAACTTCGACGCGTCGGAAATCGTCGAGCGCCATCTGCTGCGCGACCACGACAGCCTCGTCTTCATCAACCAACCCTACCGCAACGCGCGGCGCGTCGAATGAAACGCCTCGCCCCCGCCCTGCTCGCGCCGCTGCTTTGTGCGTTCTGTTCCTGCGACGAAGCGAAGACGACGCCGGTGGAAAACGCCGCCGGGTGGGCTCCGATCACCGATTCGGGACGCGGTTTCTACCGCCACACCGAGCGGAGATCCACCGCCGACGCGCCGCCCTCCGTGGAGACGATGCGAACATGGCGGGCGGATGGCGCCACGCTGGTGTTGCGTGTGTTTTATCTCGGCGAGTTCACCCGCAGCGACATTGCGGAGGACTTCCTGAAAGCGATCGGCGACGACTTCAAGGCGGTCCGCGAGGCGGGCATGAAGGCCATCGTCCGTTTCGCCTATTCCCCGTCGATGGACGCCCCGGAGGAACATCAGGCGGGAGAGGAACTCGTTCTAAGACATATCTCGCAACTCGCTCCGGTGCTCGCTGCGGATTCCGACGTTCTTCATTGCGTGCAAGCCGGCTTCCTCGGCGCCTGGGGCGAATGGCACTCGGTGCATCCGGATTTCCGCGAAAACGACGGCTCGCTCGCACCCGAACCGTGCCGACGGATCATCCACGCGCTTCTGGAAGCCGTTCCGGCGCCCGTCTTCCTCCAGGTCCGCACGCCGCGGCAGAAGTGGATGCTCTTCGATTCCGGCGCGCCGGGCGCCGGGCGCGTCGGCCAGCACAACGATTGTTTTCTCGCCAGCCCGGACGATGTCGGAACCTATCAGGATCCAGATGGCGAGAAACTCTGGCTGGAAACGGAAACCGAATCACTCCCGATGGGCGGCGAGACCTGCGGCGTTTCTCTCCCCCGCTCGTCAGGAGAGAGCGCCCTGCGCGAGCTCGCCCGCTTTCACTACAACTATCTCAACGCCGACTACCACCCGGCCGTGCTCGGCTCGTGGAAGGACGACGGCACCTATCAGGAGATCGCCGCCCGGCTCGGACACCGCATCCGATTGTTAGAAGCCGCGACGTCCGGAACCGGACTCCACCTCACCCTTCGCAACGATGGATTCGCGGCCCCGCTCTACGACAGGACGCTGGAATACCGGAAGCCCGGCGGGAAAAGCCTGACGGCCGACGGTTTCACCGTCCGCTCGTTGAAACCCGGGATCGAACGGACGATCACGCTGCCCGACGTTTCGGCGCCGGTTGAGATCCGCTTTCCCGACCCGCACCCCCGCCTGAAAGAACGCGCGGACTACGCCCTGCGCCTCGCCAACCCGGAAGTTCCGATCGACTCCGCCGGCTGGCTAACCATTGAAACCAACTCCCCATGACATCCCGCGCATCAAGATCCGGATTCACCCTCGTCGAGCTGATGGTCGTCGTGCTCATTCTCATCGTCGTGGCCGCGCTCGCACTCACGATCGGCCGCCGCGCGATGCAGAGCGCGCGTTTTTCCGGCAGCATCTCGCGCGCCCACGACCTCGGCGCGATGGTGCTCACCTACGCCACCGACCACAATGGCGAACTGCCCGTTTGGCACGACTACAACCAAGGCAGATATTGGTGGCAGCTCATCACCGAAGACTTCTCCACCGAAGGCAACGAGAGCGAGTTGTTCCGCAGCCCGAATCACTCCGAGTTCGACCCCGAGCTGGTTGCCATGACCATTTCCTATGGCTGGAACTATCCCGTCATCGGCCGCCACAAAGGCGACTCAGGCTTCAAGGAGGACCATGTGCTCCGCCTCGCCAACTTCGACGACCCCGGCCGCGTGCTGGTGCTCTGCGACGGAGCCCGCAGCAACTCGTGGGGCTACATCGACGGCTACGCCAACGTACCGGACCCCCAACGCTACAACGGCCGCGCCGCCGGATTCATCCTCGACGGCTCGGTGCGGACACTGCGCACACCGGACGAGTTCACCCCGGACTCGAAGTGGTTCACGCCGGTGCGGGAGTTGGTGCGGTGAGAAATGCCGCTTCCCTCTCTACGACTGGTTTGCAAACCTGAACCATCGCAACGCACCCGTCGCCCGAGGAATTCCGACGTGATCTGGAACGCCAGGTCCGCGAGGAAGCGCGGCATGGTTGGGACGCGGCGAGAAAACGATGGGAAAAACCGCTGCCGGAACGCGTGGAGGCAGGACGGGCGATCGGGCCGCTGAGCGTCGCATCATCGGAGATGATCTGCGGCCAGCGGCTCGTACATTTCCATTCCTTGCTGGCAGACGCGGCGCTGTTCCAAGATGGCGAAACCGTCCGCCTGAGCCAGAACGATCCGGATGGGAGCCACATCCCCGCGACCTTCTTCGGCCTCACGCCGAAAGGGCTCACCATCTCGGTGCCGGCACAGGCGGACATCGCACGGCAGGACGCATGGACACTCGACGAGGATGTGATCGACCTAACGGATTTCTATCTCAAGGCGCTCGCCGAGCTTGCGGCAACCGCGCACGGCCGCGACGCGGTCCTGCCGGCGCTGTTAGGCGAAACCGGCTGGGAGATCGACTTTGAGGCGCACGCGGAGTCCTGCGATTCGTTGGATGACTCGGGTCTCGACGATTCACAGATCGATGCGGTCGCGAACTGCCTCGCGGCCGATCGCTTCCACCTCGTCCAAGGCCCGCCGGGCACAGGCAAGACCTTCGCCTTGGCGCGGCTCGTCCAGAAACTCGTCGATCAAGGCCAACGCGTGCTCGTGACCGCCTTCACCCATCGTGCGATCCACCACGCGCTGCGCAAGATCGCGCCGATGGTGGACTGCCCGGTGTTCAAGGTTTCCGATCCGTTTCCGTTCGATGCGGAGGGCATCGAATTCAAGGAGCGCTTCGCGGACACCGGTCTGCTCGATCATCCGGGACCTTATGTCGTCGGCTGCACACCGTTCGCCTTGTTTTCCAGCCGCGCGGGTGAGGCGCGCTTCGATGTCGCGGTCATCGATGAAACCAGCCAGATGCGCATCGAGGCGGCGGTGATGCCGATGCTGCGCGCGCAACGATGGTTCTTCTTCGGCGACCGCCAGCAACTCCCGCCGGTGGTGATGCGGCCGGTCGATGATGCCGCGGAGGATTCCGTCTTCGCCCGGCTGTCGCGAAGCGGCGGGCACACGATGCTGGCGACGACCTATCGGATGAACGATCCACTCACCCGCTGGCCGTCCGAGATGTTCTATCAGAGACGCCTCACGGCCCACCGGACGAATGCGGGGCATCGTTTTGCCCTGAAATCGACGCGTCCCACGGGTTTGTTAGGCCCCGAGCCGTCCATGGTCTCCGTGCCCGTCGATCACGAGGGAAACCGTGTGGTTTCCGACGAGGAGGCGAACGAAACTGCGGCGCTTGTCGAGGCGATGCTCGACGGCGGCCTCGCGCCCCGCGAGATTGGCGTGGTGGTGCCCTTCCGCGCGCAGGCGGCGAGGATCCGGGGTTTGCTGCGCTTCCATCGATTCGCGGAGCGGCCGGACATCGGCGATCTAACAGTGGATACGGTCGAGCGTTTCCAAGGCCAGGAGCGCGAGGCGATGATCGTTTCCTTCGTGGCATCCGACGATGGGTTTCTCGACCGCGTCGGCCGTTTCCTCACCTATCCGCAACGTCTGAACGTGGCGGTCACCCGGGCGCGCACGAAGGTGCTGCTGGTCCACTCGCCGCGCTTCCGCGCATGGCTGGAGCGCAATGCGCCGCACGACGAACGGGCGGCGGTCGCCTTGAGTTTGTTAGAGAGCGCGCGTTGACATGGCGACGATCATTCCAGCGAGGCCCCGCGGCCGCCCGGACCGTGCGTTCGCAGCGTTCTACAAGGTGCTCAAGACGCTGCCGGACGATTTCACCGCGTGGCTTTCGATCGATGGGAAATCCACGGAGCGCCCGCATGTCTTCCTCGTCTGGCGCGGGCGCCACGCGTTTCTCATCCAGGTGGCCGCCACTTCGCAGCAGCTTGCCGAGTCCGCCCTGCAGGCCGATTTCTTCGCATCCGGCGAAACTCTCGCACCGGGCGATCTAGGCCGCGCGGAACGCGACACGCTCGAGGGTTTCGTCCGGCAATCGCTGGAAATGTCCGGGCTCGATCCTTCGTCCCTGCCGATGCGGCGGCTGGTGGTGTTCCCGAACGTGAGCGAAGGCACCGTCGATGAAGTCGTCATGTTGCACGCGGACGAAGCGGGTGTTTCCTACCTCGGCCTCAACCAGATGCGGCCGGACCACTTCGCCCGCCGGCTCGAAGCGATGGCCGATGCCGCCATGCCGGAAACGGGCTTGCTCCATCTGCGGCGCGCCTTCGCGCCCGAGTCGGTTGTGCCCGAGGAATTCGTGCAGCGCGTCCCGCCGGATCGCGCCACGGATGCGGGGCTGCCGCCGCGTTTCCTCGACTTTGACCAGGAATGGTGTGTGAAAAACGACCTCGATCTGCTGCCCTCGGACGAGGTGCCGGAAACATCGTCGATCCGTCTGGTCACCGGCGTCGCGGGCAGCGGCAAGTCGCTCGTGCTGCTTTACCGCGCGATGCTCGCCGCCCGGCTCCATCCGTCCGCCCGCGTGCTGGTTCTCACCCACAACAAGCCGCTGCGCCACGAACTCGAACGCCGCTCCGAACGCATAGCCGGGCTGCCGCGGAACGCGGATTGCCTGACGTTTTTCCAGTGGGCGGCCCGCTCGTTGCGCGGCGATTTCGGCACCGCCCAGACGCCCGTCGGTGCCGAGCGCATGGTCGAGATCGTCCGTGGCCTGCAGTACCAGGTGCCATCGCTGGGAAAACTCTCCGCCAGCTTTCTTTCCGACGAGATCGGCTGGCTCAAGGACCAGCGCATCCTCCGCCGCGACGACTACCTCGCCGCCGACCGCGCGGGCCGCGGCACCGCGCTCACCACCGCCGCACGCTCGGCCGTGTGGAGTTTGTTCGAAATCTATCAGCACCACCTGCGGGACAGCGGACTGACCGATTGGCATAACATCGCGCTGCTGTTCCACAAGGCCGCGGTGGTGGAGAAACGGCTGGTGTTTCCCGCCTACGACGCCGTGTTCGTGGACGAGGCGCAGTTTTTCGCGAAGGCGTGGTTCGAGATCGTCAACGCCGCCCTGAGACCCGGCGGGCACCTGTTTCTCGCGGCCGACCCCACGCAGGGATTCCTGCGCCGCCGCCAATCCTGGCTCGCCGCGGGCATCGAAGTCCGCGGACGCACCACGCGCCTCACCCAGCCCTACCGGAACACCCGTGCCATCCTCCGTTTCGCCCGCGGGTTTTATGAAGAACGCAGGGACCCGTCTGAAAACGAAAGCGACCTCAATGTCCCGGATGACACCCAACTCGCCGCGATCTCCGAGGAAGGCGAGGCACCCGCCGTCCTCCGCGTCGTCGGCCCGCAGGACGAGATCGCACGCGCTGCAAACGAAGCGCTCGCGATGCGCGATGGTGGATTGAAACCCGGCAAACTGCTCGTTCTCCACGCCAACAGCGCGCTCGAACGGCCACTCCGCGCCGCGCTCGAAAGCAAGCTCGGCACCGGCCAGGTTCACGACGCCAAGTCCGGACCGATGCCACCGGAC
Organism: Akkermansiaceae bacterium; assembly: GCA_024233135.1. Classification (GTDB taxonomy): domain Bacteria; phylum Verrucomicrobiota; class Verrucomicrobiia; order Verrucomicrobiales; family Akkermansiaceae; genus Luteolibacter. The sequence continues at coordinate 97,724 of JACKPZ010000012.1, read as the reverse complement.
GCCTTCTGTTCCGTCACCACGCTGCATGCCGCCACCGGACTCGAAGCACCGGTCGTTCTCTTGTTAGGCATGGACCACCTGTTGGAATCCGAGCGCGACCTCCGCCTCTCCGACGACGAGCGCCGCGACCTCCGCCGCGACCACACCCGCATGCTCTACATGGGCTTCACCCGCGCGGGACAGCGGTTGATCGTGATCAGGCGGGACCGTTGAGAAACTCCAGCGCCCGCGTTTCCGACCCATACGTCTCCCCTCCGCTGGCAAACCCCACGTGCCCGCCCTCGGCCGGCACCTCGAGGTGGAAAAACCCACTCTCCTCCGCCTCCTGCCAAGGATAACAGCCGGGACCGAGAAATGGATCGTTCGCCGCATTCACCAGCAGCGTGGGGATCCGGATGGCCGCGAGAAACGGTCGCGAACTACTACGCGCCCAGTAGTCCTCCGCATCGCGGAAACCGTGGAGCGGCGCGGTGAAACGGTCGTCGAATCCGCGGAAGTCGCGCACACCCTTGAGTTTCTCCAGCAGGATCTCCTGCGGAAACCGCGGATGTTTTCCTCGCAGCTTGCCGCGCAGCGACCGCAGGAAACGCTCCATGTAAATCCGGTTCGAGAAACGCGAGAGTTCCGCCGAAGAGCACGCGAGATCACAGGGGACCGAGAACGCCACCGCCCGCGTCACCCGTGGTGGCACCTCCGCTTCGCCGAGATATTTCAATGTGATGTTTCCTCCGAGACTGAAACCCACCAGGCCGATCCGCTCCGCCGGATGGACCTCCATCGCATGCTGAATCACATGGCGCAGGTCGTCGCTCGATCCGCTGTGATAGAAACGCGGCAGCCGGTTCGGCTCGCCGCCGCAGCCGCGGAAATTCCACGCCAGCACGTCCCAGCCATCCGCACGAAGCGCCCGCGCCATGCCCTGGATGTAGGGAGCGCTCGAGTCCGCCTCGAGCCCGTGCGACAGGATCGCCAGTCGCGCACTTCCCTCGCCCGCCCAGTCGAGATCGAGGAAATCCCCGTCCGGCAGCTCCAGCCGCTCGCGCCGCGTCGTCACCCGCGGCACCTTTCGGAAAAGTGCCGGCACCATCGTCTGCAAATGACCTCCCGGCAGCCAAGCAGGGGCGCGGTAGCTGGATGTCACGAGCGGCACGCGCGAAGACTGGACTCGATCCGGAGCGACGACAAGGATGCGCCGTGCCCTTCATTCTTCATCCCCGCCTCGCGGCCGGCGGTTTCGACTTCGGCGTCCACCGCGGCTGCCGCGTGCTGCTGAAGAACAACGCGATCTTTCCCTGGTTCATCCTCGTCCCGGAGGTCGGAGAGGAAATCGAAGACCTCCACCAGCTCGACGCCGCCACCTATCAGAACGTCACCCGCGCCATCCGCGATGTCTCGTGTTTCGTCTCCGCCCACTTCCGCCCCGGGAAACTCAACGTTGCCGCCATCGGCAACCAAGTCCGCCAACTCCACATCCACATCGTCGGCCGCTCGCCGGGAGACCCGGCGTGGCCCGGAGTCGTGTGGGCCTTCGAGGGCAAGCAGCCGTACGATTCCGCATCCGTCGAGGAGGTCCGGGCGGCGTTCGAAGAGTGGATCCGGAGCGGCCATCCATAGTCCGCATCGGCCCCGTGGGACCGATTCGATCTCTCAGGACTCCTTCTTCTTCAACAGCGGGAACAGCACCACATCCCGGATCGTCGGGGCGCCGGTGAGCATCATGATGAGGCGGTCGATGCCGATGCCGATGCCGCCGGCGGGGGGCATGCCGCTTTCGAGGGTTTCGATGAAGTCGTAATCGACCTTCTGTTCCTCCTCGCCGCCGGCCTGGTGTTCGAGGCGCTGGCGTTGGAAATCGGGGTCGTTGAGTTCGGAGTAGCCGGGCGAGATTTCCTGGCCGTTGATGATGAGTTCGTACACCTCGACGGTCTTGCCACCCGGGCTGAGCTTGGCGAGCGGGATGAGTTCGCTGGGCACGCGGGTGACGAAACATGGATCGAAGGTGTGTTCCTCGACCTTCTTTTCAAAGACCTGCTGGATCACTTCGTAGTCCTCCATTTCCGGGGAAATCTGGACGCCGAGTTCGTCGCACTTCGCGCGGCGTTGCTCGGGGGTGACGTCGAAGAAGTCGTCGCCGGCGACGCCCTTGACGAGGTCGTGGTAGTTCGCGCGTTTCCACGGGCGGCTGAGGTCGATCGTGCGGGTGACGTTTCCGTCCTCGTCCTTGTGCTCGATGGTGAGGCCGCCGCAGAAGGTTTCGGCAAGATGGCAGGTGAGTTCCTCGACGAGGTTCGCCATGATCTCGAAGTCGGCGAAGGCCTGGTAGGCCTCGAGCATGGTGAACTCGGGATTGTGCCGGCGCGAGATACCTTCGTTGCGGAAATTGCGGTTGAGTTCGAAGACCTTCGTGAAACCGCCGACGAGCAGGCGCTTGAGGAAGAGCTCGGGCGCGATGCGCAGGGTGAGGTCCATGCCGAGCGCGTTGTGGAAGGTTTCGAACGGCCGCGCGGCGGCACCGCCGGCGACGCTCTGGAGCATCGGGGTTTCCACTTCGAGGTAGTCGCGCTGGTGAAAGAAGTTCCGGATCTCGGCGACCATGCGCGAGCGGGTGACGAACACGGAAGCGCTCTCCGGATTGCCCATCAGGTCGAGGTGGCGCTTGCGGTATTTCGTTTCACGGTCGGACAGGCCGTGGAACTTGTCGGGCATCGGCCGCAGCGACTTCGAAAGCACGGTGAAATCCTCCACCTTCACCGTCGGCTCGCCGGTGCGGGTGACGAAAGTTTCGCCTTCGATGCCGATCCAGTCGCCGCGGTCGAGGCACTTCCACTCGGCCAGCTTGGCTTCGTCGAGGCCCTTGGTGCCGAGGTATCCCTGGATCGAGCCATGGATGTCGCCGACGCTGAAAAACACCGACTTGCCCATGTCGCGCAGCGCGGTGATGCGGCCGGCGATCTTCACCCGGCGGCCTTCTTCGAAATTGGCGCGCAGGTTCGCCGGGGTGTCGGACACCTCGTAGCTCGAGCCGAACGGATCCACGCCGAGATCACGGAGTTTTCCGAGTTTCTCGCGCCGGATGGCGATGAGTTCGGCTTCCGTGGACTGGGCTTGCTGCGGAGTGGCGGCGTCGGACATGGCGGGCACGGATTAGGCGCAGGAAACGCGACCCGCAAGAGCCGAAAGCCAAGCGATCCGCATTTCCTCTCGAAACCAGAAAATTTTTTCTGTCGCGGAAATTCAGGTTCACAAGGGATTTCAAGGCCTGAAGCCGAACGAGCCCCCTCGGATGACCGAACAATGGAAAGCCCAAGTCCCTCACTACCAGCTTTCCCGAGCATGCACTCAAGAAATCCGAAGTTTCAACTCTCTCTAACCCATCAAGAATCCCAAGCTATCCACATGCCTTCATATCCAATATTGCCTTTCTAAATTGTTATTGCTCAATGAGTTAGAAATCCGGCATGCTGCGCGAAGATGAGCGTCGGCATTCTCCCCCCACTTGCTTCGATCGCCGCGGTCCGTCCGGTATTCCTCATTGTGATGGGGATCAGCCTGATGGTGATCGCATGGCGGCTCGCCTCGACCTCCGGACGCTGGACATCGCGGCTGCTGGTGGCCGGCGCCCTGCTTCTGGCGTTCGGGTATTCGATCCTGCTGCCGATGTATGAAGGCGGCATGATCCGCTTCTTCGCACCCGACAAACCTCTCTCGCTCGTGTCGGCGGACACCCTCGCCTGGCATGTGGTGAAGGTGACCGTCATGAACACCGGCTGGCTGCTCTTCGGCCTCGGTGTGGCCCTTCACGCGAATCTTTTCGGCCTCAGCTCCCCCGGCTCCCATCCCCAAACCTCCCCTCACCCCCGCCCCCATGACCACCTTGCTTGAAATCGTGATCCGGAACGGGTCCTTGTTCGACGCGTTCGGGGTGATCGGCCTTGGGCTGGTCGCCTATGCAGCGATCCGGCTGGCACGCCGCGAACATTCGTGGGGGGGCCACATGATGGCCGCGGGGGCGATCGCCGTGCTCATCGCCCGTCTGTATCTGGTGCTGGCACCGCATTTCGTGAACGACAACATGCTGCACGCCATCGGACCGATCGGCATCAGCCTGACGATCGGGCTGCCGCCGCTGATGCTGACGCTGGGTCTCGCCGGCGTGGTGTGGGGCCTGTGGGGCCACGAGCGGTGGTTGAAGACCGAGCGGAACCGTTGAAGGCGCGGGCGAAGTTTGCCATGGCCGGTCGCCCGGGGCGGTGCTAAGCGTGCGCCGGATGTTCGAAGTTCGGGAAAAACCGGAGATGGTGGAGCGCGCCTTGTTGGTGCGGCTCTACTTTGACGCGCGTGAGGAGGAGGAATCTTCGTCGCTGCTGGAGGAATTGGGCGAGCTGGTGAACACGCTGGGCATCGAGGTGGTGGAGTCCGTCCTCGCGAAATGCCGGGAGATGCAGAAGAAGTTCCTCTGCGGCACCGGCAAGGCGGCCGAAATCGTCGAGCTGGCGAGGGCGCACGAATGCGACGTGATCGTTTTCGACAATTCGCTCGCCCCGTCGCAGCAGCGCGAGTGGGAACGACTCGCGGACTTGTGCGTGATCGACCGCGAGGAGGTGATCCTCGATATTTTCGCGAAGCGGGCGCACACGCGTGAGGCGCGCCTGCAGGTCGAGCTAGCCCGCATGCAATACGCACTGCCGCGCCTCGCCCGGATGTGGGGGCACCTCGACCGCGAAGGCGGCTCGGGCGGAGGCCAGGGCGGAGGCGCCGCACGGGGCATGGGGGAAAAACAGATCGAGGTGGACCGCCGGCTGGCCAACGTCGCGATCGAACGCTGCAAGCGCGAGCTTGAGGCCGTGCGCAAACACCGTGCCACCCAGCGCAAGGACCGCGAACGTTTCGAGACGCCGCACGCTGCCATCGTCGGCTATACGAATGCCGGCAAATCGACGTTGCTCAACCGTCTCAGCGGCGCGGATGTGATGGCCAAGGACATGCTTTTCGCCACACTGGACACGACGACCCGGCGGATCGATCTGCCGGACGGCCAACCGCTTCTGATCACCGACACGGTCGGTTTCGTGCGAAACCTGCCGCACCGACTGGTCGAGGCATTCAAGGCGACGCTGGAGGAGGCGGTGCTCGCGGATTTCATCATCCACGTGCTCGATGCGACGGCACCGGAAGTCCAGCGTTTCCACGACACCACGCTGGACGTGCTGACCGAACTCGGCGCCGAGGACAAGAAAGCGGTGACGGTGCTGAACAAGATCGACCTCGTGACCGACCCGGATCAACTCGCCGATCTCGAACGCAAGTTTCCCGGGGCGCTGCACGTATCGGCGGCCACCGGCGGCGGGCTCGACCAGCTTCTCAAAGCGTGCTCCGCGGTCCTCGCGGACCGGGTCCGCTGCCGGGACTTCCGCATCCCGCAGCGCCGCGGCGACCTCGTCAGCCTTCTGCACGCCGAGGCGAAGGTCCTCTCGACGGAATACGATGGGAATGATATCCTCCTGCGCGCGGTGGTTCCGCAGTCCCTCGCCGGCAGGCTGGAGGAATTCGCCCGGAACCCCGCGTGATCCGCATCCCGCCCTTGCATCCCATGCTCCGCATCCCGCTCTACGCCCTCGTTTTCGCGTCGCTTCCCGTCGTCGCCCAGGTTCCCTCACCGCCCGCCACCCAGCGCGAGCCGGTGCTCAAGGCGCTGCCGATCGGCGGCGATGACGATCCGAATTCCCGGCCTCTGGCCGAAACTCCGCCGGTGACGGCGACTCCGGAAATTCCGCAGGATGTGGCGTTTGCGAAACCGCGAATCCCGGCCGTGCCTGTTCCCGCCGTTCCCACGGCTCCGCCCGCGACGGAGGAGGTGGTTCCGAATCCCATCGACCAGAAACCCACCGGCGACGACGCGGTGCGACTGCAGATCTTCCTCGACGATTCGAAGTTCGGCCCGGGCGTCATCGACGGCAAACCCGGTCGTTTCACCGAACTGGCGGTGAAATCGTGGAACGAGGTGAACGGCCATCCGATCGACGGCTGGACGGCGGTGAACCTGGCCGCACGCAAGGCGGTGCCGAATCCGTTCGCGATGGCCGTGGTCCCCGAAGCCGCCAAGGAATGGGTGGACTCCAGCCTGCCATACAAGCGCTCGCTGCAGGCAAAAAAGAAACGCATGAGCTACCGCAGCTACGGCGAGTTCATGTCGGAGCGATATCACTGCGACGTGCCATATCTCATCGAACTCAACGGCGCGTCGAAGGTGAACAATCTCAAGCCGCACGACACGATCATCGTGCCGAACGTCACCCCGTTCCACATTGAGAATCTCACCGAGACGAAGTTCGAAACCGAGGAGTCCCTGGCCGCCCGCCATCTGGTGGTGGACACGAAAATCAACCAGGTTCGCATTTTCGAAGCAGCGCCCGCCGCGTTGATCGTGGCCGATCCGGAAAACCCGGACGCCGCGCCGGCGAGCCGTGGCAACCGCGGTCTGCTCGCTTCGTTTCCGATCACCCCCGGCAAGCCGAAGTTCATCAAGTTCGGCACCTGGGAACTCCGCAACATGGTGACCCTTCCGTGGTGGCGCTACGACCAGTCGTTGCTCGACACCGGACGGCGAAGTGAAAACGCGATCAACATCCCCGCCGGCCCGAACAGCCCGGTCGGCATCATTTGGAACGGCACCAGCCGCCCGGGCATCGGATTGCACGGCACCTCGGATCCGGAAACGATCGGCCGCGCGCGCAGCGCCGGCTGCATCCGCCTCGCGAACTGGGACGCCATCCGCCTGCCGACTCTCGTACGCCCGGGCGCGACGGTGGAAATCCGTTGAGTTTCCGGCGAAGGAGGAGGGAATTGCCGCAACAATTGCGTGGTGGCCGCGTTATCTGTTTGTTTGGATCTCCCTGCCACGCTTCGACCATGAAACCGTTCGTCAACCTGCTGTCCGCCGTCCTGATCACGGCCATCTGCCCGAACTCCGACGCAGCGGTCCTCGCGTTCTGGGATTTCAACAATGGATTCGTGGAGGCGGACGCGAGTCCGCAGATCGTCCACGGCTCGGTCATCGGAGTCGCCAACCTCTATCAGCAGCGTGCGGACACCGACGGCAACGGCAAAGGCGGCAACGCCTTTGCGGATGCCGCCAACGGCATCAACGCGGTGGCCGGCCAGTCGATGGCATGGGACGACATCGCGAAGTCCGGCGACAATGACGCGGAATTCTTCCTCGTGTTCTCCACGATCGGTTACAAGGACATCGAGATTTCCTTCGATTTCCAGAACAACGGCACCAGCCCGATCGAATCCTACGATCTCAAGTTTTCCCTGAACACGCTGCAGGATGTCACCAACCCCGGCGACGTGTCGGGAACCGTCAAGGACTTCGCCGGCGGCGTCTCGACCGAGATCACAAACAACACGGCGGTCAGCGCGTCGACTTCGTTCACCCGCGTTGCGGTGAACCTCTCCTCCCAGACCGCGATCAACGACCAAGGCTATGTCGCGATTCGTTTCGATGACTGGCAGAACGGCGCCGCCAACGATGACATGCGCATCGACAACGTGCTCATCACCGGCAACCTCGTGCCCGAGCCTTCCGCGGCGGTCCTGGCCGGGCTTGGCGCCCTTGCGTTGCTGCGCCGCCGCCGTGTCGCCACCTCCACCGGCGCATGACATCGCTGCGGAAATTCACGATCCGACTGGCGGTGTACGGCATCGCTCTCGTTTATCTCGCGCTGGATCTCTTCGTGTTCCATGGGCCGCTGGCGAAGCGGATCGAGCGCGTCGGCACCGGCCCGGACGATGGAAACGTGGTGGCCCGTGTGTTCAACCATCACATCACCCTCGATCAACTCGACCGCGCGGTGCGCGAGCGGCTGTGGCTGGAAGGACGCGACGCCGGGGAGCTTTCGGCCGACGAGTTGAAACTCATCCGCTACGTCGCGCTCGACGGATTGATCGACCACGAACTGCTGCGCGTGAAAGCCAAAGCCAACGCGCCCGACCTGATCGTTTCCGAGGAAGAGGTGGACGAGCGGCTGCGCCGTCTTGCCGCACGATTCGAATCCCGCGATGGAATGGAAAGCGCGATGAACGCGCAGGGCATCGAGAGCGAAACCGAGCTCCGCGAGCGTATCGCCGCGCGCATCCAACAGGAGAAGTATGTGGAAAGGAAAGTCGCACCGATGGCGGAGGTGACCGAGGAGGAGGCCCGCGCATGGTTCGACGGGCATGCGAAGGAGTTGGAGATCCCGGAGCGCATCGAGGCCCGCCAGGTTTTCCTGCCCACCCTCGACCGGGATCCGGAGCTGGAAAAAGCGAAACTCACGGCCGCCCTCGCGGATCTGAAGGCGGGGAAAAAGGACTTCGTAGAACTGGTTTCCGAGCTGAGCGAGGACCCGGCGAGCAAGGACAAGGGCGGCGATCTCGGATGGTTCGGCAAGGACCGGCTTCCGGCGGAGTTCACCGCACAGGTATTCGCGCTGAAGACTGGGGAGCCCGCGCTCGTGCGCACGCGCATCGGATGGCACCTCGTCGAGGTGACCGGCAGCAAACCGGCGCAGCCACGGACCTTCGACGAAGCAAAGGAGGAGGTCATGGCCGCTTTGGAGTCCGCGAAACGACGCGCGGCCGCCGAGGAATACCGCCTCGCATTGCGGAAGTTCGAATCGGCGAAGATCCGCATCGATCACGACAAGCTTGCGGCCGGCGCCGGGAATCGTTAGACTCCCCGTTCGTCCGATGACCCGCCGCACCCGCAACACCCTCGCCTGCCTTGTCGTCCTCACGGCCGGCTGCGCCGCGCCGGCGCCGCGCAATCTCTCGCTCGCGAAACAGGATGTCGACCGATACGCGGAATCCGGCCGCTACCAGACCGACCTCGCAAGCGTCGGACGGAGGGCGGCCGCCTGGATCGAACACCGCTCCGCCGCGGGCGGCAAACTTGCCATCGTCCTCGACATCGACGAGACAAGCCTCTCGAACCTCCGGCACATGCGCGAGCAGGACTGGGGTTACCACCAGCAGCGCTGGAGTGAATGGGTCGCGGAGGCGGATGCCCCGGCGATCGAACCGGTGCGAACGGTCTATCAGACGGCACGCGCCAACGGAGTCGCCGTGTTTTTCCTCACCGGGCGGCGCGAAAGCGAGCGCGCCGCCACCGCGCGGAACCTCCGGCGCATGGGCTTCGACGGGTGGCAGGGCCTCATCGTGAAAGCCAATGGTTCGAAGGATAGCGCCGCTTCGTTCAAACTCGCCGCCCGCCAGCGGATCGCCGCGCAAGGATTCACGATCATCGCCAATCTCGGAGATCAGGACAGCGATTTCGCCGGCGGCTTGTCCGAGCGCGACTTCAAGCTGCCGAACCCGTTCTACCGGATCGACTGAGCGGCCGGCTCAGGGTTTTTCCTCGTAGGCCACGTTCACCAGTGTGTCCTCGCCGGGGGAAACGGTGATGATGATCTGCAGCGACCTGCCGCCGCCCGAATACGAGAGGGATCTCGTTTCCGTGCCGTTGACGTTCTGCGCGATCCGGTTGGAACTGTTGAATCCGAGTTTCGACGCTTCGTTCTTGAAGGTTTCTTCCAGTTCATCCGCGCCGAGCGGGGTGTGGGCGGAGAACATGCCCTTCACCGCTCCGTCCAGTTCGTGATTGAACGGAAGGTTGGTGTTCCGCGCCTCCGGAACCCGCGGGACCCAGTCAGGCACTTTCGACAAATCCACGTTCCCAAACTCCACGCTGGATCCATCGGCGCCCTTCACCCGGAGCTTTCCTTCCGCGATGTCCTCATAGCTGAGCGTCATCTCCTGCCCATCCTTGGTGCGGATGGTCATCTCTCCCGATGCCTCATCCTGAGACACCATCTCCAAATCCGGGTTGAGCCTCACCATCAACTCCGCCGCCGCCTTCTCCGGGTTCCGCTGGAATTCCCCCAGATCGCCCACCGTGCGCTTGCACCAACCGACCAGCAGGGAAACCGCGATGATCGCCACGATCAGCAGACCACCACAGCCGATGCCCACCCAACCCAGCGCGGGGATGCCTTTTTTCTCGGAAACGGGAGGCGGAGGAGGTGCTTGCGTCGACTCGTTCATCGCTCCCACCTACGGCATCCGGCGTGAAAACGCCACGCAAAACCAGACCACGAATCGTTTGCCTCCGCCGCGGGAGACGCTATGGTGCGCGCCCCCGGTCCGGAATTGGCCGGCCATAGAACCATGAATCATCCCTGTGTGGCGATTGTTGGCGCGACGGGTGCCGTCGGCGTGGAAATGCTCCTGTGTCTCGAACAGCGGAACTTTCCGGTTGGAAAGCTCAAGCTGCTCGCCTCCGCACGCTCCGCAGGGAAACGGATGAAGTTCCGCGGCGAGGAAGTCGTCGTCGAGGAACTCACGCACGATTCGTTCGGCGATGTGGACATCGCGCTCTTCAGTGCCGGCGGCGGGATCTCCAAGGAATTCGCCCCCTCCGCCGCGGCGGCCGGTGCGGTGGTGATCGACAACTCTTCGGCCTTCCGCATGGACGCGGACGTGCCGCTCGTGGTTCCGGAAATCAACGGCGCGGAGGCGAAGAACCCGCCGCGCAACATCATCGCGAACCCGAACTGTACGACGATCATCTCGCTGATGGCGCTCGCGCCACTGCACGAAGCCTTCGGCCTGCGCTCGATCATCGCCTCGACCTATCAGGCGGTGTCCGGCTCCGGCGCGCAGGGCATCATCGAGCTTGAGGAGCAGATGAAGGCGCTGGCGAACGGCCAACCGGTCTCGCTCAAGGTCTATCCGCGCCAGATCGCCTTCAACGTGATCCCGCAGGTCGATGTCTTCACCGACAACGGCTACACCAAGGAAGAACTCAAGATGCTCCACGAAGGCCGCAAGATCATGGGGCTGGACGATCTCCGCGTTTCCTGCACCTGCGTGCGCGTGCCGGTTTTCCGCTCGCACTCGGTCTCCATCACCGCGCAGTTCGAGAAGCCAGTGGATGTCGATGCGGCCCGCGCCGCCTACACCGGCAAGCCGGGCGTGCAGGTCGTCGACAACCCGGCGGAAAAAGAGTTCCCCGTGCCGCTCGACACCACCGGCAAGGACGATTGCCTCGTCGGCCGCATCCGCAAAAACCTCGTCTTCAGCAACGCGCTCGACCTGTGGGTCGTCGGCGACCAGGTCCGCAAGGGCGCGGCACTCAACGCCGTGCAGATCGCGGAGATCCTCTGAATCCGATGGAAGATGGTGGATGGTCGATCCTTCCATCTTCCATCACCCATTCGCCACCCATGACCTTGAAGGAATACCTCGCCGATCGTGCCGCTCTGGCGGACGCGGCGATGGATGCCTACCTGCCGCCCGCGATCGAACGGCCTGGCACGATCCATGAGGCCATGCGATATGCCGTTTTCGCCGGCGGCAAACGGCTGCGCCCAGTGCTGTGCATTGCCGCGGCCGAGGCCTGCGGCGGAGAAGCGGCGGACGCTCTCGCGCCCGCCTGCGCGGTCGAGCTGATGCATACCTATTCGCTCGTCCACGATGACCTTCCGGCGATGGACGACGACGACCTGCGCCGCGGACGGCCGACCTGCCACAAGGTCTATGGCGAGGGTATGGCGGTGCTCTGTGGTGACGCGCTTCTAACGGAAGCGTTCCTCGTTCTCTCGCAGGCACCCGTCACGAAACGCTACGGCACCCGCGACTACGTTTTTGAACTCGCGGAGACCGGTGGCAGCCGCAAGCTCATCGGCGGCCAGGTGATGGATCTCGTAGGCGAAGGAAAACCGCTCGCGAAGAAGGATCTCATCCGCATCCACGAGGCGAAAACTGCGGCGCTGCTGACCAGCTCGCTGCGCCTCGGCGCGATGACCGCCGACGCGACGCCGAAGAAGCTCGAGGCGCTCACCGCGTTCGGATATCACCTCGGACTCGCGTTCCAGGTCATCGACGACATTCTCGACGTCACGCAAAGCACGGAGATGCTTGGCAAAACCGCCGGCAAAGACGAGGCCGTCCACAAGGCGACCTATCCGTCGGTGATCGGCCTCGGAAAGTCGCGCAAGGAAGCGGCGAAATTGACGAAGGCGGCGATGGATTCCTTGCAACCGCTCGGTCGCAAGGGCGCGCGCCTCCAACAGATCGCCGCCTATCTCTTGGAGCGTGAGTATTGACGCCGCTGAATCGTTCGCGGCGTTGACCCCTCACGGGACTGCCGCGAACATGCCCGCGATGAGTGAACCCATTCTCGGAATCGACCTCGGAACGACCAACTCGGCCGTCGGCATCGTCGACTCCGGATTTCCGATTTTGCTAGCCAACGAAGACGGACGCCGCATCACACCCAGCGCGGTATGGATCGGGAAAAGCGGCGAGGTGGAAGTAGGGTCGAAAGCCTTGCGCCGCCGCGCGGTGGAGCCGGAACGCGTGGTCACCAGCATCAAGCGCCTGATGGGCCGCCGCGCCAGCGAGGTGGGAGGGAATTTCCCCCTAACGGTTTCCACCGGAGACGACGGGCTGCCGCTTGTACTTGGAAGATCACCCGAAGAGATCAGTGCGGAAATTCTCAAGGAGATGAAACGCATCGCCGAGTGGCGCATGGAAATGCCCATCCGCAAGGCGGTCATCACCGTTCCCGCGTATTTCCACGACGCACAACGCGCCGCCACCAAACGCGCCGGAGAACTCGCGGGGCTCGAAGTCGTCCGCATACTCAACGAGCCCACCGCCGCCGCACTCGCCTACGGGCTCGACAAGCTCTCCGACCACTCGCGCGTCGCCGTCTATGACCTCGGCGGCGGCACCTTTGATCTCACGATCCTCGAAATGCAGGACGGTGTTTTCCAAGTGCTCGCCACCCACGGGGACACCCGTCTCGGCGGCGACGATTTGGACGCGCTCCTCGTCCGCCGCATCGAGGAACGCCATTCCCTCGGCGAAACCAGCGGAGCCGCCCGCATCCGTCTGATGGAGGAGGCCGAACGGGCGAAACGAACTCTATCAGAAGCGGACGAAACCAAGATCCTCCTCCCGTTCTTCGACGGCGACCGCAGCATCGAGGAGAGACTCAGCCGAGCAGAACTCGAGACCATCGCCGCGCCATGGATCGGCCGCACGCTTCGTCACTGCCGCCAGGCTCTGGCGGATGCGGACCTGAAACCCGCCGATCTCGACGCCGTCGTGCTCGTCGGCGGCAGCACGCGCATCCCCGCGGTGCGGCGGGAGGTGGCGGCATTGTTCGAGCGGGAACCCGATGTTTCCCAACACCCGGACGAGGCCATCGCCCTCGGTGCCGCCATCCAAAGCGGTGTGATGAGCGGAGCGCTGCGCAAGATGGTCTTGCTCGACGTCACTCCACTGAGTCTCGGCATCGAGACCTTCGGCGGCCTGATGAACGTTCTCATTCCTCGCAACACCACCATTCCCTGCAAGGCCGGCGAGATGTTCACCAATGCCGCCGACGGCCAGACGTCCATGCGGGTGCGCGTGCTTCAAGGCGAACGCGAGATGGCCCGCGACAACTGGGAACTCGGGAACTTCGAAGTCGCCTTCGAACCCGGTCCGAAAGGCAGGGCACGCGTCGGAGTGCAATTCAAGATCGATGCCGACGGTATCCTCGAGGTGCTCGCCCGCGATACGGCGACAAACAACGACACCATCGTGAAACTCGGAAACGCCGCCGTGAACGTGGATGATGAGGATGTCGGAAGAATGGTAGGCGAATCCGTCGAGCATGCGTTCGATGACATGTCCGAGCGCATCTTCACCGAGGCGAGACTCAAGGCGGAGGAACTGCTGCCCGCGGTCGATGCGGCACTCTCACAAGGACTCGCCCTTGATGACGAACGTTCCGAAATCGAATCCGCCGTCGCAGATGTGAAAACCGCACTTGCCAGCGGCTCCGCCCACCCACTCAAGGTCGCCGTACAGCGGCTCGACCATGCCACCGAAGCTCTCGCCGCACGTCTTGTCGAAAAGGCGATGGACGATGCGCTCGAACGGAAGCTTTCCGGCGACTGATCCCCTTCCGCCTGTGACCAAGGGGGATCGAGCGTATCGGGGCTTCATCCGTGCAAAAAAAGAGCCCCGCACCTTGTTTCCAAGGGGCGGGGCCAATACCTGGCGACGACCTACTTTCACAGGACCTGTCGTCCCACTATCATCGGCGCTGCGGCGTTTCACTTCCGGGTTCGGAATGGGACCGGGTGGTTCCACCACGCTCTGGTCACCAGAGGTCGATCCTGTTGCGTGTCAGGACCGGGGCTCCGGCGACGAAGGGCGGTTGGCGCGCTTGTCGTCTGCTGTCGGTGGTTGTCATGGTCCGGCGGCTTCCGCGCCCGCTCCCTGACATCCGCATGGAGAAATTCCGATTCCAAAGGGGACCGCGCGATCGATTGCCTTGTTCAAGGCGTGTCCTTGGGTCCATCCCGATTCCAAAAAACAGGAATCAAGCCGAACGGATGATTAGTAGTGCTCGGCTGCACGTGTTGCCACGCTTCCACCTGCACCCTATCGACGTCGTGGTCTTCGACGATCCTTCGGGGAAAACTCATCTCGGGAGGGGCTTGGCGCTTAGATGCTTTCAGCGCTTATCCCTTCCGCACTTAGCTACCCGGCCGTGCTCTTGACAGAACAACCGGTGCACCAGAGGTGCGTCGATTCCGGTCCTCTCGTACTAGGAACCGAACCCCTCAGTTTTCCTGCGCCCACAGAGGATAGAGGACCGAACTGTCTCGCGACGTTCTGAACCCAGCTCGCGTGCCGCTTTAACCGGCGAACAGCCGGACCCTTGGGACCTTCTCCAGCCCCAGGATGCGACGAGCCGACATCGAGGTGCCAAACTTCGCCGTCGATATGAACTCTTGGGCGAAATCAGCCTGTTATCCCTAAGGTACCTTTTATCCGTTGAGCGACGGCAATTCCACATTCAACCGCCGGATCACTTTGGCCTGGTTTCCCATCTGCTCGACTTGTGGGTCTCACAGTTAGGCGGGTTTATGCCAATGCACTCGACACACGGTTGCAGACCGTGCTGAACCCACCTTCGCGCTCCTCCGTTACTCTTTGGGAGGATACCGCCCCAGTAAAACTGACCGGCTGACATGGTCCCCCGCCCGGATTCACGGGAACGGGGTTAGATCCTCCAACACCCAAGGGTGGTATCTCACTGGCGGCTCCACGAACCCCTGAAGGTCCGCTTCAAAGCCTCCCACTTATGCTGAGCATGAAAATCGAAGAACCAATGACAGCTTACAGTTAAGGTCTATAGGGTCTTTCCGTCCTTCTGCGGGCAGGCGGCATCTTCACCGCCATTACAATTTCACTGAGCACCCGGTTGAGACAGCGCCCAACTCGTTTCACGATTCGTGCAGGTCGGAACTTACCCGACAAGGAATTTCGCTACCTTAGGACCGTTATAGTTACGGCCGACATTCACGGGGACTTGGACTCGAAGCTTCGCATTGCTGCTAACATCTCATCTTAATCTTTCCGCATTGGTCACGTGTCACATCCTATACTTGGCCTTGCGGCTTGGCAGAATGCTGTGTTTTTGCTAAACAGTCGGTTGGGCCGGTTCACTGCGGCCTGCCGAAGCAGGCACCCCTTATTCCGAAGTTACGGGGTCAATTTGCCGAGTTCCTTAACCGGGGTTCACTCTTGCGCCTTGGTATATTCTACCCACCCACCTGTGTCGGTTTGCGGTACGGGTTCCTTAGCATACACGGGATCTTTTCTAGGCACTCGCTTCGATGATGCGGATCGGCCGTGGCCTCACCTCGGAATTCAATCACCTGGTCATCTCCGCTCATGCGTCCATCCCGCTAAAGGTTCGGAAGTGGAGGAATATTAACCTCCTGTCCATCGCCTACGCGTATCCGCCTCGGCTTAGGTCCCGACTAACCCCGGGACGAAAAACGTGGCCCGGGAAACCTTGGGTTTACGGCGGACGGGGATTTCACCCGTCTTATCGTTACTCATGTCTGCATCCTCTCTTCTGAACTCTCCAGGGTCAGTCGCCATCACCCTTCGACGTGTTCAGAATGCTCCTCTACCGCTCCAGCCCCCAGGGACTGAAGCCCAGAGCTTCGGTATCATGCTTATCGCCAATCATTTTCGGCGCGGGATCTCTCGATGAGTAAGCTATTACGCACTTTTTAAATGGTGGCTGCTTCTAAGCCAACATCCTCACTGTCTGTGAAATCCCACATCCTTTCCACTCAGCATGATTTGGGCACCTTAGCTGCTGGTCTGGGTTGTTTCCCTTTTGACGACGAAGCTTATCCCCCGCCGTCTCACTGCCGCGTTCTGTTGCGTGGTATTCGGAGTTTGATAGGGGTTGGTAGACGGGTATGCCCCCTAGCCCTTTCAGTGCTCTACCCCCACGCATAAACACGCGACGCTGCACCTCAATGCATTTCGAGGAGAACCAGCTATCACGGGGTTTGATTAGCCTTTCACTCCTACCCTCAGCTCATCCGAGAATTTTTCAACATTCACCGGTTCGGTCCTCCACGTGATTTTACTCACGCTTCAACCTGGCCAAGGGTAGATCACCTCCGCTTCGGGTCCAGCACGTGCGACTGTGGACGCCCTGTTCGGACTCGCTTTCGCTTCGCCTCCGTCCCGGAAGGACTTAGGCTCGCCACACATACTGACTCGCAGACTCATTAAGCAAAAGGCACGCCATCACGGACCGAAGTCCGCTCTGACACCTTGCAGGCACACGGTTTCAGGTTCTATTTCACTCCGCTCGCAGCGGTTCTTTTCACCTTTCCCTCACGGTACTGGTTCACTATCGGTCGCCAACTAGTATTTAGCCTTACGCCGTGGTCGGCGCGGATTCACACTGCGTTTCACGTGTGCAGTGCTACTCAGGAACACCCTAGGGCCTTCTCGGATTTCGGTCACGGGGGTTTCACCCTCTCTGCCGGAGCTTTCCATCTCCTTGACCTATCGTCGAAGGTCCCACGTCGGGGTCCTACAACCCCGGAGGCAAGCCTCCGGTTTGGGCTGGTGCGCTTTCGCTCGCCACTACTTACGCAATCGATTCTCTTTCTTTTCCTCCGGTTACTGAGATGTTTCACTTCACCGGGTATCGCGTGCTTTTCCCTATTTGATTCAGGAAAAGACGACGGAGCGTTACCCCCGCCAGGTTACCCCATTCGGAAATCTCCGGATCAAAGCGTATTTGCCGCTCCCCGAAGCTTATCGCAGCTTATCACGTCCTTCATCGCCTGTTGGCACCAAGGCATTCACTGTGTGCCCTTCAAAGCTTGATTCCATGTTTTGAAACCAGCTTCGAAAGCGGGGCCTCGCGGCCCCATTTTCGTTCGGAACGGTCCCGAAGAACCGTCCCGTTGCCGTAAAAATTTGATGTTTGGGAATCAGAATATCTTCCAAGGACCGCGCAAGAACTTGTTTGATCCGGAGGTTTCCCTCCGGCCTCAGTGCAATCTCTTTATCTTGCAGTCTTTTGAAATCTTATTCTCCATACGGATGTCAAAGAGCGGATCCGGGATCCTCGCGGACCGTGCGGTCGAAACCTTTCCCGGGAAAGAAGTGGTGGGCCTGATAGGACTCGAACCTATGACCCCCGCCTTATCAAGGCGGTGCTCTAACCAACTGAGCTACAGGCCCGATGGATTCGCTGGTGGAGGCATGGGGATTCGAACCCCAGACATCCAGCTTGCAAAGCTGGCGCTCTACCAACTGAGCTATACCCCCTTGGCGCGTCCCCCTTTCGGGAGAAAACGGGCGGGCGGGTCGTTCTTCTTCTCGTTTCCGGTTTCCAAGAGGCAAAAAGACCGAATCGTGCGCCGCGTGGATTCCACGCGCACGGCCGATTGTTGTTGTAATATTTGTTTTGTCGCTGGCGGATCGCTCCGCCGGCAATCCTCACTGTCGCCAATGAGGACTCGACCTGTCCCAGGGACGGGTGAGACCCGTGTGGGACTTCTCCATAGAAAGGAGGTGATCCAGCCGCAGGTTCCCCTACGGCTACCTTGTTACGACTTCATCCCAGTTACCAGCTACACCTTAGGACCCTGCCTCCTTGCGGTTGGCACAGGCACTTCGGGTGCGACCGGCTTCCATGATGTGACGGGCGGTGTGTACAAGACCCGGGAACGTATTCACGGCGCCGTAGCTGATGCGCCATTACTAGCGATTCCGACTTCATGGAGGCGAGTTGCAGCCTCCAATCCGAACTGGGCCCAGTTTTGTGGATTTCCTCCGCCTCGCGGCCTCGGTTCCCATTGTACTGGGCATTGTAGTACGTGTGCAGCCCTGGGCGTAAGGGCCATACTGACCTGACGTCGTCCCCACCTTCCTCCCAGTTGATCTGGGCAGTCTGACTCGAGTTCCCGCCATTACGCGCTGGCAACCAGTCACAAGGGTTGCGCTCGTTGCGGGACTTAACCCAACATCTCACGACACGAGCTGACGACGGCCATGCAGCACCTGTGCAAATCCCCCGAAGGGTCACGCGCTTTCACGCGCTTAGAGATGCATGTCAAGCCCAGGTAAGGTTCTTCGCGTTGCATCGAATTAAGCCACATACTCCACCGCTTGTGCGGGTCCCCGTCAATTTCTTTGAGTTTTAGTCTTGCGACCGTACTTCCCAGGCGGTGCGCTTAACGCGTTGGCTCCGGCACGAGGGGGGTCGAATCCCCTCACACCAAGCGCACACCGTTTACTGCCGGGACTACAGGGGTATCTAATCCCTTTCGCTCCCCCGGCCTTCGAGCCTCAGCGTCAGCAAATGTCCAGTAGCCCGCCTTCGCCACGAGTGTTCCTCTCGATATCCACGCATTTCACTGCTACACCGAGAATTCCGGCTACCCCTCCATTGCTCTAGCACGGCAGTATCGGATGCAGTTCCGGGGTTGAGCCCCGGGATTTCACATCTGACTTACCGCACCGCCTACGCTCCCTTTACGCCCAGTGATTCCGAACAACGCTCGGGACCTTCGTATTACCGCGGCTGCTGGCACGAAGTTAGCCGTCCCTTCCTCTTCCGGTACTATCAACCCTGTCGGCTGTTAACCGCCAGGTCTTACTCCCGGATGACAGGAGTTTACAATCCGAAGACCTTCATCCTCCACGCGGCGTTGCACCATCAGGGTTGCCCCCATTGTGAATTATTCTCGACTGCTGCCACCCGTAGGTGTCTGGACCGTGTCTCAGTTCCAGTGTGCCTGATCGTCCTCTCAAACCAGGTACCCGTCGTAGCCTTGGTGGGCCGTTACCCCGCCAACAAGCTGATAGGGCGCGAACCAATCCTTCAGCGACAGCCGAAGCCGCCTTTACTCTCGCGAGACCATGGGGTATTAATCCAAGTTTCCCTGGGCTATCCCCCACTGAAGGGCATGTGATTCACGTGTTACTCACCCGTGCGCCACTGAACCATCCAGGTATTGCTACTCAAATGGTTCCGTGCGACTTGCATGTCTTAAACACGCCGCCAGCGTTCGTTCTGAGCCAGAATCAAACTCTCCGTAAAAAAATCAGGAGGTAGTCACCATCTCCGAAGAAATGGATCCTAACCAAATTGACCTCGGAACAGGTTGCACCCGAAGGCTCCCCTCTTCCGGACCGCGCGGCTTCACGCCAGCGCGGCGCACAATTCAATCTTTTTGCTCTCTTCCCAACACCTCCCCGTTTGTTTCTCAGCTTTCCGTCCGGCGGCTCCCTCGTGAAGGGACTTCCACCAACTTCCGGCACGGTTCGTGCTGGGCCGCACTGTCAAAGAACTTCCTTTCGAGGGGACTAAAAAGCCGACCGGGTGTGGTTGCAATCAACAGCACCGCGATCGACTTTCCGTCTCTCGGCCGCCCTCCGTCGTGGCGGCCCGCGAAGCTAGGTGCCCGCACCCCCACACGTCAACCCATTTCGTGAACTTTTTTCAGAGTTTTTCGCGGACCAGGGCCCGGACGCCGGAACTTTTTGATTTTCCGGGATTTAGGACGTTCTCAAGGGGTTCGGAAGCACTCCCACGGACGGTTCCGGGCGATCTTTCCGGGGAAATCGGGGGCCGGGATGGTTGCGAAGCGGTCGTCACCGGGCCAGCCAGCCACCATCGACGGCGATGGTGTATCCGTGGACGTAGTCGGAGGCGGATGAAGCGAGGAAGACGACCGCGCCCTTCAGGTCGTCCGGCGTCCCCCATCGTCCGGCGGGGATCCGGCCGAGAATGGCTTGATTTCGCTCCTCGTCACCACGGAGCGCGGCGGTGTTGTCGGTGGCCATGTAACCCGGTGCGATCGCATTGACGTTGATGCCCTTGGCGGCGAGTTCGTTCGCCATCAGTCGGGTGAGTCCGATGACCGCGCTTTTCGAGCTGGTGTAGGAGGGGACGCGGACGCCGCCTTGATAGGAGAGCATCGACGCGATGTGGATGATCTTTCCGGTCGATCCCCGCTCGACCACATCGCGGCTGAAGCACTGGCTGAGAAGAAACACGGCATCAAGGTTCACCCCCATGACGTCGTCCCAGTCCTTCTCCGTGAATTCGAGGAAATCCGCGCGACGGATGATACCGGCGCAGTTCACGAGGATATCGAGTGAAGCGAAACCGCCGCGCGCTTCCGGGATGATGCGGCGCACCGCATTCCGGTCTCCAAGGTCGGCTTCGACGACGACACATCTCCGGCCGAGAGCTTCGATCATGGACCGGGTTTCCATGGAAGGGGTCGAGCTGACCGCGACGATGTCCGCACCGGCTTCGGCGAGGGCGACAGCCATGCCTTGGCCGAGGCCGCGCGAGGCGCCGGTGACGACAGCGGTTTTCCCATCGAGTTTGAAGGAGTCGAGAATGTGGCTCATGGCGAAGCGGTCAGGTGCTGAAACCACGAGCATCCCGGTGGGCTCCGGATCCGACAAGGGAATTCAGCGGGCGCGACGGCCGCCATCTACCGGGAGACCCGGACACGGAGGAAACGCCTGGGGCCGCCGATGGAATCACGCACCACGAGAAGCGCCGGGGTGGAAGATTCGACGACCATTCCGGCCGTCGACCACGAATCCGGATCGTCCGGGTTTCCCGTGCCTTCGACCGCGACATCGACATCCGTGGCGTTGGCGTCGAGCGGTACACGGATCCGCAGGCAGGATCGCCCTCCGACGTCGGCCATCTCGATCGAGATTCCAGATGTGTTGGCCATCGTCGGATCCGTGCCGAGCGCATACTCGACCAAGTTCGGCAGGGAGTCATGATCCGGATCTGATAGATCTCCGGAAACCGACGCATCCGCCGCTTCGTTTCCAAACTCGACCTGCCTCCAGTTTTCGAAATTCAGCGTCCCGGGAAACACCGTGACCGCGACCACGAGATCTGCGGCCAGGCCGCCGGGATCCGTCGCACGGACGGTGAATCCATGGGTTCCGACATCGGAAGAAGATGGAGTACCCGAAACCGTCCCGTTCGACGCGACCGACAACCAAGACGGACCCGAAACCCTGGAGAAGACAAGCACATCTCCGTCCGGATCGGCAGCGAACGAAGATAGGCCCACCGAATAGGCGACTTCCTCCACGGCATTCGTTTCAAATGGCTGGGCGGGGATCCAGGCAGGAGCGTGGTTGGAATCCGCGATCGTCAGGACCGCGGGACCGCCGGTGGCGACATAGTCCCCCGCGAGAAGCACCAACTCCACGGTCTCGTCTCCTTCGACGAGCGTGTCGGCGATGGGGCTGATGGCCACAACGGCGGTGGCGGAGCCGTCCGGGATCACGACCGCCACGCGCGGATCCGAGACATAATCATCGCCTTCGACGGCTGAACCTGTTAGATCAAAGCTCACCTCAAGCTCGCCTGCGAGCGAGCCGCCGCGGGAAACGAGGAACGAGCCGTCCACCGGACCGCTCTCCGCTGCGGACCCGATGGCCGTGACGCTCACTTCCGGACGGACCCTCGCCACGGCTTCCGTGAAGGTCGTCACATCTCCGTCATCCGCGGTCAGGCGGATCTGGTGAAACCCATCGACACCGGCGGTGGCGAAGGTGGCGACCTCTCGAGACGAGTCGATGGCGAGCACGGAGGGCGGCAGAGCAAGCCACTCGACATCCACCGATCCCGGAAAAGCTGGCATTCCGTCATCCACCACCGAAGCCAGCAGCGGGATGGCGGAGCCGACGGGAACCGGCTCCAGAGGTGAGATCGAAACCACGGGGCCGATGTTCGCATCACAAAAACCCGATACGTTCGTGAACGCCGCGCTGCCGGATTTCGCGGAGTGTCCCGAACTCCAGCAGAGTTGGGTTTTCACTGTTCCGGGCATCGCAAGCGAACCTTGCGGGATCCATTCCGCTCCGTCGTTCGAGCGGAAGAATGACAACCCGCCCCCCGTGCGGGTCATTCGGAACCACTGCGGCAATACGGCGCTCCCCAGGACCGTCGCCATGTTCGCCCCGCCGTCGGTCGCGCGCACGATCCGCAGGACGGTCCCGTCCGCGTTCCATCCGATGAACGCACCGGCCGCCGCATCCCCGCCGCCGGTCCGGACAATGAGACCGGCGCGCTCCCCACTGGAACCGGCGAGATCGGAGACCGAGTCAATGCGGGCACGGATATCGAAGTCCCCGGTGAAATCCTGGCCGAAACCATAAAAACCGTCGGATTGCCCCGCCCCTTCGATTCCGGAGGATGAACCACCGAGCGTGACCGATCCCGGTGCCGGCGACCAATGGCTCCCGAACGATTCTCCAACTCCCGCCCCCTCCAAACGCGTGATCGCGGTCGTGCCGGCGGTCACCGTGACATCGCGTGACGCGCCGTAGGTTCCATCCGTCGCTGAGAATCGAAACCGATACTCACCAGCGACGCGGAACCGCACCTCTGACGACATTCCGGAGACCGTTTCCATATCCGCCGCGGCGGGTCCGGAAACCTGGGTCCATGAGGAGGACGGCAGGGCTCCATCGGGATCCATCGCCACTCCGTCGAGAATCAATCCGACATCGGGCGCGACGCCCACCTTGCCCGCGCCAGGACTCAACACCGCCACGCGCGGGGTGCCGAGGACCCGTTCGATTTGACCACCGCCCAGCGCATCCTGATAGATCCGCACATCATCCACATCGCCCGCAAGGAAACGGTTCGCGTCCCTGGCGTCATATCCGACGGCGATCGTCAACGAGGGATCGAGCATCCGGACCGGACCGCTGCCGGAGGCGGAGAGTTCTCCATCCACATAGATCTTCCCGTCGTTGCCGTCCCGCACACAGGCGACGTGATGCCAGGCACCGTCCGCAACGGCGGCGGAACTCGTCAGTTCAAATTGATATGCTTCGTTTTCGTTGTTTTCATCTCTTCCATACACGCTGAACGCCATCCGACCGTCCGCTTTGACCATCACCCGGAACTGTCCAAGGTAGCCCTGCGCGCCGACTTCGCGCTGCTGGATCAACATTCCGACCGCCGCGTGGGCCGGCGGAATCCGCACCCATGTGGCAAGGGTGAACGAATCCGCGCCGGCAAGCCCGTCCTCGCCAAGGTATTCCACGCGACCGGAACCTCCGTCGAGTTCCACGGCGCCATCCGCGGGTGCGCGCGGGATCCGGGTGACACCGCCTTCGAGCGCGGCGGTCCGGTTGTTTCCCGAGTGGTCGACGACCGCGTTGCCGGATGTTTCGTCGAACTTCCACCATGCGAACAATTCGTCATTGAGGCCGACGACCCGCACGATCACCTCCGCGTCTCCGGAAAGCGGTGGCGACCCGCTGTCGGTGGCGCGGATGGTCAGGTAGTGCGTCTCGCCCGCGCCGAGGACCGAACCATCGGCAACCATCAACTCCTTCGTAAACGGATGGATCGAAAACGCGCCCTCCCCGTTTCCCGATATGATGGCGATGTCGGCGACGCCTTCCAACGGATCCGGCTCGACGAATGGCAGATCCGAGATCCGCTGACCCGGGTCCGCGGACTCGCGAACGGTCAGCACGAGCGGGTCCATCCACGGCGCATGACGCTCAGGGTCCGAAACGAGGAAACGCCCGGGGATGACCTCCCGGCGTGGAACCCCAGGTCCCTGCCACGCGACGGCGATGTGGTCTCCGCCACCACCTTCCTTGTGGAGTGCTTCGATCCGGTACGCCTGGCCGGCGACGAGGGAAACCGGAACCGACATCTGGGAGAGATATCTGTCCCATTCGTGCGGATCGGTCCAACCGACCACTTCGGCGCGTTTGACGAGATCGGCGCTTCCGGAGGCCGGGCTGATCCAAAGCTCGCCCCAGTCGTCGGAGGCGATCCAGAAGGTATAGTCCCCGCTGACGGGCGGGACGAGGTAGCCGCGCATGACGCTGCCGTATGCTTCACCATGGTCGGTGCCGCCGTCGAACGAATCGAGGCGCTCCTTTGAGTGCGGCCGCTCCGGATAGTGCTCCGCGTTCTGCAACGATGCGACCGCGTTGCCCAGGATGCCTTCGTAGAACGTGCGGATGATGCCACCGGGATCGAGGTCCTCGGCGATGTCGACCAACGAGACGGTTAGAGACACGTCGGCGGACATCGGTGGCGAGCCGCTGTCGGTCACCCGTATGGTCAGCGAATCGGTGGGCGTGGTTTCGAAATCGAGCGGGCCTATGGTGGTGATCTCGCCAGTCAGGGTATCGATCGCGAATGCTCCGCCGGAGTTTCCGCCGACGATGGAAAAGTTCAGGCGGTCCGCGCGGTCCGGATCGCCCGCGTCCACCCGGGCCACCGAGGTTCCGGGCTGCAGGCGCTCCAACAGGACGAGCGGCGATGAAGCTTCGATCCACGGAGCTTCGTTCGCATCGACCACCGTGATGACGACGCGGATGGTCTCGGATGCGGTGCCGGCGCTGTCATCGATGGAAACGAAACACTCCAGCTCCGCGGGATCGTCCCAACGGGTGGACAGCACTTCGAAATCGAGCGACGAGCCGTCGGCGACCGTGACCGCACCTGTGGCGGGATCGATGGCGAAGACGCCCTCCTCGTTCCCGGAAAGCATGGAATACACAAGCTCGCCCTCGCCGTGGTCCGCGCGGGCGGGGATGGTGCCGACGAAGGTTCCCGCTGGGGAGTTTTCCGCCACGGCGAGACGCTCCGCATGGACACCGCCCGCCACGTTTCCGGTCACGGTGTAGGCACCGAGGCTGGCGTAGTCCGAGTAGCCGCCGGCGGCCGGCGAGCCCCTGCCGGTTCCGGAGACGCGGAGCAGGTAGTCCCCGGCGGCGAGCGGGAGTTCGAAAAACGATCCGTCGGTGGTCTCCTCCGGGTCGCTCGCCGCGACGACATCGCCCGCCGCATCGACAATCTCGGCTTTCACGTCGAGGTTGGCGTTGAAGGAAACATTTCGGACATCGAGCGAGACCAGCCCTCCGGACGTCGTGAAACGAAACGCGTCGTCATCGTCCACCGTGCCGATGAAACCTTCGTCATCGACTGTCCCGCCGGCACTGACTTCGAGCCAACTTGCATCGGGAAACGACGCGCCGTGGTCATCCTCACGCCATGAGACGTCGTTGTTGCCGGTGGCGATGATGTGGATGTCGTCCTGGGTGTTGGTCGCATTGAGATACTCGCCCTTCGACCACTGGGACAGGGGTTGGTAGTAGCCCACGCCCATGATCGGTGCCCAGCCATCCGCTCCGGCATAGTAGGGTTCCGATGGCGAGGAGCGTCCGTCGTGGGAAAGGCCGAGCGTGTGGCCGATCTCGTGCGAGATGACTTCCACCGCGTTTTTTCCTTTCGCGTAGAACGACCAGCAGACCACCTCCGCGGTCCAGTTGAAGGAGCCGACGTAGGCCACTCCTCCGGCGCCCGGAGCGGCGTCGTTGGTCGGTGAGATCACCACCTGCATCTTCCGTCCCGGCGGCGCGGCGTCGTAGACCGCGCGTATGGTGGTGATGTTCAGATCGAAGGGCTGGAAATCCTCGCAGACGCCTTTCCACACCTCGAAGATTTGCGCGTTGCTGACGTCCGGAGCGGCGGCGGCGATGTTTCCCCAACTGGTGAAATCGCGGGTTTCCCCGTCGAAATCGAGGTAGATCACGGCGGTGGCGCCCGGCAGGCTCTGCAGTTGCACGATGCCGTTTTCATCGGGCGGGATCGGGTCGTCCGTCGGGTGCGTGGGCGGGATCTCGTCCGGCGGCGGTGCGAAGGCCCGGCAGACAACGTGGTCCATGTGGGTCCGCTCCCAGCGTGCCTTGCGCTGCGGGTCCGCGGGGTCCGGCACCACGCGGTAGGCGGTTTCCTCGTCTTGGAAATGGAGATAACCGACCACGGGCCCCGCCTTGCCGGGGGCGGTCTGGCGCTCGAAGTAGAAGCGCCCGCCGGGAGGCCGGGTGGTCACCCCTTCGACCATCCGCGGTCCGTCCGGGCCACGCCGCAGCCGGGTCGGCCGCCCTTCGACCACCGCCCCGCCGGGCAGAGGGATTGTCACGAACGTCCCGTCCTTCGACACAATCGACGCGGGAAACGCATCACCGAGAGCGACCGACCTCGTGTGTGCGTCCGGGGCTCCCGCCGCAGGTTCACGGGCGCGGGTGGCGGGCACCGGACCATCGGCCGCAGCCGGATGCCGGATACGTTCGTTCGGGACATCCGGAACGGACCGGATGCCGATCCAGACGATCAAAGCCGTGACGACGAGGAGGCACGCCGGCACGAGGCCCTGAGTGCGAACGGGCATGAAAATCTGGGGGGACTGGGGGAAACTACGGGGGAATTCGACCGGCGCGCAACGGAAGCCGCGGCCGTGACTTCGGGACAGGGGAACGACCCGAAAGCCCCATCTTGTATCGCACTCCGCTGCATCCGGCCAGACCGGAATTTCAGCTTATTCTGCCAAAAAAATCCACATTTCTTTGGCATTCAACGCATTCGAAATTTCGGATTCCGTTAGGGAACCCGCGGGAATTTCGAGAAATCGGGCGCCCGTTTTTCGAGGAACGCCTGTTTCCCCTCCTTGCCTTCCTCGCTCATGTAATAGAGCAACGTGGCGTTGCCGGCGAGGTCGAGCAGGCCGATCTGTCCGTCGCAGTCGGCGTTGAGTGAGGCTTTGAGGCACCGCAGGGCGAGCGGCGAGTGGACGAGCATCTCGCGGCACCATTTGAGGGTCTCGGTTTCCAACTCGGCGTAGGGGACGACGGTGTTGACGAGGCCCATGTCGAGGGCTTGTCGGGCGTCGTACTGGCGGCAGAGGTACCATATTTCCCTGGCCTTTTTCTGGCCGACGATGCGGGCGAGGTAGCTGGACCCGAGGCCGCCGTCGAAGGAGCCGACCTTGGGACCGGTCTGGCCGAAGCGGGCGTTGTCCGCGGCGATGGTGAGGTCGCAGACGACGTGCAGGACGTGGCCGCCGCCGATGGCGTAACCGGCGACCATGGCGACGACGGGTTTCGGCAGGGAACGGATTTTCTTCTGGAGATCGAGCACGTTGAGGCGTGGCACGCCGTCCTCGCCGATGTAGCCGGCGTGGCCGCGGACTTTCTGGTCGCCGCCGGAGCAGAACGCCTTCTCGCCCTCGCCGGTGAGGATGATCACGCCGACGCGCGGGTCTTCATGGGCGAGGTCGAATGCCTGGAGCAGCTCGAGCACGGTCTTCGGCCGGAACGCGTTACGCACCTCGGGGCGGTTGATGGTGATCTTGGCGATCTGACCCTCATCCGTGGTTTCGTATCGGATGTCCTCGAAGCTGCGCTCGGTGTTCCACATGGGCGGGACTGTGGGCGATGACATGGCGCTCGGCAACTCCGGGAAATCACTTCCTGGTGCGATAGGTCACTTCGTCGTCCGCCACCCTGAGCACCGGAGTTTCTTCCTCCAGCAACCGCGGCAGCCGTTTTTCCAGCCACTCGCGGTCGGCACGGGTCTTCAGCGCGCACTCCCAGATGGTGACGACATGCCATCCGAGGTCCCGGAGTTCCGCTTCGACGCGGGTGTCGCGTTTCTTGTTTCCCGCGATCTTCGCGGTCCACCATTCGGTGCGGGATTTCGGCACTCGGAAGGCAGGGCAATGTTCGTGTCCATGCCAGAAGCAGCCGTGGACGAAGATGACGGTGCGGAGTTTCGGCAGCACCAAGTCCGGGCGGCCGGGGAGCCGGCGGTTGTTCGGAGCGTGGAGCGTGAAACGATAGCCGAGCCGGTGGAGCATCGAGCGCAGCGCCCGCTCGGGTCCGGTGTTGCTGCCGCGGATGCGGGACATCACCTCGCTGCGTTTTTCCCGGCTGAACACATCGACCATGCGGTGAACCTGGCCGCGGATCCGCCCTGGCGCAAACCCGCAAGGACCATGGAGGAAACCGGCGTTCCAAACGCGAAGTTTGACAAAACACCCTGCCGACGACGTTTAGGTTTCCGCATATGAAGACTTTCCTCGCCGCCGCCCTCGCGCTCGTCTGCGCTCATTCTCCGGCCGTATCGGCCGAAACATCGAAGCACAAGCTGTCCGACTGGGAACTCGGCCCGGTTCTCTTCGGAGACAAGATTTCCCGATCGAAAATGCGCGGCAAGGTGGTTGTCATCGAGCACTGGGGCGTGAAGTGCCCGCCCTGCATCGCGCTTCTCCCGCACATGGCGGAGCTCGACAAGCGGAACCGCAAGAAAGGGCTCGTCGTGATTGGCGCCGAGAGCCAGGGACATTCGAAGAGCGACATCGAGCCGCTGGTGAAAAAGAACAAGATCGAATACCCGATCACCTCCGGAGCGAACGGCCCCATCTCGTTCAACGGCATACCCCATGCCTTCGTGTTCGACGTCGACGGCAAGCTCATCTTCGAAGGAAACCCGGGCAACGAGGACTTCGACCGCACGATCCGCAAGGCCCTGCGCGACGTGAAGGACGATGAGGAAGAAGCGGAGACCCCCTCGATGCTCTGCGAAAACTCGACGTGGACCAACTCCGACGGCAAGGAGATCAAGGCAGCGGTCAAGGAAGCGACCGAAACCGAGGTGACCTTCGTGATGTTCGCCGGCAAGACCGTGAAATACCCGCTCGACCAGCTCTCGGACGAGTCGCGCACGAAGATCGAAGACGCGCTCAAGGCGCGTGAGGACGCAGCTGGCGGCGAGTGAGCCCCGCCGCCGGTTTCACGGATGGTAGTCCTGCAGCGGCTGGACGGTCAGCTCCCGCTCCTTGAGCGAGCGCATCGCCTTCACGGACGCTTCGGCGGCCGAGAGGTTGGTGACGTGCGAGATCTTCTGGGCGATGGCCGTGGAGCGGATCTTCACTTCGTCCTCGCGCGCCTCGTGGGTGGAGGGCGTGTTGACGACGAACTGGATCTCGCCGTTCTTCATCATGTCGATGACGTTCGGGCGCGCCTGCTCGTGGAGCTTGAACACGCGGTGGCAGGGAATGCCCTCGGCCAAGAGACGCTCGTGGGTGCCGCCGGTGGAGAAGATGGTGAAACCGAGTTCCGACATGTCGCGGGCGACATCGACGGCGCGGGCCTTGTCACGATCGGATACCGAGAGGAACACGTTGCCCGTCGTGGGCAGCGGGTTGAACGCGGAGATCTGCGACTTCGCGTAGGCCATGCCCCAATCGACGTCGATGCCCATCACCTCACCGGTGGATTTCATTTCCGGGCCGAGCACGATGTCGATGCCGGGGAAGCGGTTCCAAGGGAACACTGCCTCCTTCACTGAGAAGTGCGGCGGGATGATCGTATCGGTGTAACCGAGATCCTTCAGCTTGTGGCCGAGCATCACCTTGGCGGCGAGCTTGGCCAGGGAAACGCCGGTGGCCTTCGAAACGAACGGCACGGTGCGCGAGGCGCGCGGGTTCACTTCGATGACGTAGAGTTGCTCGTCCTTCACGGCGAACTGGATGTTCATCAGGCCCTTCACCTCGAGCTCGCGCGCGAGATCCTTGGCTGCGCGGACGATCTCTTGCTTGATAGAGTCTGATAGAGAGAACGCGGGGATGACGCAGGCGGAGTCGCCGGAGTGGATGCCGGCCTGCTCGATGTGCTCCATGATCGCGCCGACGACGGAGGTTTCCCCATCGCTGATGCAATCGACGTCCACCTCGGTGGCGGCGTCGAGGAAACGATCGACGAGCACCGGGCGCTCGGGCGAGGCGTCGACCGCTTCACGCATGTATTTCGAAAGCTCCTCATCGCAATACACGATCATCATCGCGCGACCGCCGAGCACGAACGACGGACGGACGAGCACCGGGTAGCCGATGCGGTTGGCGACCTTGAGCGCCTCCTCCTCGTTGGTGGCGGTGCCGGCTTCGGCCTGCTTGAGACCGAGTTTGTCGAGCAGGGCGGAGAAGAACTTGCGGTCCTCGGCGAGTTCGATGCTCTCCGGCGAGGTGCCGATGATCGGCACGCCGTGGCGCTTCAGGTCGGCCGCCAGATTCAACGGCGTCTGGCCGCCGAACTGGACGATCACGCCGTGCGGCTTTTCCTGATCGCAGATGTTCAAGACGTCCTCGAGCGTGAGCGGCTCGAAGAACAGCTTGTCCGAGGTGTCATAGTCGGTGGATACCGTTTCCGGATTCGAGTTCACCATGATCGCCTCGTAGCCGAGCTCCTTGGCGGCGAAGGCGGCGTGCACGCAGCAGTAGTCGAACTCGATGCCCTGGCCGATCCGGTTCGGACCTCCGCCGAGGATGATGATCTTCTTCTTGTCGCTCTCGCGGGCTTCATTTTCGGTGCCGTAGGTCGAGTAGAAATACGGCGTGTAGGCTTCGAACTCGGCGGCGCAGGTATCGACGAGACGGTAGGTGGGAATGATGCCCTTCGCTTTGCGCTCGGCGCGCACGGTGTCCTCGGTCGGCACGTCGGCCACGGCGGGCTCGGGCTCGGCACGCGGCGGGGCACCGGCCGGTTGGTCGGTTTCCCCATGGATGGAAACATCGTGGATCGCCTTCGAATGGGCGCGGGCACGGGCGATCTGGCGGTCGGAGAAACCGAGTTTCTTCGCGCGTTTCAGGTCCATCTCGGCGAGTTCCGTGCCCTCGTCGGCGATCTGTTTCAGGTGGCCGAGGAACCACGGGTCGATGCTGGTGAGCGCGTGGACCTCCTCCAGCGAGAAGCCGTGGGTGAAGGCGGTCTGCAGCCAGAAGATGCGCTCCGCGTTCGGGATCTGCAGCTTGCGTGTGATCTCGTCCTTGGTGACGTCCTTCGGCTCCTTGGCATCGAAACCGAAGCCCCAACGGCCGGTTTCCAGCGAGCGCAGGCACTTCTGCATGCTCTCCTTGAAGGTCCGGCCGATCGACATCGCCTCGCCCACCGACTTCATCGAGGTGGTGAGCACCGCGTTGGCGGTCGGGAATTTCTCAAAGGTGAAGCGCGGGATCTTGGTGACCACGTAGTCGATGGTCGGCTCGAACGAAGCCGGCGTTTCCCGGGTGATATCATTCGGCAGCTCGTCGAGTGTGTAGCCGACGGCGAGTTTCGCAGCGATCTTGGCGATCGGGAAACCGGTGGCTTTCGAGGCCAGCGCGGACGAGCGGGAAACCCGCGGGTTCATCTCGATGACGATCATACGGCCGGTCTTCGGGTCGGTGGCGAACTGGATGTTCGAGCCGCCCGTTTCCACGCCGATTTCGCGGATCACGGCGAACGACGCGTCGCGCATGATCTGGTACTCGCGGTCAGTGAGCGTCTGGATCGGCGCGACGGTGATCGAGTCGCCGGTGTGCACACCCATCGGGTCGAGGTTTTCGATCGAGCAGATGACCACGCAGTTGTCCGCACGGTCGCGCATCACCTCCATCTCGTATTCCTTCCAGCCGAGCAGCGACTCCTCGATGAGCACTTCGGACACCGGCGAGAGGTCGAGCCCGCGGGTGATGATTTCCTCGAACTCCTCGCGGTTGTAGGCGATGCCGCCGCCCTGGCCGCCGAGCGTGAACGCGGGACGGATGATGAGCGGGAACTTGCCGATCTCGTCGGCCACTTGCTTCGCTTCCTCCATCGTGTGCGCCGTGCCGGATTGCGGCAGGTCGAGGCCGATCTTGAGCATCGCGTCCTTGAAGAGCTGCCGGTCCTCGCCCTTCTCGATCGCGTCCGGGCGGGCGCCGATCATCTTCACGCCGAGCCGGTCGAGCGCGCCGGATTTGAACAGCGCCATCGAAGTGTTGAGCGCCGTCTGGCCGCCGAGCGTCGGCAGCAGCGCGTCGGGTTGCTCCTTTTCGATGATCTTCTCCACCACCTCGGGCGTGATCGGCTCGATGTAGGTGCGGTGGGCGAACTCCGGGTCGGTCATGATCGTCGCCGGATTCGAGTTCACGAGCACCACCTCGTAACCTTCCTCCTTGAGCGCCTTGCAGGCCTGCACTCCGGAGTAGTCGAATTCGCAGCCTTGGCCGATGACGATGGGGCCGGAGCCGATGACGAGGATTTTCCGGATGGACGTGTCTTTGGGCATGGTGGATGGGACGGTTGGGCCGCGTGGGGGCTAAATTGCGAGGGGTTTGGCAGGGATCGTCCCGCTTGTAAAGGGTGGGATGGTAGGAACTCCGGACGCCGGCGCCGGCCGTTCATGAGCCCGCTTCCGCCGCGGGCTGGCGGTTTGACAGATTTCATGAAATCCGATATTTCGGAAACATGAACGAAATGACTGCGGACGCGTGGTACTTCACCCGGGACGGCGAAAGGCTCGGCCCGGTGAGTTTCTCGGAGCTGCGCGAGAAGGTCTCGCAAGGGGGGCTGAATCCGCGGCTCGACATGGTATGGAAAACCGGGATGGAGGCATGGAAACCGTCCGGGGAAATCGATGGTTTGTTCGAACGGTCCTCGATGCCCGCCATTGCGGATTCCGCGCCGGCAGCCGCAGCCGCACCAGCTGCCGCGGCCGCGCAACCCGCCAAGGCCGAGGTGACGCAAACCGGGGGCGATCCCTACGCGCCGCCCGGCGAGGATGTGATGGAACAGCTCCGCTCGGCGAACTGGCCGGGAGCGAGGAGGCGCGGCTACTTGTTCATGGTGGTGCTGTTTCCGATGTTGTGGAACGTCGGGATGATCTTCACGATGCCAATGCTCGCGCAGACAGTGGGGAACGAACTTGTGGGATTCCTCGCCTTCGGGATCGTCCTTGTCCCGCTCGTCGCCAGCATCGTGTTCACATTGAAACGATTCACGAACCTCGGGATGAGCCGCTGGTGGTTCTTCGGACAGATGGTGCCGTTCCTCAACCTGTGGATCGGCTACCGTTTGTTCGCCTGCCCGGCCGGCTACCGGTACCACAAGAAACTCGACGGGGTCGGGATCGCGCTGGCGATCGTCTACTGGCTCATGATCCTGCTCGTGGTAGCCTCGTTCGTGGCAATGATTGTGTTGTTCGCCGGCATGGCGGGTGACCCGGAACTACAGGAAAAACTCAAGCAGATCGTCGAGAACCTGCAGGCCCAAGCCGGGGCGGGAGCACCGCCCCCGCAGCAGTGATCCGCAGCTCCAAACTGGCCGACGAGACCCGCGAGGCAGGGCCGGTCGAGTGCTGGTGCCTGCACGGCGCCGTCGGAATGGCGGCCGATTGGCGCGAAATTTCAAAACTCCTCGCCGCCGCGAAAACAAGCTGCCGGGCGATCGATCTGTGGCGCTTTCTCGAGCCGACCGGAATCACAATGACGGACTTCGGCCGCGCGCTGAATGCGGAGGCGGACCAGCCCGGCTTCCGCGGGACCGGCCGGGTGCTCGTCGGTTACTCGATGGGCGGGCGGCTCGCCTTGCAGGCGTTGCTTGCCGAGCGGGCGCCGTGGAGCGCGGCGGTGATCGTTTCCGCCCACCCGGGGCTGTCGGACGAACCAGAACGCCGGCAGCGAGCCGCGGCCGACAAGGACTGGGCCGCGAAAGCCATGCTGGGAGATTGGAAATCGTTCCTCAGCGAGTGGGGCAATCAACCGGTCCTCGGCGGAGATCTCCCGCGGGATCCGGCGACACTCGCCGCCATGGTGTCCCGGCGGCGGGAGATCGCCCGAAGTTTCGTCGATTGGTCGCTCGGCGCCCAGGAGCCCCTGTGGGAAAGGCTGGAGCAAATCCGGATCCCGCTGCTGTGGATCGCCGGCGAGGCGGACTCGAAGTTTCTCGAACTCGCTCGACTCGCGGTCGAACGGATCCCAAAGGCGCGGCTCGCGATCGCGCCCGGGGCCGGCCATCGGGTGCCGTGGGACGCTCCCGGCTGGTTCAGCAACGAGGTCGCGTCATTCTGCCGGACAGGCGGCGAAAATCACCCAAATCCTTAAGGTTTCCTTACAATATCCGCTTGCAGGCCGGGGAAATTGGCGTATCAAGGCCCTTGATGAAAGCGATCGCGTTGACCCTGCTTGCGGCGATGGCCGTGCTGACGTCCTCTTGCAACACATTCATCGGCCTCGGCCGTGACATGAGGATCGCCGGCGAAGGAATGGAAAACGCCGCCAACAAGGCCTCCGGCAGCGGTGGCGAAGCGGCGGACACCTCCGGCGCGCCGGTTTACTAACCGCCGGAGCGCCTCAGGCGCCGCGCCAGAAAGCGAAGGCGCAGACCAGCGTGGCCGCCCCGTAGACCAGGCCCGCCAACGAAAACATCTTCCAGCGTTTCTGCTCGGCGCTCGCCCACTCCACCGCATCACGGAACAGGTAGGGCATGCCCACACAGAACATCGATGCCGTCAGCATCAGGTAGGCGAAGATCGGGATCAGCAGGCGGGATGAAGGGTCCTTCAGAAATGCCGCTTCCAAGAGCGGCGAGGCCGCCATCAGACCGATCAGGCCAAGCGCCCGCACGGCGAGGAAATCGCGGACGCTGATGGTCACCAGCACCAGCGAGACGGGAACCAGGATCCGCAGGATCGGTTTGGCGTTGTTGAACTCACCGAGGTCCATCGCCAGCGAGCTGATGAACCCCATGCCCTCCGGCGCGATCAGCAGCCAGAACCAGGCGAGGCCGATACCCAGCAGGATCTGACCGATCATCTGGTCGCGCGGGAAACGTTTGAGAAAACCCTGCGCCATCGCGGGTTTCGCCAGCATCAGGGCGTGGCTGGCCACCAGCCAGATCCCCAGAACCAGACCCGCGGTGAACAACGGGATTTTCTCGTATGGGTGCATGCGGCCCCCGGACTAGGTGGCGGAAGCCCGCGAGACAAGCGCCAACTGGATGCGGGTTTCTCCGGAAAATCACGCGATTCGCATCATCCGCTCACAATCCCCCGTAAAGCTCCCGCCATGACCCTGCGCGGATTGATCCAACCGGACGCCGGATGGCTGGAACAGCCGACCGCGCGGCAGGTCGCATGGGTCGGCGGAGCCGCGCTGGCGGGCCTCGCGATGTACGGATTCACCGTCGGTTTCTGGCGTGACCCGCTGATGGGCGTCTTCGTCGCGGTGAAACTGCCGTTGCTCATCGCACTCACCCTCGCGTGCAATGCCCTTCTCAACGGCTTGCTGGGGATTCTTCTCGGCACGGGGATCGGTTTCCGGCAATCCTTGCACGCGCTTCTTACGTCCTTCGCCGTTGCGGCGGTGATCCTCGGATCGCTCTCGCCCGTCACCTTCCTGATGGCGTGCAACGCGCCGCCGCCCGATTCACCCGGGGCCCGCACGGCCCACGCCGCCTACCTGGTGAGCCACACGCTGTGGATCGCCTTCGCCGGAGTCGCCGCGAACCTCCACCTCCACCGGTTGCTGGCGGGAAAATCTCCGAACCGCACGGCCGCGACCATCACGCTGCTCGCCTGGCTCGGCGGCAACGCGTTCCTCGGCGCGCAGTTTTCCTGGATCCTGCGACCCTTCTTCGGATCGCCCCAACTCAAGGTGCAGTTCCTGCGCCCCGAGCCGTTTCACGGGACCTTCTATGAGGCCGTCTGGCGCTCGCTCAACATGATGACCGGCGGCTTCGGCGTCGTCGCGCTCTCCGCCGTCTCCCTGCTCATCCTCATCCCGGTGCTCCGGGCCATCCTGCCGAACCAGCAACCAAGCATCCGACCATGAACCCGCAATTCACCCCGCCACCCGTGCCGCCCGCCGCCCCGCCCGCGCCGGAACCCCCCCTGCCGGACCATCTTGACACCAAATCGCTGTTCGAAGCCCTGCTGCGCAGCCCGCGCACGCTCGGTGGACGTCTCGCGGACGGCGTCCACAACGCCACCGGCCGCTTCGCGCTGCTCTCCATCATCAGCCTCGTCCTCTTCGGCGTGGTGCTCGGCTGCTTCGCCAAGCAGGAACAACTCTGGGCCGCCCCGCTCAAGATCACCTGCGGACTGATGTTCGCGGGCCTGATATGCTATCCAAGCTTGTATATCTTCTCCACGTTGGCGGGTGCGAGGGTCTCCGCCGGCCAACTCGCCGCCACGCTGGCCGGCGCGCTCGCCCTCGCCGGAGCCCTGCTGCTCGGTTTCGCCCCCGCCGTCTGGATCTTCGCGGAGTCGACCGACTCGCTCGGCTTCATGGGTTTCCTTTCGCTCGCCGCGTGGCTCATCGCGCTCTTCTTCGCCGTGCGCTTCCTCAACCAGGTCGTGTTCGCCGCCGGGGCCACCCAGAAAGGCCCGCTCGGCGTGTGGGCGATCGTATTCCTGCTCGTCACCCTGCAGATGACCACCTCGCTGCGGCCGATCCTCGGTCGCTCCGAGAAGTTCCTCACCAGCGAGAAGAAGTTCTTCCTCCAGCACTGGGGCGAACAAATGGACCGCACGCTTCCGCGCACGGCCGAAACCGGAACGTCGGAGAAACCATGACGCCGGACCCACGCCCCGGCCCGCCACCTTCCGACGACGCCGGGGAAACCGGCGACGATTTCCCCGAGTGGCGCGACGAACTGTTGTGATACGAAATCTCCCGCGCTGAAAAAATCGCGGGAGTTTGGAGTGGCGGGGAGGGTTGGGCATCCGCTAGAAACGCCGCCATATGAACGAATGGTGGCAATCCTTGGTCGGCCCGGAACGGGTGTTCTGGGGAATCGCGATCGCATCGACCCTCCTCCAGATCCTGATGTTCGCCGGCTCGCTGATTGCCGGTTCGGATGTCGATGCGGATGTGGACTCCGATGCCGGGCACGGCGACGCGGGCGTGAAGTTCCTGTCCGTCCGCGCTCTGGTCGCGTTCTTCGTCGGCTTCGGCTGGGCGGGGGCGATGGCCTTGCGCCACGGCTACGACCTTGGAGTTGCCACACTGATCGCGTTTCTAACCGGGCTTGTCTTCATGGCGGTGATCTTCGCGATCATGCGCGCGATGATGAGCCTGCGGGACGACGGCACGCTCAACTATCAGAATGCCGTCGGTCAGACCTGCCAGGTCTATGTCACCATTCCGGCGGCGCGCTCCGGCCGCGGGCAGGTCGAATTGATGATCCAGGGCCGCCTGATCACCGTCCAGGCCGTCACCGAAAACCCCGCGCCGATTCCGCCACAGGCATCCGTCACGGTCACCGCGATCGAACCCGGCAACCTGCTTGTCGTGAAACCTCTCCATTGAACCCACCCATACCATCATGATCATCGCATCGATCTTCGAGTTCATCGTCCCGGTTGTCGTGCTCGCGCTTGTCGCGTTCGGCACCATCATCTTCATCGCCAGCCGCTACCGGCGCTGCCCGTCGGACCGCGTGCTTGTGGTCTACGGCAAGGTCGGCGGCCAGAAATCCGCCCGGTGTTACCATGGCGGCGCTTCGTTCGTCTGGCCCGTCATCCAGGACTACGCCTATCTGAGCCTCACGCCGATCCCGATCGACATCCAGCTCCGCGGCGCGCTGTCCCAGCAGAACATCCGGGTCAACACGCCGTCCACCTTCACCGTCGGCATCAGCACCGAGCCGGGTGTGATGGAAAACGCGGCCGAGCGTTTGTTAGGACTCAACCTCACGCAGATCCAGGAGCTCGCGAAAGACATTATCTTCGGCCAGATGCGGGTGGTCATCGCCACCATGCCGATCGAGGAAATCAACGCCGACCGCGACAAGCTGATCGCCAACATCGCCAACGGCGTGGAGGTCGAGTTGCGGAAAGTCGGTCTGCGCCTGATCAACGTGAACATCCAGGACATCACCGATGAGTCCGGATACATCGACGCGCTCGGTCGCGAAGCCGCCGCCCGCGCGATCAACGACGCCAAGGTGAAGGTTTCCCAACAGGAACGGGATGGCGACATTGGCGCCGCCGAGGCCGACCGGGAAAAACGTGTCTCCGTCGCCGCCGCAGGTGCCAACGCCGTGCAAGGCGAGAACGAAGCCGCCGTGCAGATCGCCAACTCGAACGCCGCCCGCCGCGAGCGCGAGGCCGAGGCCCAGCGCCTCGCCACCGCCGCCGAAAAGGTCGCCCAGGCGAAGGCCTTGGAGGAAGCCTACGCGTCCGAAGAATCCGCCGAACGCCAGCGCGCGAAACGGGACGAGGCCAGCCAGATGGCCAACATCATCGTCGAGGCCGAGATCGAGAAGAAGAAGATCGAGGTGCTCGCCGAAGCGGAAAAAACCCGTGTCCGCCTCACCGCGGAAGCCGAGCGGCTCAAGATCGAGCTGCAGGCCGAGGCGGAAAAACGCCGCATGGAACTCACCGCGGAAGGTGAGGCCGCCCGCCAGCGCCTGATCCAGATCGGTGAGGCGGATGGTTTGAGGGCCGTCATGGAAGCCCAGGCGCAGGGCACGCTCGCCCAGCTCCAGGCGCGCGCCGATGGTTTCAAATCGATCGTCGCCTCCGCCGGTGGCGCCGAGTTCGCGGCCCAGCTCATGGTCACCGAGCAGCTTCCAAAGCTCGTCGAGGAGCAGGTCAAGGCGATCAGCAACCTCAAGATCGACAAGGTCACCGTGTGGGACAGCGGCAAGGGCGGAGACGGAAAATCCAGCACCGCAGGATTCCTCTCCGGACTCGCCGGCTCGCTGCCGCCCGTGCACGAACTCGCCCGCAACGCAGGCATTGAACTGCCCGCTTACCTCGGCAGCACCGGTTCGGATTCGAAGGAGAAACCCGCACCGCTGTCACAAGCCAGCGCTCCCAAAGAGTTCACGCCTGCAACGAAGATGGAGACTCCCCCCGCCACCGGCGAAGGGTTGTGATGCGGCGGCATTCCCGAATCATCCGGCGTGGTGGGTTTCATCCCTGCCTCGCCGGACGTTCCACCCAAGGAGCCGATTGCCCTTCAGCAATCAGAACGGGCGTCAAGGCAGGAGGGCGTCGTCATCAGCCGTCCGGTAGCTCATTTCTCGATACGCGACCATCCGCTTGCGCCGCATCGAGGAAGTGAGCGGGTGCTCTGGCTCGGCGTAGTCATGAATGCGCACCTCGGCTTTTCCCTCGACCGCCCTGTGCAATCGTCCGGCATACTGGATGATCCGTCCTTTGAACGAAACCGGAAGGGTCAGGAAAAGCGTGTCGAGTTCCGGCAAATCGAATCCCTCTCCCACCAGCGATGAGGTCGCGAGCAAGGCGAACCCGTTCCCCTCCCCGATGCACTTGTCGATCTCCGCGAACACCGTGCGCCGCGCCTTCTTTCCCATGCTTCCGTCCATTCGGAAAACCCGCGCCGCCATTCGTTCATCCGCGGTAAGAAGCGCTTCGAGCGCGGCCAGATGCTCTCTGCGGTCGCTCAGAACCAGGCAGCGGCGGTCTTCCTCAAGGGCCGCCGCAATATCGCCGCGGATGGCTTCGTTGCGCACTTCGTGGGTGGCCAGCAGTTCCCACAGTTGATGCAC
The DNA here is from genome assembly GCA_024233135.1 of Akkermansiaceae bacterium. Lineage (GTDB taxonomy): Bacteria > Verrucomicrobiota > Verrucomicrobiia > Verrucomicrobiales > Akkermansiaceae > Luteolibacter. The sequence continues at coordinate 58,172 of JACKPZ010000012.1, read as the reverse complement.
CGGCATGCGCAGGTCGTCCGGCGGCAGGTCGAGATGGATGTCATGTAGAATCACCGTCCGCCCGACCGATCGATCACCCGTGTTGTCGATCCGATGTCGCACCGGCCCGCACTGAAGAAATAGGATCTTCTGCAGGCCGTCCTTTCGCGTCGGAGTGGCGGTCAGGCCCACCACATGCCGAGCAGCGCACTCCTTCATCACCGCCTCGAACGACGCGGCCGGCACGTGATGACACTCATCGATGATCACTTGGGAGAACGGTGCAAGCAGAGCGCCCGGTGCCGGCGATTTCGCCAGGGTCTGCAGCATGCCGAGCGTCACCGGCGCATCCGGTGGGACGCCATCAGGTGAAAGCGTGGCGATCTGTCTTTTCTCCAATCCGAGAAAACGTCCGAGCCGCGCCCGCCATTGTTCCATCAGCGCCTTGCGGTGGACGAGCACTAGCGTCGGCACCCGCCGACCGGCGATGATCGCGCAAGCCATCACCGTCTTGCCTGCGCCGGGCGGGGCGAGCAAAACGCCATCGTCATGGAGCATCATTGCATCGACCGCGTTCCGCTGTTCCTCGCTCAGCTCTCCGTGAAACGAAACTTCGATCCCGCCGCTCGCGGGGCGATGGTCATCGATCTCCAGCGAGCCACCGGCCTTTCTCACCAGTTCCTCGACACTCCGGATCGTGCCGCGCGGCAGGACCAACCGGTCCGCATGGATCTCTCCAGAAAAGATGAACCGCGGGATGTTCCATGTGCCAAAACGCAGCCGCTGTTTCTCAAAAAACACCGGATTCGCCAGCGTGCCGAGGCGTTTCAAGGCGGCGACCAAAGACGCTGGCAGGCCATCCGTGGGAATTTCAACCTGCGCCCGCCGGACACAGCGTAGCGTGCCACTGAAATCACCCTTCTTCAGCGCCGCCGGAATCACCTCCAAAGCCCGGTCCTCGAATCGGAACGACTCGTCATCCGTCACCTCCGGCAAGGCCGCATCCAGCCTTTCCTCGATCTCCGACGCCGTGAGCGCCCGGATTTTTGATAGAAACGCCCATTGGTCCGGATGCGGCTGGAACGTCTCGTCGAGGAAGACCGAATTCCCTGCCTCGCGCGGCCGCGCCTGAAGCGGGAGCGCGATCAAATTGCCAAAGCCCCCGGCGGGCAGGCAGTCCTGATTCGGGAAGAAGCGATCATAGGATCCCAACGACATCGTCGGCCACCGCGCCGACGCCTTCGCCATCACCAGCGTCCCGAAGCGTCGCGCCAAACGCGCCGGAACCGGCTCCGCGAAAAAGACCCACCCATGCCCGCCATTGCCGGAACGCGACCTTTCCCCCGCCACGTCAATTCCCATCTCCCGCGCCGCGTTCTGATAGGCGCGAAGGTCTTCCTCCCACCCCGCCCCATCGAAGTCCGCCGCGAGGAACACACATGTATCATCCTCGCGGATCGCATACGTGCCGATCGTCTGCTTCCCCGTCAGATGCTCCCGCACCGCCGCCTCATCCAGCGGCGGAAACGCCTGATGCGGGCACTCCGAACATTTGACCCGCGGCTTCTCACATACTCCCCTCACCCACTCGTTCCGACATACCGGCGAGTAGCCTTTCTTCCCGCTCTTCGGGTTTTCCCACAGGCGTGGATAGACATCACCCCGGCAGCGGAAGAGCGAGAGAAACAGCGCGATCTTCTCCTCCGGCGAACGCACGACGGTCGCCGGAGACTTGCGTTGTGACTCCTCTTCCAACAGCCGCTCCCGTTCGCGGTTCAGTTCGGCCCGCCGTGCCTCCAATGCGCGGAGTTCCGCGTCGATCTGGTCGAGACGTGGAGACATGCGCAGTTGCGGGCTATCCTTCGAGGTCGATCGCGTGAACGGTGAAAACCCCGAAGATTTCGAAATCGCGCGGATTCAGGGTGAGGATCTCCCTGATGCCGGCCGCATGCCAGGTCGCGGCAAGCAAGGTGTCGAGCAGCCGCTTCCGGCCGAGTCCATGTTCATCAAGCCACCGCAGCCATTGCCGGTGAGCTGGCAGGTCGGTGGCAATGAGGAACGCTTCCTCCGCATCGCTCCAGAATGTGGCTTGGGCAAGGGCCTCGGGAATCGAAAGAGGAAACCGGAAGCGCCTGGAGTCGGTGGCAATGTGGATGAACTCGGAGAGAACCGCGGAAGTCAGCGCGAACTCATGGCCTTGCGAAAGGAGAGCATCAAGCTCCCTGCGAACGGTCGTATGGGCCGGATGATCCGGGATCGCGTCGGCTACGAGAATATTGGTGTCGAGGCCGATCATGTCCCGCGGTCCAGCATCTCATTGGCGCGGGAGTTCAGTTCCTCGGCGGCCACGAGAATCCCGCCCACACTGCGCGCGGATGGCCGCTGAAGCAGGCTTGTCCGCCGGGCTCGCTCTCCAAACAGCGAGGCTTCAAGCACGTGGATCGCCTCCTGGTTTAGCGAACGCTTGTGCCGCTTCGCACTTTCCTTGAGCGAACGGTGAAGCTCCGGCGGCACGTTCTTCAACGTGATGGTGGTCCCGGTCATGGCGGAACCATAATGGATGTGTTTTGGATGTCAATCCGCCGGCGCTTTGCAGACAGGTCAGCCACTCAGGTCCACTCCTTGTGCAAATGACCTATTGCGCAATGAACACCTTGCATCGCTTGGAGGCGAAAATCCGCAAACGCCGCAAAGGGTTGCCTTGAACCTAAGGCAACCGACAATTGAGGACGAATGGTTCGATTCTGCATCCCACCGCATCGGCCTTCTCAACAAAGCTCGCGACAGCTCGTTTCGCCTCGGAGAAATCTTCAAACCTGAGTTCCGTGTGCTGAGCGGATTCGGATTTTGTTCTGCCCGGGCTGTAGAACCAAGCTACGAGGAAGATCCCGTTTGTTCGACCAAACGGCCTCAGGTAACCATCGAGCAACTGATTCTTGGCCCCGGTCCTGATTTCCGCGTTCCAACAACCTTTCACTTCGATGGTTACGCTCAGCGGAACCTCCTGCCGGTTCCTTCCACCGGGCGTATTGCTCCAAGCCTCCATGAGAATGTCAGTCCTCTGTCCGCGGCGCGGTTGAACCTCTCGGTTGACCACCACTTTCGAATCCGGCCCGATCCGGTCGCGCAACCATCGGGCGACATAGTCCGAAACCGCCTCTTCATCCTTATGGCGGAAGTTCTTCCGTTTCAGTCCTGCTCCCTCCCATTGCCATAGGTCCTCCACGGCTGGGAGCGTGGTTTCCCTGAGGTGCCGCTGAAGATCGCTCAGTGACTCAAGGACGAGATTCAACAGGTCGGCGTTGTCGCGGATGAAACGTTTGTGCTGATGAGCTAGCACCGTTCCGAGGTCAGGCAATGGCACGGGTTGCCATTCGTTGCGCCGGACCGCACTCAATGTTTGCTGGCGGCGGTATTGCAACCATGTGGCTTGATCCGGAAGCGCAACGGCCAACCGATCCAATTCATTGCATGCGGCGATGGTAGACCTGGCCGAGAGGGTTCCCAAAACCTTGCCCCGGAGGTAAACGACCGACCGTCGAGGGGATACCCATCCCGATTTTTCCGGAGGATCTTCCGAGGGCGGAAACAGACGGCAAAGCAGCAAGTAGAGGTCTCCGAGTTCGTCGTCCGGAAGATCCGCAAAATGTTCGCTGTTTCGGGTGTCAGCGTCGCTGCCGATTTCCTCCATGATCTTTCGAGCAAGCTCCGGATTGTTCAATAGGAACGGGTGAGCCATGCGCCAGATCTCTCGGCTGCCCGTGCCCATTCCCGCTACGATCAATGCGCTCGCTAGTTCGGGCTTTCCCGGCGAACAAAGCGCATGCCGAAGAAAGTAAGACGCGAGACCACGTGCCAGATCGCTGTCGATTTCCCGGAGTTCGTAGATTGTCATCCTCAGGGATTTGGGATCTTTCAATGACTTCGTGAATTGGGTGATTTCATCGGCAAGCGAGGGATCAAAGCATCTATCCGCCATTCGAATTGCGAAAGGATGTCCATGGCGCTGGAGATCACGACGGATTTCACGCATCCAGCTTCCAATCACCTTTTGCGGGTTGATGCGATATGCGAGAGCGAAAAGCTCCTTGGTGTGCTCTTCGGAGGAATGCCCGTCGTCTACAATGGCTTCGATCCACTTTGCTGCAACCGCGGATCTGAGTTCGTCGTCAGATTCGATCTGATCGCGAAGCAACCAAATGGCTGCAACGCCGGGATCGGAATAATTCGTCCGGGCTCGGTGTTCATGCCAGCCATCCGAACAATCCAGCAAGAATTGGCGTGCCAAGTCACGAACGAGTCCCCGTTGCTCATCCGAGATGGCTGACCATTGAAGGTATTCCATAATGTCGTGACAACGGTGGCCGTGAGCGTGTCCTTCATCATCAAGAGAAAGGGCCCAACACACATTCATGAACTGCCATGATTCTCCTGCCGAAACTCGCGCTGTGGCACGATCAAATTCAGCTTTCGGATCTGGCAACTTTCTCTTTACCTGGTGACGTTTCATCAATCTGTCATACCGACGCTCGTGCCATAGCCATCGAGCCTTGGCGCTTCTACGTTCGGGAGCGTTGATGGAGGTTTCCTCAAGCCACGCCATTTGAGACCGAAGTGCGGGAGACTGTCGATAGGCACCGATGAAAGCGTCCCACCAAGTCACGCGGATTTGCACATCCATGAGCATGCGTTGCACCGCCTTCGCCCAAACAGACGTCAAATCGTCTCTAGCGCTGTGAAGATTTTCCAGAAGCCAATCGAAATCGTCCGGCCTGATCAGTCGATAGGTATCCCACAAGAGTTTGTCGATGCTCTCATCTGATTCGGAAGTTGAGGATTCGAGAATCGCCGCGATCCACTTCCGGCGGGGTTCGTCCTTCATCTTCGCGAAATCGGAGTCTTCCCGATCACCTGTTCTGAAGAATTCACGGAAGTCCCGCGCTTTCGCCTTCCAGAGATTTACGAGCCCCTCGCAAATCAGTGGATGATCGATTCGTTCCAAGGCTCGAGTCAGCAAAGCCATGCTCAGGTCGCGCCGAAAGCTGGTGGATGAAAAGCCGCCATCCCACTTCTGGATTGCCCGGAGTCCAGGCAGAATGTCGTGATCCGTCAAATGCTTGGGCATCTTTTGTAGAGCGCCCCAGTAGCTGCCAAAATGACTGGAGTCCTTGGTCCTTCCAATGAATGGCAAGGCATCAGCGACCGACCAATGTTTGGGAACGAGTCTTTGAAGTGCATGACCCAGGATCGACTGATCCGGGTCTGGCCCCACCTCACCTCGTGCGAGGGATTCGAGTTCGGCCAACCGGTCGTCCGGCATGCAGGCACACAGGGTGGCTGCCACCGAGCTGCGGAAATACTGGTCTCCATCTTGCGCCTTGAGGATGTCGAAAAGGGCGGGAACCAATTCGGGCAGGCGACAGGCTTTTGCAATATCGATCGCAACCCTACGGACCATCAGGCTTTGGTCAGGGAGTTTCAGCGCCTCATTGATTTGGTCTGCGAGATTGGGGTGTTTGAGATCAGGCCAAAAACGCCAGTAGCCATACTCATCGAAGAACAGATTCTTCCCGGCCAGATCAAGCAGTCGTGCGACGAGTTGAGCCTTCTGGCGCGGTGTGGCAAGGACCAGGCCGCTGCGCAGCAACGCCGCCGGATCCACATCAATCAAGTGAGCGAAGAATCCGGGATGGTCCCCTGCCACCCACGCGGAGAGTTCGACAAGCTGGGGTATCACATACTCGTTGCCGCTCGCGGCATCCGTGGCACAAAGAAAAGTGCGCAGTTGGGACAGCGGCAGATGGGAAAGTGTCTGTCCCGCCAGGCATTCGGCGAAGGTCTGATGAACGAATCCATAACAATCCCCACCGAGCGCGGTGAATACTCCCGTGCCCAAAGCTTGTTCCACCGCGCTTTCAACCATCAGTCCGCAGTCAATCAAGTCCTTGGCATGGCAGACGTTTCCGCTCGGGACCTTCGATCCGGATGTGGTGGGAAACCAAATGGAACGTTTGCCTCCGAGTAGAAGCCCGCATGCGAGCTTACCGGACGCATCGACCTTCTCATCAGCCGAACATTCCACGCGTGAGAACCGGCGCAATAGTCGGGCCCGTTCCGGATTGGATTCCTCGCACAGACTTCTGCAGCCATTTCTATAAAGCTGGGTTCTTGAAGTGGCTTGAAAGCCTTCGCCGTGAAATTCGTCGAGCAGGAAGAAGAGAGTGATGGGGCGCGAGGCAAGCGAAGCGACGTCCGCTCTGTGGACGGCTTCGAGAAACTTTTCGCCATCGTGCCCCCTACGCCCTGCCGCAAGCCCTGCGTCTTCGCGGCGAAGAGGTTCGAGTTCGAAAATGAACTCGGCGGTTTCCTCTCGTTTCCACAGTGACGCGAGTTGGTTCCCTTCCGCTTCGGGCCAATCGAACGAGCGGCATGAAAGGACCAGTTTCAGCCGGTCCGCTGGTTTGTTTTCGAGAAAACTCCTGAGTCTGGCCACCAGCGTAGGCATGCGGATGAGTCCTTCATCCAAGCCGTCGAGCAGGACTGAAAGGCGGCCGCTATCTGTTAGCCATGCTTGCCAATCAGGATGGCCGTCGAAGTGGCTTTGCAGGTCCGGGAACGATTCAAATTCGCGGGCCTTGAGATGCATCAACCGATTTTTGCCACCCGTACTTGCCGCGAGTCGCTCACGCAGCAGGTCCATTTCGTAGGTTTTTCCCAAACCGGGTTCGCCGCAGAGGACTAAAAGTCCGGTTTCCGGCGTGATATCCGCGAGCGGAGCGGCTTTTGGATGCAAGTGCTTACCGAATTCACCCAGCGGATCTTCGAGAAACTCACTGGAGTTGCCGTGATCGCGCGTCTTGCGCGGCGACCAGAAGCGAGTCCAGGGGAATCGAACTGCCGGATTTGGCTCGGGAGGCATGTCGAGATGAAGAATGAGCGATCCGGCTGTCGATCTCCATCCCCATTTGGTGCCTTTCCACAAACTTTCAGAACGTCAGCCGTTGGAGATCCGGGCATTGGTCGAAGTGCTGGTCGTTGCTCAGCAAGGGGAGCCGGAGCTCCCTTACGAGGGCGGCGATCCAGACGTCGTTGGCAGGGATAGGGGTGCCATGGGATTTCAAATGCAGGCGCAGGGAGGCATAGTGATCGGCGGTCACCGGGGTGACGGATGCGAGTTCCACCGAGGGCATGACCGAGGCCAGCCAGCCATCGTACCGATCTCGGAAACGCGATTGGCGGATGCCATACAGATACTCACCGAGAACGATCACCGGCACCACGATGCGCCGGGCTTGTTCGAAGAACGGACGACACGCCGGATTGCCATCCGCCCAAGCGGACAAGGCGTTCGTGTCGAGAATCACGCCTCATCCTCCGGCTCGATCTTTCCAAACTCTTCCGCGATGAGTCCTTCGAGACGCCGGTTTTCATCCCGCAGATCCGCAAGGGCGCCGAACCCGCGCATCCACGGGGGCGATGGGGCGGGAGATCCTTGGGAAGAATCGCCCCGCAGCTTTTCCTCCAACGCCTCGGTGACGAACTGCTTCATGGGAATCCCTCGAAGCGCCGCCCTTGCCTTCGCCTGGCGGAAGGTTTCGTCCGGAAGTTCCAAGGTGGTCTTCATGGACCAAGGATTCCATATTTATGGTTTCAAGCAAGGAAAATGCCAAGGCGGGTGAATCATGTGAATGGTGAACCCGCGGAAGCCATCAAGATCGCGGGGATTTGGTGTGAGGAACTCCCGAATCCCAGATGTCTGACGGGTCGCCGCGATGGGGGCGCCGGGCAGATGTGCCATAGCGACGATTGCACTCTGCTTCCTCCTTGCCTCGCGGGGATTCCTGCCGTTTCCTGCCGCCCGCATGTCGAACCTTCCTACCGCTGACCTCCTGGCGCTCGACTTGGACGGCCTGAAAAGCCGCCTGTCGAAACTCAGGAGGTATCTTTGACGTCCCAGCCCTCGAAAACGAAATTCAAACCCTCGAGGAGGCCATGGGCGCCCCCGAGTTCTGGAACGATGCCGACAAGGCGAAGTCCATCAGCTCGAAGGCGGCGGGGCTGAAGAAGAAACTCGAGAGTTTCCTCAAACTCGAAGGCCGCGTGGCGGACGTGGAGGAAGGAATCAATCTCGCGAAGGAGTTCGATGACGGCGATCTCGCGCAAGAGGCGCTGGAAAACGCGAAGTCACTCGAAGGCGACATCCGCTCGTTCGAGCTGCTCACGCTTCTCAACCAACCGAGCGACTCGTCGAATTGTTATCTCGTGATCCAGGCGGGTGCCGGCGGCACCGAGGCCTGCGATTGGGCGCAGATGCTGCACCGGATGTACACCCGCTGGGCCGAGGCCCATGGCTATGAGGTGGAAGTGATGGACTGGCAGGACGGCGACGAGGCCGGCCTGCGTTCCGCGACGCTCAAGATCGCCGGGGAAAACGCCTATGGTTTCCTGAAGAACGAACGCGGCGTGCACCGCCTCGTCCGCATCTCCCCCTTCGACGCCGCCGCGAAACGCCACACGTCTTTCGCCGCCATCGACGCCACGCCGGAGATCTCGAAGGAAATCAAGATCGAGATCGCCGAGAAGGACGTCGAGATCACCACCACCCGGTCCGGCGGCAAAGGCGGCCAGAACGTCAACAAGGTGGAGACCGCCGTGTTGCTGCGCCACCTTCCCACCGGCATCCTCATCCGCTCCACCGGCGCGCGCACGCAAGGGCAAAACCGCGAACTCGCTTACGAGATCCTCAAGGCCAAGCTCTATCAGATCGAGGAGGACAAACAGAAGGCCGAGTCCGAACGCGCGTATGGCGAGAAAGGCGACGTGGCCTGGGGCAACCAGATCCGCTCGTACGTCTTCCAGCCCTATCAGAAGGTGCTCGACCTCCGCACCGGCGAGGAAACCAACAACATCCAGGCCACCATGGATGGGGATCTCGACGCGTTCATCGAAGCCAAACTCCGCGGCAAGGTCCGCGTGAAGGGCGCGAAGGACGACGAGGATTGAGCCTCAATTGTTAGAGACGGGCGGGGCCGGTTGGTTCGGTGGACCCGTGTGGGACGCGGACTCCTCCACCCCGCGCCGGAATCCAGCGGCGCACCCCGACTCCCGATTTGCAGCGGATTTCATGCCGGAAATGATGAAATCTTATTCGCATGTTATTCACAACACGCTTACCGCCAACACTTTGCGCAAGAAACATGTTGACTACCGCCTGATCTGCTGCTTCATTCGATCTGTTCCTCAGGGAACATCGCTCTTTGACAGAACGGAGCGCGTGAAACACCTCCTCGGAGATCGGAAGCGCGCTTGGGATACAACCGGACGAAAGTCCGGAAAATGGTCGGGAGGAACTGGCGTTCCCGGCCCCTTGGAGGATGCCGGCTCTTCGGAGCGGGGCGGATTCCGAGGCCAATGTCACCGATTTCCCCGGGGCGGGTCGTTCCGCTCCGTGAACAACGACCGGGAAATCAGGCGGCGAGCGACGCGGAACAGGTCCGGCCGGATCGTGGTTCCGCACAACCAGTCGCGAAGCCGAGTCACGCGAGGTCCTTCAGGTTGAAACAAGGGCTGTCGCGAACACAGTCGGTCGCAGACCGATCGTTGCTACTGTGAGCCAGTGTGGTGGGAATGGAATCCCGCGGCTTGGGACGAACCAAAAAGCTGCGTAATCCGCCGGCGTCGCAACCGGTAAGGGCCAAAAAGGGATCCACCCGTCGCGGGCTGAGACCAGCCACTGGAAGGCACCCGGCAGGGTGATGACCAGGACAAGGTCGATAAGGTCCGAACTCGCGGGAGGTTCCGGAAACGGAATCGTCCGTCTGGGAATGAAAACGCAACGTGAGGGGTAAGAGACAAGACCCGTCTTCCGGGGCAAACGATCGCGAACCGAACATCGGGCGCGATGCCGACCTCGGAAAATCCAAGAAAGAAGGCACCGCTCCCAGCGGGGTTTTCCATCGAAGTCCGGAACCCGGAGCGCGTTGCAAGCGCACGGCAGCCGGGCCAAGAAGTCTCACCCGACAAGCCGGTGGTGGCGACACCGTCGGCCGGCTCCGCCGCGGAGCCGGAAAGACAGGCGAAATCGTCCTCGCTTGAATCGCGCGGCGTCGGGGAACTGGCAGCCGAAACCACTCGACGGGTGGGATCGGGCGCCCAATGCCAGTCGACCGGGGAAAGAGAATGTGGCGAGTTCCCACTCCCCTCCTTTCCAACGCAAAGCCCGCAAGGGTGATGGAAGGGATGGACCGCGAGGTCCGGTATCAGGCCCTCCGGCAGGCAACTGTCGGAGGGCCTTTTTGCATACCGGTGGCGCGCTTTTTTGATGAAGCACGAAACACCAGAGTGAATGCGCTCCGGTCGTGACCGACATTCCATTTCGCTGGAATCGACGGAAACAGGCGGCAGGCGGGAAGGCCCACGACAGGATGGCACCAAATCGTTGCCGCTCAGAGGAACACGCGGCGGCGCGGCTTGTCATCGATGGTCTCGGGGGCCGATGGGACGACGCGCTCCATCCACTTGTCGTAGCTGTCGCGGGTTTCCTCAGAGAGCATGTCGGTGATTTTCTCCATGCAGGAACCGCAGACCATCATCGGCGTTTCGCCATACACGAGCAGACCATCGAGCACCTGGCCGGCGATGACATATTCGTCCTGCGTGGAACGGGTGGAGCTGCAGGTGAGGCAGTGGTTCGTCCATGGCTCCGGGCTTGCGGCGGGGATGGACTGGAATTTCCTCAAACGTCCGCCGATGTCACCGTGGTCGAGATAGAAATTCCAGATACGCTCGCGGGATTCCTGCGAGTAGGATTGCTGGAGCTTGTCGTGGCAGGCGATGCAGAGGGCGAGCTCCATGATCGTCTCGCCTTTGGAAATGACTTTCTGGATGAGGTGTCCTTCCTCACAAGCGGCGAGCGGCTGGCGGCAGTCGTTGCAAAACACGAACGGACGGTCGGTTTCCTCGGAAAAGAACAACTCCGGAAGCGTGTGCAGGCGGTGGATGGGCTCGCTCATGATCCGGCGTGTTCTTCCTCCCACTTGATCTCCTCGTCCGTGAAATAGCGGACGCGGACTTTCTTGAACTCGTGGGTCGAGTAGAGCGCGTGGTGGTCGCTGATGCCGGTGGCTTCGGCGATGGCCTGCAGGGTTTGTTCGCACTCTTCCTCGGACTTGCCGTGGACCATGGTGAAGAGGTTGTAGGGCCAGTCCGGATAACTCGGGCGCTGGTAGGCGTGGCTGACGGCGCGGAAGCCGGCCATGGTTTCGCCGAGTTGCCGGAGGGCTTCGGGATTGTCCTGCGGACCCGCCCAGACACCCATGGCGTTGGCGCCGAAGCCGGCCTTGCGATGATGCAGGACGGCGGCGAAGCGGCGCATGCGTCCGGTTTTCAAAAAGTCCTCATGCATGGCGGCGACTTCTTCGAACGGAATGCCGAGTTCGCCGGCGATGGAAACGAAGGGCTCGGGCACGAGCTCGATGTCGCGCTGCATGAGGCGGACGAATTCGATCTCCGTCGCAGTGAGCGGGCGGGCCTCGGATCGGTTCGCCTCGGTGTAGGCGGGCTTGGCGCGGTCATCCGGTTTCGCCGAGCCCTCGGTGTCGAAACGCACGCCGATCTTGAACAGCCGGAGCGTCGGCAGCAGGCGGGTGGTTTCCGCACCAGACAGGCGGTGGAGCAGATCGACCGTGCCGTCGAGCCCGAGCCGGCTGGTGGGCGGCACGGCGATGGTGTACCAGAGGTTGAACTCGTGGTTGCGCAGGTAGTTGTGGCTCACTCCGGGGTGGGAGTTGATCACCTCGACGGCGGCGTCGAGTTTCTCCGGAGCGATCTTCGCGGCGACAAGCGACGACGCGTAGCCAAGGCTGCGGGTGTCGAAGATGGCGCTGATCTGGCGGATGACCCGGGCGTCCTTGAGGGCTCGGATGCGGTCGAGAATTTCACCTCCGTCGAGGCCGCAGGCGGCTCCGATCTCGTCAAAGGGTCGGCGGGAGAATGGCAGCGATTGTTGGAGCACGCCGAGAAGGGCGGCGTCGGTCGCGTCGGTCATGATGCCGGCGACGGTAACGGACCAAAACCGGAGCGGAAGCCGGGATTTGGGGGCGGCTTCCGCTCCGGGGGGGCTCGGGGTGGGCTGGGGAGCTTTCTCAGGGGAACGCGGCGAGGGCTTTTCCTGCCGGCGGTTTCTCCGGAGCCGCAGGCGACTGGAGCGCCTCCATGGCGGAAACCGGACGCGAATCGGTGGCGACGGCGTGTTTGATCACCTTGGCACCGAGCAACAGCGAGCTGAGGCAGACGATATTGCAGGCGGCGACCATGCCGGTGTTCCAGCCGATCATGATCCAGCGTTTCGGCAGGCCGAAACGAAGGATCACGGCGCAGATCACGACGAGCAGGCCGATGGCCGGAGCGAACGGCGCGGCGTGCGCGACATCCGGAAGCCGTGTGGCGAACAAGCGGCCCATGGAGGCCACGGTGCCGGCGCTGCCGAGGAACAGGATGGCCAGCCACAGCGTCGAGAGTTTCGGACGGATGAAGTTGAGCGGTCCGTCACGGCGCTCGCTGTCGATCAGTTCCTGGATCGTGCGGGCGAGTTCGTTGCGAGCCTCGGTGTCCCCCATGCATTTGGCGACGCGGCGAACGTCCAAGGACATGTCGCGCTGGCGTTGGACTCGGTGGAGTTCGCCGAGCTTGCGGGCGCGGATACGGGTGTAGGCCGCGATGGCCTCACGTCGTTTGCCCCCGGCTTCGACCAAGGCGGCTGCCCATGCGGCGGGTTCCAATCGGCCTTCGAGGATCTCGCGGCCGACCTGCTCCGCCACCTCGTTGGAGGTGATCATCGGCGGTTCGTCCCGGCCGGAAGCTTCACGGTAAAACAGTGCGGAATTCATGGCTTGATGGTCGTTCGGGTTCATCCGCGGCGGCGTCTCCAGAGAAGCAGCGATGCGGGCAGCAGACCGAAGAGCGGTGTCGGCTCCGGAACCGCGTTGAGCGACTGGGCGGCACCGGTCGTCACGGTCGAGGAAACCATGCCCGCCACGGCAGCCGTGAAGGCGCCGGTATTGGAAACGGGCGTGCTCGACGCGGTGACGCCTTCGATGCCGCTTCCGATCACGTTGTCGGTGTAGAAGCTGTCGATGGCGTTCGCCTGATTTCCGAGTGCGATCGCATTGATGAGATCAACACCGGATGCGATGGAAGCCGAGCTGCTCGAGGCCGCGCCGGCGGCGGTGTTGTTCGGCTGCTTTTTCGCCGTCGCGATTTCGACGATCTGCATCGTGCTTTCGAAACCATTCGATGCGCCGCCGGTTTCCGTGCCGAACGACGCGGTTGCCACGCTCAGCGCGGCTGCGACATCCGATGTGGAGACCGAGAACGGCCGGCTCAGGTTCCGCGCCAGGCTCGCGAACACGTTCGCATCCGCCTGGCTTCCGATCATCATCCACGGAATGCCCACCACCTGCGTGGACGAGTTTCCATAGAGCATCATGGATACGGCGATCCGCCCCGTGGCACCGGACTGGATCGAATCCAGAATCTCGGTGGTCGTGAATGCGTTCGCGTAACCATCCATCAAGTCGCTGAACTCCGAATCGGAAAGTCCAGGACGAGTGATGTCGACGAGCAAGAGGAGCTCAGTGTCGACGTTTTCGGCCCGGGTGGTGCCAGCGCCTCCTGCGGTGAGCAGGATCGCCGCCACGGCCCGGCAAAGAAGCGGCAAAGGGCGGCCGCCCCGGGGTGTGGGACTTTGGGTGTTCATAGGTGGGGATCAACAGCACGGCGCGAATTTCAAAAAAATATTGAACGGTTGTCAATATTTAATAAAATTTAACCATGTTGAATCCCTCGAACGACTCCCGCAGCCCGCTTTCCTCGCGCATCGCACTGCCCGTGGCCCTGCTTCTCGCGGGCGTCTTCGGGCTCGCGGTCGCGTGGGTGCAGCCCTCTTTCACCTTATCGAAAAAGGGCGCGGCACCCATCGCACACCGGGTTTCCGAAAACCCCGGAACCACCTCGAACCAACCATCAGGCACCATGCCCACGACCGAAGGCGAGGACCTGATCGCGTTTTGTTCACGCCACGTCACCGCGACCCGAAGCTTCGTCGTGTTCAAACACGGGACCTGCGTGGTGATCAACGAGCCATGCGACGAACCGATGACGAAGGCCAAGGAAGTGCTCGCCCGCTGCACGGATCCCTCCGCCGCGTTTCTCACCGAGCCGACGACGGACGGCGACATGATCGTGACGTTCAAGGAGCCGGTGTTCCATCGGTTCACACCGGGCGAGATGGTCGAACTCCAGCCATGGTTGCGCGAGGCGGCGCCCGCGTTGTTGACGCCTCAGGAAAGCGTGAAGGCGGGTGACGGCTGGGTCCCGCCGAACAATGCGAGAGTCGGTCTGCTCGCCCGCCGCCGGATGCTCAAGGATGCCTCGGAGGTCGTTCCGGTGAAACTCATCCGCGCCAGGGAGCGCGCCGTCGCCGCGCGCTGAGCCTGTTTATATCCACCCGGGAAACCACCCGCGCAGCCATTGCGGCGCCTGGTAGGCGGCGGCCATGTTGCTGTTGAACCAGAAGCCGGTGAGGTGGAAGAACACCGGTGCCGCGAAGAGCAGCGAGTCGAGCCGGTCGAGCACACCGCCGTGCCCGGGGATGCCGTGGCCCCAGTCTTTCGCGCCGATCGAGCGTTTCACCGCGGACATCACCAGGCCTCCGAGAAAACCGGCGGCCACCAGGAACGCTGACATCGCCGCCGCCACGGGCGGGGAAAACGGCGTCGCCCACCACAACGCGGTGCCGAGCGCGGCGGCGCACAAGCCACCGCCGATGAGCCCCTCCCAGGTCTTCCCCGGGCTCACCGTGGGAGCGATCTTGCGTTTCCCCATGGTCTTGCCGAAGAGGAACTGGAACACATCGCTCAACTGGGTGACCAGCAGCACGAAGAGCAGCAGCTTTGCATTCTCCCCCTCGTATCCGGGGATCGGCAGGTAGAGCAGCATCGGCAGGTGGCTGAGGAAATACACGCAGGTCAGCACGCCCCACTGGATGCGCGAGGTGCGCGCGAGGAAACGCTCGACGTCGCCGGCGAGCGCCGAACGGATCGGGATGAACACGAAGGCGTAGACCGGAATGAAGATCGTGAACATCCCGTACCACGGCACCCACGCGAAGAGGTAATGCAGCGGCAGGATCGCGAAAAACACCCAGAACAAGGTCCGGTGATCCGCCCGCGGCATCGGGCTGAGCGTGAGAAACTCGCGCAACGCCAGAAACGACAGCAGCAGATAGAGCGCGAAGATGCCGTTTTTACCCAGCATCAGGGAAAACGTGAACACGGCGACCATCACCCACCACGCGTTCACGCGGCTGCGGACGTTGAGCAGCGTCGCGGGAAGCGCCGGACGGTGGCGGCGGATCAGCATTCCGGTGATCGCGCTGGAGCATGCGAGCAGCACGATCACGCCGCCTAACAGCAAGAGGGTTTCACGGTCGAGGTTCATCGGGGTCTTCGGGGGAATCCACCGGATGGTGGGAAAGCTCGAGCAGCGCCGCGCGCGCCCGGCGGAGGAAATCATGGCGGTGTTCGCCCTCCGCCGGTCCCGCGCAACACGAGCCGAAGGTCGCGGTCCCGAGAATCGGCAGGAACAGCACCTCCCCCTTCGGCAGGATGCGGTTGAGGTTCTCCAGATGCACGGGAACCAGCTCCGCCTCCGGATGACGGAGCGCGAGCGCGTGCAGGCCGGAGCGGAATTCGCCGACACGACCGTCCACGCTGCGCGTGCCCTCCGGGAAAAGAATCAGGTCGTTCCCCTCCTCCAGCACCGCCGTCATGCAGCCGATCGGGTCGTCGCCGCGGCAAAGCTTTCCGCGCGGGACGAGCACGGCGTGAAACACGCGGCTCGCCAGCCAGCGCCGCAGCGGCCCCGCGTCCCAATAGTCGGCCGCCGCCACCGGCCGGGCGCGCTTGCGCAATCGCCCGGGAAGCGCGGACCAGATCACCACGAAGTCGAGGTGCGAGGAATGGTTCGCGAAGTAGATCCGCGGGCGGTCCGGACCACCCGGGTCCGCAGCGAGACGGACGCCGGTGATCAGGCGGACCAACCATGCCAAAGGCGCGTTTTTCATCGTCCGCTGTGGATCCTGCCCGATCCCGGCGCGGCTGGCGAGACGCATCGTGCGCCCGTTCGCCGCGAGGTTGCGCTGGCGCGGTCGCCCCCGCCCCGCTATGTCTCCCGGCCACATGATCCCCGACCTCACCGTCATCAAGGCCGGCACCGGCGTGCTCACCAAGTCCGCCGACGGCACGCTCGACCGCGCCGCGCTCGTGCACCTCGTTTCCGCCATCGCGGGGCTCATCGATGCGGGACAACGCTGTCTCTTCGTCTCCTCCGGCGCCGTCGGCTCCGGCGTCTCCGCATTCGGGCTCGACGAATACCCGAAGGACACCGCCACCCGGCAGGCCTGCGCCGCCGTCGGCCAGGCACGGCTCATGCAGACCTACAGCAGCCTGTTCTCGAACTTCGACATCACCATCGCCCAGGTGCTGCTCACCGCTGCGGACCTTGCGACACCCGAGCGCGCCCGCCACGTTTCCGACACCATCGGCAGACTGCTCGCGGAGCCCCGCATCCTGCCGATCATCAACGAGAACGATTCGGTGGCCGTCGAGGAGTTGAAATTCGGCGACAACGACATGCTCTCCGTCCAAGTCGCCAAACTCGCCGGCGCCAAACGGGTCATCCTGCTCACCAGCGTCGATGGACTGCTCGATCCCGAGACCGACGAACTCATCCCCGAGGTGCCCGCCATCGACCAGGTCTTCCGCCACGTGCGCGACGACAAGGGACGCTTCTCGATGGGCGGCATGGCTTCGAAACTCTCCGCCGTGAAATACGCCGTCGAAGCCGGCATCGAAACCCACATCGCCCACGGCCGCCGGCCGGAGCGCCTCGCCGGCATCATCGACGGAGACGGAATCTCCACGCGTTTCCACGCCGCGATTCTCTAACACGCGAACTCAATCGGTGCCGAGGGCCGCGAGAAACACCTCGAAGGTCTGGCAGGCGGCCGCGCACGCCCGATACGCGAATTCGTCGTCCGCATCCAAGCTCTCCAGCCACCGGTGGAGACGATCGCGAAGCTCTTCGGAATCCTCCCTCATGATGGTTGGAAACTTCCGTTCTCCATCCTGCGGCGGTCCGAACACGGCCTCCGCCCGTTCATGAAGCGCGCGTGCCGTGTCGAGCAACGACTCCAAGGCATAGGCGGCACCCACCGCCTCAGCCCCGTCCGCACCGTGGGGAGACGGCAATGATCGGGGCAGGCCGCCCCATGCGAGGAGCTCCTCACGCAGGAACACATATCGCAGTTCCCGCCGGTCCGAGTCATTCAAACCGAGCTTCGACAAGCGCCGCCAGTCCATCCACGGCCAACAGCGTACGAGAGCGGAATCAAACGCCTCGAGCCATGTGACGAACCGTTCGCGGCTCCCGCAGATCTCGTCCGGTCGCGACGACTCGTCGAGCCGTTGCCGGAGCGGCTGGGTGGAGGAACGGAGCGGTTCGAGCAGTGGCATGGAGGGACGGGTCGACGGACCGGGAGGCTAAGCGCCCGGAACTTCATCTGACAATTCCTGAAAACCGAACACCGGGTTTGTTTTTCCCTAATCTCCAGGAAAATGTCTGTGCCTCCACATCCGCCCGCGCTTGGATGGACCGAAATCTGGTCTCCATGAACTACAACCACCTCTACTATTTCCATGTCATCGCGGAGGAAGGCTCGCTGGCGCGCGCGGCCAAACGGCTCCACCTGAGCCAGCCGACGCTCAGCACGCAGCTCCGGCAGTTGGAGGAGTATTTCGAGGTGCGCTTCTTCGACCGGGCCAGCGGCGCAATGCGGCTCAACGCGAACGGCCGCAAGGCGCTGGAGGTGACCAAGGAAATGTTCCATCTGGCCGAGCGCTTGGAGACGTTCTTCCCCGCGGATCATCCGCCGGTGAAAACACGTCTCGAAATCGGCGTCGCCACCACCGTCGGCCGCTCGTTCGCCATCGAGCGATTCGTTTCCCTCTTCAAGAGCGAGGAGATCATGACCCGCGTGCGCCAGGGCGATCATGAATATCTCATGCACGAACTCGTCTGCAACGGCCTCGACCTGCTCATCACCGATGTCCTGCCCGACCAACGCCACGACCGCGGCACCGAATACCGCGTCCTCACCGCGCCCGATTTCGTCATCGTCACGTCCGACACCGTCGATTCCATCGATGAGCTCCACGGCCGCCCCTTCGTGCACTACACCTCGCACAGCAACTACCGGTTCATGATCGACCAGTTCTTCCGCGAGCGGAAGATCGAGCCCCGCGTCATCGCCGAGGCGGACGATGTCTATGTCATCCGCGACGCCGTCGCCGAGGGTGTCGGATTCGGCATCGTGCCCGCCAACATCGTCACCCGCTGCGACGACGGCCCGCCGCTCCGGATCATCGGACGCATCGACAAACGCTTCGAGATCTACGCCCTCTACAACCGCCAGGACCCCTCCGAGGAAGTGCTCGCGGCGCTCGATGTCCTGAGTGACACGCAGAAGCCCGGCGGCGCCTAACAGCCCGGCGGGACGAGATAGACCCACGTCGCCCCCCAGCTTCCGGAGCCTTCGCCGGCGAGGTGGAAACGCTCGACTTCCGGGAGTTTCTCCAACAAGCGGTGGACTCCCTCGCGCAGGGTTCCCGTGCCTTTGCCGTGGATCACGCGCACGGTGAGGATGCCGCGCTCGCGGCAGGCGTGAAAGTATTCGGGCAGCAGGTCGCCGATCTCCGAAGGACGGAACGTGTGGAGGTCGATCTCGTCGCGGATCGGCACCTCGACGGGTTCGTCGTCATTCATGTCACTCGGCATGGTAGCGGAACGGATCGGAAAACTTCGGGTCGGTGGTGACGGAAGTGTCGGTGAGGGTTTTCAGGAAAGCAACCAGCGCGGCCTTCTGGTCGTTGGTTAGATTGAGGCGGCGCGGTCCGGGCGGAGGCGAACCCGGAGGGCCCGGCGGCAGGCGGAGCTGCGGCGAGAGATTCGGGTGGTTGACGACGCCGTTGTTATAGAAATCGACGACCTCCTCCAGTGTGGCGAAACGACCGTCGTGCATGTAGGGCGCGGTGAGCTCGATGTTGCGCAGCGAGGGGACCTTGAAGAAACCCTCGTCGGCCGCGAGTCCGGTGACCTCGCCGAGGCCTTTGTCGATGTAGGGGTTTTCGAGGCCGTTGTTGAAGATGGCGGCGCCGGGCACGAAGTTGTCGCTGCCGTGGCAGGCGGCGCATCCGCCGGCGGGACCGGTGAAAATCTGCCGGCCCTGTTGCTCCTGCGCGTTGAAGTTGCTGAAGCCGAGCGGCACACCCTGGTCGTACTTCGAGTTTCCGGAAACGATCGACCGCACGAACTGCGCGAGCGCTTTCGAGATCCGGTCGGTGGTGATCGTTTCGTCGCCGAAGGCGTCGGTGAAGAGCTCGGCGTAGTAGGGCTCGTTTTCGATCCGCGAGGTGAGCACATCGAGCGTCATACCCATCTCGACGGCGTTCTGGATCGGCTCGAGCGTCTGGTCTTCAAGCGTCGCGGCGCGTTCGTCCCAGAAGAAGTGGCCGCGCGCGTAATAGCGGGCGTTGGTGAGACCCATCGAGTTGCGGCCGGTGAGTCCGCCGTCGAAGCCGGTGCTGAATCGCGCGGGGTCGGAAAACCCGTGTTCCGCCTGATGGCACGACGCGCACGACACGGTCTGGTTCGCCGAGAGACGATTGTCGTAGAACAACACCCGCCCCAACGTGGCGCCCGCGTCGGTGACCGGGTTGTCGACCGGTGTGTTGTCCTGGGCGCGGATCACCGGCGCGCGCAGATGGGCGGGAAGCGTCGGGTTCGCGTAGTTGAACGGGGTTTCCGGCAGGTCCAGCGTGGCCGTGGCGGTGGCCGCGCCTTCCACCGGCGCGCGGCTCGCGAGCTGATAGAAACGCGCCGGGCCGTCGGGCGTGATGGAGATGTCGAGCCTGCCGTTGTGCACGCGAAGGACCGGACCATCGGACCAATGTTGGAAATCGGTGCTGCTGCGGAGCATCCACGTCTGGTTCGCGGGATCGCGGACACCGAGCGTCATGCCTGTTTCATCGCGGCGGAGTTCGACGTCCGCGGCCGCGGTCGGAAGCGTCACCGGGACTTCTGCGGCAGTGCCGAGGATGGGAACAAGGAGGAGGAGTCGGGTTTTCATGGCATTCTGAGGAAGGCAAGGATGCCCCGTCCCGCTCAAGACCTTTAACCTCCGCTTCATCCTCCGCGGGGCATCTTAACGAAATCTTCATGTTCGGGTCCGGCGCGGACCCGTTAGATCGCCTGCACGAGCAAATGACCCGCGGCGCTGGTGCCGAGAGAGGTGACCCCGTCCGCGCCGTCGATGCGCAGCCGCAGGATGCCGGCCGGGCGGTCGTGGTCGAGCAGATCGAAACGGGTGCCCGGGCGCAGCCCGTGGTCCGAGAGCCAGGCAAGCAGGCTGCCGTCGTCCTCGCTCACCTGAAGAAGTTGGTAGCGGCCCGGGCCGGCATCGGCGAGCGAGGCGCCGGCGTGCTCCGGCATCCGCCCCTGTGCGTCGGGGATCGGCGCACCGTGTGGATCGGCCGTCGGATGGCCCAGCATTTCATCGATGCGGGCCAGCAATTTGTCCGAAATGACGTGCTCCAGCACCTCGGCCTCGGCGTGCACGTCGCCCCAGTCGAGGCCGAGTACCTCGACGAGAAACAACTCGACCAGCCGGTGCCGGCGCAGCACCCGCAGGGCCGCCTCGTCCCCCGCCGCCGTGAGCCGCACGCCGCGGCGCGGGACGTAATCGACCAATCCCCGGCCACCGAGGTGTTTCATCATCGTGGTCGCCGTGCCGGGGGTGACCTCCAGCTCGCTCGCGACCTTGCCGATCGCCACCGGCCGCTCTCCGTCCCCCGCCAACTGGTGGATCGCCTTCAGGTAATTCTCGACGGTGGCGGTGGGCATGACGCGGGAAAAGGGGTAGTCGAGGGGTTTCCCGCGAGCGATGAAAAAACCATGAAGGAGTGGCAAAATCCCTGATTTTGATTTATCAAAATATTGACTTTGATCGTTCGCTCCGCATTTTGAACGCGTGACCACGAACGAACGCGCGCGGAAACGCGAGGAAGACGGCCTGAAGCACCTGCTCGATTGTGAGGAGGGCACGGTCGTCGCGAGCATCGACAGCGTGGCGGGCGCCTTGGGCCTGAAGCGGCCGCGGGCGACCGACGTGCTGGCGGGTTTGGCGTCGAAAGGTCTCGCGAAACCGCGTGGCGACGGCTGGGCGCTCACGGCGGAAGGCCGGCGCGAGGCGCTGGAGGTCGTGAGGAAACACCGCTTGGTGGAAACGTGGCTGGCGCGGAAAACGAGCGTACCGGCCGAGGCATGGCACCGGGCGGCCCATGTCGCCGAGCACCAATTGGGGACCATCGAGACGGACGAACTCGCGAACCGCCTCGGGAATCCTCGTTTCGATCCCCATGGCGACCCGATCCCCACCCGCGAGGGCGAGCTGCCGCCGGCGCGCCGGATTTCCCTGGCCGAGTGGCCGGAAGGCCGTGACGCGCTCATCGAGCACATGGAGGACGAGCCGGAAACCGTGTTCCGCGACATGGTGCGCGCCGGCTTGCATCCGGGCATGGTCGTCAGCGGAATCGCACGTTTGACCGATGGCGGCATGGAGCTCACCGGCGAAGGCCGTACGGTGAAACTGCCGCCCGCGTGGCTGGGCATGGTGCACGTCACCGAGGTCGATGTGGGCGAGCAACCGGACAGCGAGGTGAAACGACTGAGCGACCTGCCGGTCGGATCGGTTTCGGTGGTGCAGGGGCTTTCGCCGGCCTGCGTCGGTGCGGAGCGGACGAGGTTGCTGGATCTTGGTTTGGTGCCGGGCACGGAGATGCGCTGCGAGTTCACGAGTCCGTTCCAATGGCCGCGTGCCTATTTCATCCGGGGCACGATGATCGCGCTGCGTCACGAACAAGCCGGCCGGATCCTGGTGAAACCGAAAGGAGGTGCGGCATGAGCGGCGTCGCCCCCGTGCATGAACCCGGCGAGGCCTGCCTGAAGTGCCCTTCGCGATTCGGCGCGATGCGCAAGCTTGGCCTGCGCGTCGAAGGAGCGGACCATGTCGTCGCCCTCGCGGGAAACCCGAACACTGGCAAGACCACGGTTTTCAACGCTCTAACCGGCTTGCGCATGCACACCGGCAACTGGCCGGGCAAGACGATCGCCCGTGCCGAAGGCGCGTTCTCGTATGAGGAGAAGCGTTACAAGCTCGTCGATCTGCCCGGCACCTATTCGCTGCTCTCCGCGTCGCCGGACGAGGAGGTGGCCCGTGGTTTCCTGCTCTTCGGAAAACCCGATGTCACTCTCGTCGTCGTCGATGCCACCTGCCTCGAGCGCAACCTGAACCTCGTGCTGCAGGTGCTCCAGATCACGCGCCGCGCCGTCGTCTGCGTGAACCTCATGGACGAGGCGCGCGCCCACAAGATCGAGATCGACGTGCGCAATCTCGCCCGCGATCTCGGCGTGCCGGTCGTCGCCTGCGCGGCGCGCTCGGGCGAAGGCATCCCCGAGTTGCTGAAGGAAATCTCGGCGATGGCCGCGCGTGAGGACGATCCCGCGCCGCTGCGGCTGCCGCTCGACATCCCGCGGCTCGGAAAGGCGCTCGACCGTGTCGAGGACGAGCTGCATGCCGCGTTTCCCGAGTTGCCGCAGGCGCGCTGGGTGGCGCTGCGTTTGTTAGAGGGCGATCGGGAAATCATCGACTCCGTGCGTGGCGGCGATCTGGCGGAGCTTGCCGGCTCCACCGCGAACCCTGCCGCCGCGGAAACCGCGCTCGCCACCGCTTCCGAACTGCGCTGGAACCTCCCGCAGAACCTCCACGACCGCCTGACCGAGGCGATCTACGCCGAGGCGGCGCACATCGCCGGCAGAAATGTGAAACGCCATGGCGAATCGCGCCGGCTCGCATGGCAGCAACGCGTCGACCGCCTGCTCACCCACCCGGTGACCGCGTTTCCGATCATGGTGGCGGTGCTCGGCGTGGTGCTGTGGCTCACCATCGCCGGCGCGAACGTGCCCTCCGCGATGCTCGCCGAGCTGCTGGTGGACAAAGGCCATCCGGTGGTCCGCGGGTTTCTCATGTGGATCGGCTCGCCCGGCTGGCTCACCGGGCTGCTGGCCGACGGAATGTATCTCGCCACCGCGTGGGTCATCAGCGTGATGCTGCCGCCGATGGCGATCTTCTTCCCGTGTTTCACCATCCTTGAGGACCTCGGGTTCCTGCCGCGTGTGGCGTTCAACCTCGACCGCGTGTTCCAACGCGTCGGCGCGCACGGGAAACAAGCGCTCACCATGGCCATGGGCCTCGGTTGCAACGCCGCGGGCGTCGTGGCCACACGCGTCATCGATTCGCCGCGCGAGCGCCTCATCGCCATCCTCACCAACAACTTCTCGCTCTGCAACGGCCGCTGGCCGACGCAGATCCTGCTCGCCACCGTGTTCATCGGGGCCTCCGTGCCGAAGGTGTGGGCGGGCACGGTCGCCGCCGGATCGGTGCTTCTCGTCGCGCTGTTAGGCTTCGGCTTCGCGCTGCTCACCTCGTGGGCCCTCGCGCGCACCATGCTGCGCGGCGAGGCGACCTCGTTCTCGCTCGAACTGCCGCCCTACCGCCCGCCGAACATCCTGCGCACGCTCTACACCTCGCTCATCGACCGCACGCTCATCGTCCTCTGGCGCGCTGTCGTCTTCGCCCTGCCCGCCGGCGCGGCGATCTGGCTGGTGGCGAACATCCCGTTCGGCGACGCCTCGCTCGCCCACGCCGTCATCGGCTGGCTCGAACCGCTCGCATGGGTCATGGGCCTCACCGGGGTGGTGCTGCTCGCCTACATCGTCGCGATTCCGGCCAACGAAATCGTCATCCCCACCGTGCTGATGCTCACCGTGCTCGTCACCGGCCAGCACACGCTCGGCGAAGGCGCGGGCGTCATGTTCGAGACCGGGGAAAACGGCATCCGCGAGATCCTCATCGGCGGCGGCTGGACGCTGCTCACCGCCATCTGCCTGATGCTCTTCTCGCTCTGCCACAACCCGTGTTCGACGACGATCTACACGATCTACAAGGAAACGAAGTCGCTGAAGTGGACCGCCGTCGCGACCTTCATGCCGGTTGTGATGGGCGTCGCGCTCTGCGCCGCGGTGGCCGCGGTCTGGCGCTGGCTGGCGTGAATCCCCTTGGAAGGCCGGCCGCCGGCTGATAGACCTTCGGTCGATCATGAACCCGGGGCTGCGCCAGAAGAGCTTGTTTCATGCGGAAATGGCGAAGCTGCTCGAAGCCGGCTTCGACATCCGCAAGGCGGCCGATGTGATGCGCGACACGCGCCTGCCCAAGGCGCAGGAAGCCCTGCTCGACGACCTCCACCGCGGTCTGGAGGAAGGGAAAACGATCACCGATGCCATCGGCGCCGATCGCGCCGCGGTGAGCGATCTCGAACGCCACATGATCCGCGCCGGCGAGCGCGGCGGGCGCCTCGCGCAGGCATTCCGGCACCTCGCGGAGTATTATGAAATGATCGCCACCGCCCGCGGCGAGGTCATCAAGGGGATGATCTATCCGCTCGTGATCCTGCATCTCGGGCTGCTCATCGGCAGCCTGCCCGGCGCGGCGATGTTGGAAGGGGTGAAGGGCGCGGACCTCATCACCAATCTCATACGGAACCTGGTCATCGCCTATGCCTTGGCCGCCTGCTTGTTCTTCGCCTTCCGCTCGTTGTGGAAATGGGCGGCGCACGATCCGAAGCCCGACCGTTTCCTCCGTCGTGTCCCATGGATCGGCAAGGCCCGCCGCGACCTGTCCATGGCGCGTTTCTGCCAGGTATACCATGCCTGCCTGCTGTCCGGAGTCTCGATGACGGAGACCACGCGCGTCGCCTGCGGCTCGGCGCAAAGCGGTGTCCTGCTCGAAGCGGGAAAGAAACTCGCCGCCACCGCGGAGTCCGGCCACGCGCTCGGCCCGGCGTTCATCGAAAGCGGCGCGTTTCCTCCCGCGTTCGCACGATCTTACGCGACCGCCGAGGAGGCCGGCGCGCTCGACAAGGACCTCGACCGCTGGATGAAACTCTACGAGGCCGACGCCTCATCGTCCATCCGCCACGCCGCGGCGATGCTGCCGAAGATTTGTTATGTGGCGATCCTGCTTTACGTCGGCTGGCAGATCGGGCGCGTCTATCTCGGATATCTCAACGGCCTGCAGGACATGATGGAGTGAGACGTTCCGTCAGATCAGCGACGCCGCGTCCGAAACGTGCCGCGGCGAGAGCGTGAAACGGAACGTCGCCCCCTGCCCGGGCGCGCCCTCGGCCGCGATTTCCCCGCCGTGGCGGGCGACGATGCGCTGCACGGTGGCGAGGCCGATGCCGATGCCGGTGAATTCCTCGCTGCGGTGCAGCCGCTGGAACGGGTCAAACAAACGGCCGGCATGCTCGCGGTCGAATCCCGCCCCGTCGTCGCGGACGAACCAGGTCCGCACACCGTCCTCTTCCCCGCCGCCGAACTCGATACGGGCGCGTTCGTTTTTCGATGTGTATTTCCATGCGTTGCCCAGAAGGTTTTCCAACAGCAGGTGCAGGAGCCGCGGGTCGCCGCGCGCTTCGAGCCCGGGCTCGATGATCCAATCCACATCGCGGTCCGGGTCCGACGACTGCAACTCGCGGGCGATCGACTCCGCGGCGGCGCTCAGATCGACGTTTTCGAAATGGATCTCTCCACGCGTTACGCGCGCGAGGCGCAGCAGGGCATCGATGAGCTGGCCCATGCGCTGCGACGCGGCGCGGATGCGGCGGAGGTAGTCCTGGCCTTCCCCGGCCATCGCGGCCGAGTGATCGAGCAGGAGGATCTGGCTGAAACCATCCATCGCCCGCAGCGGGGCACGCAGATCGTGGGACACGGAATACGAGAACGACTCGAGTTCGCGGTTCGCGGCGGCCAGCTCCGCGGTGCGCTCGTAGACGCGTTGTTCCAGCTCCTCGTTGAGGCGGCGGATCTGATCCTCGGCCTGCTTGCGGATGGTGATGTCGACGACCACGACGATGGCGCAGGGACCATGGAGCGTGTCGACCGGTGGATCGACGGTGACGGAAAACCACTTCTCCGGCCGGCCGTCGTCACGGGCGGGCACGTGCACCTCGTCCGTGACGCGCTCGCCACTGAAGGCCCTGTCGAGCCGCGGCTTGATCTGCGTTTCGTAAATCGCCGGCTGGACATCGCGGACACGGCGGCCGACGAGATCGCGGTCGGTCATGCCGTGGATTCTCCGGTAGGCGGAGTTTGCGAAGGCATAACGGTGCTCGCGCGTGACCATGACCATGCCCACGTCCGCGTGGTCGGTGAGGATGCTGAGCATCGCCTCGCGCTCGCGGATGCGCGATTCGGCGAGTTTCCGCTCGTGCACGTCGGTGCAGGTGCCCACCCATTCGAGGACCTCGCCCGCCTCATCGAGGATGGGCACCGCGCGGGCGACGAAATGCCGGTATTCCCTGGTGGGCGCGTGCCAGATGCGCCCTTCGGCTTCATACAAGCCCTTCGATTGGCGTGCGTGAGACCATGTTTGTCCGATCCGGTCGCGGTCGTCCGGGTGGATGGCGTGGATCCAGCCGAATCCGCGAAGCTGCTCCCAGTTCTGCCCGGTATAATCAGACCAGGCATCCTGTGGAGCCGCGAACCGTCCGTCTGGATCCGTGGTCCACGGAATGTCGGTGATCACGGAGACCAAGGTACGAAAACGTTCCTCACTTTCCCGCAGGGCGGCTTCGGCCTGCGCCCGTTCGGTGATGTCAGTCGTGGAAACGAATGCAAAATCGGCCCCCCCAGCCTGATGGACCAGCGTTCCGGAATACGAAATGTGGCGCTCCCAGCCCTGGTCCTTGCGGCGGATCCGGAGTTCGAGGTCCTTGAGTTCCTCGCCGCGGAGAATGCGGGCCAGCGGCCACTCCACGGGCGGCAGCATCCCATCGTGATGGAGGCCGCGGACTTCGAAGGTGTCGGCAAACTCGGAGCTCTTGCGCAGGCATTCCTCCTCACTGGCATATCCGAACATGGCGAGCGCCGCGGGATTCCAATGTGTCAGATTGCCCTTCGCGTCGCCGAGCACGAGACCTTCGGACAGATGCTCCACCACCGCGGCGAGACGCCGCTCGCTCTCGCGCAGGGCATCCTCCGCGCGCCTGCGTTCGGTGATGTTGTGGAGGTTGAGCACGATGCCGCCGACGGCCGGGTCGTCGAGCAGATTGGTGGCGTAGTAGTGGACCCAGTTGATGCTGCCGTCCTTGCGGATCATGCGGATCTCGCCCTGTTCCGCGGCCCCGGGAAACCGGGCGAGGCGGGCGAATTGTTCCCGGGTCCTCGCGAGGTCGTCCAAATGGATCAATGAGAACCCATTGGCTCCGGTCTGTTCGCCGGCACCGTAGCCGAGCAGCGAGGTCTCGTTCGGACTTTCAAAAACGATGGTGCCGTCGGCATCGAGCAGGATGACATCCTCCGCCGCTTTCTCGGTCATCGCCCGGTAGCGCCGTTCGCGATCGGCGAGTTTCCTTTCCGCCCGCTTGCGGGCGCCGATGTCACGCATGACGGAGATGAAATAGTCGGGCTCGCCGGCGGCGTCTCGGACGAGCGAGACGTTGAGCGAGATCCAGCGGATGGAGCCGTCCTTGTGAATGTAACGTTTCTCCGAGGAGTAGCTGTCGATCTCTCCATCCAGCGTGCGCCGGGCGTTCTCCCAGTCCGTCTGCAGGTCGTCGGGATGCGTGATGTCGCCGAACGAGCGCGCCAGCAACTCCCCGCGGCTGTAGCCGACGATCTCGCAAAGCTTGTGGTTCACCCGCAGCCAGGTGCCGTCCGGCGCGACGTGGGCAATGCCGACGGCGGCGTTTTCAAAGGTCCCGCGGAAGCGCCGCTCGCTTTCGCGAAGCGCCTCCTCCGCCTCCCTGCGCGAGGTGATGTCCTCGGTGGCCACAAGGATGCCGCCGATTCTCCCGTCGGCATCGCGCCACGGCAACAGCTCCCACTTCAGCCACAGCTGGCGGCCGTCGTCCCGCACGAACCGCTCGCCATCGGAATGCAGCGACTCGCCCTCCATCGCGCGCTCGTGCATTTCCTTCCAGTGCGGAGGAATCCCGGGAAACAGGTCGTAGTGGTCGCGTCCGACGATGTCCTCCCCGATCCCGTAGTCCTCCAGCCAGCGGCGGCTCACCGCGAGATAGCGCATCTCGCGGTCGAACATCGCGATCGCCGCCGGCGCATAGCGGATGAAGAGCCGAAGTTGCTCCTCGCTTTGCCGGAGCGCATCCTCCGCCCGCTTGCGGCGGGTGATGTCGGCCGCCATCACCAGGCGCGCCTCCTGACCGTCGTATTCGAGGCAACTGATCGTCACCTCCACATCGATGCGCGAGCCGTCCTTGCGCCAGTGCCGCCAATCGCCCGCCGAGCTCGCCCGCGAGCCCCGCTGTTGCTCCAGCACCGCCAGCAACCGCGGTGTTTCCTCCGGAGGCCGCAGGTCGGTGGCTTTCATTTGCAGCAGCTCGTCGCGGCTCCAGCCGTATTGATCGACCATCGCCCGGTTGACCGCGAGGATCGCCAGTCCGTCCTCGGCGAAGATGAACATCGGGTTCGGGTTCGCCTCGAAAAACAAACCGTCCGCCACGCGTCCCCCGCCCTCCTCGCCGCTCCGCTTCATGACCCGGCACCGGCACCCGCGCTCACAGGCACCGGCATGCCGGCGCCGACTTCCTCGATTCTCAGGCCCACGAGGCAGACGTCATCAGCGAAACGCCCGTCGTCACAGTGGCGAAGCGCGTCGTTGACGAGGCTGTCGAGGATCGTCTCCCCGTCGCTGCCCCGGTTCCGCAACAGCGTGTCGGCGATGCGGCTCTCGAAAAACTCTCCCTCACCGACCTCGACCTCGGAAAGCCCGTCGGTGAAAAGCAGCAGGAAATCGTCCTCCGAGATCGGCAGCGAGCACTCGGGGAAAAACGCGTCGTCGAAGAGGCCCAGCGCCGGGCCGCGGCACTCGTCCACCCGCACGATCTCGCCACTCGCCGCGCGCATCAGGAACGGCGCCGGATGCCCGGCGCTGCAAACGGCCATCCGCCCCCCCTGCGGATCGGCCACGATGTAACACGCGGTCGCGAACATGTCCGCCCGGCGGCAGCGGCCGAGCACGCGCTGCAAGCCCGTGTTCAACCGCGTCAGCATCCATGACGGCGACTCCTGCTCGAACTCATACTCCTCGATCAACCCGCTGAGCAGCGCCGCGATCAACGCCGAACGCACGCCATGGCCCATCACGTCGCAGATCAGGATGCCGATCCGCCCCTTGCTGAGCGGGTAGATCTTGAAAAAGTCGCCCGCCAGCGTGTCCGTCGGCAGATAGCGTTGCGAAAGCGTCCACGGCACGCCGTCGTCGATCTCGCAGCCCGGCGGTTTCACCTGCCCGCCAGGAAGCAGCGCGCGCTGGATCTCATGGGCGAGCTCGAGTTCCTCGCGCAGCATCGAATTCCGCTGGGAAAGCTCCTCGCTCAGTGCGGTCATCCGGACGAGCGCGCGCTTTCGTTCGTAGGCATAAATCACGGCCCGGCCGAGGGTTTCCGGGTCCAGATGACCCTTGATGATGTAGTCCTGCGCACCGAGTCGCACGCTCTGCAGCGCGATCTCCTCGTCCTCGTTTCCGCTCAGCACCACGATCGGCAGGTGCCGGAATGACTCGCTGAGCCGCTCGAACGATTCCATCCCGCGGCAATCCGGCAGCGCGAGATCGAGCAACACCACGTCGAATCCCCCGCCCCGGAGGCATTCGATCCCCTCGGCGAGCGTCTGCGTCCACTCCACGTCAAACTCGCATCTCTGCGACCTCCGCAGCCCGTTGCGGGTCAGGATGATGTCATCCTCGTTGTCCTCGATCACCAGCACCCGCATGCTGCGCAGCGGCTCGTCCTCTCCGATGGGCGCCGTAATTTCGTGTTCCTCGTTCATGACCATCAGGACTGGACTTGCATGATGTTCCCGCACCCGGAAGGGGGCAAGTCGATTCCCCATGACGGGCGAATTGCATGGGACAGCCATGGCCCGCATCCGCACTTGCTCCTTGAGCCATCCCCGCACCACCGCCATTTTCCCGCCGGACCGGAACCGGTCACCGCCCACCCATGTCCGACATCCAGGAAACCATCCACCAGATGGGCCGGCAGGCCCGCCAGACAGCCTACCAACTCGCCCAGCTCTCATCCGACGAGAAAAACGCGATCCTCCGCGCCATGGCCGCGTCCCTCCGCGAGGCGGCGCCGGAACTCCTCGCCGCCAATGCCAAGGACCTCGAAGCCGGCACACAAAAGGGCCTTTCCTCCGCCATGCTCGACCGTCTTCGTCTTGACGACGCGCGCATCGAAGCGATGGCCGCCGGCATCGACCAGGTCGCCACCCTGCCCGACCCCGTCGGCCAGATGATGGAAACGTGGACGCGCCCCAACGGCATCGCCATCGAGCAGGTCCGAGTTCCAATCGGCACCATCGGCATCATCTACGAGAGCCGCCCGAACGTCACCGCCGACGCCGCCGCCCTTTGTTTCAAAACCGGCAACGCCACCATCCTGCGCGGCGGCAGCGAGGCGATCCATTCCAACGTCGCCATCGCCAAGGCCCTCGGCGAGGCCGGCGCGCCCGATCATGCCATCCAGCTCATCCCCTTCACCGACCGCGAGAGCGTCGCGGTGATGGCCGGCATGGACCAATGGCTCGACCTCATCATCCCCCGCGGCGGCAAGGGACTCATCGAAACGGTCGTCTCACTCGCCCGCATGCCCGTCATCAAACACTACGACGGCATCTGCCACATGTTCATCGACAAGGCCGCCGACCAGGAAATGGGCGCCTCGCTCGCCGTCGACGCCAAGACCCAGAAATGCGGCGTCTGCAACGCGCTCGAAACGCTGCTCGTCCACCGCGACATCGCCGCGGAGTTCCTCCCCAAAGCCGCCGCCGCGCTGCGCGCGAAAAATGTCGAACTCCGCGGCTGCCCGGAAACGTTGGCCATCCTCGCGGGCAGCCCGCAGGCTGGCAGGGACGGCTCTCCGCAGCCGTCCGGCGGATGCTGTGAGAATGAACCCGCCGATGACACACCTGACGCCCAACCCAAGGCCGGGCATTCAAGTCCCATTCCCACGGACCGCCCGGAGGTCGGTCCCTGCCCGCAGGTCGTCCCCGCCACCGAGGCCGATTGGTCCACCGAATACCTCGACCTGATCCTCTCGATCAAAATCGTCGGCTCGCTCGACGAAGCCGTTTCCCATATCAATCACTACGGCTCGCACCACACCGACACCATCGTCACCTCCGACACCGAAGCCGCAGAACGTTTCCTCCGCTCCGTCGATTCCGCCTGCGTCTTCCACAACGTCTCCAACCGCTTCGCCGACGGCGGCGAATTCGGCTTCGGCGCCGAGATCGGCATCTCCACCGACAAACTCCACGCCCGCGGACCGATGGGCCTGCGCGAGCTCACGAGCTATCAGTACCGCGTCAGGGGGGATGGGCAGGTGAAGGGGTGACCGCCTCATCCAGATGTGATTCAGGGAGCAATGGTCCCGTCTCGAAGCAATCCGCAACATTGTTATGAATGAATCGAGCACTGATGGGTTTCTGAGAACCACACATTGCGACTCCGTTGCCGAATTCTTGCGATGTTTGAATCGGCGAGAAGGGCCGCTTTCCAATGGGCTTCCGGATGCTTGGATTTATCGAGGCCACAATGAGGAGAGCTATCAATTGATACCATCGGCATTGCGCCCGAAAGGAGAATTCCAAGAGATTGCTGGGTGGGATGCCGAACTCAACGGCGATCAGATTTGGGCAGAGAGAACCATGTTGAAGGATTTCTTCCTGCGGGCTGATCGGATCTCACTCCAATTGCCCGAGGATTCTCAGGCTTTGCGAAGATTGCTAGAGAATGACGACGAGAGCGCGACTTGGCCCTCCGAGCAACTTCTATCGTTGATGGCACTAGCTCAGCACCATGGTGTGCCAACTCGGTTGCTCGATTGGTCACGAAATCCCCTAAAGGCGGCACATTTCGCAGCACAACACGGGCAAGAGGAGAGACTTTGTGTTTGGGCGTTTAGTTTGCTTCATCATGATCTGTCGCATTTCGCTCAAAGGCTTGGAAAAATGCGTTTGCCGTACGAACTGGTTACCGCCCCTGGTGCCACCAATTCCAATCTCGGCGCTCAAGAGGGCGTGTTCACGATTGCTCATGCTGATCTTGATAGCTCAGGTTCGATTGATCGCCGGCCATTCAATGAAATAGTTCGTCAGTGGCTTCTGGACATGAAGGCAGAGTCCACTCCAGAGACTTTTCAACGCGTTACTCTGCCACGATCACTCGCCCCGCAACTTTTGAGAGAACTCGAAATCGAGGGGGTCACACGTGCGACTTTGTTTCCGAACTTTTACGGAGTGGTCGAAGCGATGAAGCAATCAGGAAGATACAGGTCGTCTTCCCCACCAAGCAGTTTGAATCAATTGTAAAAGGGGCACTAGGTGAAGCTTCCTACGCACTTTCCAACGCGATGCGGGCGATGAACCCCGAGCGGGTTTCGCCGTTCTTCGCCGCGGCGGAGTCGATGCGGCGTAGGACCCGTTCGGGCAGCGAGATGTTCAGGCGTTTGGATTTTCCGGAGAGGGTCGCGAGGTCCACGGAAACGAGCGCCCAGAACCGGCCGGCGTAATCGGGATTCGCCGAATGGATTTCCACACCTTGGGGCGAGGGGATTATTCCACCGTCGTCCAGCAGCCCTTCGATGTGGAAGGCGATGGCTTCCGCGGCGTTGGAAATGGCTTCGTCCAGTGTGTGCCCCGCGCTGAAGCAGCCGGGGAGGTCCGGAACTTCCACACCGTAGGCTTTGCCCGGTTCGTGTTCGATGGCGATGGCGTAGTTCATGGCTTGTCGATTCCTGCGGATTTGAGAATGGCCCGGGCTGTCCCGAGCGGGAGGTCCTTCTTCGGGTGCGGCACGGTGACGACGCCGGGTTTCATCGGATGCTTGAATTGGTGGTGGCTGCCCTTGGTCCGGGTTTCCTGCCAACCATCCGCTTTCAGCAGCTTGATGATTTCGCGGCTGCTCATCGTGTGTATAATTACACAAAGCGTGGAATTGGCAAACGTAGAATTGCTTCTGTCACGACGACACCTTCACCCCCTCCGCCTTCGCCGCTTTCTTCTGCCGCTCATCGAAGCTGAGAAACAGGTCCGCTTTCAGAATCATCGCCGCGGCGACATGGAGGAGATCGAGGCTGCGGGTGCCGAGAGTGGCGCTGTGGCGGGCCGCGAGTTTGATAGCCAGCGGATAGAGGGTGCCGGCGGGAACCGGGTGGATCTGGAATACACCATTTGCAAGATCCTCTGCGAAAAGCTGGATCTTTCGGGCGGCGGCGGTGGCATCGATTTCACCTCGGAAGACCGAAAGCTGGAAGGCATTGTGGACCTCCAATTCGCCGAGAGGTGACAGCATGACCGGTGCGTTCAGCCGACTCATGGCTTTCGCCGCAGCGGCGCTGTTCGTTTCTACCCGGTAAAGCGGAACGACAAAACTGGTGTCCGCGTAGGCGATCATCGGTCGCCGCGGTCGTAGTCGACGATCGATTCACCGGGCGCCGGAGATTCGTCCGGGAACAGTTCCTTCATCCGGCTGAGGAAATCCGGCATTTCGACGGATGTCGCGGTTTCCGGAGGGATCGGCGCGAGCCGGGCGAACGGTTTGCCGGAGCGGGTGATCTCCACGCATTCGCCCTCTTCGATCCACCGCGCGACGGTGGGGAACGAGTTACGGAGGTCGCGGATCGTTGCGGTTTTCACTGTGAGACAAAACTGTCTCACGAATCCGTCGAAGTCAATTCGTCACTTTCCCGGCCGGATCTCACCTGCGACCGGATTTTGTTTCCAATTCTTGTCCGCCCGGCCCCGGAAGTGGCAGGTATGGGATGGAAATGGGAAACGAACGGACGGATGGAGAATTGCTGGATCGGTTTGCGAGGCAGGCCGACGAGGCGGCGTTTCGGACGCTGGTCGTCCGCTTGGCATGGTTCACCGATGATCTCGACTTCCCGAGTCCATTCCGAGAGCCGCCGATCTCAAGATCCCCGCGAGATTCATCGGCAAATCATCGATGCGGCCGCATCGAATTTTTGCAAACACAGGCAGAGCTCGATTGACTGTGATCGACGGAAGAATACCGAGATGTGAGGCTCGAAATCCCGATCGATCCATTCAGCTAGGATTGTCGGCGGCGACTTCGCGGAGGGACTCGGCGAGGGCGTCGAAGACTTCGGGTTCCATGCTGCGGTTGGGGGAGCCTTTGAGGCAGGAGCCGAACCACTTGGCGAGCAGGTTGCGGCGGGCGGTGGGGAAGGAACGGGTGAAACCGGGGCCGCCGCCTTCGAGTTGTTGGGGGTCGCGGCGGCCGTGGGCGCGGGCGAGCATGCTGCGGTAGCGGACAAGGGAGCCGTCGAGCAGGACCCATGGGAAGTTCGGGTTTTTCGGCGGGCCGATGACGAGCGAGCGACCCTCGCCAGATGCGAGTTTCACACCGCCGCGGAGGTCGATCCGCAGGTCGGGCAGGCTGCCGCCCTTGAACCATGCGACGGCACCACCGCCGAGGGCGCCGACAAGGGCGCCGACGCCGTGGGTGAGCCCGCCGGTGGCGATGTCGATACCGGCACCGGCGGCTCCGCCGGCGATGGCGGCGGCGAGCGAGAGCTGGGTGCGGCCGAGTCCCCACTTGGTCCAGGCTTCCTCGTGGGCGAGGTCGATGCCCTGATAGGTGGCGGGGTCGGCGTCCGCGGTGAGCAGGTGGTGGCGATGGATGCGCAGGAGTTTCGCGGAGCAATCGCGCTCGAGGGCGGCGAGTTTCCCGAAGTATCGTTTCGCGAGTTCGGCTGCCTTGCGTTCGCGCCGGGACGGCAGCGAGAGGTCTTTCTCCTCAAGTGTGGCGGAGACGCGGAGGGTGAGGGCTTCTTCGAGGAAACCGAGGATCGTCTCGGCGGCCTCCTCGCGGCGGAGATCCCACTCGTTGTTGACGAGGCGGATGGTTTCCTGGAGCAGGGACCGGTGGCGTTCCTCGATGTCGAGCAGGGCGGTGAGCAGGCGCAGGCGCTCGTCGAAGCGGGCGTGGTGGGCGTCGAAGCTGCGGGTGAGGTTGAAGGCGGCGCCGAGGCGCGAGCGCCATTCGTCCTCGTCCGGGCCGGCGCTGCCTTCGCGACGGTTGAGCAGGGCGAGGCGCGGCCGGCCGGTCCAGCGCAGGATCTCCATCTCGGCGAGGAAATCGTCACGCAGCGGGCGCGAGGGATCGACGATGTAGAGCACGCCGGCGCCCTCGGCGAGCGGCTCTAACAAACGTTTCTCATCGGCGAATCGCTCGCCCCCTTCGGCGACGAAGCGGCGGATGGTGGAAATGTCCGGCGTTCCCGCTCCGTGGAGCCGCTGGATTTCCCGCATCGCCTCGACCGGCTGGGAAAACCCGGGGGTGTCGATGAAACGGACGCACTCGCGGCCGTTGAAGACGACGCGGTGGACCTGGCAGGCGGTGGTTTCGCCGGGGGTGGCGGAGACTCGGATGAGCTCGTTGTCGTCGATCTCAAGCAAGGTGGCGAGCACGGCGGACTTGCCCATGTTGACGCGGCCGACGACGGCGAACGCCGGTATTTCCTCGGACACCCATCCGCTCATGGCGGGGATTGTCGGCAGAATCGGGCGCGGTGCAACCTCGGGTGACGGGATCAGTCGCCGGGCAGGGTGATGTCGGCGCGGCCGCGGATGGTCACTTCGAGCCGCCGGGTGCCGCGGCCGGCGGGTTTCGCAACAAGGCGTCCGTGAATGCGGAGTCGCTTGCCGAGCATGGATTCGAGGTCCGGCTCGGTGATGTCGGGGACCTTGGAAAACTCGACGGCGCCGCGAGGGGCGGTCGAGCCGGTGTCCTCGCTGAAAATTAGATAGATCGTCTTGCCGGTTTTCGACTTCACCAGGTGATCGAGCACTCCTTGGAGAAAAACCTCGGTGCCCACACTGGCTTCGAGAAGCTCGGCATCGGTTGGGAAATAGACGCCGCCGCGTTGTTCCACCACGGCACGCTGCTCGGCGAGCAATTGCATTTCCCGCTGGACCTCGGCGGCGTTCTGAATCCCGAACTCCTCAATCTCACGAATCTTTTCCGAGGTAGCGGACTCCGTTGGCTCCGGTGGAGGCGCAGGCTGTGCGGGCAAGCCGGGCGCGGCGGAAGCCGGTTGATCTGCCGGCTGCGTGGTCGTTTCCGCCGCGGCGATGGCATCGACAAGCGGTGTCTCGGCGCGCCGCATCATCCAGAACCCGAAGCCGCCCACGACAAGCGCGAGCGCGGCGACTGCCACCCACACGCCTCTTCCGCGCGATGGTTTGGCCACGACGTGTTTCACCGTGGCCTTGGCGACGAGCGCCTTGGCGCTGGCGGGCGGCTCGCGGCCCACCGCGGCGGCGAGGGTTTCGCGGGCCTCGCGCAACGGGGCAGTGTCCTGCGCGCCGCGAAGCCACTTGAGCCATGCGCCGAGTCCGCGGCCGGCCTGGTCGCTGACGATCCGGTTGTTCCAGTGCAACGCGTCCTCGACGAGCGAAACGATCGGGGCCAACGGCGGGTGTCCGTTTCCACCTCCGAGCCAGCGGAAGGGCGAGATCCAGAAGGTGGCGCCGCGGCCGCTTTCCACGCTGCCGACGATGATGGTGGAGGGCTCGGTTTCCACCCACACTGCCTCCTCGGCGAGCACCTGGGAGAGGAGCTCGCACACTTCCAGCGCGTCGGAGACCAAGGCGGCCGCTTCTTCGGCGGGCAGGGGCCCCTGCGCCAGCGTATCGCTCAGCGGGCCGCCCTCGATCCACTCGGTGGCGATGAACGGAATACCGTCCACTTCGTCGCAGCCGCCGGCGATGATCGCGCGCAGCGACCGGTGCCGCATGTTGGCGAGCCGGCTGATGGCGATCTGATAGGCCTGCTGCTCGTCCTCGCTGAGCCCGCCGCCGCCGATGCCGAATGGAAAGAAACGGCGCAGCGCGACAGGCGCGCCGGTTTCCGTGTCAATCGCCCGGAACACGACGCCCGATTCGTTCTGATCGACGAGATCTTCGATTTGGAACCGGTTCTGCACGGCAAGGACGGGGCGGTTGGAGAGTGCCAGACGGACCGGCCCATCTCCAGCAGTTTCTTGTCAGGCCGGAGGCGGCGAGGCGAAGGAAATCCGCGGGAAGAACTCCGGCCGGTGGAAGTCCGGAGGCCCCACGCCGAGGGGCGCGGCGCTGAGGAACCTCTGGTCCGGCGAGCCGAGGATCATCGTGACGTTGGCCGCCGTCTCCGGGCCGAAACCGATGCGCGCCTCGAGCAGATCGAGCGGGATCGCCATCGCGGCGACCCACGCGCCGTCCGCCGCGACGTCGGCGAAGGTGACCACCTCGGGAAAGGCGATGTCGGCTTCGTCCTCGCGCACGCGCGGAGCGGTGAACTCGCAGGACCACCACGAACCGTTCGGAGCGAGGTTGAACTCGAAGTAACGCCCGCTGGCCGGATCCGACACGAACAACTCGGCGACATCCCATTTCCAAAGTTCCGCTTGGAAGGTCCCCGGCCGCGCCCGCGGATGGATCGACGCCGCGGCCCGGTGGTGGGCGAGAAACCACAAATATCTACCGTCCACCGCGAGCGAAAAGCCGGCGGGCGGATCCAGCGGCCGGCCGTCGGCATCGCGCGCGAGGCCGAACATCGGGAGATCGAGCGAGCCCCACTCGAGAGGCTCGTCGCAGGTGAAAACCGTCATGCGGAAGGCTGTTCGGACGGACGCACCGATGTCGAGCCTGCGGTCCAACCGCCCGCGCCTTTCGTCTTTCCGCGCGGCGGGCGGCCCCGTAGCCTGCGGCCGTGCAAGCGATCGACAAGACTCACGCCCTCATCGAGGCCCTGCCGTACCTGCAGGCCTTCCGCGGGAAAACCTTCCTCATCAAGATGGGCGGCTCGGCGATGGAGGATCCCGACCTCGTCGCCAAGGTCATGCGCGACATCGTTTTCCTCGAAGTCGCCGGCATCAACCCGATCATCGTCCACGGCGGCGGCAAGGCGATCTCCGCGGCGATGGAAAAAGCCGGGCTTGAAGCGAAATTCATCGGCGGATTCCGCGTCACCACCGATGAGGCCATCGATATCGTCTCCCGCGTTTTGTCCGAGGAAATCAACCCGGGCCTCGTCCACATGATCCGCGAGTTCGGCGGCAAGGCGGTCGGCATCCCCGGCATCGACGTGTTTCTTGGCGAGCGTATCAAGGGTACCGCGCCCGACGGCTCCAAGGTCGACATCGGCCGCGTCGGCGAGGTCGTCGGTTGCCAGCTCTCGCACATGGGCGCCGCGCAGACCGCCGGCATCGTCCCCGTCATCTCGCCGCTCGCCGCCGAGCTCGCCACCGGCCGTCCGCTCAACATCAACGCCGACCTCGCTGCCGCCGCCCTCGCGAAGGAACTGCGCGTTGCGAAACTCGTCTATCTATCCGATGTCCCCGGCCTGCTCGCCGACCCGAAGGACCCTTCCACGCTCATCCACTCCGTCACCCGCAAGGAGGCTGACGAACTCATCGCCGACGGCACCATCTCCGGCGGCATGATCCCCAAGATCCGCTCCGCCGTCGATGCCCTCAACGCCGGCGTCCGCAAGGTGCACTTCGTCGACGGCCGCCTGCCCCACGCCCTGCTGCTGGAAATCTTCACCGACGGCGGAATCGGCACCGAGGTGGTGAGGTGATCATGGACTACGGAATTGACCGGGAAATCGGGAGCGACATAAACAAAGGGCGATGGCGATCTATCATTGCCCAAAATGCGCTGCTCGAAACACGGAGGCCGGCCGCTGCGTACTGTGCCTCGCCCCTCTCGGTTCGTTGTCCAAAGCGGTCAAGGGCGCGCTGCTCGGGTCACTCGTGATGACTGTCGTCTGGGTTGCACAAACCCTTGTCTTCAGCACCCAAATTCCGGTTGTCGCGGGTGTGTATGGTGCGCTGGTGGCGGGTTTCACGACGTGGTTTTCGGGAGGGCGCGGGCTGGTCTATCAGCTGATCGCAACCGGTGTCACCATCGCAGGCATCGGGTTTTCCGACTCGGTCGCCATGTCGCTTTCCGCGATGAAGGGAAACGGATTCGATGCCGGCTTTCTCGTGCCTGAAGTTCTCTGGGCGGACATGGTCGAGCGAATGTTGTACGACCCGGCGACAACTTGTTTCTGCATTCTTGGCGTGATGACAAGTTTCTGCATCTGGCGATGAAGGTCGACCGCCCTAACCGACCCTCCGCCGGATCCGAAACAGAGCCTTGAACATGCGCCACGCGTCCTGGGGAAAACGCACCTTGCCGCCCTTCATCTCGGTCCAGTTGACCGGCACTTCGAGCCAGGAAAAACCTTCGAGAAAGAGCCGTGTGAGGAGTTCGCAATCGAAGGCGAAGCCGTCCTCCTCCAGCAGCGGCGCGACCACCCGGAAGTCCGCGCCGCGGATCACCTTCGCGCCGCATTGCGGGTCCTCACACGTGAGGCCGAGCACGAGATGGGCCGCGAGAATGAACGAATGATGGGTGAGCGAGCGGCGGGCGCTCTCGACGATCTTCGTTTCCGGCGTGCGCTTGCGGATGCCGATCACGTTCTGATGGCCCTTCGCGGCGATGTCGATGAGGCGCAGGATTTCCTCCGCGGAAACCGCGCCGTCGGCATCGGTGAACGCGAGCCATGCCGCCTGTGGATGGAGCGACCACGCCTCGCGCACGATCGCGCCCTTGCCGCGGTGTTCCGTCGCGAGGTGGAGCGAGGTGGTCGCGTGGGTTTGCGCGAATTCATCCCTCAGCACGCGCAACCGTCCGGCCTCCTCCGGCCCGGAGCCATCGTCGGCGATCACCCAGCGCACCGGCAGCGGGCTCGCCGCGAGCACGCGCGCCAGCTCCGGGCCGAAACGCGAAAGCCGCGCCGAGTCGTTCCAGACAGGCGTGACGAGCAGGATGTCGTCCGGGGCTTCATGCATTCCAACGGGGGAGAATAACATTGATGGGAAACGGCATCTTTCATCGTATCCGGGCTCCGGATGAGGCACGCCTGGATCATCGTTGGCTGGCTGCTGGTGATCGCGTCGGGCTTCTGGCTGCGCTTCCACCATCTCGACGCGCGCCCGTTTCACGCGGACGAGGCGACGGGCGCGCGGATCACCGCCGAGCGCATCGAAAACGGCGGTGGCGAATTCGATCCGGAGCATTTCCATGGCCCTCTGTTAGGCGATGTGGCGGCGGTCGTGTGCATGGCGCGCGGTGAAACGGCCTGGCGCCTCATGCGCAAGGAGACGCTGAGGAGCGTCGCCGCCACCGCGGGGCTGCTGTTGGTGATGGTGCCGTTGTTCTGGCGCCGGCGGACGGGCGACGCCGGTGCGTTGTTGGCGGGCGCGTTGATCGCTGGTTCGCCGTTGCTCGCATACTACAGCCGGATGTTCATCCATGAGATGCCGCTGGCCTTGCTCGGCATGCTCGTGTTGTGCGTGCTGCCATCGGTGTTCCGCTGGCCGGCCGCCGGGTTTTTCCTCGGCCTGATGTATGCCACAAAGGAGAGCTTCGCGATCAGCGTGACGGCATGGTCGCTCGCCGCGCTGCCGATCGCATGGGAACGCCGCGGCACCTGGATGCCCGATGGTTTCGCACCGGCGGTGAAGCGCTGGTGGAAACCGGTATGCGTGATGGGGGGGATCGCGCTGTTTGTCTCGATGATGTTCTACACGCAGGCCCTGCGCCATCCGCAAGGCGGGGTGGACGCGGTGATGACCTACTTCCGTTACAAGCTGGTCGAGGGGCATGACAAACCCTTCGGCTATTACTTCGACCTGCTCTTCATTCCGCACAAGGCGGGCGGTGTCTGGTGGTTCGGCACGCCTGTCGTGGTGCTCGCCTTGATGGCGTTCGGCTCCGCACACCGCGCATCCGTGCGCCCTGGGATGGCATCGGCATGGGCGAGGTTTCTCGGCTGGTCGGTGATCGCCCACCTGCTCATCTACAGCCTCATTGCCTACAAAACCCCGTGGCTTGTTTGTCTCACGTGGGCGCAGCTCTGCCTGCTGGCCGGGTTCGCGTTCCGCTTTGTTTTCGCGAAATCATGGACGGCCGCGGCCGCCGTCGTCGCCGTGTTCGCGCTCTTCACGCAGACGAAACAAACGAGATATGCCACTGGCCGGCTCTCGTCCGACGCGCGCAATCCCTTCGCCTACGTGCCGACCCGTCGCGACGTCGAGAAAGTCGAAACGTTTCTCCGCGATCTTCGCGCGGCGGCCCCGGAGATCCCGATGGATTCCGTCGCCGTCATAGGTTCCGACTACTGGCCGCTGCCGTGGTACCTGCGCGACTTCGAGCGGATCGGCTACTGGCCGCAGCCGCCGGATGCTTGCAAACAAATGCCGCTCGTGTTCGCCATGCCCGACGCGGTGGAGGCCTGCGGTGTCATGTTGGAGAACACGCACGTCGCCCTGCCGCGCGGCATCCGGGCCGGTGTGCCGATGGTGCTCCACGTCCGCAACGACATCTGGGCGGAGTGGATGAAACCCGGAAACTGATGGAACCTTCCGATCCACTCGCCACTTCGATTCGTTTCTCCCACGAGGCGATGAACACGACCTTCACCGTGCGCATCCGCGGCCAGGAGGAAACGGTGGCCCGTGGCATGGCGCACGAGTGTTTCGCGCGGATCGATGCGTTGGAAAACCTCCTCAGCCGTTTCCGCGAGGGTAGCGACGTGGCGCGCATCAATCAACTCGCCGCGGGTGAAACGCTCTATCTCAGCGAGGAATGTCATCACTGCCTGCTCATCGCTCTCGAAACAGGCGCGAAGACCGGCGGCTTGTTCGACGTGACGCTCGGCACCGCCATCGAGCATCGGAAATCCGGCGCGCAAGGGAACACCCCTTCGCCCGAAGGATCGCTCGCGGTGCACCCGGACGTGCTGGCCGTCACCTGCATCGAGCCCGGCCGCCGGATCGACCTCGGCGGCATCGGCAAGGGCTTCGCACTCGACGAGCTCAAACGCCTTCTCCTCGACTGGGGTTGCGACGACGCGCTGCTCACCGCCGGCGCGAGCTCGATGCTCGCCATCGGCCCGTCCCGCTGGCCCGTCGATCTCCCGGCCGACGTTTCCCCCCTCCGCATCGCGCTGGAAAACGAGGCGCTCAGCGCGTCCGGAACCCACATCCAGGGCAGCCACATCGTGCATCCGGACGGTGGCGAAACACCGGAGCCGCCGTGGTCCCGCGTCTGGGTCGTCGCGGAAACGGCGGCCGTCGCGGAGGTATGGTCCACCGCGTTCATGCTGATGGACGAAGGATCCGCGGCCGGTCTCGCGGACGGCGATCCGATGCTGCGGGCCGTCTATGCGGAGAAGTCCGGCGCGGCGGAACGGATTCTCTAACAAACTCCCGCGCTGGCGGATTCTTGGGACGAAAGTGGGGCCCTGCGGTGTTCTCAGCGTGATGTTGAGACTTCTCGCGGCGCTGGCGCTGCTTGCATCTTCGGGGGCTCCGGCACAGCGCTTGCGGGCGCCCATGGTCCACGATCCCTCCACGGTGGTGAGGGATGGTGGCGACGCGTGGTGTTTTTCCACCGGTCACGGCGTGGTGGTTCTCCGTCAGGATGGAAAGGAATGGAAGTTCGAGGGCACCGTGTTTCCACGCGG
The DNA here is from genome assembly GCA_024233135.1 of Akkermansiaceae bacterium. Classification (GTDB taxonomy): domain Bacteria; phylum Verrucomicrobiota; class Verrucomicrobiia; order Verrucomicrobiales; family Akkermansiaceae; genus Luteolibacter. The sequence continues at coordinate 15,352 of JACKPZ010000012.1, read as the reverse complement.
CAGAACGCCCGCCTGGCACAAGGAAGCCGTGCCGGAAAACCGCGGCCACCTGTGGGCGCCGGATGTCATCGAGATCGGCGGCCGTTGGTGCGTCTACTATTCCGTTTCCTCCTTCGGCAAGAACACCTCGGCGATCGGCATGGCAAGCCGCAGGAAACCCGGTCCGGGCACCGAAGACGACCCATGGGAAGACAAGGGCCTGATCGTTTCCTCCGGCCGGGGCGACAAGTTCAACGCGATCGATCCCGCCCTCGTCCGGGACGGGCGGAAGCTGTGGATGAGCTTCGGCAGTTTTTGGGACGGCATCATGCTCATCGAGCTCGATCCCAAAACCGGCCTCCGCAAGGACGCCGGCGAGAAACCGATCCGCCTCGCGGACGCGCCGGAGATCGAGGCGCCGTTCATCCACATGGAGGGTGGCTGGTATTACCTTTTCGTAAACTGGGGGAAGTGCTGCCGCGGGGCGGACAGCACCTACGAGATCCGCGTCGGCCGCAGCAGGAAGATCACCGGGCCTTATGAGGACCGCGCCGGAAATCCGATGGTCGGTGGCGGCGGCACTCTGGTCCTCGGCAGCGAGGACCGCTACATCGGCCCGGGCCATGCGTCGATCTATCAGCGCGGATCCCGCCAATGGCTGGTGCACCACTTTTACGACGGCGAGGACCGTGGAGCATCAAAGCTGCGGCTCGTGCCGCTCAAATGGAAAGACGGATGGCCGGTCGTGGGTGACTAGCCGGCACCGGAAAGACCCGGTTTTCCGGGATGCCCGGGGCGTGGAGCATAGGAGATTCGAACTCCTGACCTCTTCATTGCGAACGAAATATTTTTCCAGATTCAATACCCTTGTTTTCAGTGAGTTAAGGTTTCAATACTTAAGAAATGCGTTGCGGTTGCCAAAACGGTTGCCAAAATTGACGCGTGGCACGACCGAAAAAGACCCACCGATTCACCATCAAGTCCTTCAAAAACCGGGGAGGGACCACCTCATGGCGTGTGTCCGGCACGTGCCCCGACGGGTCCCGGGTTCGGCAGAACCTTTCCACCAAAGCGGATGCCGTTCGGCTGGTTGCCGACCTCGAATTGAAAGCCGAAGATGCTGAACCGGACGGAAAGAAGCTCATCAAGAGCCTGCTGACTCCCGAGCAGTTGGCGGAGGCGGAGACGGCCACGGGGCTCTTGGGGGGGAGGGGACTGGCTGACTCGGTTTCCCACTACATCCGGCTTCGCTCGCAAGCCGCCGCCAAAGGTCTGAACCTCGACCAAGCCATGGCATTCGTGGCATCGCGCTACCGGCCGGAAACCCGGTCGGCATCGGTGCTGAACGCGAAGGCCGAGTATCTCGCGAGCAGGGCCGGAATCTCGGATTCGACGCGATCGAACTACGAAACGGGACTCGGGCTTCTCTTGAAACCGGACCCGAACAAGCCTGTCCACGAGTTCTCGGTTCAGGATCTTGAGATCCTGCTCAAGGATTACTCGAACCCTCATACGCAGAGATCCTTCCGGACGATCTTCTCGGGTTTCTTCCGGTGGTGCGTCAGGCATCACTACTGTCTGGAGAATCCATGTGATCGATTCGACAAGCTGCAGCGCGACATGAGCCAGATCGCGGCGCTGTCGCTCGACGAGTGCAAACGCCTGCTCCACGCAGCGATGCACCTTCAGGATGGTGCGGCGGCGGCCACGGTTGCCATCGGATTGTTTGCCGGGCTGCGTCCGAGTGAGATTCGGGACCTGAAACCAGCGGACATCGGCCGGGAGAAGATCCGCGTTTCCGGCGGCAAGCTTCGCCGGACCCTGAAACGATCTGTTCCAATCGCACCCGTGCTGGCCGTCTGGCTCGAAGAATTCCCATTCGAGGGCCTTCCCGCAGGATGGGATGGCAAATTGAAGAAATTGAAGAAGGCCACCAAGGCGAAGAAATGGGTGCATGACATCATCCGCCACACCTCGATCACGTTCCAAACAGAAAGAGACAAGAACGAGGCGCTCACCGCCTACAACTGCGGCACGTCCATCCAGATGATGAATCGCCACTACCGGGACACCATCGACGATGAAGAGACCATCGCCGAGTTCTGGACCCTGACGCCGGCGAAATTGCGGAGCAAGCCGCCCATGGTAGATCTGGAAATCAGGAAGCCGGTGAATTGGCCAGACAAGGCAAAGTTGAAGAAGCTCGTATGGGACAAGCCGCTCGTCCACGCCGCCAAAGACATCGGGGTCAGCGACGTGGCGCTGCGAAAGCGTTGCATCAAGCTCGGCATCGCGCTGCCGAAACAAGGACATTGGGTCGCACGCGGATGAGGATGCGGGCCGCCTCCTTTTGCTCACTCCGATTCCTACTTCGCCCCTTGTCTGAGGACCTCGCGGATCCCGCGTCCCCCGGTTGGATAGAAATCCTCCAGCGGACGCGACAAGGCTTTCGCGAGCATCCAGAGTTCGGCGTCGTTGACCCGCCGCAGCCGTGCTTCGATCTTGGAGATCCCGGCGCGGCTGATGTCCCAGCCTTGGAGCTGCAGCTTTGCGGCGAGCGCATCCTGGGAGAGGTCGGCCTCGATGCGAAACCGCCGGACACAGGAGCCGACGATGTTTTGGTGGTGGGCGGCCATTGCTCCGTTTTCGGAGCTTGACGCTAGCGGAGGGTGTTCGGATGATTGCTCCGACAACGGAGCAAGATGGACAGCTTCCGAATGGCGCACCGAATCATGAGCCTCAAATAATCCCCGCAATGGAAATTTTCCAGAATCCTACCGTCATTGCCGCTCTCGGAGGGCTCGTTGTCGGCCTTCTGGTCGCACTTTGGACCTACCTCTCAGGCCGAAGCCACCGGATCGGGTTGCAGCGCGAAATCGAAAAGCTCAAGGGTCACGTTCAACAGCACCTTGAGATCCAGGCGGAGGGTTTGGATTCCCGGTCCAAGGAATACGCCGATCTGGTCAGGAAGGTGACGAACCTCGAGGTGTCGCTGGCGGCCTTGAGCGCGAAGCCAAGCAAATCCGAATTGCGCTCGCTTTACCTCCACGAGAAGGGGATCCAACTGATGAACATCAAGGTGCCCGGGTTCGCCGCTCACTGGGAGACGTTCCGAACGGAAGCGGAACTGGAGCTCCAACGCATCCTTGCCGGCGAGGGAATTTGGCCAAGGAACCTGGTGCGGAGGACTCTCGGCTTTTTTGGCTTTGGCGGCGGCTTGGCAGAGGTGCCGCGGATCAGTCTCGAAACAGGCAACGACGAGAATCGTCATTGATCCAATGAGTTCTTCAAAGCGTTCGTCGTTCCCTTGGTTGGTGATCCTCGTGCTCGTGATCGGCGGAGCCTATTGGTGGTATGCGCACCGGGACGAAGACGGGTTTCCCCTCCTCCGCAGATCGATCGAATCGGACACGATGCAGGTGTTCCGCGTTCCCGGTGGCAGCTTGAGCACCGCGGGACTCACAAAAACCGAGCAGTTTTCGAAGAAAGACGAGGATGGGTGGTGGGGGACCACGAGTTCCGTGATCCGGTTGGACGCCACCTACCGCTATGACATCGAACTGCGGGCCGATTGGAAGTTCGTATTCGACCCGGAACGCAATGTCGCTTTCGTCGTCGTGCCGGAGCTGAAGCCTCAACTGCCGGTTTCGATCGACTCGAGTACAATCCAGGAAGAAACCAGTTCGGGGTGGGCTCGCTTCGACAAGTGGGAGCACTTGGCAGCCCTACGGAAGAAGATTTCGGGGGAACTTGAGAAAAAAGCGAATGGCCGAGACTACCGGGATGTGGTTCGGGGGCAGGCTCGGCTGACCGTTGAGGAGTTCGTGTCCGATTGGCTTGTCCGGCAGCCTGAAATTGCCGGTAAGGAACGGCCGGTGGTGAAGGTTTACTTCGAGACGGAAGAGGGGATTCCGTTTCCGAAAGGTCGGTCGTTGTCCGACTTTGTTCCCTAGTGGATTCGTGATCCCCGACCACAACAGCGCCGATTCCATGGCAGACACGACCTATTCGCAGCAGGGCGGCTCCCCAGAGCCCATGGATCACCTTCTGAACCTACTATGCGGGCTGCTCCTGCTCGCGCTTCCCATACTCATGGTCTACGGGCATCTCCGGGCGATCGGTGTGGTCTGGAACCACGCCACCGGACAAACCTTCAGCCCGCTGGTAAATCATATCAGCGACTACGCGTACCGCAGTCCGGCATGGTGGGCAGTGGTCGCCTGCATCCATGGCTTCTCATTGTTTTTCGCCTGGCTGTCGTGGCGAGCGACCGGGAAGCCGCGTTCGATCGTTTCCTGGGTGGTGATGGCCGCGGCGGCGATCATCATGTTCCAACTCCATCAGGTTGCGGTGCATCCCGTGCGCTCGCCCGAACTCACCATCCGCCGCCTGCAGTCGGAACTGGACAAGGGGCCCATTGACAAGGCGAAGGATCGAATCTGGAGAATCGCTCTCGAAACGACCGGGCACCATGTGCCGGCGGACGTCCCGGTGGCCACCTACGTCGCGAACCACCAGCGTGACCGCCTTCACCTCGCGGGGATCCGGCCGACCCGGTACCTTATTCTGGTCACGATGGGCGGCTCGCTTCTGCTATGGATGCCCGTGCCCGGAAGCCGCGGACACTGGTGGATCGCACACGCCGCGGTTCTCGCGGGCATCATCTTGGCAGCGGCGGTGGCCTGGTGGAAACCCGGATGGCCGGGCCTTTCCCAGCGCATCCTCTACGCGGTGGTCTACGGGTGGATGTGGATCTTGCTCCAACAGATCCGTAGGAATGACCGGGTCGATCTTCGCGCCCGCCAGTCGACACCGAACAACAGGCCGGTTGCAGATTTGTCCGATGCTTCGCCGGCAGGTTGAGCCGGAGCCAAGACCTTCCCGCCTCACCTCCCGCCCTGAATGAAGGCAGGCGGAAGGGCGAATTCCTCCCAGATTCCGCCGAAATCGGCTCGTCGCCGGCCTTGAAGCTTCGTTTCTGTGAGACTGGAACCAGTACTCATGTCCATGTTAGGCCGCGTGATGTTGTTCATGATCAATGTGTTGCGTTGTGTCTCATGGCTACTTTAAGCAGTGCTAACAATAGTCAGCGACGTTTGAACGTCAGTGACTTGTCCAAAAAAGTGAGTCCTCGCATACCCTAGCAGAACAGTCGATTTCGGCAATCTACGCGACAGCCGTGTCTCATGGGTAACGATTTTACTGGGATACAGCGTCTCACCCCCTTTTTTACCTCAGAGATCCCTCCGGGAACGAGGTCCTCAGACCTCCTTGGAGCAGTAATCCTGTAGGTCCGGCCATCGAGCAACCGAAACCTGGGAGATCCATTCACCTTCGAAGTCGTTGTCCCTTGCTGCCTTGCCTTCCTTGTCGAAGAGATCCGGGCGTGTTGTCGCCAGTCCTTTGATGGTGCGGATTCGGTTGGCTGCTTGATGGCCTGGCCAGGGATGTAGGTGACTTGGGCCGCCGGACGGTGCCGCCGGCCGAGACTCATTCGTGCTCGCGTGCTGGATTGCGTGGGGGTGTCACGCGTGTCCGGACGAGGCGACGTTCTTGGCCGATCCTCATTCTCTGCGCAGTCGGCTGTGAGGCCTTGCCGCAATCACCACGGTCTACGTGCTATAAACTCATGAAGGTAGAACCCTTCCTTCATCTGTCGTCTCCCCTCGTCTGCACAGGCGCGGGGGGCTTCCATCCACCCGTCTTGAGCCATGGGATTCTCCCGGGGCCAGGCGGGTGGCTTTGCTCATCCCAACGACCATCCATCAAATGCCCCGAACTCTGTACACTCCTCGTCTGTCCGATCACGTTGTCCGCGCGCTCTACCGCGAGGCGAAGCAACGCCGGATGCCGATGACACGGCTTGCCGACGAACTGATCCTCCAGTCGCTCGACATGTCGCCAACCGCCTCATGCCTCGTCCGCGAGGAGCCGCCGGATTATCACGCCGGCCCTCCCGAACGGGAGGCCGCGTGAGGATCCGCTCGTCCCGAACCACCAACCACGTCCCACCACGAGGCCCGGCACTTCCGCCGGGCCTTTTCGTTTCCAACCACCAACCCAACCAGCCACATGGCCATCAAACTCATCGCCAACTACAGCAAGCGCCTGGGCCTCCCGGGCTATTCGTCCCATCAGTTCAGCGTCTCGATCGAGACCGAGCTGACGGACCTCAACCAGGTCGCCCCCGAGGCGGCCCGGGTCTATGAACTGCTCCAGACCAACGTCGACGAACAGATCCGGCAGACCGGATTCGTCCCGCCCGCCGACTACGGCATGGAGGGATCGCAAACGGCCGCCGCTTCCGCGACCGACGCCCGGCCCACGGAGGGCGACCGCTGGAACTGCTCGGACAAGCAGAAGGAGCTGATCCTGAAACTCGTCGCCGAGCACAGCCTCGACAAGAACGAGGTCGATCACCTGGCCCGCCAGCGCTTCGGCAAGGGCGTGCGCCAGCTCAACAAGGTCGAGGCCTCCGGGCTGATCGACGAACTGCTCGACCAACACGGCGGAGGCGGGCGCCAGACCGCCTCCGGCCGGGGCAAGGGAAGGAGGGCGGCATGATCGCGCCGGCCCGTTCGTTTCCCGGAAACCCGGAGGCCGGCACACTCCCCGACCACATCAGCCCGACGGCGGCGAAGTCCTATCTGGGCTGTTCGCTGCGCTACTGGTTCGAGCGGGTGCTGCGGCTGCCGAAGCCGACCTCCGTCTCGCTCCACCTGGGCAAGTCGGTGCATGCCGCGTTGCAGGCATTCCATCTCGCCCGCTGGCGGGGTGGCGACGATTCGCCGGAGGCCACCGCCCTCGCGTTCGACGATGCGTTCCAACGTCTCGAACGCGAGGAAGGCCCGGTGAGCTTCCGCAAGCCCGCGGACCGGGAGAAAGCCCGGCTCGACGGATTGCGGGTGGTCGCCGCGTACCTCGATTCGCCCGAGGTGCTGCAAGGCCACCCGCGGGCGGTCGAGGTGCATCTGTCCGAACGCGTGCCGGGACTGCCGGTGCCGCTGACCGGTGGCATCGATCTGGTGCTCGGCGACTACGTCACGGTCGATTTCAAGTCGGCCGCGGCGAAACCGGATCCGGCACAGGCCGCCTTCGATCATGAATTGCAACTCGTGAGTTATCAGATCCTGATCGAGACCGCGACCGGCGAGACACCGCCATCGCTCGACCTGATCCATCTGGTGAAAACCAAGGTGCCGCAGGTCGGTCGGGTTTCAACGAAGCCGGCGGACCGTGCCCGGAAGCAACGGGTTGTCTCGCTGTTGGAACGGGTGGTCGATGGCATCGCCGCCGGCCGCTTCCATCCGCAGCCGGGCATGCATTGTTCGTGGTGCCAGTACCGCCGCGAGTGCATGTCGTGGCCCGGGGTTTCCAAGGCCGTGGAAGGGAGGGCGGCGTGACGCGTTTCCTCCTCATCGTCCTGCTGCTCGTCGGAGCGGGCTGGGCACTGCGCAACGGTCTGAAACGAGACAACAGCAAGCAGGCCGACCCTCGCGACGAATACCGTGCGCTCCGCATCACCGGCTTCGCGGTGCTCACCACCGGCTCGCTCGCCATCCTCGCATGGCACGAGGGCAGGCTGCGGCCGGGCCCCACGCGCTTGCTCGACATCCGCGACGAAGAGGCGAGGCCCGTCATCTGGCGGGACCACCGCCCGGTGCGTCCGGCACGCCGGGTGATCGACACAAAGACCCCGCCGGTCGCACGGCGCCGAAAGAAACGCCGGCGCCATCGTTACCAACCATTGAACCCGAACCCGAACAACCGACGTCCATGAGACTCCGCCCCATCCTTGAGGTGGTGGTGGTCATCGGCGTGCTCGGCCTCTGCCTCGAAGTCGTGGAGGCCCACACCTGGGTCATGGTCGCCGCGGGTGCGGCGGCCGCGATCTGGCTGATGGCCCGCAGCCACTGAAACCAAACACCGAATCCAACGACACGAAGGGCGGCTCCATCTCCGGGGCCGCCCTTTGTGTTTCCCCACCAACCAAACCAACAACCAGCAAAACCAACATCATGTCCCAAACTAACAACACAACCACCAACAGCCTCCTCGACGCCGTGTGCCGCCGCGGGGTGCTCGTCTCCACCTCCGTCCGCTACTGGCGCGGGTGCAAGAAACTCAGCCCCGAGGACCTCGGGCTCGACCCGGCGAACGTGTCCGACCGGCTCATCCAGCTCGGCCACAAGCGGCTCATCCCGCGTGACGCGTTGCAGGCATTCGCCCTCATCGAATCCCGGGTGCAGGCCACGGTCGAAGGATCGAGCTTCCCGTTCCTGGGAGGCATCGGCCGCTTCGTGCCGAATCCCCGGCTCGGCCAACTCACCGAACGTCTCGACCAACTGCGCGACGAGTTCCGCGAGGCCACCCTCGACTTCGTCGCCGGCTACGTCCCGTTGCGCGAGAGCGCGATGATCGAATGGCGCGACGCGGCCCAGCACCTCAACGGCAGCGCCGAACGCCTGATCGCCACCATCGAGCAGTCGTTCCCGCCGGCCGCGGAGATCGCGAAACGTTTCGCCTTCGAAACCCGCTTGTTCCAGATCGCCGCCCCGGACCACATCCGCTTGGAAGTGGCCGAGGGAGTCGCCGAAATGGAGGCCGCCGAGGACCGCCGCCGCATCGCCGACGAGGCGACCCGCCGGATGCAGGCCGACCTCGATTCGTTCCTGCGCGAGAGCGTGTCATCGCTGCGTGAGGAAACCGCCCGGCTCGTCAGCGAGGTGCTCGCCACCATCGACAGCTCGGAGAACGGCGTCCACCAGCGCACGCTCAACCGGCTCACCACATACATCGACAACTTCCGTTCGCTGAACTTCGCCGGTGACCAGCAGTTGGAGCAGACGCTCGAACGCTTCCGCCGCGACCTGCTGCAACGCAGCGCCGAGGATTACCGCAACGACCCGGGTGCGATGACCACGCTCACTGATGGTCTGAACCGTCTGCGTGAAAGCGCCGTGCAACTCGCCCGCGCCGACGCCCGCGACATCGTCGCCCGCTTCGGGCAGATGGGTGGACGCAGGCTGGCGGCGGTGGGGTGACCGCATCACCCCGCCCGGGATGGCCGAAGGTCATCCCGGGCGGGGATCCAAAGCGGCGGATGCCGGACTACGACAGCTCTTCTAACCATCAAGTTCACCGGCGTCCTTCAAGACCCTGGCTTCGACTTCTTTCGAGATCCAGAAGCGTGCCGAAACACGAAGCCGTTCGATCAACGGAGCGACTGAGTCGACAAGACCCATGGCTTTCGCCTCCACAAGACAGCCAAGGGTTCCGGTGAACCGGAGTCCGTTGGCCGCCGCCAGCGCACGGGCCTGGAGATCGTCAAGGATCAGCAACGAGCCCGGATTTTCCATGGCCAGGGCGAGACACTCGGCTTCCCCGGGGTGAACCACCGATCGAAAACCCCGGACCAACAAGCGGTCCTCGGGACGCCTCACGTTGAGACGGTCGGCGGCGTCGCCCGCCGCAGGAAACAAGTCCCGCTTGGCACATAGTTCGTCCACCACGCCGGGTGGCACCACCACATTGCCGAACAAACCTTCCAGCACATCGATTCGGCCGATCTCCGCGAAGTTGATGACCGGCGTGGTGTTGCTGATGATCAGCTTTCCTTCCGCCATGCCTTGAGGTTCTCGCGCTCCTGTCCGTAGTCGGCTGCTCCGAGAGGCTGGGAGATTCCGCGTTCACCGAGCCAGTGCTGGAACTCCGCTTTGTCCATCCCGGCCAAGCGGCACGCCGCCGCCCCGCCGAGGATGCCGTCGCTGAACAAGGCCGCGGCCAAACGCCGGCGCAGCTCCCGTTCCAGCTCGGCAGGAGGGATGCGGACATTGGCCAGCGCCTCGCCCGGCAAGGTCAACACCAGATCGTTCATGCTGGAATTCTACGTCAGCCACCCAACCGCCGCCAGCCCGGATTTCGCCGGCGCGCCGCGGCCCAAGACCCTTTCCCAACACGCTGCATTCCACTCCCGACCACATTGTTCCCGCCCTTGAAGACTGAGTTTCCCCACCACCAACACCACCTCTTCCACCACCACTCCCTCGAACGCTGATTCCACTCCCTGAGCCAAACACACCGAACCACAACCACCGTCACGCGAAGGGCGGCCTCCATTCCCGGGGGCCGCCCTTCGCGTTTCTCAACCTGAACACTGAAAACTAAACACTAACAAACTCCCATGTCCCACTTCACCACCATCCAGACCCAGATCAAGGACCTCGACGCCCTGCGCGACGCGGCTTCCGAACTCGGTCTCGAATTCCTCACCAACGCCCGGTGCCGCGGCTATGCCGGGGTCACCCGGCTCGCCCCGCACGTCATCCAGCTCAAAGGACCGTACGACATCGCCGTCGATCCCTCCCCGGAGAACGACGGCACCCATGGCCTCACCGCCGATTGGTGGGACGGCCACGTCGCCCGCGAGGTCGGCATGGGGTTCAGCCGTCTCCTCCAAGGCTACGGCATCCACAAAACGATGCGCGAGGCCCGCACCCGCGGCCTGCGCGTTTCCCGCCAACAGGAACAGGACGGCAGCGTCCTGCTCACCTTGGAAGGAGGTGCGCTGTGAACCGCCGCCGCATCCACGTCCGCGTCTCGCCCTTCGGCGAGATCACCGTCGAGGCCGAGGGTTTCCAAGGCCGCGGTTGCGAAGCCGCCACCCAGGCCATCGAGGAAGCGCTCGGCAAACCGGGTCAACGCACCCGCAAGCCGGACTTCTGGCGCCAGCCGTCGTCCGTCCAACAGCACCAGCAACTCGGCGAAGGAGGCAGCGCATGAGCGCCACGCTCCGCTTCGCCCCCGACGGCAGCATCCACTGCCTCCACACCGAAGCGATCGATCTCCGCGCGCTCGGACGGCTCCGCGTCGTCCGGGCGACCGAGATCACCTTCGATGAGGAGGAACAACAATGGGAGGTCCGCTCGTCCGCGACCGGCGGCTTCCTGTTTTCCGATCCGTCCCGCGAGGCATGCCTCCGCTGGGAACGCGAAAACCTGCAGGCAAAAGCCGAAAGCTGAAGTCCCAAGAACCAGAAACGGGCCGGAGGATCGCGACTCATCGCCCCCCTCCGGCCCATCCACCATCCACCATCCACCATCTACAATCTACGATCTACCATCTATCATCATGAACCTGACCACCTATCTGCGCGCCGGCTACCCCGGCCTGTGCATCATCACCCCGGAGGAGGCCCGGGCCGAGGCGGAGATCGCCGCGGTCTGCGACTCGCTCCAGCGGAACCTCCACGCCTGGTCCTCCACCGAGGGCCTCGTCGACGTGAGGGACAACCGCGTCACCACCTGCCCCGATCCGCTGGACGCCCTCCAGTTGCTCGAAGGCATGTTCGTTTCCGACCAACCGCGCCACGTCGTGCTGCTGCGCGACCTCCAGCTCCACCTGGACCAGAGCGACCCGCTGCTCGTCCGCCGGCTCAAGGACACCCTGCGCCTGGCGAAAGCCAACGGCCACGCGGTCGTCTTGTTGGGCTGCCGGCTGAAACTCCCGGCCGAACTCGATCACGAGTTCGCTCACGTCGAGTTCCGCCTGCCCGATGCCGCCCAACTCGGCACCGTGCTCGACGGCATCCTCAAGTCGGCGAAGATCAAGACGCTCCATGAGGTCCTGCGCGAAGCCGCGCTGCAAGCCGCGCTCGGCCTCACCACCACCGAGGCGGAGAACGCGTTCGCCCTGTCCGTCGTGGAAACCGGCAGCATCGACCCCAAGGTCATCGCCCGGGAAAAAGCCCGCACGCTCAAGAAGAACGGCCTCGTCGAAGTCGTCGAAACCGCGACCTCGCTCGAAGACATCGGCGGCCTCGGCCTGCTCAAGGAATGGCTGACCCGGAGGTCCGGCGCGTTTTCCGCAAGCGCCCGTGCCTACGGCCTCCCCGCACCGAAAGGACTGCTCATCGTCGGCATCCCCGGCACCGGAAAATCGCTCACCGCGAAAGCCACCGCCGGCGCCTTCGGCCTGCCCCTGCTGCGGCTCGACATGGGCCGCGTCTTCGGCGGCATCGTCGGCCAGTCGGAAGCCAACCTTCGTTCCGTCATCCAAACCGCCGAGGCCATCGCCCCATGCGTGTTGTGGATCGACGAAATCGAAAAGGGCTTTTCCGGCAGCAAGTCGAGCGGCAGCACCGACGGCGGCACATCCTCCCGGGTCTTCGGCTCGTTCCTTTCCTGGATGCAGGAGAAGGACAAGCCGGTCTTCGTGGTGGCCACCGCCAACGACGTGTCGCAACTCCCTCCCGAGTTCCTGCGGAAAGGTCGCTTCGACGAGATGTTCTTCGTCGATCTGCCCGATGCCCTCGAACGCGCGCAGATCTGGGACATCGTCATCGCCCGCCACGGCCGCAAGCCGACCGACTTCGACACCGTCGTGCTGGCCCGCGCCTGCGAGCAGTTCACGGGAGCCGAGATCGAAGCGGCCTTCATCGACGCCATGCACGAGGCCTATGCCGAAGGCAAGGAACCCGGCCCCAAGGACCTCGTCGCGGCCATCACCGCCACCACCCCGCTGGCCAACCTGATGGACGGCCAGATCAACGCCCTGCGCCACTGGGCCCGGGGCCGCGCCCGCGAGGCCGCCGAACGCAGCACCCCGCGCCGCAACGGCCGCAGGGTGTCGGGGGCGAACTGATGCCTACTGTCGCCGCAGTCCGTACCGCGGGCTGCGGCGATGATGGCGGATGACCATCACCTTGATGCCCCACGGGCGCTCCTCGTAGAGGATGTGGTAGGGGAAGCTCGTCAGGTTTGCCCTCCTCAACCCGGTGTCCCCCAGCGGCGGAAAATGCCGGGGGTTGGCCCTCAATTTGTCGATGATGGACAGAAGTTCGTCAAAGTAGCGATCCGCCAACTGACTCCCCGCTTCGCTCTCATAATAATCGAGCACCTCGCGCACATCCCGGACGGCCAGCCGGTGGTAGACCAGCTTCATGGTTTGCGTTTCAGCGCCTTGAGGAATTCATCATGCGACAGGCATACTGCAGGATCGCGATCCATTTCCTCTGAGCGCCGCAACGCCTCGGCGATCCCCTCATCCTCATCGTCCAGCACACCCGGCAGCGAATCCAACAGATCCGCCGCCAACTTGGCACGGTCGGACTGCGGCAGCTTGAGTGCGAGGGATTCGATCTCAGTGAGGGTCACCATGCGGAAAGGTGTAGCTCCAATCATCCTACGGTTCAAGCAGGCAGGTTGCGAAGGCCCTGAGTGCGGTCAGATTCCAGGCAGGGCCTCCATGCACCGCATACTGCCGACTCCAGAAGCCGGACCGGTCCCGTCACGTCGAGATCCTTGCTCGTGAACGGCTGGTAATCCGCCAGTTCATCCGCTCCGCCTGACAAGAAATACATCGCCCACAGATTGACCGAGTGGCCGCCGACGATCACGGGAGGCTCGCTGCCATCGGACGGCGACAGGATTTCCGCGAAACCGGCAACATGTGTCTCCGGCCGGGACTCTGGCGAGGGATTCATTTGCCGTAATGGCGCTCCAGCGTCTCGCGCAGGTTGAGGATCCTGATCTTCGTTCCCATCGGGATCATCGAGTTCTCCTCTTCCAACTGCTCCGGGGTCACCTCGCCACGCGCCAGCCTGCGCTCGTCGCGCTTGCGCGCACGGCGCTTGTCGCGCTGGAGGGCTTCGAAGGTGACCGTCCTCGATTTCACGGCGGCAGCATAGGCGTCACAGGCCTTCCGGTCAAGAGGACCGCCGATGTCGCATTTTCCCCGCAACCACACCCGGTCCGCACGACACGCCCAAGCGCGCGACCGGCACCAAGGCCGCCACGGTGACCACTCGCGTCTCCGTGGCGGCCCTATGTTTTCCAAACCCACTCCAACGCACTCCTGATGCGCCCTGTCACTTGGGCCAGATCTCCGGAAACGAGACCGTTTTTGTGCAAAAAGGCGTTCCACATCACGCGTCTGTCGTTCGAGAACGTGTCGGTCAATCCTGTGGGAAGCTCAGCGGGAATCTGTGTTCCTCGTCTCCGGAAGGTGGCGTGAATCGCTTCTTCAAGCTGCCGACGGTCGGGCGCACCGCCGCTCGACAACAGATAGTCCAAATCGAAGAAGTCCTTCATCCGCGAGTTCTGGGCATCCAACCGGACGAGCGCCTCGAATTTCTCGGCGATCACCGTGCACACCGGATACGTTTTCAACGACACGTCCGGCATGCCCGGCAACAGAACGGGAAAGACGAGGGTTTGCGGGGCGGGCGTGACGGCATCGCCGAATCCCACATCCACTTGGATGGGGATCCTCACATTGCCCAGCGTCGCACGGAACTTTGCCCGCACTCCTCCGTAGCTCATTTCGTCGCGGATCGATCCGACCGCGAGGGAGTCCCCATCAAATGTCAGGCCGTCCTCCGGACACTCCACCCGCATGATGGCGAGCACCAGTTCGCGCACCGACTCCGGATCGTCCTTACCGGTGCCCAGCAGATCCACATCCCGTGTGGGGCGGTGCAGCTTCTGGTTCCATACATGGAACAGCATCGCCCCCTTGAGGACGAATCGGTCCGCCAGTTCCGACCGGCCGAGCCGGTAGAGGAATCGCTCCACCCCGTAGCGTGCCAACACGAAGTCGAACGCCTCGCCATTGGCCCGTGCCAGGTTCAGCAGGCGCTGACGGATCGACTCTATCAAGCCCTCGTGTTTCATGCTACCAGGGATTCGAGATAGGGTTTCATCACCCGCGTCATCCGGCATTCGTCGGCGATGCGGTTGATTTCGGCCAGGTTGAAGCGGCGTTCCCGCCATCCTTCCCGGAGTGCCTCCAGCGCCACGTCGAGACCGATCTTGTTGCGGTAGCGGAACAGGTCCACCACGGTGCGGGCCACGGAATAGACCCGCAGCCGGGACCCTTCGATCTCGTGTTCCTCCAGACCAAGGTTGAAATGCCCGCCTCCAAAACGCACGACCTGCAGCGGTGGCTGATCGACCCGCGGCAGCCGGTCCTTGGGGCCGATGGCGATCCACACTTCATGCGGGTTCTGGCTGGTCAGATCGTGAAAGCGCAGCGCGCTGAGCAGGCATATCGCCGCCTTGGGAACCCGGCGGGCCGCCTGCACCAGTGAATGGTGTTCCGAAAGCTCCGCGCCTTGCAGGGCATAAAGTCCGCGCCCCACACGTTCGAGCGCTCCCGCTTCAACCGCCTCCCGAATGCGTGAACGCGCCAGTCCGCGGGACTCGAGGTCTCTGGACCTCAGTACCGTCGCGCCGTCGAACATTCCGGCAAGAGTCTTTCGCCAATCGGTTGTCACAAACCGTAGGCAATCATCATTTTTCACCGACGTTTTGCAAGGCCGAATGCTCAAGCGTCCACGGCACTCATGTTCGGAAAACCTGAACATTCGTGATTC
>JACKPZ010000011.1 GCA_024233135.1 Akkermansiaceae bacterium | reverse complement strand
GGAAGATCTTCTGAAGCAGCGGAGCCCCAGGGAATCGGAAGGCAGGGCGCTTGTGACGGGAGCGATTGAAATGCCCGACGGCCGGAGACCGGAGCGGATCGACGAACCATACTCCCTGACGGAAGCGTGCGAGGGGCCGGCGGTCAACGGCAGCGGGAGCTCGTCCGGTTCCTCGCTGCGTCGTTCCGATCTCGACTGGTTCCGAGCGCCGCTCGACAACGGAACGGTCACCCGCACATTGAGCTTCGCGGGTCTGACATCAGGACCGGTGACGGTCCGTTTCACGAATGGCGAACCCGACGTTTCCGAGGTGGTTTTCCGGATGAGGAACCGGCAGTGACACCTCCAAGCAGGAAGAGCGGCGGGAAACACGGAGTCTCCTCAGCCCGGCTGCTTGTCGAGCTGGAAGGCGTTGTGGACGGCGCGGGCGGCGTCTTCGATGCGGGTCTCGTCGACGGTGACGGCGATCTTGATTTCCGAGGTGGAGATCATGCCGATGTTGATGCCGGCGTCGCCGAGGGAGCGGAACATGGTGGCGGCCACGCCGGAGTGGGAGCGCATGCCGATGCCGACGGCGGAGAGCTTGGCGATGCCGGCCTCGGTCTCGATCTTCGAATCGGGCAGCTCGGAGAGAAACGGCTTGAGGGCGGCCTGGGCCTTGCCGAGGTCGTTGCTGTGCATCGTGAACGAATGGCGGGCGAAACCGTCGTGCGCGATGTTGGAGATGATCATGTCGAGGTTGATCTCGGCGTCGGCGAGCGCGCCGAGGATTTTTCCGGACATGCCGGGCTCGTCGGGGATGCCGATGATGGTGACGCGCGCCTGCGAGCGCTCGATCGAGACGCCGCGGATGACGACGTTCTCCATGTTGGGATGTTCTTCTAACACGAGTGTGCCTGGGTTGTCGTTGAGGGAGGAGCGGACTTCGAAGACGACGCCGAATTTCTTGGCGAATTCGACCGAGCGGGACTGCATCACCTTGGAACCGGACGAGGCCATTTCCAACATTTCGTCGTAGGAGATCTCGGGCAGCTTGCGGGCGTTCTTCACGATCCGCGGGTCGCAGGTGTAGACGCCGTCGACGTCGGTGAGGATCTGGCAGACATCGGCCTTGAGGGCGGCGGCGACGGCGATGGCGGTGAGGTCGGAGCCGCCGCGGCCGAGGGTGTGGATCATGCCGTCCGGGGTGACTCCTTGGAAACCGGCGACGACCAGGGTTTTCCCGGCGTCGAGCTGGCCGCGCATGAACGACGGATCCATCGTGAGGATGCGGCCGCGGGTGTGGGACCCGGTGGTCTGGATGCCGGCCTGGCGGCCGGTGATGGAGGCGGCGTCGACGCCAATCTCCTGAAGGGCCATGGTGACCAGCGCGATCGACTGCTGTTCGCCGGTGGCCAGCAGGACGTCGAGTTCGCGTTCGCTCGGGTTTTCCGCGAGGTCCTTGGCCATCTTGATGAGGCCGTCGGTGACGCCGGACATCGCGGAGACGACGGCGACCACCTGGTTGCCCTCGTCGCGGGTGCGTTTCATGCGCGCGGCGACGTTGCGGATGCGGTCAAGGGAGCCGACGGAGGTTCCGCCGTATTTCTGAACGATCAAAGCCATGGGTTGAGCGGCGCGCAGTGAAGGGGAAGCCGGCCGGAATGGCAAGAATTTGAAGAAAAAGGAGCCAACCGTGAAAATGGCAGCTTGCCGTTCTCCGGGCGCTGCGCCAGCGTCGCAGGTGAATGAGTGGGCGGGATTTTCCGTCCCACCCGTCCGTTACGACAAATCCCACACCGTCATGAAGACGATCACCCGATATCTGATGCTGCCGGTCCTCTGCCACGGACTGCTCTGCGGCAGCGCCGAGGCCAAGAAGAAGAACGATGAGGAAAGCGAAAGCTCGTCCCGCGACAAGCGCGAGCAGCGCCAGCAGACAGGGCCGTCAAAGGTCAAGCCGTCCGGCGGTGGTGGCGGGCAGAACCGCAAGGCCAACCAGGGCGGCTCGCAGAAGGTCAAACCGTCCAAGCAGGAACGCCGCGCGGAGAAAAAACAAAAATCATCCACCGAACCGCAGCGCAAATCGCAGAGTCAGAAGGACGCCAGAAAAGCAGCGAAGAAAGAGGCCAAAAAGGAAGCCAGGAAGCAGTCCGGGTCCTCACCATCGACGGGTAAGAAGTCGGACAAATCCGGCAGCCCGAAGAAGAACAAGGAGGACAAAAAAGCCATTCTCCCGCGGAAAGACTCCGGTGGAGGCAAGAGCGACTCGAAAGGATCGGGTGGGAAGTCGTCGAACAAGGGCTCCGGCAAGGAAACGGGAAAACCGAAGGGCGGAGACTCCAAATCGAAAGACGGCAAGCCGGACCGCATGGACCTCCCCGGCAAGCGCCCGGACGCCGGAGGCAAAACGGCCGGTGGCGGGAAGAAGGCGGATTCGAAGAGAGATTCGAAGTCGGACGGAGACAAGTCGGCCGCCAAACGCGACGACTCGAAGAAGTCCGCGAAGACGGACTCATCGAAGAAGAAGTCGAAACGGATGGAGCTGCCCGGCAAGCGTCCCACCGCGAGGGCGTCCCAGTCGGCCAACCAGACACGCAAGGAAGTCGACCGGCTGGCGGATCGGAGGAAACGGTCGTCCAACGCGAAGAACCGCGTCGAGCAGAGCCGCAAACGCGGTGTCGTCCGTCCCGGACAAAACACCAAGAAGGTCCGCCGCGTCGAGATCCGGGAGCGCGACCGCAACAACTGGTGGGCTGGCGGAAACCGCACCCGCAACGTGCACAACAACGTCCAGGTGAACAACGTCACCTACATCAACAACAACTTCCGGCGGAACGTGAACTGGACCACCGACCGCCGCCGCTGGGGCTACAACCCGTGGTGGTACCGCTCGCGCGTGCGTCCGTGGTACAGCAGTTGCTGGAATTACGGCTGGAGGCCGTCCTACTACCACCGCCATTATTACTATCACGACCACGGCTACCGGCCGCCGGGATACGCGCGGGTGAACGTGACGGCCGCCGTTGGCTGGGGCCTGCTCGGCTGGAGCCTCGGAACCATGGTCTATGACTATGGCTACCATCGGTACTACAATCCGTATCCGGTGCAGACGGTCGTCATCCGCGAGGGCCGCAACATCGACTACCGCGAGCCGATCAACCGCGTCGCGGTGGAAACCGCGCCCGACGGCGAGGATGCGGTGGCCGAGATCACCGAACAATCCGAGTCCCACATCCAGGACTCGCAGGACGCCTTCCGCGAAGGAAACTACCTCGTCGCCCTCGAACAGGCCGACAAGGCGATCGCGGTCTCGCCCGGCGACGGTGCCCTGCACGAATACCGCGCGTTGATCCTCTTCGCGCTCGGGAAATATGGCGACGCCGCCGGCGTGCTCAACCCCGTGCTCGCCTCCGGACCGGGCTGGACATGGTCGACGATGGTCGCGCTCTATCCGTCGCAGGAGGTGTACACCGACCAGCTCCAGAAACTCGAAGCCTACAGCGAGGCCAGCCCGGACGCGGCGGACGCGCATTTCCTGCTCGGCTACCACTACATGGTCTGCGGCCACCTCGACCTCGCGACGCCGCAGTTCGAACGGGCCGTCGAGTTGATGCCGGCCGACAGCGTTTCGAAACAACTCGCCTCGCTCACCCGCGAGTCCGACGAGGACGCGGAGGACTCCGACACCGTGCCTCTCGAGCAGCCGGCGGACGAAGAGGAGATGCCGGAACCGGTCCCCGTGCCGTTGGAGAAACTCACCGGCGTGTGGACCACCGAGGCCGAGGGCGGCGGCACCATCACCCTCACCTTCCGAGAGGACGGCAGCTTCACCTGGGCGTTCACCCGCGATGGCGACACCAAGGAGTTCAAGGGCGAATACAGCTCCAACGACGACGGCCTGCTGGTGCTCGACGCCGAGGAGAGCCAGATGGTCGCATCGGTCGACATCCCGGAAACCTCGGAGATGAACTTCGTGCTCGTCGGCGGCCCGCCGGACGATCCGGGCCTCGATTTCACCAAAGGCTGAGCCTCAGGAACCCCACTTTTCCACCCAGTCCGCGGGCAGGCGCAAGGGCTTGCCCGCGGGCATGGAAACGAGGGCCAATGACTGCCGGGCGGTGACCAGCGCCGCCTCCTCTCCTTCCCTTGTCATGGTGAACTCGCACCAGAAACGCGCTTTCGTCAGCTCGCCGAGGCGGCCGCGGAAAACGAGACGGTCGCCCAGTTTCGCCGGACGGCGGTAGTCGATCTCGGTGCGCGTGACCACCGGAAACACCTGCTCCGAAGTCATCCGCACGAGGTCCATGCCCATCGCCGCGGCGAGGCGCGTGCGGCAGGTCTCGATCATCCGCAGATAGGCGATGTTGTGCACCACTCCGCCGCAATCGGTGTCGAAGAACATCACTTCCTCACGGGTTTCGATCTCGGGCCGGCCCTCACTCATGGCGGCAATCTGCCGCGCGGGGCGCCGGGCTGCAATGATCGCTTGAGGTGATGCGTAAAATCCCACTAGATGGACAAGATGTGCAGGCGTACGCGTTTCCGTTCCTCGTGTTGGCTGGCTCTGGTATCGTGCTTGTGGTCCGGTGCCACCGCGCAATTCGTGCCGCCGGCGGAGGGACCGGTGGCGTTCCGTCGCGATCGCCTGCCGCTGGATGTCGATGCCATGGCCGGCCTGTCGCATCACGTGGCCACCCTCGCGAAGAGCATGGCCACGGACAGCCCGGCCGACCGCCGCGCGGCCGCGCAAATGCTCGCCATCGCGCTCGCCCTTGATCCGAGCAACTCCGTCGCCCGCCGCTTGGTCGATGAGTTCGCCGAGGGAGGCCACACGGCGGAAACATCCGGCGACGAGATGGTCAAAAGCCGCTCGCGCATCTGGCAGACCATCGGCTGGCTGGAAACACCGGAAGCCGGTTCCGACGGGCAAGCGCTGGCGAAGTGCCTCAGCGACGTGATGGTCGTCGCGGATCCCAAACACCCGAAGTCGTCCGGCTTGAAACAGGAGGGCGAGAGGGGAGCCTGGCGCGGATGGGTGCCGGAGCTGGCGTCCTACCAGCCGCGCGATGAGGAAACGGAGGAGCCTGTGGACTCACCGGATCCCAAGTCCGGTCCAGACAAGGCCGCTCCCGAATTGCTCGCGAATGCCACCCTTCTCACCCCGATGTGGCGTCGCCAGCCGGGCCTCCCCAAAGACGACAAGGGCAGCGAGACCGTGGTCTGGGCCCTGACCCCCAGCCCCTTGAAGCTTTCGCTGAAGGATCGCGATGAGAAAGACAAACCCTTCGTGATCGCCATCGGCGGAGACCATGGCGACACGGCGGTTCCGAAGCTCTCCGCCCAACTCACCGATCTCGTCGCCAAACGACATCCGGGCCTGCCCGCGGGCAAGGTGCTCCGGATCACGAGCGAAGAGTTCGAGGCCAGCATCCGGGCCAAGAGACCCACCTCCATCAGCGCCACCGCGCTGGCCCTCGCCGAGGCGGCTGTCCGTGGAACGAAACCCACGGGCACCGTCGTGGCGCTCGTCGATGACAAGGGTGAGCTCGGCCTGCCCCGCGGGTTCTGGAACCAGCTCCGCGCGGTTGAAACCGGCTCGCCCGGCCGGGTGGTCGTTCCCGCTTCCGGCGCGCCTTACCTGCCTTCGTTCCTGGCACTCGAAAATCCCGGGTTTTTCATGAAGAACGAAGTGCTGCTCGCCTCCGGGATCGACGATCTCGTCCTGCTCACCTCGTCCGAGCCGACGGAGGAAATCGCCTCCATTCTCGCCCGCTTCCGCGAGATCCAGGACAAACTCGGAAGCCAGGACCTGCGCCAATACATCGGCAATCGGTTTGTGAAGCAACGTCTCGCCGAACTCGTCCAGGAGGCGCCGTGGCATTTTTCCGCCCGCATGCTGCTCACCCAGGCGGCCGGCAACCGCCCGGTCACCCTGCCACGCGAGGTGCTCGCCGCCGAGCTGCGACGCTCGCTCCGTCCGCTGGTCCCGCTCGCCGGAGTGCCATCCGAACAATTCGACCGCAAGATGGCCAAGGCTTCGGGCGACCTTGAGGACAGCACCCGGGAAAAAGCCGATGCCTTGGAACGCTACGCCGCCCGCGACGACCGCGACCTGCTCGACACCGTCGACGGCCTCCTCGATTCCCTCCGCGATCTCGGGCGGGCGACGCGCCTGCGCAATGCCGACAACTACCAGATCGAAACCGCCGTCCGCAACGCGGCCGCCACCTTCCACCGCCTCTACAAGGAAACCGACGCCGCACTCCTCGCCGCCGCGGGGGAATCCGAAGTCCACCCCTGAGCGGCGGACCGCAGCGATCTCTCTGGAGACTTGTATTCCAGCGCCTTGTGCGTATCTTCCGCACTCCGGCGATGGTTTCCTTGCTCCATACCGGAGGTCGTTCCCTCCTTTCGTTGATTCCGGTGTTTCTCCTGGTCTCGTGCGATGACCGGTCCGAGAAATCGTTCCGCTGGCTCGAGACGCGGGGCGTCGAGGCATCCGGCCGCAGCCTCGTCGATGCGGTGACCGCGCGGGATGGAGCACTCGCCTCCCGCCTGCTCGAAGCCGGCGTGTTCACCGAGCACCGCGATCCGTCCGGACTCACCCCGCTCGGCATCGCCGTGCGCAACCACGACCGCGAGAGCCTTTGCATGCTGCTCAACGCCGGTGCCGATCCGAATCCGGGTGCCGGCGGCCTCGCTTCTGTCCTCGGCTCGGCCGTTGCCGGCGGCGACCGCGGCATGGCGCGCATGCTCATCGCCGCCGGTGCGCGCACCGACGGCCGTATGCCCGATGGCGAAGCCATTCTCGCCTGGGCCATCCGCAGCGGCGACCGCGAATGGATCGATGCCGTGCTCCACTCCGACACGGACCCGCGCGTCTGCGACCGCGACGGCACGCCCTTGCTCCACCTGGCGATCCGCGCCGGTGACGAGAAACTCGCCGACCAACTCCTTGCCCTCGGCGTCGATCCCGCCGCCCGCGACTCCGCCGGTTTCTCGGTGCTTCATCTCGCGCTTCAGGACAAGCGCCACGCCTTCGCCGCCCGGCTCGTCGCGGCCGGTGCGGATCCGAACGCACACGGTCCGGACGGACGCTCCCTGCTCGAGTCCGCCGTCGCCGCCCGCGATCTGGAACGGATCGCCCTCCTGCTGCGCCTCGGCGCGGATCCCAATCACCACGGCGCGGCCGGCGGTGCGAGCCACGGCCCTTTCGCCGCCGCGTTCGCTGCCGGAGACAGTGAAATCTTCAGCCTGTTCCTATCCCGCGGCGCCCGCCCACCCGGAGGGACTTGGGACGGCTGGTTCGAGCGCGTGCTGCGCGAGCGGCGGGCCCGTGATGCCGCCCTGCTGCTCCGCCACGGCGCGGCCTCCGCCCGCACCCCCCTGCCCTTCCACCCGCTCGAACAAGCCACGCTGCGCGGCGACATCCCGCTCGCGAAGCTGCTGCTCGACTACGGATTCGAGCCCGGCCGTGCGCTCCACATCGCCGCCGCCCGCGGCGACCGCGCCACCGCTTCCCTGCTTCTCGCCTGCGGTGCCTCGCCGGACTCCACCCTCTGGCCCACCAAGGACACACCGCTCTCCACGGCCATCCGAGGTGGCCACGACCGCCTCGCCCTGCTCCTCCTCCAGCGCGGGGCCGATCCACATCTCACGCCGCCGGAAGGCCAGAGCCTGTTCCACCTCGCCGTCGCCCGCTCCTGCCCGGAAACCGTGCGCCACCTGCTCGCCCACGGCGCCGATCCCAACGCCGCCTTCGTCCAGCCGGTCTCCGAGTCCTTCCGGAACCAGGTCCGCAAGGGCGTGATGCGCTGGGTCCTCAAAAACGACAAAGGCGCCACGCCGTTGATGTTGGCCGCCGATTCCGGTAACATACCTACCACAAGGTATCTCATGGAAGCGGGGGCGAAAACGAATGTCCGGACGCGATCCTCGGGCTTGTGGCCGATCAATTTCGCCTCGCGGCGCTCGGATGTCGCGATGATGCGGCTGTTTCTCGGCCGGGACCCACGGCAGGAAGAGCGGCGGATCGAGATCCGGCTCTCCGAGCAGCGGGCGCGGATCTACGACGCGGCGGGCGAGGAAATCTTCGAGACCCGGGTTTCCACCGGCCGGAAGGGCTACGCGACGCCCACCGGCGAGTATGTGATCACCAACAAATACCGCGATTGGACCTCCACGCTCTACCACGCGAGCATGCCCTATTTCCAGCGGCTGAGCTGCGGCGACTTCGGCCTGCACCAGGGCAACGTGCCGGGCTATCCCGCATCCCACGGCTGCATCCGGGTGCCGGCGGGCAACGCGGCGAAGTTGTTTTCGATGACGAAAACCGGCGACCGGGTGACGATCCTGCCTTAGCCGCGGTCACCGCTCGCGGCGACGCAGCAAAAGTGCCCCGGCACCGAGGAAGGAGAACAGCGCGGAAGCTGGTTCCGGCACCGTGTTGGTCGGCAGGGTTTCATCGTAGATGGTGAACTCATCGACGCTCACCTCGCCGTCTTCGATGGAGAACGTGCTCGATGCCGCGGCTCCGCTGAATTTCACCAGACCAAGCTCGAACTGGATGAGCAGCGGGTCCGAGGCGCCGAGCGACCACGCGGAGGTGTCGACGGGGGAAACCAGCTCGAAGAAGCCGGCTCCGGTGTTCATTCCGTAGAGGATCTGGTGGAGGCCGGCGTCATAGGCCATGCGGATGGTCGCGGTGAGCGGGCTGAAGGCGGAGCCGAGGTTGCTGATGTTCTCGGTGGTCACACCGTCGGTGTCGTGGGCCCCGCGGACGGCGAAGTCCGCGCCGGAACCAAAGTTCAGGGTGACGAAGTTGATCTGCGCCTTGTCGGCGGTGGCGGGTAGGTTGTTGCGCACGCCCATGGTCACGCCCGCGCCCTCGCCGGCCGCCATGGTGGCGAACGCGCTGGCATCCGCGATGGTGACGACGGACTCCACGGTCCAGTCCGATGCGAGCGTGAGGGTGGGAGCGCCGGTGCCGGTCAGTTCCAGCGTATGGCGGGCCACGGTCAGCCCCGAGACCGAGCCGGTGTTCACGTTCAGGGCGCCGCCGCTGACGTTGACGGTCGCGTTGAGCGTGCTGTCGCCATTGGTATCCGTGACCCACGCGGCACCGGGCGATCCGCTGCCGGAAAACGTGTCGGTGAAGATCACCCCGGCATGCAGCGGGGCGGAAACGAGAGTGGCGGCAAGGACGATGTGGGTGGGGGTGGGATAAGGCATGGAAGGGGCACCCTGCCGCCTGACAATATCGCGTCAATGAAATACGAGGATAATTAAACCATCAGGACCCCCGAAGCATCGCGCGCCTTATTCGCCACGGCCCTCCGCCAGTTCCGCGATTTCCCCGGCTCCCAGTGCGCCGTCGTAGATGCGGAAACCGCCGATCGCGCCGTGGAAATACGGATCGTTGGGAAACTGGGAGCGGCCGATCCAATTGCGGTCGGTGTTTCCCAGCCGGAAGGGCGGGAAATCGATCTCCGGATTGCTGCCGACGGCGCTGCCGTTCACGTAGAGGGTGCCGGTTTTGCCGGCGAGAGTGACGGCCACATGGGTCCATTCATGGAGCGGAAGCGGGGCCGTGCCGTCGATGGATTGTTCGTTGTGTCCGTAGGTCGTGCTGACGGCGAAGCGAACCCGCCCCTTCGACCCGCGGGGGGTGAGGAACAGGTAGTTTCCACGATCGTCGCCGAAGTCGAAGACGCGGGCCCATGTTTGTTCCGAGCCGGGGCGCACCCATGCGGCGATGGTGAAATCGGATAGAGACGAGACGATGCCTTCGGGTAGTTCGAGATGGCCCGACCTGCCATCGAGCTCGACGGCCTCGCCGTGCGGGCCATCCACGCTGCGGACGCCCGGCCGCTTGGTGTCGAACGCGGGAAGGAGGACGGGTTCGGGTGTCATCGAAAGGCGGACGACGTGGGAGGAAGACATCGGTTTTCCGGCGCGTGTCGCGGTGACGACATAGTGGTTTTCTCCGGGAAGCGGCTTGGTGTCGGTGAAGGTGAGAGGATCCCCGATGCCCGAGGCGAGCACGGTGACCGGCTCGTCCGGAGCGGCCGCGCGTTTCACCTGATAGGAATCCGCTCCCGCCGCGCCCCACCACGACAGAATGACTTCGGTGCCGGCCTTGCGCGCGGTGAGGCCGCTCGGCGCGGGGTTTTCCACGACCGGATCGAGCGTGTCGGTGAGTGTGCCGAGGCCGAACTGGTCGAAGGTGGACGCGTGCCCGCCCGGCGCGCCTTCGGGGCGCATCTTCGCGGCGTAGCGCTCGCTCCACGGCGCGGCGACGCCCTTGCGGCGGACGTAGTGGTTCACGACGAGTTCGAAGCCCGCGCGCATGGCTCCCTGATCGGGGGAAATGACGGTCTGCTCGCGCCGGTCGCCGCGTTGGCCGGTGCCCCACGCGTAGGCCTGGAACGGGACGTCATGGCCGAGATTGTATTTCGCGACGTACTCCGCGCCGGCGAGGAAGCGGTTGTTGTCGGCGCCGTAGAGGTCGTCGCCCTGGTTCCATGCGGTTTCGAGGAACGGGCCCATCAGTGCGATGCCGAGGGTGTTGTGCCCTTGGTCGCGGCCGGATTCCTGCCATTGGCCGAGATGGCCGGGGTGCACGTAGTAGACGGCCTTGTGGAGCGCGCCGTTGCCGCGGCCGCGGTGGAAATACTCGAGCGCCTCGTCGTAGAGATCGCGTCGGTCACAAAGCACGCCGATGGCCTGGATGGACGCCATGTTGCAGAGGTCCCAGTTCGCCCAGTAGTTGGTGATGGCGGCGCAGTTGTGCCGGACGAGGAAGTCGTGGTTCATCGGATAGAACACGCCGAGCATCATCGCTTGGAAACGTTCGAAATCACTCGGCTGCCACGCATCACAGGTGCGCATGATCTCGGCGGCGTTGGCGAACTGATAGCCGTAGATCCCCGCGGCGAGGAAGCGGTCGGAATTCCCTTCGATCGCCTTCAGCTTCGAAGACCACGCGTTGAGGATGGCGAGCGACTTGTCGGCGTAGGTGGTGTCGCCGGTGACCTTCCAGCGGAGCGCGAGCTGATAGGCGGCGTGGACATCGTTGAAGAGGACGGGAAAATTCTGCCCGGAGCCTCCGCGGACGACGGTTTCCAGCGGCCGCGGCGCCCAGTCGGCCCGGGCATGACGGCTTTCCTCGAGTTTCCTCCATCCCGAGAGCCACGGTTCCTCGCCGGCGGCGACCTTGGATCTCATCCGCGCGAAATCCGCCTCGGTATGAAGCAGACCGGGATGGACGAACGGTTTCTCCGCCGCGGAGCAAATGCAGACGAACGCGGCGAACAGCGCGGGAAAAACGAGTTTCAAGAACCGAGCGCTTTTCGATTCGCCTCGATCCATTCCCCACCGAGTTCCTGCAATGTTTTGCCGGTCCATGTTTCCCATAGTTTTTCGTCGTAACGGCCCTCGCGGGCGGCGGCGTTGAGGTCCTTGAGCAGGTCCTTGTGATGCTTGCGGGCGACCCAGTCGAAAAAGTTCGCGGTGATGCGGTAGCTGCCGTCGTAGCGCGCGGAGCCGATGTTGTGTCGCGTGATGCGCGCGCCCTGTTTCTCCGGCTCGTAGAGGAACCAGCGGACGTAGTCGGCGAGGCCCTCGGTGACCCAACCGGGCGTGGGCGACGGGTTCCGGTTCACCCGGCGCGCGAATCCGTACGACTGGATGACGTGCACCAGCTCGTGGATCACGCAGCCCTTCGCCTCGCCCTGCAACTGGCCGCGGAAAAACGGGATGCTCAGCGAGAGGCTGTTGCCCATGGCGTAGGCGGGGGTGCCGCCCATGTCGTCCTTGAACTCCATGCGCACGGTATCCGGCGCGCCGTAACCCTTGCTCGGCATCATCGCCACCATCTTCGGATACCACTCCTCCACCACCGGCATCAGCTCCTTTTCCACCCATCCTAACAATTCCGGGGCCTTGGTGGCGTCCACCACGAATCGGAACTTCCCGTCCTTGGTGGCGAATGTCCCGACGACCGGCTTGCAACGGTCGGGCTCGGGACGGTCGGCGGTGACCACGTCGATCTCGCTGAAAAACGTGTGTCCGAAGGGATCGGACTCGTCCGTCTTCCCGATGTCGAACAGGAGATGCCGATAGGTCCCGAGCGAGCGGCCCGCCGGGTCGGAAACGAGAGCCGCATGTTGTCTGCCGTCTTGTTTCACCTTGCGGGTGTCGACTTTCGCGATCGGCGTCCAGCCGGCGCGACGCGGGTCCGTCCCGCGGGCCGGCGAGTCGTCGAACCCGGGCTCCGATCCCGCGGCACCCCAGAGGGTGTAGACCTGCGGCGCACGTCCGCCCCGGTGCCACGAGTAGCTGGCGATCGAGAGGACGTCGGCGGTTTTGCCGAGATCCATCCGCAGGCGTCCGCCTTCGCTGCCCTGGGCGAGAAAGAAATTCGCGCGCGGCTGGTCTTCGTTGGCCGGGAGCCGGCCGTCGGTGAGCACGTCGAGCCCGCCGGAGTTTCCATCGCCGCGTCCGTCGACCATCGTGAGGTGCGCCTCCGATGCCGCGTCATTCAACGCGGGCGCGGGGATCCTTCCGAAGCGGAATCCATCCTCCGCGCGCTCCATGACGACCCGCGGTTTTGCGGCTGCCAGGGACGGGGCGAGAAGAGCGATGGCGAACGGGAGACTTCGGATCATGGCGAGGGTGGTCGATACGCACGTCCCGGCGCGCGCCTTTCCCCGCCGGCCGGCTCAATCGGTGATGAAACGATGGCGCGCCGCGTGTTCCATCGCCAGCGGCAGGAGGGTGGCGCTGTCTTCGCCGAGCTCGGCGCCGATGATTTCCTGCTCCTTCCGCAGGTTGGTGTGGACGAGGTAGGGGTTGTCCGTATTGAGGCAGAACGGGATGTCGTGCCGCGCGAGGTCACGGATGAGATGGCCGAGACAGGAGAAATCCGGGATCACCTGGGTGACGCGGTTCACCGTCGGGCAGATCTCGAGGCAGATGTTCTCCTCGCGCAACACGGCCAACAACGATTCTCGCAACGCTCCCTCCGCGCGCCGCAGCTCGATGCCGTGTCCGATGCGGTGTGGATGCAGCGCGTCGATCACCCGCATCATGCCTTCCGGACCGGTGCCCTCGCTCTCGCCGACGTGGTAGGTGATCCGCAGTCCGGCGAAGCGCGCCTTTTCGATCATCGCGGTGATTTCCTTCATCCACGCGCGGTCGAGTTCCATCGATGACGACTCCGGCCCCGCCATGTCGATGCCGACGACGCCGTTCGCGCCGTTGATCGAGCCGCGGCTGCGCCACTTGATGGCGGCCTCGATGATCTGCCAGTTCGCCTCCAGCGGGATGTCGCGGCCGAGCGACAGGATGATGCCGGTGGCGACGCCGTAGTGGAGCGACGCGCGTTCGAGTCCCTGCATCACCGCGAGGATGATCGCATCCATCGTGTGCAGCCCGCCGCGGACGCGCTTGTAGGGGTTGAAACGCAGCTCCAGCGAGCGCACCCGCGCCCGCCGGTATGCCTTGGCCACCACCTGATAGGCCGAAACGCTCGCCGCCGAGGGCGACGACTGGATTTCCTCCGTCACCTGGAAATACCGGCCGAGGAAATCGTCGAGCGACTTCACCTCGTCGGTGCGCGCGGTGAGCGACTGGTGGAACGAGATGAAATCCCGGAACTCCGTCCGCAGTCCGTTGTCGCAGAGGATCTCCCACAACACCGACGACGGCACGGCGCCACCCAGGTGGATGTGGAGGTCGTGCATGGTTCCCAACAAAGCGGTTCGCGTGCCGCTTGGCAATGCGGCAGGTCTCTATCAGGTGCGCCGCGGACCCGGGTTGCCCACCCGTTTGTAGACACTCCAGGAGACCCCTCCGACGAGGTAGCCCGCCCCTGCCAGAAACAACCAGTTTCCGCGATCGTTCGAGACGACGAACGCACCGGCTGCGGCGCCGATCAAGAACGCCAGCGTGATGCAAACGGGGATCAACAACTTCCACCCTTCGACCCGGTGGCCGCGGAGCCTCATCCCCAGATGGATGCCGAAATCGGTGAAGAGCCCGGTCAGGTGGGTCGTCCGCAACACCGTGCCCCGGTAGCGGCTGGCCAACGCGTTCTGGACGCCACACACGGCGCTGGCGATCGCGATGGCAAGCAACGGATGGGACGCACGACAGAAGTGGGCGCCCATCAGAAAGACACCAAGGGCGGACAGGGTGCGGCCGTAGGGTTTGCCGATCTCCAGAGTCGGATGGTGGAGGAGAAACCCGGAGATCGTCGCCCCGGAGACAAAACCCAGCGCCGCGGTCGTCACGTTGAGGATGGGAAAACCATCGGGATTTCCCAAGGCGGAGAGCCCCGAGCCCATTCTCGCGATGTCCCCGGTGAGATGGCTGACGGAGGTGCCTGCGGTCAGCAGGAAGCCGGTGTTCAGGAACGAAGCGCCGAAGGCCAGCAAGCACCCTCCGAGAACGATCTGGCTGGGAGACATCGGGCGCATGGAGCGGGAAAGAAGGCGGAGCGAAGGTAGGGGGAGGCCCGGAAGCTTGTCGAGGCGCATCCCCGAGGAACCACTGGACCGCCCGCGGAATGCGGCGATGTTCCGACCGCGATGTCGTTTTTCCTGATGATCCTGTTCGGAATCCCGCTGCTTTCCTTGTTGTGGTGGGTGTGGGTGCTGCGCACTTCCGCGATGAGGAACGCGGGGCGCGCGACGAGGTGGCTGTTTTCGCTGGCGGTGGCGGCGCTGCTGGCGGGTTTCCTGTGGATCATCCTCGCACGCAGCGGGCGGCTGCCGTGGGATCCACCGGGATTGGTGCAGGCGGCCGTGTTGTTGTGGGGTCTGATGTTCCTGCCGCTGCTGGCGCTGCCGAGCCTGCTTCTCGGTGCGACATGGCAGGCGGTGACGCGGATCCGGAATTTCAGGCGGGGGAGTGAAACCCCGGCCGCCGGAGAGAAACCCGCATTCCACTCCGACCGCCGTCGTTTCCTCGCCACCACGGCCGCGGCACTGCCGGTGATCGCCACCTACGGTGCGACGGCCATCAGCATCCCGCA
The DNA here is from genome assembly GCA_024233135.1 of Akkermansiaceae bacterium. Taxonomy (GTDB): domain Bacteria; phylum Verrucomicrobiota; class Verrucomicrobiia; order Verrucomicrobiales; family Akkermansiaceae; genus Luteolibacter. The sequence continues at coordinate 126,800 of JACKPZ010000011.1, read as the reverse complement.
GGTGCGGCATTTCCGCGTCCGGCGCATCGATGTCCCGCTCGCCGGCCTGCCGAGGGACCTCGACGGGCTGACGATCGCCCACATTTCCGACGTCCATGTCGGCAAGTTCACAAACGGCCGCATCCTCACCGAGCTGGCGGACGCGACGAATGATCTGCGCGCCGATCTCGTGGCGATGACCGGCGACCTGATCGACCACGCGCTGGCGGATCTGCCCGAGGCGCTCGACATGCTGCGCCGCATCGACCCCCGCGGCGGGATGTTCCTGGTGGAGGGAAACCACGACCTCTTCGAAGGCCGCGAAGCCTTCGCCCGCGGCGTGACGGACGCCGGATTTCCGCTGCTGGGCAACGCCGCGGCGCGGATCGACCTGCGCGGTCATCCGGTGGACGTGCTCGGCATCCGCTGGGCGCGCTCGGAAAAGGCGATGGAGGGAGATATCCTGCAGACGTCCGCGCTGCGCAGGTCGGACGCGTTCCCCCTGCTGCTGGCCCACCACCCGCACGCCTTCGACGCGGCGGCCGGGGCGGGCATCCCGCTCACCCTCGGCGGACACACCCACGGCGGACAGGTGATGGTGACTCCGAATCTCGGCGCCGGCCCGGCGATGTATCGATACTGGTCGGGCCTCTATCAGAATCCGGCCGGCCATGCCGCGGTGATCAGCAACGGCGCGGGCAATTGGTTTCCCCTCCGCACCGCGGCTCCGGCGGAGATCCTGCACCTCACGCTGCGGCGGGTTTGAAACTTCGCTTCCCCCCAGCCGTCCCAGCCCTTACACCGGGCGGCTCATGCAGCGACCCGTTCCCGGCCAACGATGGATCTCGACTTCCGAACCCACCCTCGGGCTCGGGATCGTTCTGGAGGCGTCGCGCGACCGGGTGGAGATCGCGTTTCCCGCCACCGCGGAAACCCGGATCTACGCGCTCGAAAGCGCGCCGCTGGTGCGCGTGCGGTTCAAACCCGGCGACCGGATCGCGGGCACGGACGGACCGGACTTCGAAGTCACGGAGGTGACCGAATCGGCCGGCCTGCTCAGCTATCGCGGCGATGGCATCGAGCTGCCGGAAAGCGGCCTGCTCGACTCGCTGAGCTTCACCTCGCCGGTCGACCGCCTGCTCGCCGGGCTCTGCGATGACTTCCGCGACTTCGATCTCCGCCGCCGCGTGCTCGATTGGAACAGCCGCATCCGCAGTTCGCCGGCCCGCGGTTTCTGCGGCGCGCGGATCGATCTGATCCCGCACCAGCTCGCCATCGTCAGCGAGGTCTGCCAGCGGATCCACCCGCGCGTGCTGCTCGCCGATGAAGTGGGCCTCGGGAAAACCATCGAGGCCTGCCTGATCCTCCAGCACCTCCAGACGACGGGCCGCGCCAGCCGGATCCTGATCCTCGTGCCGGAGCCGCTCATCCACCAGTGGTTTGTCGAGCTGCTGCGGCGTTTCAACCTGTGCTTCGCGATCTACGACGAAGCCCGCTGCGAGGCGCTCACCGAGCACCAGCCGGACGACAACCCGTTCTCCGACACCTCGCTCGTCCTCGCGCCCGTCTCGCTGCTCGCGGGAAACCCGGAACGCGCCACGCAGGCGGCCGACGCCGGCTTCGACATGCTCATCGTGGATGAGGCGCATCACCTCGAGTGGAGCCCGCAACAGGCGTCGCCGGAGTACGCCGCGGTGGAAACCCTCGCCGCGGCCATCCCGTCCGTCCTGCTGCTCACCGCCACGCCGCAGCAACTCGGAGCCGCCGGCCACTTCGCGCGCCTGCGACTGCTCGACCCCGCGGTCTATCCGGATCTAACGGAGTTCCTCGCCGAGGCGGAGCACCACGCCCCGCTCGCCGGCGTGGTGGAAACCCTCAGGTCCGGCGGCGTGCCGGACGACATCCCGCCGCACGCCGCCTCCCCGCGCTGCAGTTCTTTGTTAGATCAACTCGCGGCCGGCGACGAGTCCACCCGCGGCGCGCTGGCGGATGAATTGTTAGACCGCTTCGGCACCGGCCGTGTCCTGTTCCGCAACACGCGCCGGCACTTGACCGGTTTCCCCGGACGCGAACCGCACCTTCATCCGCTCGCCGAGGGCGAATCGCCCTACACATGGCTCGCCGGCCTGCTGCGCTCGCTCCCGGACGAAGAGAAAATCCTGCTCATCACCGGCAGCCCGGAAGCCGCGGCCACCGTGCGCGAGCGGCTGCTGGAGGAGATCCACGTCGAGTCGTCGTTGTTTCACGAGGATCTTTCGCTGCTCCAGCGCGACCGCAACGCCGCGTGGTTCGCCGATCCCGAAGGCGCCCGCATTTTGATCTGCTCCGAGATCGGCAGCGAGGGGCGGAACTTCCAGTTCGCCCGCCACCTCGTGCTCTTCGGCCTGCCGCGGGACCCGGAGTTGTTAGAGCAACGGATCGGCCGGCTCGACCGCATCGGCCAGACCGGCACGATCCACATCCACGTCCCCTACGGAGTCGGCAGCGCGTCGGAATTCCACGCCCGCTGGCTCCACGAGGGGCTCGACGCGTTCTCCCGTCCCCTGCGAGGCGCCACCACGCTGGCCGAGGAACTGCTGCCGGAACTCGACCGCGCCGTGGCATCCGGCGGCGCGGCGGATCTGGATGGATTGTTGGAAAAATCCCGGGCCCGCCGCGACGAGGTCGCCGCCGAACTCGACTCCGGGCACGACCGCCTGCTCGAACTGAGCGCCCCGCCGCCGGAGCGGGCCGACGAATGGATCGACCTCATCGAAGGCCACGATGAGGACGCGGCGTTCGAACGTTTCGTCATCCGCTTGTTCGACCGCCTCGGGCTCGACGTGTCGGATCACTCCGCGCGCACTTATCATCTCGCCCGCGGCCAACGGCTGAGCGAAGCCTTCGCCGACCTCCCGGACGAGGGCGTTTCCGCCACCTTTGATCGTGCGAACGCGCTCGCCCGCGAGGACCTCGAGTTGCTCGGCATCGACCACCCGATGGTCCGCGGCGCGATCGACCACCACCTCGGCTCGGAGTCCGGCAACGCCACCTTCGCCACGTGGGACAGCGGACTCGGCAAAGCGATCCTGCTGGAGGCGAACTTCGTGCTCGAAGCGCCCGCTCCGGGCCACCTCCACATCGAACGTTTCCTGCCGCCCACCGCCGTCGCGGTTTGCATCGACCACCACGGCCGCGAAACCACGGCTCCGGCACCCGCCCTGCTCCAACCCGGCGACCCGCACCGGCTCATCCATCAGGAAACGTTCCGCAACCAGATCCTGCCGAAGATGATGGAGGGTGCCCGCAAGCTCGCCGGGCAACGCGGAGCGCCCGCCATCGACGCCGCCCGCCAAGCAGCCGAAACCTCCATCCGCAAGCGCATCGCCCGCCTCGAAACCCTCGCCGGACGAAACCCGCGGATGAATCCCGACGAAATCCTCCTGCAAAACCAAGCGCTCGCCGACACCCTGCGCGCCCTCGGCGCATCCCGCCTCCGCCTCGACAGCCTGCGCCTTGTGTGGCGGACCTGAAGTGCCCTTCCGTAAGCGCGTTCGTAAGAACGCGTTGTCACCAACGCGCCTACGTTTCGTTCACGGCCCGAAGCGCTGCCGGAAAAACCGCGTGGGCGGGACGGAGAGGAGGTCCAGCACCCAGGTGCGCATCACTCCCTCCACCGATTCGCTCTGCACGCTGTAGTGCACTCCTTCCTCCAGCGGAAACCAGTCGTCGAGGTCATCGGAATACTCCGCCACCGGCTCCGCATCCAGGCCGTTGATCCGCTGGCGCAGCGTCAGCGTGCTGCCATGTAGCTCCACGGGCGGCAGCAGCCCGCCGGCCTCCGGGTCCTGGCCGCTGGCGTAGTCGAGGAAATTGCTGCGGCCGTTGTGGTTCGCGTCGCCCGCCGGATCCAGCGACGGATGCTCGCTGGCGAATTCCGTCCACCCCGCGAAGTCCCCGGGAACCAGCAGCTCGTAATACACGCTGCTGGCGGTGTAGCTGAAAATGCCCTCCATCCCCACGAACGCCGCGGCGAGGGAAAGCGGCGGGCGGGCGCGCGTCAGGTTGCGCTGCGCGAGCAGCGGCGAGTCCGAGAGCACGATGATCGCATCCCACTGCCCCGGGTCCCAGACGGGGGAAAGCACGTCGGAAAGTGTGAACGGCTGGTAGCCGGGGAGGGTGTTGAGTTCGAGCTGGGAACTTGGGATGGAAACCACCGGGTTGATCGTTTGCCCGGATGACATCTCGTCGTAGTCGAACCCGGCGTCGCCAGCGATATGGTTCACGAGCAACTTGAGATCCGGGCTCGTGGTGAGGAACCACCCGTTGGACACAGTCCCGGCAGTTCCGATCACTTTCGGCCAGGAATCCATCAACGCCTGGGCGGAGCCATAGGTCGCCGAATTTGAAGACAAATCAAACAGAGCTGCCGCGAGTTCGGAGAAGACGCCAACGGACATGCTGTTGTAGACCGCTCCACTGTCGGTGTTTTTCCCGACACACCGGAGGGCCACGGACGTCGGGCCGACAATGATCGATTGATGCGTCAGCTCCGCCCCCCGGACCAACGGACCGGCGAGAAGCAGCAGCGGGAGGAGACGACGCATCGCACCCTCTTTCTAGCCGATTCCGTCCCGCGATCCAAACTCCGGTTTCGCGCCAAGGAGGGGCGATGCATGATCGCCCATCGCGGATGGATGGCCCATGAAACGAGTGTAGCGCCTTCCATTGGCCCGCTCATCCACATCGGCGGACACCGCTGCTCCTTGGGAAGAGCCTCGCGGCGCTCAGTTTTCCGCCGGAGGCGGGAGTCACCGGTGCAGCGCGTCCAGCACGGCCTTCGCATCCGGCCATTCGAGGGTGGTGCTCCGCGCCGCCTTCTTCTTGCCGCGGAAGATGGCGCCGCCCTCCTTGAGGCTGGCGGCGAGTTGTTGGAAGAGTTCGTCTTTCATGGGAATTCGGTTTCGATGATGGACTTGAGGATCCTGAGTTGGGCGGGCGTGAGGTTTTCCTGTTCGTTCTTCGGGTAGGCGAGCAGCAGCAGGATCACGCCTGCGTTCCCTTCCGTAGGCGCGTTCGTGAGAACGCGGACCTGGTCCACACCCCGCGTTCTCACGAACGCGCCTACCTTCCTTCAGCCGTTGGGACCCACGCCCGGAGCGTGGTTGCTTGACCACCGGCCCGGATCGCCGAATCCTCGCGAATGCCTTCGTCGTCACCCGGCCAGCCGTCCCGATCCGCCGCTCCGGCGGATCTGGAAATCAAGGACGCCCAGCTCATCTTCAACCATGTTTGGAAGGAGCTGGAGGCGGAGTACGGGCGCGAGCACCTGCGTTTCCCGAAGGAACTGATCCTGCTGGGCGGTGCGCCGGGCGCGGGCAAGGGCACCAATACGAACTTCATCCGAAAGGTGCGCGGCATCGATGCGGAGCCCATCGTCGTCAGCTCGCTGCTCGACAGTCCGGAGGCGAAGCGGCTCAAGGCGCAGGGCGGGATGGTCGGCGACCGGGAGGTGGTCGGCATCCTGTTCCGCAAGCTGCTGGAAGCCGAGCAGCAGAACGGCGCGATCCTCGACGGCTTCCCGCGCACCCAGGTGCAGGTGGAGTGCCTGAAGATGTTGTTCGAGCAAATGATCGGCCTGCGCCGGGAGTTTTCCGAAACGCCGGAGGCGGCGCATTTCAAGCAACCCATCTTCCATATCATGGTGCTCTTCGTGGACGAGTCCGAGAGCATCGCCCGCCAGCTCAAGCGCGGTCGCGAGGTGCTGCTGCACAACGAGGAGGTCGCCCGCTCCGGGCTCGGCGAGCTGTGGGAAGTGCGCAACACCGACTTCGACGAGGCGCTCGCGCGGAACCGCTACCGCGTCTTCAAGGAGAAGACCTACGACGCGCTCGTCTCGCTCAAGGAGATCTTCCACTACCACTTCATCAACGCCCAGGCGCCGCTTGAGAAAGTGCAGCAGAACATCGTGCGCGAGCTGGAATACCAAAGCTCGCTCGAGCTCGACCCCCGCACCTTCGACCAACTGCGCAACCTGCCGCTCGCCAGCGAGATCATCCGCCACGCCCGCCAGGACCTCGTCCGCCGCCTCGACAGCTACATGGTCGGGAAACCCGCGCTGATGGAAACGGTGGTGCGTTTCATCGACCAGAAGATGATGCCCATCGTCGTCCGCCACGCGATCTCCGGCCGCGCCGACATCAATTCCGAGGACGAGCTGTTCCACGAGCCCGACGCGCTCGCCATGCTCATTGATATCTTCTCCGAGCGCGGCTACCACGCCACCGCCGACGTGCACCGCATCGAGATCCCGGAGCACTTCGATGTGGAGACCGGCCGGATCCGCTGCCGCGTGAAGAAGGTCTTCCGTTTCCGCATCATCTTCAAAGGCTCCGAGATCCGCCGCGGACAGCCGGTGAACTGACCGCTCCGGAACCGGGCGGCCGGGGAGAAACCCGCGGTTTCGTTAGAACGGGACCTTGAGCGAGAGCGTGCAGGAATGTCCGGTCCGCAGGTTCTTCCCGCGCACGCGGATGGTTTCCGTGCCGCTCGCGTTCGCGGCGAGCTTGCGGACCTCGACGTTGCCGGCGGAATTCACCTTGCGCACGGTGCGGAGGATGGTCCTGCCGTTGCTCTTGATGACGACGCGCCAGCGGTCGCCCGGCCGGGCCTGGTCGATCTCGTATTCCACCTCGACGCGGCCGTTTTCCGGGCTGGCCTTGAGTTTCGTTTTCACACCGCCCGGGCAACGACCGCGGGTGATGACGTCGCCATCCTTGGCGTCGGAAACGGACGGCAGCAGCGATGCGGCGACGAACAGGAGCGTGCCTGCGGTGAGCGGACGGAACGGGAGAAGTTTCATGGTGGGATCGGGTTGGGAGGTTCGGGTCTTGGCTCCGCCGGCCGGACGGCGGGGAGCATCGTCGGACCTTACGGCAGCCCGGGATCATGCAAAGCACCATTGGGTAACGAAACGGTTGGATGGGGTGTCACGATCCATTCCGCTTTACGGCGCGGCCGGGAGGGCCTACCCCATGGGGCCATACCGTGAAACGAAATCTCCAGATCACAAGCTGCCTGCTCGCTCCGATGCTGCTCACCTCCGGCCTCAAGGCGGCCGGGGAGGCGGATCCCATGAACTCGCAGATCGTCCGGGGATCGGACAGCTTCGGGTTCCGCTATTCGGTGACTGTTCCGAAGCTTGAGAAGCCGGGCCGATTGTGGATCCCGCTCGCGGCTTCGGATGCGGATCAGGAAGTTGAGCTTCTGGGGGTGACCACCCGCGACCCGTGGCGCCGGGTGGAGGACAAGGAGTTTGGAAACCAGATCCTTGTCATGGACGTGCCGGCTGGAGAGGCCGCCGCCAACGTGGTCGTGGATTACAAGGTCACACGGAAGGAAAAGCCGGCCTACGCGGCTACACCCGGCGAGAATCTCGATGCATATCTCGAGGAGGATTCGCTGGTTCCGAAGAGCGAAAAGTTCGCCGGAATCGCGAGACGCGTGACCAAGGACGCCTCAAACAACCGCGAACGCGGCGAGGCGCTCTACCGGCATACCTTGGAACACATGGCCTACGACAAGAGCGGAACCGGCTGGGGACGTGGCGACGCGGCGCACGCCTGCGACGCACGCACCGGAAACTGCACGGATTTCCACGCCTACTTCATCGGCCTCTGCCGCACGCTCGGCATCCCCGCCCGCTTCGCCATCGGTTTCAGCATTCCGGCGGACACGAACGAGGGCGAGATCGGCGGATACCACTGCTGGGCGGAGTACTTCGCCGATGGCAAGTGGATCCCGGTCGACATCAGCGAGGCGGACAAACACCCGGCGCTCGCGGACTACTACGCGGGCCACCACCCGGCGAACCGTTTCCAGCTCACGCGCGGACGCGACCTCGTGGTCGACCCCGCCCCATCCACGGGCGCGATGAACTACCTGGTCTATCCGTTGCTGGAGTCCGGCGGCGCGGACGTCCCGGTGGAGCGGAGCTTCACCTTCAAGCGCCTCCGCTGAGCAGCCTCACGCCTCGTGGCGTTTGATGCCGAGCGGGTTTCCGTTCCGCAGCTCCGCGGGCAGCGCGGCGTCCGGGAAGCCCTGCCATGCGGCGGGGCGGGTGAAACGATGGATCGCCATGGTGCCGACGGAAGTACTACGCCCGTCCGAGGTCGAGGGATACGGCCCTCCGTGGACCATGCTGGAGCAAACTTCGACGCCGGTGGGAAAACCACCGAACAAGAGACGTCCGCAGCGGTTGCGGAGGGCGGAGACGAGTGCCTCGTTCGCGGCGAGCTCATCCTCCGTGGCATGGAGCGTGGCGGTGAGCTGGCCTTCGAGGGCGGAGACGGCGGCGGTGATGTCATCGATCGATCCGCGCACGACGAGGGTCGCGGGGCCGAACATCTCGCCCTGCAGCTCCTCGTTCGCGAGGAAGTCCTTGGCGGAAACCGAGAACACCGCGGGCGCGCCCTGGCCGTGGCCGCAATCGGCGGACGAGCGGGCGAGGGTCTCCACGCCGGAGACGGCGGCGATGGAGGATGACGACTCCTGATAGGCCTTGCAGATGCCGGCGTTGAGCATCGTGCCGGGCGCGCCGGCTTCGACGAGCGACTTGAGTTTCGCGAGAAACGCGTCGCCGCTTCCTTCGGTGAGAAACACGAGGCCGGGATTCGTGCAGAACTGGCCGACGCCCATCGTGAGCGATCCGAAGAACGCCTCGGCGAGTGTTTCCTCGCCCTTGGCGAACGCGCCGGGCAGGATGACGACCGGGTTGATGGAACTCATCTCCGCATAGACCGGGATCGGCTGCGGGCGGGCGGCCGCTGTGGCCATCAGCGCGGTGCCGCCGGCGCGGGAACCAGTGAAGCCAACGGCCTGGATGGCGGGGTGTTTCACCACCGACTGGCCGACGGCGCGGCCGCCGCCGTAGAGCAGAGAGAACACACCATCGGGCATGCCGGTCTCGTCGGCAGCCATGATGACGGCCGCGGCGACGATCTCCGCGAGGCCCGGATGCGAGTGGTGGGCGATGGCGACCACCGGGCAACCCGCGGCGAGCGCGGACGCCGTGTCCCCCCCGGCGACCGAGAACGCGAGCGGGAAATTGCTCGCGCAGAACACCGCGACCGGACCGAGCGGCACGGACATCGAACGGATGTCGGGTTTCGGCAGCGGCTGGCGGTCGGGCTGGGCGCGCTCGATGCGGGCGTCGACCCATGATCCCTCCTCGACGAGCGATGCGAACATGCGGAGCTGGCCGCAGGTGCGTCCGGTTTCGCCGCGCAGGCGCGCTTCCGGCAGTCCGGTCTCCTTCGGGCCGCGGGTGGCGATCTCGTCGCCGGCGGCTTCGATGCGCTCGGCGATGGCGCGCAGGAAGGCGCCACGTTGTTTGCCGGGAATCGCGGAGTAGGCGGGAAACGCGTCGGCCGCCAGTCGCACGGCTTGTTCCACTTCCTCCGGGGTGGCGGAGAAGTATTCGGGAGCGAGCGTTTCGCCGGTGGCCGGGTTGATGCCCTGGCCGCAGGAATTCGTTCCCGAGGAACGGGTGGAGCCGATGAACGAGGTGCCGAGAAGGGAAGTCATGATGAAATGCGGGGTTTGTGGTCGCCTACGGATTCACACCTCGGGAGCGGTGGCAATCGCCTTCTCGATGATGGCGGTCGCTTCGGCGAGTTCGGCGCCGACGAGTTCGAGGCGCGGGGCCCGCACGCGGTTGTTGCCGAATTTCCCGCCGCTGGCGAGGTTCTGCTGGAGCTTGATGAGCTGCACGAACTTCACGACGGTGTCCATGCGCAGCATCGGCAGCATCCAGGTGTAGATCGGCATCGCCTCCTCGATCTTGTTGGCGAGCGCCAGCTCGAGAAGCTTCACGTTGTGGCGGGGAAACGCACCGCCCACGCCGGTGATCCAGAATTTCGCGCCCATCGCGAACCCTTCGAGCGCGCAGTCATCGACGCCGACGCCCAGCGCGAGACGGTCGCCGCACACCTCGCGGATGCCGGCGATGCGGCGCGCGTCGGTGGACGATTCCTTGACCGCGGCGGCGTTCGGAAGCTCGTCGGCAAGCTCCTTCATCTGCAGCGGGGTGAAGTCGGTCTTGTACGCCACCGGGTTGTTGTAGATGATGCACGGCAGGTCGGTGGCACCGATGACGGCGCTCATGTGCGCCTTCATTTCCCGCCAGTCGGATGCGTAGAGATAGGGCGGCAGGACCATCAGGCCGCGGCAGCCGTTGTCCTTGGCGGCCTTGGCGAGGTCGACGGCCTCCTTGGTGGAAAGTGCGGCGATGCCGGGGATGATCGGCGTGCCGGGCAGCGCGTCGACGTAGGTTTTCTGCAGCGCCACCTTCTCGTCGAAGGAAAGCGTCGCGCCCTCGCCGAGCGAGCCGTGCGGGATGATGGCGGAGCAGCCGTTTTCGACGAGCCACTTGCCGTGCTCGGCCATCAGGCCGTGGTCGATGCTCAGGTCTTCGTTGAACTGCGTCAGTGTCGCGGGCATCACGCCCTTCCATTCGATGCTCATGATGATGGTGGATTCGGTTGTTGTTCGTTGATCGGAGTTTGGGAGCCACTGAGGCGCTGAGAACCCCAGAGGTCACTGAAAAGATTGCAAACCATCGTTTCCTCAGTGTTCCCAGTGGTCCTCTGTGTCTCAGTGGTTCAAAAAAGATGTCTTGGAATTGTGGTCATTTCGTCGGGATGCCGTCGGCGAACGGATCCCCGGGATGGAACAGATAGGTGCTTTCGCCATTCACCCAGGCGCGGCCGGAAACGCGGGGCAGCACCTTGCCGCCGTCGAGTTCCTCGACCGTGCCGGTGAAAACGGTATCGAGGATGGACGCCTGGCGCCAGACCTCGCCGGGCTTGAGTTTGCCCGCGGCGTGCAGGCAGGCGAGCTTGGCGCTGGTGCCGGTGCCGCAGGGCGAGCGGTCGTACGCCTTGCCCGGGCAGAGCACGAAGTTGCGGCTGTCGGCCACGGCGGGATCGACGGGGCCCGAACGACTCGATGTGGTCGATCTCCATGCCGCCCTCGCCGGTGATGCCCTGCGCGGCGAGCGCCTGGCGCACGGCCCGTGTGAAACTTGTCAGCGCCTCGAGGTTTCCGAACTCGACGGCGGGCCCCTTGGTTTTCGATCAGGAAAACCAGTTGCCGCCCCAAGCGATGTCGCCGGTGACGCTGCCGTATCCCGGACGTCCACAGCGACGCCGGCGGCCAGCCGCCAGCTCGGCACGTTGGCCACCTCCACCGAGCCGTCCTCGCGCAACATGGCGCTCACGACGCCCACCGGCGTGTCGATCCGGTGCGTCCGGGGCCGATGCGGCCCATGTGGGCGAGCGTGACGACGAGCCCGATGGTGCCGTGGATGCACATGTTCAGGGTCGAGACGTTGTTGAAGAAAATGATGCCGCAGACGCAGTCCGGCTCGTGCGGCTCGACCAGCAGGCCGCCGACCATCGCCTCGTGCCCGCGCGGTTCGTTGCACACCGCGCTGCGCAGCCAGTCGTGGCTTTCCCGCAGGATGCGCGCGCGCGCCGCAAGCGGTCCGGCACCGAGATCGGGCCCGCCGGAAATAACGATCCAGGTGGGCTCGCCTTCGGTGTGCGAGTCGATGATGCGGAGAGTGCGGGCGCTCATGGGGAGGCGATCAGTTTCGCACCCGGGTCTAGGCGAAACAGCCAGCGGGGACTCCCGAAATCGCATAAGAAACGTCGCGCTCCCCATTCATGAAATCACCCGCCGAGATCCGCCGCGAGTTTTTCGAATCCGCCGGCAGCATCCTGCCCGTCGACCGGCTTTTCGACGGCGTTCCGGACATCGTGTTTTTCATCAAGGACGCGCTTGGCCGCTACGTGGCGGTGAACGACACGCTCGTCGCCCGCTGCGGGCGGAACGGGCGCGACGAGCTGATCGGCCGCACGGTCGAGCAGGTCTTTCCGCCGCCGCTTTCGGGCGAATTCGCCCGCCAGGACGTCGAGATCCTCAAGACCGGCACCGCCATCCGCGACCGGCTCGAGCTTCACCTCTATCCGGGCGGAGCGTCCGGATGGTGCCTCACCTACAAGGAGCCCATCGCCGGGAAAAACGGCGGCGTCGCCGGCATCTGCGGCATTTCCCGCGACCTCCACGCGCCGGGAGAGCAACGCGCCGAATTCAGCGCGCTCTCGTCCGCCGTCGAGCACATCCACCGCCACTACGACGAGCCGCTGCGCCTGCCACAGCTCGCGGAAATGGCCGGGCTCTCCGTCTATCAGTTCGACCAGCGGATCCGCTCCCTGTTCCACCTCACCGCAGGGCAATACCTCGTCAAGGTGCGCATCGACGCCGCCTGCAAGCAGCTCGCCAAGTCCAAGGAAGCCATCGCCCAGATCGCGCTCGGCTGCGGATACTCCGACCAATCGGCATTCTCCCGCCAGTTCAAGCAGGCCGTCGGCATCAGTCCGCTGGAGTATCGGAAGCGCTTCGCCGCGGGGTCCTGAAAACGGGGATTCGAACCACGAAAGACACGAAATTTCACGAAATCCATCGCGGTGGGATTTCACGACAACTCATCTTGCGGATGATGAGGCCCTTCGGCAGGGCTACCTCGCTTTGACAACAGCCTGCGAACCACGGGTCCCGTCTTTCCTCCGCCTGATTTCGAAGTCATTCCACAACCAGAATGCTCACTATGAGGCAGTCCTGGCCCTTCGGCACAAGCATCCCAACTTTCGTGTCATTTCGTGTTTTTCGTGGTTTCCCATCCGGGATGTGGTTTTCCTTCCGGAATTCCTGTTAGAACCTCTCCACCGCCATCTGTCCGATCGGGCGGAACGGTTCGTCGCCGGTGATCAGGTCCGCGACGAGGCGGCCGGTGACGGGGCCGAGGCTCAGCCCCATCATCGCGTGGCCGGTGGCGGCTGTTAGGTTCGGCAGGGCTTTGAGTTTTCCGACGTAGGGAATGCCGTCCGGTGACACGGGACGCAGGCCGGCCCAAGGCTCGACGCCATCGAAGTCGCGCTCGGTGAACTTCGGGAAATACGAGTTCACCGACTTCACGATGCCGTGCACGCGGCGTTGGTGGACCGAGAGGTCGAGCCCGCCGACCTCCATCGTGCCACCGAAGCGGAGCTTGGCGCCCATCGGCGTGATGGCGACCTTGGCCTCGACGAAGATCGAGCAGAGTTGCGGCAGCTCGGGCGGATTCGGCAGGGTGAGCGAGTAGCCCTTGCCGGCCTGCAACGGGAGGTTCACGCCCGCGGTCTTCAACAGCTTGGCCGTCCACGACCCGCAGGCGATGACGAATTCATCCGCCTCGAATGTCCTGCCGCCGCCGGAAACGGAAACCACCTTGCCGCCGCGCGTGTCGATGCGGTCGATGGATACTCCGGTCTCGATCGTCGCGCCGAGGTCCTTCACCCGGCGCTTCATCGACTCCATGAACCGCGATGGATCCAGATGGCAGTCCTGCGGAAATACACGGAGCCCGTGATGTCCATGGTGATGTCCGGATCGAGCGCGGCGCTTTGTTTCGCGTCGAGCACCTCGGCTTGCAGGCCGATCTCATGGGCGGCGTGCGCCGTTTCCGCCTCCTCATCGAGACCCTTCCGCGTGTTGCACAGCATCAGCAGCCCGCGCTGCGCGAGGCCGAAGGACTCCTCCGCCTCCAGCTCGCCGAACAAGCGCCGGCTTTCGAGGCTCAGGTCGCGCAGCAGCTCGCGCGAGTTCGCGACGTGCTTGTGCGTCGAGTGACGGTGGAAGATCCACCCCCAGCGGGCGAGCGCCGGGTCGATGCGCGGGCGGACGAAGAACGGGCTTTCCGGATTCATCATCCAGCGCAAGCCCTTGGCGATCATGCCCGGCGCGGCGAGAGGAATGAAATGGCTGGGCACAACCATGCCCGCGTTGCCCATCGAGCAGTTGTTGCCGCCTTCGTCCTCGCGCTGCAACACCGTCACCTGGCAGCCGCGCTTCAGCGCGTAGTATGCCGAGCACAGCCCGATCACCCCGCCGCCGACGATGCACACGCGTTTCGTTTCCATGTGCCGGATGCTAGCGGATCGAGTCTTGTCGGCTTTTCGAGGAAACGCCGGGTTTTCGGCGGATTCCCGGGGGGGGCATCGGAAAGTCGTGACCGTCAAGGAGCGGCGGAACGCGTCCGCCGATGCCCATGCGTGGTCAATGGATCGTGCTTTCGCTCCTTCCATTGCCAGCTCAGGGCATGGGCGATCATGCATCGCCCTCCTTGAACTCTCGCCACCGCTTTCCGTCCACCCGAATTCCTGGTTGCTTCGGCCGCAGCCGCGGCTAGTTTCGCGATCGTGAAACTCCTCAGCCTGCTCTTCGCCTCGGCCTCGTTGCCGGTCCACGCCGCCGACCTGACGTCCATCCCGTTCCAGACCATCGACGGCAAGAAAAACCTCACTCGCCGACTACAAGGGCAAGGTGGTCCTCATCGTCAACACCGCGTCGAAATGCGGGCTCACTCCCCAATACGAGGCGCTCGAGGCGCTGCAGAAAAAATACGGCGAACAAGGTTTCACCGTCATCGGTTTCCCCTGCAACGACTTCGCTAATCAGGAACCCGGCAGTGCCGAGGAGATCCAGACCTTCTGCAAAACGAAATTCGACGTCACCTTCCCGCTGATGGAGAAAATCCACGTCAAGGGCGACGACCAGCACCCGCTCTACACAGCGCTCACCGGCAAGGACGGCGCGTTTCCCGGCGAGGTGAAGTGGAACTTCGGCAAATTCCTCATCGGCAAGGACGGCCAGGCGATCATCCGCTTCGAGCCGCGCCAGAAACCCGACAGCAAGGAGGTCGTCGCGGCCATCGAGAAGGCGCTCGGGAAGTGAGAGAAACGGGGAATCCGGAAACCACGAAATCCAGGCATGTAGTCATTCAAGCTTTAGTTCAGGCGGTGCTGAAAATTGTTTTCGCAAGGATTTGGGATTCAAGGTGCTCAACGCAGGCATCGACCTTGGATGGCAAGCCGAGATCGGCCCGGAGGCTTTTGCCGAGCATGATGGTGAGCTTCTTGAGCTTGGTGGCGAAGCTCTTGTCAGCTTCCCAAGGCTGCGGGCGGGTTGCCGGTGAGCAGGTGCCAGACCTGGACGACAAGCTTGCGTGCGACGGCGGTCACGGCGACGTTGCGGTTGCGCGCGCCGCGCGAAGATCTTCCAGCCCCATTGCCCCAAGGGGGGTGGCCTTGCCCGTCCGCAGGACCGCGTGCGCTCCCCTGCACAAGGAGGTGGCGCGTCGCCGCGGCCGCGCTTGCCGATGCCGAGTTTGACGTGCTTGCCGCGGCTGCCGCTCTTCGCGCTGGCCGGGATTGAGGCCGATGTAGGCGACGAGCTTTTCTGGCCGTTCGAAGCGCCGCACGTCGCCGATGATGGCGAGCAGGGCGAACGCGTTGATCTGGCTGATGCCCAGCAGTTTCATGCAGCGCAGCATGAGCGGCTCGGCGCAGATCTGCCGGCCGATGAGGCGTTGCAGCACCTTGCGGCGCTCGCTCTGGAAACGGAGGTTCCGATAGTAGCCGGCGAGCAACTCTCGAGTTGGAGCGGGGTCCAGTCGCGCTGGCTGAGCACCCATTTTTCGGTGGCCGGGGTTTCGAGGGTCCGGCGGCCGGTGCGGATGGTGAACTGGTTGAGGTAGCCTTTGAGGGAGTTGGTGGCGGCGGTGCGGTCCTCGACGGCCTTGGTGTAGGGCGTGGAGCAGCTTGCGGCGTTCGCGGGTGAGGCGTCGGGCACCCAGACGCAGGGAGCCTTTCCCTGGAGGTAAACCAAGGCGATGCGGGGCGGCGGCCATCTTGTCGTTGTCGGCGTAGGTTTTGGCGTGCTTGCCGACATGACAGCTTTCCATGACCACGGCGCGCAGGCCCAGCGCGAGAAGGCGGCGGTGGATCTCGAAGCTGTTGGAACCGGCTTCCATGAGGAACAGGTCGTCGCGGGTGAACTCCCCTGGCGGCCCAGGCGAGGAATTCGCGAGACTCATGTCCGGGCGGGTCTGGAGCTTGACGGCATCGTGCGGGTGGTCCCTTGAAGACCGCCGCGGTGAAGGTGTCCGGATGGCAGTCCAGCCGATGATCCTTCCTTTGGAAGGCGGCGGAGGGCGGAATAGATCTCGGCCCTCCGGCCGGCCTTCTTCGGGAGGTCTTCGACGTTCTATGTCTTTGGTTCTTTGGTTGTCTTTTCATGGTCGTTCTCCGATGGCCCGGTTAAGGGTGGAGGCAACCGGCGCGGGCGGCCGTTCTGTCAGGTCACGGACGGAAGGTTGCAGTCAGGCATTCGGGGTCTTGCGCCCCACGATGGTGCTTTCCGCCAAGGTTCAATCACGAAATGGAGCAGTGAGCTCAGTGCATTTCTCGAACCATTTGGACCTTCAGCCACCCGTGCGTGTTGCAGCACTCACGGGTTCCGCGAGGGACGTTGAACCAAACCTTGCGGTCCGCCCAGCGCCGGTTGCTGAATGACTTCATGCCATCACGAAGGGACACGAAATCCCGGACGGGTGCGTTCGATCGATTGACCTTTCGTGTCATCTCGTGTGTTTCGTGGTTCGCACTGCGGAAGATTGAATGAAATGCAACCCCGCCACCGACGACGCCGTCCGCGAGGTCCGTGCGATCTATCAGGAATGGGCGTCGCGCCCGATCGACCGCGCCTGCACCGGAGTCGCCGATTGCTGCCGCTTCCGTCTCGTCGGCCACACGCCCTATCTCACCAGGGGCGAGGCGCTCGTCGCCGCCCGCGCGTGGAAAGCCGCGGGCCGCAAGGATGTCCCCCTCCCCACCGACGGCTCCTGCCCCTTCCTCCACCCGGACAGCGGCCGCTGCCGCATCTACGACGGCCGCCCCTTCGGCTGCCGCACCCACTTCTGCGACGCCGCCGGCGGCCCCGCCAACCGCAAGGACGTCCGCGACCTGATCCACCGCCTTGAGGAAATCGACCACCGCCTCGGCGGCAACGGCGGCGTCAGCCTACCGGTCGCGGTGCGGGAGGCGATACGGGTGATGTAGGAAATGCAGAGTTGCCCGGCGCCCGTTGCATCAACCCCCGGGCTCCGGTTGCAAGCGACCCGTCAACCGCCCTTCCGAGCGTCTCTCGCAGTGAGGAATCCCGGCGGGGCTAGCAGCGCCGCCTCAGTTGGCATTTCATCTTGCCAATACGCTTACTTCCCTATCCACCTTCGGTCCGATCTCCCGCTCCGCCGCCTCCAGATCGTGTTCCGCTTGGAGACCGACCCAGAACCCGGCCGTTGTCCCGAAGAATCTCGCAAGGCGCAATGCGGTCTCGGCGGTGATGCTCCGCCGGCATTTCGTGATCTCCGTCAGACGCGATGCCGGAATCCCTGTAGCTCGCGAAACCGCTGCAAGCGACAAGTCCATCGGTCGAATGAATTCCTCAAGGAGGATCTCACCCGGATGAATCAGCGGTAGCATGTCTCTCTTGCTCATTGGTTCAGTGGTAATCGGTGATGGATACGTCAGACTTCCGGCCATCATCCCAACGGAAGATGATCCGCCATTGCTGGTTGATCCGGACGCTCCAAAAACCCTCAAGGTCGCCTTGGAGGGCCTCCAGACGGTTTCCCGGCGGGACCGAGAGATCCTGCAACGCACGAGCCTGATTGATCATACGAAGCTTGCGCCTGGCCCGGTGTTGGATGTCACCGGGTAGCTTTCGCGAGCGCTCTCCTCCGTAAACTCGTTCCGTCTCGGTGTCGCCGAAGCTTTCGATCACCGGCAAAACCTACCACGCGCCGGAATTACGACAAGCGTAATTTCGCGTCTCGTAATTTCCGCCAATGCCCCTTCGGCTGCCGCACCCACTTCTGCGCCGCCGCCGGCGGCCCCGCCAATCGCAAGGATGTCCGCGACCTCATCCACCGCCTCGAGGAAATCGACCACCGCCTCGGCGGCAACGGCGGCGTCAGCCTGCCGGTCGCGGTGCGGGAGGCGATGAGGGTGATGTAGGAAAAACCGCTGGTTGCCCGGCACCCGGGATGTGAATCCGCGAGGACCCCATCTACTTGCGGATGTTGATCACGATTAGATTCCGACCATCGCAACTGCCCACTTGCACGCCTTGGTTTTCATTGATTGCCCATGTGGACCAAGACCGAACTTGCCCGAGCTGCCATCAGAACAAAGAACCAGATCAACCCAGCCAACAGTAGAACGCCAGATACAAGCGTCACCCTTTTGGAATGCCATGAATGATGAAGCTCCATCCATATCGTGGCCAAGACCCAGAAGACTGGAATGAGGATCAAGATAAATCCCCAGTTGCGGACGAAAACGACGAGAGGCGCCATCTCTTGGCCATCCGAATAGCCCATCGCCTTGAGAATGACGCCAACGCCAATTGATCCAAACAAAATGGTTCCGACATGAATGAGGCCCAGAATGGTCTGCGTGCGATGTTGTTCAACTAAACGCATGTGCTGGAGTTTCCCATTTCTGGCGAACGTTTTAGTCCTCCGGACCGCGAGCGGGTGGCGTTGATTTCTGAGAAGGCGGCAATGAGCGGTTCGGAGCGACGGCTTGTTCGCTTGCTTCTTGTTCGTTTGGCTGTTGCTGAATCGGAGCCCTCAGCGCACCGTTAATCGTTACAACCCCATATTCGACTCGGACCTCATCGCCCTCGGCAACCACTCCATAGCACAAACCGTGAAGATACAGGGATCCATGCCTAAATCCAACTACAGTCATTCCCTGAGCGTAACGGCTAGCGACACTGCCGTCTGTGGCCTTTCGCTCTCCCCCTCCATAACCGGCTGAGGGAGCCAAGAAAAGCTTGCACGGCGTGATGGCAAACTGCTCGGATTTTTGCCATTCATCAGCGAAGAGCCGACGTTTTTGTTCATCACTAAGCGTCATTAATGCGCACGGCTTGCCATTTGCCCAGAAACGCCCGTAACCATAACGGAGATCATCCGACGGATCACATCTTCGTACAAAGAAGTTGTCAACAAACAGGTCCCCTTCTGATGTGTAAGCGAAGGAATGATCGTCAGCTACGCGATATTCGATAAAGATTTCCGTCTCTCCATCACCTGTGAAATTGCTGGAGCCACCAGCGCCCCAAACCGTCATTGGGACCAGAAGCTTTATGGAGATGCTAAGATCTTTTCCGCCCATCTCTTCAGGCAGCTTCATTTCCATCGTTATTTCATCCTCTTTCTCCAAAGCATGAGTGAGAATCGGCGAAAGAATCGCCGAGCAGCAAATTAGCATCGATATTTTCATGGAGAATTTGATTTGGGCGAACATTGGTATTCGTACGACCTCGGCCGGTGATATCCAGCGAGCCGATTGGAAGAAAGGGTGGGTGAAGTCGTTGGTTTTTCAAGGAGTTTCCGTGTTGGAGTGCGTATATCCGGAGTCGTTCGGGCAGGATTCCGGAGACGTGGGATGGCGGCTGATATCACGGGCCAGATCCAGTATGGCGGGCCTTTGGGTGCGCCATGGGTTTCGTCGCTCGCAGGGCGGCGTTTCGGGCGGGGCAAGGTCGCTTCGTTTCACGAGGGGATCCTGGCCGCCATGCGGCGGATTCCAGGGACGACCACGGCGGCTCGTCCCTACCGGGGATTTCGTCGCTGCGGGTGAAGGGCCCATTCGCATCGACGGACGCAGTCCGCCGCTACAAGCGGGCCTCGCGCTTCCTCCGTGCCCATTGGTTCGATGGGTGGTTCCTTGGAATCCGGACCAACCGGGGAAAAATGACTCCCCATGTCCGGACGGCTCTGCCAGAGTGTCGGTCAACACCGGGAGGGAACCCGGAGGATACGAATGAAGGTGCTCGTTCTCGATATCGGCGGATCGAATGTGAAGATGCGGATGAGCGGTCAGGAGGACCGGACGAAGTTCGCCTCCGGGCCGGGGTTCGCGCCGAAGGACCTGCTGGCGGGATTGGAGAAACATGCCGGCGGATGGGACTTCGAGGCGGTGACGGTGGGGTTTCCCGCGCCGGTGACCGGAGGAAGGATCCCGGTGGAACCGAAGAATCTCGGAGACGGCTGGGTGGACTTCGATTTTGAGAAGGAACTCGGCAAGCCGGTGAAGCTCATCAACGACGCCGCGATGCAGGCGGTCGGATGTTACCTAGGCGGTCGGATGTTGTTCCTGAGCCTCGGCACGGGGCTCGGATCGGCGCTGATCTCGGACTACCACGTGGTCGCGCTCGAAGTTGTGCGAGCTCCGCTGGTCGAAGGGCAAGACCGTCGAGTCGCAGTTGACGAAGGCGAAGCGGAAGCAGATCGGCCGCGTGAAGTGGGAGGAGAATTTCCACACCGCCGCGGAGATGTTGCGCCAGTCGATGCTGCCGGACTCGATTGTCGTCGGGGGCGGTGAGGCGAGGCGTCTGCAGCAACTGCCGGACGACATCCGGCGGGTCGACAACGACATGGCGCTCGAAGGCGGCGAGGCCTTGTGGATGGAACCGAGGTTCCGGGTTTGAGATTGGCGGCTCGTTCCAACGTGGATTCCAGGGTGGAAACCACGAGAGACACGAAAGTTCACGAGATTCGAACGGGATTCTCCGGCATCACCCGATTCCCTTTCGTGTCGTTTCGAGTGTTTCGCGGTTCGAATCTCCCGTTCCCGGTTCAACCTACAAAGGAAAACTGAAACCACGAAAGACACCAAAATTCACGAAAAAGAAAGAGTTGAGACTTGAGAGACTCTCATCCTGTGGGTGATCACCACGATCTTGCCGGATCACCTTCCTTTGGTGCTTTTTCGTTCGTTTCGTGGTTTCCCACTTCAGAATTCAGGTTCAAAGGTGCCGGTCCATGAAGTCGAAGAAGACCGGCCAGTCATCCGGCACCGTGCCGTGACCGCCCTCGTGCATGAGGTAGCCGAGCCGGTTCATCACGGGTTTGCCATGCGGCGGCTGGGAATACTCCTCGATTCCCTTCTGGCCGAAGAGATGGAACACGGGCGTCGCCGCGCGCGCCGCGACGAACTCGCCATACGGATCCGACCACTTGTCGGTGGATCCCGTCTGCAGCAGCACCGCACGCGGCGCGATGAGGCCGAGGGTGAAATGCGAGTCCCACGGCGCCTCGTCCTCGCGTCCGGCCCAGCCCGCGAAGTTCGCAGCGAACCAATGGGGAAACCGCGCCACCAGATGGGCCGGCCGCTCGCCATAGCGGCGGCGGTTGAGCGAGGCGCCGCCGGATCCGGAAACGCTGGCCAAGGTGCAGGCGACCCGTTCATCACGGGCGGCGGTCCAGAGCACCGCCTTGCCGAGACGGGAGACGCCGAAGATCGTGACCTTCGCGGCGTCGATGCCGTCATCGGTTTCCAGATAGTCGATCACCCGGCTGAGACCCCAGCCCCATGCGGCGATGGCGCCCCACTCATCCGGCGCGGGTGCGGTCCGGCCGTCCTTGAGATAGAGCTTGCGGATGCCGTGGGCGAATCCGGCCGGATCATCGGGTTCGATGTCGGTGTAGTTGAAATGTGCGACCGCATAACCGCGCTCGAGCGCCATCGGAAGGAAGTTCAGCTTGCCGAACGGATTCGGAGCGGTCGCCGCTTCGCGCCCGAGCTTGTCCTTGTTCCACTGTCGTCCGGTTTTCACGCCGGGATCGTCCACGGCGAGGTTGTTGCCGATCCATCCGATGTTCACGAGCACCGGCCGTTTCCCGCCGCCACCCGCCGGCTGATAGATCACGAGATCGAGAAAGTGTTCGCCCGCCTCGTCGAAGGTGATCTTCACCTGCTTGCGGATGGCTTTGCCGCCGAAGGCCGGCGTGCCCTTGTCAAACACGTCGAAAGTCATCGCGGCCGGCCGCGGAGGCACGCGGCCGTATTGGTTCGTCTCGACGGTTTCGAAAACCATCGGCCGTTGTTTCTCCCGCCATGCCGGCGCATCGGCGAACGGCTTGCCATCGGCGCCGACGAGCGGATCGGGCAGATCGAACCAACCCGCCTTCGCTTCCGTGTAGTTCGCGGGGATCCCGGCCGTCTCGCCATCCGGCGAATCGATGATCTGCGCGGTCGCCGCGAGCGGCGTGAGGAGGGCGGGGAGCAAAACGGAAACACGCATGGATCTACATTCCGAAATAGGAACCACCAAACGCAGGCATGTAGTCATTCAAGCTTTAGTTCAGGCGGTGCTGAAAATTGTTTTCGCAAGGATTTGGGATTCAAGGTGCTCAACGCAGGCATCGACCTTGGATGGCAAGCCGAGATCGGCCCGGAGGCTTTTGCCGAGCATGATGGTGAGCTTCTTGAGCTTGGTGGCGAAGCTCTTGTCAGCTTCCAAGGCTGCGGGCGGGTTGCCGGTGAGCAGGTGCCAGACCTGGACGACAAGCTTGCGTGCGACGGCGGTCACGGCGACGTTGCGGTTGCCGCGCCGCGCGAAGATCTTCCAGCCCCATTGCCCCAAGGGGGTGGCCTTGCCCGTCCGCAGGACCGCGTGCGCTCCCTGCACAAGGAGGTGGCGCATGTCGCCGCGGCCGCGCTTGCCGATGCCGAGTTTGACGTGCTTGCCGCGGCTGCTCTCGCGCTGGCCGGGATTGAGGCCGATGTAGGCGACGAGCTTTTTCGGGCCGTTCGAAGCGCCGCACGTCGCCGATGATGGCGAGCAGGGCGAACGCGTTGATCTGGCCGATGCCCAGCAGTTTCATGCAGCGCAGCATGAGCGGCTCGGCGCAGATCTGCCGGCCGATGAGGCGTTGCAGCACCTTGCGGCGCTCGCTCTGGAAACGGAGGTTCCGATAGTAGCCGGCGAGCAACTCGAAGTTGGAGCGGGGTCCAGTCGCGCTGGCTGAGCACCATTTTTCGGTGGCCGGGGTTTCGAGGGTCCGGCGGCCGGTGCGGATGGTGAACTGGTTGAGGTAGCCTTTGAGGGAGTTGGTGGCGGCGGTGCGGTCCTCGACGGCCTTGGTGTAGGCGTGGAGCAGCTCGCGGCGTTCGGCGGGTGAGGGCGTCGGCACCCAGACGCAGGGAGCCTTTCCTCGGAGGTAAACCAAGGCGATGCGGGCGGCGGCCATCTTGTCGTTGTTCGGCGTAGGTTTTGGCGTGCTTGCCGACATGACAGCTTCCATGACCACGGCGCGCAGGCCCAGCGCGAGAAGGCGGCGGTGGATCTCGAAGCTGTTGGAACCGGCTTCCATGAGGAACAGGTCGTCGCGGGTGAACTCCCTGGCGGCCCAGGCGAGGAATTTCGCGAGACTCATGTCCGGCGGGTCTGGAGCTTGACGGCATCGTGCGGGTGGTCCTTTGAAGACCGCCGCGGTGAAGGTGTCCGGATGGCAGTCCAGGCCGATGATCCTTCCTTTGGAAGGCGGCGGAGGGGCGGAATAGATCTCGGCCCCTCCGGCCGGCCTTCTTCGGGAGAGGTCTTCGACGTTCTATGTCTTTTGGTTCTTTGGTTGTCTTTTTCATGGTCGTTCTCCGATGGCCCGGTTAAGGTGGAGGCAACCGGCGCGGGCGGCCGTTCTGTCAGGTCACGGACGGAAGGTTGCAGTCAGGCATTCGGGGTCTTGCGCCCCACGATGGTGCTTTCCGCCAAGGTTCAATCACGAAATGGAGCAGTGAGCTCAGTGCATTTCTCGAACCATTTGGACCTTCAGCCACCCGTGCGTGTTGCAGCACTCACGGGTTCCGCGAGGGACGTTGAACCAAACCTTGCGGTCCGCCCAGCGCCGGTTGCTGAATGACTTCATGCCATCACGAAAAAACTCGAAAGGACGTTGCTCCGGAGGATCGCAGCGATCACCCACAGCGTGGCCGGCGGGGACGATCCGTTTCAATGGCCGCGGATGAACATCTCATACAAGGTCAGCCCGATCTCGGCGATGATGAGGATGACGATGTACCACTCGACGCGCAGCGAACGACGCGCCTGGATGAGATCGATGGTGGTCTGCACGGTGTGGGCGATGAGCTTGAGCTTGGACTCGACGGCTTCGAATCGGTCAAGGATCTCGAACTCGTCGGTGAGACGCGCGAAGAGGCGCTCGAGGTCGGGGCGGTCCCAAAGGACGTCGGGTTTGTCGGATACGGCGATGCGGCCGACCATTTCCTGCTGGTCGAGCAGGACGTTGCCGAGGTGTTTGAGCAGCGTGCGGTAGCTGGCGCCGGTGATGTGGAGTGCGCCGAGACCGGCGGCGGTGGGCTGGAGCGCCTCGAAGGTGGCGCTCACGCGGTGTTCGAAACGCTCGAGCACGACGCTGCGCGCGAGCACCTCGGCAGTGACCTGAAGCACCGGCAGATCGAAGGACGGCACCGAGATGGTGCTGCTGTCCGTGCCATCGCTGCCGCGGACGGCGGTGGTGAGTTCGATTTCCTCGATGATCGGCTCGGCGGCCGGGTTTTTCACGTGCGGCGCGAGGCCTTCGAGGAAACGCGCCTCGTCCATCGGATCGACCTCGAAGAAAACGACCGCACCGTAGCGGAAGACCACGGCGCAGCCGGATCGCCCGGCTTCGAGCGTGAGTGGATTCGCGGATAGGCAGCGGGTCTTGCGAAGCGCGCGGGTGTCGATGTCGATGCCGACGCAGACGGTTCTCAGCCGGATGCTCTGGAAGTCATGGAACAACTCCGCACGTGACTCGTCCGATGGCATGGAACCATCTCACAGGGCCACGCCACCAAAAACAAGAAAGCGTTCGGGAAACCCGCGGCGCGGCGCGCGCTCACTCGTCGAGAGTAAAGCCGATCTTCACGGTGACCTGCCAGTGGGCGACCTTGCCTTCGTCGATGTGGCCGCGGATTTCGGCGACTTCGAACCAGCGCATGTTGCGGACGGACTGTCCGGCCTTGGCGATGGCGTTGTTCACGGCTTGCTCGACGCCTTCGGGCGAGGATCCGACGAGTTCGATCTTTTTGTAAATGTGGTCACTCATCACATGACACGGTTGGCACGCATCCGACGCCTTCGCAAGGAGAGCCGGGACTCACTTCTTCCCGGCCGGCTTGATGAGCGGCGGGAGCACGGGTTTTTTCGGTACGCCAGGCGGTACGGCCGGTGCGGGAGCTGCGCCGCCACCCGCGGGCGGCGTCGCGGATTCTTCCGGCACGGGTGACTCCTCCGCGGCGGGCGATTCCGCGCCGAGTTCCGAATCGAAACGACGGTGCTTCGGGTCCACGCGGTCCATCGGGATGGTCACGGCCGGCGGCGGGCTCGGCTCGGCACCTTTCTCCGCCTTCTGCTGATAGAGATCGTTGCCGAGCTCCTCGCCGGCGGCGGGTTTCAGGTTCGGCACCTTGATGGGCGAGGTGTGGACCTTGACGGACGCGGTGAGTTTCATCGCCTCGCGCGGGTCGCGTTTCATCCACGGCAGCTCGCCGAGCTTGGGTTTCCGTTTCTGGAAATCGCCCCACAGGGTTTCCTCGTCGTCGGTCCAGAGCAGGAAATGTTCGAGGTCCGGATTGGCGAACGAATCGTCCGCCTCCATCGCGGCGCCGTAAAAACGCGAGGCCTGCAGCACCATGCCATGGTGAAGCAGGGCGTTGGCGAGGCCCATGTTCTGGACCGCCTTGCCCTTGTTGAGCTCGAGCACGGCGGTGAGCAGGCGGATCGACTTGCGCGGCGCCGCCTTCGCCAGCACGCGGGCGGCGAAGGCGATCTCGATGTCGATCGCGGGGATCTCCGGCGTGTCCCAGACGAGGTCGGCGGCTTGCTGGAAATCCCCGCGGTCGTAAAGAAGATGGGCGAGATCCTTGCGGCTCTGCCAATCGGCGGGATCGGCCTCAAGGGCCTTGCGGAGGTCGGGTTCGGTGCTTGGTTTTTCGCTCACGGCTCGTAGGAGGGGATTTCCAACAAGTTCGGACGACTTTGACGGTGTGCAACTTGGAATCGCAACGGCGCACGGAACTGCGTGCTTGATCCTCACCGCGAGGTGGCCTTGGCTGGACCGATCATGTGGTCCCGTTGCCTGCTTCTATCCGTTTTTGTTTCGTCCGCTTCCGCGGAAAACCACCGCGGCGTGTGGTTCTGGGGATCGACCACGCTGCCGGGCGGCGGCAGCAGTCCGTTCGGATCTTCGGTGGTCGTGGGCGACGGGACGGCGGAGGACGAAACGGTCGCGTTTTTCACCAGCCACGACGTGAAACGCCTCTACGGCAGCTATCAGAACCGCCCGGTGTCCGAGCCGTCGGTGATCGCCGCGTGGAACGCGAAACTCGATGCCGCAGGGGTGAACTCGCAGATTCTCATCGATGGCAACGCGGTGAACGACCCGGCGGAAATCACCAGCATCCTCGGCAAGATCACCAACCGCCTCATCAACTTCAACAACAGCCAGCCCGCCGCCTCGCGCTTCGACGCGCTGCACCTCGATCTCGAGCCGCAGGGCCTGCCCGAGTGGGACAGCGGCACGCCCGCCGACAAGCGCGACCTGCTCGACGACCTGCTGCAGGCCTACACCGATATCCGCGCCCACCTCGACACGGCGGGTTTCACCACGTTTCCGATCTACGCGGACATCCCGTTCTCATGGGACAAGCTGCCCGTCGATGGCGGATCGATCGGCTGGACCGACGCGACCGATCGAGACAACTGGTTCGCCGACGTCGACGCGCAGATCGACGGCGTCTCGGTGATGACGTTCTCGAAAGACAACTTCGCCGACCTCGCGGACGCCACCGAATACGAACGCACCGGCCCGCTCGCCGAGGCGCGCGTCGCCATCCAGCCGAAATGCGGCCCGGGCGAGTTGTGGCCGTCGCTATTGCATATCAATGCGGTGATCCACCAGCTCGAGACGAACCTCGGACCGACGGAGGCGGTGGATCTGGAAAACTATGCGTTCTGGCGCCATGCGATCGAGACCTGCGGCGTCACCGTGGGTCCGCCGATCATCGTTTCGTGGCCGGTCTCCGGCACCGGTGCCCTGCCGTGGCCGCCCACGGTGGGCGGCACCGGCGGCGTCGATGGCGACGATCCCGTCCTCGTGTTTCCCGGATATGCCGACAAATTGCATATCATCCACACCGCGGCCGACCTCCGCGGGCCGTGGCAGGAATTGATCCGCCTGCGCACGAGCCACCCCAACGAGTCCGAGATGTTCCGCGTCCCCGTGCCCGCCCAGGGACCCAGGCGTTTCTGGATGCTGGAAACGAGGACGGACGGCGGGCAGTGAACCGTGGATGGGAAAACTAACGGACGATCCGGTCCTCCGCATGGGGAATCCACTCCTCTCCCGCCAGGATTTCCAGTTTCAGGGTCATGCCTTCCGCAGGCAGCCCGCCAACCGGATAGACCTGGACCCGCACCTCGGATCGACCGTTCTCAAGAGGCAGCCGGATGTGTGGCTCGGAGTCGCCGAAGTCCACATGCCGCTCGTCCCCGGCATCCGCGAGCGATCCGTTTCCTTGCGCGTCGACGCACCACAACATGTCGTCCCCGCCATACACTTCGATTCGCGCCGCTTGGGACGCGGTGAAACGCACGGGCGGTGACCGGGTTTCCGTTCCGGCGCTGATGAAGTGATGCCGGATCGGCACGCCGTAAAACGGATTGAGCCTGAACTCACCCGCTTCGATCACGGCGGCTGCCACGCCTTCGTCGGCGGCTTCGCAGAGGATGGTGGAGGAAGTGGATTCCTCTCCGTCCGGAGATGGTTTCCACGCGACCGTCAGCTTGCTCCCCGGTTTCAACCCGGCATCGAGCCGGATCCGGATGAGCCAGTATTCCCCGGGCTCAAGCGTCAGTTCCTGTGAGGCGGAGCCGTTGTCGACATTCACCACCACCTCACCGCGCTCTTCGTCCACCGAAGTCGAAACGGGGAGTCCGGTCACCACCAGGCGGCCGCCTTCGGAACGATCCGTCGGATTCGCAAGTCCCAACGAGGTTTCCGACGCGATCCCCTCGATGGGAATCACCACCACGGAGCGGGGCTGGAGATCGACCTTCCCATTCTTCTCGGTCCGGGTCTCGGAAGCCCTTGCTGAAGGAAGGCGGGCGAGGGTTTTCCGCACCTCGTTGCGCACCCGCTCCGGCACATTCGCGGCGAGCGCCTCCTCCGCCTCCTTCGCGGCGGCCGCGGAACCCGCCGCGTCACCCATGCGCGCGAGCAGGCGCGAAACCCCGGCGGCCTCCACCGGCAGGCCGACGAACAAATGGAACGACCGGCACAATCCCAGCGCCTGCTTGCGG
The DNA here is from genome assembly GCA_024233135.1 of Akkermansiaceae bacterium. Classification (GTDB taxonomy): domain Bacteria; phylum Verrucomicrobiota; class Verrucomicrobiia; order Verrucomicrobiales; family Akkermansiaceae; genus Luteolibacter. The sequence goes on along the minus strand of JACKPZ010000011.1, from coordinate 98,744 downwards.
ATCTGCAGGGCTTCCGAGAGCCGTCCCTCGCTTTCGAGAAAGTCCGCATACAGGCTGTAGATCTCGGCCTCCGAGATCTTGAGCGAGTTCGCACGGAGGAACTCCAGCGATTCGACGATGAGATCTTCCAGCTCATGCGTGCGCCCCTTCTCCAGCAGCCAGCGGATTTTCGCGAACCGCGCTCGTTCCGAGCCGTTGCCGATGAGCTGGTCCAACAAGCCGAGCCCCTCGTCCTCCCGACCAGCGAGAAGTAGAGCGGTGGCATGCACGCATCGTGCGGACATCTCGTTCGCCCGGGTGGAAAACCGGTTCTTGGCGAGTTGGTCCGCGAGTTCGCGCGAGCGATCGACAAATCCGGGTTCGAATCCACCGAGTTCCATCGCAATGCCGAGCGCCCGGATCCTGGCCACGGTTTTCGTCCTCCCCTGATAGGCGTCCGGCAGCTTGGAGTCTTCGATCTCCCGGAAGCGCCCGGCGGCCGCTTCCAGCAGGTCGAGCCGTGCGAGCGTCGAGGCGGTCGCCTCCTGACTCTTGTACCAGACGTTCGCCTTCTCGATATCCATCTTCCGGGCGCATTCCGTTTCCGCCCAGTCCCCGATCCAGGCCGACCATTCCAGCGCCTCGATCCAATGGCCGGAGTCCACACGTTCGTTCGCCATCGACTGCAACAGGTTCGCTGTCGTTCTTGAGAAACGTGCCGGTCGGGTGACCACGCCGTTCGTGTCCCGCTCCAGGTTTCCCCACGGGACCGTCGGTGGGATGTCACGCTTGCGGATCTCGGGAAACCCGGCGATCGCCGGGCCGCGGTCCGGATAGGTCCGCGGATCCGGATCCAGCCCATTGCCGGCGAAGGCCTTGCGCATCAGGTCGAGGATCTCCGTCCTCCGTCCGTACTTGCGGATGTTGCCGAGCGAGCCCGCGAGGTTCGAGGCGATGTCCGCAGCCTGCACGAGATATCCATGTTCCAGACTTTTGCGGAACGTCAGTTCATTGACCGCGGCCGCCCATTCCGGCGCATCCCGTCCACCGCCGGTCTGGGCTTCGATCCATGCCGCGGTGAACATCGGGATGAACGCCGATGGATGGGGTGCCCGCACATCAAACTCCCCGGCAAGATCGGCAAGGACCGCCTCGTCGCTCGCCTTCTTCCTGTTCCGGAACATCTTCGCCGCCACCGCCTTCGCATCGGGAACATTCGACACACGGTAGGACGTCGGCAGCACGCCCAGTTCGTTTTTCCCGCGTTTCGAGTCGATCGTGAGCGCGACGGCGATCCTCATCACCTCCGGCCGGTGAAACCTGTGCCAAACGATATATTCCTTTCCCGGCAGGATGAATCCCTTCGGAAGCGGTTGTTCGATATAGCGTTTGGCCTTGGGAAATCGCCCGGCCACCCGTGGGGCGCCCGTCGTCTTCCTCTCGTAGAAGATGAGGTTTTGGTACTTGGTCTCACCCTCGGCGGGGATGACGAACCACGAGAACTGACCGCTTTGGAACGGGACGTTGTCCACGAGGACAAGCGCCCAGTTCACCGGACCATCCATCCATTCCGGGGCCTTGAATCGAAAGGCATGATAGTAGAACCCGTCGGCATGGATCGCCTTCTCCGGAGGCTCGATCACCGTGAGGATGGATTCACCGAGACGGTCCCTGCCAAGTGGGATCAACGGGAATCTTGCGGCATCCTTTTGCAACAAGGCGATTGTTTCCTTCGAGGGGCCGGGCGCGGCTGGAAGCTGCATTTGGAGTCCCAGCCAGCAAACGAGAAACAACCACACATTCCGATTCATGACACATGCACGATGGAGATATGGACCTCGGGAGGCAAGAGAGGAAAGATTCCTTGTCCCGCACGGGTAGCGAGACACGTGAAAGCGATCTTGATCTGGTTGACCTCCGTGGTCGCCGCCGCTTCCGCTGTGGTCGGCATCGGGCCGGGAGACGACCCAGAACAGGCGCTTGCAAAAGCGCGCGAGTTGCGGAACGCGCATCCGGACGAGGCGGTGGAGATTGTTTTCGCCGACGGCATCCACCGGATCGAAAAACCCATCGTGCTGGGACCGGAGGACTCGGGCACGGAGTCGGCGCCGCTCCGTTTGATCGCCGCGCCCGGAGCGAAGCCGGTGGTTTCCGGCGGGCGGAGGATCGGTAGCTGGAAGGTCGGCGATGACGGCCGCTGGCGGACGAAGGTGGAGGGCCCCGCCTTCGAGCAACTATGGGTGAACGGCAGGCGGGCCGTGCGCGCCCGCGAACCGGACTCGGGCTTCTTCCATGTGAGCGAGGTCGGGGAGGAGAAGCAGGATGAAACGATGGCGCGCCAGACCATCACAATGAAGGCCGAGGACCTCGCGCTGTTGCGAGACCTCGCGCCGGCTGATTTCGCCCGCGTCCAGATGCTCGCCTATCACAAGTGGGACAACACCCGGCGTTTCCTCGAATCGATCGACGGCGACAAGCTCGCCACACGCGGCAGCCCGATGAAACCGTGGAACCGTTGGGATGGCAAAACCGGCATCGTCTTCGAGAACTTCGCCGCCGCGCTCGACGAACCCGGCGAGTGGTTTCTCGATCGCGACGGCATCTTGACCTATCTCCCCCACCCCGGTGAATCACCGGATGGCGCGGAGGTGATCGCGCCGGTCGTCGATGCGTTGCTGCGGATCGAAGGGCGTGCGGACGCACCGGTGAGCCATGTCGAGATCGATGGCATCTCGTTTCAACACGGCGGGTGGATCTGTCCGCCGGAGGGATTCGAGTCGGCGCAGGCCGCCGCGCCGATTCCCGCCGTGGTGCAGGTGGATCACGCGCGGGATGTGGTTTTCACCAACTGCGAGATCGCACGAACCGGCATCTACGGCATCTGGTTCCGCAACGGCTGCACGGATTGCCATGTGAAATCGACCTATCTCCACGACCTCGGCGCGGGCGGCGTGAGGATCGGCTCGATGGAGATGGGGAAAAACACCGGCGGAAACTCGGTGGAAGACTGCATCATCCGCGATGGCGGCAAGGTGTTTCCGTGCGCCGTGGGCGTGTGGATCGGCCACAGTCCGGACAACCGGATCGTTCACAACGAGATCAGCCATTTCCCCTACACCGGCGTCTCCGTCGGCTGGCGCTGGGGTTATGCGGAGAGCGGGGCGCAGCGGAACCGGATCGACTTCAACCACATCCATCACATCGGCGACGGCCTGCTCAGCGACATGGGCGGCATCTACACGCTCGGACCGTCCGAGGGCACGACGCTTTCCCACAACCGGATCCATGACATCGTTTCCTACGCCTACGGCGGCTGGGGGCTCTACAACGACGAAGGCAGCACCGGCATCGTGATGGAGAACAACCTCGTCTACCGAACCACCACCGGCGGCTATCACCAGCACTACGGCAAGGAGAACATCGTGCGGAACAACATCTTCGCCTTCGCCCGCGACCAACAACTCCAGTTCACCCGCACCGAGGGCCATGTCTCGTTCCGGTTTACGGGAAACATCGTACTTTGGGACAAGGGCCCGCTGTGGGGCGGCGGCGGGAAAGACGGCCGGATCGAGTGCGACCGCAACCTGCTGTGGCGCACAGACGGTGGCCCCGTCGCGTGTTTCGGCATGCGTCTCGACGAGTGGAGGAAGGCGGGGAAAGACACCAGTTCGCTCGTCGCGGATCCGGGATTCGAAGACGCGGCGAACGGCGACTTCCGTTTCCGCGATGAATCCGCCGCGGACAAAATCGGCTTCAAGCCCTTCGACACCCGCGCCGCGGGCGTGCGAGGCGACGAGGCGTGGAGGAACCTCGCCGGCGCAAACCCCTGAAGCCAAACCGGCCGACCCGGGGACGGGCCGGCCGGCTGGAGCAGTGCCGCGAAAGCAGTCGGCTCAGGGATTTTTCTCCGCGACCACGCGGACGAAGAGCTTCGCGGCGGAGCCACTGGTGATGGTGGCGGTGACTTCGACGGTGTCGTTGTCCGGAGCGTTGTTGTCGACGATGACCGAGTCGGCGATGGTCACGGTGACACCGTTGCCGTCGGTGGCGCCGGACGCGCTCCATTCGGACAGGTCGGAGGACCACTCGTAGGAACCTGTGACGTCGGTGGCCGGATCGTTGGTCCGGCTGTGGGTGAAGGTCACGCTGCCCGAGGCGGAGCCGGTGATCGTGGTTCCCACGTTGAATTCATCCGGGGCGGTGCCGAAGAACTGCTCGAGTCCGTTGGAGATGCCGTCGAAATCCGGATCCGCATCAAAGCCGACGATGGCGGGATCGGTTTCTCCGGGGAAGTAGCCGTCGATCCATCCCGCGAAGTCGGAGCCAGGCGTGTAGTCGAGAAGCAGCTGAGAGCTGTCCCCGCTCAGGGAGACCGTCCAGGTTCCGCTGCCACTCGTGAAGCCGCTGTCGTCCACCACGATGTCGCCCGGATCGAAACCCGTGACTGCGAGCATCGAGGTGGCGAGAACGAAGGTCTGGGGCGCGTCGGTGAAATTCGTCACGCCGACGTCGCTGACGACGATGGTGAACGGGTCGGCGCCGGACGATGTGACGTCGAGCGCGGTCGCATCCACCGTGTCGTAGCCGGTGCCGGCGGCACCGGTCCAGTCCCCGACCTCCCATGCGAACGAACCACCGGAGTCGAGCGTGAGGCCGTCATTGAAGGTGAGCGTTCCGGCCGAGGCACCCGGAGCGAGCGAGCCGTCGCCGGTGGCGAGATCACCGTAGATATCGCCGTTGCCCATCAAGATCTGGCCGGTGGCGAGGGTGAAACCGGACACACTGTCCACATCGAGCTCGCCGCCCGATTGGATATCGATCACCGGCGAAGAGCCGAGCGCGTTGCCGTTGGCGAGCGCGAGGATGCCGGCGGAGATCGTTGTGTTTCCTGTGAACGAATTCGAGGCGGAGAGCACAAGCGTTCCATCACCTTCCTTGGTCAGGTTTCCGGTGCCTTCGACCGCGCTGTCGATCTCGGCCGTCACGCCGGAATCCGGCGAGAGGGTGCCGCCGCCCGCGTTGAGCAGGACCCGCTTGTAGGCACCGAAGGTTTCCCCGCTGTTCCAGCCATCGAAACGCAGGGTGCCACCATCAAAGGTGAAAACGGTGTTCGCCGCGTTGATGCCGCCGTCATGGAGCTCGGCACGGCTGCTGACGCTCACCGTGCCCGCGTTGAAGAACCAGGTGAGGTAATCGGTGCCCGAATTCGAAACGGTGGTTCCGTCCACGAACAAGGTGCCGGTTCCCTGTTGCACGATCTCGCCGCCACCGGTGATGTCCGTGACGGTGATGTCATCGGAACGATCGAAAACCAGGACGCCGTCGTTGACGAGCGGACCGGCGGGCAGGGTGCCGGTGGTGCCTCCGGTGCCAACCTGCAGCGTGCCGCCGCTGATCGTGGTGCCACCGCTGTAGGTGTTGGTGTCGTCGCTGAGGAACATCGTGCCCGGGCCGACCTGCTGGAGTCCGCCGCTTCCCGAGAGGTTGCTCACGGTGACATCGCTGGAGAGCGCGTAGGCGAGCGTGCCGTTGTTCGTCAGCGCGCCCGATCCGATCGCTCCGCTCGTACCGCCGTCGCCGACCTGCAGGGTTGCGCCGGCGTCAATGGTGGTGGTGCCTGAGTAGTTGTTGGTTCCGCTCAGCGCGAGCGTGCCGGGGCCGGATGCGACCAACGATCCGGAGCCGGAGATGATGCCGGAGAACGAACCGGAGACGACGCTCAGGGAGCCTCCGCCAGTGGTGATCGATCCGTCGCCGGAAAGCGCGCCGACCGATTGGTCGAAGCCGGCCATGTCGAACACGCCGGGGTTGTTGACCGCGAGGTCGCCGCCGATGGGCAGGGTGTCGTTCGCACCGATCACCAGGGTTCCGTCGTTGATGACGGTTCCGTTGCTGTAGCTGTTCGATCCGTTCGACAACGTGAGCGTCCCGCTGCCGTTCTTCGTCAACGAGGCGCCGCCCGCGATGATGTCACCGGTGAACGTGTAGGCCACACTCGAGTTGTCGACGACCACCGACGACGGGGCGATCTCGCCGCTTCCCGCATCGATCGTGACGGAACCGCTGGAGGCGGTGTCATCGAAGGTGACCGTGTCGCCCCAGAAGAACTGATCGGTGCCGCTATTCCAGTTGGAGTCGTTGCCGACGTCCCAGGTTCCCGTGTTCCATGTGAGCGACGTGCTGCCGAGGTCGAGGATGATCGTGTTGCCGACCGTGCTGAAGGCGGTGGACCGGTAGTGGGCGGCATCCGCAGGTTCCACGGCCAACGCCGTCGCGGGGGTGCCGGTCAGGGTGCCGCCGAAGGTCATGACGGCGATCGCGCTCGAATTGTTCGGCGTGCCGGAGAGCGAAACGGTCGAGGTGCCGTTGAGCGTGAGGTCGCCGCCCACGCCGAAGGTTTCCGCCGTGGAGAGATCGATGGCGAGTCCGGCGCCGGTGCTGGAACCCAGGATGAGAGAGCCTCCGATCGAGCCCTCGCCGCCGAGGGTCGCGCCGTCCGCGACGGTCCACGGGGCGGCGTCCGAGCCGCCGGAGGTGCTGTTGAGGATGACCGTGCCGGCATTGACGTGAAACGCCGAGCTTGCTCCATCGAGAGTCAGCGGGGCGTTCAAGGTGAGGGTGCCCACGCCATCCTTGTCGATCGTGACATTTCCGTTGTCGGTGACCGAAGCGCTGCTGAAGACGAGATCCGCCGCGTCGTCGCTGGTGGCATCCGCGACGTCGAAGGTGATGTTCGCGAATACCTGCCATGTATCGACGTCCACGGTGGTCGGAGCGCTTCCTCCGATGGCGAAGGTCCCGCGGGCGCGGATATTCGAGCCGCCGGTATCGTTGAAGGTGGCTCCGTTCCAATTGCAGGTTCCGCCTCCGGTTCCCACGTAGAGGCCGCCACCGATCGCCGTCACCGTGCCGCCGCTGATGTCCACGGGGCGTCCGAAGTAACCGAAGGTCTGGGTATCGACTTCGGCGAGAGCTCCCGAGTTGACGATCAAACGGCCGCCGAAGTTCGCGTCCTGCCAGTTGTTGTTGCTGAGGCGCAAGGTGCCGGCGTTCACGGTGACATCTCCCGAGTTGACGTTCTTGCCGGACATGATGAGCAGGCCCGCGCCGTTCTTCACGATGCCCGCGCCGTTGGAGATCTGATTGGCGGAGCCGCCGTCGTTGAAACGCACGGTTCCGTCGCCGTCCACCGTGATCTCGTTCCCACCGGCATCGATGGTGCCACCCAAATTGAGGTTGGCTCCAGCCGCGGCGCTGAATGTCTGTGCCGACCCGAGCACAAGCGGGCTGTTGACGGAAGCGTCACCGGCCGCGCTGATGCCGCCGCCGACGGTGATCGAGCCGCCGCTGAGGGTGTAGGCATTGACCGGGTTGGAGAAGGTCATCGAACCGACCGCCACATCATCGACCAGGCCGACGGAGAATTGCGACGCCGTGTCATCGAAGGTGACGGAGTCGAGTTGATAGAACGTCGTGGCCGCGCCGTTGTCCCAGTTCTGCGTGGTGGTGATGTCCCAGTCGGAATTGACCGCGCCGGTCCAGGTGATGTCGTCGCCCGCGAGGAATTCAGGCTCTTCGTCGTCAGCGCATGACGGCTTTTCGTTAGAATCGAGGTGACATCCCCTTGTCGGGCTGGCCTTGAACGGGTGTGAAAGTCCGAAATATCAAGGCTTTGGTGCCCTTCAAGGGGTATGTCGTTACGAAAATCAGGTTCGAGGAGATCGGGGCGCAGATCAACCTCGATTTCGACAAGCGTTCCGGCCCTCGGTGTCCCCACTGCGAGGAGAGACTCCCCCGCAACAAGGTCGGCCGCAGGGCGGTGATGGACTGCCCGATGCCGCACGGCTCCATCGTGTATCTGACCTTCCCCACCGTGCAGGGCTTCTGCCGGTCTTGCGACCGCTACGCGACCACCTGTCCGCGCGAGGTCCATCCCGACTGCCAGGCGACCTGGCGGCTGATGCGGCTGGTGAGTTCTTGGGCCGCCCTTGCAACCAACTCCGAGGTCGCCGCCATGTTCGAGATCAGCGACGCCACGGTGCGTCGCTACGACAAGATCGTCCTGGAGGCGGACACGCCGCCCCCATGCCTCGACGGGTTGGCCAAGCTCCTCATCGACGAGAAATCCGTCCGCAAAGGGCACTGCTACGTCACCATCATCCTCGACGGCGTGACCGGCGAACTTCTCCACATGCAGGAGGGACGCAAAAAGGAATGCGTCGAGTCCTTCTTCGAGCGGCTCGACGAAGAACAGCGGGCCGGCATCACAGCCGTCGGCATCGACCGTTCCGGAGCCTACCAAGCCGCCGTCGAGGCCTGGCTGCCCAACGCGGACATCGTCTACGACCGCTTCCACCTGGTGATGAACGTCAACCAGGCAGTCGACGAAGTGCGCAGATCCCAGTGTCGCAGGGCGGGCAAGGAGGACCGGCAGCTCATCAAGGGCCAGCGCTACCTCATCCTCGGCAATCATGAGAACCTCGATGCCGACGGCCGCAGGAAGCTCGACTTGCTGCTCGAAGCCAACGAGTCCATCAGCACCGCCTACATCCTCAAGGAGCAGTTCCGCGCGCTCTTCAACTACCGGTGCCAGGGCTGGGCCAGGCGGGCGCTGGCCAACTGGTGCGAACTGGCCCATGCCAGCGGGCTCGCGCCCTTCCAGCGGCTTGCAAGAAGCTTCACTCAACATTGCGAGCGGGTCTGCGGATTCGTGAAACACGGGCTGACATCGGGACTGATCGAAGGCTTCAACAATCTCGTCTCAAGAATGATCCACAAGGCCTGCGGCTACCGGGATCTGGACTACCTCGAACTCAAGCTCCGCCATCATTCCGTCATGCGCTGACGACGAAGAGCCGGAATTCAAGGGTGATCGCGCCGAGGTCGGTGTCGTCGAACACGGGCGCGTTGCGGAAACCCGCGGCCGCGGCGGGGTCGAGCTGGAGGTTGGCGACGCCGCCGGTGAGGGTGCCCGAGTAAAGCGCGACATCGCAGATCCCCGGACTGGACGGCAGGGAGCCGAGCGCCACGGTGTTGGTCCCGTTGAGGGTCAGATCGAGGGCGTCGAGAGCTTCGGTGGAAAGTGGATCGATCGTGAGGATGGCTCCGGTGCTCGCACCGATGGTCGCGTTTCCGACAATCACATCGCCGGCGAAACTGGCACCATCGCCCACCACAAGGTCGCCACTGACCGCCTCGGTCTGAGTGGCGGACCCGCCGTTGACCGTGAGATTGCCAGGCAGGGCGACGGTGCTGTCGAGAGTGCCGCCGGTATTGACGACGACGTCCCCGCCGGCGAGCGCGTTGAGATCGAGGGTGCCTCCGGAAACCGAGAGGGTGCCCGAGTAGACCTCGGGCGAGCCGTTGTTGTTGATGACAACGGTGCCCGAGCCGGTGATGTCGACATCTCCGGTGCCGCTGAAGCGGGTGCCGCCGAGCGTGAGGGTTCGGCCGCTGGCGATGTTCCACGTCTGGTTGCCATTCACGTTGAATCCGACGACCTTGAAATCCCGGGGAGAGGCGGACATGTCGATGCCCCCGGTGCCGGTCTCGACATAGTTCGCGTAGGTCGTGTTGTTGACACTGACCAAAGAGGTCACGGTGCTGCCCTCGACCCGGAATCCGAGCCAGGACGGGGGTGGAGACCCGGTGCCGAAGTTGCCGGTCTGGGTGAAAACGTCGTTGAAAACGGCGGTGTCGATCGTTGTGGGGGCGACTCCGCCGACCCAGGAACCGCCATTGACCATGCTGGTGGTGTTGTCGGCCTTGACGACGTCGGTTTGCGCGGCGGCGGGGAGGATCGAACCGAGGAAAAGTGCGAGCGAGAGACGTGGTTTCATAATATTTGCGCACCGAGGAAGCAAAACATCATCCCGCAGGGCAAGGATTTTCGTCCCTGCGAATCTCCGGCCTGCCGGTGGAAAGGCGAACTTGTCCGGTATTCCCGGTGAGAAACCGCAACTACTCTCCGCACTCCTCGAACTCGACCCCCACGAGGCAGACGTCGTCTTTGAACGCCATCGACTTCGAAAGGGACAGGACGGCGGTGGTGACACCGCCGACGAGGTCCGCGAGGACGTCGGCGGGATGTTCGTTGAGCCAGTCGATGAGGCCGTCGATCCCGATGTCCTCGCCGCCGTCGGCGCGGCAGGGCATTTCCGTGATGCCGTCGGTGAAGAGCAGCAGGCGGTCGCCCGGAGCGAGGCGGTTCCCGCCGGTCATGAAAGCCGGCTCCCTCATCAGCATCAGCGCCGGTCCGCCCAGCTCGCCGCGCTCGAACAAACGCTCCGCGCGTTTTGTTTCCGCACGAATCACCAGCGGCGCGGGGTGGCCGGCGGTGGCGTAGCGCGTCATGCCGTCCGCGGTGTCGATGACCAGATAAAACGCGGTGATGAACTCGAACTCGTCCTCGCGCGAGATGACTTCGCGCAGGCGGCGGTTGAGGCGTTGGAGGAATTCATCCGGGTTTTCGAGCCGCGCGGCCTCGCTGCGGACCATCGCGTTGAGCGCGGACATCGTGAGCGCCGCGCCCACGCCGTGGCCCATCACGTCGGCGATGAAGATGCCGACGCGCGTATCGGACAGCGGCAGCAGGCAGAAGAAATCCCCGCCCACCGGGCCGCTCGGGCGGTATTCGTGGATGACGTGGATGGAGCCGGCTCCCGCGACGGGGCTTTCGGGAAACCGGACGCGCCGCGCGGACAGGAACGAACGCTGGACCTCGCTGGCGCGGTGAAGCTCGGCCTCCATCTGCTCCTTCATCCGCTGGATGAGGAGTTCGTGTTCCTTCTGCGCCGTGATGTCGCGGGAAATGCCGAAGATCCCGACGATGTTCCCGTTGTCGTCGCGCAATGGCATCTTGGTGGTGGAGGCCCATGTTTCCCGGCCGCCGGCCCAGGTCTCCTTTTCCTCGATGCCTGTCACCGGCTCGCCGGTTTCCATCACCCGCAGCTCGTCGGCGCGGGCGCCGGTGGCGTGCTCCGCGGTGAACAGATCCTCGTCGGTTTTCCCGAGCACCTCGTCCGGCGAGTCATAGCCATACCATCGCGCACCCCACTGGCTGAGCAGGACGATGCGTCCCTCGCGGTCCTTGAAGTAGATGTTGTCGGAGATGTGATCCATCAACTGCTGAAGCATCCCACTGCGCGTGAGGCCGGCTGGAAACCTGGGCTCTTCCATGGATTCTGAATCGGGTTTTGGGTTTGGACCCGTACCTAACACACGGAACGGCGTGCTTGCAACGACGTCCTTCGCAAGCTTCGCCGCTCACGGCGCGAAGGCCGGCACCGCTTTTCCTTCCGCCGAAAGCGCGAAGGCGAGCGGGTTCCGGTCCAGCGAGCGGAGCCCGGAAACCACCGCCCTCGCGTTGAACGCCGCGCCTTCCGGTGAGGTGTGGGTTCCTTGGTCGGCAAACAAAGGCTCCACCTTCTCCGGGCCGATCCGCTCGTAGGAGCGGGCGATGATCTCGTTGAGATCGATGAAATCCGCGCCGGTCTGCTCCGCCGCCTGCCGCGCCCAGAGTGTCCACGATGCGGTGGCGCGGTTGATGTTTCCTTCCTCGTTCCAGCTCTTGCGAGGGATTGGCGAACAGACGATGGCGGTGGCCCCCCTCTCCTTCGCCGTCGTCGTGAAGCGGCGCAGGTACCAACCGTAGCTGTGCACGGTCTCCGGCTTGCCGGTGAGGATGTTGATCACATCGACGGTCTCGTCACTGTTGTTGCGGATGACACCGCGGGCGCGGGTGGACGCGTTGACCGGCGGCTTCTCGTTGATCGGCGAGGCATCGTTGTGACCGAACTGCATGATGACGAAATCGCCTTTCCGCAACTCCTTGAGGATCTCATCCCAGCGGCCTTCGGTCAGGAAGGTGCGCGACGAGCGGCCGCCGATGGCGCGGTTGACGAGATTGATCTTCGAGGTGTCGAAAAACGGCGCGAGCTCGTCGCCCCAGCCGCGCTGGCCCGGCGTGCCGACCTTCACCGTCGAGTCGCCGATGATCCAGAGGGTCGGCAACGAGGCGTCTTCTTTGCCCGCCGCTCCCCTGTCCTTCTCGACCGGTTGGTCGTCGAGGGTTTCCGCGGCACAGGCGAGCGGCAGGACCAGGCATGCGAGGAAAGAAAGGAACGGGATCGATCGGGTCATGGTATCAGATGAGGAAGGTGGGACGCCGCGGGTTCGCCCTCCATGTCTATGCACCGGTGGCTCGCGCGGCAATCTCCCATCCACTGCCAAACGGAGTAGAAAGTTGTGAAATGCGGCTTGGCAGGTGGACTCCCACCGATAGGATGTGATCGTGAAAAAGGATATTTGTCCGTCGTTCGCCAGGCTCCGGAGCGCATGGGTCCTCGCCGTTCTGATCGCGGGTGCTCATACCGCCGCGGCGGACAGCGGCTCGAACGCCGACCTCGCGGCGATCCAGGTGATGCACGACGTTTCCCTCGCGGACGCCGCCAAACCGCTGACCCAACTGGAGGACAAATACCGCAAGGCGCTGGAGAAACGGAAAACGACCGCCCAGGACGCGGGCGATCTCGACGGAGTGCTCGCGTTCAAGGCCGAACTCGACGCCCTCGACACCGGAAACCAGATCGTGAACCCGAAAAACTCGGGGGACCTCGCGAAACTCCGGCGTATCTATCAGGAGCACAAGGCCAAGCTCGCTCCGGAGGTCGAGGCCGCGGTCGCGAAGGCGGACAAGGACTATGCCGACCAGCTGAACAAGCTCGTCACCGACCTCACCAAGTCCGGCCGAACGGAGGAGGCCGTGGAAGTGCGTGTGGCCCTGGACGACTTCAAGGATGCCCAGCGCTCCAAGAGCCGGAAAGCCGCCACGGAATTGGCCGGAAGCAGGCCCGGCAGCCGGGAGTCGGCGTTGAATCGACTGCTCACTGGTTCCAAATGGTCGTGGCGCGCGGGAACCATCAAAACCAAGCCCTATGCGGTGATCGAATTGAAGGAAGGCGGAGGGATCACGGGCATCTATTGGCTTACGAAGTGGGAAATCATCGGGCCGGATTCGTTCAAGGTCTATCTGATGAAGGACCCGAACAAGTATTGGATCTTTGAAATGGACTCCAAGACGAAGGTGGCCGTTTCGGTTTTCAAGGATGGTTCGATCAAGGATCAGAAAACCATGACCGTGGCGGAGTAGGCGGGCTTCGACTTGGTGCCCGGCCGCCGATTTCGCTTGGCAAGCCGCGCGGCCGGGATAGGAAGCGCTCATCCGCCGGCCCGGCCCAACCGCCCGGGTGGCAGTTGATTGCACAACGAAGCGACCGCTTTTGGAACTGCCGCCGTGGTGGAGGGTCTGGCGACCCGGGGCTGGGTGTGCCTCGATGGTTTCCTCGATGAGGCCGCCGCGCGCTCGCTTGCCGAAGAAAGCCTGCACGCATGGGAGGATGGAGATTTCCGCCGCGCCGGTGTCGGCCGCGGAGCGGAGCGGGTCATCCGCGAGGACGTGCGCCGCGACCACGTGCTGTGGCTCGGCGATGAAACGACCGGCCCCGCCGCGAAACAATATCTCGCCCGGCTCGAGGCGCTCCGCCAGGAGATCAACCGCGCGTGTTTCCTCGGACTGTTCGATTTCGAAGGCCACTTCGCGGTCTATCCGCCGGGGGCGTTCTACAAGGCACACCTCGACCGCCACCGCGGCACGGCCGACCGCGTGGTGACGGCGATCCTCTATCTCAACGACGGCTGGCAGCCGGGAGACGGCGGCCGCCTGCGGATCTGGACCGAACCGGGCCGCCAGGACGGCCCCTGCGAGTGGATCGAGCCGCGGCTCGGCACGCTCGTCGTGTTTCTCGCCGGCGACTACTGGCACGAGGTCGAGGAGGCGCGGAAGACCCGGATGAGCGTCACCGGATGGTTCCGCACGCGCGGACTCTGAGGAGTGGCGGCGTTCATTCCGACTCATGCGGCTCCCCAGCCCGAGCCAGCATCAGGCCGGCGAAGTTGAACAGGGGCGCGAGCATGAGGCAGATTCCGCCGGAGCCGAAAGTGGACGGCGGATCGACCAGAATTGCGATCCAGAACCCGAGCGCCGCCAGCCCGCTGCTGGTCGTCGCGACACTCCACGCGAGCAGCGACTTTCTCCAGACACAGCCGAGAAACGGAGAGGTCACCAAAAGCAGTGAGCACATCAGGAAACTCGCAACGATGATCGCGGTCTGGGGATCGCCCAATTGCTCCCACGAATTTCGAAACAAGTCCACCAGTTCGCTCCAAACCACCCAACCCGCCCAACCCGGTTCCGAGTTCCCGAAGCCGTGGAGAAAGTGGAACGCGATGAACAAGCCGAGCGCGACGAACATGTGCGCCTTCGAAACCATCTGCCAGTAGCCGGGAACCACGCCGTCTCTCTATCAAAACAACCGCCGCACCCGCAAGCGGCGGCTTTTCCTTGTGTGCCGGAAGCCGGATTCCCAAATTGCGGGCGATGTCGGACCGCGCTCCCGCCTCGATGCTTTCCCCGGCCGGCCGGTTGCCGGCGACGGAGCGCCTGATGTCCATCGACGCGCTGCGGGGGCTCGACATGTTTTTCATCATCGGCATGGAGGAGGTGTTCGCGGCCTTGTCGGAGATGGTTCCGATGGACCCGCCGCTCAACGACCGGCTCCAGCACGCGCCGTGGGCGGGGTTTCATTTCTACGACCTGATCTTCCCGCTCTTCGCGTTCGTGATGGGCACCTCGCTCGTGTTCTCGCTCGCGAAGTCGGTCGCGGTCGCGGGGCGCGGGCCGACGACGTGGAAGATCGTGAGACGAAGCGCCATCCTGTTTTTGTTAGGCGTTTGGATGTACGGCGGGATCGCCGGCGGCATCGAGCAGGTGCGGTTGCTCGGCGTGCTCCAGCGCCTCGCCTTGTGTTATCTCGCGGCGGGTCTCGCCTACGTGTGGATGGGCCGCCGCGGGATGGTCGCGCTCGCCGTCGGGCTTCTCGCCGGCTACTGGGCGCTGCTGGGTTTCGTTCCGGTGCCGGGTTTCGGAGCCGGGGACCTCGCGGAGGGCCGCAATCTAACAAACTGGATCGACAAGGAATTCCTCCCGTTCCGCAAGTGGGATGGCGACCACGATCCCGAAGGCCTGCTGAGCACCCTGCCGGCGGTGGCGACCACCCTGCTCGGCGTGTTCGCGGGCATGCTCTTGCGAAATCCCGCGTTGGAACCGGCCCGCAAGGTCCGCCTGCTGCTCGGCTGGGGCGCGGCCGGGATCGCGCTCGGGCTGCTGTGGCACGTCCCGTTTCCCATCATCAAGAAACTCTGGACCTCGTCGTTCGTCCTGCTCACCGCCGGCATCGGCGCGATGCTGCTGGGCATCTTCCACCAGATCGTCGACCTCCGCGGCCACCGCCGCTGGTGCCGGCCGTTCGTCTGGATCGGCATGAACGCGATCACGATCTATCTGCTCGTGCATGTCATCCCGCTCGTGCCTCTCGCCCGCAGGATCGCCGGCGGCGGGGTCCATGCGGCGTTGGAGCAGCTCCACCGCGGCTTCGGCGACCTGACTTTGTCGCTGCTCGCGCTCGCGGCCGCGGTGTGGATCTGCCGTTTCCTTTTCGTCCGCGGGATTTTCCTTCGGGTGTGAGCTCAGATCGCCGCGAGCGCGAGATCCGCGACAAATCGGCGGTATTCCGCGGCAGCCTTCGCCTTTTCCGGCAGCCGGAGGAGGTGGGACGGATGCACCGTGAGGATCACACGCTCCGCGAGCTGCGGCGCATCGATCCGGCCGCGGTCGCGGGTGACGGAAACGCCGGGACCCAACGACGAACGAGCCGCGGTGGCGCCGAGCAGGATCAGGACGCGCGGCGCGACGATGTCGAGCTCGCGGAGCAGCCAGGTTTTGCAGGCTTCGATCTCGCCGACGTCGGGTTTCTGGTGGAGCCGGTGTTTCCCGCGCGGCGTCCATTTGAAATGTTTCACCGCGTTGGTGAGATAGGCGTGGGAACGGTCGACGCCCGCCTCGGCGAGCGCGCGATCCAGCAACTTGCCCGCGGGGCCGACGAAGGGCCGGCCCTCGAGATCCTCGCGGTCGCCGGGTTGCTCGCCCACGATCATGATCCGCGCGTCCGCAGGTCCCTCGCCGGGCACCGCGCACGTGGCTCGTTCCCACAAGGAACATCGGCGGCAGGCGTCGAGATGACGGGCGAAGTTCGTTAGATCGAAGGGTGCCGCCCCGGGATCTCGCGACGCTTCGCGCAGTTCTTCGAGGTAGCGGACCGGTCGTGCGGGTTTCGGCGTCTGTCCGGTGGTTTCCACCATCCGGTCGAGCCGGTGGCGGCTGTCGCGGACGAGCGAGTCGATGAGCCCGGCCTCGGGCAGGTTTTTCCAATAACGCTTCGGCATCTCCGCCTGCATCGCCTTGGTCTTGAGCCGCGCGGGATTGAAAATGCTGCTGTAATACGTGCGCCAGGCTTCTTCGAGCTGGTCGGTGTTTTCGAACGGATCGCGGTCGACACCTTCGGTGAAAACGAGTTCCTCGCCATTCCAGAACGCGCATCCTTTGGGTGTCAGGATGGACCAATCCATGTTTGCGAACCGCTTGCGGAAAAACGGCGCGGCGGCTTCGACGATGTGGTGCTCCGGCTCGAACCATGCGGTGAACCGCTCCCGTCCGTCATGGTTCTCGCCCGCTTTCCGGAAACGAACGAAAGCGTGCATCTTGTGGATCTCGCGGCTCACGTTCTTCGCCATTCCACGGGCGCGGCAGACATCGGGATCGCTGGCGATCTCCAACAAGTCCGGCTCGCCATGCGTGAGGCGCCAGAGGATCTGATAGAGCAGCGCCCACCGGGAATCATCCCGGTGGCAGGCCACGTTGCGGGCGAGATCGAGAAACGATTTCGGAACGGTGAGTTCGGAGGAGCGGGGAACCTGGTGGTCAGGGGACGGCGTTCCCGTTTCGGAAAACAAACCACTCTCCCGTTCCCACAGGATCTCCTCCGGCTTCAGACCCTCCGCCAACAGCCGCCGGGCGGTTCCGCGCCAGCTTGCGAAGTCAGGTCCCGGATCGATGGAACGCATGGGGATTACAGGTGTCCGATGGCGGATGATGCGAGGTGCGTCGGACCGGAGCGGTGAGGATCAGGTTTTGAAGTCGCGGGTTTGGAACGAAAGCCAGCCGACGATGAAAAGGGTGGCGTTGAGACCGAAGAGCAGGGCGTAGGACTCGGTGATTTTGGGCCACGAGACGTGTTGCTCGGCGAGGAAGAGCCAGGCGCTCATGCGCCAGGTGACGAACCAGCTCTCGTAGGGTTTGAAGAAGGGAAAGCCCTGCAGGATCATGTCAACGAAGAGGATCGAGAGGGTGAGGATGGTGGCGGCGGCGGGTTTGATGCGGAGGCACGAGAACATGAAGGCGATCGACGAGAGGGTGACCATGCTCACGCCGATGCCCGCGGCGCAGAGCGCGAGACGCGCGGCGCCTTCGCCCCAGGAGGGAAGGCGGCGAAGATCTTCATCCGCGGTTCCATGACAAACAGTCCGCCCTCCCAACCGACGGCGGCGACGGCCATCGCATAGCCGGTGATGCCGACGAAGAAGACGAAGCTGAAGGTGTAGAGCGCGACGGCGGCGTATTTCACGAACAGCAGCCGGAGGCGGGAGATCGGGCGGGCGAAGACGAGGCGCAGGTTTCCATCCTCGTTTTCCTTGGCGACGATGTCGCCGGCCACCAGTGCGAAGTAGATGGATCCCAGCAGGAACATGCTGAGCAGCATGATCGTGAAGGTGATGGTGAGGGAGCTGTAGTAGTTGCCGAATTCGAGGCCGTTGCGTTCCACGAGGTCGCGCACGTGCCGCTGGCTGCGCTCGAGTTTGTAAACGGTGAGGATGAGCGCCTCCATCAGGAGGAAGGCGCCGTACCCCATCCAGGTCCGCGGGCGGGCGTAGAGCTTGCGGAGTTCGCCGCGGAGTTGTTCGAGGAAGAGCATGGCGTCGCCTTGCGGCTGCTTGTGCCTAACACCGCGCGGGTTTGGTTTCAACCGGCGGTTTGTCGGTACGAGGGAAGGCCGCCGGGTTTCTCCGCGACGGCCTTCCGGGTTTCAGGTTTCAGAGGGCGAACTCCGCGACGCGGGGTTTCACCAGATTGTAGTAGTCACGCCAGCGCATGCGGACGAGTTCCGTATGGCTGCCGGCGTTGAAGACGATCTCGGGCTCGACCGCCAGATCCGGCGAGACGTAGACCGACATGTCGTAGAGATTTCCGAAAGGCGGCATGGCGCCCGCCTCGCAGTCGGGGAAGTAGTCCTTGAACTCCTCCTCGTGGGCGAGGGTGACGTCGTCGCTTCCGGTGATCTCCTCAAGTTCCCGCACGTCGACCCGCTGGCACGCCGGCAGGACGGCCATGGCGAGGGTGCCATCCACGGTGACCATGACGGTTTTGGCCATCTGGGTGCCGGGGACGTGCGCCGACTGGGCCACCTCCTGGGCCGTGTAGGCGGGCGAGTGGGAAATGGTGACGTAGCGGATTTTCCGTTCGTCGAGGTATTCCTTGAGAGTTTTCGCAAGCATCGGGATTCCTCACTTTCAATTCGCCGGCCGGGCGGCCGACGGATGGAAAACCAGCGCGTGATCGCGCGCCGCGACGGGGGGAGACCATGGGTTGGCCGGTGGTCACCGGCCGGAAATCTGCGGCCATGCCAAATGGCCCATGGATCGTTACGCGTGCTTCCGCGACAATTCAACCGACGTCTACAAAAAGCGAGCCGGGCGATTTCCCCAGGCTGCCGCTTGTCCACCAGGGACCTGCGATTTCCTCCCTTTCGGGATTCCGACCTGAGCTCGTCCGGCTCTGGAACAACCACGCATCGCCGCCGGAAATTGCAAACGGTTTTTCACGGCGCGGGCTCAGGAAAGCGGCCGGCCGTTGCGAAGTTCCATGTAGAGGTCTTCAAGCGAGCGTCTCACGGGTGCGAGCGATCGCACGCGCACGCCGGCGCGGACCAGGGCTTCGACGAGGACCGCCGGATCGGAACCCTGCGGCAGGCGGATCCGCCCGGGACTCGGGGCGTCGCCGCCATGGGCATGGATGAGACCGCAGGCGGTGCCCCATGGATCGAGTTCGGCGTCGAAAAACAGGTCGTCGTCATGCAGGCCGCCGACGCTTCCTTCGAAGATGTGCTTTCCTTCGCGAAGGATGGCGACGCGGTCGCACATCAATTCGACCTCGGGGAGCAGGTGGGAGTTGAAGAGCACGGTCATCCCGCGTTCCTCGCGAAGGCGGAGGATGAAATCCCGGAACCACTTGATGCCCTCGGGGTCGAGGCCGTCGGTCGGTTCGTCGAGCAGCAGCACGTCGGGCTCCGGCAGCAGCGCCTGGGCGAGTGCGAGCCGCTGGCGCATTCCGTGGCTGTAGGTGCGGACTTTCGAGCGGATGCGCTTGGTGAGATCGACACGTTCGACGGCCTCGCGGGCGGCGTCTTCATCGAAGCCGCCTGAGTAGCTCATCAGGATGCGCAGGTTTTCCCAGCCGCTGAGGTATTCGTAGAACGAGGGTGTTTCGAAGATGGCGCCCACCTTGCGCAAAGCTTTCGCGCGATCCGTCTGCACGGAGACGCCGTCGATGCGCACCTCGCCCGCGTCCGGCATGACCATGCCGAGGATGATGCCGAGCGTGGTGCTTTTGCCCGCGCCGTTGTGGCCGAGCAGTCCGAAGATCTCGGCCTTGCGCACCTCGAACGAAACATCGTGGAGGGCGGGCTTGCCGCCGAAGGCCTTGGTGAGTCCCGAGATCGCGAGCATGGCTTCAATTCGCCGCGGCGAAGCGGACTTTGGTGGAGCTGGATTGGTCGGCGTAGAGGAAATTCGTCCCGGACGGGTGCCATGCCTCCTTGTCGGTGATCAGCGGGATCTTGTCCGGACGGTCGGTGTTGCCGAAGAACGAAAGGCTGGCGAAGTGGAGTCCGCTCTGGGTCGAGTTCCAGAGATAGCTGGAGCCGGATTTCTCGAAGAGTTCGCGGTCTTGCGGGCACTGGAAACTTCCGGGACCGCCGACGTACGGAAGCAGCACGGTTTCGAGCACCGGCGCGTAGGACGATTTCGTTTCACGGCCGGCTTCGAGCTCCGGCAGCTTTTGTTGATGCTCCTGGAGGTAGCCTTCGAGGCCCACGCCGAGGCCACGGAGTTGGTTGAGGCAGGCCGCCTCGCGCGAGCGGCCGACCAACGAACGCGTCACGGGCACCGCGATCCCGGCGAGCGTGGCGACGATGGCCAGCGCCACCAGGATTTCCGTAAGGGTGAAACCGCGCGCCTTCATCACTGCCTGCGGGGACCGAATTCGTTGCCGCGGAGACCTTGCATGGTTTCGTTGATCGCCTCCATTAGCGGGGCGAGGTCGAGTTTCGTCTGCGAGCTGGACTTCTCGAAATACGCGCGCATGCCCTGCGAGCTGATCTCCTGGAGCAGGTCGGGACCAAGTTCCTCGGCGCGGCGCATTTCCTCCTCGGTGCGCCCGTCGGTGACTTCCTTGAGGCCTTGCTCGACGAACTTGCGGCGTTGTTCCGGCGGCATCGCGTCGAGGGCCTCCATGAAACGGTTCATCGATTCCTCGACGGTCAGGCGGATGAAGAGTTCCTTTTCCGGCTGGCTGAGGCGGCGGAAGAATTGCTCGCCGCCGCGGTTCTGCCGGTTTCTCTCGCGTTCGTTGAAATCGAGCCGGTTCACCATCTCGGCGATCTCCCGCAGCTCGCGTTCGCGTTTTCTCGCGACGCCGGCGTCCGGTGGAGTCGCCCTGCCCGACCAGTCGGCGAAACCCGCGGTTTCAATGCGTTCCTGCAGCCGCTCGGCGGTCACCTTTCGCGATGCGGCGAACGTTCGGACGCCCCAGACGGACAGCCACACGAGAACCAGCACCCCGAGGGCCCGCATCACCATCCGCCGCTTGCTCATCGGGGACGAATGTAGGTGGGTTTGCCGACCGTGCAAGCGATGGAAACGGCTCGAAAAGAACCGAATAGAAACCGCGGCCGCGGCGTTTCACGCCTATGGCCAAGATGTTCCTCCTGCCCGTCATGGCGCTCCTGTTCGGCGCCGTCTCCGCCCTCGCCGGCCCACCCACCCACGAGCTCGACGAGAAGATCGTCACCCAGCTCCTCAAGCTGAAATCGCGCGGCAGCGTCCGCGAGGCGAACGTCGCGATGATCCTCGAGGGATCCACGCGGATGGGTCCCTTCGATTGCTCCCATGTGCGGCGTGTCACCACCGTCGAGCCGCAGCCGGAAGGCGGCTCGCGGGTGCGGCGCGTCGTGTGCCGCGAGTTCCATTGGTCCGATCGCTACGGCTGGTTCCTGTGGGAAACCCGCGAGGAGCGTGGTGGCGACGTTGTCTGGATCTGGAGCGAGACCGAGGGCGAGGTGGTCATCCGATAGACCCGCGCCGAGAACGGATTGGACGGGCGGCTTGTTCCGCGGGACGATGACGCGTCCATGTCCGAAGAGCCGCGTAGCGCCGACATCCCCAACGCCGAGGCCGGTGACATCCGGCGGCAACCGGTGGGCGGCATCGCATGGTTCGACACCTTCTCCGCCTTCCGCCATCGGAACTATCGCATCTTCTTTTCCGGACAGGTGGTTTCGCTGGTCGGCACCTGGCTGCAAACGACCGCGGAAGGCTGGCTGGTCTATCAGCTCAGCGGTTCGTCGGTCGCGCTGGGTTTCATCCGCTTCGCCCACATGCTGCCCTTCGCCTTGATCGCGCTCGCCGGCGGCATCGTTGCGGATCGCCATTCGAAACGTGCCATCCTCCTTTCCACCCAGTGCGCCTCGATGTTGTTGGCACTGGTGCTCGCCGCTCTGGTCCACTTCGGGTGGATCGAGGTCTGGCACGTCGCCGCGATCGGTTTCCTGCTGGGTGTCGTCAATGCCTTCGATGTTCCGGCCCGCCAGTCATTCGTCGTCGAGCTGGTGGGCCGCGAGGACCTCATCAATGGCATCGCTCTCAACTCCTCGATGTTCAATCTGGCGCGCGTGGTCGGTCCCGCCGTCGCCGGGGTGTTGATCGGAGTCGTCGGAATGGCGGGATGTTTCCTGCTCAACGGGATCTCCTACATCGCCGTGATCATCGGCTACGGCCTGCTCCGGCTGCCGAAACATGAAGCCCGGCGCGATCATCCGCCTTTCGGAGAGGCGGTGCGCGAGGCGTTCCGATACATCGCGGGAAACGGTCCGCTGCGGGCGATCATGATCCTCGTTTCGACCTTCAGCCTGTTCGGCGTCAGCTTCGCCGTCCTGATGCCGGTTTTCGCGAAAGACATCCTGCACGGAGATGCCAAGGCCTTCGGGATCCTCATGTCCTTCAACGGCGGGGGCGCCTTGGTCGGCGGCGTCACGCTCGCGTCGGTTGGCAAACGCTTCGAACGGCGGTCGATCCTCTACACCGGACTCTTCGGCTGCTGTGTGTTTCTCTCCGCCTTCGCCCTGTCGCGGATCTTCTGGCTGTCGTGCGCGCTCCTGCTCTGCGCCGGCTTTTTCATGATCCTTTTCCTCGCCACCGCCAATACGGCCACCCAGCTCCGTTCTCCGGACGAACTGCGCGGCCGCATCATGGGCTTCTACTCGCTTTGTTTCCTCGGTCTCGGCTCGGTTGGCAGCCTGCTCACCGGCGCCCTCGCCCGCCTGCTCGGAGCGCCGGGGGCCGTCCTTCTGGGCAGCGCGGTTTGCTTCTCCATCGGCCTGCTCGTGAGGAAACGCATCATTCCGATCCCCGCCGACCCCCAATCTTGAAGGACCCGGCGGCGGGTCCGGCCAGCCAACCGGTGGATCCCGCCGCCTTTTCCTGGCGGCCCGGAAAACCCTGTCGTCCCCGGTTCTCCGGACCCTTCTTCCTGCCGGCGGGGCCGATTCCTTCAACCCCTCCGACAAACCACCGTCGGCTATGTTCAAAAAATTTCAAAATAATTTCTTGTCCGGATGAATGAAATTTCATAAAACCAAAACAGTTAAGCAGCGAGATCACCCGATTCGCCAAAAAGTTTCACTTCTGCATACCCACACCCTGCTGCTGTCCCACACCCCGATCCCTTGATCGACCCACCAACCGTCTGATTCATTCCAGCCAAGCCTGAGTCCCTTTCAGGCAAACTCCGCCAGAACCCGGAACTGTCCCGAAGCGGCATGGTCCGGTTTCACCCACCGGCCCATGCCGTTTCCCGGTTCTGGCGGTCCGTCCCCGGAAACCCGTCCCGTTTCCGGATCCCGGCGGGGGAATGGCTCTGCGGAGCACCCTTACAACCAGCCAACCACATGTTCACCAGCCGCTCGGGTCCGAGCGGGCTTGCGTCCATCCGCGCCCGTCTCGGGACCCTCAGGATTCCTACCATCCGGTATTTTTCTGGAATCTGCTTTCCCTTCGTTTCCACCCTCGCGTCCCTCGCCGGCCTTGTCACCGCACAAGGGGCCGCCGTGCGGGTCAATTGGCCGGCCAATCCCGAGACGGATATCGCGGGCTACCGTTTGCTCTACGGGACGTCCTCTGGCGATTATGGCCAGACGATCGAGACCGGCGGCGAGACGACCGCGACGATCGAGGATCTCTCCGACGGCACGACCTATTATTTCGCTCTCAAGGCGGTCAACACCTCGGGCATGTTGAGCGAGGCCTCGGTCGAGGTCTCCTACAGCACGCCCGCCGCTCCATTGGAACCAGCGGATCTGATGCCCCGCGCGGGATGGAACGTCGTCGCCGCGAGCAGCGAGGAGACGTCGGTCGACATGGCGCCGGAAAACGCGTTCGACGGTGACGCGGAAACCATGTGGCACAGCGCGTGGACACCCGCTGCGATCCCGCCGCCCCACTGGATCGAGGTGGACATCGGCGCGACGGCAACGATCCGCGGTTTCCGCTACCTGCCGCGGCCGGCGGATTACACCGTCGGAAACATCGCCGGCTACGAGTTTCTCACCAGCATCGATGGGGCCACATGGAGTGTCGCGGCCAGCGGCACCTTCGCCAACAGCGCCGGGGAGAAGGAAGTCCTGTTCCCGGCGCGTGCCGTTCGTTTCTTCCGTCTCCGGGCTCTTACCGAAGTCGCAGGCCGGCCCTACACGAGCGTCCCGGAACTCAACCTGATCCTCGGAGGGGAAATCGTGACTCCTCCGGCAAACAATCCACCGGTCGCGATCGCGCGATCGCTCACGACCGCAGAGGACCAGGCGGTGGGCTGCATTCTTGAGGCGACGGATGCGGATGATGATGCGCTGGCCTATGAAATCGTCACTCCGCCGTCGAAAGGAACTCTTTCGGGAAGCGCGCCGAACCTGACATACACGCCCAACGCGAACGCGAACGGCTCCGACTCGTTCACCTACCGGGCCAACGACGGGAGCGCGAACTCGAACACGGCGACGGTTTCGATCGCCATCTCGGCGGTGAACGACGCGCCGGTCGCTTCGTCGAAATCGGTCACGACCAGCGAGGATACTCCGGTTTCGATCACGTTGTCGGCCAGCGACGTCGAAGGTTCCGCGCTCACTTATTCGGTTCTGGCAGCTCCGTCGAAGGGAACTCTTTCGGGAAGCGCGCCGAACTTGACATACACGCCCAACGCGAACGCAAACGGCTCGGACTCGTTCACCTACCGAGCCAGTGACGGGAGCGCGAACTCGAACACGGCGACGGTTTCGATCGCCATCACGGCGGTGAACGACGCGCCGGTCGCTTCGTCAAAATCGGTCACGACCAGCGAGGACACTCCGGTTTCGATCACGTTGTCGGCCAGCGACGTCGAAGGTTCCGCGCTCACCTACTCGGTTCTGGCAGCTCCGTCGAAAGGAACTCTTTCGGGAAGCGCGCCGAACTTGACATACACGCCCAACGCGAACGCGAACGGCTCGGACTCGTTCACCTACCGAGCCAACGACGGGAGCGCGAACTCGAACACAGCGGCGGTTTCAATCGCCATCACGGCGGTGAACGACGCGCCGGTCGCTTCGTCACAGTCCGTGACGACGAAAGCTGAAACCGAGGTGTCGATCACCCTCGCCGGCAGCGATGTCGAGTCTTCCCCGCTCAGCTTCACGATCGTTTCCCAGCCGTCGCATGGCGTGCTCCGCGGAACTCCTCCCGCCGTCCGCTACGAGCCGGCCGCGGATTTCACCGGCACGGATTCCTTCACCTTCCGCGCCAGCGACGGCTCCCTGCAATCCGCGCCGGCCACCGTGACGATCGTGGTCGCGCCCAAAGACGCGAGCCAGGACGACTTCGTTCTCGATCGTTCGGGATGGATTCTTGTGTCCGTCGATACCGAGGAAACTCCGAACTACGCCGGAGCGAGGGCCATCGACGGCAACACCGGGACCTTCTGGCACACTCGTTTCAAGAACGACCCGACGCCTCCTCCGCACGAAATCGTCATCGATCTCGGAGAAGAACATATCATCCATGGTTTCCGATATCTGCCCCGTCAGGATCCGCTCACGATCGGCAACATCGCGGACTACGAGTTTCAGACCAGCCGCAACGGCAAAGCGTGGTTCTCCGCGGACGCGGGCGCCTTCGCGGCGGACGCGCTCGAAAAGGAGGTCGTTTTCACCGCCCGCGCCGCCCGCTATGTCCGGTTGCGCGCGCTCAGCGAGATCAACGGCAACGACCACGCCAATGTGGCGGAACTCAACGTCCTCGGAATCACCGGTGAAAACCGCTCGCCGGAGGCGCTCGCCGTGACCGCCGGCGGCAGCGGCGGCGGGCCGGTCGGAATCAAGCTCGCGGGAAGCGATCCCGACCTGCAGCCGCTCTCTTACAAGGTCACGCGCAAGCCGCGCCACGGCGACCTGCGGGGCGAGGGTGCGGACCTGGTCTATCAGCCGGATGCCGGGTTCAACGGCACCGATTCGTTCACCTATGTCACCAGCGACGGGCTGACCGATTCGAAGCCGGCGACGGTCGAACTCACCATCGAAGGGAACATCGCGGCGCCGAGATTCCGCCACTCGCCGATCGATGCGAAGCAGGCAACGGCGGGCCGGGCCTACACCGGGGGATCGTTGAAGAGCGAGTTGGCAACCACGGGCAGCGCGGCCAAGGTCGTGTTCCGCAAGGTTTCGGGTCCGGCATGGCTGAAGGTTTCTCCGAGCGGCACCTTGCATGGAAAGGCACCTGCGGATGCGAGCGGGCGCCAGACCTTCAAGGTCCGGGCCATTAATGGCGACGGAGCCGCTGCCGAGACGTCCCTGCGCATCATGCTGCGCGCGGTCGATCAAGAGAAACTACCCTCCGGGTGGAAGTCCGGCTCGCCCGGCGGCGCGGAGGGAGTCGCGAAGAAAACAAAGTCCACGACCTCCATCAGCGGGACCGGCGAACTCAAGGGCCGGAAGGACGAGGGCTACTTCGTTTCGAAGAAACTCCGCGGCAACGGCTCGATCACCGTGCGGCTCGGCGATGTCCGCGGTGCCGGCAGCCTGGCACGGGCCGGTGTGATGATCCGCGGGAACGAACGTGCGGATTCGCCCTATGTATTTGTTGGTACCAACGCCAATGGTTCGCTGCGCATCGCCCGCCGGTCGACAGCCGGCGGCGCGACCGCGCAGAAAACATCCGGCGGGAAACCACAGAAGTCCGTCTGGCTGCGCCTCAAGCGCACCGGAGATCGAATCAACGCCTACACCAGTGACAACGGCCGAAGGTGGAGGAAAGTCGGCAGCCACAAGGTCAAGCTCGGCCGGAACTGCCGCATCGGCATGTGGGTGAGCGGCGGTGGCACGCGGACCGGCAAGGCCACGTTCCGCAAGCTCAAGATTCAGTCCTGAGGTTCCGCCGTCGGTTCGGGAACCGGTTCCACTTCCGGAACCGCCGGGGCCACCGCGGGCACACCCGGCTCGGTGGTTTCCGTCATCTCGCGTGCCTCGAAGGCACGCACCCGCGCTTCGCCGTCGGCGAGCGTGACGGCGTTCATCTTCGGCTGGAGGGAGGCAAGCACACGGCGGGCGACATGGTCGCCTTTGTCGGCAGCCAGTTTCGCCCACATCCATGCCTCCGCCGGATCGGTCATGCCCCCGGCACCGGCTAGAAACATCCGGGCGAGCTGGATCCGCGCGGATGGGTCGCCCTTCTCCGCCGCCATTTTGTACCATTTCGCGGCGGTCTTCGCATCACGCGGCACCCCGCGTCCGCCCAGGTACATCGCGCCGAGTTTGGTCTGTGCTTCGGCGATCCCCTGGTTGGCCGCGGCTTCCAGCCATTCGACGGCCTTGGCGCTGTCCTTCGCCACACCATCGCCGGCGGCGTATTTCTCCGCGGCCTCCAGTTGCGCCCCCGGGTCGCCCGACTCGGCGCGTTCCAGCAGCTTGTCGAAATCGCCCGCGTGGGCCATCGCTCCGAATCCCAAAAGCAGCCAAACGGATGGTTTCATGCCGGCATTCGATCATCCGCCCGGGCCGACGCCAAGGGAGATCTGCCGGCCCGCAGGCCCGCGAGTTTCTCACTGACAGTCATGTCTCATCCGCTTCAATCGGACCAAGCCGACGCAGCCGCCATGAAACCCAGGACCCTTCTCCTCACCGCACTCGTCATGATTTCCGCCACGGTGCACCCGCGGGTTTCCGCGCAAGGCATCGCCAAGCCGCGGCTCCAGCCGGACGATATCCCGCGCGGAACGCAGATGGGCGAGGGAACGGGCCGGTATGTCGCCCCGGTGCCGGCGAAGAATGCCCTGCCGACCCTCTGGCTCATCGGAGATTCCACCGTCCGCAACGGATCGAAAGGCGACAACGGACCCGACGGCCAATGGGGCTGGGGCGGTCCCATCGCCGCGTATTTCGACCTCGAAAAGATCAACATCGTCAACCGCGCGATGGGCGGCACCAGCAGCCGGAATTTCTACACCGGCGAGTGGTGGCAAAACACCCGGCCGCTCATCCGGAAGGGCGACTTCGTGATGATCCAGTTCGGCGCCAACGACAACGGCGGAGCGAAAGGCAAGGGCGCCCTTCCCGGCGTGAGTGGGGAAACCGGCATGAACGGCGACGAAACCGTGCACACCTTCGGATGGTATCTGGGCCGCTATGTCGAGGAAACCCGGGCCGCGGGAGCCACGCCCGTCATCTGCTCGCTCACACCGCGCAAGTCGTGGACGGACGACCGCAGGTTCAAACGCGGAGGCGGGCATGCCGAATGGGCGGAACAGGTCGCGAAGGACACGCGCACCCTGTTCGTGCCGCTCAACGAAATCATCGGCGCCCGATACGAGTGGCTTGGCGAACGCAAGGTCGACCGCCTCTACGTCCCTTCACCAAAGGAAAACCTCCACACCGGGTGGGACGGAGCGGTGGTCAACGCCGAATGCGTCATCGCCGGCCTCAAGGGACTCCGCGACGATCCCTTCGCCCGCTTCTACAGCAAACGCGCCCGAACCATCAAGGCGTGGAAGCCATGACGCGCCTGATCCGTCATTGATGGCCCGGCCGCCATTCGCATAGGCTCGGCTCATGAAAAAGATCGGTGTCGTTCTTTCCGGCTGCGGCGTCTTCGACGGCGCGGAGATCCATGAAGCGGTGCTCACCCTGCTCGCCATCGCCGAGGCCGGCGCGGAGGCGCATTGTTTCGCGCCGGACATTCCGCAGATGCACGTCGTCAACCACGCCACCGGACAGCCGGCCGAAGGGGAAACCCGCAACGTCCTCGTCGAG
This sequence comes from Akkermansiaceae bacterium, assembly GCA_024233135.1. Taxonomy (GTDB): domain Bacteria; phylum Verrucomicrobiota; class Verrucomicrobiia; order Verrucomicrobiales; family Akkermansiaceae; genus Luteolibacter. The sequence goes on along the minus strand of JACKPZ010000011.1, from coordinate 70,152 downwards.
GCCGCACGCATCGCCCGCGGCAAGATCACGCCGCTCGGGAAGGCGGATGTTGCGTCGCTCGATGCCGCTGTGTTTCCCGGCGGCTTCGGTGCCGCGAAAAACCTCTGCAGCTTCGCCGTCGATGGCGCCGACGCCTCCATCGACCCGAGTGTCGAGACCTTCGTCAAAGCGATGCACGCCGCCGGCAAGCCGCTCGGATTCGCTTGCATCGCACCCGCCGTCGCCGCGAAAGCCCTCGGTTCCGCGTCCCCCGAGCTCACCATCGGCAACGACGCAGCGACCGCCGCCGGACTGGAAAAACTGGGTGCCAAACACGCGGATCATTCCGTCACCGAGATCCACATCGATGCCGAGAACCGCATTGTCACCACGCCCGCGTACATGTACGACGCTTCGATCGACCAGGTCGCCATCGGCATCCGTGCGATGGTGAAAGAAGTCGTCGGAATGGTGGGGTGAGCGAAGCGGGTTTCCCATCCGGTCACGGACGGGTCGGGCGTTGGTCCGGACATCAATCCAACGCCAGGTCGACCTGTGCCTCAAAGTTCTTCAACTCGGGGTCGCCGACATCCTTCATCCAATGCCATAGCATCTTGGTCATGCCGCTGGCCCGCGGCTTCCACGTTCCGTTGGTTCCGCCGAGCAGGTTGTGCAGGCAGTCGGGGTCGTTTCGGATCTGATAGAGCTCCTCTCGGCACCGGTGGAGATAGAATCCGGCGCGGGCACGGATGGCGGGGTCGCCGGAGTTCTTCATCGCTTGGAAGGTCAGACCGGACATCGACTCGTTCCGGAACTCGGTTTTCCCATCCGCCCAGCCGTTCCAGATGTAGAGAAACTCCCCGTCGTTGACCGCGCGCATCGGAAGGCGCTTCCCGGAGAACGGCTTCTGATGAAACGTGAAGACCCGGTCGCGGCCGGCTTGTTCCTTTCCATCGATCGTGGGGAGGATCGAAAGTCCGTCGGCGCCTTCGAGATTCGGCACGCCGGCGGCGTCGAGGAAGGTCGGAGCGACGTCGATGCCGCTGACGAAGTGTTTCGCGTCGGACGATCCCGCTTGGATATGTCCCGGCCAGCGCATGATCCATGGCGTGATGTTCGAAGCGAGGTAACAATTGGTCTTTGCGAACGGCAGCGGCATTCCGTGGTCGCTGAGGAAGAGGACCAGCGTGTTGTCCGCGACGTCGGCGGTATCGAGTTCGCGGAGGATCGCGCCGACAACCTCGTCGGCCCGGTGGACGGAGGTGAAATATTCCGCGAGTTCCTTCCGCACGGGCGGGATGTCGGGCAGGAATCCGGGCACGACCGCCTCGTCCGCCGTGATCGTTCGCGTGACCTTCGGGCGGGGCCTCCATTTCTCCGCCGCGCTGCCGGCGAAGGGACGGTGCGGATCATGGGTGTTGGCCATGATGAAAAAAGGCCGGTCGCCGGCTTCGGCGATCATGGTTCTCACCGCCTCGGCATACTTCTTGGCATCTCTCCCGTGTCCCAGGGTTCCTTCCGGCCGGATGCGGTCGAACGCATGGTGGCGGGATGGAACGACGTGGATTTCCTTTCCGATGAGGCCGTTGTAGTAGCCCGCGCTTTTCAACGCTTCGGGCAGGCTGGGCACGTCGGGTGAGATCCGCTCGAAACCGGCCGCACCGTTCGTCTGTGGATAGCGCCCGGTCATCAGGACCGCGCGACAGGGCTGGCAGATGGCGACGTTGACGAAGCCGCGGTCGAAGCGGATGCCCTGCGCGGCGAGGCGATCGATGTTCGGAGTGATCCCTTCGATCGGACAGCCGTACGCACCGACCGAATCACGATTCATGTCGTCCACCGTGATGAGCAGCAGGTTTGGTGATGCCGTCGCGAGCAACGGCGCCGCCAGCAGGGAGAGAAGCAGGAAACTTCGGTTCACGTGGGAGCTACGTCGCTTGATCCCATCGACATTCAAGTCATTGGATCACGCGATCGGAGGGCAGCCTGCCGACAGTGGAGATGGCGACAGAAACATGCCGACGGCGGAACGGTCCTGTGGCTGAGCACGAACTCCTGCCGCTGCCGCGATGGCTCATTCCGTCTCCTGCCCAGGATGGCCGTCACTCACCCGTTCGCGGCGGCAAGGAAGCCTTCGTCATCGAGGGTGGTGCCGGCGGGGAGGCGAAGGCCGTAGTCGCGGGTCGCGGGGCCGTGGACGGTGGCGGGGCCGTCGGCGGGGCGCTCGATCCAGAAGCCGGGCAGGAGTTTTCCCCATGACTTGGGTTTGCGGCCGAGCTGGGGTGCGAAGTCGTCCTTGGCGACGGGCGGGTTCGGCATCGACATGGCGACGACGATGCCGTCCATGGCGAGGCAGGGGCAGTGGCGGAGGCCGGCGCGCTCGACGGGTTTCAGCGGGCGGGAGCCGAAGTCGTAGAAGGTGACGGCACTGGTGATCTGGGTAGTCTGGAGGAACTGGCGCAGCCTGTCGCCGCCGATCCATGTGCCGGCTTTCTCACCGTCGAAGGTCTCGTGGATGTGGAGGTCGGTGCGGAAAAGTTCGCAGAAAGTGACGAAGATGCCGGGCAGCAGGGCGAGCATGGGATCACAGGCGAGGGCGTGGATGGCACCGCCGCGCGGGAGGGCGTTGACCATGCCGATCTGGTGGCCGTTGACCCAGATCCGGCGGCGGTCGGCGGGAGCGAGGGAGCGGAAGTCCTGGGCGGCGAGGTGGCTGGCGCCGGGCAGGCGGGTGTCCCAACGGCGGTTGCGGAAGGTGTGGGTGATGGCGGCGGCGGACGCGCGCAGCAGGGCGTCCTGCAAGGTGCGGATGTCGTGTTTGCCGGCGGAGAGCGGGTTTCCGAAGGCGACCTGCACGCCATGGCCGAAGTTGCGCGGCCGCTTGCGGAAGAAGTGGTTGCGCTCGAACGAGTGGATCGAGCCCCACGAGCCGTCGGTCCACACCGGGACGAGCGGGTGGCCTCCGGCCTTGCGGGCGATGAACTCGAAGCCGCGCTGGAGCGGGCAGAGCGTGCCGGTGCGGGTGAGCTGGCCTTCGGGAAACAGGCAGACGCAGTCGCCTTGGTTGAGCGCACGGATCACCTCGCGGATGGCCTCGAGCGGCTGGTCCTTGCGGATGGTGACGGTGTCGAACAAGGTGGTGAAGAGGCGGATGCCGGCGTGTTTGGTGAAAACCTCATCCATCACGAAACGGATCGGCCGCGGGCAGGCCGCGGAGAGCAGGAAGGAATCGACGAAGGTGACGTGGTTCGGCAGCAGCAACACGCCGCCCTTGCGCGGGATGTGTTCGAGGCCGGTGACGCGCACCTGATAGATGGCGCGGGTGATGCCGGTGCCGATGACGCGGATGAAATCCGCGGGCAGCAGCCGGAGGATGAGGACGTTGGCGAAAGCGCAGACGACGGCGAGGAACAGCAGGTGGCCGCGCAAGGCGGGGAGCTCCTCGAAGTTGAACATTTCCGCGCCTTTCCCGAAGCCGACGATGAGCGAGATGGCGAGCATGCCTGCGAGGCAGTCCTGGAGATTCACCGCGGCCTGGAGGTCGCCGCGCATGGCGGGCGGGTAGTGGTCCTGCAGCCACGCGTTGAGCGGGGAAAGAAACAACGCCGAGGAAAACGCCAGCATGCCGAGCGCGACGAGAAACCACCCGCCGTGCGGGGGAAGGAAATACAACACCAGCGGAAACACCGTCATGCCGAAGCCGGCCAGCGGCACCCAGCCGAGTTCGATGCGCCGGCGAAGCACGAACGACGAGAAACCGAAACCCGCGGCCATGCCGAGCGAGGCGGCGGCCATGAACTGCGAGGACAAGGTGCCGAAGCCCTCGCCGCCGCCGGTCATCGCCTTGGCGAGTTTCACCGACCACAGGTTGATGTAGGCGGCGAAGCCCCAGAAGAACGCGACGCCGAAGGAGGCCTGGCGGATACCGCGGTCGCGCCACAGGTCGCCGAGGTTTCCGAAGTGGCGCCACAGCAGGGGAACGCGGAACTTTTCGTTTCCCTGGGCCGGCACCCGCGGGATGAAGGCGGCGAGGGCGACGGCGGGCACTGCCAGCGCGGTGAGCAGCACCAGCGGGTGCAGCGCCGCTTCCCACGCCTTGGCCGGTATCCCGCCGAGGTCGTGGTAGCGGTGGTCGAACCACCAGCCGGCCACGATCTGGCCGGCGAGGATGGCGAGCATCGCCGTCATCTGTTGGAAAGCCGCGGCGAAGCCGAGGTGGCGCGAGCCGACGAGCTCTTTGTTGATGCCGATCTTCGCCGGACTGAAAAACGCCGACTGGATGGCGAGCCCGAAGAAACCGCCGAGGGCGAGCGGCATGTTGCGCATCAGGACCGCGCCACAGATGCCGGCCAGCACGGTGAGCTGGAGCAGCGCGGAGGCCAGCATGACGTCGCGCTTGGAAAAGCGGTCGCTCAACCAGCCGGCCAGCGGCGCGAACAACACGAAGGGCAACGCGATGAGCATGCCCGCCTGCGACTCGACCGAGAACCCCACCGCCGCGCCGAGCGGGATGAGGATGAACTGCGACATCTTGTCGTTGAACGCGTTCTGCGTCTGCTGGGCGATCATGCACCAGAAACCGACCCATTGCCGGCGGGTCGGCTCGAACGCGGCGTCCTCGTCACTCATCGTTGTCCGGACGCTAGACGCCCGACCCGCCCGCGGGAAGCGCGAAGAAACCCGCGGGAGATTGACCGTCAACGCTTCTCAGCATCGGCGGGGCGGCGGGCGGGTGAGGGAAAGGTTGTCGAAGGTGACGCCCTGACCGTCGAAGACATCCAGGCCGGCGAAACGTTCCAGCAGGTAGCGTTCGTAGATCTGATAGAAAACGAGCATCGAATCGATTTCAATCCACTCGTCCGGCGCGTGCAGTCTGCCGCATTCGGGGCGGGTCATGAGGACGGGGATGCCGCGGTTTGCGATGAATCGGGCGTCCGAGCCGCCGTGTTCGCGCAGGGAAACCAGCGGACGCCCCAGCGTTTCCCCGCAGACGCGCAGGAAGGCGGGGTCCGGCGAGAGCACGCTCGGCTCGGCACCCACCACCAGTTCGACGTCCACGCCGTCCACCACCGAGCCGCGCACGCGCTCCATCATTTCCTCCACCGTGGCCGGCGCGGGGAAACGGATGTCGAGCGTGGCCCGCGCGTGCGCCGGGACGCGGTTGAACGAACGGTTCGGCGCGTCGAGCCGCGTGAGCGAACACGTGCCATACCAATGGCCGGCGTCATCGCCGGGAGGAAACGCGAGCCGCAGCGCATCGACCGAGCGCACGATCTGCTCGAGCGCGTTGCGGCCCAGCCACGGCCGCGCCGAGTGGCACGAGACGCCGGTCGAGCGAAGCTCGACATGCAGGATGCCCTTTTCCTCGACGACGATCTCGTCGATCGATCCGCCGTCCGGCACGATGGCGAGCGAGCATTCGAGGCCGAATTCGTCGAACAAGGCGCGTGTCCCGTGTTCGCCTCCGCGTTCCTCATCGCCGGTCACCGCCAGTGCGAGCGGCGCGCCGGGGACGCGCTCCTGCACGGCGCGCAGAAGCTCCAACATAATGGCGACGTTGCCCTTCATGTCGCCGCTGCCTGGTCCGACGATCCGGCCTTCGCTCACCGTGCTCCGATAGACCGCGGGGTCCGCATGGTGCACCACGTCGATGTGGCCGCACATCAGGACATCGGGTTTCGCACAACCCTCCGGCATGGCCACCAGCGAGGGCACCCCGTGGGACTCGTGGTGGGTCACCCGCAGGCCGGGAATGCCCTCAAGGTGGTTTCCCAGCCATTCCATCGCGCGCCGGAGATCCTCGGGCCGCTCTTCCGTGCCGGGGATCAGGACGAGGTCGCGGGTGAGGGCGATGAGGCGCTCGCGCAGTTCGGATGGATGGTCGTTCATCAGTCGCGGGTGAAGGTGATTTCGTCGAGCGCCACGGTTTGTTCCAGCAGTCCGGCGACGGTCCCCGCATCGGGCCCGATGAAGAGGAATTGTCCCTTGGTGATCCGGCCGGGGACCTTCGAGTTGAAATTGATCGGCAGCACGCCGCTGTCCATTCCGGTCTGATAGAGCAGGCCGCGGTCGTCGAGCTCCTCGAAGATTTCCTTTCCGCGCGGTGCCTCGGGCAGCCGCAGGTTGCGCATCAACCACGCGCCGCCGGGGGCGAAATGACGCGCCAGCAACGACGGATAGGTCGCGCCTGTGACCCGCGCGTTGAGTTCGCAAACCCGGACTTCGACGTGCCCGCCGCGCCAGAACGCGAGGTGGAAATCCGCGCTCGCCGTGCCGCGGTATCCCTGCGCGTGCAGCCATCGCGCCGCCACTCCGGCCTGCCGAAGAACCTCGTCGCGCAGCCTTTTGTTCGCGAGGGACGGAGGCGGCGAAACGTTTCCCTCGTGGATGCTGCGCGGGCTGAGGATCTGGTCGGTGAGATCGTAGAGCTCGATGCCGGCGGCGGCGATGAGCATCTGGACGCTGGGCGAGGCGACGCGCTCGATCTCCGGCACCGCCTCATCGAGCCAGCCTTGCACGAGGCACTTCCCGTCCCGGAAAACCGGTGGCGGCAGCACGGGAGCCTCCGCCGTTTCGAAACGCACCAGCCCGATGCCCGACGCGCCGATCTGTGCCTTCGCCACCGCCTGGCGATAGCCGCGGCGCGCGAGTTCGGCGGCGGCTTTCCCCACATCATCCGGAGTTTCCGCGAACAGGGTCTCGAAGACCGGCTCGCCCGCGGCGGCGAGGAACTCGTGCAGCAACAGCTTGTTGTTTCCACGCAGGCTGCCCTCGACGGTGCCCGCCAACCCGAGACCGGCCTCGGCGGCGATGCCAGCCAGCTTGCGGTCCGTCACGAAGCCGTCGACAAGCCTGCCCGGCTTGTCTTTCAGTGCCCTGACGAGCGTCGGATCCGGCGGCAGCTCCGCGCCGCATACCAGCACCTCCGGCAGCCGCAATCCCAGCCGCTCGCGGAAATACCCGGGCAGCCCGGCGTGCGGCTCGCGCTCCATCACCAGAAGATTGTCGGCGCCGGACCACAGCAGCCCGACGATCGGCAAGAGCCGGCCGCCATAGGTTTCCAAACCTTCGACCTCGGCGCGCAGGGATTCCGTGAGTCCCTCGTTGTCGAAGAAGATGTGCGAGAGGTTCGCGAAAAACGCCACGCTGTCCGCCCTCGGCGGCGGCAGGCGGCCGGGCTGGGTACGGATGGAGACGGAGCCCGACATACCCGTCACTCTAACCGGAAAGCGGCGCGATTCCAACCGTCGTTGCGCGCCGCGTGGCCATGGCGGATCGTTGACTCCGATTTCGCTCTGGAGTTTCCTCCGCTTTCATTTACTGTTCATGCGAACCAAATGAATCTCCACGACAAACTGGCCATCCTCGCCGACGCGGCGAAATACGACGCCTCCTGCGCCAGCTCGGGCGCGCAGCGCCGCGACTCGAAAAACGGCACGGGCGTCGGCTCGGCCGGCGGTATGGGCATCTGCCACAGCTATGCTCCCGACGGCCGCTGCATCTCGCTGCTCAAGCTGCTGCTGACGAACCGCTGCATCTACGACTGCCACTACTGCATCAACCGGCGCTCCAGCAACGTCCGCCGCGCGGCGTTCACCCCGGATGAGGTCGTCCGCCTCACGCTCGATTTCTACAAACGCAACTACATCGAGGGCCTCTTCCTCAGCTCCGGCATCACGCGCAGCGCGGACCACACGATGGAGCAGCTTGTCGAGGTCGCGCGGACACTGCGCGAAACCCACGATTTCCGCGGCTACATCCACCTCAAGACGATCCCCGAGGCCTCGCCGGAACTCATCGAAAAAGCCGCGAAATACGCCGATCGGATCAGCCTCAACCTCGAGCTTCCCGTCCAGACCAGCCTCGACCGCCTCGCACCCGAGAAAAACCTCGCACGAACGAAACAAGCGATGGGCCGCATCCGCCTCAAGCTCGACGATGCCGCCGAGCGGAGGAAACAAGGAGACCGCAAGCTGCGCCACGCCACAGGCCAGAGCACGCAGGTCATCGTCGGTGCCGATGCCTCCACCGATGCCGATTTCCTCACCCGCTCGGAGGAACTCTATCAGTCCTACCGGCTCCGCCGGGTCTACTACTCCGCATTCAGTCCGATCCCCGAGCCGTCCGCCATCCTGCCGGCGAAACCCGCGCCGCTGCTCCGCGAGCACCGTCTCTATCAGGCCGACTGGCTGATGCGTTTCTACGGGTTCCAACGCAGCGAGATCACCCCGCTCGACCAACCCAACCTCGCTCTCCACATCGACCCGAAACTCGCCTGGGCGCTCCGCAACCGCGCCCTGTTCCCGCTCGACCTGCGGACCGCAACCCGCGAGCAGCTCCTCCGCGTCCCCGGCCTCGGACCTCGCAACGTCGAGCGCATCCTCGACCTCCGCCGCCACACCTTCATCCGCCTCGACGATCTCCGCCGCCTCCGTGTCCCGCTCGGCAAAGTCCGCCCCTTCCTCGCCACCGCCGACCACCGACCCTCTCTAACGGAACTCGAAAGCGACCGCATTCTCGCCCGCTTCGCGCCGAAGCCGGAGCAGTTGGAATTGTTTTGCTGAGCCTCCCTCCCCTCACCCAACCGACCCGGCGATCGGTCCCAAGCGGTTCCGGATGTGTTGGCAAACCGGGTGGTCCTCCGCCGCTTCAGGCGTGTGAACCGGGCGGGGAACACGACGCAAGGCCCGGGCCGATCACCAGTTCACATTCTGGCCGCGGGTGTCGATGTGGGTGAAACCACGGTAACCGCCGACTCCGCCTTTGAACAATCCGCGGTCGCGCACGTTGCGGGCATAGGCAGTGACCTGCGAGGCGCGCACGGGAAAGACCACATCGGTGGCGACGTTGGCCTGGTGGTAGGAACCGGATTTCGCACCCGGGCAACGGGCATTGTAGGCCGGATTGCGATAGGCGGAGACGACTTCCACCTCGCGCACGTTCATCATCTGCGCGATGCGGTCGATGACCCGCAGGTTGAAACCCTGACGGTTCCACCACGCCTTGGGCGGGATCGAGTTCCAGACGCTGCCGCGTTTCTTGGCGTGCGCCTCGATCACCTGCGTCGGGTTGATGCATTTGAAATTGAGCTTCGCGAGGTAGCGGAGGTAGTCATACGCCGCGCTGTTGCGGGCGAGCCACTCCTCCGGGACATCAGGGCGCTGGATACCGCCGGCAGCCGGCCGCGAACGCGACGAACCAGAAGTCGCCACGCTGACCCGCGGGGCGCCGAGCGCGCCTTTCTTCGAGGTGACCGCCCACCCGAGGGTCGGAGACGCCGCCCATGCGGCGGCCGTCAGCCCGAGTGTCCCGAGCATGCCGCGGCGATGGAGCAGATTCGATTCGATACTCGCGGCAGGCTCGTCAGATGGGATCATACAGGACAGGATCTGGGATTTCGGGGTTTCGGTGAAAAGAGCGGTCCGTGTGAAAGAAGCGCTTCAAGATTCGCGGTGGACGAAAGCAAACCGCGTTCCTGCGACAAGCAAAAAAGACGAGCAATGCGCTAACGGTTAGCCGGTTACAATGTGAATACGAGACTCCGGATACCGGGATTCCGGGGCTTTCCGGGCATCTGATTGGGAACTCCGGGTGATCGGGAAACCCTGATCATCGTGTTCGGGACCGTCCCGACGCGTGCTTGCCACCCGGCGGGGCGGCGGACGAAGCTTGCGGCGGCTCCCACTTCCATGCGCACCGCGGTCATCAACATCGTCGGCCTTTCGGACTCCCTTCTGGGTCCGCACATGCCGCGGCTCACGGCGTTCGCGGAGCAGGCCGGGCGCTGCAGCTACGCTCCGGAGTTTCCCGCGCTCACCTGCAGCGCGCAATCGTCCGTGATCACCGGAGCGGGGCCGGAAGGACACGGCATCGTATCCAACGGCTGGTACGACCGGGAGAACGCCGAAGTGCGGTTCTGGAAACAGAGCAATCACATCGTCCGCGGGACGAAGGTCTGGGAAACACTGCGCGACGAAATGCCCGGCTTCACCTGTGCCCAGTTGTTCTGGTGGTACAACATGCATTCGAGCGTCGACCTCGCCGTCACGCCGCGGCCGCTCTATCCGGCCGACGGCCGCAAGGTGTTCGACATCCACACCCAGCCGATGACCTTGCGCGACGAGCTGAAGCGCGATCTCGGCGACTTCCCCTTCCCCGCTTTCTGGGGTCCGGCGGCGGGCATCGCTTCGTCGGAATGGATCGCCGCCTCGGCACAATGGGTGGAAACGAAACACCAACCCACGCTCACGTTCGTCTATCTTCCCCATCTGGACTATCCGCTCCAGAAGCTCGGCCCGCGGGCTCCGGAGATTCCCGGAGAACTTTCGAAAATCGACCGCTGCGCCGGCGGGCTGATCGATTTCTATCAGAAACGCGGTGTCCGTGTGATGGTGCTTTCGGAATACGGCATCTCGGCGGTTTCGCGTCCCGTCCACCTCAACCGCCTGTTCCGGGAACGGGGCTGGCTATCGATCAAAAACGAACTCTGCCGGGAAACCCTCGATTGTGGCGGCAGCCGGGCCTTCGCCGTGGCCGACCACCAGATCGCGCATGTCTACGTGAACGATTCCGCCATCCGCGACGAGGTCCGGTCTTTGCTGGAGCAAACCGATGGCGTCGAGGAAGTGCGTTCCCCGTCCGAACTCTGGGGCGCTGGAGTGGCCGCGGAACGCGCGGGAGATTTCATCGCCGTCGCCGCGCCGGACGCATGGTTCACCTATTGTTTCTGGAATGACGACTCGCTCGCACCGGACTACGCACGCACCGTGGACATCCACCGCAAGCCCGGTTACGACCCCTGCGAGTTGTTCATCGACCCGGAGCTGGCGTGGCCGAAACTCCGGATCGCGAAGTTCCTCCTGAAAAAGAAACTCGGACTGCGCGGCCTGCTCGACGTGATCCCGCTCGACGCATCCCTGGTGAAAGGTTCGCACGGCCGCGACCGGGTGCCCGGGCCCGAACAGCCCGTTCTGTTAGGCGGGGGCGACGTCTCTTCCGCGGCGGACATCCACCGGACGATCCTCGAGTCGGTCCGCCGCTGACCGCGTCAGGCGCGGCACAGCGCGACCACGTCCTTGAATCCGACGCCCGGGATGCGCACAAGCTCCGGGTAGTCGTCCTTCACCTTTCCGTTCTCCAGAATGCGGTTGTGGAGCTGGTATTCCTCCGGATAACGGTCCGACATGACGAGATCGACGCGCCCGAAGTGCTTCTGATAGAGATCGATCGCATCGACGCCGATCTCACGATGGCGCTCTCCGACAAATTCGCCGAACTCGACGGTTTGCTCATGCCCGTAGATCTCCGCGATGATCGCGACGCCGCCGGGTGCGAGGATCCGCCTCATTTCGCGGATGCATGCCTCCAGGTCCGGGGGGCAGGTGAGGACGCGCGAAACGACGACGCAATCGTAGCTGCCGTCGGCAAACGACATCTTCTGGAGGTCCTCCTTGAAATCGACATCGTCCATGAACAGATCCGCCGTGTGATACGTCTCGAACCGTTCGCGGAAGAACGGCCGCATGAACGTCTCGGGCGCGATGTGGAGGACACGTTTCCCGGCGTCGCCCTTGTTCGGGAAAAACTCGCCGAAAAGCAGGTGCATCATCCGGTGGCGCTCCTTGGAATCGCAACCCAGGCACTTGGTGTATTGGCGCACGAGCGAGTCGCTCATGTAGAGCTTCTTGTCCTTGAAGATGCCGCGGTAGCCGCAGATCGGGCAATGGAACTCGGGTCTCCCACTGGCGGTGAGACGGTAGTAGAGGCGGCGCAGGGTTTTCTTGAGCGGGCTCATGACGGGGGAAACTTCTGATATCTAACCACGGTGACGGAGGAACCCCTGGTCCCAGGAGCTGGTGCGGCGCAGCTCGTCGCTGACGCCGCCACTTTCGGCAAACGATTCGAAGCGTTGCCACGCCTCCTCGATGCGGCGCGCGATCTTCGCCCGTCCGAGCGCGGGGATCCAGCGGGAGAAGGGGATGAACGCGGGATCGCCCAAGCCGTCGATGAGGAACATCGGGCCCGGTCCGTCGGGACGCATGGAAACGACGAGGTTGTGATCGAGCAACTTGCGGGTGAGGATGAGGTGTTCGGATAGAAAGCCTCCGAACTCGTCGAACGACGCGCGAAGTTTCTCCAGCGGGTAGCCGACAGTGATCAACTCGCGGAGACTCCGGGAAATGCGGCCGTCATGATCCCTGACGAGGTCCAGCACGAAGCCGGGGCCGAGGTCGGTGGGCACCATTCCGTAGCTGCGCGGCAGGTGCTCGCCCATGACCGGGCCCACACGCCTCTCGATGTCCTCGAGCACGCGTTTCTCGTGGGAGTTGTTGTCGTATTCCCGCCGCCACTTCGCAGGGATGATGGTTTTCTTGTGGCGCACCGTGCGGCGCTCGTCGGTCCGGAGGACCTTCACGCACTTGGACGGGTCGAGCGGATGGACATAACACGAACGCCGGCCGCCTACGCCGAAGGGCTCCTGTCCCTTCAGCACGAGCGGTTCTTCCACCGGGCTGCCATGCACGTCCATGTCCCGCAGTGTCGGAAGCGACACGGAATCATTCAAGCGGCATTCCCGCCGTCGCGCAGGAAGCGTGCGACCACGATTTCCGCACAGCGGTCCGCTTCGTTGAGCAAGGACGGCGGTGCTTCGATCCGCTGGGTTTGCCGCCACTTCGAGTAGGGAGTGACGAATCCGGAGTCGACCAGCGCGTCGATGCCCCGCAGCACCCGTGACTCGTGATCCCGGCGCGGGACCGGCAGCAGGCCGACGCGAGCGCCGCTGCCGAGCGCCTCGTACACCATCGACACCGAGTCCTCGGTGACCCACACCTCCTTGGCGGCGGCCAAGGTCCGCGGAACCCAGCCGGGTGGCGTGTCGTGATGCGAGATGACCTCGACACCCGGGAGTTTCTCGCGCGCCATTTCCAGGAAATCCGCGGGCGTCCGGCGGGAATCACTGAGTTGCCAGCCGCCTCGATCGGTGGCCGGCGCCAGCATTTCGATCAAGCCAGCGGCGTCCCAGCCATGCGTCTTGGACGGGCCTCCGACGAGGATCAGCTTGCCCTTGCGTTCGCCATCGCCCGGGGTCACGCGGTGGAGCGCACCGCGGGTGAGGAGGATGTCCCGCCGGTCGGTGCCGTCCGGAAAATCGTGCTCCGGAGCGATGCACAGATCGAACCACCCGAGCGGCAGGCTGGGTTTCATGAGCACGATGCAGGGCACGTTGGATTTCCGGGCCAGCAGAAGCAGCGACGGGTGCGTCGAGTGCCCGGCGGAAAGAACGAGCGATGGTTTCGGGAGCGTTCTCGCGGCGTCCAAAGCGGCCCGCAACTTGGAAGCGAATCCACGGTTTCCCGCGAGCGATATGCGATGGATCTCGGTGGAAACGCGCCGGCCGATCGCATCGGCGAGGCCGAGGGATTGGTTTTCATGTCCCGGCTTGCCGTCGCAGACGACCCAAAGATGGAACGGGGGTTTCAACGCCGGGCATCATGGCACCAATGAAGCGTCGATTGCAACGATATCGCATATCTGCTAGGTTGGCCGGCATGTGGAAATTCGCCCTGCCGCTGATTCTTGTCACCATCGGACTCGGGCAGTCCGCGTCCACACCGCCCGGGGCGAGCGATCACGGCAGGCCGGCGGTGATCCGCAGCAGCGACCTCGATGGGTTCGAAGCTCTCGCCGAGCCGCGTCGCAAACTCATCGAAACCGCGCTGGGCGTCGCGCGGGATTCGCCATGGTTGCGCTACGTTCCGGCCGGCTCCACCCCGTCGGACGGCGGCTTCGATTGCTCCGGCGCGATGTATTTCGTCCTCCGCAAGGCCGGCCTTGAGCCGCCACGCACCGCGGCGAACCAGCGCGAGTGGGTGCGCGGACGTTCCGAACTTCATGAGCCGCCTGACGACGCCACATCCCTCGACCACCCGTCGCTCGCATCGCTACGGCCCGGCGACTTGTTGTTCTGGGGTCACCCGGAGGCCGAGCCACCGCGCGTGAGCCACGTGGCGATGTATCTCGGCAAGGAGAAGAAGGACGACCGCCCGGTGATGATCAACTCGACCGACGGCCGCTCCTACCGGGGCGTGAAGGCCAATGGCTACGGAGTCTACGATTTCCGACTGCCGGGTCCCGGATCGAAGACAAGGTTCATGGGCTACGGATCGCCGCCGGGCCTGGATGGGAAATCCTGATCCATCTCCGTTTCCTTGTTTCTCCACCACGCGGCCAGCAGGCTTCCGATGAGGCAATGATAGACCGCGGAAATCGCCGCGGGCACAGGTGCCAGCGCGAGGTGGGGGAAGTGTTTGGTGGCGAGCGCAGCGCCGAGGCCGCTGTTCTGCATGCCGACCTCGATGGAAATCGTCCGCCGCAGCGCCTCCCGGCATCCCGCCCATTTCGCGAACAGATAGCCGAAGAGAAACCCCGCCGCATGAAGCAGCAGCACCGAAAGGAACAAAGGCGCCGCGGCGGCGGCGATCTCGTCGCGCTTGAGGCCCACAATGCAACTGACGATCAGAACGATGAGCGATACGCTCAGCAAGGGGCCGACCGCACCAATCCATGAACGGATTCCCTCCGGATGCCGCAGTTTTCCGAGCAACGAGTTCACCGCCACTCCACATACGAGGGGCAGCAGCACCACCACGATCATCGATTTGAACAAGGCCCATGCGTCGACGGGCATCCATGCGCCAGCGAGCCAGCGCGTGAGCCATGGAGTGGCGACCACGGCGGTGAAGGTCGAGCACATCGTCATCAACACGCTCAATGGCACGTTCGCCCGGGCGAGATAACAGATCACGTTCGATGCGGTGCCACCCGGGCAGCAGGATACGAGGATCAGGCCGATCGCGAGGCCGGTCTCGAGACCAAAGGTGCGGGCGATCGCCCAGCCGGTGAGCGGCATGATCAGGAATTGTGCGGCGACACCGATGGCGATGTACCGCGGAGTCCGGGCGACCGCGGCGAAATCGCTGAAACGCAGGGTGAGCCCCATGCCGAGCATGATCACTCCGAGGCCCGGCTCGATCCACAGACGGAACCACGTCCAGGCGGCCGGCTGGAACCATGCCCAGACACAGCCGAGCACCACCCACAGCGGGAACAAACCTGATAGAACGGCGAGGAGACGTTTCATCGTCACGTGTCCGTTTGATGGAACAAGAGATCGAGTTCTTGGGCCGTCGCCCCGCGCCAGGAACCCTCCGGAAGGTCGTTCGGCAATGCCAACCCGCCGATCGAGATCCGCCGCAGGGAAACGACATGGTTTCCAGCGGCCGCGAACATGCGCCTCACCTGGTGGTAACGGCCTTCGTGCAACGTGACGAGCGCCTCGCGTTCTCCGAGAGCTTCGAAGCCGGCGGGGAGCAGCGGTTTCGACTCGCCACGCAACACCAGTTCGCCGCTTCCGAACAACGCGCCCTCGTCACCCGTCAACGGCCGGTCGAGCACGGCATGATATGTCTTCAGACACCCGGATTTCGGATGGACGATGCGGTGGGAGAGCTTGCCGTCGTCGGTGAGCAGAAGAAGTCCGGTGGTGTCCTTGTCGAGACGTCCGACCGTATGCAGCGCGGGGTTCCGGCGCGGGAAACGCTCCGGCAGAAGTTCGTAGACCGTCGCTCCCGGATCTTCGGTGCTGCATGTATATCCATCCGGCTTGTGAAGGAGGATCACGAGCGGGAAGGGGGGATCGAGAGGTTCGCCGCGGACGCGGATCCGTTCGTGTGGTGGAACATCCTTTTCTCCCAAACGTGTTCCTTCGTCGTCGGTGACAACTCCGGAGCGGATCATGCCTTGCACTTCGCGGCGCGATCCGTATCCGAGATTGGCGAGCAGTTTGACGAGTTTCATGCGGGTTTTTCCGGGGTTTCAGCGCTTGTCGGCGAAGATCAACTTGTAGGTCTCGTTGCCTGCGGGCGAGCGGTGGGCGAAACCGAGTTCGGTGAGGACGGATTCGTACGGTAGCTGGCGGTTCGCGACGAGAAACAACCTTCCTCCACGCCGGAGTGCCGCCGCAGCCGTGGCGAGAAACGAGCGGCCGAGTCCCACGTCCTCGGCCTGGCCGCTATGGAACGGCGGATTCATCACCACCGCATCGAAGCCTCCGGGAACACCGGTCGTCACATCATGCCAGTGAAACCCCAGGTCCCTCGACGGGTGATCTGCTAGATTGGACCGGGCGCAGGCCAGGGCACGGGCATCCGCTTCGAAGAGATCGACGCGTTCGACATCCGGACAGCGGCGCAATACGCAATCGGATAGATATCCCCATCCGGCGCCGAGATCGGCGACCTTGCCCCGGATCGATGCCGGCAGGTGGTCTGCCAGAAGTTTGGATCCGGGATCGATGCGTCCTTCGCTGAAGACCCCCGCGGTGGTCACGAACGGCGATCCATCGATCGCCCGCGGGATCGCCAAGGCTCGCCATTCGTCGAACAAGGTCTCGTTCCACGAATCACCGTGGACCGCGTGGAAGGCACGGCACTTATGTTTCTGGATCGATTCGACCTCTCCTGTTGCCTTCGCGAATTCCTTTTCGAAACGCGCGGCGCCGCTGGTGTTCGGCAGGGCGGTGACGATGCGGCCGCCGGGCACGAGCGCGTCGCGGGCGATCGCGAACCCCGCGAGTGTTTCGTCGCGGGATTTCCCGGGCAGGAAGATCGCCAGCGGAAACTTCCGGTCGCCAAGGTGATCGATTCGTTCGAAGCCCGCGCGTTCCCATGCGTCGGCCTTCGGCTTGAGCGGTTGCCAGCCGACGATGTCGCTCCATTCACTCAGAGCGGGATGGGGCTCCGCCCCGAGGAACAGGCAGCGGTCCCGTGGGACGCCGTCCTCGTCGGGCGAGAACACGAGCATCAGGGTTTCGAGCGCGGGATTCACCGGCATGCGATGGCGATGAAACGGAAAACGGCGGCCTCTCGACAAGGCCGCCGTTTGAAAATCGGTTCAGAGAATGGCTTCTCAGCCCTGGTTGCCCGCGCTTCCGCTGCGGATCTGGTCGAAGGTGCCTTCGATGAGCGCCTTGCCTTGGTCTCCGACGGCATAGATGCTCGCCATCGTTTTGATCGTGCTCGCGGCCGGGCCGGCGAAGGTGAATTCGCAGGCGTTCACCTGGCACTGGTTGAAGGCGAAGGCTCCGTAGCCGAGAACGACGAAGCGGCACTGGTTGAAGGTGCATCCCTCATACTGGTGGAAATCGAGGATGACTTCTTCGTTCGCGAAGGTGGTGTTGCTGATTTTCATGGAATGAATGACGGGTTTGAGACTGGGGAACCGGCGGAGTGCGCCGAACGGTCCCGACAATGACCGACTTGCCCGCGGGCGCAACCTCGTTCCGTTGGAAAATCAACGGATCCCGAAGGAACCTGGACGGCTGTCGAGCTGGAACATCTGGCCGGAAGTGTGCGGGAGCTCGTAATGAAGGAAGTCGATGAACGCGGCAACCCTCCCGCAGGTGTTGAAACGTCCGAGCGCGTGATCCCGTCTCACTTCCTCGCGACGTCGCTGGGTGACGGTCGCGGTCAGCTTGGTTTCGAGAAATCCGGGCAACACCGCGTTCACACGGATGTTGTCGACTCCCCATCGACCCGCAAGGTCCACGGTCAGACCAAGCAAGGCCGCCTTGGCCGCGGAATAAGCGGCCTGACCGACCGGCGGATGCAACGCCGATTGACTGGACACGAAGACGATATGGCCCTCGCCCCGTTGTTTCATTCCAACCACGGCCTCTTCCGCACACGCGAGGGCACCTGCGAAACCGACGTTCCACACGTCATCCCAATCCGTTTCCGGAAGCCGTGCCAGCGGGGCGTCGCGGGTGATCCCGGCCGCGCAGACGAGCAGCTCGACCTCGCGTCCGGAGAACCAGCGGCGAACCGCATCCCGGTCCGTCACATCCAAATCCGCGCTCGACAAGGAAACGACATTCCCGCCCGCCGATGCGAGACGTCTGGCTAGCGCGGAACCCAGTCCGCCGCTCCCACCCGTGATGACCAGCTCAGCCATGCACCGGGATGATTCCAACCCGCTCGTCGCGCATCAACCGATTTCCAACAAGAGCCCAAGAGTCTGTGAACAAACGACCAACAATTGTCGGTGGATCGTCGTGGAGCCCTCCCGTGATGCACTTGCGCGGACGTCGCTCAGGTTGTTTCGCAGGTTGTTCTTTCCGTGGAACTCCCATGGTTGTGCTGAGGAACGCGGGTTTCGGCGGGTTGTTCACACGGTTAAGAAGAAGATATTTTGAAGTTCAAAAAGAAGACATTCTTCAGAGTGTGAATGAAAACGGCCCGATGCTTGATGAAGCGCATCGGGCCGCATGGTGTTTGGAACGATCTGTCCGTGGTTAGAGAAGCATCAGGGCGGGTTTCTCGATGAGCTTCTTCACTTCCGCCAGGAACGCCGCGCCCACGGCCCCGTCGACCACCCGGTGGTCGCAGGAGAGGCCGATGTTCATCCGGAGGCCGGGAACGATTTGGCCGTCCTTGACGACTGGTTTCTCGATCGCGGCTCCGACAGACAGGATGGCGGCTTGAGGCGGGTTGACGATGGCGTCGAAAGACTCGATGCCCCATGCGCCGAGGTTCGAGACGGTGATGGTTCCCCCGTCGAACTCGTCCGGCCGTAGTTTCTTGTCCTTGGCTCGTACGGCGAAATCCTTCACCGCGCGGGAGATCGCGAGCAGGCTCTTGCTTTCGGCTTCCTTGATCACCGGTGTGACGAGTCCGTCATCCACCGCGACGGCCACGGAGAGGCCGACGCTGCCGAAGCGCACGATGTGATCACCGGCGAAGGACGCGTTGATCGCGGGGATCGCCTGGGCGGCGTTGATGACGGCCTTGAGGATGAAATCGTTGACCGAGTATTTGTTGCCGTGGGTTTTCTCGGCTTGGTCGTTGACTTCCTTGCGCACGGCCATCAATGGCGCGGCATCCACGTCGAGGTGGAGGTAGAAATGCGGGATCGTGGTCTTCGAGGTGAGCAGGCGGGAGGCGATCACCTTGCGCATGGTGGTGAGCTCGATCTTCTCGTCGCCGTCCTTCGCGGTCGGCATGATCGCCTGGGGTGCCGCGGCCGGGGCCGCTTGTTGGGTGACGGGAGCTTTCGCTTTCGCGGATTTCGCGAGTGCGGCGGCAGCGCTTGCGTCGGATGAGGATGCGGCGGCGGGTGTCTTCGCGCCGGAGGCTGCTGCGGCTTCGACGTCGGAACGGACGATGCGTCCGGCCGGGCCGCTTCCTTGGATGCCGCTGATGTCGACGCCGAGATCGGCGGCCACCTTGCGGGCGAGCGGAGAGGCTTTGACCCGGTCGCGGCTTTCCGCCGCCGGCGCGGACGTTTGGTGCGGTGTGGGCTGGGGAGATTGCGATTCGGCGGGCTTGGATCCGCTTGTCTCTTCCTTGGCGGGTTCGGGTGATTGCTGAGCCGGGGCGCTTTCGGCGGCGGAGCCGTCCGAATCGCCATCGAGAACGGCGAGCACCGATCCGATGGCGGCTTTTTCACCGACCTGGACTTTGATTTCGGTGATCGTGCCCTCGTCGAAGGCCTCCATTTCCATGGTCGCCTTGTCGGTTTCGATCTCGGCAAGCACGTCGCCGATGTCGACGGAGTCGCCGACCTGCTTGTGCCATTTTACGACGGTTCCCTCGGTCATGGTATCCGAGAGTTTGGGCATTTCGATGTTCACAGACATGGTAGAGAAAGGGATGGCGGAAGAATGGGGGATGCCGGGTCGAATGCCAGACTTTTCCCGGACGGGTGGCTGGGGTGGACAAAAAAAGCGCGGGGAGAATGAACTCCGCCGCGCTTGGAAAATCGGGATGTCCGCCCGGCTCAGGGAGCGAGGGGTTTCATCGTCGGGATCAGGCCGATGTGCGGGCTGCCGACGGCCGGTTGGGCGGTGGCCATCTTCATCGTCGATTCGGAGGTCGTGCCGCAGCAATCCTTTTTCGGGCAGTAGTAGCGGACGCAGGGGCCGCAACCGACGCGGACTTTCTTGGTCACCGTCTTGTAACGGGGCACTTTCTTCTCGATCACCTCGGTCATGCCGCCTTTGCCGCCTTTGGCGTCGCCGGTGTAGACTTCTTCCGTGACGATGTCGTATTGGCAGGTCTTCACCTTCTTGGTTACCGTGCGGTAACCGGCATTCTGGGAAGTAAGGCCGAACATCGAGCAGCAGGACGAGAAGCCGAGCGAAAGCAGGGCCACAGACAGGAGCAAGGCGAGGTTTTTCATGTTTCTTGGTGGGATGGTTGCGGTGAGGGAGTTCAGAACAGGCAGCAGCAGGAGCTGAGGGCCAGGGTGGCCAGCGCGGCAGCGGCCACGATGAGACGTCGGATCATGGGAAGATGCTAGAGCGCGGGTAGTTCTTGGCAATGAAAAAGACCGGTTGCGGCGATCCTCCTTGTCCATCGTTTTGGACGTTACCGCGATGAAAGCGGGTGGAGGGGACGCGTCTCCCGGATGGAAATGATTCATGACTCCGAACGATCTCCGGGAGCCGGGTGGTCATCTCGATGCTCCGTCCGGGCCGTGGGGTGGTCCCACGGGGGAATCGCCTGCAAGATCCTGGGTAGGGTCTTTCGGCCGGTTCCTCATTTTCCAAGAACGAAATGAAAACGAAAATGATACGACCATCGGGCGTGTGCCCCCGGGGATTTACCTTGGTCGAACTATTGGTCACCGTCGCGATTCTGGCGGTGCTTGCGGGCGTCGCCTTGTCACTTGGCAATCGTGCCGTAGTCACCGCGCGTCTCAGCACCAGCGTGTCGAAAGTCCGTGATCTCGGCACCCTGGTGCTGTCACACGCTCAGGAACATGGGGATCGCCTGCCGGTCTGGCAGGATGGCGAGGACTACTGGTGGAAACAAATCGCGGCCGATGCGGAAAACGATCCCGAGCCGTTGTTCAAGAGCCCGGCACACAACGAATTCGATCGCGACCGGCTCGATGCGACAATTTCGTACGGCTGGAACGCGGTCGTGGTGGGTCGGAGTGTCAATGCGGACGACGTCGGAGACACCGGCCAGCGGAGGGTTTCCGAATTCGCCCGTCCGAGCCGGATCCTCGTGCTCGTCGACGGTTCGCGCGAGAATGGCTATGGAATTGTCGAACCCGGAGGAGCCTTGCCCGATCCCGAACGCTACGGCGGACGGGTTGCGGCGCTGATGCTCGACGGCACCGGCGTCATTCTCAATGCCGGGGCCGATTTCAAAGCGGATTCAAAGTGGTTCAATCATCCATCGACTCTGAGCGCCGCGCGCTGAAGTGAAGTCGATTCGGCAGCCGGTCCGCGGGGCAGATCGCCTCCGCGGGCCGGTTCTGCTTTTCTGGGGATCAAACTTCGCGGTGCCACGGTTCCGCGGGTTTCGGGCCGGAGTGATAGACGAAATGCAGGACCCGCCGATGCTCCGGGGCGGACGCTTGGGAAGAGGCGTGCAGCAACAGGGGTTTCATCAGAACCAGATCGCCTGTGCGATGGGTGCAGACAACCTCTCCGGAAGCAGCGACGCGGTCCCGGATCCGGTCTCCGGGAATCACTCCTTCACGATGAGTGCCGGGCGAAACACGCAGCGGCCCGTTGTCCGGACCGCAATCATCGAGAGAAAGCCGGACGGCGGTAAGGGATTCGAGCGTTTTGACCGGAGGACAAGCGAACGCGACTCCGTCTTTTTCGCTCGAACGGGAATAGCCTGCGGAACGCACCTGCTTCGCGAATGGAAACAGCAGGTCCTGATGCCATGCGACTTTCCAGTTCGTAGCCGCGGTTTTATCAAAGGCGATGGCTTGGATCGCAACCGACTCAATCGCAATCAACCCTCTGGATGCCAATGAGTCACGGATTCGTATGGCCATCTCGCGGACCCGGGGGTCGTCGAGCAGACAACGAAATCCCGCCCGGCCTTCCCTGAAAACAGCGCTGATCCGCAGCCGATCCAACAGATCCGCGGGGAGATGCGATGGAACGGTGTCAAAACCGCTGTCGCCAAGGGCCATGGCACGGGCTCCGTTCAGCCCATCGAGAGCACCTTTTCGATGATCCGGCGAGGGTTCGGAAGTTGCTCGGGCTCGATGTGGGGCGAGTAGATCGCCGGTGCGTCGATCGAGCATACGCGCTGGATCGGCGCGTCGAGGTAGTCGAAGGCCTGTTCCTGGATCAGGTGGGAAACCATCGCGGAAACACCACCAAAAGGTTTCGACTCATCAACCAATACCACCCGGTTGGTTTTTTTGACCGACTTGAGGATGGTTTCCTGGTCCAAGGGTCGGATGGAGCGCAGGTCGACGACCTCGACGGAGATCTTGTGTTCCTCCTGAAGCGTCTCGGCGGCGGCGAGGGCATGGATGACGGAGCGGCCGTGGGCGATGATCGAGAGATCGCTCCCTTCGCGTTTCACATCGGCGAGGCCGAGCGGCACGACGAAGTCGCCATCGGCGGGATCGGGAACCTCTCCGCTGTTGCCGTAGAGCAGGGTGTTTTCCATCACGTAGACCGGATCGTTGTCGCGGATGGCGGCCTTGATCAGGCCCTTGGCGTCCGCCGGTGTGGCGGGCGCGCACACCTTGAGGCCCGGGAAGGCGGCGAAGAGTCCCTCGGGAATGTGGGAGTGGGTGGCCCCGACGTTGGTGCCGCCGTTGGCAGGACCCCGGACGACAATCGGGCAGTGGCAGAGACCGCCGGACATGTAACGGACGCAGGCGGCGTTGTTGACGAGTTGGTCGAACGCGACGGAGTGGAACGACCAGAACATCAGCTCCATGACCGGGCGGACGCCGAGCATCGAGGCACCGATGCCCATGCCGATGAAACCGGCTTCGGAGATCGGTGTGTCGACGACGCGTTTGTCGCCCCATTTTTTCCATAGGCCTTCGGTGACCTTGTAGGCGCCGTTGTATTGGGCGACCTCCTCGCCCATCAGGACGACGTTCGGATCGCGGGCGAGTTCCTCGTCGAGGCCTTCGCGGAGGGCTTCACGGTAGGTGAGGGTGCGTGACATGAAATGCGGAGATTGGGAAAGGGGTTGGGGATCCGTGGGGTCCGTCGGGGATCAATCGAAGAAGTGGCGTCCTTGTTGCGATGCCGGAGTTTGGTTGTCGCTCTCCCAATAGACGTCGGTGCTGATGTCGGCGATGGTCGGCGCGGGCGATTCCTCGGCGAACTTCACCGCGGCGGCCGCTTCGTCGCGGGCCCTGGTGTTGATCTCGGTGGCTTGTTCCTCGGTCATCACGCCTTCGGCGATGAGCTTGCGCTGGAACACCGAGATCGGATCGTGGTTCTTCTTGTAGTGCTCGATTTCCTCCGGGGTGCGGTATTTCTTGTGGTTCGCGTCGGCGATACTATGACCGTAGTAGCGGTAGGTATCGATTTCGAGGAGGGTGGGTTTCGACTCCTTGCGGGCGCGCTCCATGGCGATGTGGGTCTTGGAGCGGACCTCGTAGATGTCGGATCCGTCGATGACGTCCCACGGCATGCCGTAGGCTTCGGCGCGTTGTGCGAGGCAGTGGCCGAAGGAGGAGGAGCGCTCCTGGGAGGTTCCCATCGAGTAGCCGTTGTTCTCGATCACGTAGACCACCGGGATTTCGAACAGGCCGGCGAGGTTGAGGGATTCGTGGAAGGCACCCTGGTTGACGGCGCCGTCGCCAAGGTAGCAGAGGCAGCAGCCTTGTTTTTCCAGATACTTGATGCCATACGCGAGGCCGAGGCCGAGCGGCGTCTGGCCGGCGACGATGCCGTGGCCGCCCCAGAAGTTCTTGTCGGGCGCGAAGAAGTGCATCGATCCACCCTTGCCTTTCGAGCAACCGGTCTGCTTGCCGTACATCTCGGCCATACACTGGTTCATCCCCATGCCAACCGCGAGCGCGTGACCGTGGTCGCGGTAGGCGGTGATGAAATGGTCGTCCGGACCACCGAGGGAAATCGTACCGACGGCGACGGCCTCCTGGCCGATGTAGAGATGCAGGAACCCGCCGATCTTGCCGGCTTGGTAGTATTTCAGCGCCGCTTGCTCGAAGCGCCGGATCCGGACCATCTGCGAGAAGAGTTCAATCTTCCGGTCCGGAGTCAGGGTCTGGTTGATGGGCGACTGGGAGAAATCGAGCGTAGGAGTGCTGGCGCTGGTCATGGGCGGTTACATGGAGAGGGGTCCCGTCCCGACGCACGCCGCCGGGCTCAGCGGGATTTCGCCATGGCTGGACGCGGTTGCGCAAGCACTGCGTTCGGAACCGTCCATTTGAAGCGCGCCAGCACGAAGATCGCCGTGAAAAGCAGGTTCGCCACAGCCATGTTCCGCAGAAAGGCCCAGGACGGGATGGAAGCACCGGCCGGCCCGGACCACAGGGACTGCCAGAGTCCTTCCACGGTTTTCGGATAGAGTCCGCCGAACATCCAAGCGGCGCCGCCGGTGAGGGTGTGGAAAAGAAGGGCCGAGGCCAGCGAACCGAGGAGCAGGGTGGAAACGCCAGCTTTCACGAAACGCGAACCCATCAGAAAGACCAATCCGAAGGCCCCCAAGGTCGTCACGAACACGGCTGGTTCACCCAGTGATTGGGAGGGTGGATAGGAAAGAACCCACGCTGCCAGGGGGATCAGGAAACCTCTCCAGCCGGTGGCGATGAGAGCCCCGCAGAAGAAGATCGCGGCGAGCGGTTGGAAATTCATCGGAATCGTGTCCGGCATGGCGAGGCCGATCAGGCGGAAGGCGACCAGCAGACCGATCAGCAGGGCGACGGGAAAAAAGCGTTTCATGGGGCCGGAGCATTCGTGAATTCCCCCCGCCAAGCTAGGCGAAAATTCCGCTTCGCTGCGTGTTTTTTGAGATTCCCGCCGCCGATCCCGCACCGTATCGATGGGGAATGGAGATCGCCTCATTGATCCAATCCGCTTGGGATGCACGGGAGAATGCCTACGCCCCATATTCAAAGTTCGCGGTGGGAGCCGCCTTGCTGACTGGTGACGGCCGCGTGTTCACCGGCTGCAACGTCGAAAACCTCTCGTACGGACTGACGATTTGTGCCGAGAGGGTGGCCATCGGGTCCGCGGTTGCGGCGGGAATGAAAAACCTGACGATGCTCGCGGTGGTCGCAGATACCGACGTCCCGGTATCTCCGTGCGGCGCTTGCCGCCAAGTGATGGCTGAGTTCGGGATCGAGCGGGTGTTTCTGGCGAACCGGATGCAAACGATCGAGTTTGAACTCAGCGACCTCCTGCCCCGGGCCGCGGCGGGGATCCTGAACCGCGCTGAATAGCGGATTGTTCCACGTGGAACGCCCGGATTTCCGAGCTTGAGCGGAGGGGGTGCCCGGCTATCGTGCGCGCCCCCGACGAGATGTTCCGCTATCCGAAATCCTACGATGTGATCGTGATTGGCGCCGGCCACGCCGGTGTCGAGGCCGCGATGGCTGCCGCCCGGCTCGGCTGTGAGGTGGCCGTGCTCACGCAGAATCTGGACACCATTGGCCAGATGTCCTGCAACCCGGCGATTGGCGGATTGGCGAAAGGTCATATGGTCCGCGAGATCGATGCACTCGGAGGAATCATGGGGCTCAACACCGACGCCACCGGCATCCAGTGGCGGCTGCTGAACGCCTCCAAGGGGCCTTCCGTGCGCGCGCCCCGCGCCCAATGCGACAAGAAGGCCTACCAGTTCCGGATCAAACGCGAGCTGGAGGCGATGCCGGGTGTCGACCTGCACCAAGGCAACGTGGCCGATTTGGATGTCGAAAACGACCGGATCGCCGGCGTGTTCACCTCACTCGGCATGGAGATCCGCGGCAAGACCGTGATCCTGAGCGCGGGCACTTTCATGGGCGGGCTCATGCACGTCGGCCTCCGCAACGAAAAGGGTGGCCGGATGGGGGATGCGACCTCGGTTGTTTCCGAATCCCTCAAGCGACTTGGCTTTGCCGTCGAGCGCTTCAAGACCGGAACCCCTTGCCGTTTGAACGCCCGGTCGATCGATTTTTCCCAGTGCGAGCGCCAGGATGGCGATGAGCCGGTGCCGCATTTCAGCTTCCTCGCCGATACGATTCACCGGGAGCCGGACGATCTTTTCACGCTGAATCCTTGGGCCGACTCCGCGTTCCACGTGGAACAATTGCCCTGCTGGATCACCTACACCAATACCCGCACCCACGACGTGATCCGCGGCAACCTCGACAAATCGCCGATGTATTGCGGAGTCATCGAGGGTGTCGGCCCGCGCTACTGCCCATCGATCGAGGACAAAGTGGTCCGCTTTGCGGAAAAGGAACGCCATCAGGTGTTTCTGGAGCCCGAGGGGCGCCACACCTTGGAATACTACGTGAACGGGGTTTCCACCTCGCTGCCCTACGAGGTGCAGTTGGAGTTTCTCCGATCGATCCCGGGGTTGGAGCGGTGCGAGATCCTGCGGCCGGGCTATGCGGTCGAATATGATTATTGCCCGCCGACGCAACTCCGGCCGACTTTGGAAACAAAGCGGGTGGGAGGACTGTTCTTCGCCGGACAGATCAACGGAACGTCCGGGTACGAGGAAGCGGCCGGGCAGGGGCTTATCGCCGGCGCCAATGCAGCCCTTCAAGCTCTCGGCCGTCCGGATTGGGTGCCGGGCCGCGAAGAAGCCTACCTGGGAGTGATGGTGGACGACCTCGTCACCCGCGGGTGCACCGAGCCCTACCGCATGTTCACCAGCCGTGCCGAGTATCGGCTGCTGCTGCGCCAGGACAATGCCGACCTCCGGCTCACCCCCAAAGCAGCGGATCTCGGCCTCGCGTCCGGCGAGCGGGTGCGGCGGGTGGAGGAAAAGCTTCAGGCGCTCAACCGTGCGGAGTCCTTCGTGCGCAGCGCCAACCACGACGGCCTGAAGCTCGATCACTGGTTCCGCCGTGGCGAAAACCGTTGGCAGGATCTCCCGGATGACCTGCGCCGGGAGTTCCACGTGGAACATTGGCCGCTCATCGAGACACGTTTCAAATACGAAGGCCACCTGGATCGCCAGCAGTCCCAGATCGATCGCATGGCTCGTCAGGAAAACCGCCGGGTGCCCGCGGGCCTCGATTTCTCCACCATCCGCGGCCTCAAAAAAGAAGCGCAGATTCGATTCTCCGAGATCCGTCCGGCCACCCTCGGCCAAGCCGCCCGCATACCGGGGATCACCCCGGCGGACGTGGCGATGCTCGTGGTATGGATCGAGAAGCTGGAACGCGAAGCCTCTTCCGCGGAAGAAGGGAGCTAATGTGTTCCGGGCTCAATGCGAGCCCTGCTGGATCAACCAGCCGATCAACAGCACCTGCGGCACCGTGATGAGCGGGAGAGCGAAGGAGGCTTTCCACGAGCCGGTCGTTTCCTTGAGGCTCATGATCTCCGTGTAATCCGTCGCCGCACCGGCCATCAGGAAAACGAAAGCGTTGCCGGGCGCGTGGGCGCGGGTCAGAAGGTCGGCGGCGATGGGAGAGGAACCTTCCGAACAGACTTCGATGAGGGTGGTGGCGAGCAGTGTCAGGAACAGTCCCGCGATCGATGGGCCGAACCAGTTCTCGAAGGTGGTCTCCGGCATAAAGGCACGGATCGCGGCAGTCAGCACGAAGCCGAAAAAGACCCAGCGCAAGACCATCTTCGAACCAAGAAGGCCTTCCCGGAAAAGATTCCGGTAGTTGTCCCAACCGGGTTTCAAGGATCGGAGCGAGTCGCGAAGCGTCGATCCGATCCGGAATCCATCGGGAAGATCGACGGTGTTCGGGTTCTTTGGAAGTTTCCCCGCATCCACCAGCCGATCCACGATCCAACCGGTGGTCAGTGCGACCACCATCGACAAGCCGATGAAGGCCGCCATCCAGCCCCAGCCGATGAGGGCTGCGAGGATGAGGGTGAGGGACAGCGAATTCCATGGACTGGCGATCAGGAACGCGAGTGTCTGGCCGAGGGAAACCCCGCGTTTGTAGAGCCCCATGCCGACCATCAGGATGCCGTGGTTGCAAAGATCGAGCGCCACTCCGGCGGCGACTGCACGGAACAGGCCGTTGATGCTGCCGCCCCGGCCGAGGATGGCCGCGACCAGCTCCCTCGGGACACGTCCGATGACGGCGACTGCGACGATGCCGAAGAGCAGTCCCCACCATGCCTTGGTGACGAGTTCGTAGCAGGTGTGGCCGAAGATGTGGGCCCAGGCAGGGCCACCCGAAAGCCAGAAATGGACCGCGATGCCCGCCAGAAACACGAGAAGCGAACCCCACAGCAGGAAATCCGGTCGTCCTTTGGTTCCTCCGCAGCACCCGTGGTCGCCTCCGGTATCAGCGGAGCTCGGTCCGCGGCAGCAGGATGCGGCGCCCTTGCCACCATCGCCGTCCTTCCCGCCAGTCGCCGGGGTGGGGGAGCGGAGCAAGCTGGCGGGACGGGACGTTTCCCCGCTCAGGTTGAGCATGGACCGGCGCAGGGCCTTGCGGTCGGGGTCACCCGGCGGGGGCGGTGAGCAGCAGTCGGACATGAGCTGCGGGAGGCTACGGCAAGACGAGGTGCATGTCCAACCGGGCGATTCCATAGTTTGATCCATGCGTATATGCCGAAATAAGTTACCTTTTCGCAGGTGCGAATTCCACTGGTGGGGCGGGCCGGGGCGGGTGCATCGTTTCGGCCATGGCGATGATTGGTGACAGGCTGCCGCTGCCGGTGCTGCGCGAAATTCCTTCCGGCCTCTATCTCGATGCCGGGGATCTCGGCGAAGTGCTGCTGCCCCGGCGCGAGGTGCCGGACGAATGGGAGACCGGCGCGAAGATCGAGGTTTTCCTCCACCATGACTCAGAGGATCGGCCGGTGGCGACCCGCCAGATGCCGAAAGTGCTGCCGGGCTGCTTTGGAAAACTCACCTGCGTCGAGGTGAACCGCGTCGGCGCGTTTCTCGACTGGGGCCTTGCGAAGGACCTCATGGTCCCGTTCCGCGAACAGCGCAGCCGGATGAAACCCGGCTCGACCTACGTCGTTCATGTGCACGTCGACGAGGTGTCCGGGCGCATCGTCGCGTCATCGCGCCTCCAGCGGTTTCTCGACAAAACCCGCCACCGCTATCAGGCGGGCGACAAGGTCGAACTCGTGGTCTTCGGAAAGACGGACCTCGGTTACAACTGCATCGTCAATGGCCTGCACAGCGGGCTCCTCTATCACCGCGACGCGTTCCAAGTCCTGAAACCAGGCGAGCGTCTCGACGGCTTCATTGCCGAAGTGCGCCCGGACGGGAAAATCGACCTCAGTCTCCAGGCTCCCGGTCGACAGCGGGTCACGGATCTGGAAGGACAGATCATCTCCGAACTCACCGCCCGCGGCGGCTGGTGGGCGATCGGCGACCACAGCAGCGCGGAAGAAATCCGCGATGAACTCGGTGTGAGCAAACGCACGTTCAAGCAAACGCTCGGTGCGCTGCTCAAGAAAGGGCGGATCCGCATCGAATCCGATGGCATCCGGAAAGTGGATTGAGCGCCCGTCCAACGCCTAGCGTGGTGACGGCGCCGCCTCGTTGTAAGTCAGCCAATATTTTGCGAGACTTCGTATGACGGTCACAAACTCCTGGAAATCAACGGGTTTGCGAATGTAGCTATTGGCGCCGCAACGATAGCTTTCCTCGACGTCACGTTCCTCGCGCGAGGTGGTGAGCATGACCGTCGGGATCAGGCGGGTCCGTGGGTCGGAGCGAAGGCGTTTGAGCACCTCGATGCCCGGCAGTTTCGGAAGATTGATATCCAGCAGGATGAAACAGGGCGGCGGTTTGTCGGCGTTTTCCGCGTAACGTCCCGCCGCGAACAGGTAGTCGAGCGCCTCGGCACCGTCGAGGACCACCTCGACCTTGTGTTTCACCCGCGCGCGTCCAAGGGCGCTGAGGGTGAGCGCCACGTCGTCGGCGCTGTCTTCCACAAGGAGGATGAGATCGGAGCGGGACATTTTTGGAGAAGGGAAATGAAATCCCTGACCCGCATCCATAATCCGTCTCCGGCGCCGACCGCGAGCGCAAAGCACTAGCAGAAAAACGACGTGGCCCGGACCCCGCCCCGGACGTTCAGGGGATCCCGTGTGCCGGCGCGGTCCCTTCCGCCTCCCGTTTCATCCGGGAGGTCGAAAGGAAAAGATGCACCAGCGGCACGAAGAACACCGGCAGCAACAACAAGCCGGCCGGTCCGGCGTCAAAATGAAAACCGGACCCGCCGATTCGCGAAGCAAGGCTTGTGAGGTGGAGCAGGCCGATGGGCACCAGGTAGATCCAAAAGAACAAGATTGTTGTCACTCGCCAGCTTGCGGCGGATCGGGTGAGGCCGAGTGTTTCCGCGAGCCAGCGCATGCAGCGGCAGAACATCACGGTCGCCACCAGATTGAAGAATCCGACAATGGTCAGGACGGCGGAGAGGACGGGGCCGGCCTCGTAAATGAAGTGAGCCTGCAGTGCCCTAAAAGTTGCGAGTACCGCCGCGGTCCGGACAACGGTCATCGAGAAACGATAACGATCGCCCGCATCGAACGTCGCGAGCCGGAACACAGCCGTGGTGATCAGCAGCATCCCGATGAAATCGTTCAGGATGTCGAAGCGGAAGCCCCTGCCGTTCGTCGTCTGGCTGAAATTGATGTCGAGCACACATAGCAAGCCGCCCCAGAATACCAGCCGGAGCGGAATGATCGCGGAACGGACGGGTTCGTTTCTCACGATCCGAATCATCGTTCAGGTTCCTGATGCGTGTCGAGAAAGGTGTCCCTCCAGTGAGGTTCGATGACAATCCACGCCGCTTCCGCCGTAACGTAGCAAATCCAAATCACCCAACCACCTATGCGCGCCCCAATGATCCTCGCTACCGTCGCTTTCGCCGGATCCCTAACAGCCGGACCGGCGCACGATCTGCGGATCGGCGAGGGGTTCGTCGATCCCCTTGGTTTCCACGATGCTTCGCCATCCTTCTCATGGAAGCTTCCGGAAGGAACCAACGCGCAGAGCGCCTATCAGATCGTGGTCGGGACGTCCCCCTCTCTGCTTCCGGATTCCCCGGACCTCTGGGACAGTGGCAAGGTCGCGTCGGACCGCTCCGCTTGGCTGGCATACGGAGGCAAGTCGCTCGATTCCCGCCAGCAGCTCCATTGGCAGGTGAAATTCTGGGATCAGGATGGAAACGAATCGCCGTGGAGCGAGCCGGCGCGATTCGAGATCGGGCTGCTTGATCCGTCGGACTGGACCGGTCGGTGGATCCGGATGGAACAGGAAAACCCCGTTGGTGCCGATGCCACCGCCGAGGTCACGATCGAGAAGGCGTCGTATGGGGTGCCGGACGACGCGGGGAAATCCATCGACCTGACGGCCAAGCTCCGCGATCGCCTCGCCTCCGGAAAGCCCGTGGTGGTTGCGGACAACGCTCTTGCCGGCAGGGATCCGGTTTACGGAGTGCCGAAGAGCCTTTCCCTTGTCCTGATGCGCGACGGCCTCCGGGTGGAGATGAACATTCCTGAAAACCAGTCGGTCGACCTGCGCACCGGGAAACAGCCGGAGCCGCCGGCACCATTCGTACCCCAGCACCTCCGCCGGGATTTCACTTTGGGGAAAACCATCCGCTCCGCCCGTCTTCATGTGACGGCGAAGGGTCTTTATGAAATCCGCATCAACGGCTCGAAGGTGGGCCGCGATTTCATGGCGCCCGGTTGGACACCTTATGCGAAGAAGATCGAAACCCTCACCTACGACGTCACCGGCGGGCTCCGCAAAGGCGCGAATGTGATTGGCGCGATCCTTGGCGAAGGTTGGTATGCCGGTCGCCTCGGCTGGGGTTCCCACGAAGCCGGACACGCGAAGCCGGAGCTGCTGCTCCAGCTGGAAATCAAGTACGACGATGATAGTAGCGATACGATCGTCAGCGACGGCGCGTGGAAGGCCACGGACCGCGGGCCGATCCGTTTTTCCGGCATCTACGACGGGGAAACCTACGACGCCCGCATGGAAATGCCGGGTTGGGACAAGCCGGGCTATGATGACTCGGGGTGGAAATCCGTCATTGCCACGCCGCCGGCCGCGGACGAGCGGGTCGCCCCGAAACGCCACCATCCGGTGAGGATCGTCAAGGAGGTGACGGCGAAGTCCGTGAACGAACCGACGCCCGGACGTTTCGTGTTCGACCTTGGACAGAACATCGTCGGATGGCCGAAACTACGGATTCCGGTTCGCAAGGACCAGACCGTCACCGTTCGTTTTGCAGAGATGCTCGAGAAAGACGGCACGCTCTACACCGCCAACTACCGCCGCGCGAAATCAACCGATCACTACACCGCCGCGGAGGACGGCACCGTGACGTGGCACCCGGTGTTCACGTTCCATGGTTTCCGCTATGTCGAACTGAGCGGTCTCCCGGAAGGCACGAAACCCGAGCCGGGCTGGGTGACCGGAGCAGTGCTGCACTCCGATTTCGGATGGACGGGACGTTTCACCTCGTCCCACGACCTTCTCAACCAACTCCAGAGCAACATCATCTGGGGCCTGCGCGGCAACTTCCTCGATGTCCCCACCGATTGCCCGCAGCGCGACGAGCGGCTCGGCTGGACGGGCGACGCCCAGGTCTTCGCCCCCGCCGCGTTGTTCAACTCGGACGTGCATTCGTTCTTCTCGAGCTGGCTGGAGAGCATGCGGCTCGATCAACATGAGGACGGTGCGATCCCGAACGTGATCCCGAACGTGCTCAACGACCACTGCGGCGGACCGGGATGGGCGGATGCCGCCACGGTCGTTCCATGGGAACTCTTCGTCCGGACCGGCGATGTGGCCGTGCTCCGGGAGAACTTCGACATGATGCGCCGCTGGGTCGGCTATTATGAAAGCCAGGCCAAAGGGGGAATCGTGAACATCACCGCGTACGGTGACTGGCTCCAGCCCTATCCGAAATCCGGCGACAGCAAGGCGGATACACCGCCCGATCTGATCGGCACCGCTTATTTCGCACGCTCGGCCGATCTGACGGCCCGCGCCGCCCGTGTCCTCGGGCGAACGGACGAGGCGGTCCGACTCGAGAATCTCTTCGGTTCGGTGAAGGATGCGTTTGCGAATCGCTTCTTCGATTCCTCCGGCAAGCTGACCACACCGATCGAAACGCAGACCGGTTATCTGCTCGCGCTCG
Source organism: Akkermansiaceae bacterium (assembly GCA_024233135.1). Lineage (GTDB taxonomy): Bacteria > Verrucomicrobiota > Verrucomicrobiia > Verrucomicrobiales > Akkermansiaceae > Luteolibacter. The sequence goes on along the minus strand of JACKPZ010000011.1, from coordinate 37,068 downwards.
GCTTCGACCTGCTGCCGGAAGAGAAGCGCCCGCAGGCCTTCGGAAACCTCGTGCGACTCGTCGAACAAGCCGGCGGTCATCTCGGCACCGGTTTCCTCGGCACACCGCTGCTCGCACCCACGCTCGATCGGTTCGGCCGCGGCGACCTCGCGTACGGCGTCTTGTTCAAGGAAACCTATCCGTCGTGGTTCTTCTCGATCCATCAGGGAGCCACCACGATGTGGGAACGGTGGAACAGCTACAGCCACGCCGACGGCTTCGGCAACGCGGGCATGAACTCGTTCAACCACTATGCATACGGTGCGATCGGACAATGGATGTATGAACGCATCGCGGGTCTCGCTCCGGATCCGGAGCACCCGGGATACAAGCGTTTCTTCATCCAGCCGATGCCGGGCGGGCCGCTCACCGAAGCCGCCGCCGAACTCGACACCCCATATGGCAAGGCGCGCAGCGCTTGGAAACTGGAGGACGAAACGATGCGGCTCGAAGCCGTCGTCCCACCGAACAGCGGTGCCGTCCTCCGCCTCACTGAGGGTGCGGTGGTGAAGGAAAACGGAACCGCGAAGGAACTCCGCGTTTCCGGAGGGAATGTTCTGCTCGATCTCGCCCCGGGCGAACATCGTTTCGAGATCACCGGATACTGAGCCGGGCTCAACCCGGAAGCCACGAGCGATTGGCGGCTACGAAGCGGTATGCCGTCTCGGCGCAGACGCGGAAGATCCCGGATTTCTGATAGATGATGGATAGAAACCGGAACCTTCCGCCTGAAGCAAGCGCGTCAAGCACCGCGTGCGCTGCGGAAAGCACCCGACCGTCCGGCAGGACGAGTTGCACCGCGCGCCGGCAATCCTCCTCCCGCACCTGTGGGAAATCATCCAGGGCGTTTTGATAGCGTCGGTAGTCCACCGCGTCGCCGGTGAGCTTGTTCCATCTCCGGATCCAGCGTCCGCAGAATCCGCAGTCGCCGTCCCAGAGCATCGTCGGCTTGGCAGGTTTCATCATGGATATGGGCGGCGCGATTCCCAGGAGCGGCGCGGCAAAGGTATCCATGATCCTGCCGGAACGCAACGTGGCACCTCGTTTCCGGCGATGCGAACGGGACGCCGGCTTGCGGGATTCCCACGCCGCACGCATGGTTCGGGCGGGCCGATGATTCCTTCGTTTCTCGCAGACCGAATCGACGTTCTGTTTCACGAACGCCTGCTGGCTGGCGCCGACATGCCGGCCTTTGATTTCGCAAGTCCTCCGGGCGAGGACGCGCTTGCTCCGCCACACTCGGTTTCCTGGCGGGTGTTCCGCAATCCGCTCGCCCTCTACATCGGAGGCATCACCGCCGTGTTGCTGGAACTTGCCGAACCGCGGGTGCGCTCCGGTGTTTGGGACCACACCACGTTCCGCACGGATCCCTTGACGCGCATGCGCAGGACCGGCCTCGCGGCGATGATCACCGTCTATGGCGCCCGCGGTTCCGCGGAACGGATGATCGCCCGCGTCCGCCGGATGCACTCCGGAATCGAGGGTGTGACACCCGGCGGTGTTGCCTACCGGGCGGACGATCCACATCTCTTGTGCTGGGTGCATGCGACGGCCTTGTTCGGCTTCATGGAGGCCTATCACCGGTACGTGCGGCCGCTTTCCTCCGTCGAGCGGGATTCCTATATCGCCGATGGCGCGGAGGCGGCGACGCTCTATGGCGCGCATGCGCCCCCCACATCGGAAAACGAACTGCGGGAGCTCTTCGTCACCATGCAACCTCGTCTTGAAGCGTCGGAGATCATCCACGAGTTTCTATCCATTCTGGCGCGCCTGTCGCTTTTCCCCGCACCGTTGCGGCCGTTGAACTCGATCGCGATCCGTGCCGCCATTGGGTTGCTTCCCGCCGAAGTGCGCACGGTGCTCCGTCTTGACCGGGGGTATGAACCTCCTCCCGGTTCGTCCTATCTGCTGCGCTGGGCGGGTCGCCAGATCGACCTGCTTCCGTTCGCTTCTTCTCCCGCCGCCCGGGCCTGTGTGCGGCTCGGCCTGCCGGCGGATCACTTGGTTCCCGAACGGTGAAACATCATTCGGGGTCTTCATACCATGGGGTTCCCTCGCTGAGGCTGCGCTGGAGATCGGCGATGACCTGCGCCCCTAACAGAACGATGAGTGCGCCCGCCTCCATTGTCAGCAGCACGATGATGGTGGTGGCCATCGATCCGTAAATCATTCCGACATAAGAGATGCTCTCGAAGTATCTCGTGAGCAAATGGCGGAGAAGCTCCCACAACGCGGCCGCGGTCGCCCCGCCGGTCAGGGCCAGCCGGAATGAGATCTTCGTCATCGGCATCACCTTGTAGAGCGTCGTGAAAAGCAGGACGAGGCCGAGCAGGCCGGCGAGATAGAGAGCGACGCCGAACGCGCTGCCGACACCGAAGTCGAGCCCGGCGATCTGGTAGGTGAAACCGCTTGAGCGCTCGAACCAGGCCGAGATCACCGTGAGGACGATGAGGCCGAGGGCGATCAGCGCGATGAACAGGTACGGCATCAGCGCGGATACCCAGAACTTGCGCCGCAGGGTCGGAACCGGACGGTGGAAGATGATGGCGAACGCATTCTCCAGAACCCGGAAGCCGATCGAGCTGAAGAACAGCAGCACGACCACGCCGATGCCGCCCGCGAGTTTGCGGCTGTCGAGAAACGACTCGATCAACCCGGTGAGCATCTCCTGCGAACTTGGTGCCAGCAGCGCGGCCTCGCGGGTGATCGACTCGATGAGGATCTCCTTGTCGAAGAACTGGGAGAAGATCACCACCAGCACCGTGGCCAAGGGGATGAGTGAAAGAAGCGCGTTGTAGGCGACGGCGCCGCTGAGCAACAGCCCGTTGTTGCGGAGGAAGAAATCCCGCAGGACCCGCACGGCGAAGCGGCTGAGTTTCGGCGCGGGGAGGCTCTTCACGACGTCACATCCTCGGTCATCCCGTCCGGCGCGTCGAGGGTTCAATCGCCGAGGCGGGCGCGGAGTTCGTTCAGTTCGGATTCGAGGGCGGCGACGCGTTTTTCGATCCACTCGCGCCAATCGTCGGGCTCGGGAGTCCCGCTGTCGTCTTCCGCAGCTGCGTCCCCGCACAACAAGTGGCGGAACGTGTCGACCCGCCGTCCTCCACCGGCCGGAAGCCTCACCACGAGAGGCCCGTGCGGGTATTCGATGAAGCCGCCGAGGATCTCCTCCACCTCGTCGAGGCTGGAGAAGACGTGCATGCGCTCCGTCCGTTGTTTCAGCTCGCCGGCGGTCTGCGTCCCGCGAAGCAGCAGCACCGTGAACACGGCGCGCTCGCCGGAAGTGAGCGCGAGAACATCACCAAGATTGTGTTCGAAACGAGGCGCCCGCCCACCTAACAGGCGTGTTACGAGATAGTCCTCACCGAGTTGGCGCAGCGCGTCCTCGATCTCCGATGGCGTGTGGCTCGTCACCGGATCACGCGAGGTCGATTGGTTGCACGCGGCGACGATCGCGTTGAGCGTGAGCGGATATTGGTCCGGGGTGGTCGCTTCCTTTTCGAGCAGGCAACCGAGCACGCGGGCGCCGATGGGCGTGAGCTGGAGTTCGGGGAAATGTTTCATCCTATGCCCGCGATGATCATCCGGGAAACGACGGAATGGAAAAGAAATCGGATTGGTTCACGTTTCCCAGCCAGCCTGCCACGTTTCGAAAACCGACGGCCGCAGGCGGAAGCGTGCGATGTTTCCCAAGTGCAGGCTCTCCAGCTCCGTGACCACGGTGCTTTCGAAGCGCTCCCTTTCCTCGCTCGTCACCGCCTCCTTCGCGATCGCTTCGGCGTGCCGACGCGCGGCCGCGCGGTCCAATCCGCCCTCCACGATCCCGGCCACCGCCCGGCGGATCGCATCCCTGTGATGGAGCCGGAACGGGTCCGGCTCGCCGAGCGACTGGCGGATCGCGGCATAGCGCAGGCACGAACGGCGGTACGCCCACACGAAGACATCGCGCAGATATTCGATGCGGTTCAGCTCGTAGACACCGATGATGCCTCCGACGTAGTCGTCCGCCTGCACATCGACAAACGAAAGCGGGCAAAGGTTCCGGCGGACGAGCGGGATGTTCGCAGCCAGGCGCGATACACGTTTGTTCACGTCCTCGAACGGCTGCAGATACGGCAGGTGCACCATCACGAAAAACGCCTGCTCAAACGGATCCCGGATCGCATCCGCCTTGCCGAGGATCTCGTCGAAACGCTCTTCGATCCGTTGTGGGCCTTCGAGCGGATGAAACACCGTGCCCGAGATGCCCACCGGCCGCGAGCGCAGGCGCCCGCATGCCGTGGGATCCGGCAGGAGGTTGTCTGAAAGAAGCGCATGGATGTTGCAGATGGTATAGCGGTTGAAACCGACTTCCCCCGCCTGGTCCGCCAGCATTTCGATGGCTGCCTTGTGGTTGAGGATCATCTGAGTCTCGAATGCGTTTTTCCCACCGGCCGCCTCGCCTTGCGCGAGCAGCCGCTCGGTTTCCAACAACGAGTAGGTGTTGCCTTCGAGTCGGCTCGAGTTCCACGACAAATCGATCAACAAGCGGTCCATCACCTGCCGCAGGTAGGTGCCTGCCGGCAGTGCGCTCATACCGACCTGTCCGAGGGATGCTAGCTCACCGCGCAGTGAATCCGGCAGATACTGTGTCCGGTTCGGCTCATACGAAGCGAGGAACTCCGGACGGTAACCCACCGGGATTCGCTCGGTCACCGGTTGGGAAATCCGCGTGCGGATCTGGCGGGCCTCTTGTGACAGCCAGTTCTTTCCCCCGTATTCCACAGGATCCTCCCGGACAACGGGCGACGCGACATCCGCCACCATTCGATAGTGCGCACCTCGTCCTTTCCCGACCCGTTCCAAACGACCTGAGGAAACGAGGTCGTCCAGCCTCCGCTGTAGTGTCCGCTTGGGAAATGCGAGGGATGGGTCCGCGAGCAGTCGTCCGATGGCGATTCCTTGCGGGTGCTTCGCCACGGCGGACAAGACGGCACGATAGTCCTCCGATGGAATGGATGGTGGCATGATTCAGGCCTTTTGTGGCGCAATTCGCTTGAAATGTGCCACAAAGATGCCTGATTTCAAGGTTTTTGCGCCACGTTTACCCGTTATTGTGCCATAATCGTGCCAAAATGGCCTGTCAGCGCTCTGCCCGAACCCGCACGAAACGCTTTTCATGCGCACTCGCGGGACTCGGGTCACGGACATCGAGGACGAAATCGCTGTCGATCATCACCACGCCGGCAACCCATTCGACGAAGTCGGAGCTGAACTCGACAATCACCGACGTGTCGCCCGGTGCCGGCGCGCGGGAAATCCGATACGTGTAGTAGGTGGTCCCGCCGATTTCGCGAAGCGACGGAACGAACACGTCGGATGAGGTCGGAAAATCGGTGGAGAAACCGAGCGCATACTCGACGAGATCCGGCAACCCGTCGTGATCGCCATCCCGTTCCGGGGCCGTCAGCTCGTCGCCGACGGTCACGCTCACCGTGCCGAGGTTCGACTCTTTGAAGCCGTCGAACGCGGCGAAGGTGAAGGAGTCCGGTCCTAGGAAACCGGGGTCCGGATGATACGTCGCCAGCGTGCCGGCCAGTGCGACGGTTCCGTGTTTCGGCTGGCTGACGATCCTCGTGGTCCGTGGGTTTCCGTTGGCATCGGTGGATGACAGCGTGACGGAACCCGGCGTGTCCGCGGCGGTGGCCAATGTCAGGTCGTTCACTGCGGGCGGGGTGTTGTTGTTGAAGACCCCACCGAGGCGGCCGTCGTCCTCGCGCTTGTGGCAGATGAAGCAGCTCACGCTTTCGCCTTTGAACAGGTTTACGGTTCTCGATTGACCGTCGTTGTTCACTGTGAAACTGCGGTCGTCGAAGGCCCGGGCGAGCGGTCCGCCGCGGCGGTCGGCGCCGTGGCAGGTCAGGCAGGCGCCGCTTTTGCCGTAGTTCTCGTGCCGGTTGATCCATGTGCTGCCGATCGGATGCATCCCGTGCGGCCCGCCGGTCACGGTGTTCGGCATCGAGCCGTGGCAGGTGGTGCAGTTGGACATTGTGCCTCCATGTCCTTGATTGGCGACGTTCTGCAGGTTGTCGTTGCGGTGAATGGACGGATAGATCGCATGGGTCGAGCCATGGCACGCGCTGCACTGCAGGCCGCCATGCCCGGAGGAAAACCGATAGAGCGAGATCCCCGCGGCCGGCGTGTCCGGCGGGCTGGCAAAGGTGCCCGTCGCCGGCCGCACCACACCTGGCGAGCTGAAGACCGAGGTGAAACGTTCGCCGTTCTGGTGGCACGATCCGCAATTCGGTTCGTCGAGCCAGCCGGTGCGCGCCGGTGCGCCGACGTCGCTCATGGTTCCATGGCACGACTGGCACTGCATCGATGCGCTGCCGTCCGCGGCGACGGCGGCGCCCATCGCGCCGCGCAGGCAGCGGGTGTCGGAACCCGGATGGCATTGGTAACAGGAACTACGGTTCGCCACGTGGTCGAGGACCATGCCCGTGTCCGGCGCGACGACGTTGGCATGGAACGCGTGCATCGACTGTGTGAGCGGTTTCACTCCGGGATAACTCGGCGCGCCAAGAGCTTCGGAAGCATGGCACGCGGCGCAGAGCACCGGGTGTTGTTGATCGATGACGCTCGCCTCAAGTCCCGCTGCCGGATAACCCTTGTCGGCGAGGGCGCTGGTGTAGGGCTCGGTGCCGAGGTGTTTTTCGTCATGCAGACGCAGGATGTTGAGGCGGTAGTCGCGCGACGGATGCGGATCGTTCACCCAGCCGCCGACGGGTTCCGCGGCGGGGCCGGTACCGGATCCGTGGCACTTGCGGCAATCCATTTCCGAGGAAACGGGAAGTACGATGTCCGTCGTGGCAAGCACCGTGCCGCCCGTGGTCTTCGCGGTGAGTCGAACCATCGGATAGGGGTTGCGGCGGCCGGCGTCATCGACCGGCGTGATCGGGATCCCGGCCCCCTCGAACCAGTTCATGACGCCATCGAAGTCCATGAATTGCGGCGTGTTCGACGGGCCGGGCATGGTTTTCCCGGTCAGACCGGTATCGGGCGGAAGAGCGACGCCGAAATAGTCGGTGGTATAGTCCCAGAACGTCGTCTTGCCGACGGACGTCGTGTTGATGGAGCCGTCGGGATCCGCGACGCCTTCGTAGGTGACGACGATGCCGGCGGGGTCGGTGACCAAGTGGCCCTGCGCGTCGATCAGGTGGGCGTCGAACGTGTTGAACGGCGGCAGGATCGAGAACACCGAGTAGTCATCATCCATGCAGTGCATGCCGAGGTTGTTCCAACCGATGAGCGTCTGGGCTCCGGTGGTTGCGACGAGGGCGAGCAGGATGGCGATCGGTTTCATGGCATGGAGACCCGCAGCCGGGCGTAGGGGTGGGTGGTGGAGATGGTGATGGTTTCGGACGAGGCGCTGGTTTCCAACCGAGCCGTTTCGGTGGCATCCGCGTTCGAGCCGCCACCGGGATAACCTGGCCCGTCGATCCAGACTTCGAGGTCATCGCTCACCTGGACCGTCAGCGTCACACCGGACGCGAGGAGCGAATGAGGGAACACGAGTGTGGACGTGAAACCATCGGACGAAAATACGGTGCGTGGACCATCTCCCGTGGCGAAGTCCACGAGATCCGGGACACCGTTTTGGTTCGCATCGGCATGCGGACCGGCGAGGCCTTCCGCCGCGGACCACGACGCCCAGTCCCACGGAGTGGTGAAACTCATGTCGGCGCCATCGGTCGTGCCGCCGCCGCTCGTGCCGGTGGCGCGGAAATGATAGGTCGTGTTCGGGCTCAGCCCGGTGATCTCCAGCTCGGCGAGCACCGGGACCGTTCCGGACACCGGTGCGATCGAGGACGTGGTCCCGTAGGACGTGGAGCTTCCATGTTCGAATATGGCCGTGGTGCTGCGGTTCGCCGCATTCACCTTCGCCCGCAGGGTCGCGGATGTGGCGGTGACATCCGTCGCGGGCAGGGTGGTCACCGCCGGTGCGGGAAACGAATCGGGCGTGAGCAGCAACTTGTGCGTGTTGAGCGTGTCGGTGCCGTCCGCATGGCCCGAGCAAAGGATGTGGCCGGCGTCATTCACAGCGAGCGCGCGATCGACGATGAAATCCATGTTGTCGCTCAGCAGTTCGTTCAGGTCCTCCGCCTGCCAGCTTCCGCCGGACTTGCTCCAGCGAACGCCGCTTGTTTCGGTGAAAGCCGCGGCCTTGTGTGCCTCGCCGACGAGGATGCCGTGGTCGTTTCCATCGCTGATCGTGCCCACATCCGGAGAATTCTGGCTCGGCAGCGGGAGCTGCGTGACGCTCGTCCCGCTCTCGCAAACCCACGGCCGCTGGTCGCGGATCGGGGTGGTGTAAACGATCGCGTTACCGGCAACGATGCGGTTGTTGTTGATCACCGTCGGCGTGATGCCGTGCGACGTCGTGGTGTTGAGGGTGAAGTCTTCGAAACTCCCGTCCGCATACCGAATGAAGGGATGCGTCTCGGTCGCGTTCCGCCAGAATCCGGCGATTTCACCGAGGTCGTTGATCGAGTTCGCTTCGGCCCTCGTCGCGTCCGGCGTGAGATCGGAATGAAAGCCCGTCTCCGTATCGCGCAGCCAGATGTGGTCGCTGTAGCCGCCCGACGATCCGGCGCCGCTGCCCGCACCGGGAATCGTCGCGTATCCGACGACCTGTCCCACGATGTTGAGATCCTCCGCCGGGCTGTGTGTCACGAAGCCGTTCTGGAAATGATAGTCCGTGCCGTCCCAGTAGGTGTAGGACCACGAATAGGACCACAGGTTTCCCGACGCGCGCCAGGCGGAGACATCGGTTTGCACTCCATCCTTCACGTAGGCTCCGCTGCCCTGCACCCATCCTCCGTTGTTGTAGTTCCGGTTTCCGGCGGTCAGCCCCGCGCCGTTGTGGGCGAGCGGAGCGAAATCCCCTCCCGCACCGGCCGGTGCGAGCGGCACGTAGCGGTCGAAATGCGGAAGCGTTGCCAGTTGCCCGGCCGACCAGCCGGTGATGTTGGTGAGCGTGTATTCGGAAGGAACCGCACCCGCGGCGAAGCACGGGATCAACGCGCCGCAAGCGCAAGCGCAACGGAATCGGAAGATGTCATGCTTCAAATCCATAAACGTCGAGGATCCACTTCATAGCACGATGGGTGGACTCCGGGATAATAAGAAAAAGCTAATATGGATCTCCCCGGTGGTCCGGGCCCCGTCATGGAAGGGGCCCGGAACCGGAAGAGAGTGGTTCACGGATGCGCGAGCCGGAAGAAGCGGCTGCCGCCACCGGGTGTGATGATCACCTCGTTGTTTCCGTTGTTCGATTGGACCGGCCGGGTCGATGGCAGCCAGTTCGCCGAGCCGAAATCCGCGCATTCCTCCAGCGTCCAACCTGTCGCGGTGGATGGCCAGCGGATGACGATGTTCTCCGAGCCCGGAGTTTCCGAAGCGACGGTGCACGGCGGGATCTCGAGGAAATCCGCGATGAGAATCCGGTTCGTGTCGGCGAGGAACGTGTAGTCCGCATCGGTCGAGACGGTGGCTCCGCCTTCCTTCCAACCGCGGAACAGGAAGCGCGGCGCCGCCTCCGCGTGCAGCACGACTTCATCGCCGTTGGAGAAAACACCTTCTCCGGAAACCGTGCCGCCCGCTGCGGAAGAGGATTGACCGGCGATCGTGATGCCGTCGTCGGCAATGTAGTTGGCAACAAGTTCGCGCGGGCCGTCGACGGAGAAATGGTATGACTCATCGCTGCTCACCACGGCACCGTTCTCCGTCCAGTTCACAAAGCTCCAGCCGTCGATCGGATTCGCATCCGCCTTGGCGTTTTCGCCGGTTTTGTAGCTGGAGCTGTCCATTTCCGGATCCCCGGCGCCCGCGGGCGAGGCGGAGACCAGCACCGCGATCGACTCGGTGAAACGGGCCTGCAAGGTGCGGCTCGCTGCGACCGTGAAGGTGTAGGTCGGTTCCGTGCTGACCGTCACACCGCTTTCGGTCCAGCGGGAGAAGACATAGTTCGGAGCTGGTGTCGCGACGATGGTGATCTCGTCGCCGCTGAGGTGGGCGCCACCGCCGCCGGTCGTCCCGCCGATGTCCGGATTCGAGCTCAGGGTGATCGTCTGCGGCGTTCCGGCTGCGACAAACTCCGCGGTCAGGACCTGGTCCGCGCCCGCGGTGAAGGTATAACTCGCGTTCGTTCCTACGGTGTTGCCATTGGACCTCCACCGCCAGAAGACATATCCCGCGCTGGCTGTGGCGGTGACCGTCACGTTTTCACCCGCGGTATAACTTCCGCCACCACTTGTGCCGCCGGCTTCCGCAGGACTCGCGTTCGCGCTGATCGTGTAGGTGGGTGTCACCACGAAATTCGCGACCAGGCTCCGACCTGCCGTGACGGGGAACACATAAGTCGAGCTGTTGCTCACGACCGCACCATCCTCCGTCCAGTTCAGGAAGAACCAGCCCGGCGCGGCAGTGGCCACGAGCGTGGCGTCCGTTGCTTCATCGATGATGCCGTCACCGGAAACCGAACCACCCTCGGCGGGCGAAGCGGTGGCCGCCACTGGCCATTGCGGCACGTCCGCCTCGAAGTTCGCCACCAGCGAGTGGTTCACGTCGAGTGTGAAGGTGAAAATCGCGGTGTTGGCGACGACCACGCCGTCGTCGGTCCAGTTCACGAAACGGAAGCCAGGTTCCGGCGTCGCCTCGACGGTCACCTCGGTGCCGGGATCGAAGGCTCCGTCGCCGGTCGTCGTGCCGCTGCCCACGGGCGAGGCCGCGGTGTCGAGCAGGCTTGCGGGTGCGAGTGCCGCACCGTCGGCGGCCACGCGGAGCGTGTAGTTCTTTTCCACGTCCGGACTCAGGAAATCCGAGACGGTCACCTTGAACTGGAACTCGCCGCTTTCCGTCGGCGTGCCGGAGAGTTCGCCGGTGAAGTCATCGAAGTCCATGCCCGTGGGAAGATCGCCTTCGCGGGTGCAGACAAACGGCGCGAGGCTCTCGATCACCAGCGCCCGCGTCGCATACGCATGGTTTTCCTCGGCCTCGCCGACGTGGTCCACGAGGTCGAGGTGGCCATCGACGTCCACCGCCGCCATCTGCGCGCCTTTGTATTCCCCGACCACCTCAACGGTTGATAGATCCACTTCCACGCCGTTGACCATCTTGACGCCGTCGCCATGGACATCGTCCGGGCCCACGTTGTCGGCCATCGCCTCGCCGGACTCGTTGTGGAGCGGTCCGGTGTATTCGAAGAACTCATAGCGTCGGGTCACCACCTCGTCGCCGTCGTTCAGATCCTCGGGTGCCGCGGCGAGTTCACCGTTGGCTCCGCCGTCGAGTTTGGAAAACTCGACCTGGAGCAACTGCCACTCGACCTCCACCTCGTCAGGTTCGCCGTTGCGCCAGTTCTTGTCATCCGGATCGTCCGGGTCGTCGGAAACGAGATCGCGCAGGTGCACCTTGTTGTTGTTGTGGCTGGTCGTGCGGATTTCCTTCACCCACACGGGCTCGCCGAATTCCTTCACATGCACTTCCTGCGGCGGCGGCTGGATGACCGCCTGGACCTGGGCGGGCGCTCCTGCCGCGGCCGGGTAGTAGGTGAACGTCGGGGTCGCCACCTGCACGTTGCCACCGTTGACGAGGTTGCCGGAGCCATCGTCGATGAGCCAGCGGTAGTGCACCAGACCCACCGCTGCGCGATAGCTCACACCAAAGTGCTCGCCGCCGAAGTTGATGCTCGGGTTGGTGAACTGGTGTCCGTTGGTCGGATTGATCGGCCCCGACGGAATGGCGGTGTAGGATGCCCATGAACCGTCGGCATTCTTCTTGCTCGCCCAGCGGATGGTGCAGCGCGGGTGCGCGGGATCGGAGTTGTCCTCGCTGATCTCGGGCACTCCGTAGTGGTTGTAGTTGTAGGTATAGCCGATCGATGAGCTGTGGCAGTCCTCGATCTCGATCTCGAAGCCGTGGCACTCGTGCCCGGTGTCGTTGACCGTGTCGAAGTTGTTGATGCTGCCGTAGGCGATGCTGGCCCGGGCCCCGGGCGCGAGCACGGCCGCGGTGCAGGTGAGGGCGGCGAGGGTCCGCAGAAGCGCGCGGGATTTCGGTGGTTTGGTTCTCATGGGATTGGAGTGTTAGATCGTGGGGGATTCGGGTTGGGAAAGGTCCGGCGGGGGACAGGCCACATGGCGGCTCCGGGAAACGCCGGGGAAAAGCACAAGCAGGGCGTCCCGACCGCGGAAGCGGGCAGGGCGCCATCGGCCTCGTTCAGACAAGCAGCACGGTGCCGCGCCGGAGCGCCATTGGCGGCTCCGCGGTCTGGACGGGTGTCCCTGTGTGCGGGCCGGCATCCGCAGCGGAAGGGGTTTGGGTGCCCATGGCCGGGATCGCACCCGATGTGCCGATCGATTCGTGCTCGGGAGCTTCCGTTCCGTCCGCCTTCGGTTTCGTTCCATCCGCGGTTTCACCACATCCGAACGCGAACTCGTGATCCGGGTGATCTCCATCGGATCCACTCAGCAGCACGTTTTCCAACGCGGTGTGATGGTGGACGCAGGCGGGCGCCTCCGAGTGGTGGAGCGTGATCTTGGTCCTGCCGCAACCGCTCGAAACGAGCAGTTGGTGTTCGCTCCCCGCATCGAAAAGGGCCAGAGCCACGGTCGCGGCGGCGGGCAGTTGCGAAAGAGCGAGCAATCCGACGAAGAGCAGCCGGCACAACGGACGACGCAGGAGATCCGGCAGGATGCTCCTGCGGATTCGGGTCGTCGGTCTGTTTCGTTGGGTTCGCACGGCGGCTTCCGGTTTCGTCGGGCAGAAAACCCTCCGCGTGCACCGGGGTCAAACGGCCCATCTTAACAATTTGGTAAGAAACCGGTGGATTCCTCGGAATTCCGTTCGAGCCCCGGCCCTTTCCTAACAAACCGTTACGAAACATGACCTTGCCCGCGGATGGCCGCGCATGTTTCAAATGCACGCACGATGGACATCCTCGTTGTCGAAGACGAACCCCAGCTCGCCAGCCATGTCGTGCGCGCCCTCGAACGCGCCAACCATGACGTCGTCCACGCCGCCGATGGACCGTCCGCAGTCGAGACCGCGGGAAACCGCCACTTCGATCTTGTCGTCCTCGATGTGAACCTCCCGGGTTTCGATGGCTTCGAGGTTCTCTCCCGCATCCGGGCGGCCGGTCTGCCTCCCCGCGTCCTGATGCTTACCGCGCGCTCCGAGATCGGAGACCGCGTCGCCGGCCTCAAGGCGGGGGCCGACGACTACCTGACGAAACCCTTCGCGCTGGAGGAGCTGCTCGCCCGTGTCGAGGCCCTCGGCCGCCGCGGGACGCCGGCCGAGCAATCGTCGGTGCTCCACGTCGGAGACCTTTGTCTCGATGCCGCCAAGCGCCGGTTCACGCGCGGCGGCGAACGCATCGACCTTTCGCCCCGCGAGATCGAGGTGCTCCACATCTTCATGCAGGAGCCCGGCCGCACGTTTTCCCGCGACGAAATCTGCGAGCGCATCTGGGAACGCGAGCACGAATACGACACCCGCACCGTCGAGATCTTCATCATGCGCCTGCGCAAGAAGATCGACCGCAAGGACGCGCCTTCGATCATCACCACCGTGCGCGGCGTGGGCTACCACCTCGAGGCTCCCTGAGGGATTGGCATCGCGGCATCGTGTTGCTAGAAACCCGTTCCTGTGACCAAACGCGGCTCGCTCAAGATGAAGGTCGGCCTTTACGCCGCCCTGCTCACCATCCTTGCGCTCATCACCGGAGCGGTCGTTGTGCTGCCATCGGTGCATCATCACCAGATCGCGCAGCTCGACGAGACATTGGAAAGCGATGCCCGCGAGCTGGTGCGCGACCTCCAGAACTTCCGCGGCGCGCCATTGGATCCGCGGCGGCCGTTGAGCGCGAAGTTCATCCCGCTCGCCTTGCGCGGCCGCTATCTGATCGTCGAGGGACCGGAAGGACAGGTTCTCTATAAGTCGCCCAATCTCCGCGGCACCACGCTCGACAGCGGAGTGGGCGCGGAAACCCGGGAGTTGTTCGGCCGCAACTGCCGGCTCGTGACCGTGAGCGAGGGGCCTTACCTCATCCACATCGGCACCCGGCTCGGGACCATCGAGCGGTTCCAGCGCGACCTGCTCCGCGGTTTCGCCCTTTCCGTGCCATTCGTCGCGCTTGTCGTGTTCGTCGGCGGCTGGTGGCTCGGCCGCCGCGCCGTGGCCCCGGTGGCCGCCATCACCGCTGCTGCGGAGACCATCACCGCCGAGAACCTCGGCGAGCGCCTGCCGATGCCGCGCGCAAAGGACGAGATCGCGCGGCTCACGACGGTCCTCAACCACACCTTCGACCGTCTTCAATCGTCGTATGAGGCGGCGACCCGGTTCTCCGCCGACGCCTCGCACCAGCTCAAGACGCCCGTCGCCGTGCTGCGCGCCGGACTCGACTCGCTGGCCGCCACCGCGGACCCCGCGCTCGCGCCGGACATCGAGGCGCTCCGCCAGCAGACCCGCCGCCTCACCGCGCTCATCGAGGATCTCCTGCTGCTTGCCCAGGCCGATGCCGGCCGTCTGGCGCTCGAAGCGGCCACCCTCGATCTCGCACCGCTTGCCGAGGCGGCGGCCGACGACCTCGGCGTGCTCACCCACAACCGCGACATCCACGTGGAGACGAACATCGCGTCCGGCCTGACCGCCCGCGCCGACGCGCGCCGCATCAAGTTGATCCTCCAGAACCTGGTGGAGAACGCCGCGAAATACACGCCGGTCGACGGCACCATCCGAATTACGGCGCACATCGTAGATGACTCCATCCACGTCGTCGTCGCCAACAGCGGGGCCCTCATTCCGGAGGACGACCGCGCCACCATCTTCGAGCGCTTCCGCCGGGGATCCAGAGTTGGTGAGAACATCCGCGGTCACGGACTTGGCCTCAACATCGCCCGCGAACTCGCCCGCGCCCACGGCGGCGATCTTGATTACGAACCGAGTCCGGACGGCTTGAACGCCTTCACGCTGCGCCTGCCGCGCGGCTGAGCTACTTCTGATAGAACGCCTTGGTCTGGACCTTCGCCAGCGCCCCTTGCGTGGTGGCGGGCAGGCCGGCCCAGTTCGCGTCCAGCCAGTCTTGCGCGGATGCGTCATCGCGTTTCCGCCACTCACGGAAGTAGCGGGCGAGCGCGGCGTCGCGGGCGACGGCGGATTTCATGCCGAGGGCGAGATCGAGCGCGTCGGGAATCGCTTCCTGGCTCAGAACATCGCCGAGACTCTGGCGGGCGCGGTCTCCCAGCGGGTTGTTGCCCGCGGTGTCGATCCACTCGCGCATGCCGACCGGGTCGGTGCCGGCCCACGAGTACATGGCACCGGTGATGCCGTCGTTGGCGAGGCCCTTGGGCAGCGAGCCGAGCCAATCCAAGGCGGCCTCGGGCTCGATCGCTCCCCAGGTGGTGCCGATGTTGGAAACGACCTGCCGGCGCATGTCGGCGTCGCCGATCGATTGGCTCCAGGCGACCGCGGCTTGGATATCGCTGGCGGCCCACACGGTGGCGAGCGTGGCGGCGGCCTCGGTTTTGCCGGGGCCTTCCTCCATCGAGGTCACCCACTCGGCTGCGGCGGCTGGGTCGGTGCCCGCCCAGATGTTCGCGATGGTGATCGGCAGGCCGGGGTTTTTGCCATCGGCGATCCGGTCTTCGAAAATCTTCGCCGTTTCGGCGGGGTCGTCTTGTGCCGCGCTGTTGGCGACGGCGATTTCCGCCGTGTCACGCGCCTTGCCGGGAGGCAGTGAGTCCGCCCAGGCGAGCGCTGCATTCGGATCGGTCTCAGCCCAGGTGCCGGGCAGGGCGTTGAAGAGGGTCTGCGAGGTCAGGCCGGTGGAGCCGAGCCAGCCGGCGGCGTCCTCCGGACTACGGCGCGCCCAGCCGATGATGACGTCGGTGAGGGCGCGTTCGAGCAACGGGCCTGAGAGATTCGCCTCGGCCCACAGCCACGCCTCGCGCGGGTTTTCGGAACCCCACTTGTTGATGGCGATGCCGATGGTGTCGGATTGGAGAGATCCGGCGGCGAATCCGCCCAAGGCGTGCGCGAGCGCGCCCTGCGCGTCGGTCTCCGACCAGGATGCGTAGATTCCACGGATGAAATCGGCGCGGTCTTTTTCCGACCCGATGTGCTCGGCCTCGGCGAGCGCGTCGACGATGCCGGCCTCGGCGGCGAGTTTCCCGGCGTTGCGGAAGTGGTCCGATCGCTCGAGCGCGTTTCTCAGGGATTGTTTGGCTTCTTCCGATCCGGTGGGGCCACCGGCCCGCTCGTTGAGCGCGATGGTGCGGGCCGATGGCCGCCGGATCGGATCTCCCTCGCGGGAGCTTGCGAAATCATCCTGCGATGGGGTCATCCACCAGCTCACGGCGGCACCAGCCACCGCGCCGATCGCTAACAGCGAGGCGTTGGCCAGCATCGATCCGTTATGGGGCCACTTCATCGGCAGGCGGGAAGCTATGCGGAAAATGCTCGCTCCGGCAACTCCCGGTCCGTAACCGTCTGGTTACAAGGCCGCGCTGGCATGAAAATAACCAATCCGTTACGAAACCGCGCGGCGTGACGAACATGCAGATGTCCCCCCGAGCCTGGATTCTCTCCGCCCTGCTTTGCCATGGGGCGGCCGGCTGGGATGTCTCGGTGCTCCGGGACTTCGAAAAACCCGGCGCCAACACCGTCGCGCCGCTGATTGCGGACGGAACGGGCGGTTTTCTTGGCGTTTCCTCGTCCGGCGGGGCGTCCGATGCGGGCGTCTTGTTCCGCGTGGATGGAGGCGACGTGCAGGCGCTGCATCAATTCACCGGAAACGGTGGAGACGGGCCGGCGGCCGGCTTGGTTTCCGGAGGCGACGGGAACTTCTACGGCAGCACCAGCTCCGGTGGGTCCGGCGGGTTCGGCCTGGTGTTCCGGTATTCGCCCGCCACGGGCGAGGTGGCGACCGTGCACGATTTCGCCGGCGGCGCGGAAGGCTCGGTGCCGGGCGCGCTCGCGGCGCACAGCGACGGGTTCCTCTACGGCGTCACCCGTGCCGGGGGAAACAACGGCCATGGTACGGTGTTCCGGATCTCGACCGCCGGCGCGTTTACGACCCTGCACCATTTCACCGGCACGGCGGGCTCGGACCCTTGCGGCCCGCTGGTCCTCGCGGGCGGGATTTTCCACGGTCTCTGCCGGAGCGGAGGGACGGCGGGCGTGGGCACAGCTTTCCGGATCACAACTGCTGGCGGTTTCACCCATCTCTTCGATTTCACGGGTGGTGCGGGTGCACGGCCGGGTGCGTCGCCGGACGGCGGTCTCGTGCTTCATTCATCGGGGAAACTGGTGGGCACCACGGAATTCGGCGGCAGCTCCGGGTTCGGCACGGCGTTCACTTTCACGACGGATGCGGTGCCGGTTTTCACGGCGTTGCATTCGTTTTCCGATCCCACCGGCTCGCAACCCGTCGGCAGCCTGGTCGAGGGCAATGACGGCCAGCTCTACGGTGCCTGCGCCGCGGGCGGCGACTCGGGTTTCGGAAACCTGTTCCGCCTCAGCATCGCGGGAGTCCACGCGGCGCTCCACGATTTCGCGGGTGTCGACGGTGCCTCGCCGCGCGCGGGGCTGACGAAGGACGCGGCCGGGGTTTTCCACGGCGTCACCAGCGCCGGCGGTCCCGGCCAACTCGGCGTGGTGTTCTCGCTCACCACCGCGGGGGTCTTCGCGGTCGATGCCGCAATGTCGCCAACGGAGGGATTCATCCCATCCGGCGCGCCGGTTTCGGATGGCGCGGGCGGCTGGGTGTTTCCGCTCGCACGCGGCGGGAGCGAAGGCGCGGGGGCGATCGCTCGCTACGATGGTGTCTCGGAAACCCTCACAGCCCACCCGCTCACCGCGGCCGCCGGCGACACTCCGGATGGAGCGCTGACGGTCCTGAATGGCACGATGTTCGGCATCGCGGCACGCGGCGGATCGGTGGATCGCGGGACGGCGTTCACTTTCGATCCGGGGACGGGTGCCACCGCCTTGCTTGCGGATTTCAACACGAGCGCCGGCTCGTTGGCGGAAGGACCGCTGACCCCCGCCGCCGGCGCCCTGTTCGGCGTCGCCCGCGAAGGCGGGGCATCGGCCCGCGGCACCTTTTACCGGCTCACCACGGGCGGAACCCGCACGCGTATCGTTTCCTTCACCGGCACCATCGGCACGGCGCCCGGCCGCGACCCGCGGGGACCGGTCGTGCTCGCGCCGAACCAGTCGTTCTACGGCATCACCGCCCTCGGCGGCGCGTCGAACACGGGCGTCATCTACAAGGTGAACGCGCTCGGCACCTACAGCCAGATCGCCGCCTTCGGAGTCACCGGCCCGCGCCTGCCGGACGGCGGGCTGACGCTCGCGGCGGACGGTTTGATCTACGGCACCTGCCGTAGCGGGGGAACGGATGACGCGGGCGTGCTCATCCGGATCGATCCCGCCAACGACACCTGGGAAACCGTCGCGTCCTTTGAACCCGCCACCGCATCGGAACCGGTCGGCGGCCTGCTGGCCAGCGCGGACGGAGCGGTCACCGGCGTCACCGCGTCCGGTCATGTGTTTCGTTTCGCGCCCGCCACGGGCCTCGAAATCCTCGCCGACCTCGGGGCTCCCGGCGAGGCCGCCGACGAATCGAATCTCATCCATCACGCCGGAATCGCGGAGCTGCCCGACGGCGCGCTGCTGGTCACCACGCCGGCCGGCGGAGCGGGCGGGGGAGGCGGGCTGCTGCTCGTTTCCGCAGCTCCGGACACACCTCTCGCGGTGTGGAAACTCGGATTGTTGGGGAGTGCGGATGCGCCGAACACGGCGGATCCGGATGGGGATCGTGTGCCGACGATCGTCGAATACGCGCTCGACACCGACCCATCCATTCCCGGCGTCGCACCGCAGCCGGTCCTGCAGGACGGGCGGCTCCAGATCGTGGTGCCGAGAAACCCGGAACACTCCGATGTGATCTACATCGTCGAGGTCGCTTCGGACCTCGCCGGCCCATGGCTGCCGCTCGCCGTCAGCGAGGGAGGGAAGCCGTTTTCGGGCCCCGGATACGTTTCGGGCGACGCCCCCACGCCCGGAATCAAGGCCGTGTTGCTGCGTGATCTGATGGATGCGGGCGGCGGCCCCCGCCGGTTCCTCCGCTTCCGCGTGATGACTCCGGACGGACTGCCGCTCGTCGTTTGGAAGCAGACCCACTTCGGCGACCCGTGGGCCGATGACCATGCCGATCCGGATCACGACGGCAGGTCGAACCTGCTCGAATATTTCGCCGGCACCCTGCCGAACACGCCCGACACCGGCGGCCAACTCGGCCTCTCGATCCAAGCGGGGCAAGCCGATCTCGCCCTCGTCCGCGATCCGTCCCGCCCGGACATCACCATCGTCGTCGAGGCCGCCGACACGCTTTCCGGGCCGTGGGAAATCCTCTCGTTCAGCCAGCAGGGGGCGCCTTTCACCGGGCCGGCCTACCTTTCCGGGGAAACCGGAAGCCCCTCGCCGATGAGCATCCTCCTGCGCGATCCGGAACCGGTTTCCGGGCGGCCCTCGCGTTTCTTCCGCATCCACGTCACCCGCTGACGGTTTCCCTACCATCTCGTTACGCCAATCGCTTTGCCAACTTCCGCCGACCGCCGCATTCTCCCCCCGAGCGCGAACCCGAAGACCAAACCACTGAACCAGGAACCATGAAACTCACATCCTTCATGACCCGCTCGGCTGGCCTTCGCTGGATCGCAGCCGCGGGCCTCGCCCTCGGCACCCTGACCGCGAACGCCAAGTCCGCACCCGACCTCGACGGGGACGGCATCCCGAACATCGTCGATCCCGACATCGACAACGACGGCATCCCGAACGCCCTCGATGACAACGTCGATGGCGGCATCGCCAAGACCGGCCCCTTCGCGGGCCAGTACATCGGCGATCACATCAACAACGACAACCCCGCCGAAAAGGACATCGACGATGACGGTCAGGCCGATGATTCGCTGGGAGAAACCGATGTCGATGGCGACGGGAAGACCGATGACCATCCGTCCGAAGACGACATCGACGGCGACCGCCGCAAGGATGACGACGCGTCGGAAATGGACATCGACGGCGATGGCCGCAACGACGACAACCCTTCCGAAGACGACATCGACGGCGACTCGCTCGATGACGACGACCTGATGGAGGATGACATCGACGGCGACAGCCGCAGCGACGGCATCGACGATGACATCGATGGCGACAACCGCGGCAACAGCGGCGACCTCGACGACGATACCGACGGCGACGGCGTCCTGAATGGCGACGACGACGACTCCGACGGCGACGGACTTTCCAACCGCGACGACGACGACGACGACAACGACGGCGACACCGACGAGGACGATCTCGATCACCACAACGAGGACGACGAGATGGAGGTGCAGGTTTCCCTGTCACCCACCACGAACGCTCCGAACGGCAGCCGCTGCCGCGTGAAGATCCAGAAGATGGCCACCGGCAAGATCGAACTCGATGTCGACGGCCGTGATATCGGTCCCGGAAGTTATGACATCATCGTCGACGGCCAGGTCATCGGCCAGCTCCTCATGGTCGGAGACGCCGAGGAGAGCGAAGGCGAGGTCGAGTTCGAAACCAACGCCAACGACGAGGACGAGATCAACCTGACCATCGATCCGATCGGCCTGCCGGTCGAGTTGGTGAAAGACGGAGTCGTGTATTTCACCGGCATCGTTCCGACACCACCGGATGGCCCTGGCGGAACGGGAGATGACAATGGCGACGACAACGGTGGCGGCGACAGCGTCACCGCCGCGCTCGACAAGATGCCGGGCCTCGGACCGGAAGCGTCCGGCGAGGTGCAGGTCCAGTTCGGGCTCGCCGGTGTCGCCGGATTCGAAGTGGAGGTCGAGGCGATCCCGGAAGGTGACTACCAGCTTGTCGTTTCCGGAACCACCCGCGGCACCCTGACGGTCGCGCTCGACGTGGACAAGACCCGCGGCAAGCTCCGCTTCGAGGTCATTCCCGACGGGGCTGGCGAGCTGCCTCTCGACTTCGAAGTCGCCGGACATCCTGTTTCCATCGCCAAGGACGGGACGATCTGGTTCTCCGGCACCGTGCCCGCCGCGCCCTGATTCCACCCGCGGCGATTCCATCCGAGAGAGGTTCTTCTCCTCCCGCATTCCACCTGTTTCACCAGGCGCACGGTTCTCCGTGCCCGCATCCCACACCCACAACCCAACCAAACAACCATGAAACTCCTGATCCAACTCACCGCCCTCACCCTGCTCGTCTCGCTGCCGGCCTCGGCCCGCCGCGGGGACGACGACAATCACCCCGAAACCGAGGACGACGCGGCCAAGTTCGCCCTGGCCGACGCCGATTCCGACGGCTTCCTGAGTTATGCCGAATTCGCGACCACGCTTTCGGACAGCGCCGATGCCGAAAAGATCGCGCGCAAGTTCGCCAAGGCGGACGCGGACGGCGACAAGCTCGTCTCGTCAGACGAATGGATGGCCTACAAGAACGACGGCTCGCCGGATGATAGCGACGCGCGGAAATTCGCGACGCTCGACACCAATGGCGACGGACAACTCGACTTCGACGAGTTCGCGAAACCGGACCTCCGGAAACGTCCGCTCGTGAAGATCCGCGACCGTTTCCTCGGCGCGGACACCGATGGCGACGGATTCCTCAGTCTCGAAGAGTGGTCCGCCTACAAAGGCCACCGGGTGAAGCCAACCAGCGGACTCACGCAGTTCGAACTCGCGGACCTCAACGACGACAAATCACTCAGCATGAAGGAATTCTTCCAAACCTATCCGTCAACCAAGTCCAAGCGCCGCAAGGACTCCATCCGCCGCACTTTCCGTCGTTTCGACAAGAACGATGACTCCGTTCTCACCCGCAAGGAGTGGAATCCGGGGGGAAGTCATCGCTGACGGTCGCTTCAGGAAAAACCCAGGCGGCCCGTGCGTCCGGAGATCCCGGACCGCGGGCCGTCGAATCATTCCGGATCAATGATCCTTCTCCATCCGTTTCCGCAGCGCTTGTTCGGCCTCTGCCGACCAGTAGCCGCAATCGAGCGTGAAGAACACGCTGGAATACGCCGTGGTGCCGGTGGTTTTGAAAACGATCACCTCATACGATTCCGCCGTCGTGTTCACCTCCTTCAGCAGCGTTTCGTGAAGTTCCTCGCGGAGGTTCTCGCGGGGTAGGATCTCCAGCATCGACTTCCGCAGCGCCGCGGCACTCTTGGCATGCTCCTCGGGGAGATGGGCGAACTCCTTGTCG
This sequence comes from Akkermansiaceae bacterium, assembly GCA_024233135.1. Taxonomy (GTDB): domain Bacteria; phylum Verrucomicrobiota; class Verrucomicrobiia; order Verrucomicrobiales; family Akkermansiaceae; genus Luteolibacter. Next base: position 14,721 of record JACKPZ010000011.1, on the reverse strand, counting down.
AGGGCGACGAGCGGGCGGACACCGGGTGCGGAGCGGATCGCGGCGAGGACGGCCTTCACGACGGTTAGATGATCCGCTCCGGTGCTGACGACCTTCACGCCCTTGCCGGTCTGCACCGGATACGCGGAGTCCGCGACGACGATCATGTTGCGGTGGCCGAGGCGATTCGCCTCCTGGTTGACGTGGGACTCCCATGGGATCGTTTCGGCGCGTAGGAGCGGCGCGCAGGTGACGAGCGCGGTGCAGAGGATGAGGAGTTTCATGGGAGTTCGAGAACGAGTTGGTCGCCTTTGTGGAGGGTGAGATTGCCCAACGGGGTTTCGCGGCCGTTGAGGGTCGCTTTGGGTTGCTTCCCACGGAACACCGCGAGATCGAGCGTGTCGAGTTCGAGCGTGCCCCACGCGATCCGCAGGGAGGCGGTGGTCCCCTGCTCCTCGTAGGTGCCCCACGCGGAGCTTGTTAGGAACGGCGCCTTGAACGAGCCGTCGGGCGAACGGACGACGGGATCGAAGGAAAGCAGGCGCTTGTTCTGGTCATAGTGGAAACCACAAGCGGCGAGAAACACGGCGAAGGAGGAGCCGGCGCGCGCATAGTGGTCCGAGCACTCGATCTCGTTGTACGGATTGCGCCCGCGCTCCGCCGAGTAGCGGTCGTGGATCGCGCGGGCGATGGCGAGCCCGTGTTCGACGAGGTCCGCGTCGCGCTCGGAAACCATGTGGGCGGCGGCCTGGTATTCGAAGCCGGTCATGAACTCGTTGAAGTAGGCATACTGCCAGTGCTTCTTGAAATCCTCGCGCAATCCGCCCTTCGGCCAGGTGCACATGAGCAGCCCGGAGTCGCCCTTCCCCGCATAGTGCCGGCCTTCTTTGAAGCCCTGGCGGAAAGAACCGTATTCGGGGACGAAGTTGTATTTCCACAGAGCCCGAAGCGCGGATTTCTGGTGCGCCCCATCGTAGAGACGGCCGAGCCCGAGTTGATTCGCCCAGAACTGGCCCATCACCTGGTCGATATAACATCCGGTGCCGACACCGATCGCATCCGCATGCGCCGGGTCCTCGATCTGGATGTAAAACTCGCCATCGAAGAATGTGGCGATGTTCCGCCGGCCCATCTGATAGGTCCGGCGCAGTTCGCCGGCGAGCGTTTCATCTTCCATTGTTATGGCAAGCTCCTCGCCCGCTCGGAGTGCGGCGAGATACATCGAGCAGAGGACGTGCACCTTGCCATACCACTCGGCGTCCAGCGTGTTGTGCTGCCGTCCGTCGAGCAATCCGTCGAGGCCGCTTTGCTTGTCGAACCCGACCAGGAACCGGATCGCCGACTTCGCCGCCTTCCAGACGCGCTTGAGATAGTCCGGATCGTCGCTGAGCTGCCAGTCGCGAAGCGTGCGCAGGACGTATCCGCATTGCGCGTCGATGGCCACCGTGCCTGCGTTGGTTCCACGGAAGCGGATCGATCCGTCGGCGTTGAGGGCGAGTTTGTAGTCCGTGTTCTCGCGGATGTTTCGTTCGATTTCGGGAAACAAGCGCGCGTGTCCCTGGGCGTATTCCCAAACATGCCCGCAGGTTCCCGCGCAGCAGCCGATTCCCTCCCAGGCCCAGAAGCGGCCGTTGTCGAAGAGCAGGCAGTTCTGTGTCTGCAGCGTGTTCGCGGTGAGGATCGTCCGGTCGAGGAGCCATTGCGGCAGGGTCGAGTCGTTCCAGCAGGCGACCCAGTCGTGGGTTTCGCCCACGAGACGTTTTTCGTTCTCCCGAAAGTGATCGATCACCTCGCGGGCGTTGGCGAAGTCCTTCGCGTAGTGGCGTTTCACGCCGGGGACACCGATGGGCTTCGTATCGAGGTTCGGAAAATGCCACGCGATGACGAAGCGGATTTGTGCGCTGCCTCCGGACGCGATGGAGGTCTTGCCGTTGACGGTGTGGTTCGCTGCGTCCGCGTTTCCTCCTCCGGAGAAAACGGCGATGGCCATGCTTCCGGCATCGGGCGCGCCGGCGTCGGCGTGCTCATCAAGAGAATGAACAAGGCCGCGATGGTCGAAGGATCCGAAGCTGCCGGTGATGCGCCGGGCCTCCTGTTTCGAGAATTGTCCCGCGGGGTTGTTGAGGTGGCCGGTGAGTTCGATTTCGACCGGATCGGACGTCGGATTGACGATGGTATAGTCGAGCACCGTCAACGGCAGGGAGGAATCGCGAAGCCTCAAAGGAACGAACGGAGAAACCGCTTCGAGCCGCACGGTGAGCGGAGTTTTCTCCGATGCATACTCCACGATTCCGACCGGCCATTTGCCGGTGAAACGAACCTTGTCCCACCCCGAGGCATCCATCGGCAGCGAAATTTCTCCGTGGCGCAACGTGAACCGGGCGTCCACGCCGTTGCGATGCTCCGATGCGCGCGGAGGTTTGAGGAAATTCGCGCCGTCGCGCTCGCGAACCTTCTTCGCCCCCTGGATGTTTCCCGTTCCTTCCGGTGCCGCCACCTGGTTCGGCACGACCCCTTCGTGATGTTGGTTGAAGATGTCCCAAACCCAGAGTCTGCCGTCACCTGATAGATACACCGTGCCGCAGCCGATGCCGCCGACGGTCATGCCGATGACTTCGGGATCGATCCCGCCGGCTTCGTGCCCGATCGCCGCATCCAACGGGTGACCGCGGCGGGTGAGCGACTCCACCCACGCGGCATCGAGTTGTTTGTCGTGGGGAACGAACTTCGCGTAGAGCGCGCGGGCGTCGGTTTCCGCGGCGGACAACCTTCCGCCGAAACCGAGGGCGAGGGACGATCCGGTGCCGAGTCTGAGGAAATCGCGGCGGTGCATGGGCATGACGAAACCCATACGCGCCGTGCCGCGTTCCTATTTCCGGTTGCGCGTCTTCTTCTTCTCGAAGGAGACGGCTTTCGCATCGAATGCTTCGGGATCGTATCCCGGATTCATCCACTCGATCTCACCGTGCAGCGCCTGCATGTATTGGAAGGTGCCGCCGAAGTCCTCGGGTGGACACGCACGTTCGCCATCCATCGCCACCGGTCCGCCTTCGCCCGCCTCACCTTTCTCGAAGACGATCTCGTGGATCCACTCGTCGGCGAAGTCGTAGCGGTAGAGAATGCGGATCGGCATCCTGCGTTTTCCGAGAAACTCGCCGACCGTCAGCTTCGCCTCGTCCTGGAACTCGCCGATCACCTGGTCCTGCAGTCCGACCGGGCCGATCACATCGACGAGCCGCTTGCCCTTGCCGTGCCGAAACTCGTGTGGATGCTTGTTTTCCCAACCCATCACCGCCTGGATCGCATCGCTCAGCTCGATGAACGTGACGTCCCTCGAAATCGAAAAGCGCCTCCAGATCTGCGGCTGGATGCCGTAGAGAAACACCTTGATCACCACCCGGTTTTCCGCGCTTGCCTTGGCCATGGCGGAAATGTGAGCGCAGCACACGCCGCGGGCAAAGGGGAAAATCAAGCGTCGAGCAAGTTGTCGACCCAGCGTTTGACTTCGACCGTCGCCGGGCCGAGGCGGTGATCTTCGAAAAACCCGGACACCGCGGTGCCCGCGTTGTTGAACTCGATCGTCCGCGCTCCGGCAAAACGCGCGGTCCGCACGAAACCCGCGGCCGGATAGACGTTGCCGGACGTGCCGATCGCCGCGAATAGATCCGCATCCATCAACGCGCTTTCGATTTCCTCCATGCGATACGGCATCTCGCCGAACCATACGATGTCCGGTCTCATGCCGCCGGTTTTCCCGCACGCGGGACACGGAGTGTCCACCTCCATGTCATCGATCCACTCCATCCGTGCGCCGCAGCGCGTGCAGAGCGCCTTGCGCAGCTCGCCGTGCATGTGGATGACGCCGGTGGAACCCGCGCGTTCGTGAAGATCATCGACGTTCTGGGTCACCAAGGTCACGCGGCGCTCGCGCTGCAGCCGCGCGATCGCGAGGTGCGCCGCGTTCGGTCCGACGCTGTCGAGCGCCCTGCGCCGCAGGTTGTAAAAACGATGGACCAGATGCGGGTCGCGATCGAAGGCCTCGGGCGTGGCGACATCCTCGACGCGGTGACCCTCCCACAGCCCGTCCGGTCCACGGAATGTGGGAAGGCCGGATTCCGCGGAAACGCCCGCACCTGTTAGGATCACGATGTGGTCGGCGCTCATGGTGTTTCGGAGAGCTGGCGGACTTCGATTTGCTCCATCCGTCGGCGGATTTCCGCGCCGTCCGGAAGTCTGCGAGTGACATCCTCCAGCGCGCTCCATGCGAAGACCGTGGCCAGTCGCGCGCGATGCTCCGCACGTTCGCCCGTCAGCAGCCCTGCGAGATAGCCGGACACCAGCGAATCGCCCGCGCCGACGGTGCTGACCACCTCCACCGGTGCGGGAGACGCGTGAAACCCGCCGTCCGCATCGAGAAACAAGGCGCCGTTCGCGCCGAGCGAGAGGATGACATGCGGCACCTTGCGTTGGAGATCGCGCGCGGCATCGACTTGTGAGGTGGGATCGTCGAGGGCGCGGCCGAGGATTTCGCCGAGCTCGTGCTCGTTCGGTTTCACGAGGTCCGCGCCCGCGTCGATCGCCGCGGAAAGGGCGCTTCCGCTGGTGTCGATGGCGACCCGGCCGCCTCCTTGTTTGATGCGGCAGATGAGCCTGGCGAACCATTCGGTCCCGACGCCCGCGGGCAGGCTGCCGGCGAGCACGAACCATCGTCCCGGGCAAACCAGCGAGCCCATCGTTTCCCCGAACTTCTCCAGGTCGCCCGTGGCCGGCGCGAGCCCCGGGAAATTGAGATCGGTCGTGCGTCGCGGAGACGCCTCGACGATCTTGATCCCGGTGCGCGTCTCGCCCGGCAGGCGCACGAACGCGTCCACGATCCCGTCGCGCCGGAACAACTCCTCGAACAAACGCGGATTGTCCGCTCCGAGGAAACCGGTGGCGACACTAGAAACGCCGTACTGGCCGAGCATCGACGAGACGTTCACTCCTTTTCCTCCGGCCTGCCGGTGATGGCTCCGGCAGCGGTTCACCGCGCCCAACTCCAGACCGTCGGGGAAAACGGTGTGGTCGATCGCGGGGTTGAGGGTGACGGTGACGACGGCCGGCTCCATGCTGCTCACGAATTCGCCACGAATCCCTCCGGCATCCAAGGCGGAAGGTTCGAAACCTTGTCGCGCGCGGCGTCGCTGATCTCGATGCCCCACAGGTCGTGGAGGAACGGATAGAGATTCCGGTTCAGGATGTTCGAAAGCCGGACGCAGAGCTGGTCGCGCTCCTCGTCGTTGGTCCGCGGCAGCAGCTCGGGCGAGCGGTCGTGGTCGTCGCTGTAGGACTTGAGCAGCGCGGCGATCGGCTGCCAGCCGAAGGCGTCGCGAAGCTGGAGGAACATCGCGAGCCGGGTGCCGACGTCTGCTTTGGCGAACGGCGTGCCCTTCGCAAGCCCGTTGCGCGCCTTCTCGGCGACCTGCTTCGGATCCACCGTCCACGCCCAGCCGCCTTTGGGCGCGATCTTGAGGCGGTCGTAGGCATGGGCGCTGAACAGGTTCACCGTGCATTCGATCGAGCCGTCGAAGGTATACGGGTTGTCCCAGCCCCAGCGCTTGTCCGGCCGCCGTTGTGACTCGTGACCGAGCTCGTGGAACCATCCCCAGTTTCCATGTTCGCGGAGCGAGGCGAGGTCTACCATGCCCTTGCACGGCTCCTGCGGCCCCTGCATCGGATAGCCGGCATGGAACAAGCCCGCGGAGATCTGCACGTCCACGTTCACCCGCTCCGCCGTCGTCCGCAGGTGGGCGAAACCACCGAGTTCGTCATGCAACTCGACGATGTGATCCCAGTATTTCATCAGCTCCGTCGGGTCGTCCATGTCACGGATCCACGCGCTGGGGAACGACAGCGCGATCCGGTCGCTGAGGAACTCGGCGTATGGAGCGGGAGCGTTGCGGAGCGACGCGCGCCATTGCTCCGGCGTGGTGCTTCCCAGTTTGAAACCCGGTGCCGCCAGCGCGTTGGAGATCGTCACCTCGAACGGGGCCTCCTCGATCGGCCGCTTGCCGGTCTCGATGTAGACCGCGCCGCCGAATGCGGATGCGGCCTGGGTTTCCGAACCCGTGATCTCGAAGCTCCGACTCACCGGCGTCGGAAGGCGGACCATCGGCTTCTTCTGCGGAATGCCATCGGCATGACCTGATAGACGGACGCGCAGGCCGCGATTCGTCCATGCGTCCGGCACCTTTACGGTCACCACCTCACCGGGCGCGGCGTAGAGGCCGGTCGAGTGCCAGAGTTCGGATTTCGGATCGATGGAAATCGTCCGCGTGATTCGTCTCGCGTTCGCTGGGACTTCCCCGAAAAACTCGGCCGCCCGCGCATGGGCCGGCACCTCGCCGGGCGGCAACGAGTTGAGGTATTCGCCCGCGATGCGGAGCAGGCGTTTCTCCGTCTCGTCCTTCACCTGCTTGAGCTTGCCGTTCGGCTGCCGTCCGAGAGCGCGTTCGGAAAACGCGAGAGACGCATTCTGAAGCTCGGCCCGCTTCGTGGCGGGCATCTTGCGCAGCGCCCTCGGTTCGAGGTCCGCGGCGAGCTTCTGCTGTTGCTCGGGCTTCAAGGACCGCCAATCCGCATAGTCGGACGGGGAGGCGGAAAGAATGGCCGCTCCGCAGATCCAAAGGAGCGAAGCACGACAGGCGGAAGAAAAAGAACAAACCATGACGCGCGGAGATACGGACCCGGCGGCGGAACTTTTCCAACAAGGTTGCGGGCGGGGTGTCCGGCCTTCCTTGGAATCAGGCGAGTGGCTTCGCTCTCCGGCACAGTTGGAAGGCCACGCCCCACGGGTCCCGCAGCATGAGGAGGATCGATCCGTCGTCCGGCCGGACTTCGGAAACGCGGCTGGCGCCCGCCGCCACCAACCTCGCCGCATCCTCCTCGGGATCCGCGCTGGCAAAGGCGAGATGAAACAACAAGGGGTCCATCGACTCGTAGTCCGGAACCTGGTCTGGCGGGTTGCAATAGATCTCGATCACCGAACCGCCGTCATCCGCGAGGAAGTGCGTCTGGTTCGGCTCCGCGATGTGGCGCACGATCCGCAGGCCGAAGTGACGGACATACCAATCCGCCATCGCCACGGGATCGGCGACGTTGAATGCGACGTGTTCGATCTTCATGGCCTCACCATGCAACGAGCCACCACATCGGACCAGGTGAAATCCTTCCTCAGCATCGCCTCCAGCCAAGCGTCCCGTTCCGGCAGCCGGCCGGCGGCGGCGAAACGGTCGGGCCGTGTGATCCGGGTGAAAAGCACCCGCCGGCATTCGTCGATGCGGGCCGTTTTCACTCCATAGCCGCCCGGTTGGTTGCTCGACCAGTAGCGGACGCTGTCACCCGTTCGTCCGAGATAGACGACGTGGTGACCACGCTCTCGCCCGCCGATCTCATCGGTCCACCAGATCTTGAGGAAGTCGCCGGGGCGGGCCTCGTCCCACGAGGTGAAATTGACGCCCGCGCCGAGGTCAGCGACGAGTTTCGCACAGCCGGGGCCGTTCGCGTTCCAACGGCCGAAGATACCGTGGCCGTCTATTTGATCGGTCACCGGCATCATCTCCCGCGGTCCGGATCCGAGCGCGTCCAACAACACCAGATACGTCGCGCCGGAACAAAAGCCCGGCGACGCCGCGCCCGCATCGACCGTCAGCGCGCCACCATTCCACGAACAAGCCTCCGGCATCCGGTTCTTCGCCGCATCGCTGCCATCGTAGCCACCGCCGCGGGGCATCGACCTCACCGCGGCGAGCACCTTCGTGTTGAAACCGTCATCTCCGCCCGCGGGAACGGAGGCGCAACCGACGGCGAACAAGGCGGCGGAGACAAGCGACAGCGTCTTCATCCACATGCGGGGGATCGAAGCACGGCGGCGGCGCTCACGCGATCACGTTCTCGCCGCGGTTCTCCTTCTGGTGGATGGTGACCGGCCAGCCGGGGAACTGGTTGTCCGGCTTGCCATCGGTGGCGTCGATGCGGAAGCGGAACGACTCGATGAAATACGTCTTCGCCTCCGTGTCGAACGTGATGAATCCGAAGCCGCTGCCTTTTTGATGCGCCTTGTCGTAGCGGTTCGGGGCGCGGCCGACGTCCGGGTTTCCGACGGCGAACACATAGACTTTGTTGCCGAAACCATCGACATACCTGCCGGTGTTCGCGCGGCCGTGTCGCGGGCGGTTTTCGTGCGGCATGCCGATTTCGTCGGGCCGCCACCAGCGTGGGTAGCCGGCGGCGATCGCCGGCGTGCAGAACGACCAGTTGCTGTCGCGTTGCTCCTTCACGCCGTACTGGACGAGGGTGGTGAGATGCTGGTCACCGTTGATGTGCAGCGCCATCGACGGACGCATCAGGTCGATCGCCCGGTTGCGCGGTGTCTGCGGCCACGCTCCGGAATCAAGATCGGCTTTCAGATATCCATCCGGGCCTCCATGGTGGGTCGCGACGCCGGCGAAGACCGTCTGACTGATGACCGCCTTGAGCGAATGGCCGCGCCAGTCGCCGGACCATCGTTTGAGAAACTCCTCCTGGCGTTCACCCAGAAGCGCCAGACCGGGCTGGTCGAGCTTGGAGGTGTCGAAATCCGGGTCGCGCACGTGGTCGGCCCGGCCGCTTCCGGTATCCACGCGCTCGGGTCCGCTTTTCCACTGGCGGTCGGCGAGGATCGCGAAGCCGACACCGCCATACACCATGTCGCCATAGTAGACGCTGATGTCCTGAAGGCTGGGTTTCGGATCGAAGGGGTCGGGATGGTGGGCGACGTTGGTACGGTGCACCGCGTTGACCATCCTCGCGGGTTCGGCATAGCCGCCCTTCGATACGCCCGGGGTCTCGGTATCCATCGGCTTGCCGCCCTCGCCCCAGATGTTGCCTTGGAACACGTCGTGGTCGTCCGGCAGGCAGAGCGTGGGCGCGTGGCGCATCGGCTCGCGGAACGACCAGCCGAACTGATGGAACTTGCGCAGGTAGTTGAGGATCGCCCGGTCGGCCGGCTTGCGGATGATGCCGAATCCGCCGTGGCTCTCGTAAATCTGGTCGCCGGAGAAAAGGAGCAGGTCCGGCTTGAGCTTCGCGACATTCTCCGCCACCGGGGCGTAGGGGAACGCGTAGTCGTTCTGGCAGGTCATGGCGGCCATGCGCAGCGGCCGCCCGTTGGGGTTCGCGCGGATCGTGCCGGTCCATTCGTCCGGCGCGGACGTGCCGTCGCGGTGTTTCTCCTGATAGATGACCTTGAACGGGGTTTCCTGTTTCTCGTCCCAGTTCGGAATGCGGAAGGTGGCGACCCACGCGTCGGGATCCAGCTTCGCACGACCGAGCGATTTCCATCCGCCGTCCTTGTGGATGTGCAACTCGACGTCCTGCGAATCCCCGTCGCCCATCGGTCCGGTGAGGGCGCTGAGTTTCATGACGAATCCCTCGTCGCTCCGCGAATCGCTCAGCGAGTACATCGTCCACAGGATCGGGCCGAAACGATGGCCATCGGTGACGGTGAAACCCTCGCCGCCGAGCCGCCAGTCGCGGAATCGATATCGACCGGGCGCGCCCTTCGATTTGCGCGCGGTCTTTCGCCCGCCGTCCCGCAGGTTGTGGGCGAGCGAAACATTGCCGACGATCCGTTCGCTTGGAATGGTGTGGGTGACCGATCCGAGTTCCGTTCCGGCGGCGTCCCGCGCGGTCAGGGTGAGCTTGCATGATTTTCCGTCCGGCCTGCCGGTGAGGCTGAGGCGCAGCGAAGAAGCGGCCTTGTCGGTGGCGACCGCCGCTGTCTTCGGACCGAGGACGAGGTCGCCATCGAGCCATCCGGCGGCGAGACCGCGGGTGACGAAACAATTGCTCCGGTACTCGTCGAGTTCGCTGCGCAGGCCGATACGGAATCCCGCTCCGACGTCGCGTCTCCCGGTCTCCGCCATTTCGACGGTGACCGACATTTCGAACGCACGGTTCGAGGTGAGCTGGTGGGTCAGGGAATGCACGCTGCGCGCGGGGCCCGGGTTCAGGCACTCGGCGGCGCCGTCGCGGATGCACCAGTCCTCCATCGGATTCGCCCACACGTGGCCGCCGAGCCAGACGCGGTCATGCGTGTTTGCCCACGGGTCGCTGGTGCCCGGGGTCGCGGATGAGGAAATACCCGGAGCCATGCCCGCCAGCGCGGTTCCGGTGATCAGCTTCAGACTCGTGCGTCGGGAAATGTTCGGGTCCATATTGGAACGGGCTTCGGATCCGTTGGAGAAGACGTTTACGGGGTATGAGCCGAATCCTTGCCACGAATCCGATACGGGGATCACTCGTAGCTCCACTTCAGGATCCACGGGTCCTGCGTGCGTTTCTGCTCCTCCTTCAGCCGCTTCTTCATCGTTCCGAGTTTCGCCGCGAACTCGGGGTCGTCCGCGAGATTGCGCGACTCCGACGGATCGGCCTCGAGATTGTAGAGCTCGAAAGCCGGGCGGTGGATGTACGAATCGACGCTGCGGTTTCCATAGTTCGCGTCCTTGCCCTTGCGGAACTGCGCCTGCCAGGTGGAGGCCGCCCACAGATCGGACGCGAACGGATAGGGCAGGGGCGAGGCGATGTTCCAGATGAGCTTGAACCTGCGGTCGCGCACGGCGCGCATCGGGTAGTACATCTGGATCTCGTGGAAGGTGTGCGAGGCCGTCACCTCGTCCCAACCCTCGCCGTGTTCCTTTCCTAACAGTCCGAGCCACGAGCGGCCGTGGTATTGGTGGAACTTCATGCCCGGGTTCTCGCCGACACCGGGTTTCGGCACGGGCAGGAGTTTCTTCGGCGCGCGTTTCTCCGCGTCGTATCCGCCGGCGGCGTCGAGCAGCGACGGCGTGATGTCGGTGTGGGAAATCATCGCGTCGTTGGCGACACCGGTGCTTTCCACGCCGGGCATGCGGACGACGAAGGGCACCTTGAGACCGGCCTCGTAGACGGTCGTCTTGGCGCCGGGGAATGCCATGCCGTGGTCGGCGGTGAAAATGATCATCGTGTTCTCATATTGGCCCGCTTTCTTGAGCGCGGCGACGAGCGCTCCGAGCGCCTTGTCCGTGCGTGTGCAGCTCTGGTAATACTGCGCGATCTCGCGGCGGCACTCGATGGTGTCGGGCAGCCACTCGGGGACGACGACTTCGGCCGGATCGTAGGTTACCTCCTCCGTGTTGCCATACTGTTTGCCCGGCGCGGGGTTGCCGAAGCGGTTCGGCTTGAGCTCTTCGGGCGCGCTTTCGACGACGTCGCCGCTGCGGTGCGGGTCGTGCGTCCAGAAGCAGAGGAAAAACGGCGCGTCGGATTTTTCCTCGAAAAGCGGCTGGCATGACTTCACCCACTCGGGCGAGTTGTGGCCGCCGCCCTGTTCGCGGAGATACGTGTCGAAATGATAGACCGACTCGGGCGCGACGTGGAGTTTCCCGATGTGGGCGGTGCGGTAGCCGAGCGCCTTGAGCTGCTGCGGCAGGCTGAGTGCGGCGCAGGACGTGAAGGTCTCGAACTTGTGGTAGTCGTGCGTGTGGCCATACTGGCCGTTGGCGTGATTGTGCAGGCCGGTGAGGATCACCGAGCGGCTGGCCGAACACGATGCGGTGGTGGCGTAGGCTTCGGTGAATCGCGTGCCTTCCGCGGCCAGCGCGTCGAGGTGCGGCGTCTGGATGAGCGGCGAGCCGTAACAACCGGCGATGGGACTCTCGTCATCGGTGACGAAGAGCACGATGTTCGGCCGGGCGGTGGCGGGCAGGACGACCGCCGTGAGGAGGAGAAGGATGCGTGGAAACATGGAAACGAGGGCTCGGGTGCTGGATTACGTGGGACGACACGCGGATTTTACCAAACAATGCGCCCGCCGGCTCCATCGCGGAACCGGCGGGCGCGCTCGAAATCGCGATCAGACGCTTACGGCGCCGGCGGGTAGGCCGCACCGGCGGAAACCAGCACGAAGAACTTCCGACCGCCCGCGAGGTTGTCGATCACCACCGGCGAGCTTGAAACCCCGGTGAGAACCGGCGTGCCCCAGGTGGCGAGGTCGTCGGAGGCGTACACGTCCACCGGACCGTCGGCCGTGAAGGTGAGGGTCGCCTTGGTGGTCCCCGGCGTGGTGCCGGCAGTGGTGGTGATGTTTCCGACCGTGATGGTGGTCGCGCCGGTCGAAGCGACGTTCACGGTGGTCCCACCTTCGGTGAGGATGTCGTTCACGCCGGCGCCGCCGTTGAGGTTGAGCGTGCCGCCGCCGGTGGCGATGATCTTGAAGTTGCCCGCGAGCTCGGCGGCGATGTCCACCGTCTGGCCGTCGGTATCGATCATCAGGCGGGCGTTTCCACCCGCATCCCAGACGACGTTGGCAGCGATGGCCAGCAGGGCGGCTTCACCGAGGTTCGAACCGCCGACGATGCCGCCGAAGCAGGCAGCGTCACCCACCGAAACCTGGGTCAGGTCGGCAGGGATGGAGCTGAGGTCTTCGATCAGCAGGCAGCCCGCGGCGACCGTGGTCGTGGTGTAGTCGGTGTCGGAGTTCGGGTTGGCGGCGATGTACATCGTGCCTGCGCCAGTCTTGGTGAAGCCGGAGTTGCCGCGGATGCGGCTGTCGATGGTGAGATCGACGGCTGAGTCGCTGGTGACGTCGGAGACGTTGAACACCGGCGAGAAGTTGTTGAAGCGGAAGCCGAAAGTAAACGGCCCGAGGGTCGAGGGTGAGGTGCCGGAGACCGTCACGTCGCCGTCGAAGTCGACATTGACCCCCCCGAAGGAGCCCGCGCTGGTGGCGGTGATGCTGGCGCCATTGCTGAGGTTGAGGTTCGGATAGTGGCCGTGGTTGCCGTCCGACTGGGTGAGCAGGCCGCCGTCAATCGTGATGCTGCCGGCCGAGCTATTCCGCTGGATGGCGTTGCCGGCGGCTAGATCAAGCGTGGCCCCGGAATTGATGGTGATGGCTGACCCGTCAGCGATGACATCCGAGCCCCCGGCGGCGAGCACCACCGTGCCATCGTTGATGATGGTGGCTCCGGTGTAGGTGTTCTGCTGCGCGAGCGTGACAGTTCCCGTGCCGTTTTTCGTCAGGCCGCCCGTTCCGGCGATGGAGGAGCCGGTGAAGGTATAGTCGTTGCCCAAGGAATTGTTGAGGGTCACCGACGATGGGGTCACCGTACTTGAAATCGCCACCGAGAGCGTTCCCGGAAGACCGGTTGCGGCGTCGCCGAATGTGACCGCATCGGTGTCGTAGTAGCCGATCGGGCTGCCGTCGGTCCAATCGTTGTCCAACGCCTGGGTCCACATCGCGTCGCCCGAGAGGTTGGTGTAGGTGATCGTATTGCCGGCATAGGCACCGATGGTCACGCTGACCACACCACCACTGAAGCTCCACGATTGGGCCGAGGGAGGCACACCCGCGACCAGCAGGTTGGTGCCCAGTGTGCCGTTGACCGTGGTGGCGTTCATCAGCTCGTAGGTCCCGAGTCCGGGAGTGCTGCTGAACTGGACGAAGTTGAGAGTACCGGTCAGGTCCAGGGTTCCGACCGTCAGCGAGGCCGTCGTCGTTCCCGCGCCATTGTTGGCAACCGCGAGCGTGGTGAAGGTGGAACTCGAATCCATCGCCAGCGTGCCGATGGTTTCGGTGTTGTTCGTCACATCGAACTTGCCGCCGGTCAGGTTGACCGCGGCGCTGTTCGACAGGTTTTCGATCGGAGTGACGCTGTCATTGTTGAGAGCCAGAGCTCCGCTTTCGATGTTCCAGACGGGTGACGCCGCGGTCCGGTTGTTGGCCACGACGATGCTGCCTTCTTCGATGGTGGTGGTGCCGGTGTAGGTGACGCTGCGTCCTGACACGGTGAACGGGCCGGGCCCGGTCTTGATGAGGTTGCCGCTGCCACTGAGGGCGCCATCATTGGGTCCGGCCCATGTCCAGAAGCCATCAGATGCGTTCGAAAGGGTGACGTTGATGGTGCTGGTGGTGCCGGCCGCCAATGTGATCGGCCGATAGTGGAAGGCCCGGCGCTGGTGATCCAGCGTGCCGCCGGCGAGGATCATTCGGGGCATGCGGACATCCTGGCTGTTCACGCTGGGAAGGAGCCGGTAGGTGCCGCCGGGGTTGACGACCACGGTGGAATTCTGAAGGGGCGTGGACAGGTTGGCCTGTTCGATGGCGCCGCCATTGATGGTCATGACACCACCGTAGGGCGTGTTGCTGTCCGCCGGAACGATGGTCAGGGTGCCGTCGCCGTCCTTGGTCAGCGGTGCGTTGCCGAACAGCTCCGATGTGGACGCGGCCATGTCGAACACGTAGTCGTTGCCCGCCGAATTGTTGACGATGATGGCACCGGGGACGATCGGTCCTCCGATCTTGTCAAGAGTCACATTGATGGTGCCCGGGAACCCGGCTGCCGAGTCGTTGAAGGTCACGAGGTCTCCGTCGAAGAAGTTGACGTTCGAGACCCCGTTGTTCCAATCGTCGTCATAGTTGAATGACCAGTAGCCCGAGGCGTTGGTGAAGGTGAGGGCACCACCGGCCGGAGGCAGGGCGGTCACGGTCAGGATCGCGCCGGATGCGCCGTCGGTGACGAGGTTGAATCCCACGCCATTGGCGTTGGTGTGATTGCCCGAACCGTCGAGGTCGGTGGCGATCATTCCCGCGAAGCCGACAAGCTGGCCGCCGATGAGGATGCCGCTTTCCGGTTGGTCGGCGCTGTTGCCGTAGAGGTGCTCGGCGAGCACGGTGGCCACGGT
>JACKPZ010000010.1 GCA_024233135.1 Akkermansiaceae bacterium | reverse complement strand
GGGCTTCTTATAGTTCCAGTTCAATCTGTGATGCCCGATTTCGAGAAAAGGACTCCATCACCTTGCCTGAAACTTGAGCCTTGTTGATCGCCTTTAGGAAACGGGCGATGCGGAAGGCAAATTGGACGGGAACCGCATTGCCAATCTGCTTGTGAATATGGCGCTTATTCCCTCCGTGAAACACCCAGGAGTCAGGAAATGTCTGCAGGCGGGCATACTCCCTGTCGGTGAAGCTCCTCAAACGACTAGCACTGATTCTCCACAGCTTGAGGTCTGTATTCCTGTTGCGAACGAAAGAACCGTTGACTCGATCCTTCTCTTTGCGCTCTGCAACGACGTTGCCCTGTGCCCAACCCCAAATAGTTGCTGTGTCAATCGCCGGAAACGGTGTATCAAGCGACCTGATTGGGTGACCATCAGAACCAGTTCTTGAGAACCGGCATGGAACTGGCTCCTCCATCGGATCAAAAGGCTGATCGGTCTCCTCGTGAACACGACTGTTAAAACCCCACTCTGGTGAGTGGTTTGGGAGCGCAATAAATGGGTTAGCGGCAATGTCGCCAAGGTAAGCAGATGCAGGTGTGTCGGGCTCGGGCGATGGCCAGTGGAACATCTTGGGGAACGGATCAAGGCTCGCTATGAAGATGAATCGCCTCCTGGTCTGGGGCACACCAAAGCCTGAGACCCGGAAGATGTTGTGCTTGATGTGATAACCCAGTGCTTCGAAATGCTCGGTAATCACGTCAACAAAAGGCTTGCCGCTCGTCGGCTCCTTCATCGTCCTCAAATTGAGGACGTTCTCGATAACCACAAATTTGGGCTTCTTGGTCTTCGCGAGCCGAACAACCTCCTTGAATAGAAAGTTCCGCTCGTCATCCTCTTGTCTGTTGCCTCCAAGAGAAAACCCTTGGCAGGGGAATCCCGCGAGCATCACGTCAGAGTCCGGAAGGTCACGCGCTGTAAGCTCTCTAACATCTGCTTCGCTTGCATCCCATTTTGGCCTGTTGTCCCGGAGCGTTCTCACGCTCCATTCGTCAATATCGGATGAGTAAAGATGCTGAAAACCTGCCATTTCGAATCCGAGATCTAGTCCACCTGCTCCAGAGAACAATCCTGTGAAAGATAGCTTCATTCTATTTCAATGTTACGTTCGGCCCAGTCGAATTGGAAGACCGGAATACTTTGAAAGGATGCTCAACCCCTGCATTGGGGTTGGCAATGTGCGTTGGTTTCAATTCGTGGGTCAACATGTCAAAGCTGTATCCACGGATTAGCTTTGCCGACTCAACCCGCTTGAACTCCCCGCACGGCTTGAGGCCGCTGGCAGGCCGAAAGGAATCCGATCCAATCAAGGTCACTTGGCGCTCCGTCCCGTTGGTGAGCGCGTAAGGTGTAGGAGCCACATACATCTTCCTGTCTCGAATCATGATGTCACCGTAGCTCCCAAATCCCTTGAGATTCTTATTCACAGCCATCCCACGGGGAGCCGCACCCGAAGGAGTGAAAGCGGGCTGGTGTTGAGGTAAAATCCCTGCCACTCGGTAGGGTGAAATGAATACGACAACACCAGCCCGAGGGAATGTGATCGTTCTCAAGCAACTTCTCAACCTCATTCCGCGTGGGATGATCAACCGCTTGGCGATCCAGACCGGAGTTCAGGCCAAGGCCCGCAGCTTCGGTGTGACGAGTCATCTGGCGGCGATGATCTTTGCACAGCTTGCCCGCACGGTGGGGCTGAACGATGTCTGTGATTGGCTGCGGCTCAAGGCCGGGCCGCTGTCGCGCTTCGGGGTGACTCCACCCTCCCGTAACGCGTTGTCGCACGCCAACAAGGTCCGCAGCGCCGACTTCATCGAGCGCCTGTTCTGGTCGGTGCTCGGCAACCTGCAGCAGATCCAGCCCGGCTTCGCCACCGGGCGGCGGGGCCAGGGCCTGCTGCGGCGCTTCAAGGTGAGGATCCACGCGGTGGACTCCACGGTCATGGAACTGGTGGCCAACTGCATGGACTGGGCCCGGCATCGGCGGCGCAAGGCGGCGGCCAAGATGCACCTGCGCCTCGACCTCCACAGCTTCCTGCCCTCCTTTGCGATCGTGGACACCGCCGGCCAGCACGACAACCGGCGCGCCCGGGAGCTGTGCGCCACCCTTCTGGCCGGCGAAATCGTGCTTTTCGACAAAGCCTACGTGGACTTCATCCACCTCTGCGAGTTGGCCGTCCGGGGTGTCCAGTGGGTCACCCGAGCCAAGGACAACATGCGCTTCCGTGTCCGCAAGAACCTCACCAAGGGCAAGCCGAACATCATCAAGGACCAGCTGGTCGTTCTCACCGGCAAGCACAAGGGGGTGGAAGTCCGGCGGGTCGAAGCATGGGTCGAGATCGACAACGAATGGCGCCGCATGGTTTTCATCACCAACAACCTTGAGTGGAGTCCCCGGACGGTGTGCGACCTCTACCGCCGCCGCTGGGACATTGAGGTGTTCTTCAAGCAGGTCAAACAGACCCTCAAGCTGAGCAACTTCCTCGGCCACAGCGCCAATGCGGTCCGCTGGCAGGTCTACTCGGCGTTGCTGGTTTACGTGCTGCTGCGCTTCCAGGCCTATCTGTCGAAGTGGGGACACAGCTTCACGCGCCTGTTCACCGTGACCCGTTCCGCGCTCTGGGAACGCATCGACCTTCTCGCTCTCTTGAAAAGCTATGGGACAGCAACCGGGAGAATGCGCGTGCTTGGATCCCTCGATCAGGCCTGGTTGCCGGGTTTCTCGGCCACCAGAACATAATCTCATGGGACAGCATCGGCTCAATATATCAATGAATCCTGAAAAACTCGCAATCGACCCCAGCTCAAAACAGCCCTTCGCCCCCTTGAAACCAAGGCCCATCCGGGCCTATTTCAATCCTATGGGATGACTGTGATTCTTATTCTTGTGAACGTAGGAATGATCGGCATTCAAAAAGTCGCCGTGGCACATCACTAGATCGTAAACTGGATACTCCTTGTCTTTGGTCTTGGCGGGGTAGCGACCGAATACGTAATAAATCTGGCGACCATTGTGCATCCCGGAAGGAACTTGGCTGTTGCAATCGTAGTTCGCCTCGCGACCAGGAAATCCTAAACCCTTGATCTCGAATCCCACTGGGAAATCGACTAGCCTAAAATCAGGGTATGCGTTGCGGGAAGGCTCGTCGAAGTTCAAGCCAAGCGCTTCAAGTCGATCTGCAAACCAGTTCTGAAAACTGAATTCCTTGTCTGTGCTGGAGACGCGACTGATTAGTTCGCTTGCGTCGATTGCTCGAACGCATTCTAGGAAAATCTTGGAGATTATTTCGTGCATAAATTTTTTGGCCCAACAGTATGGTTGTTAGTCACCTCACTCTCTCTCTAGATCTAGAGAGGCTCACTAGATGTAGAGAGGTCCTCACCAGATCTAGAGAGGTGGAGAGAGAGTGAGGGGAAGTTACGGAGGGGCGGAGGGGGTGTCGAGGCGGTTTTGCGCCGCCTTTGGCGGCAGTGACGAGTGAGCAGTTGGCAGTGAGCCACTGCGGGTGGTGTGAGGGGATCAGCCGGCGGCGGGTAGCGGTTCCGGTGTTCACTCGATCGACGAGGCGGGAGGGTGGAGCGGTCTGGCTCAGACCGCATGGGAATGAGGTGCGAATGAAGCGGATCCATTCTTGCCCATGGGTCGGGGACTTGAGTTTGCCATTCTCCGCGCATTCGCATGCGGTCTGAGCCAGGCCGCGCTACCGAGGACGCCACGCATTCACGTGCGGTCTGAGGCAGGCCGAGCTACCGGAGGCGCTGGCACCATCGGGCGGTTCGTGGGCTCCCTGCCTCATCGAGGCAGCGCTACCTGCGGTCATGGGGCCGGGTGGCGGGCGTGGATGCGTTCGATGGCCCAGGTGGCGTGTTCGGAGATGAGGGGGTCGGGATCGGCGGCGGAGCGGTGGAGGGCGGGGAGGTCGGCGGGGGTGCCGGTGTTGCCGAGGACGATGCAGACGTTGCGGAGGAAGCGGGGGCGCTTGATGCGCCTGATGGGGGAGCGGGCGAAAAGAGCGCGGAAGGAATCGTCGTCGAGGGCGAGGAAGTCGCGGGTGCGGTGGCGGAAGATCTCTTCACGGGCGTGGAAGCTGGCTTCGCGGGAGGTGGCGGCGAAGCGGTTCCACGGGCAGGCGTCGAGGCAGGCGTCGCAGCCGTAGAGGCGGTCGCCGATGGCCTCGCGGAATTCCTCGGGGATGGGGCCTTTGTGTTCGATGGTGAGATAGGAAATGCAGCGGCGGGCATCGAGCCGGCGGGGCGCGGTGATGGCGCGGGTGGGGCAGGCGTCGATGCAGCGGACGCATTTCCCGCAGTGGTCGCCGAAGGGGGCGTCTGCCGGGAGTTCGAGGGTGGTGAGCAGCTCGGCGAGGAAGAACCAGGTGCCGAGGCGGCGGTGGATCTGCATGGTGGACTTGCCGTTCCAACCGAGGCCGGCTGCGCAGGCGAAGTCGCGCTCGAGGACGGGGCCGGTATCGACGTAGCGTTTCTGGGTGCCGCCGAGGGTGATGAGGCGGGTGTCGAAGTCCTTGAGGCGCTTTTCGATGAGGTCGTGGTAGTCGTCGTTCCACGCGTAGCGGGCGATGCGGTATCCGGGATCCGGGTTTTCCGGCGGTGTGTCGCCGGGGAAATAGTTCATCGCGAGGGTGATGACGGAGCGGCAGCCGGGGAGGACGATGCGGGGATCGGAACGCCGCGCGGGATCGCGGGCGAGCCATGCCATGTCGCCGTGTTTCCCCTCGGCAAGCCACTGGTGGAACTCGGCGGCGTGCGGCGCCTCGGTGGCGGCGGCGATGCGGCAGTCGTCAAAGCCAAGCTCGGCGGCGTGGTGTTTGACCTGTTGGGCGAGGGTGGGCACCGGGAGGTGGACGGAGAAAAGGGTGGTTCCGCGTTCACAGGAACGCGCCGATGAAGCGCCTATTGGCCGCGCTGGCAGAAGTGGTAGCGCGCGCTCTCAAGGATGCCGGTGGCGAGTTCGGTGGAGTCGAGCCCGGCGGTATCGATGCGCAGGTGGGAGGTCTCGCGGTAGAGCGGCTCGCGCTCGCCGAGCAGGCTGGCGATCTTGGCGGCGGGGTCGTCGTCGTGGAGGAGCGGGCGGTCGCGGTTGCGAGAGGTGCGCTCGAGGATCACGGCGGGCGGGGCGTGGAGCCAGACGACGAATCCGAGCCCGCGCAGGAGTTCGCGGTTTTCCGGACGGCCGATGACGCCGCCACCGGTGGATACGATGTGGCGCCCGCCGGTGGCGGAGATTTCGCGCAGCAGGGCGGTCTCCATCTCGCGGAAGGCGGGCTCGCCATCCTCGGCGAAGATGCGGGTAATGGGTTTGCCGGCGAGTTTCTCGATCTCGGTGTCCATGTCGACGAGCGGGTAGCCGAGCCGCTGCTGCAGCTCACGGCCGACGGTGGATTTGCCGCATCCCATGAACCCGATGAGAACGATGTTCTCGGGCATGCCGGGGGAATCACTCATGGCGGCAAGCCTAGTCGGCAGGGCGAAGGGGGGAACAGGAAAATACGGGTTCGCATCGGCGGCGATCGTTTGCCAGAACAGCGGCGTGCCCGAGACACGAATCGTCCATGCGTCCGATGAGGACATGAAACCCGCCGTGCGCGAGGCCTGCGGGCTGCTGCGCGCGGGCGAGATCGTCGCCCTGCCGACGGAAACGGTGTATGGCCTCGCGGCCGACGCGTTCCAGCCGGAGGCGGTGGCCAAGGTGTTCGCCGCGAAGGAGCGGCCGGCCTTTGACCCGCTCATCGTGCACATCGGCTCGCGCCGCGACCTCGCCCGCGTGGCGTTGGTGCCGGAGGACATCTCGGAGACGGTGAACCAACTGGCGACGGAGTTCTGGCCCGGTCCGCTGACGATGATCCTGCCGAAGCACCCGGATGTGCCGGATCTGGTGACGAGCGGCCTGCCGACGGTGGCGGTGCGCCAGAGCGCCCACCCGGTTTTCCGGGCGATCAACAAGGAGCTCGGAAACCCGATCGCCGCGCCGAGCGCGAACCGTTTCGGCCGGATCTCGCCGACCTCGGCCTCGGCCGTGATCAAGGAACTCGACGGCCGCATCCCGATGGTGGTCGATGGCGGCGCGTGCAGCGAGGGGCTGGAGAGCACGATTTTGTCGATCGAACCGCGGGACGGGAAGAAGCCGATCTTCCGTCTGCACCGCGCGGGGCCGATCACCAAGGAGCAACTCCAGAAATTCGGCAAAGTCGAAAAGGTCAAGGAGCGTGCCGGCGAGCTGCCGCACGCGCCGGGCCAGCTCCCCAGCCACTACGCGCCGGTGACGCCGCTGCGGATCGTAGAGGATCCGCGGGATTTCCGCCCGGAAGAGGGGAAACGCTACGGCCTGCTCTGCTACCGAGGCGGCGATGACGACGCGTATGTGCGCCGTCACGAGTGGGATGCTGTCGAAGCGCTCAGCCCCGGCAGCGGCAAGCTGGCCGAAGCGGCGATCCGATTGTTTTTCGCGATGCGCCAGCTCGACGAGGCCGGGTTGGACGAAATCATCGCCGAGCCGGTGAGCGAGACCGGTTTGGGCGTGGCGATCATGGATCGCTTGCGCCGCGCGTCCGTCCGCCCTTGAATTCCTCGGTTTTCCTCCACCCGAACCCATTTGAAACCCATGAAGCAGTTCCTTGCCATCCTACCGCTCGCCATGACCGCGCTCGGCCAACCCACACCCGACTGGCAGAATCCCGCCGTCTTCCGCGTGAACAAGGAGGCGCCGCGCGCGACCTCGATGCCCTTCGCCAGCGCGGAGGATGCCAAGACGAAGAAACGCCTTGAGTCGCCCTTTTGCCAGATGCTCAACGGCGACTGGAAATTCCACTTCGCTGGCAACCCGCAGGCGTCGCCGGAGGGCTTCGAGGCCGCGGATTTCGACGACTCGGCATGGACGACGATCCCGGTGCCCTCGAATTGGCAGATGAAGGGTCACGGCCGGCCGCTTTATACAAATGTGACCTATCCGTTCGCCAAGAACCCGCCGCGGGTGATGGACGAGCCGCCGGGTTTCTACACGAACTTCCCCGAGGAGAACCGCAACGAGGTCGGCTGCTACCGGCGGACCTTCACGCTGCCGGAAACCTGGAAGGACCGCCGGACGGCCATCGTCTTCGGCGGCGTCGATTCGGCGTTCTACCTCTGGATCAACGGCAGGCAGGTCGGCTACTCGCAGGACTCGCGCACGCCGGCGGAGTTCGACATCACTCCGTATCTGAAGGACGGGGAAAACACGGTGGCGGTCCGTGTCTATCAGTATTGCGACGGCTCGTATCTGGAGGATCAGGACATGTTCCGCCTCTCCGGCATCTTCCGCGATGTCTATCTGTGGTCCGCCTCGCCGCTGGACCTGCGGGATTTCTGGATCAAGTCCGGGCTGGCCGATGACTACCAGACGGGCACGCTCGAATTCGACGCGAAGCTCAAGAACGACACGGCCGCCCCGGTGGATGCGAAGGTGGTGCTGGACCTCAGCGATGCGGCCGGCAAGTCGGTGTTTTCCAAGACCATGGACGTGAAACTCGGTGCGTCCGCGGACAGCGCCGGAACCATGGCGCGCGTCGAGATCCCGGGCGTCAGCGCATGGTCCGCGGAGTCCCCGGCGCTCTACACCTACACGATCACCGTTTCCGACGCCGCGGGGAAACTGCCGGCATCGAGCTACAGCGGCAAAACCGGTTTCCGCCGCAATGAAATCAAGAACGGCCAGTTTCTCCACAACGGCCGGCCGATCCTCATCAAGGGCGTCAACCGCCACGATCACAATCCGCTCACCGGCCACTACGTCACCACCGAGGACATCCGCGCCGACCTGCTGCAGATGAAGCGCGGAAACATCAACGCGGTGCGCACCTGCCACTATCCGAACGACCCGGCGCTGTATGAAATCTGCGACGAGATCGGCCTTTACGTGGTCGCCGAGGCGAACATCGAGTCGCACGGCATGGGCTACGGCCCCGAGTCGCTCGCCAAGGATCCCGCGTGGGCGGAGGCGCACCTCGACCGCGTGCGCAACTCGGTCGAGCGCGACAAGAACCATCCGTCCATCATCATGTGGTCGCTTGGCAACGAAGCCGGCTTCGGTGAGAACTTCGTGAAGTGCGCCGAGTGGGTGCGTGGACGCGATCCGTTCCGCCCGGTCCACTACGAACAAGGAGGGCACAACCCGGCGGTCGATCTGTTCTCCCCGATGTATGCCACCATCGACGGCTGCGTGAACTACTGCCGCGATCAGGAGAAGAAGCCGCTGGAGAAACAACGCCCGCTCATCCAGTGCGAATACAGCCACGCGATGGGCAACTCTTCCGGCAACCTCGCGGACTACTGGGAGATCTTCCGCCGCGAGCGCCTGCTCCAGGGCGGTTTCATCTGGGACTGGAAAGACCAGGCGCTGCTCCATCAGAAACACGGCATCGACGCCGTCGAGGATCGCTCTGCGAACAAGGCGGATGTCCGTCTCCTCGGCTCGCTGGACACCAAGGAGGGACTCTTCGCCGGCAGCGCCGTGGTTTCCGAAACGGACAAACACGATCTCACCGGCCCGCTCACGTTGATGGCCGAGCTTCGGCTCAACAACACCGGCGGCAGCGTGGGAGGCCAGCCGATCATCGGCAAGGGCGACACCGCCTGGCAGCTCAAGATCTCCGAGGGCGGCGCGCTTGAATTCTATATCTACTCGCAAGGCAACTGGCACAACGTCACCGCCAAGCTGCCGGCCGACGCGGCGTCGACCTTCCACACCTACGCCGGTGTGTATGATGGCAAGGAACTGCGCATCCTCATCGACGGCGCGCCCGTTGCCAACAAGGCGTTCACGGGCGAGGTGGCGACCAACGATTTCGAGATCGCCGTCGGAATCGACACCGAGGAAGACGCCCGCCGCCTGAGCGGTGCGGTCCGCCGCGCCGCGGTCTTCGGCAAGGCGCTGGCGAACGACCAGGTTTCCTTCGACACCGCGGATCCCGTGTTGCTGCTCGACTTCGCGAAGGATGCCGAGAAGGACAAGAAGGTCGGATTCCTCGCCTACGGCGGCGATTTCAACGACCACCCGAACGACCGCTCGTTCTGCTGCAACGGCATCGTTTCCGCGACGCTCGCGCCTTCGCCGCAGTTCGAGGAGGTCAGGAAATGTTATCAAAACATCCATGCCTCCGCGGTCGATGTCTCGGGGCCGGTGGTGAAACTCAAGATCGCCAACGAGAACTTCTTCGTGAAACCGAAGGTCGCCTCGTCATGGAAACTCATGAAGGACGGCGTCGTCGCCGCCGAGGGCAAACTCCCGCTGCCGGACATCGCGCCGAGTGCGGGCGTGGATGTCGCCATCGACACGAAACACACGCCCGATCCGAAATCCGAATACATCCTCCGGGTTCGCCACGACCTCACGGAAAAGACAGCATGGAGTCCGAAAGGGATGCCGGTCGCCTGGGATGAGATTCCGTTGCCGTGGGGCAAACGCACGCCGGCCGCGCCGGTATCATCGGATGCGGCCGCATCGTTTGAGGAAAAGGATGGAGCCATCGTCGTCACGGCCGGCGACCGCGTGGTTTCCATCGACAAGGCACGCGGCGTCATCACCTCGATCCGCGACAAGAAGGAGGAATGGTTGCTTTCCCCGCTGCACCTGAACTTCTGGCGTCCGCCGACGAACAACGACCGCGGCGCGAAGCTCGATCACCAGCTCAAAACCTGGCAGTACGCCGGCACCCGCGCCACCGCGGACAAGGTGACGGCCGCGCAGGACGGCAAGGACGTCGTGGCCACCGCGGATCTCAAGATTCCCGCCAACGACAGTGCGGCGACGGTGGTCTATCGGATCAGCGGCGCCGGTGAGATCTCGGTGGACACCGAGTTTCGTCCCGGCAAGGGGCTGCCTCCGATCCCTCGGATCGGCTGGGAGGCGCAGGTCCCCGAAAAGGCGCTGCATTGGCGCTGGCATGGCAAGGGCCCGGGCGAGAACTACTGCGACCGCAAGGTCGGATCCTGGACCACCGTGCACGAAGGTCTGGTGCCGAGTCTGTTCTATCGCTACACCGATACACAGGAAGCCGGCAACCGCACCGAAGTCCGCTGGGCCACCCTGACCAGCCCGATGGGCGGCAGCTCGATGCGCATCGACGCCACCGGTGAGCACCTGCTCGAAATGAGTGTCTATCCGTGCGCCGCCGAAGACATCTCCCTCGCCATGCATCCGGTCGAGATTCCGGACCGGGGTCTCCACACACTCAACATCGACCACCGGAATTCCGGCGTAGGCGGCACCAACTCGTGGGGCGCCACCCCGCTTCCGAAATATCGCATCTGGCCGGACAAAACCTACAAGTGGTCGTTCCGGATCGGCTTCTCGGAAACTCCGGCCCCGCCGCAAGGTCAGCTGCCCCCCGTGCTTCCGCGTTCCGTTCCGGGCGTGCCAGGCGCCGGGTCTCCGACGCCCGGCGGAAACTGAAGCGCCCTCAGCCTTCCTGTGGCGGCACCGGTGTGAGAGTGAACTCCATCGGTGTCGCGCCGCGAAGGATTTTCACCCGCACCGGATCGCCGGGAATCAGATAGAAAAACGCGTTCGCCGCGTCCGGGTAGCTGGAAATCGGACGTCCACCCACCTGGGTGAGGATGTCGTTCGCGTGGATGCCCGCTTTCTGCGCCGGCGAGCCGGGAAGCACCCGCACCACCTGGGGTGCGGCGTTTTCCGCCTGCAGGGAAAGTCCGATCCAGCCGCGCAGGAGGCGACCTTTGCTGCAAACGTCACGCCGCACGCGATGCACGGCTTCCGCGGGAATGGCGTAGCCGGTGTTGCCGGAGTCCGCGGTTTGGAAATAGAGCGCCGCGATCCGTCCCTGCTCGTCCATCATCGCGCTGCCCGGCGGCGGGGGATTCTGGTCGAAGCCCACCCGCAGCAGCGCGAAGGGGAGGATCTTGCGGTTGAACTGCTGCACCCAGCCGTTCGTCTGAAACTTCACCGTTCCGGTGGGTCCCGTGGCGTACAGGGTCTGCCCCGAGCCGCCGGCCACCCGGGCCAGCCATTCCGTTTCCCGGCCGGCCATGCCGGAAACCCGCAGGAAAGCGAGGGTGGAAACCGGATCGTGACCGACGAAATCGATCTTCGTGCCCGCCGCGATCGGCTTCGTCGCCGGATGGCTCGCATCCGCGCCGGGGGCGACCACCGTCACCCACAATGAGTCCTCTCCCAGCGGAACCGCGGCGGCGAGCTTTGTCTGGTCCGTCGTGTTTCCCGGAAAGGTAACATGCAGCCGCGGCTGCGACGCAAGCGGTTGCGAACGCACGATCCCGCCCAGTGCCAACGTCGCACCCATTGTCATCCACATCGCCGGTTTCCACCGACGCAGGCTCCTCGGACCCTCCATGTTCGGAACGGTCCGGTTAGAACACCACCTCGCCCGCGCTGCCCTGGGTCGAAGGACTCAGGTCCAGTTGGTCCAGTTGCTCCACCGCCGTGGGGGACGGAAGCACCTCGTATTTCACCGGCGTCGGCGCGGTCCGCTCGATCTCCGCGTTCCGCGGCATCAAGAAGAAGGCAACCGTAACGGCCGCGTAGGCGATTCCCGCGCCATACGCCCATTCCATCGGCTTGAGGGCTCTCATCCAGTCTCCCAACCGCTCGCGAACGCCGGCGAATCCGGTGCGTGCCACCGCCTGCTCGCGCTGGCGTTGATGGAATTCACGCACAAAACCCTGCCAGTAATCGTCCTCAGGACGCTCGTGGCGCTTGAGGGCAAGCAGGGTTTCAACTTGTTCGACCGTTGGTTTCACAGCGATTGATAATTAGGATTTATAAAAAATCAGGACGCGCGGCAAGAGAAATTTTCAAAATCTTTCATCCCAGCTGTCCTGCAGCGCCGATTGAAGCTGCAGGTGCGCGTAATGGAGCCTCGAACGAACCGTGCCTTCCGATGTTTTGAGCACCTTGGCGATGTCCGCGTGGGACATTCCCTGGATGTCAAACATGGTCACCACCATTCTATGCTTCTCAGACAGCTTTTGCATGGCTTCGTTCAATTTCCGCTGCAGTTCCTTGATCTGTGTCTGCCGCTCCGGATCGGCCTCGTGGGTGCTGTCCACCAACGCCGGATCATTCTGCACGCCGGAGTCGAGATCGTTGAGGCTCAGGCCGGTCCGGCGCTTGCGTTTCTTGAGGAAATTGAGCGTCTGGTTGACGGCGATCTGATAGATCCAGGTGTAGAACGTCGAGTTGCCGCGGAACGAGCGCAGCGACTGGTAGGCCTTGGCGAAGATGTCCTGGAGCAGGTCGTGGGTGTCCTCCTTGTGGGAGGTCATGTTGTAAACCAGACCGTAGAGCTTGTCGCCATACTTGAGGATCAGCGCGTCGAAGGCGCGGGTGTCACCTTCGCGGGCGCGGTCGACGAGATCCTGGTCAGGGTCGGGGGGACGGGACTGACGGAACATGGGGGTGTGGGTGGGTGTGCAGCGCGACCAGACTACACGGAACCCGCAGGGTGTAAAGAATGCGGAGGCCACGTCCGGCGTGGTCTTGCGGGAATTCCGGGTGTCGCACCCGGTCCATCACTCGCCGAGGAACACGAACTCCTCCGCCATCCGGTTGAGAGAGCGGCGGGCGTCCGGCATCGCGTCGGCGAGGGTGCCGAGCAGGCGGCGGGATGCCGGGCAGGGGCTGGTGTGGCTGTCCGCGGCGCCGAGGAAGGCCTGGCGGGCGAAAGACTCGTAGAAATCGAGATCCGGCGTGCCCGTGGCGGCCGAGCGTTGGCGCAGGAAGTCGGGATACAATC
The DNA here is from genome assembly GCA_024233135.1 of Akkermansiaceae bacterium. Taxonomy (GTDB): domain Bacteria; phylum Verrucomicrobiota; class Verrucomicrobiia; order Verrucomicrobiales; family Akkermansiaceae; genus Luteolibacter. Next base: position 147,890 of record JACKPZ010000010.1, on the reverse strand, counting down.
CGGTGAGAACCAGAAACTGATTTCCCGCCGCGACATGCAGATGGAAACGCATGCGGCCGCGGGACGGCGCGATGACGGAAAGAAACTCCGCGGCGTGGGTGAAACCGCGTGTCACATGCTGCAGCAGGTCGTTCGCATCCGGGCAGACCCGACCGGCGAGCACCGACGCGACGTAGTCCGCCAGATCGACATCGCGCAGCCCGGCATCGAGAAACGAGTGGCGCACGAGGATGTAGAAGTAGAACCGAGCCGAGACCTCCACCGCGGTCGGCGATTCGAGCAGGTGCCGGAGGACATCCTTGAGGTCGAGTATTTCGCGGCGGCCGATGGGGTCGTCCCAAAGGGTCGCCAGGTGGCGTCTCGTGCCTTGCGGGGCGAGAGCGCCGGCGAGAAAATCGAAGTCCCCGTCGGTGAATCGGTTCCGGCACGAATGGGTCCAGCAATCCGGCATTCGCGGTCTGGTTACCAAAAACCGCGCTCGGAAGGCCAGAAAAATGATTAAGAAATGTGTAGGACTTTCCGGTTTTTCGCCGGAACTTCGGGAAATTCGGCCGCATTTCGAGCTCGGTCTGAGAGGTCTGGTTTTTCTTGCCTGCTCATTTCAAGGTGCTTATGGAGGCGCCTCCGACGCCGTGGCCCGCGGGCTGCTTTGTCGGCAATCGAACTCAACGATGAACATGACCCGGAACCTCAAGTCCGTGGCCCTGGCAATCGCCGGAGTCATCCTCCTCCCGAGCTGCGCAAGCGTAGGGAAAGCAAACACCCGGAAGAATCTTTCCGGGGTCGATCCCGAATACGAGGTCAAGGCCGTCGAGCACGGCAAGGCCTCATGGTATTCCATTCGGACGAACTATGGCACCAAGACCGCCAGCGGACAGCGGCTCAGCAATCACGGTGCCACCGCCGCGCACAAGACCCTGCCGATGGGGACCAAGGTGCGTGTCACGAACCTCTCCAACGGCAAGTCGGAGGTGGTCACCATCAACGACCGCGGGCCTTACATCCGCGGCCGCATCATCGATCTGACGATCGGCGCCGCCGAGCGACTCGGTTTCCGCAGCCGCGGCATCACCAACGTGAAGGTCGAAGTGCTCAAGAAGATCAGCAACGAAAGCTGATCCATTCCACCGTCAAACCGGTTTCTTCCATCCGCCGTCCGCCATGCCGCGGGCGGCGGATTTTTCATGGTGCCGCGCCGGGTTCGGGAAACAGGCGCTGCTCGACGTCATCGAGCACGCTGCGGGTGGTGAGCATCATCGGGTGGAGCGCGACGAGGTAGGAGCGGTTTTCCGCCCGGTCCCAGACCGAGCTTTCGGTCGGCAGGATGATGAGGTCGAGCGGTGTCCGGAACGAGGCCACCCGTATCTTGTCGAGTTTCGACTCGCTACGGGCGAGTTGTTCGAGAAATCCGCTGCCCGGGCGCATCTGGACGGCGCCCTTGCTCGGATAAAGCCACGCCGCATTGGTGCCGTGATGGGGCGAGGAGATCGTGATGAAGGTTTCGCAGCGGTCCGCGCCGCCGAGTTCCTGAAGGTAGTAGCGGCTCACCAGCCCGCCCATGCTGAATGCGACGATCGAGATTCGTTCCTTCGGACCGAAGTGGCCGTCGATCTCGGCCTTGAGGCGGGCGGCGAGTTTGTCGAGACCGCCGCGGCCGTCGTTGGGCCGCAGCTTGGGCGCGAGGCAGTCGGCGCCGCGTGCTTCAAGGCGTTTGTGCATCACCTTGAAGCTGGTACCCGTTTCGAGAAAGCCATGGACCAGCACCACCCGGTTGGTCGGGAGCGGAACAGCGGGCTGTGCGGCGTGGCAGGCGGCGGAGGCGATGAGGCCCGCCGCGAGTGGTGTGATCATTCGTTTCATGGCGGGGAAATCAACCGGGAGGCCAGTCGAGCTTGCGGCCGGCGAGCAGGTGGACGTGCAGGTGGGGCACCGCTTCTCCTCCGTCCGGGCCGTTGTTGATGACAAGCCGGTATCCGGATTCCGCATATCCCTCATCGCGGGCGATCTTCGCCGCGGTGAGCAGCAGGTGGCCGAGGACTTCCTTGTCATTCGGGACCGCTTCCCCGACACGTGGAATCGCCTTGCGCGGGACCACCAGGATGTGTGCGGGCGCCTGGGGGGAGATATCGCGGAACGCAATGCAATGTTCGTCCTCGTGGACCATCGTCGCGGGGATCTCCTTGTCCGCGATCTTCTCGAACAGCGTCTTTTCGTCTGCCATGCCCCGGCAGGATGACACAGCCGCCTTCCCACGCAAGGGCGGAGGCATCACGGCTGGGTGCCGGCGAGCATCGCCTCCGCGCTCAACTCGGCGAAGGATCCCGGCGCGCCCGAGTAACCGATCACCCGGTCCTTGCCCAACACGTAAACGAGCGGCCAGGTTCCCACCCGGTACTCCTTGGCAAGGTCTTTGCCGGGGTCGGAGAAATTGCGGAAGAGAACCTGACTCTCCTCAAGCTCCCGGAGTGTCTTCCGGTCGTCGTGGTTCACGCCGATCACGACCACGGGCCGGTCTGCGAATTTCGTGACCCATTCGTTGGCCATCTCCACGAGGCGGCCGGCCTCGGGATCCTTGCTGCTCCAGAAAACGAGCATCACCACCTTGCCGGTGAAATCCGAAAGTTTCATCGGCCGGCCTCCCGAGTCGAAACCCGAGAGGTCCGGGGCGACCCGTCCCTTGGTGAGGTGGAGGATGACGTGCAGCTCGTCCTCGGCGAGTTGGGCCACGCTGACCCCGCCAAGATCCACGTCCGAGCTGTCGACGATCGCCTTCCGCAGGCAGGTGAGACGCCGACGCATGATTTCGGGCGAATCGGCGGAATTCTTGAGCAACATCGCTTCGGCAAGCGCGGCGACGCCCTGCACCTTCGGGTCCGGGTTCGTGGTCCGGATTTTCTCCAGCACCGCCAGCGACTTCGGGTCCTGGGTGGTGACGAGCGCCATACACACCGGGATCAACTTCGGGCTGCGAAGGTGGTGGGCGATGATCGCGGCGCGCACGTCGTCGATCTCGTCGGCGAAAGTCGGCTTGGTCGAGCCATCGGGCTGGCTTCTCAGGAGTCCGGGCGTGACCCGCAGGAACCATGCGGCCGGTTCGAGGGTCCATTCCTCCGGCAGCGACGCTCCGATCTCCGCCCACATCTTGCGGGCGGCCGCGGTGGCGTCCGGCCGTTTCGCAGCGGTCTCCGCCCGTTGTTCGGGCGTTGCGGCGGCCTTCATCTCGAGGTTCCAGCGCTCGATTCCCGCGTTGAAGGTTTTCTCGACCTGCATCGCTCCGACGGGCGACGCGGCGGCCTCGCAATGGAATGCGGTGAGCAGCAGGATGGCGAATCCGAACGGACGCTTCATGGCGCGACGCTAGCGGTGCGATCCACGATGTGGAAACCCGAAATCACAACGAAACCCGGTGTTCCGCGCAAACGCGGACCGCTTCTTCGCGCGCCCAACGGTCCGCGGCGAGCACCTCGTCCAACGAGGACGACGGCCTCACCTCGTGCCTTCCCATCACGGCTTCGACGCAGCGCCAGATGCCGGGGAAGGGGAGTGATCCGGCGCGGAAGGCATCCACCGCGATCTCGTTCGCCGCGTTGTAGACCGCCGGCAGCGTGCCCCCTGCGTTTCCCGCCTCCCGGGCGAGTCGCAGCGCGGGAAAGACATCGTCCCGCGGGGCTTCGAACTCGAGTTTCGCCAGTTCCGCGAAATCCAACGGCCGCAGCCCGCCCTTCACCCGCCGCGGCCAGGTGAGCGCGTATTGGATCGGGAAGCACATGTCGGTGTGGCTCAGTTGCGCGAGCACCGATCCGTCGCGGAACTCGACCATCGAATGGACGATGCTCTGCGGATGCACCACCACATCGATGCGATCCATGCCGATGTCGAACAACCAGCGCGCCTCGATCATTTCCAGCCCCTTGTTGAAGAGGGTGGCGGAGTCGATGGTGATCTTCGGCCCCATGTCCCATGTGGGGTGGCGCAGGGCCTGCGCGGGAGTGACGGATTCGAGCTCCGGGGCGGGCAGCTTGCGGAAGGGCCCGCCGGAAGCGGTCAGGATCAGGCGCGACACATCCTGTCCGCCCCCGGGGCGTCCGCCGAGGCACTGGAAGATCGCGTTGTGCTCGCTGTCCACCGGTAGCAGCGCGACACCTTTCTCCGTGGCCGCGCGGGTGACCACCTCGCCGGCCATCACCAGGATTTCCTTCGACGCGATCGCGAGGTCCTTGCCCGCATCGATCGCCGCGAGCGCGGCGCCGAGTCCCGCCGTGCCGACAATGGCGATCAGGACGATGTCGGCCTCCGCGAGGGCGGCCAGTTCGAGAAGTCCGTCCGGCCCGCTGTGGAGAGTGGTTCCCGCGGGGAGCAGGGCCCGCAGTTCGTCCGCCTTCGAGACGTCGGAGAGCGCCACGTGTCTCGCGCCGGTTTCGTGTGCCTGCGCGGCGAGTCTTTCCGTGCTGCCGCAGGCGGCGAGGCCGACGATCTCGATTTCGTCCGGCAGTTCCCGGGCCACCTTGAGCGTGGAAGTGCCGATCGAGCCGGTCGATCCGAGCAGCACGACGCGGCGTTTGCGGGGGGGATTCACGCGGGCGTCTGGTGGATGCATTTCAGATAGAAAACCATCGCCGGGGCGGTGAAGCAGACGCTGTCGATGAGGTCGAGCGCGCCGCCGATGCCGGGCAGGAAGCGGCCCGAGTCCTTGGCGTCGAGCGCTCGTTTCACCACGCTTTCGGCGAGGTCGCCGATGACCGCGAGGAGGGCCAGCAGGAAACCCAACGCCACCACGTGGCCGTATCCGCCGAGCGCGGCGAGCTGCGCCGGAAACAAGGCGAACAACCCGCATCCCGCGAGTTGCGAGAAGAACAACGCGCCTCCGAAGCCCTCCCATGTTTTTCCGGGGCTCACGTGCGGGATCATCTTGTGGCGGCCGATCATCGAGCCGGTGATGTAGGCGCCCATGTCGGTGAACTTGGTCACCGCCAGAAGCCACAGCAGCAGGAATGCTCCCTGTTCGCCGACGATGCCGGCCGGAACGTCCTCCGGAACCAGATAGACGAGCCGCGCCGCAAACTGGAACAAAAACGGGATGGATACGAAGCCGAGCACCGTGAGCGCGATGCCGTGAAGTGTCTCGGGGCCGCGGATCGGGTGGCGCAACTGCAACGTGAAACACGCGGCCGTCACCGCGAACAAGGCGGCGCCATCGAGCCAGACGGGCACCGGCTCGCCCCGCAACAGCGCGAGGTCCATCAGCACGCAGTAGAGCACGGACACCGCCATGCCGACCGCCGGAAACGCCGGCTGGCCCGCCTTGCGCACCATCCGGAAATATTCAGCCGCCGCCGCCAGTGCGAGCAACGTGATGAGCCCCAGAAAGGCCCAGCCTTGATGGCTCAGGAAGATCGCCGTCACCAGCGCCCACAGACCGAGGGTGCTTGCCGTCCTGCGGACGAACACGATGGCCTTCGACGGCCCGGCGGTGGGGGTGGCGGATGACATCAACCCGGCGATCCAAGCCCGCCCGCGCCCGCGTGGCAAGGCGAAGCGCCGTTGCCGTGCCGCCCCATCGTTTTTTATGGAACAAAACCGCCGCCTGCGGGTTTGATGTTCCTGCGGACCGGATGCGGCCCGACGTTTCAACCAAGCACCATACGATGATGAAAACCACCACCATGCTCGCGCTCTGCGCGATGATCGGCGCCACCTCGTTCGCCGCCGCACAGGACAAGCCGAAGGCTCCCGACCGTCCGCAGCGCCAAGGGATGCGCCTTCCGCCCGAAATCCTCAAGAAGTTCGACAAGGACGGCGACGGCAAGCTCTCGCCCGAGGAGGCCAAGGCCGCCCGCGAGGCCCATCAGAAGGAGATGCTTGAGAAATATGACGCCGACGAAGACGGCAAGCTCAGCGCGGAAGAGCGCAAGAAGATGGCCGAAGACCGCCGCGCGGAGATGATCAAACGCTACGACAAGGACGGCGACGGCAAGCTCAGCGAGGAGGAACGCAAGGCGTTGCCCCGTTTCCGCGAACGCCCCGGCCGTCCGGAGCGCCCGGAAGCGAAGCCGGAGAAAAAGGCGGACGACACCGTCGAGTAATCCGCACACCGCTTGATCTTGGAACCGCCGTCCGGACCCTGTTCCGGCGGCGGTTTTTCGTTTCTCAGCGTTTCACGAAGTCCGCGATGACCATGCGGTGGTCGCTGTGGCGGGTGGTCACGGTGAGCGAGCGCACGGGTTCGAGGTGGCGGGTCGCGTGGATCACGTCGATCCGCAGGATCGGGAACCGTCGCTGATAGGTATCGCCCCAGCCGGTGCCGGCGGCGGCGAAGGCATCGACGAAATCGCGGCCGAGCTGGCGGTGGACGATGTCGTTGGCCGGGGCGTTGAAGTCGCCGCCGAAGATCGTCGGCGCCTGGGGAAAATGGGTCGTTTGTTCGAGCACCTGTTGGACGGTGCCGAGTTCCGAGCGCCGCAGCGCGCGGTTCACGCGGTGCTCGCGCCATGCGGTACGATCCCAAAATCGCAGGTTGGTGGCCGCCGACTGGAGGTGGACGTTGACCACCTCGATGCGGGTTCCGTCGGGAGTGAGGACGGTGACCTGCTGGTTGCGTTGTGTCGGGTTGCGCACCTCGCGTTCGATCTTCCAGCGGGTGATCACGCCGTTGGTGTTGCGCGCCCGGTAGTCGCCCCGCCCGCCGTAGAGGACATCGGCGATGCGTTTCACCTGATGGGGAAACGCATCCTGGACGAGCACGATGTCCGGGTGCCACGCCGCGATGTCCGCGGACGGATCGCCGTAATCGAAGACCGCGCAGTTGACGGTGGCCACGCGGATCACCGGCCGGCCATGGAAGGGCTCGGCGATGCCCGGATGCGGCGCGGATTTCGCGAGGTTCGCGAGCACTTTCGCCTCATCGGCCCCCACCAGCAGGGTGACCGCCCAGACGGCGGTCATCACCAGCGAGAGCGGCGCGCGGAAAAAGTAGAACGCCGAGCAGCAGAGCAGCAGCCCGAAGCCGCCCCACAGCCAGATCGGCAACACGGTGAAGGCGGCGAAACGGTCCGGTTGGCGGGCGAAACAATAGACCGTCAGGATGTGCAGCAGCAGCGAGAGCCCCACCAAGGTCCATCCGATCCTTCGCCTGAGAATGGACATCGGGGGGGAGAATCCGAATTGATCCAGCCGGACGGCTCAGAATCCCGGCAGTCCCATGCCGCCGGTGAGCTTCTGCATTTCCGACGCGGCCATCTCCTTGCCTTTGGAAATCGCTTCCTGCACGCCCTTGAGCACGAGTTCCTGAAGGAAATCGACGTCCTCGGGATCGACCACCGAGGCGTCGATCCTGATGTCGGTGACATCGCCCGCACCGGTGGCGGTGACGACGACCTTGCCACCGCCGACGGATGCCTCGACGGATTGTTGGGCGAGTTCCTCTTGTTTGGCGGCGAGCCCGGCCTGCATCTGCTGGGCTTGTTTCATCAGTTTGGCGATGTTCATGGAGTGTTTGGTTCGATTTTCGTATCGAGCGGTGGATCAACTCGCTACGACCTTGCCTTGGAAGCGCTCGACGGCGGCTTTGATCAAGGGGTCTTGATAGAATGTCTCGTCGACGGACGGTTTGGGAGGCGCCTCGGGTTGCGGCTCAGGTTTCGTTTCCTCGCTCTTCCACGGCGGCGGTTCCGGCGCGGGCGGCGGCTCGGTGACTTCCGGAGCCGCCTCGATGGCGGACGCCAGACTGGCGATGCCGGAGCTCTCGGGTTTCTCACGTTTCGCGGGAGCGGCCGGTTCTTCCACGGCGGGTTCCGGGGCCGGCGGTGCTTCCCGCGGCGCCTGCTGCGGGGAGAGCGACGGGGCGCAATGGTCGGCGCCCTTCGCGAGCACCGAGATCACGTCGGTGATGCGGACTTCGGAGAGGGCCTGCACCGCCTTGATGATTCCGAGTTCAAAGTGGAGCCGCTTGTTGGTGGCCCATTTCATCCGGCCCTCGGTTTCCGCGAACACGTCGATGGCCGCGAGAATCCGGTCGGGCGGGTAGGACTCGGAGCTCTCCAGCAAGGATTCCCACAGCTCGGCGGGAATGCCTTCGCTGCCGGCGGAAACGTCGAGTTTCGTGACCAGCAGGGCGCGCAGGCAGCCGATCAACTCGCCGAGGAACTGCGACAGGTCGCGGCCGCTCTCGGCTTCCATCTGGATGATCGAAAGCGCTTCCGGAGTTTCCCGGTCGAGCAGGGCGATCGCCAGGGTGGCGACCTTCTCGCGCGAGGTGAAACCGAATACATCGAGCACGTTTTCCTCGGTGATGTGATCGCCGCAGAAGGCGACGAGCTGGTCGAGCATCGACTGCGCGTCGCGCATGCCGCCGTCGGCGCCCTTGGCAATCGCCCAGGCGGCCGCGTCGTCGAGTTCGACACCTTCGTTTCCGGCGATGTGCAGCAGGTGGCTGGCGATCAGGTCGGTCGGGATCGGCCGCAGGTCGAAACGCTGGCAGCGCGAGAGAATCGTCGGCAGGATCTTGTTCGCCTCGGTGGTGGCGAAGATGAACTTCACGTGCTCCGGCGGCTCCTCGAGCGTCTTGAGCAGGGCGTTGAACGCCGCGTTCGAGAGCATGTGGACTTCGTCGATGTAGTAAATCTTGAACTGCCCGCGGGCCGGGGCGAAGCGCACCGAGTCACGCAGGTCGCGCACCTGTTCGACGCCGTTGTTGGACGCACCGTCGATCTCGAGCACGTCGAGCGAGCGTCCCTCGGCGATCTCCTTGCAGATGTCCTCGTCAGGATCGAAGTCGACCTTCGGGCCGTCGCTGCAGTTGAGCGCCTTGGCGAAGATCCGGGCGGTGGACGTCTTGCCGGTGCCGCGCGGGCCGACGAACAGGTAGGCGTGGGCGAGGCGCTTCTGGGAAATCGCGTTGCGCAGCGTGCGCACCACGTGGTCCTGCCCGAGAACGTCGTCGAATGTTCTCGGGCGGTATTTCCGGGCGAAGACCTGGTAGCTCACGCGGGGGAGTGTAGGGATGGAGCCGGGTTTGTCATGGTGTTTTCCGGGCGGCACGGAAAAGACGGGTTGTGGCCGCCGCCGGACCTCATCTAGACTGCGCACGATGAACGAACGGAGGGAAAACCGGAGCCGCGGAAGCCGCGGGTTTCCGTGGCTCGGCGCCGGCCTGCTGGTGGTGCTCGGCGGGGTTGTGGGGCTTTGTTTCACCGGCTTTCCCGGCAAGGTGAAACGCGGGCTCAAGGAGGTCTTCGCGCCGAAACCCGTCATCATTCCGGCCGACGAGTCGGACATCCGCCGCCAGATCGAGGCGCGCCTCCGCTCGGAAATGGAAAAGGAACTCACCCGCGAGATCGAGGCGATGAGGAAGGCTGCCGAGGAATCCGCGAAACAAGCCACCCCCAGCGAACCCGAACCGCCGCCCCAGCTCGCGCTCGGCAGCATCGTCGATGTCCGGCAACTCCGCTCCGGCATCCCGTTCGAAACCGAAGTGGACATCGCCAAAGGCGGCATCGCCTCCCGCGAGCGAACCGACGACGAAAGTTACAAGGCGTTCTACAAACTCACGCTCCGCGTGCCCGAGCCGGCGAAGACCATCGCCGAGCTTGAGGAATCGAATCCCGAGCTTTCGAAGATCTTCCCCGGACTTCCGGATCTGATGGAGAAGGCCACCGTTTCCCCTTGGTTCACGAAGCTCTACAACAACAAGACCGACCGCATCCGCCGCAGCGCCCACACGCTCAACGAGCTGCTCACCAAACACAATTTCTACGACTGCGAGACGATCCTGCACGCCAAGGCTTCCACCGGTCGCAAGGTGTTTCTGATGCAGGCGGAAATGGACGTCGTTTCCGACGGCTCGGACGGCGACCGGCTCGCCACGATGCCATCGGAGATTGTCAACTCGACCTACTATCAGCCCTTCACCAGCTACGGCTGGGCCAAGCGCACGAAGACCCCGAACCCGATGGTCGCCGGCTGGGAGAAACGCGTCGGCAACGCCAACAAGGAACTCGCCGATCCGAAAACCACCGCCGAACGCAAGAAGTGGCTGCGCGACCGCATCTCCTACCTGCGCCGCGGCATCACCGACATGAAGGGCCGCAGTTTTCTTATCGCCGAGTATGACCCCTTCATCGTCATTCCGGTGAACCTGCTGACTTCCAGTGATCCCTTCGCGCCCAACGTCGGCGACTTCGCGGTGGTGGCCCACGGTGGCAAGGTCTATCCGGCCATCGTCGGCGATGGCGGCCCGACCTTCAAGGTGGGCGAGGCCTCGCTGCGGATGGCCAAGGAGATCAACCCGAAATCCTCTCCGTACAGCCGCCCTGTCTCCGATCTCAAGGTGACCTATGTCGTGTTTCCCGGCAGCCGGGACGAGAAACGCGGGCCGCCGGATTACGAACGCTGGCGCCAGCGCTGCCACGAACTGCTCCAGGAAATCGGTGGCCTGGGCGATGGCTATCAACTCCATGTCTGGCAGGACCTGCTGCCGAAACCGGAGCCTCCGCCCGCGCCTACTCCTGCTCCAACATCCTCCGCACCCGCTCCCGCTGGAGAGAGCGAAGCACCGCCAGCAGCAGCACCAGACAAGCCAGAGTGATCCCGGCTTCGAGCAGCGGCACCGTGCCGCGTTGCCTGTCGCCCGCTATCAGTTTCGCGAGGTCCGGGAGATTGCCGATCCCACGCGCCGCTCCTAACAATGCGACGACGCCGGCGCCGATGGTCCCGTGCCAGCGCATCTTGAGTGTGAACAATCCGCAGATCAGCAAGGCGCCGCCGAGCGTGAGGCCGCCTTGCAGGAAGGCGAAGCCGGCGTCGCCGGAAACCTGCTGCTTGCCGAGGAATCCGAGCGCGATGACAAGCAACCCGGTGCCGAAGATGAGCGGACGCATGGCGGAGTGATGCACTCACCCGCCGTCCTCGGCAAGCCCGTCCGGCTCACTGGTTCCTCCGCTCGACCTCCCCGGTCATCGGCACGAAGCGCACCGGCAGCACGGACTCCTGCTGCAAGCGGCCGCCGAGTTTCCGGACCAGGATCAGTTTCTGATCCCCGGCCGGCCCCACCGGAATGATCATCCGGCCGCCGTCCTTGACTTGCCCGACGAGTGGCTCCGGCACGTCTTCCGGCGCGCAGGTCACGATCACCGCGTCGAACGGCGCGGCCTCCGGCCATCCTTGGTAGCCATCGCCGGTGCGTGTGTGGATGTTCTGGTAACCGAGGCGTTCGAGGTCGCGCGCGGCCCTGCTGGCGAGGGCGGGAACGATCTCGATGCTGTAAACCTCCTTCACCAATTCCGCCAGCACCGCCGTTTGATAGCCCGAGCCGGTTCCCACCTCGAGCACCCGGTCTTCCGGTTGCGGCTCGAGTTTCTCGGTCATGAACGCGACAACGTAAGGCTGTGAGATCGTCTGCCCTTCACCGATCGGCAGGGGCCGGTCTTCGTAAGCCCGGTCGCGCATGTCCTCAGGCACGAATTCATGCCGCGGTACGCGTTTCATCGCGTCGAGAACGCGCTCGTCGGTGATACCTCCAACCGGACGTTTCAGTTGTTGTTCGATGATTTCCTCTCGCATGGTCTCATGGCGGGATGTTCCGGTGTCCGGCAGACGGCGGTGGATCATCGGACAAGATAGGCGGATCTCCGGACGTCGCACGGGAAAACCCGTTGGCGCGGGATTGCCAAGCGCTCCTGTTGATTCACAGTCGCGCCGTGAGCGGCTACGAGGAGGAGAAGCGCGTGATGAATCTTTCGCTGGTGGCGGCGGTGCTGCTGCTCATCGCCAAGGTCACCGCGGCGGTGGCCACCGGATCGTCCGCGATCTATTCGGACGCCGCCGAGTCGGTCGTGCATTTCCTCGCGGTCGTCTTCGCCGCATGGGCGCTGCGGCTTTCGCACAAGCCGGCCGACGAGACCCACCACTTCGGTCACGACAAGGTGAGTTTCCTCTCGGCAGGTTTCGAAGGCGCGATGATTTCCGCCGCCGCCCTGCTCATTTTCTACGAGGCGATCCGGCAGATGATCTTCGGCGTGCGCCTGGAGAACCTCGGCATCGGCATCGCGATCACCACGGCCGCCGCCCTCGTCAATCTCGTCCTCGGACTGTCCCTCGTCGCGGTCGGGAAACGCCGCAACTCACCCCTCCTCCGCGCCAACGGCATGCACGTGCTCACCGATGTCTGGTCGAGCGCCGCGGTGCTCGTCGCCCTCGGCCTCGTGATGCTCACCGACTGGCCGTGGTGGGACCCCATCGCCGCCATGCTCGCCGCCGCGAACATTCTCCGCGTCGGTGCGAAACTCATCCGCGAAAGCCTCGCCGGCCTGCTCGACGAGTCGGATCCCGGTGTGGAAACGAAGATTCGGGAACTGCTCGACCGTGAAACGGAAGCACACGGGCTCACCTACCACAATTTCCGCTACCGCCACTCCGGCCGCACCCACTGGGTCGAGTTCCACCTCGTATTCGACGACGAGATTTCCGTGCGCCGCGCACACGGCCAGGCCACCACGGTGGAAGCCGCCGTCGCCAGGTTGCTCCACCCGGACGGCCGCGTGATCTCGCATCTGGAGCCGCGCTCGGCGGAACATGAGGAGGAAAGCTGGGAGGAACGGTGACGGCGGGGTGTCCGCGGGCGCCCGCCCACGGCAACGAAAAAGCGCCGGGATCACCCGGCGCTTTCGAAAATCAGGTAATGAGGCTCGGTTTCAGCCGCCGATCTCGGTGCGGCCGGAAAGCTGCGCGCCTTCCTCCATCGAGAAAACCTTGGACTTGATGTCGCCGTTGATCCGCGACTTGTCCTTCAGTTCACAGCGCTCGGAGGTGATCTTGCCCTCCACCTTGCCGTAAACTTTCACCTCGCCGGCCGTCACGTCGCCCTTGATGGCGGCGTTCTCGCCGATGGTCACCCGGCCTTTGTCCGAGTTGATCTCGCCTTCGATCTTTCCATCGATGATCATGTCGTTGGAAAAGCGGATGGAACCGATGATTTCGATTCCGCTGGAGAGGACATTGGTCGCGTTCGCCATGATGCGGAGAAAGGGAGCAGAGGCTCCTTGCGATGGCAATCGGAAAAGACCGCCGGATTTCATGCCTCCTCTTCCTCCGCTGCCATCCGTCTTTCGTCCCCGCCTCCGACGGTCCCAACCACCTTCGGCCGGCTCCCCCGTTCTGCATGCCTTCGATCTTTCTTCGCTGTTCCCTTCGCAAACTCCCCCTCAAGAACCGCGCGGCAATCACGCCCAGACACACTGCCCTTCGGGCCGCCCCCCCCGAGTCTACGTGTGTAAAAAATCGATGCGGCCGCACCAATCATTTGCTAACAAAACCTGAGTCGCGCGGAGCAGGCCGCCGGCCTCTTTGTCCCGATTGCTACGGATCGATTCCCGTTTGAATCTCTTCCAATCGCCCCTCATCAAAGAGCGAATCATTGGTGCGGCCGCACCGATGGTCTGCTGGCAGTTTATCGGTGCGTACTGCCGGGGTCTTCCGTTCGGAGAACTCCGGATTGGTTTCAATCTCCTCGTGCTCGGAACTCGTCCGATCGTTTGCCACCGCAAGACAAGTCTTTGATGCGGCCGCACCGATAATGCGCTAACGGGAACTCTTGTCTGATGGCTCGTTTGAGGAAGCGGCGGGAAGCGGGTGTTGGGAGATGGGAAGCGGGAAATTGATTTCCGGGTCGAGTTGGCGGAGTTGGGCTTTGGCGTGTTCGAGATCGCGGGCGGAGCCATGTGCGACAAGCCAATGGGCGGCGATGGTGGCGGAACGTTGGAGTCCAAGTTGGCAATGGAGGAAGACCCGGCGCTGCGGCGTTTGTTCGTGGAGAAACTCGAGGGCGCGCGAGACATCGGCGGCGGACGGGGGGACGAGATCGAGCATCGGCAGGTTGCGATAGACGGCATGTTCCCGGAACGGTTTGGGAGCGTTCGACTCGGCGGTTAGATCGAGCACGGCAAGCGGACCGCCGGCGAGAAGTTCCTCCGCCTCGTGGTCGTTGACGATGCGGCCGAGCAGGAGGCCCGGCGCGACTTCCCGCCACGCGGGTTTTCGTTTCAGCCAGCGGCGCTGGATGAAATAGCGGACGAGAATGACCGGCAGCAGGCACCACTCCGCGGCGGGCGACAAGGTTCCGTTCTCCTTGCCGAACAGGCGCGGGTTTCCCGTGGAGTACGCGAGGGCGGTGATGCCCAGCGCGACCGCCGGCCAGGCGAAGCCGAACCACAGGACCGCGAGTGCCGCGCAGACGACGGCCCCGGCACCGTATCGGCGGGCGAGTTTTCCCGATGGGTTCCGGGTAACGACCACCCGCGGGTCCGGGATGAGGGCGGCGATGATCCAGCCCATGAGAAATCCCGTCGCGACGTCGATCACGTGATGCTGGCGAACAAGCAGGGTCGACGCGCCGATGGCGATGAACCAGAGCTTCGCAGCTCCACGCCACCAGCCGCGGAGGTGGGCGCCGTAGACCACCCAAATCAACGAGCGCAAACTGATGTGGAGCGACGGAGCGAGGTTGTAGGGCATGTCGCCCGCGTAGAGCGCGTGGAAGAGCGGCGCGGTCCAGCCTTCGGGCTCCGGTCTCGGCAGTCCCATCTGGAGCGGGAAGAGAAGGAAACACAGGCCGCTCGCGAAGGTCACCGCGACCAGACGTTTCGTCAGCAGATCGAGTTCGACCTTCGTGGTGCAGATGAAGAACGCGCCGCAGAAGAACAAGTCGAGCGACCAATACGGGATGATGAATTCCCTAACAAACGGGATGCGGCGTTCCCACTCCCACATCCATGTGCCGAGGTCGTCGCGGGTGGCGGTGAAGCGGTTGCAGAAACCATAGACGACGAGAAAAGCGCCGCCCGCCAGCGCGAGGCGCCACAGCGCCGGCCACAGCAGTCCCGGTTCGCGTGCGGTCCGGTTCATGCGGGACGCGTGGCGACCGTGACGGTGAAGATCCCGAAGTCGTCGGTCCACTGGCGTTCCTTGGTGAAGCCGGCGTCGGCGACGAGCGTGTCCATCTCGCCCTGCGGACGCCGCCGCATGACCCAGAACTCGCCGTCGCGGTTGGTGAGCGTGCGGGCGATCATCTCGACCTGCGGGTGCCACGGTTGCCCGGTGTAGATGAGCCGTCCGCCGGGGGGCAGGGCCCGGAACAATCCACGCAACGAGCGCCGGACCCGCTCGTTGTCCGGAAACAACTCGTACAGTCCCGAAACCACCGCGACGGAAGGGCGGGGGGACACGTTCGCGAGCGAGCCCTCGTCAAACGCGTCGCCGCGCATGTGATCGATGCGCGCCGAGAGCCCCCGGCCGATCGCGGCGCCGCGTCCGGTGTCGAGCGCGGACTGGCTCCAGTCGCGGCAAAGAACGTGAAGGTCGTCACCGGTTTCCGGATCCTCCAGCAGGTCGAGCAGATACCTTCCCGCGCCGCCGGCGATGTCCATCAGATCGGCCGGCAGCCCTGCTTCGCGGATGCGGGCGAGCGAGAAACGAAGCGCTTCGTCCAGACAGCGCTTGCGCTGGCGGATGCCGCGCCAGCCGATGGCGTCGAGGTAACCGCGGTCGATCAGTTTGCCGATGCCGAGGCTGCCTCGCGCCTCGTTCTGATAGACATGGTCGAGCGATTCGCCCGAATCGAAGCCGGTGGCATGACCGATGCGGATGCCCTTGCTGAGGCGTCCCGCGGTTCCCAACAGAATCCGTTGCCCGAGAAACGAGGCGCCGCGCAGGGACGGGGTAGGCAGCGGTTTGCGCAGGCGGGCGTATTCCGCGTCGGTCGCGGGGTGCGACAGATCCGCCGTCAGCGAGGGCGGGCGGAATTCCGCGAAACAACGTTCCGCGAAACGCCGGATGGCCCCGCACACCTCGTCGCGGCACAGGTCGTGGAAGATCGCGTGGCGGGCTTTCGGAAGGGTGAGCAGCACCTTCTCCTCGCAGCCGTAGTTCTGATAGAGCGCGTCGATCGCGCCGCGTTTCACCACCTTGTCCGCGCCGGCGGCGAACATGAGGAGCGGCCGGTCCATCACCGCGGCGTCGCCGATGATCCGTTTGCCGGTGTCGAAGAGGCCGACGAGGATCTTCGCCGAGATGTCTTTGGAGATCGTGGTGTCCGCATCGTATTCCGCCTGCGCGGCGGGGTCCCGGGTGAGCCACGAGCCGCGGACATAACTCTTGATCGTCGAGCCCGGCAGGAGGTCCTCCATGATGCGGATGCCGGTGAGCGCGCCGGGCACCACCAGGTTCACATCGAGAGCCGGAGTGGCGAGCACCAGGCCGGCGATGCGCGGCGCGAAATCATGCACCCATGCCGCGGCGACCACGCCGCCGACGCTGTGGGCGACGACCACGGTTTTCTCCGGCACCAGGCCGTGGGCCGCGCGCAGGTGGCGGACGAAGGCGTCGAGGTCGCGCACGTATTGCATGAAACATGGCGCGTGACCGCGTACGCCGGGCGACTGGCCGTGGCCGCGGGCCTCCCATGCGTAGACCGCCGTGTCCGGCATTTCGAGTTGCGGGACCACGCTGTCCCAGCGGTCCGCGTGTTCGTGTCCGCGGTGGAGCAGAATGAGGGCGCGCGAGGAACCCTCGACGTTCCATGTTTTGTAGTGGAGCTCGAGGCCGTCGTCGGTGGGGAATTGCAGACGAGTGCTCATGATCGGTTGAGAGTTTTTGCTAGAAAATGAATCCGGCGCACGCAGGTGACCGCGATGCCGGTCAGAATGATGCCGAGCCCCCACGTGGGGAGCGGCAGCCGGTTGAAGAAGCACATGCCGAGGCAGACCGCGGTCACCGCCGCCATGCGGTGGGGTTTCGCCATCGGCCCGCGGAAATCGTGATGCCCGGTGAGATAGGCGCCCGTCGCACGGATGTAGGCGGTGGCGATGGCTCCGCAGGCGGCGGCCCAGCCGAGGTGGATGGAAAACTCCGAGCCGCCCGCGAATCCGAGCGCCACGAAGATGAGCATGTCGCCGATGCGGTCGGGAAACTCGTTGAACAACTCGCCGGTCGCCGATTTCAGGCCGCCTTCCACCGCGAGCATGCCGTCCATCAGGTTGCAGAGCAGGCGGAGCTGCACACCCGCCGCGGCGGCAAGCCACCATGGCCAGGACGGCTGGACGGCCACAGCACGGAGCATCGCCGCCGCCGCCAGTGCGGCGAACACGATGCTCAGAAGCGACACCACGTTCGGCGTCAGCCCGGCGCGCAGCAGGAGGCGCGACAAACGGCGCGCCCAATCGGTGCCCCTCGATTTCAACGGACGGCGGGTGACAACTTCCGCGCTCATACCGCCTAACATCGTCAAATCCGGCGCCTCCTGTCAATGTGGGGAGGGAAGTTCGCGGAACGGTGGTTTCAAACACCCGGCACTCGCCGCTTGCCCGTCGGGACGCTTTTCGGAAATCTATTGGCGTGTCGGAGGGTTCGGCAACGGATCCGGACCCTTCCCGCATCCAAACGGATGAAACATCGATGCAAGAAAGCGGACGACCGTTTCGGCTTCCGTGTGCTGGTGATCGCGGCCCTCGTGGTGTTCGCGACCGGTTTGGTGCTGACGATCTGGCCGGTGGGTTTCGATTCGCCTGGCGGGCTCGGAAGGCGGGCGCGACACCCGGTCAACTTCCGCTACGAGGATTCCACCTCGCGCGGGGTGGGGGTGTTCTTCATCCTGATTTCGGTCTTTCTGGCGGAGCTGGCCCGGCGTTTCCGAAAGTCATGAAACACAACTTGTCGCCCGCAGTGTTTCGCCACAGCCTCCCGACATGCCAGAGGTGATGATCGAAACAGCGGACCTGCACCGCGGCTACCGGATCGGGCGCAAGTCGATCGAGGTGCTGCAGGGCATCGACCTGCACATCGAGGCGGGCGAGCGGGTGTTCCTGTGTGGTCCGAGCGGCGCGGGCAAGACGACCTTGCTTTACACGCTGGCGGGGCTCGAACGACCGGAAAAGGGCTCGGTGCGCATCCACGGCAAGGATCTTTACGCGATGGGCCGCAAGGAGCAGGCGGCCTTCCGCAACCGCGAGATCGGCTACGTGTTTCAAAACTTCCACTTGCTGCCGGAACTCACCGCGTTGGAAAACGTGGCGGTTCCGGGTGCGATCGCGGGTCACGATTCAAGCGTTCTGGCGATGAAGGCGCTCGAGCGTGTGGGCCTGGCGGACCGTGCGGATCACCTGCCCGCCGAGTTGTCCGGCGGCGAGCAACAGCGCGTGGCCATCGCGCGGGCGATCGTCAACGAGCCGAAGGTGCTCTTTGCCGACGAGCCGACGGGCAACCTCGACTCGCGCAACAGCGGCGATGTGATGAACATCCTGATGGACCTCGCCACGGAACACGGCGTGACGCTCGTCGTCGTCACCCACGATCCCGCTCTCGCGGAACGCGGCGACCGCACGCTCGTCATCCGCGACGGTGCGATCCACACCGGCTGACGGGCCGCTCAATCGGTCCTCGACAGGCGGTTGATGCCGCGCTGGAGGAGTTGGCTGTCCACCATCGTGGAGGTGGTGTCGTCGAGTTGCACGGTGAGGTTTTCCGACGCGAACTCGATGGCGTGCAATTCATCGGTGTTGCTGTCGAAGGCCTGAATGAGCGAGGCGATGTCGCGCACCGGCTTGCCGTTCACCGAGGTGACAATGAGGTTGCGCAGCGGTTCATATCCGATGGTCGCCGGCGTCGGGATCACCCCGCTGAGGAAAACCACGCGGTCCGCCTTGTCCTCGAATTTCTCCGGGTTTTCGTAGGCGTCCAGCAGGTCGAGCGGTGCGCGGGACCGCCATTCGTCGCCGAAGGCTTCGAGCAGCGGGCGCGAGAGTTCCTGGAAGATGAGGCCGCCCTTGACGAGGTAGTTCGGCGCCTTGTCGAACCGGTGGTCGGGCACGATCCGGTCGTCCGCGGAAGGGCGGGAGAGCGTGGCCATCAGGTCGCTGGCCTCGCCGTCGCGCAGGATGCGGAGACGCACTTCCTCACCGGGCGACTTGGAACCGCGGATCAGGTGGCCCCAGAAGAGGTTCCCGTAGACCGGATGGTCGTAGTAGCCGCGGCGGTCGATCTTCATGCCGTCGACTTCCAGCAGCACGTCGCCTTTCTTCAGGCCCGCCGCTTCGGCCGCGCCGTTGGGGCGGACGCTGCTGACGTAGAGTCCGCCCTGATCGTCGGCGAGCTTGAGCCACGAGCGGAACGAGGGGTCTTCGGTGCGGGCGACGGCGACTCCGAGACTGGGAAACCCTTCATGGTTTCCATCCGCGGCGTCGGTGAGGAACCGGCGCACGATCTCCGTGCCGCCCACCTCGCAGAGCTGGTCCTTCGAGTTGTAGCTGAGCAGCAGTCCGGCAAACTTGTCATCGCGGAGCGCCGGCAGCGAATAACTGCTCGCCGCGCTCTGCATCGAGGCCTTCACCCGGTAGCTGAGGAAACTGTGCTCCGGCAGGAAACTCGAACTGACGTCGACCGACTGGACGATGCCGGCCGTGCGCAGCGGCAGGCCGTTGTCCTCGATCTGGATGATGTCGAGTTTCTCGCCGAGCGCCGGCGGTTCGGCGATCTCCAGCGGGGTGGTGCCTTCGAAAAACGCGTCGGCATCGGTGCCCGGCGCGGGTTCGAGCAGGGCGAGGTTCGCCTCGTAGTCGACCACGGCCACCTTCGCCGGGCAGAAGCGCGTGCCGTCGGGCGATTCGAATTCGAGGTAAGTGGCGTCCGCCACCATTTCCGCGGTGGTGAGCACGCGGCGCTCTCCAGTGATGGCGGCGAGCGCGCGGCGCTGGTTCGGCGGGGTTTTCTCCCACGGCTGCCATGCGTTCCACTCCTGCCGGGTGGAGTTCACCCGCACGACCGAGTCGACCACGTCACGGGCGGGGACCGGCGGCGGGAGTTCCGCGGCGCTGGCGGTGCCCGCGGCTTCGGCCGGCTCGTCATCGAGCACCGGAGGGGACGATGGCGGTTGTTTGCAGGCGGCGGCGAGCAGGGCGAGGCAGAAGACGGAGATGGGGCGCATCATGGCAACGGCGCGATGTGGGAGGAAAACAGGTGGCTTGTCGAGATCACTTGAGGCCGAGCACGTCCTGCATGTCGTAGAGGCCCGGCGGCTTGTCCCGCAGCCAGACGGCGGCGCGCACCGCGCCGGCCGCGAAGGTCATGCGCGAGGACGCCTTGTGGGCGAGTTCGACGCGCTCGCCATCGGCCGCGAACACCACGGTGTGGTCACCGACGACGTCGCCGCCGCGGAGCGTGTGCATGCCGATCTCGCGGGCGGGGCGCGGTCCGATGTTTCCGAATCGCCCGTGGGTGACGTCGTCCTGATAGGAGGTGCCGGTTTCCTCGTTGAGAATCTCGAGCAGCGTGCGGGCGGTGCCGGACGGCGAGTCGATCTTGTGGCGGTGGTGCATCTCGACCACCTCGATGTCGAAGCGGTCCTGGGTGAGGATGCGGGCCGCCTTGCGGGTGAGCCAGAAGAGGGTGTTGACGCCCACCGAGTAGTTCGAGGCGAAGACGATGGGCAGGGTCTTCGATGCCTCGACGATGGCGGCGCGCTCCTCGTCGCTGTGGCCGGTGGTGCCGATCACCAGCGAGGTGTCGTGTTTGAGCGCGCTATCCAACACCGAGCCGGTGAACGAGTGCACGGTGAAGTCGATGGCGCACTTCGCCTCCGACATCGCGGCGTCGAGGTCCGCGCCCACGTCGTGGGTGGCGGCAACGGTGGTTTCGGGGTTGTCCTCGGCGGCCTGCAGCAGGGCCTGGCCCATCCGTCCGGATTTTCCTGTGATCAATAGTTCGAGCATATCTTTCAAAATCTCAGTGTCTCAGATTTTCAGTTTCCCAGCATCTACCTCCTAGTCTTCCCAGATCATGTATTTGAGCTGGAGATCGTCGGCGCGTTTGGCTGCCTCCTCGGCGCGGGGGCCGTGGAACGAGGCGATCTTCCGGGCGCAGGCCACCGCGGCGGGCCAGCGGCCGGTCTTTTCAAGGAGTGAGAGCGCCTTGAATCCGCAGGATTCGAAATAGTGCCACTCGGCGGGCGGTCCGTCGGTCTCCAGGACCGAGTAGTAGGCGATGAACGCCTCGCGCTCGCGGGTCTTCGACGGGTCTTCCGGATCGGGCAGCATCTCGAGCGCGCGGCCGCGTTCGTACTGGAGGCGGTTGAAGATGGCGGTGAACTTCCCGACTTCGGAAAGCAGTTCGTCGTAGATGGCCAGCGAGCGGACCAGCGTGTCCGGGCTGGAGCCTCCCTGGCGGCCGATCGCCTCGCCTAACAGAAGTCCCGCGGGCAGGTGCAGCGGATCTTTTTCCGGCAGTTCCTCGAACCACGGGCGGAGAAACTCCTCGGCTTCGGTGAGCCGGTTCATGTCGATGAGCAAGCGCGCCTTCTCCAGCCGCGCGACGGGGGTGACGGGGCCGTCCGTTTCGATCGCCTTGTCGAACAACACGAGCGCCTCCTGCTGTGATTGCAGTGTGGGAACCAGCGCGGCCGAGCGCGCGGCGAGCAACCACGCCGCCTGGGAGCGCGCCGGATCCTCGTCCGAGGCGGCGAGTTTCTCGACGACGAGCCGGGCGTCGTTGTAGTCGCCGGCCTCGAACAGGTTGCGCCCTAACAGGAACGCGGCCTCGGGCGCTTCCGGCGGCGCGGGTTCCCGTTCCAGCATCGAGCGGGCGAGGGCGATCGCCGTATCGCGGTCGTTGGACAAATCGGCGATGCGGAGTTTCACCCATTCGATCCTCGACGCGGGCAGCGCTTCGAGCGCGGCGGGGTTTTCGGCGATGGTGTCGAGTTGGGCCGTCGCGTAGGAAACGTCGGGTTCGGTTCCTGCGAGTGCGGCTTCGGCGGCGGCGAGCCTCGCCTCCGCTTCGCGCGGGTGCCCGGGATGTTTCCCGAGAAACGCCTCGATCGCCTCGCGGCGGGCGGCGGGGTCCTCGCGCGTCAGCGCCCGCTCCAGCGAGAGGTCCGCCGACAGGGCGGGGGACTCCGCGTCCTCCTGGGCGATCGTCAGCGAGGCCTGCCCGTCGCTCTCGAACGCGGAGATCGCCGAGTTGAAGCGCGCGCTGGCGGCGTCGTCGCCGGTAAGGTCACCCGCCGCTTTTGTGAACCATTCGCGCGCGGCGGCGAGATCGCCCTGCCGGTAGGACCGGATGGCGTCGAGAAACGCCGCTCGGCCGCGCAAACCGGGTGAGGAGGCGAATTCCTGCAACGATGCGAGAATGGCGGCGGCGCGTGCGGAATCGCCATCTTCCATGGCCATCACCGCCTCTTGATAGAGCGCGCGCCCGGCGAGCGGGTGGGAGGGAAACTGCAGCCTCAGCCGTTCGAGCAGGCGGTATGCCGCGGCGCGGTCCTCGGGTGTTCCGATGCGGGACTTCGCGATTGCGATGGCATAGATCGAGTGAGCCGCGAGTTCTCCGGCCTTGCTGTCTCCTGGCCACGCGCCGAGCGCGCCGTTTCCATACGTGGCGATCAAGCCGGTGGCCGGCGGGACGAACGCGGGCACCCATTCCGTGAGTCGTGCGAGGATCGGATCGTTCGGTGCCGGTTGCTCCGGCATCCACGCGACGATGCGCTCGAAGAAGCCGGCCAGCAGCGGCAACGGTTGGTCGCTGTGTTTCTGGAGGAAGGAAAGCAGCACGTTGGTGGCGGCCGCGGGGTCGCCGAGCGCGGCGGTCGCATCCGCCAGCCCGAGCACCGCGAGATGGTGGCGGCGCAACGTTTGGCCGGTGGGGTTTTCGAGCAGCGACTGATAGAGAACCGCCGCGGCTTCGGGGTGACCCTCCGCCGCCTGGAGCCGGGCTTCCAGCAGGGTGGCGAAGGAACGAAGGGCGGTTTCATCCTCCGGAATCTCCGGCATCATGGCGCGGGCTTCGTCCGGGCGCTGAAGATCGAGAAGGATGGCCACGCTGCGAAGGCGGGCTTCCGGGGCGGAAGCGGCGTCCGCCCCGCCGGTGATTTGGGAAAGCGTCGTCAGAGCCTCCTCCGGACGATCCAGTGCGAGCAGCAGGTTCGCGCGGGTGAAGGCGGCGGAGGCGCGGTGCGGAGCGTCCTTGTTTTCCAGCACCTTGCCGAAAAGCTCGACCGCTTCGGAATAGCGGCCCGTCCCGGCGACTGCTTGCGCGCGCCAGAATTCCGCGCCGGGGGCGTCCTTGGCGGCCGATTGATCTAGCAGCGCCAGCGCATCCGCGGGTTGTTCGGCGCGCACGCGGGTTTCCGCGATCTTCACCAGCAGTCCGGCACGCTCGGCGGGCGCGAGTTCCGGGTCCTTCAGCCGCTCGTCGTAGTGCGAGGCGGCCACATCCCAGAGGCCGGCGGCAAGCGCCTCGTCGCCGAGTGTGGTCCGCGGGTCCGTCGCCGCGCCGCCACGCGGGCATGCCAGCGCCGCGACGGCGAACAGCAGGAGAATCGGCGGCGGCTTCATGGGACTCGCGGAGTCTGGTTCCTTCCCCGCGTCATGGCCAGCACGGATGCGGACTCCGCCCGGTCGCCGGTTTCAGTCGTCGAAGGTGCCGAACAAGCGGTCGCCGGCATCTCCGAGGCCGGGCAGGATGTAGCCCTTCTCGTTGAGGCAACGGTCGAGCGCGGCGGAAAACACCGGCACTTCCGGAAAGGCGGTCTCGATCTCCGCCACGCCTTCCGGAGCGGCCACCAGCGAGGCGAAACGAAGCGAGTCGGCGCCCGCGTCACGCAAACGCCGCAGCGCCTCCACCGCGGAGCCGCCGGTGGCCAGCATCGGGTCGAGCACGATGACGTCCCGTCCTTTGAGCACCGGCGGATGTTTCATGTAGTAGGGCTCCGGCTGGAGCGTGCGCTCGTTGCGGGCCAGCCCGATGTGGGCGACGGCCGCGCCCGGGATGAGGTCGAGGAAACCATCGAGAAACCCGAGGCCCGCGCGCAGCACCGGCACCAACAGGATCCTCCGGCGCAGGCGTTTCCCGGAAGTGATCTCCAGAGGCGTCTCGCAGGAGACCACGTCCGTCGCCAGGTCCGCCGTCACCGCGGGCACCATCAACGAGGCGATCCGCCGCACCCGTTGCCGGAATTCCGCGGATCCGCAGGCCGGGCAGCGCAGTCGCGTCAGTTCGTCGTCGATCAACGGGTGCTCGATGGTCTGGAACATGTCAGGCTTTCGCGGGGTCGAGGAGTTTCCGGAGGTCGGCGCTGCTCATGCCGAGGATCAGCGCCGCTTTTTTCAGGTCTCCCTGGGTTCTCTCTAGCAGTCGGCCTGCCACCTCGCGGCGAATCCACTCCAGAACCTCGGTATCGGCTGGAGCGGTGTCCAGCAGGTGGTCGATGGCGTTCGCCACAAGCGCCGGAGCCTTGCCCGGGGTGGTCGCCAGCGGGATGTCGGAGGGCAGCAGGATGCTCGAGGTGGCCAGCGCGCAGGCGCGGGCGATGGTGTTTTCCAATTCGCGCACGTTGCCCGGCCAGACGTGGCATTGCAGCGCGTTGACCGCCTCGGCCGAGAGCCGCATGGCCGCCATCCCGTTCTTGCGGGTGATGCGCTGGAGGAAATACTCCGCCAGCAGCGGAATGTCTTCGAGTCGCTCGCGCAGCGGCGGGATGCGGATCTCCACCACGTTGAGACGGTAGTAGAGGTCCTCGCGGAAACGCCCGGACGTCACTTCTTCCGAGAGGTTCTTGTGCGTTGCGGCGATGATCCGCACGTCGGTCTTGATCGTTTCGTTCGAGCCCACACGGGAAAACGTGCCGTCCTGCAGCACGCGCAGCAGCTTCACCTGGATGGTCGGCGGCATGTCGCCGATCTCGTCGAGAAACAAGGTGCCGCCATCCGCCTGCTCGAAGCGACCCGCGCGGCGTGCGATCGCCCCCGTGAACGAGCCTTTCTCGTGGCCGAACAACTCGCTTTCCAGCAGGTTTTCCGGGATCGCGCCGCAGTTGATGGTGATCATCTCGCGCTGGCGGCGCGGGCTGTATTCGTGCACCGCCTTGGCCACCAGTTCCTTGCCGGTGCCGCTTTCGCCGCTGATGAGCACCGGCGCGTCGCTCTTCGCCACCCGGCCCACGAGTTTGAAAACATCCTGCAGCGCGCGGGAGATCCCGATCATCTTCACCCGCGCGTCCTGTTTCGGCAGTTCGGCCGCCGGCCGGTCCGCGATCCGCCGCTCCTCGCGTGTCCGCAGGGCGGATTCCACCACCGGCCGCAGCTCGAAGGGCAGGGACTCCTTGCGCAGCACGTCGTGCGCGCCGCGCTGGGTCGCCTCGATGATCTGCCCGGTCGTCGGAAACCCGGCGGTCAGGATCACCAGCGTCTGCGGGCTGTTCTGGATCACCTGGCCCAGCAGCTCCATGCCGTCGAAAGGTTCCATATCCAGCGCCGCCACCACCACGCCCACCGGTGTCTTCTCCACCACCTTCACGGCGTTGGCCGCGTTGTCGCAGCGCAGCACGCGCAGATCCTTCGCGGCAAGGTGCTTGGTCGCCCACTCCAGGAAATCCAGATCGGGGTCGACCAGCAACAGGGTGTCTTCGTGAACGTCGTCCGGCATCTTCGTGGGCGGCCGGGCGAACGCCCGCACCGCGCGGCGAGATCACGAAATTATTTCCGGCCGCTCAATCGAAAAACCGCTTCATCGCCCGCTGCTCGTCCGGGTCGAGCGAGTCGCGCCACACGCGGTCTCCGCCGCGTCCGGTGGCCGAGGTTTCTCCGCCTTCGGAAATACGGGACGCGTTCTGGTCCACCGAGTGTTCTCCGTCCTGCAGTTCCAGCAGGTCGCCGGGCGTCGCTTGCGAGAGATCCTTGGCTTCGAGGCCTTCGGCCTTGCCGGTTTTCAGCGGATCGTCCGCCTTGCCGAGCACGCCGGGCGCGTGGCCGGGCCCGCGGTTCACACCGCCCTTGCCGGAGCCTTCCCCGTGTTCCTCGCACTCGCCGTCGCCATTTCCGTCGCAATCCCCGTTGCACTGGCCCTCGCCTTCGCCCTCGCCATCCCCCAGGAGTTCATCGGCCCAGTCGTCGCCCTCGCCTTGGCCGCCCTGCATCGCCTCCTGGTGTTTCTTGAGGTTCTCGCGGAGTTGTTCGAGCTGCTCTGGCGGCAGGTTGCCCAGTTGTTTCAAATCCAGCCCCTGCATCTGTTCGAGCAGCTTCTGGTTCGGTTTCATCGCGCCGTTCCGCAGGCCCTCCGCCGCCTGCTCGAATTCCTCCATCATCCGCTCGCGCGCCGCCTGGTTCGCGCCGTTCGCGTTTTGTTCCAGCCCCGCCATCGCGCGGGCCGCCTTGCCGAGCTCGTTCTCCATCCGCCGCTTCTCCGCCTGGTGCGTCTCGCGCAGCGAGTCCGTCGCTTCCAAGGACGAGTGGCTGAACCACTGCTCTTCCTCCTGCGCCCGCAGTTCCTCAAGTTTCTTCTCGGTTTCCTCAAGATACTCCTCGTCCACCACCTCCTCCTTCGCCAGACGATCCAGATCCGCCGCGATCTGCTGCCACGACTGCGGCTCTTCCGGCGCCTGCGCCTTCGTCGGCAGCGCGGAAAGCGGGATCCACAGTCCCAGCGCCAGCAGCGCCAACGATCCGAGCACGGGAACCAGCAGGCGCGGCCAGCTCCACCGCAGGCCCGTCCGCAGTGCCGCCGCCGGTTCCGGCCACGGGCCGATCCCCGCCCGCGCCGTGCTCAGCGCGTTGCGCAGCGACATCGCCACCTCCAGCCGCACCAGCGAATCCTCCGTCGCCTCGAACTTCCGCCGTGCCAGCAGCCAGCAGCCGCCGGCCAGCAGCAACAGCGCCGCCGCCACACCGCCGCCCAGCCACCACGGGTCCACCACCGGATGCTCGCGGCGGGTCCACAAGATCGCCGCCGCTCCCGCCAGCGAGGCGATCACCATCGGTGCCGCCATCGCCTCGAGCCACCATGCCGTGTTCACCCGCCGGCGCACCTGCGCCGCCCGGCCCATCCAGAATTCGCGATGCTTCTCGTTCATGCGGCGCCTCGTCCCTTTGAAAACCCCGCCAAGCTACCCGCATCCGCAACGGATGCGATGGAAAAGTGGGTGAAGATCCGGTGAATTCCGGCGCGTCCTCACGACCAGCCGAGTTCCTCGCGGTAGACCACGCCGAGGATCCCTGCGTTGGTCATCAGGGAGTAGGAACCGACGACCGCGATGACGAGGCGATCCTAACCGCAGGGACGGAGAACGACGCGATGCGGAAATCGCGCCGGTTCTGGAATCCGGACACGGTGTCTCCCGGCCGCGAAACTCAGACCAATTCCGGATCCGTGCCGATGGTTCCGACGAGGTTGCCGCGGTAGGCGGGGGTGCGGATGTGGGCGAGCTCGGCCTTGGCGGCGTCGAGACGGTTGCGGATACCGAGGCGCTCGTGTTCGCTGCGGTAGTTGGTGTTGGCGAGAAACGCCTCGAGACTGGCGATACGGGATTCGCAGAGGGCGGTGTCCACCTTGACCTTGGCGTCGATGCGCTGCTGGTACCAATCCGAGCCGAGCATGGTCTCGCGGTCGAAGAGCTTGCGGATCTCGGGATCGCGCAGGGTTTTGCCCTCGTATTCGCCATAAGCCATGATGTGGAGCAGGGCTTTGAGCGGCGGGATCGCGGCCTCGACACCGCCGTCCTCGAAGTAGTTGAGGGCGACGTTGCGCTGGGTCTCCACGGTGTTGTCGAGTCCGTCGATGTAGGCTTCCATCGACTGCAGTTCCGGACGCAGCATATCCTCGGTGAAGACGGTGTCCGGTGCGGAGAAAATGCGGCCGAAGAACGTGAGGACGAAACTCTCGGTGATGCGGTAGCCGAGACGGCCGGCCTCGATGGTGCGGCCTTCGTGTTCGAAGTCCTCCACTTTCTCAAGATAGCCGTTTTCGATGAGATACTTCGGCTCCCGCTCGTGGATGAACATGCGCGACCAGACCTCGGGGACCAGCAGGCTGATGTCGTGATCGACGCGGAATTTCGGCCCGACGTAGCCCGCGGCGGTGGTGAACCCGTGGTAGCCGGTCGAGAGGAAGGAAACCAGTGCGGCGTTCAGGTCATGGACCGGCAGGATGGCGTTGAAGGGGCCCTTGGTGAGCGCACCCTCGCTGCCGGCGCCGGTGGTGGACGGGCTCTTGCCGGTGAGCGATGCGACAAAGTCCATGAACAACTCCGGCAGTTCCTGATAGTGGATCGGGTTGTAGACGGCGAGCGCGCGGATGCCGGCCTTTTCGTCCGGCGGGTTGTTGCGGCGGCCGGCGAGCACCGAAGTGACGGGCATCGGCACCGGCGCGTCGATGGTCAGGCGGCGGAAAAAGCGCTTGCCGAGGGTGGCGAGATAGACGGCGCGCGGGTCCTCGAGATCGGGCCGGTTCTGGAGGTAACGCGGGTTCTTGGTGGCCTTGCCGTCGACGATGCGCGGCTGGTGCGAGCTGATGACGAAGTCCGGGCTGTCCGCCGCGGCGAAGTCCTCGAGCGTCTTGCGCATCGGCTCGGTGAACTGCTCGAAGCGGATCGAGTCGCGCAGCATCGTGCGCACGGTCGGGCGGTCGAGCGGCTCGTAGTTCGAAAAGAACAATCCCTTGCCGGAGAAGTCGCTCTCGGTCTTGTGGTCGTAACCGCGGTGGATGGCGTCGTCCGGACGCTGGAAGAGGCGGTATTCGCAGTTCTTGATGAACTTGAGCGACGGGTTCTTCACCTCTGGATGGAGGCCCTTGATGAGCGGGGCGGGCACCACCAGCGAGGCGGAGATGTCGTCCTCGGTCTGGATCTTGCGGGCCGGCGCGAAGTCCTTGCGCACGGTGAAGGTGCGCCAGTTTCCGTCCTCCGTGAAGCCGACGCGCAGGAACTGCGTGATGATGCGGCGGCGTCGGTAGATGAGCTGGCGTCCGGGTTTGCCGTTGATGAGGTCGACGGAGAAACGCTGGCGCCAGTCCTCGCCCCAGTCCGGCTTGTAGAAGCGCTTGATGAGGAAGACGAGGTCGCGCACCGAGCTTTTGATGGTGCCGAGCCACTCGTTGTATTCATCGGTGAACTCCGGCTTCTGCGTGAGCATGGAAACCACCGAGCCGAGCGAACGCTCGGGGCTCAGCAGCGGGCGGCTCTGTTTTCCGGTGGCCGGCGGGTTCTTGTAGCGCTTCGAGTAGTCGTGGTTGATGACCCCCCATGCGGCGTCGAGGTCGTCCTTGAGATTCTCGACGAGCAGCGGCGCGGCGATCATCGAGTCGGAGATGGACTTGGAGATCTCGGATTTCCCGCCGCCGGAAACGGTGCACGGTTTGTGGCAGAAGGTCCCCTCGGCATTGGTGCCGATGAGGCGCCAGCGCATGCCGGCGAACGGCTTGATCATCTCGACCTTGTAACCGGAGGGCAGCACGTAGGTGATGCCCGGCTGGAGCTCGATCTGTTGGGGACCGGCGGCGTTCTCCCAGGTGACCGTCTGGCTGTTGAGGTCGATGTGGACGTCCTCGGGCACGTAGTAGATGTCCGGGTAGGTCTTGTCGATGCCGTAGCCCTCGGGCTGGAGGTGGAACAGGTCGCTGTAGCGCTCGATCACACCGAGGAAGCGGTGGTCCACCGTGCGCATGTAGTCGGATAGCGAGAAATCCTCGCCGAGGTCGAAGCTGGGGAAGGCGACCGCCCCGCCGGCGTGTTCCTCCTCGGCGTTGCCGAAGAGGTTGGCGGCGTAGCTGATCTGCGTTTTGACCTCTTTCTTGCAGTAGCCGTAATAGTTGTCCGCGATGAGGGTGACGACCACGCCGCGTTTGTCGCGGCAGGTGATTTTGAACGCGCCGCCGTCGTTGTATTTCTCGTTCTCGTCGGTCCAGCACATGCCGTCGCGGCGCTGGCGTTCGGTGGCCTGCGAAGTGTGCGGCAGGCCCAGATCCTTCTTGGTGCAGTTGACGAGGTGCGGCGCGAGGATGACGCAGCCCGTGTGTCCGGACCAGTGTTCGGCATCGAGACGCGAGTCGTTGTCGGGGAGATACGGATCGCCGGCGTTGCCGAAGATGCTTTCGACGAAGTCGAGGTTGGACACCAGGTTTCCGGGGGCGAAGAACCGGACCTCCATCGACTTTTCGGGCGAAACACCGGGAACCTCCGGCGCGACGACCGGGCGCAGCAGGATCGAAATGAACACCTTGGCCGGGTCCGGCGAGGTGCCGGTGAAGGGCAGGGTCATGATTTCCTGCGGCGGATTCAGCGCCGCCTTGAGCAGGCGGGCGAAGGCGATCTTCGGCACCGATTTCTTGTCCGCGGGGATGGGCAGGCCGCCTTCGGTGACGTGGAAGACCCCTTCGGTGGTGCGGCGGTCGGAGGCGGGATTGTGGCAGACGCCCTGATGGACGCGGTAGGAGCTCAGGATCGACGACTTGAATTCATCCGCATCCGGCGGCAGCGAGAGCATGCGGGTGATGCCGTGGCGCTCCGCGACCAGCGCGCCACCCGGGACGAGGTGTTTCCGGTCTGGAAAGACGTCGTTGATGATCTCCTCGCCGAGGTAATCATGCAGGTAGGCGTCGATCGCCGCGTCGGCCGGGCAGAGGTAGTCGGAAAGCAGCCGGGTTTTCTCTTGGAAGCTGGCGATCAACGAGCGGCCGAGATCGAGAAACGGGTAGTCCGACTCCTTGCCGACGATCGGAAACCCGCGGGCGGCGAGCTTCAGGTTCACAAACTCGCGCAGGCGGTTGACTTCGTCGGGCGAGGCGAGGGCGGGGCCGTTCTTGGTGAATCCGATCTGGTCCTTGAGGGGCATGGCGTGGTGGTTCGCGTTGAAAATGCGTGGCGAGGTTGAGCAGCCGCCGAGCCAAGGGCCAGTGGAATCACTCCCGGTGGAGGGTTTGCGGGCGATTTCGCGAGAATCCGCGCAGTCTCCGTTCCCGAAACACGGGTGCGTTTCCGGAACGAAATGCCGGCCGAATGTCACCGAAACGGGTGACTAGCTTTTTTTCCGCCAATGGTTTCTAATCAACCGAAAGACGCGCCGTGACATTCGGAAATGAGTAAAACCCTGCCGCAGCAGACATCCCATCTAGGAGCGGTGCCGTCCGAAACAAAACCAGCAAACCCATGAGCACAAATCCGGAAACCACAGGTATGTCGTCCGACGAAACCCCCACCGCGGGACGCGCCCTGCCGCGTCTGTTCAAAGCGGGATTGATCGGCTGGGGCTTGGGAACCTTGATCGTCTTCGGCCTCTCGTGGGTCGTCGCAAAACCCGGGACGCTCCCGCTCGCGATGCTGTGGACGCTGAACAACTGGTGGATCGGCTTCATCGTCGGCGTGATCGCGCTGATCGCCGCCGGAGTGATGGGGAAACTCCCGCTGGGGCGCGGTCTGGCGGCATTCGTGCTGCCGATGATGGTGCTGGCGGCCGTGGCCGCGCTGTGCCTCGCCGTGTATCCCAACCGCGGTCTCCGCGAGGATTTGATGACGTTCCTTCCCGTCGTTCTGTTTTTCTACGCCGTGGCCTATCTCTGGATGAACATGAAGCGGGTGCGCGAGAGCGGCCAGCAGTTCGTCCAAGCGGTGTTTCCGCCGCTGGTCGGCGGCATCGCGGTGCTCGCTGGTGTGGCGGTTCCGGTTTTCGCGAGCAATGAGTTCCGTTATCGCGACACCTTCAGTCTCCGGGTGATCGACACCCGGGTGGAGAACGGCCTGCTCGTTTGCGACGGCTCGCTCGCCATCCACCAGCCCGATGCATTCCAGTTCCGCGCGCCGCGCTACGTCTGGGCGGATGAGGACGCCGTGACCGAGGACGGCAAAATCGTCTGGGGCAAGGGCGGCGAACCGAATGGAAGCGCCGGCGAGTATCCCTTCCAGGTGAGCTGGACCAAAGGCGTTCCGAGCGGAGGCGTGAAGGAAATCGGCCTCTACGAGGACATGCTCTGTATCGAAGTGCGCCTCAAGGACGACGACAAGGTGGTCTATTCCCTCTGCCAGCCGCTTGTGGGAGAATAAACGCGGGCCTCATTCGCCCACGGAATTCGCGAGGGCGTCGAGGTCCTCGATGCGCCACGTTTCCGGAAACGTGACGCGGATCCGACCGTCCTCGAAGCAGACCGGAAGCCACAGGTATCGTCCGTCGATGGGGTCCCGCGGCCTCCAGACGTCGAACATCGCGATGAACGCGCCGGGCCGGCCGTGCACCGGCAGCAGGAAGGTGCTCTGGCCACCCCAGGTTTTCTCCGGGCCATGGCCGCCGCGCGGGTTCGGCCCCATGCACGGGTTGCCGAGCGGTTTCCACGGGCCGGCCATCGAGTCGGCGACGTAGGAGCGCGCCTCGTTCGGGTCCCAACCGGTGCACCCGGAGGCGATGAGCCAGTATCTGCCGTCGTGTTTGCAGATCGCAGGCGCCTCGTTGTGCCCCCCCGGGAAGATCCGCACGAACTTGCCGGTGAAACGCAGGTAGTCGTCCGTGAGCAGGGAAATGTGCAGCGTGTAATTCTCCTCCGCGGAGCCAATGTGATAGGCGCGGCCGTCGTCATCGACGAAGATGGTCATGTCGCGCGACATCTGGCCTTTTGAGTGGTCGCGTTTGAGCAGGCTTACCTTGTCGTCCTTCACGGTGTCCGGATCGTAGCCGATGGGCCACTCGCCCTTGTTCGGCCGGTGGGACTGATAGAAGCGATACGGCCCCGTGACCTTTTCCGCCACCGCCACCGCGGCGCGGGCGGTGCCGTAGCCCTTGCCGTAGTGCTCAAGGTGGAACCACATGACGAATCGTTTCGTCTTCGCGTTGTAGACCACCTTCGGCCTCTCGATGATGCAGCCCTTGCGGATCTCGCTGCGCGCGGAGTCCTCGACGGCCAGCGCGATGCCTTCGTCTTTCCAGTTGTAGAGATCCTGAGACGAGTAGCAGGAAACGCCGACCTGCGCCGAGTTTCCGCCGCGGCCGGAGATCTTGTGCTCGCCGAACCAGTAATAGCGGCCCTCGTGAAACAACACGCCGCCGCCATGGGCGTTGATGTGCACGCCCTTGTCGTCCGGCCAGATCTCACCGGGCGTGAAACAATCCGCCGCCCGGGTGGCCAGGGCGGTCAGGAAAAGCGTCAGGAGAAGGCGCGCCATGCACCGGTGGTAAACCCGCCGCGGGACGTTTCTTTCCCTGTTCCGAGGGTGACAGTCTCACACCTTGAACAAGCCGCCGCGTTTCCCGCCGAGGATGGCCGCACCCATGATGGCGGTGGAAAGGAAGACCATCGACCAAACGCCGAGCGCGGCGGCCAGCTCGGTGCCGTTGCCCAGCGTGCTGAGCAGGGTGTAGATCGCCTTGGTGATCGGATAATGCTGTTCCTGCTGGGCGAGAATCAGGCTGTCGCTCACTTCGAGCATGGCGAAGGCGAAGGCGAGGATCGAGCCAGCGGCGAGGTTCGCGCCGATCAGCGGCAGCGCGACGCGGCGCAGCGTGCGAACGGGTGTCGCGCCGAGCGAGCGGGCCGCTTCTTCGAGCGCCGGATTGCTCTGCTGCAGGCCGGCCACCGCGGAGCGCACGATGTAGGGCAGTCGCCGCGTGCCGTAGGCGAGCACCAGCAGCAGGAACGGGCTGCCGCCGGCGCCGACGAGGAAATGGAACGGCTTTCCTTCCTGCGAAAGCGCGAGGTATCCGAACGCCATCACCAACCCGGGCACCGCCAGCGGCAGCATCACCACCGCGTCGAGGATGCCACGCACTTTCAGGTCCGAGCGCACCACCACCCACGCCACGCCGAGGCCGACGAGCAGGGCGAGCAGAGTCGCGCAGCCGGCGTACATCAGGCTGTTCTGGATCGACGGCACCACCAGGCCGTTGCCGAGCGCCTCGGTGTAGTGGCGCATGGTGAACTCGTCCGGCACCACCGTTCCATACCAACGCTCCGCGGTGGACAGGAACAAGACGCCGACGTGCGGAATGGAGGCGAGCAGGAACACACCGAGAAACGCGAAGCTGCACAGCAGGCCCTTCATGCCACGCAGGCGTTTCGCGTTCGCACGTCCTTTCGGACGCGGCGCGGTGCCGAGCGGCGAGCGGCCGATGACAAATTTCGACAGCGAAAACACGGTGGCCGCCACAATCAGCAGGATCGCCGTGAGCGCGTAGGGAATCGGGTTTTTGTCGAGCCCCTTGAGGCCGTCGAAAATCTGCACCGATGCCGTGCGGCTGAAATCGAACACCAGCGGCACCCCGAGCTCGGTGAAGGCCCAGATGAAAACGATCGACGCGCCGGCGAACACACCCGGCATCGCCAGCGGCAGCGTGATGCGGAAAAACCGTTTCCACGGCGGGCAGCCGAGGTTTTCCGCAGCCTGCTCCATCGCCGGATCGAGGTTCGACAACGCGGCGGCGATGTTCATGTAGAGGATCGGATAGAGATTGAGGCCGATCATCAGGACGATGCCGGCCATGCGCCCCTCCGCGAGCCAGTCGAAGGGATGGGCGGCGTCCATCATGCCGAGTTTCGCGAGCGCCGCGTTGAG
Organism: Akkermansiaceae bacterium; assembly: GCA_024233135.1. Classification (GTDB taxonomy): domain Bacteria; phylum Verrucomicrobiota; class Verrucomicrobiia; order Verrucomicrobiales; family Akkermansiaceae; genus Luteolibacter. Next base: position 113,554 of record JACKPZ010000010.1, on the reverse strand, counting down.
CGCGCCGTTCACACCGAGGATCTGCTTCACTCCCACCGCGCCGACGAAAGGCGGCAGGATCATCGGCGCCAGCACCATCACGCCGAGCGCCGGTTTCCCGGGGAAATCATAGCGGTGGCCGATCAATGCGAGCGGAAACGCGATGCACGTCGCCAGCAGCGTGGCGGAGATTCCTAACAAGAACGAATTCGCGATGCCCTCGCGATAGATCGGGTTCTCGAACACCGCACGGAAGAACTCGAGGGTGAAACCGTCCGGCCCTTCGAAGGCCTGCTTCACCACCATGCCGGCGGGATAGACGAAGAACACCGCGAAGAACGCGCAGACGAGGATCGTGATCAGGATGGCGGGTCCGCGTTTCATGGGGTCCGGGTGCGGGCCATTTGCTCGGCCTTGCGATAGTTGTCACGAAACCACTCGCCGATGCGGGCGGCGTTCTCGGCGGTTTTCAGCGCGTCCGAACCGTCGAAACGCGGATCGCCGTGGCCGCCCTGGGCGTAGGTCATGATGGAAACGTCCTGGAAAACCGCGAGCGCGTCGGCCGGCATGCCGGCGTCGCGCAGGGCGCTCCACGCGGCCTTCATTTCCTCGTGCGAGTCGATGCACATCGCCCGCACGAGCTGGCGCAGCGTGTTGAACGCCCTGCCGGTGAGCTCCGGCTGATAGATGAAATTCCCGGGGTCCTCGTACGGGTGCGCGTCCGGCATCGTCGAGCGCGACAGGTTCGCATCGGTGTAAACGTCGCGGCGGATCGGCGTGCGGTGGAGCGCGCGGCTCTGCGGGCCGCCTTCGGTGCCGGGTTTCAGGAACCACAACGCCTGCGCCTCCGGGGTGAGGCTGAACTCGACGAACGACTGCGCGATCTCCTCATGCGGCGCGCCGTTCAACACCGCCACCGGGTCCGCGCTCAGCGTCGTGCCTCCCTCGGGCGCGATCCAGACGACGCGGTCGCCGCCCTCGCGGGTCTTCAGGTCGGCGGCATACGAGCGGCCGTAGAAATCGATGCACATGCCGGCCGCGGCGTTGCCCTGGCCGACGTCGTGCGGGATCTTCGACGCGCTGTCGGTGAAATAACGGGCGTTGGCCGCCATCCGCTGGATGAGCTGGAGCCCTTTCGCCCAACCGGCGGCGAGCGCCTCGTCGCGCTCGGCCTCCGGACGACCTTCCAGTTCGCGCAGGATCGAACTCTGGACCAGCAGCTCGAAGGTCCGTGCCACCGATCCGCTCTTCGTCGGGTCCGCCAGCGCGAGCGTGCCGGCGTATCCCGGGTCGCCGAGGTCGTCCCAAGAAGTCGGAGCGGGAAGTCCGAGGCGGTCGAGGTAGTCCGGGTTGTAACAGATCCCGAACTGCGAGATGCAGGTGCCGATCCAGACGTGGTCGTCCGGGAAATACTGCTCGCCGGTGAATGTCTGCGGGATCACGCCGTTTTCGCCGAACCACTCCGGGTGGCTCTCGAACACGCGCAACGGAGCGAGCCGGCCTTTTTTCGCCTGCCCGGAGAAATCCGGTACGCCGCCGCCGAAAAACAGATCGATGCCGATGCCATCGCGTTTCGTTTCCTCCGCCGCCTTGAACCCGGCGTCGAGCACCATCCGGATCTCCGAGGTGCCGCCCGGCGTGCGCCAGTCGACGTGCACCGTCCGTCCGGTCTTCTGCTTCCACCAACTGGCGAACGCATCGCCGAACTCCGCGCGGATCGACTCGTTGTGTGGTGTGAGCACCACCAGCTGGTCATCCGCCTTGCCGGAGCTCACCGTCGCCGTCTTGCGGCGCAGCGTGAGCGGCAGCGCGACGATCGCCGCGAGCAGTCCGAAGATGATGAGCGCCCGGGTCCTCACGTGCCGCGTTCAGGGTTTCAAGACCACCACGTCGTCGTGGCGGGCGTGGAGGACGATCTGTTCCTCACCGGGTTCATGGATGATGTGCGGGTTCATCTCGACGACCTGCTGGCGGCCCGCCGCGGTCTCGATCCAATATTGGATCCGCTGGCCCAGATAGGCCCGCTCCGCGATCCGGCCGACCACCTCGTTGTCGCCGCTCGACTTGTGCAAACGCCAGGCCTCGGGGCGGATCGACAGCCGCGCCTGCTCTCCGGGTTGCGGGTTCCACTCCGGATCCGTCACGCGGCCGACCAGCGGGCCGGCATCCGTCTTGAGCATCGCGAAACCGGAACGAACCTCGACGATCTCGCCGGGCACGATGTTCGTCTCGCCGATGAATTTCGCGACGTACGCGCTGAGCGGATTCCGATAGACATTCTCCGGCGTGTCCACCTGGCCGATCGTGCCGCGGGTGAGCACCGCCATCCGGTCGGCCATCGCCAGCGCCTCCTCCTGGTCGTGGGTGACGTAGACGGCGGTCAGGCCGTTCTCCTTCACGATCCGGCGGATCTCGCCGCGCATCTCGACGCGGAGCTGGGCGTCGAGGTTCGAGAGCGGCTCGTCCAGCAGCAGGCACTTCGGTTTCACCACCAGCGCGCGGGCCAGCGACACCCGCTGCTGCTGGCCGCCCGACATCTGGTCGATCGACCGCTCGCCGAATCCCGGGAGCTGCACCATCTCCAGCGCCTCGGCCACGCGCTGCTTGATCTCCGCCTTCGAAACCTTCCGTTCCTCCAGCCCGAACGCGATGTTCTGCCCCACCGTCAGATGCGGCCACAGCGCGTAGCTCTGGAACACCATCGCCGCCTCGCGTTTGTGCGGCGGCATCCGGGTCACATCCCGCTCGCCAAAGGAAACCGTGCCGCTGTCCGGTGTCTCCAGGCCCGCGATGCAGCGGAGCAGGGTGGTCTTGCCACACCCCGAGGCACCGAGGAGAAAGAACAGCTCTCCGGGGTCCACCGTGACGGTGATCCCATCCAGCGCCCGGACGCTGCCGAAGGTCTTGACGATCGTGTCTGCGCGGATCGATTCCATGTCGTCTTCTTCCGCCATCGTCCTGTCCCGGCCGGGGGAAGCAAGCCCGAAGGCCAGCAGTCCGCGTTCCAACGAAATTTTTCAAAGATTCGCTTGCAACGGCAGTCGCCGCCACCTAAATCCGCGGCCCACCAATCACTCAGTGCTCGGGTGGCGGAATTGGTAGACGCGCTAGACTAAGGATCTAGTGGAGTAATCCGTGGGGGTTCGAGTCCCCCCTCGAGCACCACTCTTTAAAACTTTGTTTCACCCTCATGGTTCACTCGCCGTGAGGGTTTCTCTTTTCCTGAGTCGAGGGGGGCGCGAACCGCAGGCGGAAGGGCCGCGGAGCGGTCCTGGAGCCTCCGGGGTTTGAATGCGGGAAAGCGAACAAAGAGAGCAACAAGCGGAAGCGGCCACAGGCCGCAAGCTGGCATGGCCGGAGCGCGGCGGAGGCAATCCCCCTCGGGCACACCCCATTGTTTTTCAGTGAGGTATGTTTTTTCAGCGGGGTGTGGTTGGTTGCCGGTCGTCAACGTGCATCGGGATCACATGGTCCCTGTGGGCGTGAATGAGGGCCCAGGGGCAGGGAAAGCGTTGGACCAGGCTGAGGCCAGAATCGCTCTCACCGGATGCCCTCCTTCAAACCGCAGAACTCCCCGCCGATCACCAGGCACGGGAGGTCTTTAAACACCGCCTAATCCAGAATCATTTGATCCATGGCGACAGGGAGGCGATCGATCCGGTCTGTCGCGCGTTCCGACAAGGCATAGATGCTCTCGATCCGGATTCCCCCGATATCCGGCAGATAGACACCGGGTTCCACGGTGGTGATCATGCCGGGCTCCAAGAGCTCCTCCGAATGGGCGCGGAGCCACGGACCCTCGTGGATCGCAAGGCCTATGCCATGCCCGACTCCGTAGTGGAACTCTTGATAGCCGGCGGCTGTCACTGCTCTGCGCGCGGCTCGATCCACATCCCCCATTTTCGCCCCGGTCCGCAAGACGGCGGCTGCGGCTTCCAACGCCGACTCGACCGTCTGATAGGCCCGTTTTGCGAACTCCGGAATGCTTCCGAGGAAAAGTGTGCGGGTCATGTCGCTGCGATAGCCGCTCACCTCCGCACCCCAGTCGATCAGAAGAGGTTCGCCATTTCCCACCGGGCGCTCGCCGGGTGAATGGTGGGCGCTTGCGCTGTTTGGCCCGCTCGCGACGATGATGCCGGAATCAGGAAACCCCTGCCGATCGGCGCCCAGTTCGAGCATCCTGGCTTCCAGTTCCCGGGCGATTTCGAGTTCCGAACGTCCTACCAACCCGGCGGCTCCCGCTTCGATGAGTCCGGAGAACGCACGTTCGGCGATCATGACACACCGAGTGATGAGATGGAGCTCCAACGGATCCTTGCGCTGGCGGAGAGGGTCCACCAGCCGGGGCATCGGGACGAGGTCCAGCCCTGCTGTATGGATGAATTTCTCCAGCTCGAAGTACGAAGCCGCGCTGATCCTGTTGGGATCGACCACCACGCTTTCAAACCCACGGCATTTCAGCTGGGTGACGAGAAACAGCTCGACCATGGCCGGATCGCTCGATCGCTTCGTCGGCAGGAGCAACTCGCAATCGCCGATCTCCTGCTCGACCTCGCGAATCAGCATGTGCCGCGTAACGGCGAAACATCCTCCGTCCCAGATGGCGAGCCATGAAACCCCTTCGCGGACACCGGAGAGATACGTGATGTCTTGGGTGTCGCAGATCAAGACCACCTGATGATCCGGTCGCGAGTCGCCCAATCTCCGAACCAGGTCGGCGCGTCGTCGGGCATGGTCGAAGCCCGGCGGCAACTTGCCTGGTGTCGGGGCATCGGATGGCAGCGGAACAACGAACGACGAAATAGACATGGGACGGACCTAAAAAGACGACAGTCGATCCGCCGTGTCCACCGCGCAGGAGGCTGTCCGCCGTGTCTTAGGGTGAAACAATGCCACCAGGAATGGGGAGCGGTGCCCACGCCGTGCAAGGAGACCAATCGAACCATCTGGGGGGCTGGCTGGATGGTCGTTCACCGAACGGTTCGTTCCGGATCGGGTGAGCGAACGCCAGATGGTTTTTACTCCGCGTTTCCGCCGTCGCGCTGCTGGCCTTGCTGTTCGAGGATCGGGCCGAGGTTGCTCATCCCCTCCATGACCTGTTTGAAACCCGAGGTCATTTTCCTGGCCGAGCCGACGGCGGTTTCGAGCGATTCGAGATCCATCACGGGGATGTGGCTGATGTCGGTCTTGCGTTCGCCGGCGTTTTCTTCAGCGGCGGCTTCGCGTTCGGCGATGGAGTTGTCGAACGTCTCCTTCTGCCCGTCTTCCAGCAGTTCGGAAAACCCGTTGCGGAAGGTTTCGTCTTCCATGGGATCGCGGGGACGGAAGTTGTTGCGGTCGAGCGGATTGATCACTCCGTCGAGTTCATCGGCGATGACCTGCTGCTGGGCCGCGTATTCGGTTTCGGTAATCTCCTCCCTGGAGCGGGCGTCGCTGGCAAGCAGAAGTCCCATGAGCGGCGTGGGATTCTTCTTCAGCTTGTCGAGGGCCTCCTTCGAGCGGCCGAGTTCGCGCTGTTGGAACTCCGCGAAGAGCTCGCGGGCTCGGGACTGCTGTTCGTCGCTCAGTTCGACTCCGGTGGAGCGGATCGCGTTCTGCAAGGCCCAATCGTTGCGGCCGAAGCGGCCCGCGCTTTCGCCGTTGAGCATCATGTCGCCCATGGCGACCGCATCATCCAGAAGAGAGACGACATCGGAAACGACGTGACGGGAGAGGTTGGTGCGGGTTTCTCCGTACTGATCGACGAGGTCGGGATCACGCACCTCGCGCTGGCGCCGTCCGGCATTGGGCTCGGTGGGGGCGAGACCTGAAGCGGTCCTGGGTTCGGTGGCAGCCGGGTTTGTCTGTCCGGTCACGGCGGGTTCCGTTGCCGGTGGTGCGGACGATTCCTTGCCAAGCCGGAACGCGATGACGCAGGCGGCTCCCGTGAAGATCAGGATGGCGAAGACGAGGGTGATCTTGCGGTTCATGGGTCGGAGAAAGGATGGCGGTATTCTATGAAATGGCCACGGAAATGTGGACGGCCCGGCGTCGGCGGGATTGGTGTGCCTTACTGTCTGTTGATGGTGAACGCCGCCGTGCCGACGCCGATTGCGATCGGAAGATCGACCATGGATTCCTGATCCGCGGAAAGAACGAGGGTGGCGATGACTCCGGACGCGCCGCTGACCACATAGGTGCCCGGAAGAGAGACCGCGATCTTCAACCGTGCGTTGTGGGCCGAGGGATTCGAGGTGCTGAGTTCGAAGTCGACCGTGGAAAGGTCGTTGCCGATGGTGATGGGCGACCCGCTGGAGAACCGGTCGTTTTCAAGCTGAAGATGCATCCGGCCGGCATCCAGAATCGCGTGGAAACGCTGGCGGACGCCGTCTTTCGGTGTCACATGGATGGCGTCCCCCGCCACTTGGGATTCGCCGCCATAACAGAAACGCCCGAAGATCGGATCGTCCGCAAGAATCGTGGCCGCCGCGCGGATGGCTCCGCAGAAACCGAGATCTTCTTCGCAGCCATAAAACCAGGCGCCGCGGCGGATCGGAAGCTCCAGCCAGTTGTCATTGTAGGGTGACGCTTCGAAACCGCCTCCCACGGCTCCGTCGTTGGCCGCGCCGGGATACCAGTAACCGTAGTTGGACGCGGTCGTGCCGGTGTTCATCAGCGCCCACGAGCTCAGGATCGAACCGTAGCCGAGCCGCAGGTAGGGGCTGGGATCGGTGGAGAAATGAAGCGCGTAGTCGAGGATGCCCCAGCCGCCGAGTTGTGACATGTAGGACAAGGTGTAGGTGTCGCCGGCGTTGCCTCGATAATCGCTGCCATAGTGATAATACGCCGGTTCCAACCAACCGCGGACGGTGATGTTGGAGTTCGTGACCAGATCCATGAAGTTCCGCGCGGTCTGCTCGAAGCCCGCCGGATCCGCGGGATTCATGGTGGCCGCGTTTTCCACCGCATAGCGGGCGACGGCGTGGTTCGACTCGAATCCGGTCGAGTCGAAGGGCATCTCCGAAACGAAGAGATCGCCGTTGCTGCTGAGGAAATGTTCCACCTTCTGCTCCCACTCGGCGCGGAGGCCGGCGGCCTCGGTGGTCATGCCCTCGGTTTCGAGATCCTCGATCAGGCGCGGGATCACCGCCTCGTTCATATAGCCGATGTGGTAGGGGATCCAGAGGTCGTCCGGCCAGACGGAATAGGGGATCGTGAACATGGCCATCGCGGTGCCGTAGGCTCGCTGGAGATACTCGTTCGCCGTGTGGGTGGTGGTGATCTGCGGGTTGTATTTCGCGATGCGGTACATCGCCTTGTACATCGTGGTGATGTGCGGATAGTCGTAGGTGCGCCAAAGGTGGAGTTGGCCCCAGCGCCCGGGATCGCTGCTGTTGCGCAACGAGAACCAGTCACGGACCCCGTAAATGCCGTAGGGATAGGTTTCGCTGGTCGTCCTCTGGAGTCCGCCCCAGACAAATTCGTCGATGTAGCGGTCGAGCGAGGTGACTTCGGCCTGCACCGGCATCACGGAGTTCTTGAGCGCGAGGAACGCGGGCCGGGCGAGTCCGGCGTCGTCCGCGGTGATGATGTACCGGTACACCGGCGAGAGCAGGTCGTAGTTTTCAGGCGTGAGCAGCGTCTGGCTCGCCATGTTCCATTCCGGATACAAGCCGTCGTACCACTTGGAGGGATTCTTGATCTGCTTCGCCTCGAGGAACGCAGCCCGTTTGGTGATCAGGGTTTCCAGCGGCTCCGTGACGAAAAACTCGAGGTAGGTCTGCTGGTTGTCGCCGTAGTCGATGGTGAGACGGTTTTCGCCGAGGCGGGAGAACTGGACCTGATAGATGTTGTGATCCCCGTTGGGGCCGAGCGATTGAATCACCGTCTCGGCGGGGAACTCCGCCTGCACGGAATGGATGGTTTGCGTCGTTCTCAACGAGAACTTCGCAGCGAGGTCCGTAGGGACCGTCATCCCGGGCACGACGTGGACGTCGATCTTGCCTTCGTCCACGAGGAGTTGGCGGATCGCGTCATATCCGTCCGCCCATTGGAACTTGAACCCGTAGGTTTTCTCCGCGCCGGCTTCGAGCGTCAAGTTGGTGGTCGGCTGGCGCCACTCGGAGCCGAGGTCCACCGCCACCTGCGCGGCGGCGGCCGCGTGGATGTAGGCCTTGTAGGTGTATGCCTGCCCCCGCGCTCCGGGGCCGTCCCAGTATTCGAGTCGGGTATTCGGATCCGTCGTCATCACCAGATGCGGTCCCACGGAGTCCGGACGCATCCAGAACGCCCACGAGTTGTTTCCGGAGATGAAGCTGTGTTTGAACACCGACGAGTCGGAACCCGAGTAGGCCGTGTTCATCGGCAACGGGATGGCCAGGTCGCCGATCGTGATCGTTTGGTCGGACTCGTTCTTCAAATGCAGTTTCCATCCGACGTGGTCGCCGGCGGTCAGCACCTCGGTTTCAAAGGTGAGCTTGCCGGTGAGGCCGGTGGTCATCTCGTGGTGATACGTGTGCCGTGTGCCGTCCGTGGAGGTCCGCACCTTGTGCCATGAAAACGCGACACCGTCGGAAGTCGAGGTGTCCGCCGCCCGCCAGGTCGTTCCGCCGGCCGGCCGGTATTTCAGCGCCACATTTCCAAGCTCACGTCCCGCGGCGATGAATTCGGTTCCAAGTGGGTTGTTGCCGGCGGCGTCGGTGGGCGGGCGGAGGCTCGCCACTCCGTCGGCGCCGGTGTTTGTCAGAAAGGCGGGTTCGTCCTCCTTCAGACGGAAGAACTCCCTGCCGCCGGGTGCGTAGTCCAGACCTTCGAGCACCAACTCCGGATCGAACCCGTAGATCGGCCCCGGAAAGACCTTGCTCCAGCTGTCGGGCAGCAGGGTTTCGCTCGATTCGAGCGAGTACCACTTCCCGGCGGTGATATCCAGATCGACCGACACCGAGTCCGGATGCGCGCGCACGCCGAGCTTCGGTGGACCGAGCGCGGTCATCGCCGCGACGAAGACCCGGTCGCCATCGACGGGTCCACGGCCGAGCCAGAGTGCATCCGGACTCGGGTTGGCGGGGCTGCCGTTGATCAATGCCTGTCCGCCACCGATCACGTCCGATTCCGTGCCGTTCCACTCGATGAGAAACGGTCCGGTCGTGGTGGTTCCGGTGGCCTGGAGGTCGAAGCCGTAGCGGGTGTTCGGCTGCAGGAAGATCGGTGGCGACTGCGGCATTCCGATGGTGACCCACAACGCGTCGTTGCCGGGCGTGCCTTCCTCAAGGGATGCGGAAATCTCCGGGACGGCACCAGTGTCCGCGGCCAGCACCGTCATGTGCTGGACTCCGCTGTCCGGTGCGTCGGTGGTTTGGAAAACGCGGTATCCGACCGTGCCGCCGGTCCACCACTGGGTGCTGTACGGCGCTTGTTGGAACGAGAGCGACGTCAGGTGGTAACCATTCGGGTTCGGCCCCGTGGTGAAGGTCTGGCCGAGCACTCCGTTGTTGTTTCCCGAGAGATAGTTGGAGTTGGAATACTGGACCTTGGTGTTCTCGGCGGCCGAGTTGGATCCTGTCAGGTTCTGTACGCCATCGCCGACCGGTGGCGTGTCCGGCGACAGGGTGACCGGTGTCACCGCCGTCATGCTTGCGACGAACACGCGGTCGCCATCCACAGGGCCGCGGCCGAGCCAGACCGAGCGGACGGAGGGCGTGCCCGGAGTGCCGTTGATGATCGCCTGTCCGCCGGCGAGTTCATCCGAATGGATGCCGTTCCACTCCATGACGAAGGGCCCGGTGCCCGGAGTTCCGAGGGTCTGGATGTCGAAGCCGTATCGCGTGTCAGGCTCGAGATGGAGCGGGGGAGTTTGATCCAGTGTGATGGTCACCCAGACGTTGTTTGCCCCGGGAACGGCTTGTTGGAGGCCCGCTCCATCTTCGGGAACGAAGCCGGTTTCCGCGGCCAACACAGAGATGTCCTGCACTCCGCTAACGGGGGTGTTGGTGGTTTGGAAAACCCGCAGACCGAGTGTTCCGCCCAGCCACCATGTGGTGTCGTGAGAAACCTGCTGAAAGGAGATCGACGTCAGGGAATAACCCGCCGGATTCGGCCCGGTGGTGAATGTCTGACCAAGGACTCCGTTGGTTTCACCCGAAAGGAAGTTCGACGAAGCATACTGGAGCTGAACGTTGGACGGGGCGTCGGCGGCTCCGGCGAGATTCCGGACTCCGTCCATGACCGGCGGGGTGTCGAATCCCAAAGTGACCTCCGCGCCATCAGCCACACCGGCGATCGAAAGACAGCAGGCGAGCAGGGGGCGGTGGATGCGAAAAATCATGGTCGAACGGGCGCGATGGCAGGGTTTCCGATCTCAAGGGCCGATGCCCTTCATAGGGAGAATCGGAAAAACCCACCTTCCGTCCGACACGGCGGGGGCACTCAGTTCGTCGGCTGGATTTCGAGGTAGACGGAGTGGAAACCGTCGCAAAACTCGAAAAACGGCTTCAGTTTCGTGTCGCCGACCTGGAAATGCAGCGTCGCCGGATCGCCGGTGATGGATTTCGCCGGATCGTCCATGTCGAGCGTGACGCCGCGCCAGGAGCTCCGCGCCTCGGGCTCCTCGGCGGCGAGGAGAACGGGGCCGTAGAAGATGCTGGCGACGTTCGGCTGGTCCATCAGCGGCATCAAGTGGAAGGACATCGGGATCCTGACCTCGATCTTGTCACCGTTCCGCCAGTTTCGGTCGAGCGTTGCGTAATTGCCCGGCGAGGCATCCACTTTCTGCTCATCGCCATTGATGCGGATGCCGAACTCCTTGCTGGTCCACTCCGGAACGCGGATGTGGATCGGAAACCCGCCGCCGCCCTCGATTGTGAGGGTGCTGGTGTCGGCGAAGGGGAAACTCGTCGCCTGGGTGATCTTCACGCCCTTTTCCTTCCAGTCGAGCGTCGAGGGGACGAACAAGTTCACGTAGAGCGCGCTGTTGTCGGCGGCCTTGAAGTAGATCGAGTCCTGAAGCTTGGTTCCGCTCTCGATGGCGGTGCCGTTGCAGCAGGTGAAGCCGTCCATGTGCGGGTTGCCGAACGACTTCTTCGCGCCGGGATTCAGCGGAACATGATAGGTGTTCGCCGGCGTGTCCTCATCGACCGAGGCGAGGATGTGGTTGTAGATCGCCCGCTCGTAGTAATCCATGAACTTCGCCTCGCGCTCGAACAGGAACAACTCGCGGCCGAGCTTGAGCAGGTTGTACGTCGCGCAGGTTTCGTTCTGTCCGCCTTCGGAAAGGCCGTTGTGGAAGAGGCTGTTCGGCTCGGCGGTGAAACACTCGGCGTTGTTCGGGTTCCGCGCGCCGGCGACGCCGCCGATGGAATACATGTAGCCGTGCTCGCAGAGGTCCCAGAAGTTTTCCGCGACATCGAAATACGGCAGTTCGTGGTTGTTCCGGTAGGTTTCGAGCGCGCCGAGGATCTGCGGGATGTGCTGGTTGGCGTGAAGTCCGCGGATGGTGTCGACGTTCTTCGCGAGGCCGTGGCTGTGGCCGGCATCGCCGAAGAAGAACCGCGTGTTGTCGAAGAGCTTCGCGGCTTCGAGGAAACGCTCGTCGCCGGTCACTCGGTGAAGACGGGCGAGGATCTCGTTCATCCCGCCGTATTCGCCGGCGATGTAGCTGCCCCACATCTTGTTGAGGGTTTCCTGCGGGAGCACCTTGAGCCGTTCGTAAACCCATAGTCCCATGTCGCGGGCGACTTCGAGGGCCTTCGGATTTCCGCCGACCTCATAACAATCGACCAGTCCGGCGAGGATCTTGTGGAGCGTGTAATAAGGCGCCCAGATCTGGTTGTTTCCGCCGCCGTAGGTCGCGCCGTGTTCGAGCATGATGAACTGGTCGGGCGGATAGCCGCTGATGAAGCCCTTGCCCCAGTTCCAGGAATCGGTGCGGATGCCTTCCCCACTGAGATCGGAGTCGTAACCGTCCTTGCCGGGGCCCGGCGGGACCTTGGTGGGATCGGAAACGGACGGGCCGCCTTCCTTCGCGGGCTTGCCGGCAATCTGCGAGAGCTCGTGGAGCACGTCGATCATGTCCTCCATCTTTTTCCCGAACTCCGCCTGCAGTTCCGGATCATACGAGGTGCTGGCGTAGGCCTGGGCCAATGCCGTGAGGTAATGGCCGCTGGCGTGCCCGCGCAGGCGCGTCGTCGGGCTGTCCCACACGCCAAGCGGTTTGACGCGATCAGGCTGCTTTTTACCGAACGCGTCGCGGAAGACCCAGAGGAAACGATCGGGGTCGCTCGCGGCGAGACCTTCGAGAAACTTGTCGCGGTGCCGGATGAACGGCGTTGGTTTGCCATCGATGTCCGGGTTGAGAACCACCTGACCCAGCGGGAACGATGTCAGTTCGTGCTTGGGTGCGTTTTCCGCGCCGCCGGATTCCACAACCTTCACCGTGGCCTTCGCTTCGAGATCGGTGCCGGGGATCCTGCCGGTCACGACATGGCTGCCCGGCTTGGCGACCGACTTGTTGTCCGTGGGTGATGGCCAGATCACACGGACCTTCGGTCCGCTTCCGTTCTGATAGACCCCGGCGACCTCATGCGGAAGGTGGGGTAGGTGGCCGACCTCGGTTTCCACTTCAATGTCCGCCACACCTTTCAATCCGCCATGGAGGAGGCGGGCACGGTCCTCGCGGTAGCTTTCCTGGCGGGTGTCGCCCTCCGCGGTGATCTTGTCATCGGAGATCGCGTTGTGGTGGATCACCGCGATCTGCCGGTCGCTCAGCGCGCTGCGATAAAAGCGCACGTCGTGGAGGTGTCCGCCAAGGCGCGGCCCGCCGTCCGCCACGGGTCGCCCGAGGTAGAGGCGAGTGTTTTCCGCATTGCCAATCAACGATGAGATCGACGTCCGGATGCCTTCCGACCGGCCGACGCGGGCGCCATCGACGTAGAGGCTCAGTGATTTTTTCGCCGCATCGAGCACCGCCGCGAGGTGGACCCATTCGTCCGCACGGACGCGGAAACTCGACGGTCCTTGCTCGCCCTCGGCGCCTCCGGATGCCAGCCGGATGCCGCACCCGCCTTCGCGCTCCGGTCCCATGGGAACCAAACCGATGTGGTGGTCCTTGTCCGTTCCCAGATCGAAGAAATACTGCCCCGGCGTTTCCTGCCGGACCTTCACCCATCCCGTGACGCTGAAGCTCACGGCGTCGCCGATCGCGCTGGTCGGAACCGAGACGAACGCGCCCTCCGCACCGCCGGGAAGTGACAGCACCTTGCCGAAGGTCTCGTCATCGACAAACGTGTGGCCATCGCCTTCCGCCGCCGCGTCGAGGCTGTTGCGCGACCAGTCGTCGAGGTCGCCGTCAAACACGTAGCGCGAGATCAGGGCGGTCTCCCCGATGCCGTCGAGAAACTGGTCGCCTTCCTCGGCGCGGAGGGTTCCGGTGGTCATGGTGAGGACGGGGAGGATCGCAAGGAATCGTAGCGGGATCATGTTTCGGATGGATCGTCGGTTTCGAGCGTTTCGTGCGCTCAGCCGGCCTTGAACCACTGCTTGTCGATGTCAGCGGTGCCGGAGAAGCCTTTCGCGAGTTTGAGCCGGTAGTTGTATTTCATGGTCCGCGTTTTCTCGCCTTCGTAGACGTAGTCGGTGTTGCAGACGACGGCGATGACCACATTGTTTTTCACCGGCTTCTCAAGTTTCAAGGCGCAGGGGCCGTTCTCGACCGGCCGGCTGTAGACCACGCTCCCATCTTCCGCCCGGTAGACAAGCTGGCAGCTCATGTTTTCGTCCTCCGGTTCGAAATACAAACCGACGATGTCGCCTTGTTTTCCGGAAACCTCGAGCGGGATCTGGTTCGCACCGGTCCAGCCGGGAAGCGTCCGTTCCTCGGGAACAAGCTGGTCTCCCTCGACGGTCGTCTTGGCATAACACGTCGCCCTCCACGGCTCGCATTTCTTCCAGATCGGGTCGCCCTCCGCGACGATTTCGGAGCCCCAGGCCCCGAGAAGAAGGTTCTCGTAGGCCTTTGACCACTGGCCGAAGTCGCAGAACGCGGCGCGTCCGCGGTATTCCTGGACCAGACGCCGGGTTTGTTCATCGCCCAAGCCGCCCTTCGATTTGGCGATTCCCTCGAGGACGCGGCCCTCGCAGTGCTGCCAGATCCAGGCGATGCTTTTTTCCGAGACGAATTCGCCGAGGAAATACGGGAACGCCTCGCTGTAGGCGACGCCGCCGAGCAGGTTCCGCCAGGTGGAATAGTTCCTTCCGCTCGGATCCTGCCCCTGGTGCACGCCCTCGGCCGCCGGGCCGCCGAAGCTGCCGTCCTGGAGCCAGCCCGTGTAACACTCGATCGGCAGGAACGGCGCGATCATCGAGCCCGCGCTCAGCCAGCCCATGCGGTCACGCGGGCCGCCGCGTTTGGCCGCCATCATGCCGAGCACCCAGTTGTTTCCGCCCTCGTGGAACCACGCGGCCTTCTTGCATCCCGGCATGTCCGCCTGGATGGCGTGGACGTATTCGTGGACGACCGCGCCGGTCTGATAGCCGGCGTCGTTGTTCGGATAGTCGGGATCGAAACACCAGACCGGGTAGTAGGAGAGCAGCACCATCGGCCAATCATCGCCCTTGTGGTGCACGTTGCCCATCCATCCGCCGAGCGCCTCGTTGTTGGCGCTGTCCGTCGACATCCCGGAGCCGAACAAATAGACGGTGCTGTAGTATCCTTCCTTCGCGCGTTTGTCGGGCGGCCAGCCGAATTGTTCCCGGATGTAGGCGGCGTCCTTGTTGAGCCGCTCGAGCATCGGAATCCAGGCGTCGGCGGTGACCTTGGGGTTCTTGTCCGGACCGTAGCGGAAACACCACCAGCCGTTGACGACGGTTTCCTCGACGTTCTGGACACCGTCATCGAGCACCTTGGTCGGCGGCTTGATCTTCGCGGTTTCCTTGGCGAAGTCATATTCCAGCTTCGGGCTGTATTCCGGCCAGGTGATCGGGGCCGGGGAGGGTTTGGCCGCGGCAAGCGACGCGCATCCCAAGCAGGAGGCCAGAGCCAGCCGCTTGGAAACAGAAGATCGGGAGATGGGATTCATCCAATGGGTTCCGTTGAAATCAGCGTGTCACCTTCACCTCGAGGGTAACATATCCGGCGTCCTGGCCGGCGGCCTTGCCTTCGGCCTTGAAAGTCCCGGGTTTGGCATATCTCGCCGGGGGAATGCTCTTCCAGTCGATCGGCACGGGCAAGGTGCCAAGTTTGTCGAAACTCAGTTTCACGGTTTCCGGAAGTTTGGGGGCCTCGCCGACCTTGGTCGCGATGCGGCCGCTCGGCAGCTTGTCGGCGGGCGGCGAATAAACCTCCCATTCCGACGCGATCATCGAGTGGAAGTAGTCACCCTCCGGCTGTCCCATGAAGGTCGCGCGCAGCGCTTTCGTGACGATCGGTTTGAAATCGACCGTGATCCACTTGTCCGCGTCGGTCGGATACTTCGCGCCTTCGACCTCCCGCCATGCGCCGCCCGGATCCTGATATTCGAGTTTCCACTCCGCCGGCGGTCGGTGCCAGTTCGGGTCCTGATGAAACATGATGCCGACGCCGGAGATCGGAACCGGAAGGTCCCAGGTGTACTGCGCCCAGTCGGATTCCACCTTCGACTCGTTGCCGCGGTAGGTGCTCCACATGTCCGGGGGCAGCCTCACCACCGGCGGCCGGCCGTCGTGGAGCGCGGCGAGGCTCATCGGAGGTTCTTCGGAAAACGAGGCGGTCAGCGCGGCGTCCAGCGCGAGATTGTTCGTCAGTTTCAGCTTGGGTGGGTTCGCCCAGGTTTGTTCGACCGGCAGGATCTTGTCGCCGTCCCATTTCACCTCATCGATCGCCACCGAGCGGCGGAAGTGTCCGCCGGTTTCCGCGTCTTTCGTGTGATAGGTGATCCACCACTTGCCGCCGTGTTCGATGATGGACGGGTGGACGGTCGTCGAGGAAGTCCCCCAGAGGATCACGCTCTCGGTTTTCCATGGTCCCGTCGGTGAGGACGAGGTTGCGTAGGCGATGGCGGCCTGGTAGTTCGACGGTGTGAATTTCGTGCCGCCGAGCTTCCAATCGTAAACGAGATAGTAGGTCCCGTTGCGTTTGAAAACCCAGGGAGCTTCGTAAAACGCCTCGAGCCCGGTCATGGTGGTGATTTCGCCATCGAGGGCGGTCATCGATCCGTCGAGCTTCACCACGCGGGCGGCGCCCCACGATCCCCAGTAGAGATAGGCCGTTTTGTCATCATCGATGAAAAGATGCGGATCAATGACCTCCTGGCCGTGCTTCTCTTCGCCGAACACATCCTTCCAGGTGACCAACGGTTTTCCGATGGGATCCTTCCATGGACCGAGCGGGCCGTCCGAAACGGCGACGCCGATGGCCATGTTGTTCGGCACGTCGTTGTTTTTCCACTCCACCGGCACATACCAGTAGAAGCGGCCGTCGAGGCCCTTGGCGCAGTGGCCCGCGTAGGCGCGGTTGCCGGAAGCCCAGTCGAAGACCTTGTCGGGGTCGAGGTTGTCGGTGTAGAGCTCCCAGTCGCCGGATTCCGGATCTTCGGTGACGAAAACCCCGTAGTCATACATCACGAAGCCACCCACTTCGGGCGGCGGTTCGTCGTGGCCGGCGTAGATGTAGAGCTTGCCGTCCACGGACAGCGGCGCGGCGTCGGCGGAGAAATACGATCCGTCGCCGAGGATCGGATTTCCGTCGCTGTGGAAGGATTTCGTGGGCCGGGGTGCGGCGCTTGCGCAGCACGTGATGACGGCGAAAAGCAGGGGAAGTTTGGGAGTCATGGGAAACATGGGAAGATACATTTATTTCGAGCTGCCGTCGCGCCAGCGGAACTCGGGGGCTTTTTCCGGATCGAATCCGGCGAGGTGCGCGCGGTCCTCCGCGGGGCGCTCCATCGGCTTTTGATAGCGCCACAGACCGTCGCCGAAGACTTTCTCGCAGAGAGCGGCGAGGGCCGGGTCGTATTCCTTGAGTTCGGCGCGGGTGTCGATGCCGTTGTGAATGGCATCCTTGGGCCGGTTGTTGTCGAACCACGACTGCACGCCCTCGGCCCAGTACTCGTGGGCGTTCGATCCGGCATAGGTGTCCTTCCATAGTCCGGCCTCGATCGCTTTCTTGTAGGCTTCGTTGATCTGTTTGTCGAAATCCGGGATCAGGTCCTTGAGGCCGTAGTCGTGGATGGTGTGGGCGAACTCGTGGATGAGGAGGTTTTCGGTCGAGTAGGGGTCGTTCGGAAACGACAGCAGGTTTTCCTCGCCGCAACTGCTGATCTGTCCGCCCATGCCGCGGGCCCGTTTGTCCCAGTATTCCTTGCTGTCCCAGTCGGCCTGCTCGGGGACGTCGGTGGTGTATTCGTTGTGCGCCATCACGACGACGCGCACGCCGTTCTCCTTCAATGTGCCGATGATTTCAGGATGCGCGGAGAGCATCCGGCGGATGATCCACGACGCTTCGCGCAGCGCGGCGTCGGAAACCTTCGCCGATCCGAGAACGGGCAGCCCGTCGATCATCAGGCACTTCTGATAGAACGGGGCGAGATCGAACTTCCCGCGCAGCGCATCCGGCACCGGCGTTACCTTTGCCGGCGCCTCCGGGGCGGCGATGGCGACCGTGGACAGCAGGGCGGACGCCGCGGCGATTCGGAAGAGGGACGTCATGGAAAGTCAGGGCTGGGTTTGGATCCACACTTTCGAACTGGGGCCTTCGGTGCGGCGCGCGCCGTCGCCGCCACCGCTCGCCCCGGGGCCGCCGAAGCTGCCGTCGCCCTTGCCACCATCCCGGTTGGCTCGGGCGTAGTAGGGAATGGCGGTCAGGTCCTCGCCGTCGGCCCACTTGCCGTGCATGACCTTGACGCCGCCGAGAAGATCCGGCTTCCACTCCATCGTGAGCGGCGCGCTGGTGTTGATCGCACGCTGGATGTTCTGATCCGCGCGTTCGACGCAATAGACGAGCGGGCCGTAGCGCAGCGCGACCTGTCCTTGGGTGGCCTCGATCTTGTCACTGCCGCGCACGATCTGCGGGACCATCGGAAGCTCGAAATTCACCACGTCGCCCTTCTTCCATGTGCGGGTGATGGTGGCGTATCCATGTTCGATCTCCGGCTCGATGTTCTCGCCGTTGAGGGACATCGAGAGGATCCCGTCGGCAGGCGGTTCGGCGGAGTAGAGTTCGCTCACATCACGTTCCGGAACGCGGATGCGCACGGCGAACTCGCGGCTCTTGGCGGGATTCACGGTGATGGCCACCTTGCCGTCCCACGGGTAGTCGGTTTTCTGGATCATCTCGACGTCGGTGCCGGCGACGCCGCGGACCTGGACGGTGCTGCCGATGAACAGGTTGACGTTGAGCCCGCCGTCGCCTTTCACATAGGTCCACGTCGGGACCATCAAGAGGGTGCGCGGGATGTTGCCGACGCAACACGGGCAGACATGCCAGTCGTAGCGCGTGCCGTAGGTGGTCAGCGGGTTCTGATAGTAGAAGTTCTCGCCGGGGATGTCGATCGACCCGAGCAGGGCGTTGTACATCGTTTCCTCGTAGAGATTCGCGTATTTCGCGTCGTGATAGGCGAGGTTGAGCTTGTATTCGAAGAAGATCATGCCGGTGCTCGAGCACGACTCGCAATAGGCGTCGTGGCGCAGCGAATAGTCGGGTCCGAAACCTTCCGAGCTTTCCCCGCTGCCGATGCCGCCGGTGACATAGTATTTCCGGTTCACGATGTTGTCCCACAGCGACATGACCGCGCTTTCGTAGTCGGTGTCGTTGGTTTCCGCCGCGATGTCGGCCATGCCGGAATAGGTGTAAGACGCGCGCACGGCGTGCCCGACCGCCTCGTATTGCTGCTGCACCGGCAGATGGCTCTGATCGTATTCGTGGCAGACGTCGCCGTGTCCGCGGTTGTCCAGCAGGAACTTGGCGAGCTTGATGTAGGCGTCGCCGCGGCCCTTGCCTTCCATGTCGTTGACGAAACGGCCGAAGCGCACGAGACCCTGCTCCATCTGCTGGTGTTCGTCATACCAAGCCTTCTTGCCCTCCTCCGGGCCGATGTTTTTCACCCAGCAGTCGGCGAGTTTTTTGGCGGCGTCGTAGAGGCGCTTGTCGCTGCCGTCGGTGAGCATGTAGTGGTTGATGGCCGACTCGAGGAAATACCCGGCGATGTAGCCTTCGTGGTTCTGGCGCTGGGCGGGATTCCATTTCTCCGGCCAGTTGGCCCGATCCGCCAGGGTGTAGGCGGTTTGCAGGTAGCCGTCCTGCTCCTGTGCCGCGAGGATGGTGGGAATCCAGTTATCCAGGGTCTCGCGGAAGAGTTTCTGCGCGTCGAGAATCTCCTCGTCCCCTTGGGCGTCCACCATCAGGGCGATGCACATCGACTCGACGGTCTGCAGCACCCATGCGTTGGCGAAGACGAGGCCCCGGTGCTTCTCGTGTGGTTCGCCGCGGATCGCCTTGGCCGCCTCGATGAAGTTGTCGATGCCGCCGGTGTTGAGTTTCCGATCTTCGATCTTGCGGATGCAGTGGGGGATCCAGTTGACGATCAGGGCTTTCGCCCGGTCGTTCCACAGCGGGTTGTCGATTTTGTAGGGAGTCGTGTAGACCACGTCCAGACGCTGGTCTTCGGGCGGAGCGACGACGCGCACGGTGAGCGAGTCCGAGGCTTTCATGTCATCCACGTTCGCTTCGAATCCGAGTTCATACACGCCCAGCTCCGAGAACTTCGCGGTGGTTTTCGCCGCGTTCGCATCGGCGAAATCCACCGTGCCGGGGCCGCTCGTCTTGCTCCATGTCACCTTGAGCGCATCGGATTTCTTGAACGCCCGCACCGAACCGTTGAGGTAGGTTCTGCCGCCGAGCATCACCACGCGGTCGATGCCCGCCTCGATGGCCGGCGGGAAATTCGGCGAGTCCCCCGAGTCGAACACGCGCCACTCGAGGATGCCGGTCGACGATTTGTCCGATCCATCGATCTCCAGCCGCAGCTTCTCGGTAGACACCGCGTCGAAGCTGGTTTCGTTGAATCCGTCCGCCTTGATTTTTCCACTCTTGGCGTTGGGGACATCGACGAAAGCGTTGCCGTTCCAGTATTTCACGCGGCTGGCGGCCGGCAGTCGGACACCCTGGTGGTCGTCCCACCAATAGACCTCGATCCGGTCGGTGTGGATCGCCTTCGGCCAGTCATACTGCACCCACTGGGTGCCGGTGGCGGGCCAGTTGCCGTACGATCCCGGGCCGCGTTCGAGCGAGTTTTTCGGCGAGTCGCCGTCGTTGAGCGCCTTCAGTGTGGTGTCGCCGGAAACAGCCGATGCCGAGGGCTCCGCGACGAGCGCGAGGTTCGCGTCCTCCGCATGCAGCGGGGCGGCGAGGAGAAACAGGATTCCGCTCGTGGATCGGGACAGAAAGAAGTGGCTCATGATTCGGAGTGGTTGGGAGAAAAAGGGGACCTTGGTGAGTCGCGGGACAAACTCCCCCGATCCTATCGCATCGCCTTGTTTCATGAAACCTCCCTACCCGATTTGCAAAGGGAATCGATCTCCGTTCAGCTTGTATCATGAGGATACAAACGAGGGCTCCCGCGGAGGCGCGCCCGTTATTTCGCGGAGGCGGGCCGGAGGGTCCCTCCGGTAAAAAACTCGCCGAGGAATTTGGTTTCCCTGGCCTTGGGGCCCCGGTTTTCGATCCGGTGGAGCAGCAGGGTTCCGATCTTCCTGCCCATCTTGGCACCGTCGAACCGGTAGTGCGTCAGGGCGGGCACGGTGTAGTCGAGGATCGGATCGTCCCAGCCGATCAGGATGTCGATCTGTCCCGGCACGGAGATCCCCGCCTTGAGCGCATGGCAGAGCACGGTGACGCCGTCCTCCGGGCAGGTGAGATAAAACGCGGTGGGTGCCGGGCGGATCGCGAGCACCGAGTTCATGGCGCGGCAGACGGATCCCGGGTCGCCGGAATACTCGACCACCTGCGCATCCGCGCCGAGCGAATGGGCCTGCTCGCGGAACGCCGCCGATGCCAGGCGGTCGCCGAGGCTGGTCTGGCGGGCGATGAGGAAGACCATCTGCCGGTGGCCCCGGGCCACCAGCATGCCCGCGGCGTGCTTCGCGACCGCCTCATTGTCCGGGTAGGCGCTCGGCAGAGCGAAATCATCGAATAGCCGACCCGCGACAACGCAGGGCACGCCGCTCTCGGCGAACCAACGTTGCATCGGCTCGGTGGAGAAAAACAACACCCAGCCGACGGTGTCGGGGAGCGCGATCAGGCGTTCGAGTTCCGCAGGCCGGTGGCTGCTGAAAAGCTGGGGACGGCTTTCGAACTGGACCCGGAAGTTTCGCGAATCCACACGGTGCGAAAGCCCCTCGAGGATCGCATGGTGCACCGCTCCCATCTTCCAGTGCGAAAACGGAGCGAGCGCGCGGATGATCCGGCCACTGCGCAGTCCGGGCGTCCCCACCTTGGCGGGATTGATACGCCGCCGCACGCCCCGCCCCGCCGCCATGACAAGACCCTCGTCCGTCAGTTGTTGGAGTGCCCGCCGAAGCGTGACCCTGCTCACCTGGAGTTCCCTGCACAACGCCGCCTCCGTGGGCAGTTCCTTGCTCCATTCCCCCTCCGAGATCCGCTCGCGGATGCATCCCGCCGTCTGGTCGGTGAGCAGGTGGCGACGCGGGATCTGGGACTTGCGGGGTAGGGACATCGGGTGGTCCGGCGGCTGGAACATGTTGTGTCGCGGGCGGCGCGGGCGCGACGTTCGATCAATGTATGGGGAGTGTCTTAAAATTGGACAAGCGGAGTTTTGTGCCGGGCATGGTCGAGGCGGGATCATTCGTTGGATGGTGCTGGGATACGCATGGAAAGTGGATCGTTCCCGCGATCGGCCGTTCCACGGCTCCGAAAACCTAACAAACAACTGCGCCGAACCGGTCTTTCGGTGGGGGCGCGACTGCGACGACTTCGGCTCGGGTAAAACAACCCATGGGATTCAAGCGAACGAATGGAGCAACCCGCGAGATTCGCGGTAAGGATGAGGTGGTTTGCCGGCTGCGCAGGCGGCGAAAGGAAGGTCTGTTCCGCCGCCAACGTCTTCAGTTTCCAACATCCGGAGAACGCGACGCCGGCGAGTGACGTGTCCGCGGCCTACAAGTGGTCGGCCGATCTCGAAATGTGGCACGCCGACGGCGCCACGGCGGGAGCGACGACGGTTAACTTCAGCAAGAGTCCGAACACGCCGGTGAGCGGCATCACGACCGTGACCGCCACGATCACCGGGACGGTGCCTGAAGGGCTTTTCGTCGCGGTCGAGGTGAACCGGGCCACGCCCTGACCGGCGGCGTTCAGGGGTGGGAAAATGCCGGAATTCTGTCGGAACCGGCGGCCGGAATACGCTCATCAAAGGTGGGAGGGTTTCCTTTCTCATCCCGCGTCCGCGGATGTCCCGCTTTTCTAACATGAATCTTCCATCGCGCTTCGTTGTCTCGCTTGCCTCGGCTTTTTGCTTTGTCTTGCCCGCTGCCGCCGAGAGAACCCGTTCGTTCGATCAGGACTGGCGTTTTCTCCGCGGTGATGCGCCGGGTGCCGAGGCACCGTCATTCGATGACTCGGGCTGGCGGACCTTGGATGTCCCCCATGACTACAGCATCGAGGATCTGCCGCCACGGCCGGATGCGCTGCCGGAACTCGAGGCCGCGAGCGGCGAGTGGCGTTTCAAGAAAGGCGATGACGAGAAGTGGAAGGCCGCCGATCTGGATGACGGGGACTGGCGGAAGGTGACCTTGCCGGGGTTTTGGGAAGGCTTCGGCCAGTCGGAGGAAGGGAACGTGTATGGCTGGTTCCGCCGCAGCATCGAGCTGCCGGAAGAGTTCAAAGGAAAGGATTTCCAACTGCTGCTGGGCAAGATCGACGACGCGGACGAGACCTGGGTGAACGGCGTCCGGATCGGAGGAATGGGAGCGTTTCCTCCCGGCTATGCCACCGCCTTCGACCAGCAGCGGCGCTACCGGGTTCCGGCCTCGCTGGTGGCGGGGAAGGACCGGATTTCGATCGCGGTTCGTGTGTTCGACGGCGAGGGCTACGGAGGGATCTACGATGCGGGAGTCAAGGGCGGGCGCATCGGGCCCTTCGATTCGGTGGAACCACAGAACCGCCAGTTCACGGGATTCACCACCGGCGGCATCGGTTGGTATCGGAAACACTTCACGCTGAAGGAAACGGGCAAAAAAGTCTCGGTGATCTTCGACGGGGTGTATATGAATCCGGAGCTTTGGATCAACGGCCGGCGCCTCGGGGAACATCCTCATGGCTACACGGCGTTTGAATTCGATCTCACGCCTCATTTGAAACCCGCGGGCCAGGACAACGTGCTCGCGGTCAAGGTCCGCAACGAGGGCTGGAACAGCCGGTGGTACACCGGATCGGGCATCTATCGCCATGTCTGGCTGAAGGTCGCCGACCCCGTCCACGTGCCGACCTGGGGAGTGTTTGTGACGACTCCGCAGGTTTCGAAGGACAAAGCCAAGGTGCATGTCTCCACCGAGGTCGCCAATACGAGCCGTGTCGAAGTGACGGCCGGTCTCCGGATCCGCTTGCTGGATGCGGATGGGAAAACGGTCGGAAGCTCGCAGGCCGCGTTGAAACTTCCGGCGGGAAAAACCCTCCCGAACGAGCAGGCGATCGAGGTGACCGCGCCCAAGCTCTGGTCGCCGGATTCTCCGAGCCTCTACTCAGCCGAAGTCGAGGTGGTGGTGGGAGGCAAGACGGTCGATTCTCTTGCACAGACCTTCGGCATCCGTTCGATCGAGGCCAGCGCGAAGAACGGTTTCCTCCTCAACGGCGAGCCGATCCTTCTCAAGGGCGGCTGCATCCACCATGACAACGGCCCGCTTGGGGCCGTGGCGATCGACCGCGCGGAGGAACGCAAGGTCGAGTTGCTCAAGGCGAACGGTTTCAACGCGATCCGCTCGGCTCACAACCCGCCCTCGTCCGCGCTGCTGGAAGCCTGCGACCGGCTCGGCATGCTGATGATCGACGAGGCCTTCGACGTCTGGCACGAGCCGAAGGAGAACAACAACGAGGGATACCAGCGGTTCTTCGACGAGTGGCACGCCAGCGACATCGCGTCGATGGTGCGTCGCGACCGGAACCATCCGTCGGTCATCATGTATTCGATCGGCAACGAAATCCCGGAGCAGTTCCGCGCCGAGGGAACGCAGAAGATGTTGCGCGAGGAGGTGCTCAAGCACGACACCACCCGATTCGTCACGCAGGGGATCTGCAACTACGCGAAGGAGAACAGCGATCCGGGTTTCAAGCATCTCGACATCGGCGGCTACAACTACCTGCCGGACCAGTATGAGGTGGATCACAAGAAACATCCGGAACGGATCATGTTTTGCACCGAGTCGTTCCCGAAGGACGCATTCACCTATTGGAAACACGTCGAGGACAAACCCTACGTCATTGGTGACTTCGTCTGGACCGCCATGGACTACCTCGGCGAGGCCGGCCTCGCCCACGCGGTGCGGAACACCGAACCGAATCCGTTTTTCATGGGCTGGCCGTGGTTCAACGCGTGGAGCGGCGACCTCGACCTGTGCGGGTTCAAAAAACCGCAGTCGTTCTACCGCGACGTCGTCTGGGGCGAGCGCGAGATCGCGATGTTGGTCCACGAGCCGATCCCCGACGGGCTGCACGAAGTTCTCAGTTGGTGGGCCTGGCCGAAGGAATACGACCGGTGGAACTGGCCGGGTCTGGATGGAAAACCGCTGCAGGTTTCCGTCTACACGCGCTGCGACAAGGTCCGCCTCGAACTCAACGGCGAGGTCATCGGCGAACAACCGGTTTCCGAAGAATCCAAGCTGACCGCGAGATTTCAGGTTCCCTATCAGCCGGGCGAGCTCAAAGCCATCGGGCTGCGCGATGGCAAGGCGGTCGCCGAAACCGTCCTCGAAACGACCGGCCCGCCGGCCGCGCTGCGCCTCACGGCGGACCGCGACTCGATCCGCGCCGACCGCAACGACCTCTCGTATGTCACCGTTGAAGCGGTGGACGCCGAGGGGCGTCGCGTTCCCGACGCACGGGTTCGTGTGAAATTCACCGTCAGCGGGGCGGGGGAACTCGCCGGCCAGGCGAGCGCCGTGCCGAACGAACCAGCGAGTTTCCGGACACCCGAGCGCGAGACCTACGAAGGCCGCTGCCTCGCCATCCTGCGTCCTTCCGGAAAGCCGGGGACCATCGAATTTCGTGCCGAGGCCGGGGGGCTGCCGCCAGCCACCCTCGTGATTCATGCAGAATGATGGTGGTTGGGTGAAACTTCGTTTCTCCCTCATGACTCACCGGTCGTGGGGGCGTTTTTTCCCTCGTCCGAGAGGTGGGGTTGCGCGATTTTTCTTGGCCATGCTCGCGGAAACCGCAACCAACGACTCGTCATGGGAATCCGAAACGATGTCCGCGCCCGGTGTTTGATCGGAGGCCTTCTTTGCTCCTGCATGCTGTCGCCACTTCGGGCGGACGTCTCCCCGCTGGACCTCCGCTTCGTCCGGCAGGCCGCCCAGCGGATGATCTTCGACGATGATCAAGCGCTTCCTCTGTCCTCGCTGCATCCTTCGAAAATCGTGGGCCTGGAGCTGATGCATCCGGTCCGCCGCACATCGGGAAACGCAGCCGTCTCGGTTTCGGGTGGCCGGCTAGAGATCCGTGCCGGTGGGGAGTCGGACACTTCGGTATGGTTCTCCGGATTCAATCCGTTCGCCACCTACAAGCTCGAGATCGCCGGAGCGGGCGAGGGGAACGAAGTCGGCTTGGAATTCGTCCATGCGGGCGGCGAGGTCCTGCGTGTCGAGGCGCTGTGTGGAGCCCGGCGGATCGACGGCGTCCGGTGGAGTCTGGAGCGCAAGGGCGATGTGCTGATGAAAGGCGAGGCGGCGGATCTTCGACGGCGGGAACTGGATTCGCCGGTGACCCTGATCGTCCAGATGACCGCGGTCGGTTTCAATGTGTGCCTTCGGCAGAACGACTCGGTGGACTTGGTCGGGAGGGCGGATTTCGTGGAGCACCTCGATGTCCGGCGACGCGATGTGCATCGAAACATGACGACGTGGCTGCGGGTCGCGGGTGCCGGGGGTGTGGACGTGTCGATCGCGGGTGCCAAGGCGGAACTGGGCCCCGGCCATGGCCAGGCGGACATCCGGGCCATCACGGATGAAACCGGAAACCCGCTGTTGGAGGGCGGCCGCCTCTGGTTCACCGCCACGACGCGGGGGGGCGGGCTGCCTCATCCGGCGCAGGGAGTCTTCAGCCTGGATCCAGGCCTGGCAGACTTCCGGTTCGAGGGATTGATCGTCTTCGACCGGGGCGACGGACTGCTTCGCAACGATCTCGCGTCCCATGTTTTCTTCGACCGTGGAAGCAAGCAGTGGCGTGGTTGGACCACGGGTTTCTCGGCATTCGGCGACCCTCGGAAGCGGGAGAAGAAGGAAATCCTCGCGATCGCCTCCACGAAGGATCCGCGGCGAGGTTTTTCGATCATGCGGGCCGCGCCGATGGGGTTGGTCGGAGACTATGAGGACCCCCAGGGTGTTTTCGACACCACCACCGGAACGTGGCGGATGCTGTTGTGTCAGAACGTGGATGGTTACAAGGCGGCCGTGTTCGAGTCGAAACGCTGGAACGGCGGCTTCGAGCGCGTCGCCGGCCCCGTGACGATGAACAGCACCGGCACCACCATCCAGATGGTCGGCGGAACGCGCTACGCGTTCTTCGGAGGTTCGGACCGGCGTTTCCAGGTGTGTTCGTTTCCGGATCTGAAACCCATGGGCGCCCTGGAGATCGATCTTCCGCCATGGTCCGAGCGAGGCAACAGCAGGGTGTGGCCGTGTTTGATCCCGCTGCCGGAAGGAAGTGCGGCGCCGTTCCTGCTGGTTACGTTCGATCGTGAGAATTTCCCGGGAATGAACGGGCCCAACTGGACCTATGGGTCGCTCTATCTCTACCATGGATTCCCGAGATAGGTCATCCATCGGATGTCGTCCGCTCAATCCTCCGGGACGAAGGCGATGTCGGTGATCATCAGATTGGGTCCCGTCCGGACTTCGGCCGTCAGGATGAGTCGCGAGTCGTTGGTGTCCTCGCGGATCACGGGAAACTCAAGCCACTCGCCCTCGGTGTGGGCACCGAGTTCGCGGGACTTGCCTTCGAAGGTGACGACGCCGGTCCGGCCGTTCCGGTTCCAGTCGTCGAAGCGGACGGACAGCTTGCCGGCGACTCCGGCGCGGGGCGTGATCGTGACGGTGAGCTTGCGGCCGTGCCAGGCGCTGCCCTTGGCATCGCGCCAGTCGCCGTCGCCAACAACCGTGTAATCGACGCCGTCCGCCTGCCGCAGGATGTGGTCGAGGCCCTTGGCCCAGTCCATGTTCCGACCTTCGACGGGCACTTTTGCGGCCGCGTTCACGTAAAGGTCGGCCTTGTCAAAGCGCTCCGGCAGCGCCGGCAGATTGAGTTCGGGGACGGAGAAAAGACCGTCAAGCGTGGCGGGATCGAAGTTGTGCGCGGGAGCGAATTTCTCCGATGCGGCGTAGTCGAGCAGCGAGCGTCGCAACGCGGCCGCCTCCGGTGTCTCCGGATCGAGGATGTCATACCCGCAGACGAGCAGTTTGCCATTGCCGACGCGCCCCTCGAAGATCGAGGCGAGCCGACGGTTGTGGTGGAAATCGCTGACGGGCTCCGCGATGCCGCGGTAGTCGGCCGGGGTGATCCCCGTGAGGTCGAATCCGTGCGCTCCCTTGGCGAGACGGAACCAGTTCCAATCGGCGTGCGGAGGGGTGGGGAACCCTGCGAGCGCGGGATGGTCGGAGTCCACCAGAAGCCCGATCGTTTCGATGTTCTGACCCGGGAAGAACGGGACCGACCAGTAAAGTGGAAACCACGCTGCCAGTTTGGCCGTCTTCGCTCCACCGAGGAAATGGGCGGATAGAACGACCGTCCCGCCTTGTTCGAGCGCGGCCTTGGCGCTGTCCGACCATTCGCTTGCGAAGACGACGTCCGCCGGCACCGCCGGGTCGATCTCGTCCGGATAGATCCAGATGTCGTAGCTGTTGGAAAAGCCGCCGACGTCGAGCGTCAGGGTGGCGTGGGTCGGCACGAGCACGCTGGAAAGATCGGGGACGAATTCTCCGAGTCGGGTCACTTCATTCGCACGGATGTCCGTGCGGGCGAGGGTGCCGGAGTCGATCTTGGTGCCGCCGGCGGTGACCAGTTTCCAGGACAGATCGGTGTTTGTTAGGTCGTCTTCGCCCATGTGCCGGACGAGGGCCTTGATCACCGGCTTTTCGGAGCTTCGGAACACGAACGACGGGAGCCGGAGCATCGGCACCGTCGGCGCGCAGTAGCGCCGGAAATCCACAGGGTCGGTGGTGCCCTTCGATTCGTAGAACGAGTCGAGCCAGCCGACGAGTGCCTCGCCCTGGCCGGAGAAGTCCTGCATGTTGAGCAGCTGGAAGCCGCGGCACGACGGCGTGCGGAGGAACGACTCGATCTCGTAGCGGTAGAGGATCCGGTTGCCCGCACCGGAGGCTGCGCGCAGATCGGCGGCGCGGTCGTAGAGACCGTTCGTTCTCGCATCGGCCGCCATCGCCTCGAGCCGGTAGGGCTTGAGCGGTCCGGTGTATTTCGGCAGCTCGGCCGCCCAATCGACATAGACCGGCCACTGGCCGATCTCATGGGCGAGGATCGGCACGGGTGCCGCGCCGTATTTCGATTCGTAATCCCAATCGGTGCCGAACTCGACATGTTGGCGGCACCACCCGATGCCGGGGATGTTGTGGGTGGCGTTGAAGTCGCAGGATGGCGTGATGGTCCTTGCGGTGGAGGCGGCGTAAAGGCGTCGCGTGTCGTATTGTTTCGCCTCCGCGATCCATCGGCCGGTGACCTCGAAGTTCGATGTGCCCAGTTCGTTGCCGAGGCAGAAGAACGTGAAACTCGGATGGTTGCCGTAGCTGTCGAGGATGCGCCGCAGTTCGGCCGTCGTGAACGCATCGATGTCGCGGTCGTTCCTGCCGAGCCCCTGCGGATGGCCGGCGGTGTCCATCTCCGGACGCGGGTTCGGCTTGGTCATCCAATGGTCGATCCAGATCGGCGTCTCTACCTGCAGGTGGATGCCCGATTCATCGGCGGCGGTGAACGCGGCCTCGGGCGGGCACCATGAGTGGAAGCGTGCGTGGTTGAGGTTGTGCTCCTTGTAGACGCTCCAGATCCGTCGCCATGACTCGACATCCACCGGCGGGTGTCCGAGTTTCGGAAACACGGCGCACTCAAGGTTTCCCCGCAGGAAAACCGGGCTCCCGTTCACAAGCAGTTGGTTGCCTTCGCGCCTGATCTCCCGGAAACCGAAGGTCGTCGTCCGGGTGTCGAGCATCTTGCCGGATGCGTCGGCAAGCGTCACATGCATCTGATAGGTCACGGGGCTGCTCTCCGACCAGAGGGTCGGTTCGTCCACCGCCTTTCCGCCCAGCGTGGCGGTGTTTCCCTCGACGGGGACCTTGGAGAAAGCCCGGGCGTCGCCGGCCATGCCTGCTGTCAGGGTGGCGCCGGGACCGAAGTCGCCGGTCACCTCCACCTTCACGTTGCCATCCAACGAGGGAAACACACGGACGAGATCGATCGAGCGGACGGGCACCGGCCTCAGCTCCATTTTTCCGACGATGCCGTTCCAGAGCGACTGGGTTTGCGCACCATAGCCGTGCCCCTTGTCACCGATCGGGTGGATCATCCGGTTGTCGACGCGGATGACGATTTCATGTTCGCCGGGTGCGAGCCTGCCCAGGCGGTGGACGTGCGGGGTGGACAACGAATCCCGTGGCTCGCCCGCCTCCCTGCCGTCGATCCACACCCGGCTCTGCCACATCACCCGCTCGAGGAACAACTCGACTTCACGGTCCCGCCAGTCCGCGGGGATCGTGATGCGCCGTGCGTAGGATGCGGGGCCGATGAAGTTGAACTCGCGGTTGAGGTGGTATTCATGCGGAACGGGAGCGGTGACGCGCGGGCCTTTCCGCGCGAGGTCGGTGGTTCCGGGAAGGTCGATGCTGTCGTCAAACGCGAGTTCCGCGGGGGAAGGCAAAACCTCGCCCGCCGGAACGAGGAGGCCGGGCTTGGAATCAAGATGCAGTTTCCACCGGCCGGCGAGGTCGATGGATTCCGAACGCGCGGTGGTGGCCAGCAGGCCGATGGCGAGGAGCAGACGAAGGCGGATCATAACGGACTCCGGTCCATACGGCGGTCGGGACCGATAGCGTTCACCGGAGTTGCGGCCGCGGGTTCCGGGGGGGCTCCCGCATTGATCCTTCCTCCGCTTGACCCGCTCATGGCAAGCGTTCAGAACGGGGGCGAACGAATGTGATATGAAAATCATCCGCGATCTGCTGGCCGCCGCATGTGTTCTGTGTTCCGTTTCCGAAGCGGACGCGGGAACTTCTGGATACTTCCAATACAAGGACAACGGATCCTCCGTGACCGTCACCGGCTATTCGGGACCGGCGGGTCCGATGGTCATCCCCTCGCTCATCGAAGGGAAACCGGTTGTCGAGATCGGTGTGTTGGCGTTCCATTCCAAATCCGGCATCACCTCGGTGACGATCCCGGACTCGGTGGTGACCATTGGATTCCAAGCGTTCTATTACTGCAAGAATCTCTCGTCCGTCGTGATCCCCGCGAGTGTCACGAATTTCGGAAGTGGAATCTTCCTACAGTGCGACTCGCTTCGAACCGTGTCTCTGCCCGCCGGGCTTGTGGCCGTTCCCAGCAAGATGTTCTTCGGCTGCGACGCACTTGAGGAACTCACGATTCCGGCCGGCACGAAGTCGATCGGCAGCAGTGCGTTCACCTACTGCCGGAACCTGCGCAAGCTCGTGCTGCCACCGGGCCTTGAATCGATTGAATCTCTCGCGTTTTCGTATTGCGACGGTCTGACCGACTTTTCGATTCCGGAATCCGTATCGGTGATCGGGCTCGGCGCGTTCACCAACTGCGACGGTCTGACCAGAATCCGGCTCCCGAAGGGTTTGAAGGTCCTCGAGCGCTACCTGTTCCAAGGGTGCCGTGAGTTGGTGGAAGTCGAGGTGCCGGATGGTGTGGAAAAGCTTGAGGACTGGTGTTTCATGTCCTGCGTCAAGCTGCGCCGGGTGGGCCTCCCTGCCTCGCTGAAACGGGTCGGAAAGTCATTTGTATTCTGCAAGTCGTTGAAGAGCGTCCGCTTTCCGAAGGCTCTGAGGAAACTGTCGATCCAGGCGTTCGAAGGCAGCGGTGTGGAGAAACCGATCTTCTCCGGCTCCGCTCCCGTCCTTCTGGATGGAGATGTGTTTCATAACGTGCCGAAGACATTTCAGTCGATCTATCAGGACGGAAAGAAGGGCTTCTCTTGGCCGGAGTGGGGAGGCTTCCCGTTGAGGCCGCTCGGCCCCGAGATCGCGGTTTCGCCGCATTCCGGCGAGGAATTCGCGTCCCGGAAGCCACGGATCTTCATGGGCGCGCGCAATGTCGGCTTTGAGCGAGTCAAGAAGGTGACCATCCGGAACATCGGCACCAGGAGTCTGAAAGGGCTGTCCGTACGCCTCACCCACAACAGCGTTGGTGACTTCATCTGCACCGTGCCCTCAGAAAAGCTTCTTAAGCCGGATGAGTCGATGACCATCAGGGTCGCCTTCATTCCGAAGGCCGTCGGCTACCGCCATGCGAAGCTGCGGATCGAAAGCAACGACGCGAACGAGAATCCGGTGGTCATCAGACTCCGCGGCTTGGGAATGAATTGACCGGGACGGGTGCGCCCGCCTGCAGGCGCGGAAGTTCGCAAGGTTCGGATTTCATCCGCGTAGAGAGGTTCCGCCGTTCCACCCTTCGGAACGCCATCAACCCGAATACCGCGATGAAGCTTCTGCCGTCGATCCTCCTCTCCATTCTGACCGTGACCGGCCCCCTCCATGCGGGGGAGAAAACCTCGGGCAATCCGTTGTTCGAAGGCTGGTACGCCGACCCCGAAGCAATCATCTTCGGCGACACTTACTGGATTTTCCCGACCTACTCGGATGCCTACGAAAAGCAGGTGTTCTTCGACTGTTTTTCATCCAAGGACCTCGTCCGTTGGAAAAAACACCGGCGCATCCTGGACACCCGCGATGTGAAGTGGGCGAACCGCGCGATGTGGGCGCCGTCGATCATCGAGAAGGACGGGAAATATTTCCTCTTTTTCGGCGCCAACGACATCCAGAACGACGAAGCCGAAGGTGGCATCGGCGTGGCGGTGGCGGACAAACCGTCCGGACCGTACAAGGACCATCTGGGCAAACCGTTGATCGGGAAGTTTCACAATGGCGCGCAACCGATCGACCAGTTCGTGTTCCGCGATCCCGACGGCACCCACTACCTCATTTACGGCGGCTGGCGCCACTGCAACATCGCGAAGCTGAACGACGATTTCACGGGATTCGTGCCTTTCGACGACGGGACGACCTTCCGCGAGATCACGCCGGAAGGCTACGTCGAGGGGCCGGTGATGTTCGTGAGGGGCGGGAAATACTACTTCATGTGGTCCGAAGGCGGTTGGACAGGACCCGATTACAGCGTGGCGTATGCGATCGCCGACTCGCCTTTCGGTCCCTTCCAACGCATCGCGAAGGTGCTCCAGCAGGATCCCGAGGTCGCCACCGGCGCCGGTCATCACTCGGTGATCCGCATCCCGGAAACCGACGAGTGGTACGCGGTCTATCACCGCCGTCCGCTCGGTGAAACGGAGGGCAACCACCGCGTGACCTGCATCGACCGCATGGAGTTCGACGAGAACGGCCGGATCCGGGCGATCCGGATCACCCACGAAGGCGTCCCGGCGCGTCCGCTGGACTAAGGCGAAGATTTTTGTCGGATCTCGGGCGCAAACTGCGCATTCCAAGGTGGAGGCTGGGGATTTCCGGCCTGCAAACCCGTGTGATGTCCAAAAAACCGTCCGCATTTCCATGTCCGGGCGCCCTTCGGCGCGACCGCGGACGTCACGGGACCCGCGTGGTGGCGGAGCCGCCGCGTCCATTCATCCGCTTCGCCTGCCCGTCATGACAAGATTCCGGAGTTTCCTCGCTGTGTCCGCCCTGTTGCCCTCCGTCGCCGCCGCGGACGGTCCCGCCTCGTTGGTCAATCCGCTGCAGGGCTCGGACTCCACGATGGGGTTTTCGCACGGCAACACCTACCCGGCTGTCGCCCTGCCGTTCGCGATGAACGCGTGGTCGCCGTACACGCAGCCGTGCAAGGATTCGTTTTTCTATCAGTACCGGCAGAACAAGCTCCGCGGCCTTCGCCAGACCCACCAGCCGAGTCCGTGGATCGCCGACTATGCGGCGTTTTCCGTGATGCCGGTGAGCGGGAAGCTGGTCTGTGACGAGGAGGGGCGCGCGTCGGAGTTCAGCCACGCGGAGGAGCTTTCGCATCCGTATCACTACAAGGTGCGGATGGAAACCTGGGACACCCTCGCGGAGGTGGCGCCCACCGAGCGCTGCGCGTCGTTCCGGTTCACCTACCCGGAGGACAAGGATGCCTTCGTGATCTTCGACGGATTTCCCGGCGGATCGTCCGTCGAGATTCAGCCGGAGAAGAAACGAATCGTCGGCCATGTCCGCAACAACCACGGCGGTGTTCCGGAGAACTTCGCCAACCACTTCATCCTCCAGTTCGACCAGCCGTTCCTCGACCAAGGCACCTGGCAACCCGGCGGCGAAACAAACGGCGATCTGAAACGCGAGGGCGACCACGTCGGCGCGTGGGTGAAGGTGAAACCCGGAGTCGTCACGTTCCGCGCGGTGTCCTCATTCATCGATCCCGCGCAGGCGGAGGTCACGCTCGGCCGGGAGATCGGCGGGAAGTCGTTCGATGAAATCCGCGATGCCGCCGAGGATCGTTGGAACGAAACTCTCGGCCGGATCGAGATCGAGGGCGGACTGCCGGACCAGCGGCGCACGTTCTACACCGCGCTCTACCGCGCCACCTTGTTTCCCCATCGTCTCAACGAGATCGGTGCCGATGGGAAAAGCCGTTATTTCAGCCCCTACGACGGCAAGGTGCATGAGGGGGTGATGTTCACCGACAGCGGTTTTTGGGACACATTCCGCTGCGTCCACCCGCTCTTCAACATCCTGTTTCCCGAGTTGAACGAGGAAATCCTCCAGGGGGTTCTCGCGGCATACGACCAGAGTGGCTGGCTTCCCGCCTGGGCCAGCCCGGGGCACCGCGGCTGCATGATCGGCAACCACGCGTTCTCGCTCTTCGCGGACGCATGGGCCAAGGGCAACCGGAACTTCGATGCGAAGAAAGCGGTCGCGGCCATGCTCCACGATTCGTCGCAACAAGGACCGATCGCGTCGATCGGCCGTGATGGCGCACCTTCCTATCTGGAACGCGGATATGCCTCCCACGACAAGACCCACGAGTCCGTCGCCAAGACGCTCGAATACGCCTACAACGACTATTGCGCGATGCTGGTGGCGGAGGGAACCGGAAACAAGGAGGCCGCCGATGTGTTTCGCGGGCGCACGAAGAATTATCTCAACGTCTGGGACCCCTCGGTCCAATTCATGCGCGGCCGGCTTTCGAATGGCGAGTGGGATCCGGGTTTCAGCCCCGTCCGCTGGGGCAGCCCGTTCACCGAGGGCTGCTCGTGGCACTACACGTGGAGCGTGTTTCACGACGTGCGGGGCCTCATCGGCCTGATGGGCGGCGACGAGGCGTTCATCGACAAGCTCGACGCCGTCTTCCAGGCCGATCCCGACGTCGATACCGGCGCCTACGGCGGGATGATCCACGAGATGACCGAAATGGTCGCCGCGAACATGGGCCAGTATGCGCACGGCAACCAGCCGATCCAGCACATGATCTATCTCTATCCGTATGCCGGAAAACCGTGGAAGACCCAGGCCCGCGCCCGCGAGGTGATGACGCGGCTCTACCATCCCACTCCCGACGGATTGTGCGGTGACGAGGACAACGGCCAGACCTCCGCGTGGTATGTCTTCAGCGCCATCGGAATGTATCCGGTGAACCCCGCCAGCGACCAGTATGTCATCGGCAGCCCCTTGTTCGACAAGGCGACGATCCACCTGCCGGATGGGAAGGAATTCACCGTCACCGCGAGGCAGAACGGACCGATGCGGCCGTATATCCACCACGCCACGTTGAACGGGCGGCAATACGACCTTTCCTACCTCACCCATGGCACGATCACCGCAGGCGGCGGGATCGTCTTCGACATGGACTCTGCGAACAACACGATCTGGGCCACCCATGAGGGCGCGCGTCCGGGGTCGATGTCGGACGCGGACTGAAGAACTTTTTCAGACACCAACAAACATCCATGGCATCGATCAGCACACCTTCCGGCACTCCTTCGGGTTCCTCATCCGGACAAACCTATCGCGGCCCGTTCGCGATCATGACCTCCCTGTTTTTCCTGTGGGGATTCATGACGGTTTTCAACGACATCCTGATCCCGCGTTTCAAGGAGGCCTTCGAACTCACGTATTTCAAGGCGATGCTCGTTCAGTTCGCGTTCTTCGGCGCGTACTTCACGGGTGCGCTCATCTATTTCCTGATCTCGGCCACAAAGGGGGACCCGATCGCCAGGATCGGATACAAAAACGGAGTCGTCCTTGGGTTGGTGATCTCCGCGTCCGGCAGCGCGCTGTTCTGGCCCGCCGCCAGCGCGGAATCCTATCCGATGTTCCTCGGCGCCCTGTTCGTCGTCGGCCTGGGATTCGCGATGCTGCAGATCGCGGCGAATCCCTATGTCACCATCCTCGGGCCGGAGCGGACGGCATCGAGCCGTCTCAACCTCGCGCAGGGTTTCAACTCGGTCGGCACCACGATCGGTCCGCTCATCGGCGGTTGGTTGATCTTCCAGTATTTCGCCAGCACGGACGCGCATGGCGCGGACTCGGTGAAGGTTCCCTACATGGGTTTCTGCGTCGTGTTCCTGGTCCTCGCGGCCATTTTCTACTTCATCCATCTTCCGCACATCGGCGAGGGGAACATCGAGCGGGGTGCCGGCGCGCTGAAGATCCCCCACGTGTTCCTCGGGGTCATCGCGATCTTCATGTATGTCGGCGGCGAGGTTACCGTCGGTAGCGCGATCATCAGTTTCCTCGGACAACCGGACATCGCCGGACTCGACGAATCCGCCGCCAG
Organism: Akkermansiaceae bacterium; assembly: GCA_024233135.1. Lineage (GTDB taxonomy): Bacteria > Verrucomicrobiota > Verrucomicrobiia > Verrucomicrobiales > Akkermansiaceae > Luteolibacter. Next base: position 77,385 of record JACKPZ010000010.1, on the reverse strand, counting down.
CAAGTTCGTCGCGATCTACTGGGGCGGCCTGTTGATCGGCCGCTTCATGGGTTCCGTGGAGTTGAGCGACCTTCCGAAACGAAAGAAGCAGGTGCTGTTGGTCGCCATCCCACTGGTCGCCTACCTGTTCCTCTGGGTCGCCAAGAGCGCCCCGCTGGACGCGCTGAAAGGTGGGGGAGGGGACTCGGTGGCGAGCCTGTGGTGGAACAACATCGTGGAGAACCAGAGCAGCTTCCTGCGCTACCTGCCTTTCGTTTTCCTCTGCTGGCTGATGTTCCAGTTCGGCAAGGGGCTCGCCGGGCGCTCCTTGTTCATCTTCTCGTCCACGGCGGTGCTCCTGCTCCTCGTCGCCGCCTTCGCGAAGGGCGCCGTCGCCATGTGGTGCGTCATCGCCGTCGGCTTGTTCTCGTCCATCGGATGGTCGAACACCTTCTCGCTCGCCATCGAGGGGCTTGGCACGCTGAAAAGCCAGGCGTCCTCGCTGCTCGTCATGGCCATCCTCGGCGGAGCGATCCTGCCGCCGATCCAGGGTTTCATGGCCGACCACGCCGGCATCCAGCTTTCCTTCATCGTTCCGATGCTCGCCTACGCCTATGTCGCTTACTATGGCGCGATCGGCCACCGTGTCGGACGCGCGGCATCGAACGAACCCGCAACCGACACGCCATGACCCAGCCCCGCATCTTCCACGCATTCCTCGCCGCCGCGGCATTGATCCAACCGCTGTCCGCGGCCGACGCGCCCACCACCCGGCCGCCGGTCGGGAAACGCCATTTCCAGAGCGACGCCGTCGAGTCGTTCATCCAAAAGGTCAAATCCGGCATCGCGGATCCGGAGACCGCGCGCACCTTCGAGAACTGTTTTCCCAACACGCTCGATACCACCGTTTTCTACTCCGAGGAAAACGGCGTGCCGGACACCTACATCATCACCGGTGACATCGACGCGATGTGGCTGCGCGACTCGTCCGCGCAGGTGAACCACTACATGGCCATCCTCGGCGGAGCGATCCTGCCGCCGATCCAGGGTTTCATGGCCGACCACGCCGGCATCCAGCTTTCCTTCATCGTTCCGATGCTCGCCTACGCCTATGTCGCTTACTATGGCGCGATCGGCCACCGTGTCGGACGCGCGGCATCGAACGAACCCGCAACCGACACGCCATGACCCAGCCCCGCATCTTCCACGCATTCCTCGCCGCCGCGGCATTGATCCAACCGCTGTCCGCGGCCGACGCGCCCACCACCCGGCCGCCGGTCGGGAAACGCCATTTCCAGAGCGACGCCGTCGAGTCGTTCATCCAAAAGGTCAAATCCGGCATCGCGGATCCGGAGACCGCGCGCACCTTCGAGAACTGTTTTCCCAACACGCTCGATACCACCGTTTTCTACTCCGAGGAAAACGGCGTGCCGGACACCTACATCATCACCGGTGACATCGACGCGATGTGGCTGCGCGACTCGTCCGCGCAGGTGAACCACTACATCCCTCTCGCCAAGGACGACGAGAAACTCGCCAAGCTGATCAACGGCCTGATCCGCCGCCAGACGCGCTACATCCTCATCGATCCGTATGCCAACGCGTTCTACCGCGAGCCCGACAAGGTGGGCGAGTGGAAGAGCGACATGACCGAGATGAAACCCGGTGTCCACGAACGCAAGTGGGAGCTCGACTCGCTCACCTATTGCATCCGCCTCGCGTGGAAATACTGGAAGGCCACCGGCGATACGTCCGCGTTCGATGAAACGTGGCTCGAAGCGATGCAGCTTTCCGTGGACACGATGATCGTCCAGCAGCGCAAGGACGGCAAAGGCCCCTACAGCTTCATGCGGAAGACCGAGTGGCAGACGGACACGGTGCCCGGCGCCGGCTTCGGCAATCCGGTCAAACCCACCGGCATGATCTGCTCGACGTTCCGCAACTCGGATGACGCGGCCACCTATCTGTTCAACATCCCCGAAAACCTGATGGCCGTCGTCAACCTCCGTCGTCTGGCCGAGATGCTCGACGCGCTCGGGAAGAAACCGGAACTCGCGAAGACCTCGCTCGCGCTGGCCGACGAGGTGGAGGCCGCCGTCAGGAAACACGGCATCGTCGAGCACCCGGAACACGGCCGCATGTATGCCTATGAGGTCGATGGTTTCGGCAACGTGCTGATGATCGACGACGCGGGCCTGCCGAGCATCGTTTCGATTCCTTATCTCGGATACGGGTCGATCGAGGACGAGGTCTATCAAAACTCCCGCGGATTCGCTCTCAGCGGAGACAATCCGTATTTCTTCAAGGGCAGGGCGGCGGAAGGAACCGGCAGCGCGCACCTCGCCCGCGCCGGCGACGGGCTGATCTGGCCGATGGGGATCTCCTCGCGCGTGCTCACGAGCGACGATCCGCAGGAAATCGGCAGGTGCCTCGACATGCTCGTCCGCAACACCGATGGCACCGGTTTCATGCACGAGGGGTTCCACAAGGATGACGGCTCGAACTACACGCGCCCCTGGTTCGCGTGGTCGAACTCACTGTTCGGCGAAGCCGTGGTCCACACCTGGGAGAATCACCCGGAAGTTCTCAAGAAACCCTGAGCTCACTTCCTGAGGCGGTCGGATTTCCGCCAGAACGAGATCCCTTCCTTGCTCTCGTGCTCGGCCATCAGCCAGAGCTGGCGGGCGAGGGATGCGTTGTCGATGAGTTCCTTCGGCGGGTCCTTCTTCCACTTCTCGTAGTGGACGTCGCAGTCCCGTTTCGCGCGCTCGAGCAGATATGCTTCCCGCGTCCAGCGGTAGAGTTCGAGGTCGGCCTCGACCATCAGGTGCGACCAGCGCCAGAGATCGCGGTAGGCGCCGGTGCGGCGGTCGAGAAACGCCTCGGCCGCCCTGCCGATCTTGCGGGCCTCATCCAGGTAGAGGTCGTTGCCGGTGAGCGCGTAGACACAGAGATAGGCGCGCAGCATCAGGGCGCTGTTGTAGGTGAGTTGTCCGCCGTTGACGTGGCCGTTGCTTTTGATGTTGTCGCCGAAGAGCCCGTTGCCGCCGCGCAGGTTCTTTGTCGTCCACTCGGTGAGTTTCATCCCGTCGGCGACGCGTGCCGCGGTTTCCTCCTCGTTGCCGTATTTGGCGATCCGGAAACAGGCGACCGCGGCGGGTGCGTTGACGCAGGTGTTCTTCGAGTCGTCCTTGTGTTGTTCATGCCACCAGATGCCGCCGCCGAGCGTGTCATCCCAACCGCTCATGACGAAGTCGAGGGTCTCCTCCGCGCGCTTCAGGTAGCGTGACTGGCCGGTGACCTGATAGGCCTCGAGAAAGGTGAGGACCATCCACGCGTTGTCGTCGTAGTATTTGTCGTTTCCACCGCCGCTGGTGGGGCTGGGTTCGTAACCCGGGGGCTTCGATTTCGAATCCCAGAATGTCTCGAGGCCGTCGTAGAACCTCCTCATGACGTGTGAGTATTTCGAGTCGTGGCGGGAGGCCGCCACCAGGGCTGAAAACATCACGCCGCCGCCCCAGATGTGGTCCGGGCTGCGGTCTTCGAGGGTCTTCGCGTAGAGGTCGTTTTGCCGGAGCCAGAAGTTCTTCTGGATGTATCCCGTGACCTCGGCGGCTTTCTCCTGATAGGAACCGGAGGCTTCCGCCGGGATCGAGATCAGGATGCCGAACGCGGCGAGGAAGCGGATCATGGCGGGTGGATGCAATCGTGTCAGGGGGCTCCTTCCGCGAGCCGGAAGAAACGCTTGGGAACAGTGGATGGATCAATCGCGATCTGGATGGTCCGCGTATCACCGGTGGCGGTGAACTGCGATCCCGGAACAGGTGCGAATCCATCGAGGACCGCGCTTTCCTGCAGATGGTAGATGAGCGTCGGAACCAAACCGGATACGTGGATCGTGAGGGTGTCTTTCGCCTCGTTCATCGCGACGGTATCCACGACGGGATCCACGGTGAATGCCTCCGTTCCGGCGGTGAAATGACGCGCGATGTCGGCACTGTCGAGAGCGCCGCTCCAGATGCGGAACTCGTCGATGCTTCCGTTGAAATCCGGATCCGGAAACTGCACCGCGGCGCCGAGATAGAACTCGTTGATGGCGACGGCCGTGAGCGAGCGCCCGCCGAGGGACGCGGTGTGGGTTTTCAGTATGCCTCCGACGGGGCCGATACTGATGGTGAGTTGGTCGGTCACCGGATTCCAGACGGCGGCGCAGTAGTGGTCCACGTTGTTCGGAAGTTGGCCGGCGCTGGTGCCGATGGCGGTGCTTTCCACACTGCCGTTGTTGAACGAAATGCTCGGCACGTTTCCGCTGTTTCCGCGGCGTGGCGTGATGTCGAGATACTCGCCGCCGGCCCCTCGTCCGGCCATGAAGAGTTTGGACCAGTTCTGCGCCGCGTTCTGGCGGAACCAACATTCCATGCTCAGCGCGACGGAATCGCGGACGGTGGTTTCGAGAACCGGCAGCGTCGCGGCGGGCGCGATCGCACAATTCGTGCGCGAGCTTCCTCCGGGCAGTTGCAGAGCCCCTCCGGTGACGGATGCCGTTCCGATGGTCGTGAGGTCCGCGCCGCCCACCGAGTCGGAGGCGTCCGTGGCGAAGGAATACCGGTGCGCGAGAATGGTCGGAGGGATCACCGGCTTGTCGTTGCTGTCGTTCGGATCGGTACCCTGAGCGACCTCGAATCCGTCGGTGAATCCATCGTTGTCCGAATCCGCGTCGTCGGGGTCGGTGCCTTCCTGGAACTCCCCGAGGTTGGTCAACCCGTCGTTGTCGAGATCGTCGCCGGGCGAGACTTCGTCGAGATGATTCACTCCGGCGATCGCGAACTCCCAGGCGTCGTCAAGACCATCTCCATCGACATCGCCGGCGGGTTGTCCGGGGCCGGCGGCGAAACTCGCGGCCACATCGCTGTTGGAGAGGGCGCCACGCCAGATGCGGAGTTCGTCGATCTGGCCGTCGAAATCCGGATCCGGCCATTGCACCGCGGCGCCGACGCGGAACTCGTTGACCACGATCTCGGCGAGTTGTTGGCCGCCCATGGTGGCGGTGTAGGTGTGGAGTGTGCCGCCCACCGGGCCGATGTGGAGGATGAGCTGGTTGGTGAGCGGGTTCCAGATGGTCGCGCAGTAGTAGTTCGTGTTGTTGACCAGCGGGCCTCCGTCGGCGCCACCTCGTGCGTTGTTTTCCGTGCCCGAGATCCGGATCGAGAGGCTGGAAACATTGGCATCGGCGCCTCGCCGCGGGGTGATGCCGATGTAGTTGTAATCGATTCCCTTGCCCGCCATGAACAACTTGGCCCAGTTTTGCGCGGTGTCCTGGTTGAACCAGCATTCGATGGTCAGGGCATACGAATCGTTGATCGTGGTGGCCAGTTCGGCGAGCGCGGCGCCTTGGGCGTTGGCATGGTTCGTCCGGGTGGCTCCGCCGGGAAGGTCAAGCGATCCGCTGGTGACCGAAGCGGAACCGATCAGACTCAGGTTCGCGGAGCCGACGACGTCGGAGCTGTCGACGTTGAACGAATAGCGATGCGCCAGCACCGCACCGGGTTTGTCGTTGGGATCGTTCGGGTCGGTTCCGAGGATGCGTTCGATAGGGTCGGGGAAACCATCGTTGTCGGAGTCCGTGTCGGTCGGGTCGGTGCTGTTGTCGCCGCCGTTGTATTCGTCGGCGTCCGAGAGTCCGTCGCCGTCGAAGTCACCGCTGGCGGCTCCGGGGCCGTTGCCGGCGGACAGGTTTCCATCGAGGTCGGTGAGACTGGTGATGCCGGTGAACGAGAGCTCCCAGGTGTCCGGCAGGCCGTCGATGTCGCTGTCGTCCGCCGGGTTGGGGCCGATGGCGAAATTCGCTGCCGCCTTCTCGTCGCTCAGCGCTCCGTTCCAGATCCGGAACTCGTCGATTTGTCCGTCGAAATCCGGGTCGCCCCAATACACGGCGGAGCCGAGATAGAACTCGTTGATATCGATGTCCGCGAGGCTGCGGCCGTTCATCGAGGTGGCGAAGGTCTGCAGCGAGCCACCAACGGGGCCGATGCGCAGCGTCAACAGATCGGCCGGCCCGTCCCAGGTGGCCGCGAAATAGTATTTCACATTGTTGACCAGCGGCGTGGCGCCGATCACGTGGGACTCGGTGTCGCCGTTGTTGCGGATCGACATGCTGGACACGTTGCCGTCAACGAGGCGGCGCGGAGTGATGTCCATGTAATCGATGCCCGTCTGGCTGCCGCTGTGCGCGCCGGCCATGAACAACTTCGCCCAGTTGAGCGCCGCGTCCTGGTTGAACCAGCACTCGATCGTCAGGGCGGGGGAGTTGTGGATGGTGTCCGCCAGTTCCGTCAGGGCCGCGCCCTGGGCGGACGCGTGGTTGGTGCGCGTCGCCCCGCCGGGAAGGTCGAGTTGGCCCCGGACGACAGCCGTTGCCCCGGTCATCGTGAGATCGGCGTTTCCGACGGAGTCCGAGGCGTCGCTCGTGAACGAATAGCGGTGCGCGAGCGCGACGGGCGTGACCGCGCCGGTGTCGAGAACGGTGACGATCACCCGCAGTGTTTCGTTCAGCGAAGGCTGCGCGGGATCCGCGACATTCACGAACAACTCGAACTCGGCGGGATCGTTCCAACCTTTTGACAGATGATCGTGGTTGAACTGGGCCGGATTGGCGACCGTCAGCGTTCCGGTGCCCGCGGCGATGGCGAAGGCACCGCCGGAGTTGCCCGAAGCGATGGAAAACGTGAGCGGGTTCGCGCCGTGGTTGTTGTCCGGTGTCACGGTTCCCACCAGCGAGCCGAGCGGCGGGAATTCGTTCACGGTGAAGCGGTCCGGATAGATCGCGCCGTTGATCGTTCCGTCGATCGAGTAGTGCCCGACCGAGGCGTAATCGGTGTAACCATCGCCCGTCGGCGATCCGCGTCCCACGCCGTCGATGCGCAGGGTGTAGGTTCCGGCACCGAGGTTGAGATTGGTGAATGTGGCGTCCAACGCACCGTCCGGATTCGAGGTCGCGACGACGGCATCCGACGAGTTGCGGATTTCCGCGGCCAGGTCAAGGTTCGGTCCGGCGGAAACGGGCGCGATGTGGAGCGACAACGCGCCGCCGGTGGTGGTGAACGAATACACGTCCACATCCGTGCGGGTGCCGATGACCCCGTCGTCGTCCGCCGTGGTGCCGTAAAGTTCCAACGGATCCGCGCCGGCCGCGTCGTCACCGCAGTCGTCCGCGCGCAGATCGACGGCGTTGAAGCCGGTCATCACCACGAAGTCGTCCTGCGTCTGGTTGGCGTTGGCATACTCGCCCTTCGACCACTGGGTGAGGTTTTGATAGTAACCGACGCCCATGATCGGAGCCCAGCCGGTGTCACCGCCGCCGTGGCCGCCGTAGTATTCGACGCCGGTGGTCTGGCCGTCGTGCGCGAGACCGAGCGTGTGGCCGACTTCGTGCGAGATGACCTCCGCGGCGGCCTTGCCGGTCGAGTAGAACGCCCAGCACGGGGTGTCTCCGTTCCAATTCCACGAGCCGCCCCAGGCGACGCCGCCGGCGCCCGGGGCCGCATCCGTGGTGGGCGTGACGATGCAGCGCTGGCGAGAGTTTTCCGGTGCGTCGAGATAGACCTGGAGATCGGTGGTGACGTTGATGTTGAGTGGAGAGAAATCCTCGGCGACACGCGACCAGACGTCGATGATCTGCGGGTTGCTGGCACCGGAAGGAGCGGCGTCGAAGTCACCCCAGTTGTCGTGAGGACCCTCTTCGCCATCGAAATCGAGATAGACCACCCCGATGGCGCCGGGGAGGCTTTGCAAGGGGATCACCCCATTCTGATAGTCCGGGATCGGAATGTCCGTGGGATGCTCGTAGGGAAGGAGGAAACGGAGGTCGGCCCGCGGCTCGTCCGCGATGTCCTCCGGCGCGGGCGGCATCGGATAGTGCACGCAGCTCACCTCGTCCGCATCGTGTGCGACCAGGCGCGGGAAACCATCGGGACCGTCTTCGAGTTTGTAGCCATGGTTCTCGTCCGGGAAACGCATGGCGCCGACGTGGTGTCCATCCGCCTGCCGGACAAATACGAAGCGCCCCTCCGCTGGTTGGCTGAGGATGCCGCCGATCATCGACCAGCCACCCTTCTTGTCGGAGCGCGCGAGATCAACGATTCCGGTGGCGGTTTTTCCGTCGGGCAGCGCGAGATGCAAGGTGGCACCGGTTTCGGCGAGGGCTTTGAAATCGAGTCGCCGGATGGTTGGAGCGGGTCGATCGGTATCGACGGGACGGAACGGAGTTTCACTTTCGACGATGCCACCCGCTTCGGAGGCTTGCGTGGCGATCTTCCGCCTGTCCCCATCCGGTGTGCCGGAAGTCGCCGGTGTTTGGCGGAGCAGGATCACGCCACCGGCTCCGGCGAGGGCCAGGAATCCAACAACGGAGATGGTGGTCTTCTTCTTCAAACTACGGGTCGTATGAAAAACTTCGGGAGCTTGGGCGTCGGATCAAACGTGGATTTCACACCGGTTCGAAATAGAGTCAGGGTATTCAGCCGGCGGCCGGATGCCCTGGCTCGGTGTTCCGCGTTCGGCCCCGGGAACGGACGCCTCACCATGACTCGATGTCTTTTCCCGGATGGTTTCTGAAAAAACCGCTCCGCCCGCGGATGCGAACGGAGCGGTTGGATTCAGAAGCTGGTTCTGAGTTTCACTTCACGGCGCGCAGGCGTCCGAACATTTCGGTTCCGCTCTTCGGAACGGTCACCGTGATCTGGTCGGGATTCGCACCGTCTTCGACGACGTCGACTTCCGGTCCGCTGGAGCCGTTGTCGGCGCCGATGATCACGTCGGTCCAGCCGGCGAGGTCGCTGCCGTATTGGAAGACGAGGCTGACCTCGGCTTCGGACTCGTCGCTGCGGTTGAAGCTGAACACGAAGTTGGCTCCGCTGGCGTCGAGGGTGGGCAGGATGGTGGTGTCCGAGGCGAGCGGGTTGCCACCGAGCACGAACTCAAGCACGTTTTCGATGCCGTCGAACTCCGGATCCTGGGTCGGACCGTCGTTGACGCCCGGAGTCAGGCTCTGCGAGCCGGCCCACAGGCTGTATGGCGTGCCGCTGGAGATCAGCTTCACGACGTTGGGTGTCGTCGTGTCGATGGTGTATCCCGATGTCACGCTGGCGACGGTGCCGGTGAGGCTTCCGGTGTAGGTGGCGACGACCCACTCGGTGCCGGTCGGCGCGGTCGCGCTGACGTCGATGATGGCACCGTCGATGTCGAGGTTGCCATTGACGGCGAGCACGTCGGCGGTGGCGCCGTCGATTTCCACCAGATAGGTGCCCGCGATGTCCGCGTCGCCGGTGGTGAGGGTGCCGACCGAAGCACCCGGTGCGACCGATGCCGCCGCTTCGACGACCAGCGGACCGGCGATCGAGCCGGTGCCGCCGAGCGCACCGGCGGAAACGGTGGTGGTGCCGGTGTAGGTGTTGGCTCCGTTCAGGAACAGCGTGCCCGCGCCGGTCTTGGTGAGGCCGCCGCCGCCGGTGCCGTCGAGCAGTGCCTGGCCGATGGCGATGGTCTCGCCATTGGAGTCGATGTAGGCTCCGCCGGCGAGGACGCTGGCGGTGTCCAGACCGTTCATGAAGCTGAGGTTCGCTCCCGTGCCGGCCTGGAGCAGGCCGCCGTTGAAGTTGAACGTGCTGGTGCCGGCACCACCGACGACGCGCAGGCTGGAGAGAGTGCCTCCGTTCAGATTCACCGTGCCGGTGCCGGATGCTTCCAGGCCGACGTTGATGCCGGCCGTGCCGAGCGACGAAACGATGCCGCTGTCCTGCACGGTGAGGGTCCCCGCTCCGCCCTCGCCGATCATCAGGCCGCGGTCGGTGCCGGTTTGGGTGAAGGTTCCCGTTCCGGAAACATTGAGCACGCCGGTGCCGCCTGCCAAACGGCCGACGGAAACCCATCCTCCGGCGTTGGTGATGCCGCCGCTCTGGTTCCATGTTCCCGGGCCCTCCCTGCCGATCTGGAATTCATTGGCACCGGCCGCGGTGAAGGTGCCTCCCGTCTGGGTCATCGTTCCAACCCGTCCGGCGTTGCGACCTACGAACACCTGGCCGCCCACGGAGATGGACGCGGTGTCCTGAAGCGTGAGGGTGGCCGGCACATCGCCGCTCTCGTTGATGGAAAAGTCGTCGTTGTTGGTGAACGAACCTTCGCCTTTCACCGTCATGCTGCCACCGCCGTTGAAACCGACGGAGACGAACGAGTTGACGATGCATTCGCCCTGCTCCTCGATGACGAGGTTGCCGACGGCTCCGACCTCGGATCCCACGTGCACGCGGCCGTTCGAGGTGTAGGTCGATGTGCCCTTGATGTTGAGGGTGCCGTTCGATCCGGTCCTACGGCCGATGTTGATCTCGGCGCTGCTCATTTCCGAATCTCCGTTCAGCGTGAGGAGGCCGGTTCCGCCGATGCTCTCGCCGAGCTGGTTGACGCCGGCGATGGTGAGCGTCGAGTCGTTCAAGGTGAGGACACCCGTGGCGAGATAGCCGGCGACGTTGTTCCAGTAGGCGAGGGACAGGTTGCCCATCGTCATGGTGGAGCTGTTGAGCGTGCAGGTGGATGTCAGGCCGGTGGTCCCGCTGCCGCGCGCGATGGCGAGGTAGTTGCCGACGTTGTTGACGGTGGTGTTCTCGATGACGAGGTCCGCTCCGGAGGCGGCTTGGGTGCCCACCCAGATGTCGCCGGTCACGGTGTTTGTCTGAGTGACGCTGGTGCCGTCGAGTGTCAGCGTGCCGCCCCTGACTTCGATGCCCACCTGCAGTCCGGATCCGAACACGTTGCCTCCATCGTAGGTGAGCATCAGGTTGCCCGGGCCGGTTTTCACGAAGTTGCCGCCAGTGGCGAACGCCGGTCCGCTGAGGGTGAGCGCGTTGTCGGTGCCGATGCCGCCGCCGGCTCCCGTGGTGGTGAAGCCGCGGTCGATGGTGGTGGCTGCGCCGGTGTAATACAACGTGCCGCCGTTGAAGATCAGATTCTCTTCGGAGGCGTCCGACATGCCGATCGAGCTGTCCAATCCGCCGTCGGCGAGGGTCGCCACGCTGAGCGTGCCGGCGGAAACGGTGGTGGCACCGGTGTATTGGTGCACGTTGCTGATGGTGGCGGTGCCGGTGCCGAGTTTTTCAAGGCCGGTGGATCCGGTGATCTTGCCGGCTCCGTCAAGGGAGTAGCTGACGGTGCTGTTGGCGAAGGTGACCCCGCTGCCGCCGGGTGCGACGTCCGCCGGAAGCGTGACGTTGGTCGGTCCGGCGCCGACGCGGTCGTCGAAGAGCACCGGATCGCCATCCTGATAGATGGAGGCGGTCTCGGAGTGGTCGTCCATCCAGTTGGAGGTGGACAGATCCCAGACGTTGTCCGTGGCGCCGGTCCAGTAGGCGTCGTTCACGCGTGTGACGACGAGCGTGAGGGTGTTGGCGGTGAGGGTGCCGTCGTCGAGGGTCGCCTGGACGCCGTCCGGCAGGTTCCCGAGGAGGAAACCGTAGGTGCCGCTTCCGTCGACCTTCGCGCCGTAGGAAACCAGCGGGACATTGCCGACCTCGGCGTTGATGTCGGCGACGTTCACGGTGACATCGCCATTGAGGGTGGCGGTGCCCGAAACATTGAGCGGCGCGTTGGCGGTGATGCCCGCGAAATCGCCGAGGTCGATGTTCAAGGTGGTGTCGAACGAGGTTCCGAATGTGAGGTCGGAGACCGTGGTTTGCCCGTCGATCGCGGCCTGCGAGACGCCGAGCGACGTTTCGTCCTCCAGTTCGATCGCGCCGCCGGCGGTGGAGGCGGTGGTGATGTTGAGCCCGCCCCAGTTGACCTGAGTGGTGCCGGAGTAGCTGTTGGCGCCGGTGAGGGTGAGGGTGCCGATGCCGTCCTTCACGATGCCGCCGATGCCGGTGAATGCCTGGGCGGCGGTGAGGTTGAAACCTTGGTCGTCCAGAAGAAGTCCGCCGCTCTTGATTTCCGCGGTGTCGAGGTCCTGGATGAAGTTGGTGCTGGCGGCCGAGGCGTAGATCTGGGTGCCGTTGAAGTTCACGGTCGCGGTGCCGGTGCCGCCGAGGATGTGGCCGGTGGTGACCGTTCCGCCGTCGAGGTTGAGCGTGCCTTGGGCGAGTCCGTTGACTCCGAGAACGAAGCGTTCCGTCATGAAATCGGCGCTTCCCGAGAGGTTGAGGATGCCGATGGCGTCGGCTTCGTTGAGTTCGCCGATCCAGGTGATGCCTCGGTCTTCAGGGCCGGAGTCCGCGACCGTGACGAAGCCTCCGCTCATGTTCATCGTTCCCGGTCCGCTTGATCCGATGATGAAGTTGGTGTCGCTGGCGTTCTTGGTCCAGGAACCGCTCGTCATATTGACTTCACCCGTGCCATCTCCCCGGCCGATGGCCACCCAGTTTTGCGTGGTGATGTTGCCGCCATCGATGTTCAGCGTTCCGTCGGCTCCGGAGCCTTGGCCGACCCAGAACTGGTCGTTGACAGCGAGAGAGGCGGAGCCACTGAGGCTGAGGGTGCCGGTCCCGCTGTCACCGACCCGGATCTTATTGTTCACGGTCACCGTGCCGCCGGTTTGGTTCATCACGCCCGTTCCCGGGGCGATCCCCGCGCTGGAGCCGATGAGGAAGTCACCGTTGCCGGTTTTTGTCCAGGTGCCATCAGACATATTGACGGTGCCCGTTCCGCCGCTTCGTCCGATGGCCACCCAGTTGTTTGACGTGATCGTGCCAGCGCTGATGGTCATGTCGCCGGTGCCGCCGCGATTGCCCACCCACAATTCGCCGGTGCTTTGGAGCAATGAGGCGCTGTTGTTGATGGTGACGTGCCCGGTGCCGCCGGAGGTTCCGATGAAGTCATTGTCGTTCACCGTTCCTCCGACGATGAAGACGAAGTCGTTGACGTTCTTGTAGGTGCCTCCGGATAGGGTCAATGTGCCGGTGCATTGCGGACTTCCGATGAAAGTGCGGCCGGTATTCGTGAGTGTGCCGCCGGACATGGAAAGAGTTCCGGTGGCTCCTTCGACGCCGGCCTCCCGTTTGCCGATGAAGTTCCAGCCAAAGGTGTTGATGATCCCGGAATCCACATTCATCGTACCCGTTCCGCCGCCGGAGCCGACGGTGAGATCGCCGCATCTCAACGTACCGGTGGTATGGACGTTGCAGGTGCCGGTGCCTCCGCCGGCGTTCCACCCGCCGACCCACAAGCGTCCTCCCATGTATATGGACCCGGTTCCTTGGTCGCGCAGGGTGAGCGTGCCGGGATCCGCCGTGGTGGATGCGGTCAGGTTGTAGGTGCCGGAGGCCCCATCGTTCCGTCCGATGTACATCCAGAAGTTGACGTTTCCGTTCCCCGACGGGTGGTTCAGCAATCCGGCACCGCCTGCGGAACCGACGAAGACATCGTTGGGATTGGCGGTGAAATCTGACGTGATCGTCGCGGTGTAGGGAGCCGACACGTCGGTGCCGGTGAGGTTGATGATCGCGTTGGAGCCACCTGTGCCGGCATCTCCGGCCCAGTTGAGGTTGTTGTTCCAGTTGCCATCGGTGTCACCAGTCCAATCCGTTGCGTGAGCAACCCCGGAGAGGCAAATGGCGATCGAGGAAACGAGGGATGCTCCGAAAGCGTTGTTGCGGAGGCGGGAGGTAATGAATTTGGGCTTCATTGCGTGGTGGTGGGTATTTTTCGATGTCTAGACAAAGAGGGCGGGACGAGGAAACGACTCAGCCCTTGTAACGTAATGCGCTGTTCCCTCGGCGAAGCCGACAGGCTTTTTTCATGGAATGTGGAGGCGTCCCTGCGGAGAGGGCGACACTCCATTTCAGCGGGTTCCATGCACATGAGGACCCTGGATTTCCTCCAAACAAACGGGCCTTGTGGATCTCTTTCCGAACTTGACCATTCGGAACATAGCCCGGATCGAAAGCCGATCAAACGGTTCCAGCTTTCCGCAACCTGGAGCTCAGGGGGAAACCAGGAGCCCGAGATCGATGAACTGGCCGCCGCCGCTCTGGTGGGTGTGGACGGCGATCGTGTTGCGGCCGCGCCGCAGGGCGGGCAGCAGGGTGTCGTCGATCCGGTGGATCCCGTAGCTGGTGGTGAATCCGCGGCCCCGCCAGATCCTTTGGCCGTTGAGGAAGACCTCGGTGTCCTCGTCGTGGAAAATGACGATGGCGGCGTGCGAGGGGGTGTTTCCGGTCCACTCGAACTCGCCGCGCAGCCAGATGTCCGGGGTGTCCCAGCGGGTTTTCGGATCGTTGATGGTGCCGAAGGGCGCGAAACCGGAGGCCCAGGAGCGGTCGTCATAGCCGTCGTCCATCCAGCGGCCTTCGGGTTTCACGGTGGTGTGGCGGTACGGCCGGGCGAGGTCGCCGTCGGGACGGGCGCCGGTGAGCACGGTCCATTCCATCGGGAGGCTCCGGTGCGGGGGCTTGGTGCGCGGGCCGATTTTCTCGAAGGCGGCCTCCCGGGAGGTGATGGCGTGCAGGCGCTTGAGGTCGAACTTGGGCCGGCGGTCGTAGTAAAACAGCCCGTTTTTCTCCTGCTCGACGTCGGTCAGCTGGGTGTAGCAGAAGCCGAACATGTCCGGATTGTCCAACAGCGCGGAGACGAGCCCCTCGTAGCGCTGATAGAATTCCTCCTCGGTCTTCGGTCCGGCGCCGTATCCCCAGCCGCCTTCGGTGCTCCAGCCGATGCCGCCGAATTCGCTGACCATGAACGGCACGCCGATCTCCTTGCGGACGGCGTTGCCGTAGCGCGGCGGCAGCGCGGGGCCGTCGCTGCGGGCGAAGAAGTCCAGCCACTTGGTGCGGAACACGTCCGGGTTCTGGTTGTAGTCGTGATCGTCGCGCAGCTCGGCATCCTCCATGGTGTGGGTCCAGCCGCTGGTTTCGAAAACGGGGCGCGAAGGGTCGATGGCTCGTGTTTCCCGGACGATGAGGCGCTGGAGCCTGCCGGCGTTTTCCGGTGTTTCGTTGGACGGGCACCAACCGACGATGGACGGATGGTTGCGGTCGCGGAGGAGGATCTCGGTCCACTCGTTGATGAAGTTGGCGTAGTTCTCCGGCGCGTGGTTGAACCCCCAGTTCGTGTATTCGCCCCAGACGAGGTAGCCGAGCTTGTCCGCCCAGTAGAGGAAACGCGGTTCGAAGACCTTCTGGTGGAGTCGCGCGCCGTTGTAGCCGGCGGCCATGCTCATCTCGATGTCGTGGCGGAGCGCCTCGTCGCTTGGCGCGGTCCAGACGCCGTCCGGATAGAACCCCTGGTCGAGGATGAGGCGTTGGAAAACCCGCTTGCCGTTGATGAGGACGGCGCGGCCATCGATCTTCACATCGCGCAATCCGAAATAGGACGAAACCTCGTCGACGACGCGGTCACCATCGCGGAGCGTGAGTTTCAGATCGTAGAGAAACGGTGCGCCGGGTTGCCAGAGGCGCTTTTCGGTTAGATCGAGGACGAGCTGGTTTCCGCGCCACGCCGCCGGCCGCGAATCGCTGCCGACCACCTTGCCGTCGATGCTCGCTTCCGCGGTGAGCGTGAGCCCGGAGTCACCGCCGTCGATCTCCGCGTCGATGAGGACACGGGAGCGGTCCGGATCGGGCGAAACGGAGATCTGTTTCACGAACGACGAGCCGACGCCTTCGAGCCAGACGGTCTGCCAGATGCCGGTGGTGCGGGTGTAGACACAGCCTTCGCTGACGGTGAAGGTCTGCTTGCCGGTCGGTTGGCGGCCGCTGGCGGTGTCGTCGAAGGCGCGGACGACGAGTTCGTTCGGTCCGTCCTTGAGCAGCGGCGTGATGTCGAAGGAAAACGCCGCGTTCCCGCCGATGTGAGTGCCGGCCGGCATCCCGTTCACCCAGACCCATGTCTGGTAGTCCACGCCGCCGAAGTGGAGCCGCACGCGCTTGCCCGCCATCGATGGCGGCACGGTGAAGAAACGCCTGTACCATACGTTTTTCATGTGCTCGTAGCGACCGATGCCGCTGAGCTCGCTTTCCGGGCAGAATGGAACGGTGATCGTTCCTGATAGATCGGCGCCGGAAACAAGCCCGCGGGTTTCACCATCGCCGGCCTGGTCGATCTCGAACTGCCACGGGCCGTTCAGGTTCACCCAGTCCGCCCGCATCGCATCGGGCCTTGGGTGTTCGGGGCGCGGGATGTCCGCTGCGCGGGCGCCGATGCCGAGGAACAGCGCCGCCAACGTGGTGATGAGATGTGGTTTCATGAGATCTAACGGACGATCCATTCGAGGATGCCGGCGGAGGAACCGGGTTGAAGTTCCGCTTCGAGCCGCAGGGCGGGGGTCTTGAGCGGTGGAAATTCGATGCGGTTCCATTCGTCCTTGGTGGCCGGGGATGGCTTCGCTCCGGGCACCGGTTTCCACTCGGCCGCGGTGCGGTAGAGCAGGCGCCACGACTTCGGCACGCGGCACTCGCCCGCGCCGGTGTCGTCGAACCAATAGACCGCGGCGGAGGAAACCTCGCGTGCATGGTCGAAGTCGTATTGCACCCACTCGGTGCCGCCGCGGTGGTTCCACCACGTCATGCGCGGCACGGAGTGATCACCCGAGGAGTTCGGCGTCAGTCCGTCGGCGAGCGCGTCCACGCTGTCGCCGTGAAAACAATGGGACGCGCTGATCTTGTGGTGTTCCGGATTCGGCTCCGGCGGGGCGACCCATTCGTGGGCGTCCGGTCCGCTGCCGATCACGGGAAACGCGGAGATCCGCAGGCGCGCGGCGCCCATCGGGATGAGGGTCACGGTTTCCAGCGGTTCGTTCGAAACGACCGGGCTGTCCTGCAGCACCGCGCACAGCCCGTGGCGATCAAGTTTCCACGCGGGGATCTTCTTCGCCTTGGCCTCGATGGTGATGGGGGCGGAGTCCGGACGGAACGGGAAGTCGTCCGCCGGCCATGCGCCGTGTTTCACCGTGAACGATTTCGCCGGGTCGGCGGCATCGAGAACGAGTCCGTAGTTCCACGGCGTGGTCGGGTGGATCTCGTAGGACGGCCATTTCGACGGGTCGGCGCCTTTCTGCCAACTCGAGTCGCCGATGGCGGTCTTGGTGCTGTCGTGGCGATCGTAGCGCTCGCCGATCTTGAGCGAATAGGTGAGGGGGCCGTGGCTGACGCTCACGCTGTCGTGGTTGTGCTCCCAGGTTTTCACGGAGACTTCCATCGGCAGCTTGAGCTCCACCGTGTCGCCGGTTTTCCACTCACGCTCGATGCGGATGTATTTGCCGGTGGCGCCGGAAACGGATGCGCGCTTGCCGTTCACCGCGACCTGCGGGTCACCACACCAGGCCGGGATGCGGAGATAGAACGGGAAGGTGACCGTTTTCTCCGGCGAAACCCGGAAGCGGATGGTATCCTCGAACGGATACTTCGTTTCCGCGGCGATGCCGACCCGCACGCCGTCCGCCACCTTCATGCGCACCTTGCCGGCGCTGTGGAGCGCGGCGCACGCGCCGTTGTCCGGCGTGGCCAGCCACAGGCTTTTGGCGAAGTAGGGCCAGCCGTGCGAGTGGTTGTGCTGGCAGCAGCGCGAGCTGAACGGATTCATCATCAGGAACGGGCCGCTGTTCTCGATGCCGGGCGCGTGGTTCTCGCTGTCGCTGAGGACCATGTTCGGTGCCGTTAGATATCGCAGCGATTTGAAATCCGGCATCACCGCGGCCGGGTAGCTGTTGAAGGCCACCTCTTCGCAGTGGTCGCCCCAGAACGGGTCGCCGGTGATGCGCATGAGCATTTCATCCGAGAGCATCTGCTCGACAAACCCGCAGGTTTCCGTGGCCTGGCGCGGGTCGTCGTAGCCGACACGGCAGTTCTCGTCGCCGCCGAACATGCCGCCCGGGACCTGGCCGAAGCGCTTGCGGATCTCGAAGTGGTTGTCGTAGGCCGCCTTCAGATCGGCGGGGTCGTGCGACTGCAGATGGAACTGCGCCGGTTCGCGGAAACACTCGGCGATGTTGACGTTGTGCCAGTTCGGCAGGGTGCCATCCATCGTCCAGTCCGCCGTGCAGCGGTGGATCTTCTCGCCAAGCTCCAGCAGCTTCTCGTCCCCGGTGCGGTTGTAGAGCCAGTGGATGCTGTGCAGGTTGTCGCCGCCGCGCATCTTCTGCCAGTAGTGGGTGAGCATCCGGTCGTCCGGCACCGTCAGCTGATAGTGGAAGTATTTCGTCATCAGCTCGAGGACCCGCGGGTCCTGCGTTTTCTCGAAATACGACTGCAGGCAGAACAACATCACCATGTTCGCCCAGTAGTCCCGCGAGCCGTCTTCGAAGCGCTGGTCAGGCCCGAAGTCGCCGTCCGGCCGCTGGCTCGCGAGCACGCCTTCGATCCACACGTTCACCTCGCGGATCATCTTCGGATCGTCGAACAAGTAGGCGAGTTCGATGTAGCCCTTCAGCCAATACGGCAGTTCCTCCCACCCGTATCGGCCCTTGCCGTCCTTGCTGAGCCACGCGTTGTCGTCCTTCTGCAGCCACGCGCTGATCTCGCCGAGGTGGCCGGTGAGGCCGTCGCGCTGGCGTTTGAGGAACTCGCGCAGCCATCCGTCCGGCTCGACCGCCCCCGCCGGCAGCTCGATGAACCGGCTCGGCAGCAGCGGCGCGCGGTTGCCGATGTAGTTGGTGTTGGTTTTCGAAACATCAGGCCGCCCGACGACCTGGATTTCCTGGCCGTGAGATGCCGCGCCCGAGGCGGCGAGAAGCAGGCAACAGGCGAGACGGGAGGCTTTCGCGGAGGGTTTCATGGCGCGGTCGGGTTTCGTCGGAACGGAAGGCTGTTCCCCCATGCCCAGCGCGGTTTGGGACGTGGAAACCGACAGCAAACCGATTTCGTCGGCCTGTCGTGGTGGTTCGCGGGATTGCGAAAACTGTCGGGTTGCCCCCGCAAACGGCGCTTGTTTCCCTTACAGGGCCCGCGCGCGGATCGTTCCGGCCGGCCTGTTCCAGAAACCCACGAAACGCTCCCGAACCCATGCCCGGATCCGCTGTCATCATCGGCCGGCCGCCCCGGGGCGCAGCGACGACATGAGACCCGATCCGACCCAGCTCCGACCCCTCGTTTCGAACGCCGGCCAACCGGCCCGTCCGGCATTGCCCGTTGACATCCGCCCGTCCGTTCCTAGCCTCACGGAAAAGGAGAGACAGGCCATGCCGCCGGAGAAACCCACTCCCTCAAACCCAACGAACGCCGAGCCGCCGATGCGCACCGACGAGCTGCAAGCGCCGCTCTACCGCGAGCTGCGCCGCCTCGCCGCGTCCCAGATGTCGCGCGAATCGCTCGGCCAGACGATCCAGGCCACGGAACTCGTCCACGAGGCGTGGATGCGCCTCCACGGCAACGACAACTGGCAGAACCGCCACCATTTCCTCGCCACCGCGGCGCGGACCATGCGGCGCATCCTCACCGACCGCGCGCGGCGAAAGTCCCGCATCAAACGCGGAGGAAACTACGTGCGCGTGGGCATGACCTGCGCCGAGGCCGCGCTTTCGCTTCCGGAGGACCAGGTGCTGCTCATCGACGAGGCGCTCGAGCGTTTCGAGCGGGTCGATCCGGTGCGGGCCCGCGTCGTGATGCTCAAGTTTTTCGGAGACCTTTCGAACCAGGAGGTCGCCAAGGAACTCGGGGTCACCGAGCGCAGCGTCGAGCGCTATTGGGCCTTCGCCAAGGCCTGGCTCTACCGCGAGGTGAGGCAACTCGTTTGACCGCCATGTCCGAGGTCGTTCCGGAGTCCGCCTACGAACGCGAACAACGCCTCTACGACGAGGCGCTGGAAATCCCGGCCGGCCCGGAACGCGACGCGTATCTCGCCAAGGTCTGCGGCAACGACGCCACCCTGCGCGCCTCGCTCGACGACCTCCTCGCCTGCGACGAACAGGCCGATGAGTTTTTCGCCAGCAACAGCAACACGCTGGTCCAATTGGTGGACTCGGTGCCGATCGTCTATCCGGCCTCCGGTGCGAACCCGGCCATCGGCACCAACATCGGCCCCTACCGGATCGTCGAACTCATCGGCGAGGGCGGCTGCGGTTCCGTGTTCGTCGCCGAGCAAACGCATCCGTTCCGCCGGAAAGTCGCGCTCAAGATCATCCGCATCGGGATGGACACCAAGACGGTGATCTCCCGTTTCGAGGCGGAGCGCCAGGCGCTCGCGCTGATGGACCACCCGAACATCGCCCACGTGCTCGACGCCGGAACCACCCGCAACGGGCTGCCGTATTTCGTGATGGAGCTGGTGCAGGGCGCGAGCATCACGCGTTACTGCGATGAGAACCGGCTCACCATTCCCGAGCGCCTGCGGCTGTTCGCGATGGTGTGCAACGCCATCCAGCACGCCCACCAGAAAGGCATCATCCACCGCGACATCAAGCCGTCCAACATCCTCATCACCGTCCACGACCGGCAGCCGGTCCCCAAGGTGATCGACTTCGGCATCGCCAAGACCACCGACATCCCGCTCACCGAGAACGAGCTGGTCACCCAGAACATCCAGATGCTCGGCACCCCGGCGTACATGAGTCCGGAGCAGGCCGACCGCAGCGCGCAGGGTCTCGACACCCGGAGCGATATCTACAGCCTCGGTGTCCTGTTATACGAACTCCTCGCCGGCCGGCCGCCATTCGACCCCGAGAAACTCTCGTCCTGCGGCATGAGCGAGATGCTTCGGATCCTGCGGGAAACCGAACCGCCGCTTGTTTCCTCCATGCTCGAGGGGCTGGCGTCCAAGGATCTCGCCACCCTCGCCCGCGACCGCGGCACGGATGCCCATACGCTGATCTCCGCCGTGCAGGGCGATCTCGACTGGATCGCCCGCAAGGCCCTCGAAAAGGAGCGCGCCCGCCGCTACGAATCCGCCCACGGCTTCGCCGCGGACATCCGGCGCCACCTCGCCCATGAGCCGGTCGTCGCTTGTCCTCCCACACGCCGTTACGTGCTCGGCAAAATGATGCGGCGCAACCGCATGGTCTTCGCCTCCGTCGCTGCCATGGCCGTCGTTCTCGTCATCGCCACCGTCGTTTCCACCCGCCTCTACTGGGGCGAGCGCGAGGCACGGCAGGGGCTGATGCGCGCCCAGTTGTTGCAAACCCAGCTCCGTGAGGAGGCGGACAAACGCCGTGATCAAGCGGAGGAACTGCTGCGTCTCGCCAAGGCGCGCGAGGCCGTCACCCAGGCGGTCGTGCTTCTGCGGGATGGGAATTTCCCCGCCGCCGACAAGCTGGTGGAAGGCGCTCCGCTCATCCGGCCCACGCCCGAAGGGGCCGACGTCTTCCGCCGCCTCGGCGAGTGGCACGAGTCCCAAGGGCGCTGGAGCGAGGCCGCCGAGCGGTTCTCCTATCTCGTCAAGGTGAACTACCTCGACCCCAGCGACCTGCCCTCGCTCGACCACCTCCGCGCCGGCACCGTGCTCGTCGAGTCCGGAGATCTCGATGCGTTCGAGAAGTTCCGCCGCTCGATGATCGACCGCTATGCCAATACGACCGACATGCGGTCCGCCGAGCGCACGGTGAAAGTCGCCCTGCTGGTGCCTGCGGGCGGTGACCTGATGCGCGATCTCGACCGCCTCATCGACGCCTCGGTGGACTCCCTCAAGGTGTACACCCAAGAGCGGCCGCCCGAGGAGATCGAGGATCTCGACGTGTGGCGCATGACTTCCGTGGCGCTGGGCGAACACCGCCGCGGACGATTCGAGCAGGCGGAATACTGGGCGCGAAGGTGCCTTGAAATCTCCAAGAACGAACTTTCGCGCGAGGCTACCGCCCGCGTGCTCCTCGCGCTCGCCGTGTTCCAACAGGGCCATCACATCGAGGCCCGCTCGCAGTTGGAGCTGGCCCGCGCCATGGTTCCGAAGGATTTCGCCCGCAGGGTGGAGGATGAGGATGCGTTCAACGGCTGGTGGCCGGACTGGCTCATCGCCCGCATCCTGCTGCGTGAGGCGGATGCCCTCGTGCATCAGATTCCGGAGGCATCTTCGGCACGTGCGGAGTGATCCGGTCTTCATGCGGTTTTTCCGATTCCGTGTCGGAAATCCCGTGCAAAGGGCGCATTCGGATATGGACCTCGACTGCGTCCACGAACCTTTCTGTTATGAATCCGATCCATCCCGTCCTTCCTTCGTTCCCCGCGCGCCTGCTCCGCGGCGGGCTCTGCGTGCTGCTGCTCGGCGGCGCCTCCGCCCGTGCCGACTGGCAGCCGGTGAAAGACGCCATGATGACCGAGTGGGGCCGCGCTGTGAACGTAGACAACGTCTGGCAGGAATATCCCCGGCCGCAGCTTGAACGCGCGGACTGGACGAACCTCAACGGCCTGTGGAACTACGCGGTCACCGCGAAGGACGCCGGTTCTCCCGACGCATGGAACGGCGAGATCCTCGTGCCGTTCTGCCCGGAATCCGCACTGTCCGGCGTGGGCCGCCTCATCGAACCGTCCGAGGCGCTCTGGTACCGCCGGCCGCTGCCGCCCGCGCGGGAGGGAGTGCGGACGGTCCTCAACTTCGAGGCGGTTGACTACTCGACCACCGTCTGGGTCAACGGCCGCGAGATCGGCAGTCATACCGGGGGATTCACACCGTTCTCTTTTGATATCACATCCGCGCTCAAGACGGATGGAAACGAACTGGTGGTGAAGGTGCTCGACGCCACCGAGGGGTTCCAGCTCCACGGCAAGCAGAAGCTCGAACCCGGTGGCATCTGGTACACCCGCGTCACCGGTATCTGGCAGACCGTCTGGCTCGAGCGGGTGCCGCAGGGTTTCATCCGCGACCTGGATTTCACCACCGACATCAAGACCGGCCGCGTCCGTGTCGAGCCGAAGGTCTCGGGCTCCGCCGGCAAGGTGCGCGTCGCCGCATCGATCGATGGCAAACAGGTCGCCAGCGCCGAGGGCGGGTCGTCCGTGATGGTCCGCATTCCCTCGCCGAAGCTCTGGTCGCCATCGGAACCGAATCTCTACGATCTCAAGGTCGAACTGCTCGATGCCAAGGGAGCCGTTGTCGACGAGGTGAAATCCTACGTGGCGCTCCGGGAGTTCGGAAAGACGAAGGATGCGAACGGCCACTGGCGTTTCACCCTCAACGGCGAAAACATCTTCCACTGGGGGCCGCTCGATCAGGGTTGGTGGCCGGACGGCCTTCTCACCCCGCCTTCGGAGGCGGCGATGGTTTCCGACATCGACTATCTCAAGGCCGCCGGATTCAACATGATCCGCAAGCACATCAAGGTCGAGCCGCGGCGCTACTACCACCATTGCGACAAGATCGGCATGCTGATGTGGCAGGACCAGGTGAGCATGGGCTTCGGCCCGCAGACGGAGCCGAAGGGGTCGAACCCGCCGTGGACGCGCATGGCGCCGGATCCCACGGAGGGCAAGTGGCCGGCCGAGGCCCACAAGCAGTTCGTCACCGAATACAAGCGCATGGTCGATCATCTGCGCGACGTCCCCTGCATCGCCTCCTGGGTTCCCTTCAACGAGGCGTGGGGCCAGCACCGCACCATGGAGGTCGGGCGGATGGCCGTGGCGTATGACAAGACCCGTCCCATCAACATCGCCAGCGGCGGAAACTTCTGGCCTGTCGGCGATATCGCGGATGAACACCGCTATCCGGACCCCGGATTCCCTCTGGAGGACAAACGTTTTGACGACTACGTGAAGGTCGTCGGTGAGTTCGGCGGTCACGGCATGCCCATCGAAGGCCACCTGTGGGCCAAGAACGCGCCGAACTGGGGATACGGCGGGCTTCCGAAGAACCTCGACGAATGGAAGGATCGCTACAGCCGCTCGATCCGCATCCTCGCCGGTCTCCGCAAGCAGGGCATCGCCGCCGGTGTCTACACGCAGACCACCGACGTCGAGGTGGAGATCAACGGATTCCGCACCTACGACCGCATCGACAAGATCGATCCCTCTTGGCTCAAGCCGCTGTCCGACATGTTGTTGGCGACTCCGGACGTGGTGGATTCACAGGTTCTTCTGCCCACATCCGAGGATTCGGCGCAGAAATGGCGTTTCACCATCGAGGAACCCGCGCCCGGCTGGGAGCGTCCGGACTTCGATGCCAAATCATGGGAAACGGGCGAGGGGGGGTTCGGCGTGCCCGAGGTCGCCAACTCGCGGGTCGGAACGCGCTGGCAGTCCGACGGCATCTGGCTGCGCCGTGACTGGAATCTTCCCGCCGTGCCGGAAGGGCGGATCGTGCTGCGCATGTTCCACGACGAGGATGTCCAGGTCTTCCTCAACGGCGTCGAGATCGCCCGCGAGAAGGGGTACATCACCGATTACCTCGATTTTCCGATCCAACGGACGGACTTGTTGAAGACCGGACGCAACGTGCTCGCCATCTGTTGCCGCCAGACCGAGGGCGGCCAGTACATCGATGCCGGCATCGTCGTCGAACGTGCGAAATAACCGTTCCAACCTGTTTATGAAAGAGATCCATCGATCCACCATCTTCCGCCGCGCCGCGCTGGTCCTCGCCGCGGGCAGCGCCGCCCTCCACGCCGCGGAGCCTGATCTCCGCGCGCCCGCCGTCCCGCTCGTTGCCCACGACCCGTATTTCAGCATCTGGTCGCAAGCCGACACGCTGACGGCCGTCGATACCACCCACTGGACGGGCAAACGCCACCGCATCGAGAGCACGGTCACCATCGACGGCAAGGAGTTCCGCGTCATGGGCCGCGAGCCCGCGTCCGCGCCGGAAATGAAGCAGACCGGCGTGGACGTCCTGCCGACCCGTACGATCTACACCTTCGAGGGCGGTGGTGTCGGCCTCACGCTCACGTTCCTCACGCCGTCGATCCCGGCGGATATCGATCTGCTTTCGCGGCCGGTCACGTATCTGACCTACGATTTCCACGCCACCGACGGGGCGACCCACAAGGTCTCGATCGACTTCGGCGCATCCGCCGAACTCGCGGTGAACCAGGGCGACCAGTTGGTCAGCGGTTCGACGGGGGATCTGGCCGGAAATCCGACGGAACTGTCCGTGGTCAAGGTAGGCTCGGTGGACCAGAAGGTGCTCGCGAAGAAAGGCGATGATATCCGCATCGACTGGGGATATCTCTATCTCGCGGCTCCCAAGATGTGGGCGTCCGGATCCTATGCCATGAGTGACGGTGGGGCCGCGCCGAAGGAGGCCGCCGCCGCGGCCGCGGTGGCCTCGCTCGAATTCAAGGACTTCGATGTCAAGGCGCAGCCGGTGTCCCGCTGCCTGATGATCGCCTATGACGATTTGCAGTCGATCCAGTTCATGAAGAAGAACCTCCGCCCGTTCTGGCGTCGGAACGGCTGGGAGGCGTCGGATCTGCTGAAGGCGGCGATCAAGGACTACCCGTCTCTGCAGAAGCGCTGCGAGGAGTTCGACAAGGAACTGATGGCCGACCTTACCGCCGCGGGTGGGGTGAAATACGCGAAAATCTCGGCGCTGGCGTTCCGCCAGTGCTTCGCGGCCGGCAAGTTCGTCGCGGACACCAACGGCCAGCCGATTTCCTTCTGCAAGGAGAACCACTCGAACGGCTGCATCGGCACCTCGGATGTGTTCTATCCGATGGCTCCGCAGTTCCTGATGTTCGGTCCTTCGGTCGCCAAGTCGTTCCTCGTTCCCTTCATGGAGTATGCGAAGAGCGAACGCTGGAAATTCCCCTTCGCGCCGCACGACCTTGGCACCTATCCGCACGCCAACGGCCAGGTCTACGGCGGTGGCGAGCACTCGGAGGAAAACCAGATGCCCGTCGAGGAGAGCGGAAACATGCTCATTCTGATGGCCGCCGTCGCCGAGATGGAGGGCAACGCCGACTTCGCCGGACTCTACTGGAAGCAACTCGAGCAGTGGGCGGAATATCTCCGCCAGAAGGGCTTCGATCCTGAGAACCAGCTCTGCACCGATGACTTCGCCGGCCACCTCGCCCACAATGTGAACCTCAGCGCCAAGGCCATCTGCGGCCTCGGATCGTTCGCGAAACTCTGCGAGATGCGCGGGGACAAGGCCAAGGCGGCTTCCTATTTCGAACTCGCCCGCGGATTCGCGAAACGCTGGATGAAGGAAGCCGACGATGGCGACCACTACCGTCTCGCCTTCGACCGCCCCGGCACCTGGAGCCAGAAATACAATCTCATGTGGGACCGCATCCTCGGCCTCGAATTTTTCCCCGCCGAGGTCCTCCGCAAGGAGATGGACTATTACAAGAAGATGCAGAACACCTACGGACTGCCGCTCGACAACCGCAAGGAATACACCAAGCTCGATTGGATCCTGTGGACCGCCACCCTCACCGGCGAGCAGGCGGACTTCGACGCGCTCGTCGATCCGGTCTTCAAGTTTCTCAACGAAACCCGCGACCGCTCGCCGATGACCGATTGGTACCGCACCAACGACGCCACCAAGGTCGGCTTCACCGCCCGTCCGGTGGTCGGCGGTGTGTTCGCCCGCATGCTCTACGAGAAGAAAGTCTGGGACAAGTGGGCCGCGCGCGACGTCACCAAGGCAGCGGACTTCGCGGCCATGCCGAAACCGCCGAAGATCACCGCGCTGGTGCCCGCCGCGGATACCAAGCCCGCCAACTGGCGCTATGTGACCGACAAGCCGGCTGACGGCTGGGAAAAACCAGGTTTCCGCGACTCGTCGTGGAAGGAAGGCATGTCCGCCTTCGGTTCGAGAGGAACCCCGGGCATCAAGGTGGCGACGCCATGGAACTCGCGCGACATCTGGCTGCGCCGCGAGGTCGAGATGCCCCGCAAGCCGTGGGGTGATGTCCAGCTCTGGATCAAGCACGACGAGGACGTGGAAGTCTACATCAACGGCGTGCTCGCGTTCGAGGCCCGTGGTTACATCGACAGTTATGACCCCATGCCGATGACGAAGGATGGTCTCGCCGCCCTGAAGCCCGGCAAGAACCTGATCGCCGTGCATTGCCGGCAGACGACCGGCGGCCAGGGCATCGACGTCGGCATCGTGTCGGTCGAGCGGGTGAAGGACACGGCGTCCCGCTGACCGCGTCTTTCCTTCTAGCCAAACGGGCGCGGTCCGGGGATCTTCCGCGGACCGAACCCGCCGCATGACCGTTCCTCCCGCACCCGTCCAGCGCCTCCGCTACATCGACATGGCGCGGGCGGTGGCCATCCTGCTGATGCTGGAGGGTCACTTCGTGGACGTGACGCTGGCGCCGGAATGGCGCATCCCGGGAAACGCGGTGTACGACATCTGGCTGCATTGCCGCGGCCTCGCGGCGGTGGCTTTCTTCACGGTCACCGGCCTGATCTTCTCGTTTCTGATGAGCGGCGCGGCGGTGGCCGGCGGATCGTTCTTCCAACAGCGCAGGGTGAGGCGCGGATTGAAGCGGGTGCTCGAGCTGTTGTTCTGGGGCTACCTGATCCAGGTGAACCTGCGGGAAATCCCGAAGATGCTCGCGGGAAACTGGCCGAGCTGGATGGGTGCGTTTCACGTGCTCCAGTGCATCGCGGTCGGCCTGCTGGTCATCATCTCGGCGTTCGGTCTCACATGGCGGAGCCGGGCGTGGGTGCGGATGATTGTGTTTTTTGTGTTAGGGATGGGGTTTTTCCTGTTCGCCCAATGGCTGGCCAACCAAGCGGGTCATGTGCCGGCGAACGCGCCCGCGTGGTTGCAGAACGCGTTCAAGGGCAGATGGGTCAATTTTCCCGTCGCTCCGTGGCTCGGGTTCACGTGTTACGGCGCGGCGCTCGGCGCGTGGGTGCGGCAGCTCCGCGATGACGACCGCGGAAACGGCGCATACGTCCTGCTCATCGCGGGCTTCGTGTTGTCCCGTGCCGGCTGGCCACTCGACGACTGGCTCGCTGCTGGTTTCCTCGATTTGTTAGGGATCGACTCCGCGGAGCGGACGCTCGTCGCGTTCTTCCACGGCCGCTTCGGCGAAACGTTGCTGATCATCGGCGCGCTGGCATGGATCGAAGGCCGCTTCCGTCCGCAGGCGAAACTCTTGTGCACCGTCGGCCGCAACACGTTTCCCATCTACGTGGGCCACGTGATCCTGCTTTACGGCGGCATCACCGGCTTCGGCATCAGCCGCTGGCTCGGCGACCGCCTCGGACCGTGGTCGGCCGCGATCGGGGCCATCCTGTTCTGCGGCCTGTTCTTCGCCTTCGCGCAGGTCGTCGAGCCGCTCATGGAGTTGCCGCGCCGCCTGCGGGCCCGGACGGGGAAGGGGAGCTGAGCGCCCGTCCCCGCCGGTGGCCGCGGGTCACAGGTCCTTGTCGGTGACCGCACCTTCGGACGCGGTGGCGACGAGTTTGGCATACTTCGCCAGCACGCCGCGGGTGTAGCGCGGGGCGGGCTGCACCCACGATGCCTTGCGGGCGGCGATTTCCTCGGCGCTGAGTTTCACGTCGATGCGGTTGTTCACGGCGTCGATGGTGATCTCGTCGCCATCCTTGAGGATGCCGATGGTGCCGCCGAGGAAGGCCTCCGGAGTGATGTGGCCGACGACGAATCCGTGGCTGCCGCCGGAGAAACGTCCGTCGGTGATGAGCGCGACGTCCTTGCCGAGGCCGAGCCCCATGATGGCGCTGGTGGGGCCGAGCATCTCGCGCATGCCGGGGCCGCCCTTCGGTCCTTCCATGCGGATGACGATGACCTCGCCCTTCTGGATCTCCTTGGCGAGGATCGCCTTCATCGCGGCGTCCTCGGAGTCGAACACGCGGGCCTTGCCGGTGAACACCTCGCCTTCCTTGCCGGTGATCTTGGCGACGGCGCCTTCCTCGGCGAGGTTGCCGTAGAGGATGCGCAGGTGGCTGTCCTTCTTGATCGGGTTGGAAAGCGGGCGGATGATTTCCTGCCCTTCCGGATACGGCTGGGCGAGCTTCTCGAGGTTTTCGCGCATCGTGCGGCCGGTCACGGTCATGCAATCGCCGTGCAGCAGGCCGGCATCGAGCAGCATCTTCATCAGCGGCACGGTGCCGCCGATCCTCACGAGGTCCGCCATGGCGAACTTGCCCGACGGTTTCAAATCCGCGAGCACCGGCACCTTTTTCCCGATGCGGGCGAAGTCGTCGATGCTGATGTCCACACCCGCGGCGTGGGCCATCGCGGGCAGGTGGAGGCAGGCGTTGGTCGAGCCGCCGAGCGCGATGAGCACGGTGATGGCGTTTTCGAACGCCTCCTTGGTCATGATGTCGCGCGGTTTGATGCCGAGGTTGATGAGGTTCATCACCGCGGCGCCGGCGTCGAAGCAGTCGCGCATCTTGTCGTCCGAGATGGCGGCCTGGGCGGAGCTGTTCGGCAGCGACATGCCGAGCGCCTCGATGGCGCTGGCCATGGTGTTGGCGGTGTACATCCCGCCGCAGGAACCGGGTCCGGGAATCGCGCAGGACTCCACGGTTTCCAACTCGGCGTCGTCGATGGTGCCCGCGGCGTGTTTGCCGACGGCCTCGAAGATCGAGACGATGTCGAGGTCGCGTTGTTCGCCTTTGATCGTCGCGCAGCCGGGCAGGATGGTGCCGCCGTAGACGAACACGGCCGGGCGGTTCATGCGCGCCATCGCCATCAGGCAGCCGGGCATGTTCTTGTCGCAGCCGCCGATGGCCACGAAACCGTCCATGCCCTCGCAGCCGACGACCGTTTCGATCGAGTCGGCGATCACCTCGCGGGAAACGAGCGAGTATTTCATGCCCTCGGTGCCCATCGAGATGCCGTCCGAGATGGTGATGGTGTTGAAGATGACGCCCTTGCCGCCCGCGGCGTCGGTGCCCTTGCGGGATTCCTCGG
Source organism: Akkermansiaceae bacterium (assembly GCA_024233135.1). GTDB lineage: Bacteria > Verrucomicrobiota > Verrucomicrobiia > Verrucomicrobiales > Akkermansiaceae > Luteolibacter. Next base: position 47,676 of record JACKPZ010000010.1, on the reverse strand, counting down.
CGAGCTTGTTGATGTGGACGTTGCACGGAGTGACCTCGCTCCAGGTCGAGGCGATGCCGATGTGGGGTTTCGAGAAGTCCTCTTTTTGGAAACCGACGGCGTAGAGCATGCCGCGGCTGGCCGCGCGGTCGGGGCCGTCGAGCATGGGGCTGGAATACGGGCGCTTGGGATCGTTCATCGCGCGCGGAGCATCCCGCCGGGCGGGCCACCGCGTCAAGGCCGGCGGCACGCAGGATTTCGATGGCATCCCGCCGGCCTCCGCGTTAGAACGCCAGCCATGAAAACCCCGTATGTGATCGGGTTGGTGGTGGCGGCCGTTCTGGTCACCGTGGCGATCGAGGAAACCCGCATGTCCCGCCTGAAATCCGGGCTCGCCGCCGCGTCCGACGCCTCCCGAAGCACAGCCCCGGCGGAAACGTCCGTTCCCTCGCCAGCCGTGGCGGACTCCGCGGACCCGCCGTTGAAAACCAAACGCGAGCGCCCGGATCCGGTGCCGGCGGAAGAGCCCAAGGAGGAAGGCGACGACGATTCGATGGCCCGCACCGTCCGCAAGATGTGGGAGAATCCCGCCGGCAAGGCGATGATGAACCAGGGCGCGAAATTCGCCGTCGCGATGTTGTATGACGATTTCATCAAGACGCTGAACCTCACCACCGAGGAGGCCGATTATTTCAAGCAACTGCTCGGTGCCGAGATTTCCGCCCAGCAGGAACTTGGCATGAAGATGATGGGCGCTTCACCGGAAGACCGCGCCAAACTCGCCGAGGAACTCAAGGCGAAAGGCGAGGAGAACGACGAGGCGATCCGCAAGTTCCTCAACGACGAAGAGGACTATCAGGCCTTCAGCGACTACAAGGCCCGCGCGCCCGAGCGCCAGCAGCTCGAAGGACTGCGCGCGACGATGCAGGCCAAAGGCATCGCCATGGAGCCGGAAACCGAAACCAAATTGGTGGAGGCGATGTTCATGGCGCGCACCGAATCCGACGCTCCGGACTACAGCGGCCCCAACGCCTTCGCCGAGCTCGCGAAGGGGGACGTCGAGGCCACCTTCGAGGAAAACTGGGCGAAACAAGACGAGCGGTTGATGAAGGAGGTCTCCGGTTTCCTCGATCCCGCGGGCGTCGAGGCCGTCCGCGAGTTCCGCGGCCAGATGAAGGAAATGCAGATGATGAGCCTCAAGATGGTCCGCAAGATGATGGGCGGGAAGGACGAGACCGAGTGAGTGCTGCTTCGCGCCGGTTTCGGTGAGGACGGGCTCATGGAATGTCTGGTGGACAATCGGTTTCCGATGGCAGGGGAGGGTGTCCGGAGCTCACGCTTTCAGCGTGTCCGCGGAGCGTGGGGAGAAAGAGCTGCAAGCTGAAGCTTGAACTCCGGACGGGTTTCCGGCCATCTCCGCCGCGTGGATTCACTCACACAGGCGGTGCTCGGTGCGGCGGTCGGCGAGGCGGTGCTCGGCCGCAAGCTCGGCAACCGCGCGATCGGCTGGGGCCTGCTCTTCGGCACCCTGCCGGACCTCGACGTGATCGTCTCGCCCTTCCTCAGCCATTCGTGGAACCTCTGGTGGCACCGCGGCCCGAGCCACTCGCTGCTGGTCATGATCCTCGCCTCGTGGGGCCTCTCGAAACCGCTCGCGAAGTGGTGGAAACGCGACAAGGTCAGCCGTTCCCGCGCCGGTTGGTTCGTCTTCGCGGTGTGGAGCACGCACGTGCTGATCGATTGTTTCACCGTCTACGGCACCTCCGTCTGGTGGCCCTTCCCGCAACGCGTCGCGCTCAACAATCTGTTCATCATCGACCCGCTCTTCACCGCGCCGATGCTCGTCGCCCTCGTCTGGCTCGCGTTTCTGCGGACCAAGAAACAACTCCCCAAGCGCCGCCGCCTCAATGCGTGGGGCCTCGGAATATCCACCGCCTACGTCGCGCTGTCCTTCGGCATGAAGGCGCTCGCCTCGTCCGCCTTCGAGGCCGATCTCAAACGCCGCGGCGTCGAGGTGACGCGGCGTTTCGAAGCGCCCACGCCGTTCAACATCGTCTTCTGGCGCTCCGTCGCCGACCGCGGTGATGCATTGTGGGTCGGCTACCACTCGGTCTTCGAAGGGCGTGATGCCCCGGTGCGCTGGACGGTCTATCCGAAAAACGAGGCGGCCCTCGCCGGCCTCGAGGACCTGCGCGCCACCCGCACGGTGAAATGGTTTTCCAACGGCTGGTGGATCGCCCGGAAACACGTCAAGGGCGCGTGGATCGCCGACATGCGCTTCGGCGAACTCCGCACCTGGGGCGCTCGCAAGGGCTCCGTCGACAGCCGCTTCATGTTCGCCTGGGACATCCTGCCCGATGCCCACAATGACCCGCTCCAGCCCATCCGCGCCAAGCGCTCCGGCATGGGCGAAACCCTCGAGCGCCTCTCCGCCCGCATGTTCGGCATCCGCGGCAAATGGGAAGGCAACCCGCGCCTCGAAGGCGTCACCGGCAGCCTGCCGGAGACGCTGGGCTTCGTGGACTAGGGAGATCCCGCTTGGCATCCGGGGAAACGCGGCCGAAGGTCGGCGCGCGCGATGGCACTCACCCTGAACGAGCTCAAGGATTCCCTGCCGGAGGGTGGGTTGTTCGGTGGCGGGGCGTGGCGCTGGTCGCCGGAGCCGCTGCGGCTGACGGCCGGCGAGGCGCGGAAAATCCAATCGCTGGGGCATCCGCTTTCGCGGTTCCAGCAGGCTTGCGACACGATCTACCGGCGCAGCGCGTCGGGCAGCCTTCCGGGATGGCTGGCCGAGTTGCTCGACGAAGGAAAGCCGGACTGGATGGTCCGCCTGCAGCGAGAGGCCGGTACGGCCGGGCAGCTCCCGCGGGTGATCCGGCCGGATCTGATCCTGACCGAGCACGGATTCGCGCTCACCGAGCTGGACAGCGTGCCGGGCGGGATCGGCGTGACGGCGTGGCTTTCGAGGATCTATGCGGCGGCGGGCTACGACGTTCTCGGTGGGCCGGACGGGATGATCGATGGTTTCCGCTCGCTGATGCCGGACGGTGGATCGGTGCTCGTTTCCGAGGAGGCGGGCGACTACCGGCCGGAAATGGAATGGCTCGCAGCGCAGCTCGGAGAGGTCTGGGACGTCCGGTCGGCGGAGGAATACGAGCCGGACGGCCGCGCGCTCTACCGGTTTTTCGAGTTGTTCGACTGGGAGGCGGTTCCGACGGTGCGGAAACTCGCCGACGAGACCTGCGACGGCTCGCTTTCGATCACCCCTCCGTTCAAGCCGCACCTTGAGGACAAGCTGTGGCTGGCGCTCCTGTGGTCGCCGGCGCTGAAGAAAGTCTGGGAGCAGACGCTGCGAGGATCGCACTTGAAACGTCTTCGTTCGCTGGTGCCCTTCGGCTGGGTGCTCGATCCCGAGCCGCTGCCGCCGCATGCCGCTCTGCCGCGTCTCAACGCCCACGGCTGGGACGAGGTGGCGGAGTTCAGTCAGAAGGAACGCCAGCTCGTGCTCAAGATCTCCGGTTTCCATGAGACCGCGTGGGGCTCGCGCGGGGTGTTCATTGGCCACGACCTGTCGGCGGCGGAGTGGAAGGAGCGGCTCTCCTCCGCCCTCGAACAATCGGCCGAGCAACCGTGGCTGATGCAGGAGTTCCACGAAGGCCGGCGGGTGAAACACCCGGTTTTCCAAAACGATGGCAGCGTGGTGGAGATGGAGGGCCGCGTCCGGCTCTGCCCGTATTTCTTCACCGATGACGGCGGCCGCACCCGCTTCGCCGGCTGCCTGGCGACCATCGTCCCGGCGGACAAAAAGAAGATCCACGGCATGAGCGACGGGGTGCTGGTGCCATGTGTGGTGGAGTGAGTTCTCTCTCAAGGAGGGGCGGAGCACGTCCGCCCGGGCGGCCGAGAAGACGAAGCCAGGGATCATGATCCCGACATTGGCTTTATCCATCGCATCGGCGGACATGCTCCGCCGCTCCTTGGTGAGACGCAAAACGGCCCGGCGGATGGAACCGACGGGCCGTTTTGGGAAATCAGTAGGAAATCCGGGGCCTCAGATGAGGCCGGCTTTCTTGAGGGTGGCGTAAGCGCCGTTCTTGTTGATCGTCTTGATCGCCTTGGCGCTGAGCTTGAGGCGGACGGAGCGGCCGAGCTCGGGCACCCAGATGCGCTTGGTGTGGAGGTTCGGCGAAACGGTGCGCTTCACGACCTTGGTGACGTGACGGCCGATGCCGCCCTTCTTCTTGGCCAAGCCGGAACGGTGGATGCGACCGCCGCTGCGGACTTTGGAACCTCGGATGCTGCAAATACGGGCCATGACTGGAAAATTGGTTGTTGCGGGGCGCGAAGGATGGCCATTCAACCCGACCCGTCAAGACGAATCCTGACCATTTTTTTCGACCCGGCACACGGGCGGCCGCCGGATTTCACCGCCACCACGGACGGCCGCGGAGTCGGTTCACCCAGCGCTCGACGTCACGGAAGATCTTGTCCCGCTTCTCGTCGTACATGAGCAGGTGGTAGGCGTCCGCGTAGTTCTTGTAGGTCGGCGGGGCGTCCTCCGGAATGCGCGCGACGAATCCGCGGACGTCGGAGTCGTTGTTGAAATAATCGTTTCCGCCGTGGAGGACGAGCACCGGACAATGGAAGGTCCGCGCGCATTTGTTCATGCTGTCGATGAGCCGGGTGAGGGCGCCGATGAGCCGCAGCGTGTGCTGTTCGACGTGGTAGGGGTTCTTTTTCGCCTGGTCGAGGTGGTGCGATCCCTGTGTCATCTGCGGGTCGCCGCCGCCGGCGAGGGTCTCCAAGGAAACGCGGGCCAAGGGCAGCGTGGTTGCCGCGACCTGGACAAGCCCGGGCGTCCAGGCCGGGATGTCGTCGCGGAAACGGACGATCGGTGAGGAAAGGACGAGCCCGTCGCAGGGGGGATCGTCCGGCGGCGCCTGGGCATACGCATGGGCGGCGATGAGCGAGCCCATGCTCTCGCCGAACCACACGACCTTGGCGTCCGGATGGCGCTCGCGGACGAGCAGGGTGAATGCGAAGAGATCGCGATACCAATCGTTCGGGTCACCGATGTCGCCGCGGCGCTCGTAGATCGGGTCGCTCCCCTGGCCACGCACCTCGTAGGCGTAGAGGCCGGTCTCCGGCTGGTGCGCGAGCAGGTGCTTGCCGAGATTGGTGTAGTCGACGGACGCGCCGCAAAACCCGTGGATGCCGATGAGGACCACATCCGGGTCCACACCCTCGGCGATCCACTTCCGGTAGCCGAAGGTTTCGCCTTTTGAACCGGCCGCCCGCGGATTGAGGACCAGTGTCGTCGACGGGCCGCAGCCGCTGAGGCACAGGCCGGTGGCGGCCGCCGAGCGCGCGGCGAGGGCGAGAAAGGATCTGCGGAGCACTGACGGAGTTTCGCAGAAGATCGCCGGAGCGCAATGCCCGAGGAACGGGGGGGCTGCATTGTCGAAAGAAATGAATGCCATCGTGGACCGTTGCGTATATATCACGGATCGGCCCCGCATCGTCATGAAACGTTTCCCACTTCTCACGCTGGCGCTCTGCGCGACCAGCACCTTCCTGAGCGCGGCACCGAGGGTGGTCCTGTCCACCGGCTCGCTCGTCCCGGAATCGAAGATCGATTTCGTGTTTGAAAAACCCGTCGTCCCCGCGGCGGCGGTCGGCACCACAACGGAAAACTCATGGGTGGTCATCGCCCCGCCGCTCGACGGCAAGCTCCGCTGGAAGACGCCGGAAATCGCCGAGTGGGTCGAGGGTGCGCTGCCGAAAATCGCGACGACCTACACGTTTTCCGTCGCGAAGGACCGCGCTTATCTCGACGGCTCGGAAATCGCCGCCGGGAAGTTCGCAAGCGCCTCGTCGGACGCCTTCCGACCGCTGATGGCGCGCACGGGCAACCGCTGGTCGTCCTCGTTCGTCGCATCGACCGCGCCATGGACGGTCGTGTTCAACGATGCGGTCGATCCGGCATCCGTCGCGCCCTTCGTTTCCTTCGAGTCGAAGACCGGGCAGAAAGTGGACGCACTGGTTTCTTCATGCGACGTCGCCGCGGCCGGCTATCTGGCCGGCAACTACCGCCCGTGGGCCGCCCGCGGTGGTGAAACGCCGGCGGAACCCGCTCAGGATGACATCATCCCCAACATCGTGGTGGCCACGCCGGCGTCGCCGCTGCCGCCGGGCGAGGATTGGAAACTGGCGATCCGCAAGGGGCTGCCGAACGCCGACGCGGGAGCTCGTCTGGTGGAGCCGGTGACCTACGGCATCGGCACGATCCCGCGCTTCGAAATCCAAGATGTTTCCGCCGTCGCGGTGACCGACGAACCGCGGCGGATCACGATCGGTTTCAACCACCCGCTTCCGGATCCCCTGCCGGACGATCTGCTGGGTGGTGGCATCCGGATTTCCCCGATGCCGGCGGACCTGCGGGCCGAGGTCGATGGCAAGGCGATCCATCTCCGCGGCGACCTGATGGCGTCGAACCGCTACGAAGTCACGATCGACAAGGATGCGCTTCGTTCGTCCACCGGCTTTCCGCTCGTCGACGGGCGGACGGAGAAACTGGTCTTCGAGTATATCAACCCGGTCATCGCCCTGCCGTCGGAGGACCACGGCCAGCTCGCCAAGGGCCGCAGACAATACCGTGTCTACTCGCGCAACCTCGCTTCGGCGGACATCCGGATCAAGAAACTCGCCGGCGCCGATCTGATCCGCGCGTTCCAAGGATACCGTCAGTTCACCGGCAACGGCCCGGACTACGAGGAGGTGAAGCCGAGGGGGATCGTCCCGTATCCGATGGTCGCCGGTCCGCAGGTCGCCAAGTTGCATCTGCCCTTCGACAATCCCGTGGACACCAGCCGCATCGTCACGCTCGATTGGAACGAGGCGCTGCCGAAGGAACTCGTGCGCGGCGCGCTCTTCATCGATGCCCGTGGCGAGCCACGCAAGGAGGTCGGCGGACGCGACGTGCTCGTCTCGCAAGCGATCGTCCAGCTCACCGACATCGGGTTGGCGTGGAAGCTCACCTCGAAGGACGCGTTTCTCTACGCATTCTCGTGTGACACCGGCCTGCCGCTCGAAGGTGTCCGGCTGAGCTTGTTCGGCGAGGATGCGCAGGAACTCGAAACCGTGACCACCGGTGCCGACGGCACGGCGCTCCTGCCCCGCTCCGCGGATGCGCGCCACCTGCTCGCCACACTTGCGGACGACTCGTATGTCACCGCCTTCGACGCCTCGATGGAAACCGTCGGCATGTGGCATTTCCCGGTGCGTTATTCGTGGGGCGAACCGTTGGACGAAACCCGCCAGGCGTTTCTCTTCACCGACCGCTCGGTCTATCGGCCCGGCGAAACCGTCCGGCTCAAGGGCATCGTCCGGATGCTGCGCGGCAACACCATCGGCAAGGCCGCCGCGGCGAAGGCGCGCCTCGTCATCGTCGATCCGGCGGACAAGGAGATCTACAATCAACCGGTGGAGATCTCCGAAGATGGATCGTTCGATTTCACCCACAAGCTCGCGCCCTCGAAGACCGGAACGCATGAGATTCGTCTTGTGTTTCCCGACGATTTGGCCGTGGCGGAGCGGGACGACTCCGAGATGGGCTGGGCGAAACGGGAGCGGCTGGAACAACAGGCGCGCTTCTCCGTCCCCCTGCGCGTCGAGGAATTCCGCCGCAACGCGTTCGAGATCGCACAGACGATCCATGAGCCGGTGATCGCTCCCGCTTCCATATCCGCGGACATCAAGGCGACCTACTACCAAGGCCAGCCGGTGGCGGCGGGCACGGTGATGGCCGTGAGCAATGTCACCACGCGCAATCCCTATCCGGAACGCTTCCGCGACTTCCAGTTCGGCAATCACCGCAGCTATGACTGGGGCTATTGGTATCACTATTTCGGATATCGCGACTACGACTACGGCAGCAGTTCGAGCAACCAGCGCGCGACCATCGAGGACAAACTTACTTCCGACGGCACCGCCCACCTCACGGTGGAAATCCCGAAGGCGGATTTCCCCTCGATGCGCGAGGTCACGGTTTCCACCGAGGTGACCGATGCCAACCTGCAGACGCTGACCGCGCGCTCGACCGCGGTGATTCATCCGGCATCGGCCTACATCGGCGTGTCGCGGATCGACCGGCTCGTCCGCGCCGGCGAATCGCTCGACCTCCGCGTGGTGGCGATCGATACCGCGGAGAAACCCTACGCCCAGTCACTTGAAGTCACCGCCACGCTCAGCCGCGAGGTGAACATGGCGGTGAAGACCCGCACCGGGTCTGGCGCCACCGCCACGCGCAACGACACCCGCGAGGAACAGGTTTCCACCACCACGCTGTCCATCGATCCCGCGGCTTCGGCCAAGGACGGCACGCCGTTGCAACTCGCGCCGTCCGCCACCGGCCTGCATTTCCTCACGCTTCGCGGCACCGACCCCGAGGGCCGCGCGTTCGAGACGGTGACGCGTTTTCATGTCTATGGCACGAATGAGTATCCGTGGGCCTACGAAGACGGCCTGCGGGTAAAACTCGTCTCAGAAAAGAAGATCTATCAGCCCGGGGAAACCGCGCGGGTGCTGGTGCTCACGCCCATCGAGGGCACCGCCATCGTCACCGTCGAGCGCGAGAAGGTGCTGCGTTCGTTCCGCTCCGAACTCAAGGCGGACAACCCGGTGGTCGAGATCCCGCTTTCGGATGACGACGCGCCCAACGCGTTCGTCTCCGTGCTCGTCGTGAAGGGGGCGCGGGATTCCGCCCGCGAGTTCAAGGCGCCGCAGCTCCGCCTCGGATATTGCGAAATCACCGTGGAAAACCATCGCGACCGCCTCGACGTCTCGCTGGATCCCGGTTCGGAATCGTACCGCCCGGGCGACGAAGTCACGGTGAGCGGCCGCGTCACGCTGGCGGACGGAAAACCCGCCGCCGGATGCGAGGTGACCTTCTACGCCGAGGACGAAGGAACGCTCGCCGTGATGGGATACGAAACGCCGGATCCGATGGACTATTTCTATCGCCCCCGCGATCTCGATCTCAATGCCGGCGTTTCGTTCGATTCGTTCGTCGCCGAGAACCCCGAAAACCAGACCTTCAATCTGAAGGGCCTCTTCGTCGGCGGGGGAGGGGACTTGTCGAAACTCGCGGACCAACTGCGCAAGAACTTCGACCCCTGCGCCGCATGGGCGCCCGCGCTCAAGACCGGGGCGGACGGCCATTTCTCCCACACCTTCACGCTGCCCGACACGCTCACCCGCTACCGCCTCATCGCGGTCGCGCATGACGGCGGCGCCCGCTTCGGACATGCCGAGTCGTCGCTGGTCGCGAAGAAGGACATCATGATCGAGGCGAAGTCGCCGCGATTCGCACATCAGACGGACACCGTGGACACGCGCGTGCTGGTGCAGAACTCGTCCGAGTTCGCCGGCACGTGGGAAGTTCGTTTCGTGGCTCACGCCGCGGGCGGCACGCCGGTCTGCCGCGCCGCCGCCGGTGTGGCGGAAACGATCGACCTCGAGCCGAACGGCTCCGCGAGCATCGCGTTTCCCCTCGTGGCGGAGACCACCGGCGAGGCGATCGTCCAGTGGCAGGCGGTGCCGGTTTCGCTGCGCGACACGGAGCTCACTCCTGCTCTGCGCCGGCGACTTTCCGACTCGCTGGAACACCGCTTCCATGTGGAGTATCCGATGCCGCTGCTCCGCCAGGTGGAGTTCGTGAAAATGGACGGAGCCGGCGCGCTCGATCTAACGGACCGGCTCGACCGCAAGCTGCTCGACGGCACCGGCACACTCGATCTCGAGTTCTCCCGCTCGCAGCTTTCCGAAGCCGGCGGCTCGGTGGACTACCTGCTGCACTACCCGTATGGCTGCGTCGAGCAGACCACGTCATCGCTCATCCCGTGGTGCTCGGTGGAGAAACTCCGGGCCTTCATTCCGGCCTTCGGCAGCTATTCGCCGGAGCGCGTCGCCTCCGCCCTGCAGGCCGGAGCCGACCGCCTGCTCTCGATGCAGCTTGCCGATGGATCGTTCACCTACTGGCCCGGTGATACGGAAAAGGTCGATTGGGCCACGCCCTACGCCGGGCTCGGCCTCGTCATGGCCGCCCGCGCCGGTGCCGAAGTGCCGGACTCCGCGATCGATTCGCTGCAGCAGGCGCTCATCGCCGGCCTGCGGGGATTGGAGAAACGCGAGACGCCGTATGAACTCGAAACCGACGCCCGCGCACTGCTCGTGCTCGCCCTCACCGGCAAGCCGCAGGTTTCCTATCAGAACGTGATGATCGACAAGCTGCCGCAGCTCGACTCCGCCGGACGCAGCATGCTCGCCGCCGCCGTGGCCCGCGGAAACACGGACGACGCCCGGCGTTTCGACACCGCCCGCGAGATCCTCACGACGAAGGTTTCCCGTCCGAAGGAGGAACGCTACTGGATGCCGTGGCGCCCGGACCGCGCGCTCGAACTGATCGCCTGGGCGTCCATCGACCCGAATGGTCCGGAATCCAGCCTCGCGCTCGACCGGCTTCTCAACGACCGCAATCCCTACGGCCACTGGCGCACCACCTGGTGCAACGGCTGGGCGCTCGTCGCCATGGGCATGATCGCCGAAAGCCAGCAAGCCGGTGACTCGGTGGCCATCGAGTTGGAAACCAACGACGGCAAACAGGTCGTCCATCTCTCGCCCGACAGCCCCACCGCCGTGCGCGGCGTGCAGCTCGGACCGAACCTGAAACTCGCCGCGAGCAGCGACGGCCCCGCGTTCATCCGTCTCCGGGTGGCATCGAAACCCGCGATCGCGCCGATCCAGCCGGTCGCCACCAACGGCATGTCCGTCGACCGCATCTACGAACGCGTGAAACCCGACGGCATGACCGAGCCGCTCACCGAGCCGCAATCTGGAGACCTCGTGCGCGTCACGCTCCGCGTCACTCTTCCGGAGGACGACAGCCGCTACCTCGTCATCGAGGATCCGCTTCCGTCCGTGTTCGAGACGGTGAACAACGCGTTTTCATCGCAACAGTCCGCGCTGGCCATCCGCACCAGCGAGAACGACTGGAAAGTGAGCCACTCGGAACTGCGCAAGGACCGCGCCGTGTTTTTCCTCGATCATGTCTGGAAACGCGGCACCTACGAGGTGACCTATCTCGCGCGCTGCACGCTGGCGGGGGAGGCGATTGCGCCACCCGCCAAAGTCGAGCTGATGTATGACCCCGAAACCTTCGCGTTGTCCGCGTCGCGAAACTTCCATGCCCGGTGAAATCCACGCGGCCGATTGGAATGGCGGTGCCGCGTGCGCCGGGTGTTTCCTGTTGGCGTGAAACACCTGACTCCATGCCGCCGGTTTCCGAGCCCGGGTGACATGAGCGGACTGCCCAAGGTGCCGCGTCACCGGCCGGCGGAGCCGCGCGACAAACCCTTGCCCGGCACCAAGTCGCTCGACATCCCGAAGGACCCGGAGTTTTCGCTGAAGCCTTCCGCCTATCAGCCGAAGCCGAACCGCTTCGAGCGCCATGCCTGGCTCTTCGGCCGGCTCGCGATCGCCTGCGCGCTGGTCCTGCTCGCGCTCGTCTGGATCGCTCCCGATGGCGGTCTTTGGCCCGGGATCGGGCTGCTCGCGCTGACCCACGTGTTCGCCATCTACTCGCAGATCGCATCCTCCGGCCGCGACCGCTGGGGCGGGATCTCGATCATCGTCCTCTACGGCGGTCTCGTGCTCAGCGTGCTCATCCGCGCGATCCTCCGCGCCCTCGGTACATGACAACGCCGGCGGTCGAAGGTAACGCCCCGGGGGGAGCAAGGACGTTTCGGTGGCCGCCGGCGGATCGTTGTGTCCTTTCGAATCGGGGGGAACGTTCTCAGGACGGTCCGAGGATATCCCAAAACCGGCCGTTCGCTAGCTACGCGATCACGGGGACCAACGTGCGGCGATTGCTTCCAGCGCGATCCGGTCCTCGTCGCCGAAGGCCCCAGGAAACGTCGAGTCGATGTCGAGCACGGCGGCCACGTTTCCGTCCGCGTCGCGGAACGGCACCACGATTTCGCTCGCGGACCGCGCGTCGCAGGCGATGTGCCCGGGAAACGCGTCCACATCGTCCACGACGATCGTCCGGTTCTCCGCCCACGCGGTGCCGCAGACGCCCGCGCCACGGCGGATCCTCAGGCAGGCCGGAGTGCCCTGATAGGGGCCCGCGCGGAGTTCGTCCCCGCAAACCCGGTAGAAGCCGGTCCAGAAGGCGTGCGGCATCCGGTGATGGAGCACCGCGACGACCGTGCTCAGGATCGTCACCGGGTCGGTCTCGCCGGTGAGGATCGCCTCGATTTCCCCGGCGGCCCTCCCGAAGAGCTCGGACTTCTCCGCCGGCGAGGGGACCCGGCCCGTTTCCTTCCCGAATGCATCGCCGTGCGACATGGGGCGGAAAATAGCGGCCGGAACGGACGGATCAATCCCGTCTTGCCCCGTGCCCCGGGTCCTGCTTCCATCCGCGCCCCCAACCAGCGAATCCCATGGCCAACAAAGACGTCACCGATCCCGCCCGCATGGAGAAAATCGTTTCCCTGTGCAAACGCCGCGGCTTCATCTATCAAGCCGGCGAACTCTACGGCGGACTCAACGGCTGCTGGGACTACGGTCCGCTCGGCGCCGAGCTGAAGCGCAACCTCAAGGACTATTGGTGGCGCAAGACCGTTCAGGAACGCGACGACATCCTCGGCATGGACGGCGCCATCCTCACCCACCAGGACGTGCTCAAGGCCAGCGGCCACGTCGGCGGTTTCAGCGACCCGATGATCGACTGCAAGACCTGCAAGGGCCGCTACCGCGCCGACAATCTCGACAACCTGGAGTGCGGTCGGAAACCGTCCTGCCACCCGGGCGAACACAAGGAGTGCGAGCTCACCGAGCCGCGCGCCTTCGATCTCATGCTTTCCACCAAGCTCGGCGCGCTCGCCACGGACAACGATCCGAAGGCTGTCGCCTACCTCCGCCCGGAGACCGCCCAGTCGATCTTCGTGCAATACAAGAACGTGCTCGACTCGAACCGGATCAAGCTGCCCTTCGGCATCGCCCAGATCGGCAAGTCGTTCCGCAACGAGATCAACCCGCGCAACTACACGTTCCGCAGCCGCGAGTTCGAGCAGATGGAGATCGAGTTCTTCTGCCGCCCCGAGGACGGCATGCGCCTCACCGACGAGTGGCTCGAGTCCCGGCTTTGTTTCTACGAGGAAATCGGCATCCCGCGCGAGAAACTCCACATCCTTGACGTGCCGGACGGCGAGCGCGCGTTCTACTCGAAGAAAACCTACGACATCGAATACGAGTTTCCCTTCGGCATCCAGGAACTCGAAGGAGTCGCCTACCGCACCGACTACGACCTCGGCGTGCACCAGAAGGGCGCCGGCAAGCCGCTCGAATACTTCGACGAGGAAACCAAGGAGAAGTTCCTCCCGCACGTCGTCGAGCCGTCCGCCGGTTGCGACCGCACGGTGCTCGCCATGATCTGCGAGGCCTTCGAGGAAGAGGAACTCACCGATGAGAAGGGCAAGAAGGACGTCCGCACCGTGATGCGTTTCGCTCCGCGTATGGCCCCCATCAAGGCCGGCATCTTCCCGCTCCTGAAGAAGAACGAGGAGCAGGTCCGCATCTGCCGCGAGATCCAGAAGAAACTCCAGCCATGGATGAACGTCTTCTACGACGACGGCGGCGCCGTCGGCCGCCGCTACCGCCGCCAGGACGAGGTCGGCACCCCCTTCTGCATCACCGTCGATTTCGACACCCTCGGAGAAAACGGCGAAGAGCTCAAGGACACCGTCACCATCCGCCACCGCGACTCGATGGAACAGGAACGCGTCCCCCTCGACTCGCTCCTCCAGTGGTTGCTCGAGCGGGTTCGCTGAGCGGAAACGCGGCCGATGCCGGATGGCCCGCGACGCGGTGAGGATCCTCAGTTTTCCAGATCGAGGCGCAGGCGCAGGAACCCGGCGTCGCCGGACGCTTCGATGGAGGATTTCCATGGTTCGGTGCCGGCGGGTTGGACGGGGCCGTCGGGATCATCCTCGATGCCGTCGGTTTCCCAAGCGGAGAGATCCGCGGACCGTTGGACCTGAACGCTGAGTTCCGGAATCGACGGACGGCGGAAATATCGCATGACGAACCGGTTCCCCTCGCGATCGGCGGATGGCGCCCGGTCACGGTCGTTGGTTCCTTCGCTTCCGCCGAAGGCCAGCTCCTCGATCCGGCTGAGACCGTCGCCATCGGTATCCAGCTTCCACTCCTCCGGACCGGGCGTTGCCGCGCCGAAGGACTCAAACCACCACTGCTGCGATGGCGAGTCATCCAACGTGGCTTCCGCGGATGCCTCCGCCGCGAGGAAATACCGCTGCCGCGGCGCGTTGCCGCCGGCGACGGTGGTGGCCGCCGTGACAAGTTCGATCCCGATGGACTCCGGCCCTTCGGCTTCCTGATCCTTCATGCGGGTCAGGACGATCTGGCGGTTGGTTTCGCCGGCGGCGAACGAGGTGGTGCCGGAAAGCGCCGGGCTGAAGTCGACCCCCGCGGTGGACGTTCCACCCGTCTGATAGAGGAAATCCTCGGCGAAGGAGATCGCTCCGCTCCGGGTGAGGTTGAAAACAGCGGTGTCGTCCGGCCCTTGCTCGCTGAAGTCCGGGTCCGCCGCGCTGATGCCGATGGTGCTGCCCTTGATAATGGTGAAGTCGTCGCGCAGCGAGTTCCACTGGTCGATGTAGATGGCATGCAGGGTGTTGCCGTCGATCTCGATGACCAGCGAGCCCATCGCCAGCAATCCGGTGGAGAACACCGGGTGGGGATCGGGGTTGAGGGAATCCCAGGAACCGTTGGCCCAGCCGCTCAGTTTGCCGGAGGCGCCGCATGTGACATACACCGTGCCCGCCCCGCCGGCGGCCGCCGGTTTCTGATAGGGGCCGTCGCCCCCGTCGGTGGCGAAGTTGCTGGTGGCGTCCACCCCGCCGACGGAGCTTCCGTTCCCGCCGTCGACAACGTGAAGGAGCGGGTCGAAGGTCGTGCTGGACGAGTCCGCCAGGCTCATCGCGCTGTGGTGGCCGTTGATGAGCATCGAGCGCTCATAGACATGGCTGTGGCCGTAGATGACGAGGTCCGCGCCGTACTGTTCCAGGAGCGGCACGACGTAGTGGCGCATCTCGACGAGGTGGTCCGTCGAGTCGGAGTCGACGGTGCCCCTCGTGTAGGGACCATGATGCATGTAGGCGATGATCCAGTCCTTGTCGGTGGCCTGGAGGTCGTCCTCGAGCCAGTCGATCATGCCGCCGTTGCCGGGGGCGTCGTCATAGTTGCCCGCGGTTTCGGAATCGATGGCGATGAAGTGGATGTTGCCGTGATCGAACGAATAATAGCGTTCGGTGCCGGAAGGGACGCCGCCGATTTCCCCGGCGGTCGGGAAGGTGTGGAGGTCGAGGTAGGGAGCGCCCGCGGCGGTCACCGTCTCGTGGTTTCCGATGCAGGACCAGAGCGGTGTCTTGCGCAACAGTTCGGGATAGGCGTCGAACAAGGCCGCTTGGAATTCCTCGTCGGTGCCATCCTCGTAGGCATTGTCGCCGAGCATGAGCCACACGTCGGTGGCGGCCGCCCCGGTGCGGGAAAGGTAGGCGTTGTAGACATCCTGCTTGGCGGCCGTGGTGGTGCCGGTATCGCCGGTGACCCAGATGCGGGTCGGCTTGCGGCTGCCCGGCGGCGGCGATGTGCTGAAATGATGCTCCGCATCACCGCCGGCGGCCGCCGTGGAGGAGCCGTCCGTCGTTTCCACTTGATAGAAAAAGGTGGTGTCCGGAGCCAGTCCCGTGAGGGTGGCGACGTGCTCGGTGCTGGAACCGGGCAGGATGAAGGTGGAGTCGAGGTTTCCGGGGGCGTCTCCGTAGTGGACGACGGACGTGCCGGGCTGGTCCGTGCGCCAACGGATGGTCATGCGGTCGGGACCACCGGATTGCAGGTAGGGGCCGCGGACGATCTGAAGGCTGGAAACCGGCGTTCCCCGCAGTTCGAGATCGAATCCGAGGTCGCTGCTGAGCGTGGTGTTCTGGTGGACGGAAATGGCGAGCAGGTTGGCTCCGGGTTGGACGACCGGAGTGCCGAGCAGCGGGATCTCGTCGTAGGCGGATTCATCCCCGAGTGCCGCGAGTTGCTGGAAGGTATCGGGGTCGTCCACCCCATCGCGGGCGATCAGGGTGCCGTTGAGATAAACGAAGGCCCCGTCGTCGGCGAGCAGCGAGAGTTCGAGGCCGCCGAACCCGTCACCGCCGTCGAAAACGAGATAGAAATAGCTGGTCCGGTCGATTCCCGTGCCTACGGAAGGTAGTTCCGTGCCGCCCGCCAGACCGTCGACGACGCCGTAATGGAAAGGCGCGGGCGCTTCGGTGATGAAAGCGGGACCGTCGTAGTCGCCGCCGACGTAGCCGCCGGTGGTGGGATGAAACCAGGTGGTTGTGAAGTCGGCGTCGGCCGTGGCTGGGTCGATTCCGTCGGTCACATGGAGATAGTTCCATCCCGCCGCGCCTTTCGGAATGACGACGTCGGCCTTCGCCAGCGGGAGAAGGCAGAGCAGGATCAAGGAATGATGGGCGAGTTTGGAGAACATTTCTGAAGTACGGGGTTACATCCGTGCCTCGGTTTCAGCAGCGAGGGTGCCGACATGGGGGGCGTCGAACATGGTCAGGTGTTTTCCGGGAACTTCGACGACCTCGACCGCGGGTGAAACGATGCCCCATCCGTAGTCGGACGGAATCTCAAATTTGTCGTCCACCACGCTCGATTTGAACAGCGTGATCGGCAGGTCCAGCGGCGCGGGCTGGTAGTCCCGCATCGACTGGAGGTGGGACTCGCGCACCTGCACCATCCGTTCCTCGCTGTATGGTTCGGTGCGGCGGACGGTGCGGGCGTTCCGGACCTCGTTTTTCACCCGGAGATGGGTGGCGAGCCCTTCGGTCATCCGCGAGAGCATGCGGAAAATCCGGCCGGCGGGAGAGGGGCTCTCCTGCGCATCCCAGAACACCTCGATGCGTTCCATCAGCGAGTATTCCCGGATCGGAGTGGCGGGGTTGACGGTGTCACAGAGGCCGGCGAAGGCGACGGATTCGCCGGCCGCGATCAGGCGGCGGGCGATTTCCACGACCACCAGACCGCCGTAGGAATAACCTAACAAGTGGTAAGGGCCCCGGGGTTGGAGCTCGCGCAGCACCTCAAGGTAGGCGCCGGCCGTCTCACCGACCGGCGAGGTGGTGACGGATCCTTCCGCGGAAAGCGCGGGCGCTTCGATGGCCAGCACCGGACGGTCTCCGCTCAACCCGCGGGCGAACTCGCGGTAGAACAGCACACCGCCGTCGCCACCATGGATGCAGAACAGCGGCGGCAGCGAACCCTCCGCGCGGACCGGAACCACCAGCGGACGGGCCGTTCCCGCAGACCCGGGCGAGGAAACCATGCGGTCGATGATTTCTCCGAGAGTCCGCGGGGTGGGCGCCTGCATCAACACCGCCATCGGAATCCGCGTCCGCCACTCGCGGGCGATGCGGGCGAACAACTGCAGCGCCATCAGCGAATGTCCGCCGAGCTCGAAGAATGAGTCGTCGCGGCCGATCGACGGAACTCCGAGCAGTTCGCTCCAGATCTCCGCGAGCCGGCGCTCGGTGGATGTGGCGGGGGGCTCGGAACATTTGCCGCTGCTTGCGGTCAGAGCGGGCTCGGGGAGGTTGGCGCGGTCAAGCTTGCCGCGCTCGGTGAGGAGGAACTCGGAAACGGCGGCCCAACGTGACGGCACGGATGCGGCGGGAAGCTGGCCGGCGGCATGTGCCGCGAGCAAGCCGGGCCAGCCGTCCTCCGGGGTGTCGTTCCATCGCACCCAGGCGCCGAGCACCATGCTGCCGTCGATGCCCCGCACCGGCCCGGCATGGGCGGCGACGACGCCGGGGAAACCCTCGAGCACGCGGATCACTTCGTTGGGCTCGACCCGGTTGCCGCGGATCTTCAACTGATCGTCCTGACGACCGAGGAAACGAAGCTTGCCGTCCTCATCCCATTGGACGCGGTCTCCGGTACGATACCACTCCAACCCGTCGAAGCGGCGGAACGCCTCCGCGGTGAGTTCCGGCCGCTGCCAGTATCCCCGGCCGACGCAGGAACCGCCGAGCCAGAGTTCTCCGGCGGCCCCGTAGGGAAGACGGCGGCCTTCGCGGTCGGCGACGCGTGCGTGCACGCCGGGAAGCGGACGGCCGATCGCCGGGTCGCCGGGCTCGTTCCAACCAGCGGTGATGCACTCGGCGGTGGCCACAACCGAGGCCTCGGTGGGACCGTATGTGTTGATGAGCACGTGATCGCGGCCGCCGGCTTGGAACCAGGTGGCGACGGCCGCCGCGGACGCGCGCTCGCCGCCGATGATCGTCGTCCGCACGGAAGGCGGGATGGTTTTCCCCTCGGACGCCATCCATGCGCACCATGCCGCCCAGTGGGCGGTGGACAGGTCGAGCACCGAGATGCGCGCGCTATGGATGAACTCGTGGAAGACATCGAGGTCCGACGCCAGATCATCGGGCCGCGGCACGAGGGTCCCGCCGGCAAGCAGCGCGGCGGTGATTTCCTCAAGGGACGCGTCGAAACCCGGCGATGCGAATTGCAGCAGCCGGTCACCCGGGGAAATCCCGGCCAGACGGCCCATGGCCGCGCCTTCGTTGACGACGCCGCCATGCACCATCATCACGCCCTTCGGGATGCCTGTGGAACCGGAGGTGTAGAGGATGGAGAGCGTCGCGCGCGGGTCGTCCGGCACCGCGGACGCGCAGGTGCCACCGGTTGCTCCATCGACGGCGATCACCAGCAGGCCGAGGGCTCCACCCTCATCGGGCCGATCGGTGAGGAGAAGGTTCGGACGCGCGTCGGCGACGATCGTTTCCAGCCGGCTTTTCGGCAGAGCGGGGTCGAGCGGCACGAGGATGGCGTCGACGCGGGCGGTGGCGAGCTGGACGAGCGCGACGTGTTCGCGCTGGTGGAGCATGCCGGCCACGGTGTCACCGGCGGCCACGCCGTTGGCCGCGAGGATCGAGGCGAGGTGCTCGACGCGGGCGTCGAGCTCCGGATAGGTGAGCGAAACGTCCGGTGTCCACAGCGCGGTCTGGTCGCAATAGCGGGCGACGCTTTCTTTCCATGCCGCGGCGAGATGCTGGTGGCGGCACTCCGGCGCCGGGGCTTCCCACTTGTTGGATGGCAATGCCGCGACCCGGGCGGCACTGGTGTCATCGCCGCGGGCGAGAGCGAGGATGATCTCCGCCCAGTGATCGGCCAGGTGACGCGCGGCGAGCGGGCCGAAAACGCGGCCGTCCACTTCGACTTCGAGTTTCAATTCCGGCTCGATCCATGCGGATGCAAGCAGGTTCTCCCCGCTCCGCTCGTGGAGGGTGATGCGCTCGACACTGGTGACCCGGCCGGCCATCCGCTCAAGCGTGCCGTGCTGGACCATCAGCACGCCGCCCGGCCATGGTCCGCCGGCCTCGCGGAAGATCGCCGGTGGCAACTCGTCCACCGCGACCCGCTCGATGGCACGCATGGCGAGCAGATGCCGGCGAAACGCGGCGAGCACCGACCCCGCGGACTCGTCGGGCGCGCGCTCGATCACCAGCGGCACCGTGTTCATCGTGAATCCGGCGCATCCATCGGTCGGCGCGCCGGCACGGACTTGTCCGACGGCCGTCCGCGCCGCCCCTGCGGCGGTGGCGACGGCCTGGCCCCACGCCCAGGTCACGAGTGTGGCCGTTGTGGCATCCATCCGGCGGGCGGCGGATTCGAGCGCGGCGACGGCTTCGGCTCCGAGGACGCGCCCGCCACGGGCGGGATCTCCCGTGGCATCACCGGGGAATTCAGGCTGGCAGGCGGCAACCTCCGCGAAGGCCTCACGGTGGAATCGGATCGCGTCTTCTGTCTCCTCCGCGGAAACCGGCGGCGCCGCAGCGTGCCCGAGGTTGCCGGCGGCGGACGGATCTTCCAGTTGGGATTGGAAAAACGCGACGATCCGGGCGATCGACCGGCCGTCGAGCAAGGCGTGATGGAATGTCCACACCATCCTTCGGGCCGCGGGGCAGATGACAACCCGCCATGGGCAACCGCCAACGAGCGGCAACGGCGCGAGACGGTCGTCCGCCAGCCATGCGTCCCAGCAATCGGGCGCTTCACCGAGGATCGCCGCCTGCGGAGTCTGATCCAACCGGACGATCCCCGCCGGTTCACCGTTCTCGAAATGGAATCCGGCCCGAAGAACTTCGCAACGCGCCACCGTTTCCCCCCATGCGGTGGTGATCCGCTCCACCGCCACGTCACGCGCGAAAACGATCTCGACTTGTTCGACAGTCGAACCGTCCGCGCGATCGAGCGAGCGGCGCAGCATCGAGTCCTGGAGTGTGGACAGGCTGGAGATGATCGTTCTCTCGGTCACTCTTCGTTCGTGGGAGGGGTGTCGCGTTTCCAGAGTCCGCGTGCGGCCTTCGACATGAGGACGCGGCACAGCAGAGGTGAAATGATGGGTATTTCAGGCAGGATGATCAGATCGTGCAACCAGCGTTTCTTCATCGCCCAGTTGCGGTGCCACGCGCAGTCGGCCACACAGTTGATCTCATCGACATCGCCCCGCCCGGCGGCATGGGCGATGGCGCGCTCGATGAGCAGGTTGCCCGGCGAGCAGGCCGAGAAGGATTCGTCATAGCCGATCTTGAGCAGGAACACCGTGCGCCGGATGCGCACCGCGTAGTGGGCGGCGATGGTCCGCCCCGCCGTCTCCAGGAAGTTCCACTCCATCCATCCGTGCCTGCGGAAACGCTCCGCGGCGATCTGATAGAAATCCCGGCCTTCCGCCTTCACGGAGCTATTGCCTCGGCCTTTCCAGCCGGCGTCCTCGGCATCCGCGAAGCGCCGCATGTTCTCTTCGAGCGGGCGCGATTCCTCGCGCATCAGGAAGCGCACGTCTTCGAGCGTGGCGAGCTTGCGGCCCGATTTCTGGAGCTGGCGGCGGAAGTTTTTCGAAATCCTCGCGTGGAAATCGGGCAGCTCGGCCGGCACCTCGATGTAGTTCTCGGAGGAGGAAACACGGACGACCGACCGCTTTCCCAGTCCTCCCTTGCCGCGATGCGTCATCGTCGGCGAGTGCTCCGGCAGCTCGCGGAGGCGCAGCACCGACCATGCGCGCGGCATCTTTGCGAGATATGCCAGCAGAACCTCGACCAGCGCCTCGTCGCCATCCGCCGTGAGGCAGTCGACCCCGCTGGTGTGCATGACGTCGTAGGGCGTCTTGAGAAATCGAAGCGAAAACCCGGCCGCGCCAACCGCGCGGGCGGCGATGAGCGGAAACACGGCGCGCAGCGCGTCGCCGTCGTAAGCGAAGAGGCAAAGCCACGCCCCTCGCGCCTCGACGCTCGTTTCGAGAAACGCGCTGATCTGCGGGTAGGAAAGCATCGGCGAGGCCGCGCGCGATGCTTCCAACAAAGCCGCCCAGGCGCCGGCATGGCGCGCGAGTTCCTCCGCGTCCCGGACATCGACGACCCGCAGACCGCCGGGCGCGTCGAAGCGCCAGGGGGGCGGAAGCGGAGCATGGTGGGACGTCGGCATCGTTTCAGGAGGCGGGCTTCGTCGGGCCGTGGCCACCGAGCGCGATCTTGAGATTCTGTTTCGCCGCGGGCGGGATGAGACGGTGGAGACCGGTTTTCTTGAGCAGGTTGAGAACCCGGCGCTTGCGGCTCTGCGTTTCTGGTGGATTCACTGGCACCGACAGCGTTTCCGGCCAGAGCGCCTCGACCATCCGCGCGAAGAACGTGAAGTCGGGTGCACGCCGGAGTTCCGGGTCCACCCCGAGCATGGTCTCCAGCAGCCGGCGGTGGTTCAGCGGCGCGAGGCATTCCTGCACCATGTCGTATTCGGCGCGGATCTTCGGCTGCCACCGGCCGGCCATTTGTTCCCAACAGAAGAGATCCAACAGATCGACCGCCGGATCGCCCGCTTCCGCAAGCCAATCGGCCATCGCCCCGACCACAAACGGATGGGTGCCGAGGCCCGAAAGTCCGGCCAGTTCATGAGCGTCCACCGGATCTCGGGAGCCGGGGTCGCGGGCGTGGAAACATTTCACCACCTCCGCGGCGTCGCCCGTGACGCAGACGTGGCCTGCGGGATAGACGGCGGCGAGCGCCTCGGCGTCCGCGCAGTAGGCATTGTTCGCCGCGACGTTGCCGAGGCGGTGCAGGCGCTTGAACCGGGCGTCGGTGGTTTCCGGATACGGGATCACATGATGTGCGATCCCGAGGGTGGGCAGCAAACGAGCCGGCACCCAAACGTCGCGCGAGTTCCGCGGCATGTTCGGGTAATCGAAGGTGTAGGCATACAGGCCCGAGGCGCGGTCGCGGCAAAGCGCGAGCATCAAGCGGCTGTCCCAGCCGGCGGTCATCGGCACCGACAACGCGAACCTGCGGCCCGCTGCATCGACCAAGCCGCGGAGAGTCCCGAGGCAGAAGTCGAGCGCCTCATCGGGATCTCGTGGCTCCGGGCGGGCACTCGGCCAGAAACGGTGGACGTCCCCCTCCGGCAGCGTGAGAAAATGATTCGGAAGGAGCGCGGCGACTTCCTTGAAGAGCGTGCGGTCGCCCGGCATCCAGTAGACTTCGAAGTCGCTCTCGCCGCGGGAGCGGATGAAGTCCACCGCCGCGGGCTCCATTTCCAATCCGAGCCGGCTGGCAATGATCCCCGCATCGGACGCGCAAAGGAATCCCTCCGCCTCTCGCGCGCGGGTGAAACACACCTGTCGCTGGCCGGTCGCGTCGTGAACGATCGTCCAGCTCGCCGCATCGCGCCGCAACAGCACCCAGCGACCACCGAACGCGGATGTCGCCCTTGCGAGATCCGCGGGGTCCGAAGTTTCCTCCAGCAAGCCGGCAGCGATCTCGCTGTTGCTCCGCTCCGGTCGCTCGGGATCAAGGATGAAGCCGAGGAGGATCCCAAGGACGCCATTGGATTCGACACGAGTCACTTCGAGCTCGGGGTGGACGCTCAAGCGGCAGTCGTTCCCCACGTCCACTCCGCGACCGCCCGGCAGCTCATGCGCTCCACCGGAAGCGAACAGGAACTGCCGCCGGTGCAGAAGCGGATCATCAACGGATGACGGAACCGGCGAAATCATTGGGGAAGGGTGTTGGCCGGACCAAGCGGGATGCGCGCCATGGTGATCCAATGGCTGCCGGCGTGACAAAGCAGTTCGAGATGACGGGCGGGAAAACGTTGATCAAAAGGACGCGCCAGGAATTCGGCTTTGGCGGCCGCGAAGGTCCGGCCGCGCATGCCGTGGGCGAGAGTGACGTGAAACCGGAAACGTTGATCCTCGATCGGGTGCCGCCCGATGCCGAAACGCGCGTCCAAGTCCCGAAGCACCCTTTGGCGCAGCGTTTCCAGCGCGTCGCATTTCGCGACATCGATGAAAAGAATCCCCTCGTCGAAGGAATCGCAACCGCCCAACACGATCTCGAACGGCTCCGTTGACCGTCCGATCTCATCAAGACACGCGGCGATCCTCTCGGGATCGGGCGCCACGAAGCCCAGCTTGATCGAGATATGCGGCCAGGCGTCCGGAGCGGGAACACCGCGCAAGCTCCGGTGGATCTCGTATTGAAGTTGCGCCGCCAGGTTCCCAGCCCCGCCCGCCATCGGAATGACCACGGCGAGAAGCGGTTGACCGCCGGTCGCCACACCCGCTGCGACGAGCCGTGCGAAACGGGCTCGGGCGCGCGTGATCAGGTTCGGATGGGCGGGTGCCGATTCCGTCGCTCGCTTGGCGGATTCTTCAGTCATCGGGGATCTGGGGGGCTGCCCGGGAGCCATGCAACAGGGAAGCGGAAGGTCGATTTGGTGAACTTTGCCAAAGTTGCGCCCGGCCCTCCATAACGCAATGATGCGTAGTCAGCCCCCGACCCGATGCGGGGGGCGAGCGTGCGCTTCCACCGGTTGTTTCATCCCGCTTGATGAACCGCGGATCAGTCAGAAAGAGAATGGTCTTGTCGCTGGTTGCCCCCACGGATACACGATTTCAAACCCCGACGGGCCTGTAGCTCAGTGGTTAGAGCAGGGGACTCATAATCCTTTGGTCGTGGGTTCGAACCCCACCGGGCCCACCTTTCGATGGAGGAATGTTGCGTTTCGCACCCCTCGAATCCCCGCTTGCCCCGCCCCGCAGGGCTGCCTAGGGTTCCCGCCCATGGTGCTCCGGAACGTGCTGATTCACACGCTCGGTGCGGTCGGGCTCGCGACCGTGCTGGCCACGCCCATGGCGCCCGGCCAGCAGCAGCCGCCACCCGTCGCCCCGGCCCAGTTCGACCCCGGCGACCTGTATTTCAAGGCCTACCTCGAGGTCCGGGCTGCCGAGCAACTGGAGAAAGCGGAGGACTACATCGGCGCGATGGAGAAGCTCCGCAAGGCCGACGAGATGTTTCTCACCGTCCGGAAATATTATCCGGAGTGGAAACCGGAGATGGTCACCGGCAGGCGCGAGAAGACGACCGAGACGATCACCAAGGTGCGCCCGGAGTATGAAAAGCAGATGCTCGCGAAGCGCAACGTGGTCGCCGAACTCGAAGGCGGGGTCAAGGCCCCCGGCACGACGATCGATCCGGGCCGGGACGTGATGCCGCTCACGCCGGGCATCCTCGAGGTCGATCCGCTGTCCACCCGCCGGCTCAAGGAGGCCGAGGAGGAGGTCGAGCGGCTTCGCCAACAGGCCGCGGCCGGTGACATTTCCCGTCAAAACGATTTCCTCAAGGCCCGTCTGCGGGCTGCCGAGACGAACGTCGAGGCCCTGCGCGCCCGCCTCGCCTCGGCGCCGATGGAAAAGGAGATGCAGGCGCTCAACAAGCGGATCGAATCGCTCGAGCAGGAGCGCGAGGCGATGGGCATGGCTCTCAGCCAGAGCCGCAGCGCCCACACCGAGTCGATGGCGAAGATCGCCACGCTCGAAGCGGACCTCCAGGTGATGCGTCAGAAGTATTCCGACCTCGACCGCGACATGAAAAAAGAGCGAGATGTCGCCAACGACGTCGTCGCCGGCCAGCGCCGCCAGTTGGAGGATATGGAGAAAGCGCTCGCCGGGAAGGACCAGGAACTGGCGAAGGCGAACCAGCGGATCGGCCAACTCGTCGGTGAGTTGAAGCAAAGCCGCGAGGCCTTCGCCGAGTTGCGCGACGAGCGCGACAACCTGCTCCGCGAACGCGACCAGATGGCCGCCTTGTTGAAACTCAACGAAGCCTCCCGGATCCAGGACCTCATCGAGCAGAACATGGCGCTCGCCAAGAACCTCCGCGAGGCCAACGAGAAGGTCGACCGCCTCAACCGCGAGAGCAACGCCGACAAGGATGCCTACACCGAGGCGCTGCGCGACCTCGCCATCGCCAAGACCCAGATCAACAGCTTGCGTGACGAGAAACTCGCCCAGGACAAGCGCCTCGCGGAACTCGAAGCCCGTCTGAAGTCCGAGGAAAAATCCCTCGCCCAGGGCAGCACCGATGCCGACCCCGCCGAGGTCGCCGTCTTGCGCGACATCATCCAGCGTCAGCTCCGCATCCAGGAACGCCGCCGCCAGGCCCGCGACCTGCTCGTTGAGGCAGCCAAGGACCTCGGCAAGAAGGACGAGCGCCTCGCCAAGGCGATCGAGCTGTTCGACGCGCAGGAGATCGCGCTGTCTCCCGAGGAAATGAAACTCGTCGCCGGCCGCGAGGTGGATGGTGAGTTCATTTCGCCCTATGCCCGCGATCGCGAAACGGTCGGCCAGGCGACCGTCGAGCTGAACCGCGACATCCGCGCTTTCGAGCGCACCGCGGAGAAATCCTTCGTCGCCGGGCGCCTGCTGCCCACCCGCGAGTTGTATGAGATGATCCTTGAGCAGAATCCCGGCTACACGCCGGCGCTTTGCAAACTCGGCGTCGTCCAGATGAAACTCGACGATCCGGCCGCCGCCGCGGATGCCTTCCGCCGCGCCGTCGAGTTGGACTCCGGAAACCCCTTTGCCCACCGCATGCTCGGCTACTCGCTCATGCACCTCGGCGAGTTGCCCGCCGCCGAGCAGGAGATCCGCCGCGCGACCGAGCTCGCGCCCACCGACGCCAAGAGTCTGATGCTGCTGGCCAGCGTCTGTTATCGTCTCGGCCGCATCGGCGAGGCGGAATCGTATTTCAAGGCCGTCATCACCGTCGATCCGCTGATCAGTGAGGCCTACTACAACCTCGCCGTGTTGTGCCTCCGCGACAACCGGATCGAGGACGCCCGCCGTTCCTATCAGAAGGCCCTCGAACTCGGAGCCCTGCCGGACCCCGACCTCGAGGAGAAACTCGCGAACCCATGAACCGCCCCGCGTTTCTTCTCTTGCTCCCCGTCCTGTTCGTCGTCTCCTGCGCCGGCGGATCGGACAACGAAACCTCCTCCGCCCCCGCCCGCAAGAAGCTCAGCGAGCGCATCAACGAGGAAGGTGGTTTCAAGGTCGACAAAAACGGCAACTGGGTGCCGCGCTCCGACAAGCGCAGCTCGTTCGAATCCCAGGGACAGACCTACGACTCGCGCAAGAATTTCCAGACCGGCGAATACAAATCCGGCGAATACAAAAAGAAATCCTGGTGGGGGAACAAGGAATACGACCGCCTTGCCTACCAAGGCGATACCGACGGCAGCCGCTTCCAGAAATCCTCCCGTTTCCAAGGAGAAGGAGCGCGCGAGTCCGGTAATGCCGCCGACATCCCGCGCACCTATCAGACAGATGGTTATGCCACTGGCGCCGCCCGCGAAGCCGGCGCCGATCCGATGGCCAAGCCTTCCGACGCCGAAACCGACATCCGCCGCCGGGTGTTTCAAGAACCCGAAGTCGTCGATTGGCGCCAGCAACGCGCCCTCAGCATCGAGCAGTCCCGCGGCATCCTCGGCCGCTGAACCGAACGCGCACGTAGCACCCCAGAGCCGCCGCGATCGGTTCCGCTCCAATGGGATTCAATTGGTGTCTGTTCCATCGTCTCCCCGTTGCCCTCGCTCCGTTCCCAATCTTCGCCCGCACCTGCTCCACCCGCCAAACGTATGGTTGGCAAATCATGGATGCGGCCGCACCTGGAATCCGTCGGAGCGCCTGATCTGTTGATTCGCGCGCCTCGTCACCCGGCCGGGCGAGATGCATCGGCTCAAGCGGCCGCCGCGGTGGCGAAGGTTTCGAGCAACTGCTTCTTGATCGTGTCCCAGCGGATCGGTTTGCCCTCGAGGAAGAAGGTTTGCGACACGGCGATGCGGAGTTGGTGATAGGCTTCGCCCTCGAATTCGGAACGCAGGAAACCGTAGATCGGCGGCAGGTCATCGACCTTGTGGTGCACGACATCGACTCCGCGCATGCGCAGGCCATCGCGCCATGCCGAGGCGATTTCGTCCGGTTTCGCGGCACCCTTGGCGGTGGAAATCACGACGTTGCCGTGAGTCCGCGAATCGGTGTGGAGAAACACATGGAGCACCGTGTCGTGACGTCGAAGGTCCTCGCGGATGCGTTGCATCAGGGCGGTCCGGAACGGCTTCTCATGACGGTCCGCGATCTTCGCCCGTGTTGTCTCCGGAGCTTGGAGTGAGAACCGGCTCCAGCGTTCGTCTCCGTCTTGCTCCAGATCAATGAGCAGCCTCGTCACGTCGCCATGCACCAAGGGCGTCCGGAATTTCATCGCGAAACCCTGGGAAAGGTTCAATACGCCCGGCTCCCAGCCCTCGGTGGACTGGACGATGTCTTCGGAACCCTTGAAAAGCTCGCGGAACGCTTCCGGAACCGCGCAGGTCGCATGTTCGCAACTGAATAAATACGAGGTCATTTCGGCCCGGCGACACTGGACGGGAATCCCTCCCGTGGCAACCCCTCGCCGGAAAACATGCGGAGTCTCCGGCGATCGAAGAATCTTCCTGCCGGGCAATGCTGGTTTGCATGACCGGGTGATCCGCGGTATCGATCCGATTCGGCGTTCCCAAATCCCGGCCATCCGGCCGGGCTGGCCGACGAGCGCCCTCGACGCGCCATGTCCCACGATTCCGGATCTCCCAACCCGATGGAAAGACCCGCATGGAAATTCCACGCGCGGCGGATCGCACTCGTCTATTGCGGCTTTTCCTCGTTGTGGATCCTGCTGAGTGACAAGGCGGTATTCCACATGATCCCCGACAGCCACAAGATCGAGTGGATCAACATCGCCAAAGGGCTGTTCTTCGTCGTCGTCACCTCGTTTCTGCTATGGGTCATGATGCGCCGCATGCTCGGCGGGCTGGAACAATCGCAGACGGAACTCCGGGAAAGCGAGCACCAGGTCCGGACGATCTACGACGCCGTCAACGACGGGATCGTGATCGTGGATCCCGAAAACGGTCGGGTGCTCGGCGCGAACCTCGCCGCCTGCCGGATGTTCAAGCATCCGCCCGAGCAGATCCGCAAGATCACGATCCGCGAAATCAGTTCCGGCGAGGAGCCTTACACCTTCGAGCGTGGGATGGAATTGATCGGCGGCACGGAAAAAGGCGAGCGGGCTTCGGTGGAATGGCGTTGTCTTCGCTCGGACGGCAGTCGTTTCTGGGCGGAAGTCATCGGCCAGATCACGCAGCTCGATCGCGAGCCGCGTTTCCTCGCCACGGTGCGCGACGTGACCGAACGACACCACGCCGAGCAGGAGATCCGCGAGTCGCGGGCGAGATTGCGGGCATTGATCACGCGGTTGCAGGAAACCCGTGAGGTCGAGCGCACCCGGATCTCGCGCGAGGTCCATGACGTGCTCGGCCAGTTGCTCACCGGGATGAAAATGAACCTCAACTGGCTCGGCCGCCGCATCAACCACCTCGATCCCTCCTGCGGCACCTCGGAACTGATGGGCAAGCTGGAGGAAACCGAGGCCCTGGCCGACTCGATGATCGAGTCCGTCCGCGAGATTTCCCACGATCTGCGCCCGGGAATCCTCGATGATCTGGGCTTGCCCGCGGCCATCCGTTTCGAGTCGGACCGGTTTGAAAAACGCACCGGCATCGCGACCCGTGTCACGACCAGTGCCGAACCGCTGGGTGTGGAAAACCCGCGTGCGACCCAGATGTTCCGGGTGTTTCAGGAGATGCTCACCAACGTCGCGCGGCATTCCAAGGCGACCGAGGTGGAAATCCGGCTCGATCGCGACAACGGCGACCTCATCCTCCGCGTCAGCGACAACGGCCGCGGCATCAAGGACGGCGAGGCGAAGTCCGGAGGATCCCTCGGGTTGATGGGAATGTCGGAACGGGCGACATTGCTCGGCGGCCGCTTCCACATCGAACGGGGTGAAAGCGGCGGCACCATGGCGACTCTGACCTTGCCCGAGTATCCGGGCTAACAGACAAACGGTTCCAGCGACATGTCAGGACGAAAGTTTCTCATCGCAGACGATCACCAGGTGGTCCGCAACGGCCTCCGGCAGATGCTGGAGGACGAATACGAGGGCTGCAGCGTCACGGAGGCGTCCAATGGCTCCGCGGCTCTCGAGAACGCGTTCCGCGAGGACTGGGACCTCGTCATCATGGATGTGAACATGCCGGGCCGGGGGGGCATCGAGGTGCTCGTCG
Organism: Akkermansiaceae bacterium; assembly: GCA_024233135.1. GTDB lineage: Bacteria > Verrucomicrobiota > Verrucomicrobiia > Verrucomicrobiales > Akkermansiaceae > Luteolibacter. The sequence continues at coordinate 18,063 of JACKPZ010000010.1, read as the reverse complement.
AGATCAAGCGCGCGAAACCGAAGCAACCGGTTCTCATCCTCAGCATGTATTCGGAGTCGGAGTATGCCATCCGCGCGCTCAAGGCGGGTGCGGCCGGATACGTCCAGAAAAGCGTCGTCACCCGCGAATTGCTGGATGCCGTCGAGAAGGTGCTCGGCGGCGGCCGCTACATCACCCCGTCGCTCGCGGAAATGCTGGCCAGCGGGATCACCCGGGGGGCGATCGATACGCCGCATGAGTCCTTGTCAGATCGTGAATATGAGGTCATGAAGCTCATCGCCGTCGGCAAGTCCGTGAAGGAAATCGCCGGTCAGCTCTCGCTCAGCGAAAAGACGGTCTTCACCTACCGGTCCCGCCTGCTTTCCAAACTCGGGCTCAATGGCGACGTGGAGGTGGCACGCTACGCGCTGCGGCACGGTCTCGTGGATTGATCCGCCACGGAAGGTAAGAAAAATTCTTACAGGCGCATCGGGGTTTCTCTTACGGGGAGAAAGGAAACGCTCCACTGGTTCGGAGCGTGCGGATGGGTAGACTGATGGCAACCAAGACGGCCGCCCGAGCGCGCGCCGGAATTGGTGAAACCGTCAAGCGTGGCACAAAGGCAGGGGGTGGGGGGAACGCCGAACGCCTGAACCCGCTTGACGGTTTCATCGACTCCGGAGCCCCCCGTGGCCTCGGTTTGCCCACCGGTTCATCCCGTTTTCCGGGTTGCGTGCGACCGTATCCGCCGTCACTCTTCGTGGCGTGATGGGCCTGTTTTCCGGACGGCCCGGCCGGATTCCGCGAAACGATGAATAATTCCAGCGACGAAACGTCCAATTCCACGCGGGAAAAGGCCGGCTCCGCGGTTCCCGACGCTTCGTCAGACGATCCGGATTTCGATCTCCAGCTCGTCGAGCGGGCGCAGAACGGAGAACTCGCGGCATACGACGAACTCGTCACCCGCCACCGAGCCCGCATTTTCGCCATGATCCGGAACATGATCCACCAGGAAGCCGAAGCGTGGGACCTCTCGCAGGAGGTCTTCATCAAGGCGTGGCACGCGCTGCCCCGCTTCGAGGCCAAGGCGCGGTTCTCCACGTGGCTCTACCGCATCGCGCACAACGCGGTCTACGATTGGACCCGCAAGCGGAAGATCGAGAGCATCGGCGAGCTCAATGATGAGATTTTCGAGCGGGATCGCATCGATGCCGCATCGAATACCACTCCGTCCGGCGGGGTGGCTCCGGACGACTCGATGGCCCATGGCGAGCTCCGCGCGAAGATCGAGGAGGCACTTTCGAAACTCAGTGACGAACACCGTGAAGCCGTCCTCCTGAAGGACGTCCAAGGCCTTTCCTACAAGGAAATCGCGGATGTCATGTCCTGCTCGCTCGGCACCGTGATGAGCCGGCTGTTTTACGCGCGTCAGAAACTCCAGTCCCTGTTGAAACATGAATACGAATCCCGATGAGGAAAAACTGGCCCTCTGGCTGGATGACGAACTGAGTGGCGAGGAACTCGCCGCGTTCGACGCCGGTCCCGGTTCGCTTCCCGAGCACCGGACGGCCCGCGAGGAGATCCGCAGCTATCGGAAGTCGATGGCCGCGGCCCTGACCGCCGCCGAGGAACCTCCGTTTCCGCTGGTGTTCAACCGCCAGATCCTGCGCGCGATCAAAGCCGAAACGAAGGTGCCGGAGCCCGTCACAAACATCCGGCCGCGATGGAACGTGATCTGGATGCCCTTGGCCGCCTGTGCGGGCATGGTGTTCGCCTTCATTCTCGGAGCGAAAACCGCCACCCGCCCGCCGGCGGAGATCGTTGTGGATGGCGCGCCGCGGGCGATCCCGGTGGAATCCTACGTTTATACACCCGACAGGGGCGTCGAAGCCGAGTGGTTCAGCAGCCCGGAAGCGTCCGCCACGGTGATCGTGCTCAACGGCGTCGAGGCGATTCCGGACACGGTCGATTTCTCCAGCACGGCATCCATTTCCATGCCGCGCGAGTCCGACTCGATGGCATCGCTGGATTTCTGGACACCGGAGGAACTGTGATGATGAAACGACGCGGATTCCTCCTTTCCCTCGCGATGGCCCTGCTCGCGACACCCTCGCAAGCGGTTGAAGACCCGGGGCGCGCCGTGATCGGGCGGCTCTTGGTTTCCGTCTATCACGCCACCGATGGCGACCCGAAGGTGGCGGGAGAGAGGGCGAAGAAAGTCCCGGATGACGTGGCGGAACGACTGCGCAAAGAGGACAAACTCCGATTCAAGAACTACCGGCTTCTGGGCGAGGATACCGAGCCGTTGTTCCGTAGCTACGAGAACTGGGCCCAGCCGCTGAAACCATCGGACGAGGTGTTGGTTCGCTTCGAAGCCCAAGGACACGCCACCCGCAAGTCCGCGCCGGTCGATCTCGAACTCTGGATCCGCCGTCAGAAGATCATCAAAACAGATGCCAAACTCGAGGGCTCGACTCCGCTCTATGTTCTCGGACCGGAATGGCGCGGCGGCCGCCTGATCATCGCCGTCGCACTTGCGCCTGCGGCGAAAAAGGGCTCATAGTCCCGGTATCATGAAAACCGCTTTCTCGATCTGGCTAGCGACGGCCGCCCTGCTCTCGGCCGGCACCCTCACCTTCGACACCGCGTTGAAGGAGATCGACGCCCCGGCCGATGCGAAGACGGTGGCCGCCGAGTTTCCCTTCACGAACAAAAGCAAGGACACCGTCACGATCAAACAGTACGAGTCCACCTGCTCGTGCATGTCCGCCAAGATCAAGGACGGAAAGCTCCGCTACGCCCCGGGCGAGTCCGGTGTGGTCCGTGCCGAGTTCGACATGGGGAATTTCTCCGGCGACGTCGACAAAGTGGTGGCCATCTGGCTCGGCGATGATCGGGCGGACAACCCGTCGATCCGACTCACGACCCGGGTGCACATTCCGGTGCTCGTTTCCATCGAGCCGAAGACCGTCAAATGGGAGATCGGCGGCGATGCTTCCCCGAAGACGATCAAGATCACGATGAATCATGACAAGCCGATCCATGTCCTTGAGGTTCAATGCTCCAATGATAACTATGGATCCGAGCTCAAGACCATCGAGAAGGGCAAGTCCTACGAACTCGTCGTCAGCGTGAAGGACGGCACCCAACCGGGGCTGGGCATTTTCACGATCACGACCGACTGCGACGTTCCGAAACACCGCTCCCAGCAGGCGTTTGTCGTGAGCCGCAAGCCCACGCCGGCGGAGGCCGCCGCGGCCGCCACCCGATGAAATCCCTCGGCCAGTTTGCGGTTCTTGTGGCGCTCACGTGGGTTGCGGCCGGCGCGACATGGTGGATCAAAGGGCCGCCCGAGCGCCTGTTCCATTGTGATCCGGCCAGCCTGAAACCCGGCGAAGTCTGCCTTGAGGACGTCAAAGGACAGCAGGGACTCCTTTGGATCGACGCCCGCTCGCGGTCCAAGTGGCAGGCGGACGGATTGCCTGGCTCGATCCTGTGGAATCTCGACCCGGATGAGGACATGCGCGTTTTCGAAGCCGAGGCCGCTCCGCACCTGCTCGAAGCATCGAGGGTCGTCGTTTATTGCGACGATCAAAACTGCGGCATCAGCCATCAAGTGGCCGATCGGGTGCGCGCGCTCGATCTCGCCGGCGAGGTGGTGGTCTTGAAAGGCGGTTTCCGTGCCCTCCGGGAAGCGGGAATGATCAAGGGTTCCAATCCAGCGCCTTGATCGAGATCGCCTCGAGAAACGGATGCTCGGGATTGTCCGTCGTGTTCCATGCGAGGAGCACGGTGCACGCCTTGCTGCTTCCCCAGCTCAAGCTGTAGGTGCCGTCGCGCAGCATCTCGCCGATTTTTGAAACCCGGTTGGCATAGGCGCGGGCGATTTCCTTGGTATCCTCGCGGGCGAGCAGCTTGAGCGTCAGTTTCTTCTCCCGGTCGGGGACGTTCGGATCGCTGCAGGAAGCCACCGCATAGACGATCACCTGGAACTCGCCGGCGTCTTCGGTAGGATGGGTCGCATAGGCTTCCAAACGGCCGCCGAAGAGATCGAGAAACGGATCGGCCACAACCTTCGGGGGCGCGCTGCCTCGTGTCCGCACCAGCACCGTCTGCGGGCTCTTGCCGCCGTCGGGCATCTGAAAATCGACAGAAAAATAGACGTCCACGACATCTTCGAGCGAGTTGGACTCCTGAAATTCCGGATGAGGGGTTCCCTCCACGGTTGGCAGGGGACCGGCGAGGCAGGTTTTCGCCAACTCTTCCGGCTGGGTCTTCGTTTCGATGATGGGCAGACGTTCTTCGAGCGTGCGCGCCTCAAGGAAATCGTGAAGCACCTCTCCGGCCACGATCGCCGGACTGCGTGGTTCGATGCCCGCCGGAAGTTCCGGTTCCTCGACCGGGGACGCGATTTCGGGAAGATCGGCCGGCGGCATCGGAATCACATCGGCACCGGATGCATCCGGGATGTCGCGAGTGGATGTCTCCGGGGGAACCTGGCTCGTCGGAGCCCCAGGATCTGCCGATTGCGGAGGTGGAAGGGGTTGCGAATTCGCCGGCGGCGTTCCGCCATCCTCTTTGTCCTTGTTTTTCAGGATGGTCAGCACTCCGTAGACCAAGGCGGCCGAGCAAAGGAGGAACAGGCCGAGCATCAGGAAGCGGGCGAAAGCTCCCTTGCGTTTCGGGTGCCGTCCGAGAGGGGCCGGCTTGGGAACCGTGCCGCCGTGACCAGCTGTTCCCGAAATCTGGCGGCCCAGCGGTTCGGACGGATGCGGGCGTTGTGGCAGGGCGCGCGGCTCCGGTTTCAGCGGAATCGGCTCATGTGCGCTCTGGCCTGCTGCCGCTCCCGCCGGCGCGGAAGTGGGTTCTTCCAGCACCGTGGTCGGCGCGGGGTGCGCCGGAGGTGGAGAGGATGCCGATGGCGCGGGCGAGGAGAGGGTTCCCGCGGGAACGGGAATGGGTTCCGGTATCTGGGGAGACGCATGCCCTTGCGGTGCTGGCGCTGCCGCTTCGCCCGGAAGGGGAACATCTTTCGGCCATGGCGCCCGGATCTGATGACGACAGGACGGGCACGGACCCGATACCCCCGCCATTTCGAAGGGAACGGTCAGGCGGATCCCGCAGGAGGGACACGAGAAACTGATCGTTGGAGGAAGCATCTGAATTGCTCCCGACGATACGGAGCCCGCCGCATCACGTCAATCATTCAGAAACCTTAAATAAATGCCGCTCGATCGCGGCATTGGCAGCGATGAGTGGGATTTCTGCTTCCGCCCGAGGATGATGTCCGCCGCGAGGATTAGGCGGCGTGGCGGAGCAAGGCGATAAGCACGCCCTGGATGATCAACTCGTGCGCTGGGATCAGATCCGGGAATTCGGGGTTCTCCGCGCGCAGGAACGGCTTGCCGCCTTCGACCACATAACGTTTGAGGGTGGTCTCGCCGTCGATCAATGCCGCCACGATATCGTTCTTTCGTGGTTGACGGTATTCGAGGATGACGGTGTCGCCATGGCAGATGTGGGCATTGATCATCGAGTCGCCGCGGACCTTGAGAGCGAAGGTTCTCGCATGGCGCGGGATGCCGAGAGCGGAGATGTCGACGGCGATGCAGCCCTCGCGCTCCGGTTCCACGTCCTGAGCCATGCCGGCGGCGATGCTGCCATAGATCGGGATGTCGGCGATTTCGCCGCGGTCGAGCTCATCGGGAAAAATGATGGCGCGTGCCTTGCCAGGCTGGCGCTGGATGACTCCTTTCTTTTCGAGAGCGCGCAGGTGGCTCATGGCGGCCGTCTGGCTGGCGAAGTTGAAGAAGTGCTGGATTTCGCGCGTGGAGGGCATGAAGCCGGTCCTGCGCTGCGCGTCCTTGAGATAGTCGAGAATCTCCCGCTGACGTTGAGTGAGTTCGCTGGACATGATCTTGAACAGTGTTCTTGGGAACAAATCATGTGGGTGCCGTCGCGGCAAGCGAAAAGATCGTCGGAATTAATGAGGGGGGGCGGCAACGACGGCTTGCGGTGCCGGGGATGTCCTCCTAACGTCCGGGTCAAACGTTTCCCGATGAGAACAACCCTGATCCTTCTTCCGATTTTGTTGCTCACCTCCGCGCTGGCCCAGGACGAGGCCGCGGCGGAAGCCGGCAGCGCACCAGCGAAACAACTGACCGAGAACCAAAAGGCGTTCCTGAACATGCCGGAGGAGCGTCGGAACGATTTCGTCAAGGCACTCGGCGAAGCGACCCGCTTGTTCCAGCAGAAGCGGATCTTCGAGACGATGGAGAAGCTGGATGAAGCGTCGAAGATTTTCGACCAGAGCCCCGAGGTGATGAACCTGCGCGGAAGCTGCTTCGTGGAAATCCGCGCGTTCGACAAGGCGCTCGCCGAGTTTGAGGACGCCGCCAAGCTTTCGAATGACAATCCGAGCATCGAGTTCAATATCGCGGAGGTCTATTTCGTGACCAAGGAATGGAAGAAGGCGCTCGATTTGTTTGAGAAGGTGCTGACGAAGGTGCCGGAACAGAACGCCGCGTTGAGCCGGCTCGTCGAGTTCAAGGTCATGCTCTGCAAGAACAAGCTCGGCATGAAAGAGGATGTGGATGCCCTTGCGGACAAATATGACTATCTCGATGATTCACCGTATTATTACTACGCGCAGGCGGCGCTTGCCTATGAGAACGACGATCTCGTGAAGGCGGAGGAGTGGCTGGCCATGGCACGGCGGATTTTCCAGGATCCGGCGATTCTCGCGCCGTGGCAGGACACGCTTGTCGAATACGGCTACATCAAGAGTTTTTACGGCGGCGATCTCGGAACGGACGAAGAGTAAGCCGCGGCCCCCGGTTTCATGGATCCGTCGCGGCGCCATCGTGGTGCAAAGCGAGCCAGACGGCATCCGCCGACACGCTTTCGACCCGGTGGCGGGTGCCTGCGGGGATGTTGAGGGAATCACCGGCGCTGAGTTCGACGTCGCCTTCTTCAAACCGCAGGATCGCGTTTCCGCGGAACAGGAGTACCCATTCCGCGGCGGCTTGATCATACCAGAATCCCGGCTGTGACGGAGTTCCGTAGGAAACGAGGCACTCGAGACGCAGTCCGCGAGTTTTCAGCAATTCGAATTCGATTTCCCGGGCCGGCGAAGGTGACCTGTGGTCCGGCGGGATGCGGATGATTTCGGGTTTCATCGCCTGGCTTGGTTCTCGGTATTGTCTTCGATCTGAGTTCGCAAATCACCGTCCGGATCTGGGGAGTGCCGGAAACGGCAACAGGGCGATGGTGAGAATGAGGGAACGGAGACGCGGCATGGTTTCGTGGGGCGTGATCTGGTGGTGATCAACGACGCGTCTCGAGATTTCCCGAAACACCCGGGCGCAGGCAAATCCGAAATCGTCTCCCTGTCCGCTGCCGGAATCAAAGATCCTGTTCGATCGCCTTGAGTGTGAGGAACAACTCCTGCCAGCGTTTGAGGCGTGGCTCGATGGCGAGTTTCTCCTTCGCGAGCCGGGTGCGCACCCGGGTGAGCGAGGCGGAGTAATCGCTGAAGATGATGCGCAGGGCTTCCTCGTAGTCGCTGTGCAGCGTGCTCGCGAAGGAGCCGCAGGTATCGAGCAGATGTTGTTGGAAATCCCGGCAGATCATGCCGCGGGTCATCCACGCGGTGAGGGTGCCGCCGACGAGGAAAGCCAGTCCGATGCCACAGAAAATCATCGGCAGCCAAGGGATGGCGAGCGCGCCGCAGGTCGCACCGGCGATGATGAAAAGCAACGTGGTGACGAGGAACGATTTCAGCGCGAGGTTGCGGCGCCGGAGATCCTTGTCGAGACGGTTGCGGACCTTGAGATTGCCGATCCCTTGGCGGGCGGCGCGACCGAGTCTTTGCACGAAGCGTGTCTTGGCGGCATCGAGGGTTTCCTCGATCGGGATTTCGCTCTCCAGGTCGATGCCCATGTTTTCCCTGACCCGTTCCCCAAGGTCCTCCCAGTGCGTTCGGCAGGCGTCGGTAACCTCGTTTCCGTCCTGGGTGGCGACCCCTTCGACGGACTCGCGGAGTCGTTCCACAAACACCGCCTCGACCTCATGGCCGGTGCGGTCGCCGCGGACGAGGCGGGCGAATGAAGCGAAGGCTCCAAGGCGGCGGCGCAGGCGCTTGGTCACCCAGATGCCCTCGGTTTCAAACACCTCGGCAACTCCGTCGAGATGGCGCGAGAGCCGGTTGACAAAGGTCTCTCGCATGGCGTCGATCTCGCGTTCGACGTCCTCCAGGAAGCGGCTTTGGGAATTGATGCCGCGCGTCTGGTCCTCGATGTGGTCTTCGACAAACCGCAAGGCGGAAGCGGCCTGCGAGCGCCATGTTTCGAGAGCCGCCCGGCGGGAGGGGGATTGGCAGACGTTTTTCGAAATGAAGTCCTCGAATGGCCGGTAGCCCGAAGCGTCCAGCATGTTTCCCGTGAACGGGACGTTCCGTTTCGCTTCGAAAGCCTTTCTGCCGGAAACGGCGAAAATCGGCGGGATGCGCCCGATGCGTTTCATCGAGAGGTCCGACATGTGGCCGAGGATCACCTCGATGTCACTCGGGTCGCGCTGGTCGCATTGCTGGATGATGAACACCACTTTTCCAAGCACCTCGGAATCCATCCGCGAGATCAGGTTCCACGTCGCCGCGCCCCACGGGTTGGAGACGGGGAACACGAACAGCACGAGATCGGCCGTCGGAAGGAATCGCTCGGTGATCTCTTGATGTCCTTCGATGATCGAGTTGGTGCCGGGCGTGTCGATGAGGTTGAAATCGCGGAGGAACTCGACGGGACGGTAGCGTTCCTCAAGCACCGGCGTGATTTCCACATCGCGTGCGGTTTCGCCGAACTGGTACCAAAGCACCTTGTCGGTCTCGGGAAGGATGTTGACCCGGCAGAGGTCGCGCCCGAAGAGGCCGTTGATCAGGGTCGACTTGCCGGCGTTCACTTCGCCGCAGACGACGAAGAGAAACGGACTGCCGAGGCCGCGTTCGATTTCCGCGAGGGGCAGGCGGTCTCCCGGATCGGCTCCCACCTCGCCGGAAAGCGCGTGGATGCCCCGCATGAGGTCGGAGAGCCGCTCACGCGTGGCGAAGTATCGCTCGCCGAAACTGGTGGCGCTCACGGCTTGCGACGGAAGATCAGGACTCCGCCTGCGCCTGGGCGGTCGCCGGATCGGTCTTCATGGCGAGGAGCTGGGATACGGTGACGAACTTGTACCCCTTGCGGAGCAGACCGTCGAGGGTGGCCGGCATCGCGTCGACCGTCTGCGAGTGGAGGTCGTGGGCGAGAATGATGGCGCCCGGTGTGGCGCCGGACTGGATCCGCGAGGCGACAACCGAAGGGCCTGGCCGTTTCCAGTCGAGCGGATCGACGGACCAGAGGATCGTCGGGTAGCCGAATTCGTTCATGACCAGTTCGCGTTGGCGCTGGAGCAGGCCTCCGTAGGGCGGGCGCATGGTGCGCATGCGGACGCCGGCCGCCTTTTCGACGGCGGCGGCGCAGCGCGAGAGTTCGTTCCGCACCTCGGAGTCCCCGAGTTTGCTGAGCAGACGGTGGGTGTGGGTGTGGTTGCCGATCTCGTGGCCCTCGGCCACGGCGCGGCGGAGCACCTGCGGGTAGAGATCGACGCTGCGGCCGATGACATAAAAGGTCGCCTTGATATTGCGGGCGCGCAGCATGTCGAGCAGGCGCGGTGTGTTCTGCGGGTGCGGACCATCGTCGAAGGTCATCGCGACGAAGTTGCCGGACACGAGCACGCGGGAGTAGGAAACTCCGGCCCCCTTCGAGAATTCCGAGCTCAGGGACAAGTCCGGGTTGCGCGGGACCGGGCCTTTTACCGCGGGCGTGCGGTAGTCCTGATTGGCTGCGGTGCGCACCGGTGCGGACGACGGAGGAACGTTTGCCGCGTTGCCTTGGGGTTTCTTCGGCGCGACCATCGAGCAACTGGTCACGGACGCGGAGAGTGCGATGAATCCGCGGCGGGTCATGCGCTGGAGGTTGAGGGTGGAATCACGGCCGTCCTGCGACGCGGAGTCCGTGATGCCGGGTTGTTGCGATGGGTCTGCCATGGGGAGATCTTGGAAAAGATTCGGAAACCTTACGGATTCGCCGCTTCGTGTCACGCGCGGATTTCGCGCCGCGTGTCGTGTCCGCCCTGCAAACAGTGGCTCGGAGCTTCGCGAAACCCCGCTTGAGCTTGGTACGGCGGGAATGGTAGGTGGTGGCATCAGATGAAAAGAATTCTTCACGGGATACGTCTTGGGGCTCGATTGGCGGCGGTGGCGACACTTGCGACCGGCGGGGAGTCCGCTTCGGCGGCGATCAGCGAGCAAACGGTGTTTTTCGATCTGCCGGAGGTCTTGGAGCCATCGCCGATTCCCGCTCCCACGGCGTCTCTCGCGGCGCTTCCGGGATACCCGAATGATCCCGACCAGCTCACGCTGGCCGCCCGTCTCTACCTTCCGGACCCGGCGGTGCATGGCGACGGGCCGTATCCCGCGGTGGTCGTGTTGCATGGATCCGGCGGTCTGTGGTCGAACGACGTGATCGCCAACGGTTTGATTTCACAATTCGAACAATGGGGGGAATTGCTCGCGGGGCTCGGCTACGCCGCGTTGTTTCCGGACAGCTACAATCCGCGTGGGATTCCGGGAAACTTCGAGTCGAAACGTCCGCACTACGATCCGGGTATCGATGACGACCTTTGTTCGCCGAACTATGAACGGCCGAAGGATGTGGTCGCGGCGCTCGCGTATCTCGACGGCAGGGCGGACATCGATCGCGAGAACGTGGCGCTCATCGGTTTTTCCCACGGCGCCCAGACGGGGATCAACGCGGTGGACGATGTGTCCGTGGACTTGGGCCAATACACGGTTTCCTACATCGGCGAGGGTGGAACCACTACCAAGAACGTGCCGTCACCGGTCCGCATCCCGGAGGACCTGCCGTTTCCCAAACTATGCGCGTTCTTCTACGGCGGCGGATCGCATTACGGCTATCATGGCTCCGCGAGTTCCACCGCGGCGGGGCGCTACATGTTCGACCGACGCACCAAGGTGTTGATGTTTCATGGCACGTCCGACTCGTTGTTAGGCGTTGATGATCCCGACGCGGTACCGATGACCGGCAACCTCTATCCGATCAAGCAGGCGCTTGCGTCGCGCACCCAGGCCGAGTCGCTGGGTCTGCCGGATCCGCTGCAGCACCACTATCTCATGCACGAAGTCGGGCATTCATTCGATCTCGCCGCGCTTGCGGATCCGCAGGATTGGAACACGCCGCAGGAAAGCGCGGATCAAAAGGCGAAGCGGTTGTGCCGTGAGGAGACTCTGAAGTGGCTCGAGTTTCTGCTGAAGCCGGCGCCGCAGGTGGCGATTGCGAACGACGAACTCGATCCGACGCAGGTGCTGCTTTCGTTTTCGAGCAACGCGCGGCTCCGCTACGGTTGGCGATCCTGCGACGATCTATCGAGCTGGTCGCTGTTCGGATCCGAATTCGGCGGCAACGACGCGGTGATCGAATCGCCGGCGGTGAAGAGCACTCCGAAGGGATTCTTCCGCCTCGGCTATCTGCCGATCCCGCCGCCGTTCGATGAACCGGAAAACGCCGGGTTCTTCAAGTTCCACCCGGATTTCGATCTCTGAGCAAACTCAGCGCAGCAAGGCGAGGATCGGCTCGGGCCAGAATCCGAACAGCAGGGTCGAAAGCGTGAGCACCGCGACGGCCGCCTTGGTGAGGGTCGGCAGGGAGACGGGCGCTGCGTTTCCTCCGTCGCTCCACCACATGGCGCGGACGACGTTGAGGTAGTAGTAGAAACCGGCGGCGGCGGCGATGAAGGCAACGCCGACACCCACCCACAGGCCGGCGCCGACGGCCAGCGAGAAGACGTAGAACTTGCCGATGAAACCGGCGGTGAGCGGAACGCCGGCGAGCGCGGCGAGCAGCACGGTGAGCGCGAGCGCGAGCATCGGGCTCGACTTGCCGAGGCCGTTGAAGTCGGTGATCGCCTCGCCGTCGCGCTGGATGCGCACCTGGGCGAGGATGAAGAACACGCCCAGCGTCATCAGCAGGTAGGTCGCGAGGTAAAACGAGACGACCTTCGCCGATCCCGGGGTGGTCGCGGTTTCCGCGGTGCCGGCGGCGAGCGCGAGCAACAGGAAGCCGGCGTGGGCGATGGACGAGTAGGCGAGCAGGCGCTTGAAATTCGTTTGCGGGATGGCGGCGAGGTTGCCGAAGAGCAGGGTGGCCACCGCAAGGATGAGCAGCAGCGTGAGCACCGGGCCACGCGTGGTTTCCGCGGCGAGGAAGGGCTCGAGGAAACGCAGCGTCAGCACGAAGCCGGCGGCCTTGGAGCCGACGGATAGAAACGCGGTGGTCGGGGTTGGCGCGCCTTGATAGACGTCCGGGATCCAGACCTGCATCGGCACCGCGCCGATCTTGAATCCGAGGCCGACCATCACCAGCGCGACGCCGAAGAGCAGGGCGGGCAGGGATTTTGTCGTCTCCGCCGCGGCTTGCAGGGCGGTGAGGCTCATCGTGCCGGTGGCGCCGTAGACCCATGCGATGCCATAGACGAGGAAGCCGGTGCTGAGCGCGCCGAGGATCAGGTATTTCACCCCGGCTTCAAGCGAGCCGACGTTGCGGCGCATGTAGGCGACGAGGATGTAGAAGGTCACCGTGACGAGTTCGAGCGCGACGAAGGCGCCGGCGAGGTCCTTGGCGGACGCGAGGAACATCATGCCGGCGCAGGCGAAGATCGGCAGCGCGTAGAACTCGCCGGTGCCGTTTTCCGATTCCGGATGGTCGGTGAAACGGGCGAGGATCGAGCGGTAGTCGATGGACAGCAGCAGGACCAGAATCGTGGTGACGAGAGCGAAGATCTTGTAGAAGCGTGCCAGCGAATCGAAACGGTAGAAGTCCCAGAGCGCCCACTTCGCCCATGCGGCGTCCGGTTTCGCATCCGGACCGATGGCGAGTGCTGTGAGGCAGAGGATCACCAGCAATCCGGCGGAGGCGGCGAGGCCGAGCCACGCCTTGCTCTTCGTGGAAACGAAGGCTTCGGCCATGAGCAGGAGGAGGCCCAGGGTGATCGTGAGTGCTTCGAGGTAGTAGGCAGGCATGGAAGAAAGTGGGAAGTGATCAGTGAGCGGTGATCAGTGGGTTCACTTCAAAAACTGGAGCAGCAGGTTCGGATAGAGACCCACCGCGAACAGCGCGATGGTCAGCAGCGCGGCCGGGATGCGGTCGGCGAACGGGATGTCGGCTGCGGACTCGGTGGATTTCACGGCGGGGCCTTGGAACACGTTGCGATAGGCGCGCAGCATGTAGACCGCGGAAATCACCACGCCCCAGATCGAGAGGATGCAGGCGATCTGCACCGGACCGAGCGAAGACATGCCGTCGAAACCGCGGAAGGCGGAAAGGAACACGAGCACCTCACCGGCGAAGTTGGCGAGTCCGGGCAGACCGATCGACGCCATGGCGGCGATGCCGAAGAGGAAAGCGAGTTTCGGCGCGCTCTTGGCGAGGCCGCCGAGCTCGTCGAGATCGAGCGTGCCGGTCGCGCGTTCGATGCGGTCGGAAAGACCGAAGAGCAGGGCGATCGAAACACCGTGTGCGAATATCAGCAGGATGGCGGCGGGTTTCGCGAGGTCGTTTTCCGGAAACGCGGCGAGCGCGGCGATGGCGAGGAAGATGTAGCCCATGTGCATCACCGACGAGTTGCCGAGCATGCCGTCGAGGCGCTTTTGGGACACGGTCACGTAGCCGACCCACAGGATGTTTCCAAGCAGCAGGACGAGTAGTGGAGTGAGCCAGGCCTGCATGCCCGCCGGCACCAACGGCATCGCGAGACGCAGCAGGCCGTAGAGGCCGAATTTCTTCAGCACGCCCGCGTGCAGCATGGCGACCGGAGCGGGAGCGCTGGCATAGGCCGGTGCGGCCCATGAGTGGAAGGGAAACAGCGAGACCAGTGTGCCGAAGCCGACGATCAACAGCGCGGCGATGCTCTTTTGCGTGCCGGCGTCGATGGTGAGCGAACCGTCCTTGGCGGCGGCCACCATGGTCGGGATGTCGAAGGTGCCGGCGAGGTTGGCCAGCCAGACGAGGCCGGCGAGCAGCACGATCGAGCCGAGGCCGAGATAGATGGTGATTTTCCAAGCGATCACCCGGCGTTCGCCACGGCCGAGGATGCCGATCATCAGGAAGGTCGGGATCAGCGCGAGTTCGTGGAAGGCGTAGAAGAAGAACAGGTCGGTGGCGGCGAAGGCACCGAGCGCGCCGGCGGAGATCAGCAGCGACGAGCTGTACCACAGTTTCTCGCGACCTTCCGGCGCCTTGCCGGTGAGCACCGCGGCGACGGTGACGATCACCGTCAGCAGGACCATGATCACGTTCATGCCGTCGGAGAAGAATCCGAAGGCGAGATGCAGCGCGGGTTTTTCCAGTACCGGCAGGCTCAGCGACCAGCAGGATTGTTTCCAACTGAAGGCGGCGGCGAGGCCGAGCGCGAGGTTGGCGACGGAGGCACCGAGCGCGGCCAGCCGTGCGGGGGCGCCGAGCAGGATCGCGACAAACGCGAGGATCGGAAGCAGGACGAGGATCGCGAGCATGATCGGAAAGCGGGGATCAGTGGAAAACGGTGAAATAGATGACGAGCACGACGCCGAGGCCGAAGGCGAAGGCGTAGCCTTGCAGGCTGCCGGACTGGACGCGGCGGAACAGGTTGCCGGTGGTGGCCGCGGCGCGGCTGAGGCCGCCGACCATCAGGCCGTTGATGAACAGCTCGTCGAAGAAGTGCACGATCGCTGCGAGCACGTTCTGGAAGTAGCGGACGAGGTAGTTGTCGTAAATGGCATCAATGTAGAAGCGATTGCGGAACAGTGGGATCGAAACCGGATTCTTGTCCTTGCCCTTGTAGAGCGCGAACCCGGCGAGCAGACCGAGCACCAGCGAGGCGATTGACGCGCCGAGGATGATCGCGTGGCCTTCGGCATGGCCGTGCTCGTGAACCGGGCGCATCGCGCTGAGCGGACCGGTGAGCCAGGCGGAGCCGATCGCCATGGCGGCGAGGATCACCAGCGGCACGAACATCAGCGGGCCGACCTCGTGGGCGTGTTCGGATCCGTGGTCACGGGGCTTGCCGAGGAAGGCGACGACAAACGCGCGGGTCATGTAGAAGGTCGTCAGGAACGCGACGAAGACCGCGATGCCGAAGAGGAATTTGTTTTTGCCGAAGGCAGCGGCGAGGATCTCCTCCTTCGAGTAGAAACCGGAGGTCACGAAGGGCACGGCGATCAGCGCCGCGGTGCCGATGAGGAAGGTGAATCCGGTGATCGGCATCTTGCGCAGAAGTCCGCCCATTTTCCAGATGTCCTGCTCGTGGTGGCAGGCGTGAATCACCGCGCCGGAGCCGAGGAACAGCAGCGCCTTGAACCAGGCGTGGGTGAACAAATGGAACATGCCGGCCTCACCACCGCCGAGACCGACGGCCATGACCATGTAGCCGAGCTGCGAGAGCGTCGAGTAGGCGAGCACGCGCTTGATGTCGTCCTGCTGCGTGGCCATCAGCGCCGCCATCAAGGAGGTGATGCCGCCGATCCAGGCGATCACGTTGCCGGCCGTGCCGTCGAAGACGTCGGCGCCGAGCGAGACCTGCACGCGGAAGAGCATGTAAACACCGGCCGCGACCATGGTGGCGGCGTGGATGAGGGCGGACACCGGAGTCGGGCCTTCCATCGCGTCCGGCAGCCAGACGTGGAGCGGAACCTGCGCCGACTTGCCGACCGCGCCGCAGAAGATGCAGAGGATCGCGGCGGTGATCATGCCTTGGGAAACCGTTTCCGGGATCGCCATTTCGCCGAAGGCGAGGGTGCCGGTGATGCTCCAGACGAGCAGGATGCCGACCATGAAGCCGAAGTCGCCGATGCGGTTGGTGATGAACGCCTTTTTCGCCGCGTCCGCCGCGCTGTCCTTCTGATACCAGTGGCCGATGAGCAGGTAGGAACTCACTCCGACCAGTTCCCAAAAGATGAAGGTCATCGCGAAGTTTGACGACAGCACGATGCCCGTCATCGAGAACATGAACAACGAAAGGCCGGTGAAATACCGGGACTTCGCCTCGTCATCGGCCATGTAGCCGAGCGAGAAGACGTGCACCAATGTGCCGATGCCGGTCACGACGATCATCATGCCCGTCGAGAGCGAATCGAGCGTGATGCCGATCTGCAGGCTGAAGTCACCGATCGTCGCCCAGTTGAACCCCGTCGTTCCTTCTTTGCCCAGCAGCAGGAACGAGATCACCAGCGTGGCGAGCGCCGAACCGGTGGACACCCACGGCACGAGCGGGTTCTTGCGCAGCACGAGCTGGTTCACCGCGGCGACCACCAGCGGCAGGAAGAGGAGGATCCAGGCGAGGTTCATGGAAAAGAGTGACGAGTGATCAGTGAGCGGTGATCAGTGGGGTGCTCAGCCTTGGAGCGAAGTCAGTTCGTCGGTGTGGATCGTTTGCCGCGCGCGGTAGAGGGCGACGATGATGGCGAGGCCGACGGCCACCTCGGCGGCGGCGACGGTGATGACGAAGAAAACGAGCATCTGGCCGTTGTAGTCGGGCAGGCCGTTGACCGGGTGAAAGCGCGAGAAGGCGACCAAGCTGAGGTTCGCCGCGCTGAGCATGAGCTCGAGGCACATGAAGACGACGATGATGTTCCGCCGCAGCACCACGCCGGCGAGGCCGATGGCGAACAGCAGGCCGGAGACGAGGAGGTAGTCGTTCAGGGTGGCCATGAAAAAAGTTTGCTAGATTTCAGTGTTCAGTTTTCAGGGCGACGGATCAATCCGCGTGTTTCTTCGAGAGCACCACGACGCCGACGGTGGCGACGAGCAGCAGCACGCCGAGGATTTGAAGCGGGAGGTTGTATTGAGTGAAAAGCGTATGGCCGATGAGTTGGACGTCGGGCAGGCGGCCGGCGGTGAGAGCGGTGGCGATCTTGCCGCCTTCGTTGAAACCGCCGGCTGCGGAAGCGAGGGCGGCCTGGTCGAGCTTGGGCGCCGTGGTGGCGGGCATTTTCGCGAGCACGCCGACGAGCTGGATGACGAACGCGATCACCAGCGCGAATCCGGCGGCCACCGGAGCGAGCTTGGGTGCGCGTTTCTGCTCATCCTTGAGGTCGAGCAGCATGATGATGAAGAGGAACAACACCATCACCGCGCCGGTGTAGACGAGGATCTGGATGATGCCGACGAAGAAGGCGCTGAGGCCGACGAACAAGGCGGCGAGTCCGACGAAACTGGCGACCACCGACATCGCGCTCGACACCGGGTTGCGAAAGGCGACGACCGCGACACCCCCTGCGAGCATCAGAACCGCGAATAACCAGAAGAGAAAAGAAGGCATGGGATTACTTCAGCTCGTTCCACTTGTTGACGAGGCCGGTGCGGACGCCGCCGATCTCGTAGAGTTTCTTCTTGTCGTGGACCATGTCGGCGCGCGACAGGCCGGTGATCAGGTAGTCCTTGCGCAGGAAGATCGCCTGCTCCGGGCAGACTTCCTCGCACATGCCGCAGTAGATGCAGCGGATCATGTCGATGTCGAACTCGGCCGGGCGCTTCTCGACCTTGGCCCACGGGTCGTCGTTGGGGATTTCTCCGGGGATGATCTTGATCGCCTTCGGCGGACAGATGAATTCGCAGAGTTGGCAGGAAACGCAGCGCTCGCGGCCTTGTTCGTCCGTCACCAGCGCGGGCGCGCCGCGATAGTGCTCGGGCAGGTGTTCGTCCCAGCGTTGCTCGGGAAACTGCATCGTCACGCCGAGACCGGACGAGGCGAGCGAGTCGGCGCCGGCGGACTTGCCGAGGATCGACTTGATCGCATGCGTCATGGTGAGGGCGAAGCCCTTGATGAGCGCGCCGAAGTAGATCTTTTCTCCGAACTTGAGCTTCGGACGATGGACCTTGATGACTGCCATGGGAGAGTGGAGATCGGAAAGTTGAAATCGGAAATCAGACGCGGATGACCTTCGCGGGCGGCTCGGAAACCTTGGCGACCCAGATCACGGCACCGGTGACGGCGATCAGC